>JAIXYP010000004.1:0-37500 GCA_027490155.1 Cytophagaceae bacterium | reverse complement strand
CTCAATTCAAGAATAAACTTACTAGGCCTCATTGGCGAATATCCATTGCTGAGGTCGGCCTCTATGTTGTGATAATCATCGGTCTTTATCCTAAGATCATCAATATCCTTTAGCTTGAGTTGATTAAGTATGGCCTTCTGGACTAGGTAGGGTGTGCTATCCTTGGCTGCAAGCTGGACAAACGGAGGCATAATCTCGTTTTGGTATCCTTGTATCGTGATGTACGAAATACTAGTGTGTAGCTCCGCAGTAACCGAATCCGGCAATGCATCTCCAAATCGTTTATTCGGCACCAACTTGTGTTCATCCATTAACCCTAGTAGGTGATCAATATGCCAGTTAACCGCCAACCGTGCCGAGCTCAATGGCCCTACCATTGATAGCGCTGTTAGGACCAACAAGGAGGCAGGCACAAAGAAAATACCCCACTTTCTATTGGTTAGCATGTAGGCAGTTAGGACCCCTAGCCAAATGATCAAATAAATCAGCACCACCCGGTTGGCAGTGTAGCCATAATTATCCACACGGATATAGACTGCATAAATCAGTAAACCAATCAGCGGGATCATCAACCAGAAATAGAGCCGATCCCATACGGACACCCAGCGTTCATCTGGGTCTTGCCGCATTGGGTAGGCCAGCAGTAAGGCAAAGACTCCCACCACCGAAAAGATCAGGACCAACCAGGCAGTATAACCCTTGGTTACCTCAACAAAAATGTTTTTAAGCCCATACAGATACAGGATCGTGACATAGAGGACCACCAACGGCAACAACACATATTGGATCAGGTTGCGCATTATCTTGGGGTACCCCAAGGATTGATAGTCTGGTATGGGTTGAAACCGTGTAGGTAGGTTGCCAAAGAAGTGTAATGGATGGAAAATAAACGCTGCCAAAAAGTAGGTGCTACCATATAGTTCGTTCTTGACGTCGATACCAAACAACAGCTCAACCGACCCAATCGCAGCAAGCACACCTACGAATAGAACAAGGGCAAAAAAACCAGACCACACAAAACCCAACAACAGTGTACGGTTATAGCTCCAGAAGCTAAGCTCTTGGCCAGATCGACCAAATGCAGCAATGGCTACCAGTAAATGCGATATTAGGGCTAGGTGTCCCGTCAACAGCCACCGTCCATTTTCAAAATCATGATTCCAGCCTGTCCAGATGTAACTCCCAATCACCAATAGGACCACCGCTGATAAACTGATGTATATCCATGCTGGCCATCGATTTTGCCTAGCCGCTATGGCAACCGCTGCAGCAATGGATATCCCGATGCCTAGACCAAGCATGATCACCACTGAGTTCCTGATTGCAGGCTCTAAGTACAAATTAGTAATCCCAAACACCGCTAATCCCAATGCCAAAATGACCGATAGCGGGAAGTTTTGCATCGCCTTCCGTAGTCCTAGCCAAAACCGTTCTTGGAAACTAAGTTTGATTGTCTCTTCCATCATAAGGGTTGTTTTCAGTTAGGCAACGGGTAGGTACTCAAGCTAGCAACGTCAGGACCAAAGGCAACATCAGTGCCCTATGTTGGCCAGCTGGCTTATACCTATTGCGGGAACCGTTCCCTGATCACATCGATTGACTGTTGGCAAAGGGCCTCTAACACGCTTAGGTTAACATCCGCCAGTTTCTTGACGTAGAGGCAGCCCTTACCCATTTTGTGTTTGCCAAGTTGTGCCAGCAGCTCCACAAAACTATCAGCCCCAGGTGCTAAGTAGATGCTAAACTTGTCTTTGCGCGGAGCAAAAGCAAGCAAGCTGGTGTCACCTTCATGGCCAGACTCATAGCGGTAGTGGTACCGCCCAAAGCCAATCATTCCGCCTCCCGAAAGGCTTGCTGGCTCACCTGTAAGCCTTTGCATTAGATCAATTAGGGCTAGGCTATCAGTACGTTTTTCTGATTCTAGCGTATCAAGAAAGTTGGATAGGTCCGGATTTAGCGACATAAAGGGTTGGTTAGGTGTTAGATGGATACTCGCGCTCTAGCAATGCAAGTCTGTTATTACAGATCTTGGCAAGGATGTCAAGGTTAATGTCGGCCACTCGTTTGACATAAAGGCAACTTTTGGCCATCTGGAACTTGCCCAAGTTTTCCAGCAGTGGTTGGTTGTCTGCAGCACCAGCCCCAACATATAGGCTGATTTTCCCTGTGCGGGGGGAAAAGCCGAGGCACATGCTATAACCCTTATGGCCTGACGTAAATTGGTATTCGTACTGGCCAAACCCAATGATATTGCCCCACATTACGGCTTTTGATCCACTTAGCTCCTCTAGCAACGAGATCAAGATTTGGCTATCCGCCTGTTGTGCGGGGTCAAGTGTCGCAACAAAGGCAGCAACCGAGGCGGTGGTAGGTACAGTCTTTTGCGCCATGATCAGCAAGAGAGTGCTCTGATATGGCCAAATATACTAATCCTGCACAACTTGAAGCAGCCAGTAGCCAAGGCCTCTAAAGAAAAAAACCCTCGGGCATGTGCCAGAGGGTTTTCCAATATCAATCCTGCATAAGGTCAACGTCCTGACACTTAGGGATAGACTACGCAATTCGGGTATTCTGAAATCCAACAACCAACCCATGTCAGCAAGGCTGAGCTGGACCATAGTGATCGGTGTTTCATTCGTTGTCGTTTGCCCAGACGATCAGGACCAGGATAAGCTAGGTCTCGTCGGTTGGGCAGGTTGGGTTTTGAGAAATCGGCAGTCATGCGAGGCAATACTGCTGCGTATCTGAAACCAATGTGGCAAATTTTTTTCAGACTTGCTACTTTTTCCTGCTCTATAGTGTCATAGGGGGAGTATATATACTGTCATATTTCAGGATTATCTTGTTGATTGTCAATTATTTGGCTGCATAGTATAAATTTGCTATGCGTTTAGGTAAAATATGGTCATACCTAACACCCTGATCTCATTTATGATGGATTTCATGACTTTTGTGCTTCGTCAGATTTCGCTTTCCACTGCTTCAATATCGGCTAAAGCCAAACTATGGTTGGTGATTTTGCTGGTACAGTCGGCCCTGTTAATCACTTTTGAGGAGGCCAAAGCACAGCTTATGCCGCAGGATCAAGGGCAGCCGCTTGATACCCTATTGGCCCGGTCCTATCGTTTGTTTGATAACAACGTGCTGCTCAAACCTTCCTCACAGGCCAGGATCTTGTCCATAATCAGGTACGTTAACCTCATAACTGCCGAAAAGGCGACACCAACAGAGGTCACACAATGGGCTAAGGCCCAAATCCAACATGGGTTGTTTTACATACGGACAAGTCACCTAGACTCGGCAGCGGTTGTGCTTAAGAGCGCCATGCCGCATCAGCAGCTTTTGCCGCCACGTTACCAGTTTAGCCTCCTGATGCAGCAGAACTTGGTTGCCTCGTCACAGGGCGATTACCCTATGGCTTTTAAGCATGCACAGGAGGGATACCACATTGGCCAACGCAATAGGGATGACCGTTACCAGGCCGAGGCCCTGCGCGAAATGGCATACGCCCTGGGTTGGTTCGGTAGGCTTGAGGAAGTTAAACGCTATTACAAGCTCTCCTATCAGTATGCGCTCAAGTCTAAGGAGCCAAAGCTGATCATCTTCACTCTACTGAACATGTCCGACATCTATAGCCGTAATAATGGCTTAGACTCTGCTAGTATCATGCTCAATACCTGCATGGAAATTTCCATCAAAAAGGCTGACTCACTATACCTGTTTGACATTATGGGCGCCTTGGCTGATGTCGAGATCAAACGAGGTAATCCTGCGAAGGCCCTTACAATTTTGGCCCCATTGGACGACCCAAACAAGTGGTCCCAAATCAACTATAATAGGTTTAAGCTCACCCAAGTCGATGCTTACCAAAGTCTCGGTGAGCTAAACAAAGCCATCCAGATTGCGCTCAGCCAATGTAAACAGATGGCCGGACTTGGCCTGAGGACCGAGCGTCTTTCTTGGTTATATCGTCTTTATCGCCTTTATTCTGATGCTGGGGATTATCGATTGGCGTTTAAATACGTTGTCCAGCATCAGGAGCTTAAGGACACCTTGCTTAATCTGAACCAAAGTGAACAGATCACCCTGGCAGAAAAGAAATATCAAGTCAGTCAAAAACAGGCCGAAAATGACCTTCTAAACTATGAGCTACGCACGCAGAAGCAATATCAACTATTTGGAGGCATCATTGTTGGTCTCATTATCTTAAGTGGTGCGGTCATTGTTTTTGCTGCCAATTGGCAAAGGTCATTGGTTACAGCCAAGGCCCAACGCCTTGGCGCCGAGTTGCAACTCAGCCAAATGGAGCTAGCCAATCAACAACAAGCCTCCGAAGTTGCCCGGCTGAAGGAGGAGGCGCTCCAACAAGAGCAGGCCCTATTGGAGGAGTCCTTAGAGCGTAGCCGCAAAGAGCTTGCTTCTAAAACGGCCTTCATGATCCGCAAAAACCAACTTCTGACTGCCATCAAGGAGCAGGCCGACGCAGCCAACCGCCTGCCTAAGCATTTGCGTGACCTCATTGACAAGTTGGACGGCATCCTGGACGAAGAAGATGATTGGAATAGCTTCAAACGACACTTCGAGGAGGTGCACCCAGACTTCTTCAGTCGCCTATTGGCCCTTAGCCCTGCCCTTACACCCAACGACTTGCGCATACTGGCTTATCATAAGATGAAACTTAGCACCAAAGAAATGGCCTATATGACTTCCGTTGCAGAGGGCTCGATCCGCAATATTCGGCTCCGAATCCGAAAAAAACTGAACATTGGGGACCTGGATTTGGGGATATGGGTTGAAGGTGTTTAGGAAAGGAATTCGAGGTCGAATTAATAGAACAAATCTACATCACCTAAGTACCGCCCCCCCTACCGAAAATGCTGTGTTTTTTATGCTATGTCAATTAGACTTCGCAATTGTTCTGTCTCGGGCGGCGTGCAATAATGGAATTGATAGGCTACGTATTGGCACCTTATTGCAATTGGCAATAGCCTAGTTTTTGGGTTGGATTTACAAACCAATTCCATGACTCTTATGACGCTATTTTCTAAAAGCCTAATTCAAAGAGAAATGTATGTGATTATCTGAATATACATTCGTCCAAATAGAAAACGTTTGGGCATATCTAATCGCATTTAACTAGACTCGCCCACATACAGCACCTCTAGCCTCCCACCCAAGTCAGGATTGGTTGCATTGCTTATCTGTGCCGCTGGCAATGCTAGCTGTATGCGGGTACCAATCTTGGGCCCACTCTCGATCAAGATATTGCCGCCATTAAGGGCCAATAGTTCCTTAATGATCAAGATGCCGAGGCCTGCACCCTTTTCGCCTGCGGTGCCGACGGAAAACTTGACGCCAGTGGTGATGTTAAGGGCCTGTAGTTGCTCTTGGGTCATGCCCCGACCATTGTCCCGCACACTGATGATGGTGGTATCCGGTCTACCTGACCCATTGCTGGATCTGATCTGGATTTGACCACCAGTGGGGGTGAACTTCAGGGCATTGCCAACTACGTTCCGCAGGATAGTAAACAAACTGTTATAGTCCGCCCAGACCGTCGCATCAGGGTCTATCTGGGCTTTGAGGCTGATGCCTTTGCGTTCGGCTTGGTCGGCAAAGAGCTGCTCGACCTTCTGCCATACTTGCAGGACAACCAGTTGCTCAGGCTGGACGGATAGGTTACCCTTCTGGCTAACAGCCCAGCTCAGTAGGTTATTGAGTAGGTCGTTAACAGACTGGGTGGTGTTACTGAGGTGGCCGAAAAGCTGCTCCAACATGGCATAATCACGGTTTTCGACTAGCTCTTTACCCAGTGTGCTGACTGATGCTAGTGTGCCTAGTGGTCCACCCAAATCGTGTGCTATGATGCCCATGATGCGGTCCTTGCTGTTGTTGATGGCCGCTAGCTGCTGGTTCTGTGCCTCAATGATATCGGTTTTGGTCTGAAGCTCCTGTCGCCGTTTGCTGAGTTTGCGGGTCGTGAAGACGGAAATGACCAAGATCACGAGGGCCAACGCTAGCACCACTACCAAAAGGTAAGTTACCTTGGCTTGCCCCGCTTTGTCCGCTTCTAGTTTCTCGATGGTTAGGGCGCGCTCGCGGTTGCTATACTGACTCTGGATCTCATTAAGTTGCTGGGTGAGTTTGTCGTCATGAAACTGACCGCCGTAATAGAAGTGGGAGTCAAGCGCCAAGGTTGCTTCCTGATGACGACCTAATTTAAGCAACGCCATTGCATACACGCCCCAAATGTGGTTCAGGTCGGTCTTCCAGCCCAGTCTTCGATATTCTTGGATGGTTTTGAGCCCCATTGTTGCGGCTTCTTCGTACCGTTTGAGCGTCGTGAGGCTCTCGAGCATGACGAGCCAGACCTCAGCATCAATTTTGCCAGACCGATTGGGCGTTGCTTTTTCAATCTGACGACAAAGCTCAAGGGCTTTATCATGCATCCCAGCGCTCTTGTAGGTTTCGGCTAGGCTCAGTTGGCAGGTATAGAGGAAGTGTGGCGCATGATATCGTTCGGCATCCTTGATGGCAAGGTTGAGGTTATAGATCGCACTATCATAAGCTTTGGCATTGCTATGTATGTTCGCGATGTTGTTGTAAAGGTGGGCCACATTGATGGTGTCGCCTATACGTTTGCCAAATGATACTGCATCATAATAGAGGGCAAGGGTAGCCTTGTAAGAACCTCCATAACCATAGATTAGGGCATGGGCCGCTCGGTAGATGAGCTCGACGCGCTCAAGGCGCAACCTTTGGGAGAGGGTAAGGCCCTCGAGTATGTATTTGAGCCCTTCGGTATAGGAGGAACTGCGGGCCAAGATGGTGCCTTTGGTGATGAGGCTCATAGCCCTAAGCGTATCATCTTTCTGGGCGTCAGCAAATGCCAACAGGACCTTGAGATTGGCCTGGGCGAGGGAGTCACGCCCGAACCTGAAATGGTCCAACATCCGGAGGGTCATTAGCCGATGATAGGGCTTTAGGCGTCCTTGCGTTTTGGAAAGGGCAAGGCCACGACTAATGAAACCCTCGTACGTCGGCAGTTCGACATCCCGCATTGCATGGCAATAATTGTGATAGACCACCCAAGCCTTTTCACTAGCATTTGGGGATACAATGGCCGCCTTGATCCTAACAGAGTCGCTTGGGACAAATTGGTCGATTCGCGCTTGGGCGGCACCACCAGCCAAAATCATTATAAGCAAAGGAACCAGAACCCACCAAAGCTCCCTAGCCTTGGGTGGACCCACCAGCTCCAAACTACCGCAAAGACTGTTAGGTCTAGATAATAGGGTCGGTATAAGCGAAAGCAAGGCGGACATTTAGTCTTTAGTTTGTCGGATTGGGCAAAGATGCTTCTTTGTCTATTGATGTAATCACCAAAGAGTGCGTCGCACTTAATAGTTACTTACAACGAAGCAGATAGGAGACAAAAGTCACTAAGTCCAAATTTAGAAATACTTAGGACAGTTTTTGGCCAAACTGGGCTGTTTAAAAATAAAAACCCGCAAGATTTTCAACCAAATCGGGCCTAGCCCTTAACAGGCTCAAGGTAATTTGTCACGATAATCGAACTGGTGGCTGGAGCGCCAGATAGCTCCACAGTCGAAGGCCCTGTAGTCAGCCCCGTGGTGGGCAAATAGATCTTGACCGTGGTACCAAGATCGATACCCGAGCTGATAATGATCCGGCCCTTATTGAGCGCCAAAAGTTCTTTAACGATTAGCATCCCGAGGCCAGCACCCTTCTCTCCTGCAGTGCCTCTTGTATGCTGAGCTCTATCTGCTACCCTTAGTCGGTCAAGCTGGGCAGAGGTCATTCCCTTGCCGTTGTCCTTGATCGAAATGACAGTGATGTTAGCAGGCTCCTGCATCGCCGACAGGACGATTGTCCCGCCAGTTGGTGAGAACTTGAGCGCATTATTAAGCAAATTTCGCAGGATTGTAAACAAGCTGTTGTAATCGGCATGGACAACAACGCCATCGGCCACGTTGGTTGTGATCGAGATGTTTTTTGTTGAGGCCATGTCCTGATATAAACCTTCGACCTTTTGCCAGACCTCAGCAATTTTAATTTCATCTGGACGGACTGATAGGTTCCCTTCCTGGCTTACGGCCCAATCAAGTAAGTTGCCTAGTAGGTCATTGAGCGACAGAGTGGTATTTTTAAGATGGCGGAAAATATTTTTAAGGGTGCCATAGTCTTCCGCTTCGATGAGGTCCTGGCCCATATCTGCAACATGGTCTAGCGTCCCTATAGGTCCACGCAGATCATGTGCAATGATGCCCATGATGCGATCCTTGCTGTTATTTAGGCTCGCAAGCTGGACATTTTGGGCCTCGATGACGTCACGCTGGGCCTGTTCGTGCTGGCGCCGTTTATTGAGCTGGAATGTCAGGATGCCGCCAATCAGGATCAGACCAATGGCCAGGACCAAGACAGCGATCAAGAGGAAGGTAATATTGGCTTGGCTGCGGTTGCTGGCCTCGAGGTTGGCAATTTTAAGGGCGTTTTCTTTGTCACGGTATTTGATCTCGAGCTCGTTTGCAACTCGGGCCTGTTTGTCGCTATGATAAATGTTACCTAGCAAGAAAAACGAGTCCAGTGCTACCGAAGCCTCCTTCATTTTGCCCGTCTTGACTAAGGCCTCAGCAAGCCATCCCCAAAGTTGGTTGGCCTCGATCCGCCGATTTTGGGCCTGAAACTCGACCAAAGCCTTGCGGCAAAGCAGCTCAACATCATGATAACGTTTTAGCTTGAGCGATGCCTTGATCTGCAAAATCCAGATATCGACCAAGGGTACTGCCAATTTTTCGAGGTCCTCTCTGTGTGTAACCTTCTCGGCAATCCGGAGGCACTCTTCGTTATTGCCTTGGTTAAAGTAGATCTCGGACATGGTCATCTGGGATACAAATGCCATTTCTTCAATCTTATATTTATCCGCAATCGCAAAGCTGACCTTGAGACATGCCAACGCGCTGTCGTATTGGTGCGCATTATTATGGATGTTGGCCATGTTGTTGTTCACGAAGGCCAAGGCGAGGGTGTCCTTATGGAGGATGGCTAGCTGACGAGCTTTGTAGTAGAGGTTAAGTGTGGTGCGGTAGGTGCCCCCATAGCCGAAAAGGTGGGCATACAGCATCGAGCTCCAGATCTCGAGCTTATGGAGGCCAAGCTTTTGAGATAATGTAAGGGCCTCAAGGGCGAGATGCACACCTTGGGTGTAGGTCTCTGTTCGGGCAACGACACGGGCCTTTATTATCAGGTAATATACCATGGTTGTGTCGTCATGGTTTGTGCGGGCATAGTCCAGCACCTGAGTCAGGATCTTGGCGGCTGACTTATCATCACCAAAACTATGATAAATGGCGGCCCGCATTCCAAGTAGCCTGTAGTAGTGCTTCAGCCTATTGTGCTGGCGGGCAATAGCCATGCCATCCTCAAAGAAGTTGATGTAGTTAGTTCTTGATGCCTCTCGGGCAATCATGGCCGTCTCAAGGTACTGGGTCCAGACCTTATCACTGACTTTAGGGTCTTTGATGGCCTGCTTTAGGTAGGTAGTATCGCCGAGTTTGTATAACTGAGCATCGACACCATAGCAAAGCCCTACTGACAATAGAATTGTCAGTAACAATGGCCTAAGGATAGGGATTAATATCAGTTGTAGCGTATCCGGACGGGTAAACACTAATGATGCAGGTTGAACGAAATATGGGGTTAAGAATGCAGGATTGGCAGACCAATGACCGCTACCATGGGGCAAGATAGACTACTTTCGCACTCAAAGTCCGTATTGGGTGCAAGATAACGAATATCATATGTAAGAAAACAGCAATATCCGACAACAATCTGGCAACCAATATCGCTTGAAGACCATTAGGACCATCTTTGACGAAATTAGGGATAAAATTGGCATGTCGGAAAACTAAAGGATATAAACTCATACTATGCAACAGGTGCATGCCTAAGCCACAATTAACTGACCTAGGTAGGCCAAAGCCACAGCTGTGCAACCGTTGACAAATGGGGAAAACAGGGAAGATCTTTGTGGAGTAAGAAAATCTGTCGTATTGTATCAAGCCAAACGGCTCTTACATTTACCGCCATGCGCTCTGCCTTGCTCTGGATGCTGATTTTGTTTGTTGGGCTGTTTCATGTCCTGACGGTGGCTTATAGCCCACTGCCGCGAACAGCTGAGGTGGTGTATGCCAGCCACCTATATGGCCAGGTGGACCTAAAGGCTTGCCTAGATGTTGCAAGGCCTGACTTTACTTACACGCCTGTCTTTTTTAAGGTCACAGGTTGGTTCACCCAGGGGTCCTTTCCTAGCATATTCCGCTACCGGATCGCTGGGCTTTTAGCGGGTTTGCTCTGCCTCCCCCTAATCTATCTAATGGCCCATTGGGCAGGGATGCGTAAGCTATATGCCGACCTGCTATTGTTGTTGCTATGTTTCGAGCCAGGTTATGCCCTACTACTGCACAATGGCCAAGCCGATACCATGGCCTTGTTACTCGTGTTGTTGGGCCTTGCCGTTCTGACCCGCAGGGCTGTGCCAGGCTATGGCCACTATGGTATCGGTGGGTTGCTATTGGGCCTCGCTATCCTGACGATCATGCCCATGTTCTGGATTGGGCTGGTGTTGGCGGCCTGGTTGGTATTTAAAGCGATAAGGCACCCAGGTTGGCAGGCTAAAATTGGTCCTTTCTTGTTTGTGGTTGGCATGCTGATGCCAGTCTGGTTCTATGTAGCATGGTCTGGTGGCACTTTAGCAAGTTGGTGGACGGCCCTAATGGGTTGGCGCATTCCAGTCGTGAATTATACCCTCCCAACAGCCTCCGAACACCAATGGTGGTATATCTATCCTTGGCACTATGCCATCGTGCTTGCAGGCGCAATCATTGTCGTGCTCTGGATCGTGCGGCATGGGTTAAGCTTGTCGGCCCCACTTGCGAGCAGCATTTTAGTTATAGGTGCCTATTTTGTTTTGGTGCAGCCCCAGACCGGCAACTCGGCCTTTGCATTGCCTCTGATTTACTTTTCGCTACTATTTATGGCTGACTTCATTGGTCAGCAGATAGGCTGGTATGCCGCTAGGCCATGGGTACTGGGTGTGGTGGGCAACAATATTGCTTTTTCGGCAGGCGCCATTATCCTCGTGATGAGCAGCCTTGGTGGTAGGGACTATGCTATGGCAGACTACGAGATTCGGACCCGTGTAGCTCCGGGTCAGACTGTGGCTGCAGATGCACGATACTATTTTTCGATCATCAAGAACGGGGATACCCACCTGCTAATCTCGACAACCAATTTGCTGACCAAAACCAAGGCAACCCCCTTGCCAAGCTGTCTGACTGGACCCGATCGCCCAGATTATGTGCTATTACACGAGACCACCCTCCAGAACAAACAAGGGTTTTGGCCTGAAATAGCGCTAGCCTATGACACACTGCCGAAGGCTAAACTTCGGTCCTACATCCCGATGCAGAACTTATCGCGCAATCAGTATGGCTGGCTTGCGCAACGCAACCAAGAGTGGCAGATGAACTATGACGGCATTTTGCTAAAGGCACGCTGACCAACTATTCTGAGGTGCCATTCATGGCTTGCCGATCAATTGATGGACCTGTTGGTTTGTGCAGGGCTGTTAGCATAGGACTTCCAGCCAGATTGTATCTACCAAGGAGAATGCTAGGCAGGCTGTCCGACCATCTGCTCGATGCAGAGGATGAGGCTATGGATGACCTTGATATGGATCTCCTGAATGCGATCCGCAAAGCCGAAGTGGCTGACGCGAATCTCTAGGTCTTGACCAGGGCGCAGCATAGGCACCATTTTGCCGCCATCTTTGCCTGTAAGGGCAACGATACGCATTCCTTTTAGTTGGGCAGCCTCGATGGCTTTGAGGACGTTGGCACTATTGCCACTGGTGCTGATTGCAAGCAAAACATCGCCTCGCTGACCTAGAGCCTGAACTGCACGGCTAAAGATATGATCGAACCCGTAGTCATTGCCCACGCAGGTGATGTGGCTGACGTCACTGATGGCCATTGCGGCCAGGGCCGGGCGGTCTTGTCGAAACCGACCACTGAGTTCCTCGGCAAAGTGCATGGCATCGCAATGGGAGCCCCCGTTGCCACAACTCATTACCTTCTGACCAGCTGACATCGCCTCGGCCATGATCGCTGCGGCCTGTGCTATGTCCTGGCTGATCCCGCTTTGGATAAACTGATCTAGCAAGGTGGCAGCCTCAGTCAGCTGTTGGGCGACGAGGTTGGCATAGTCAGTCGTTTTGTTGAGAGTGGCCATTATTTGGTGGAGGATGTGGTGTTCGTAGGCCTAAAACTAGGCTCTGGCAGTGGCGGATCTTGAGCTAGTGACAACCAAGACTGTTACGCCAAGGTTGCAATCACGGTCTCGGCACCTGTCGTGACATCGCCAAGGTTGACATTGATCTTGGTGCCAGGCGGAAGGTAGATATCGACCCGCGAACCAAACTTAATGAAACCAAACTGTTGGCCTTGTTCCACGCGCTGACCCTCTTTTACATACCATTTGATGCGTTTGGCTAGTGCTCCTGCAATCTGCCGGACCAATACCTGCTCGCCATTGGGCAGTTGGTAAATCACAGTTGTACGCTCGTTTTCGGTGCTAGATTTGGGGTGCCACGCAACCAAAAACTTGCCTGGGTGGTACTTAAAAAATTTGATGATACCCGTTACCGGGTTGTGGTTGCTATGGACATTGAAAGGCGACATAAAGATGCTGACCTGGATCCGCTCGCCGATGCCACTTTCCTTCTGGAACTCCTCATCAACCACGTTCTCGATCACGACCACCTTACCGTCCGCTGGGGCAATTATCTGCTTTGGGTTCTGGATGGTGTGTTTGGTCGGGTAGCGGAAAAACTGGAGGACAATTAGCAAAAGCATGGTGACGATCCCGACCAAGGGGATCGTGATGTAGGTTGGTGCCTCGATCAAGATCAAGATGCCAATGGTGCCAAACCACAGTGCCGTGAATGCTAAGATTAAGTTTCGTCCTTCGTGGTGTAATGTCATGTGCGCTGAGAGTGAGGTTTGGCATGGGCTCTGTGACCAATGAGGCTAGTTGTTGCCTTGGCTCGTCTGGACAAGATGCCTGATGTTAATCAGGATTTGGCCAAGGGCGTTGCCACCGAACCGCAAAATTGCGCAAAAATGCTGACATGCCCCATATCAATCTATATCTGCTTGACGGTGTGTGACTTAGGTGCTAGTTCAGGGCCTGACATCCAGCACCATTACATAATCATCCATGACGTATCCCTCACCAATATCTAGGACCTCCTCGCGCCTGACCCGGAAACCTTGCCGAAGATAAAAGGAGTAGGCAGGGTTCAGTTTATTGACATTGAGCTCTAGTTGCCGGGTGCCGAGGGGCAGCCTATTGACAACTGCCTGCAATAGTAGTTTTCCATAGCCCCTCCCTTTCACCGCAGGATCGAGGTATAGCTTATGTAGTCGGTACTCGTCTGGTGATGAAGGGTGGGGTCCGTAGCTGGCATAGCCAACCCAATTTTCGTTATCTGGCAATCCCATCTGTTCTGCAGGATTTCCCTGCCCCTCGATCATGATTAACCAGCTGATATGGCCCTCCCTAATTTGGGTTTCTATAGTCTCGAGGTTATACATCCGGCCCAACATATATTCGATCTGTGCTTGACTGATGATCCCTGGATAGGCGGCCTGCCATGCCTTGGCCGCGAGTAGGCCAAGGCGCTCGGCATCGATGATTGTAGCCAGACGATAGGTTAGATTCATGAGTGGGCTTGGGTCAAGATTTTCAGCTACGTGATGATGTGTAGCAAGGTACCGGTTTGGCCTGTCAAGATCAAAAAAGAAACCTAATGACTAGGCCATAACGCGGAAAGCCTGCCCTAATTTTCTTGATAATGTGTATAAGGCGGTAGCTATTAAACCTACAAACCGCATCCTAAATCCAACGTTTTGTCAAAAAGATTTAGACTATGGTCTAGCCTACCATACTAGTTTGGTCAGTAAAAGGTGACTCTTAGTCTCGTTTTTTTATGCCCCAGTCGAAACAGTATCCTATAATTGGCGACCCCATCTGTAGGCTTGCTCCAAATCATCGGTGTCGATCGCCAAAATTATAGTATCTAGCAAGCGCATTAATCTTGCTTTAATGTCTGCGAATAAGGCTAGTTCATTCGGCAGATAGGGCAGGATTATAAACCACCGATCAACCAAAAGGAACAACCAAGAATAAATGCGACCACTTCTGCTAAGCAGGAACAAACGTTACATGATCTATTTCAGTATCATGGCCGTTGTGATAAGCCTCTTTGTACTGATCTACCTCTTGCTCAAGCCTGTCGAAACTTGGCCTATCCCTGCGCAGGAGCTGGGTTTCAACAATGACCTGCGCATTCTGAGGGGGAAATACTTAGTAGAAAATGTTGCCCATTGTGCCCATTGCCACAGCCCAACAGACGCTACCAAGTTCGGATTCCCGGCCATCGAAGGTCGCAAATACAGCGGCGGTTTCCTGATGGGGCATAACCAAGGCCTCCCCGCTGAGCTTTATGCTGCCAACTTAACGCCCTATGGCCTCAGCAAGTATCAGGACGATGACCTATACCGTGCCCTAACCCAAGGTGTTGCCAAGGATGGCCACGTGATGTTCCCGTTAATGCCGTATGGTGCCTACAGCAAAATGGACCCTCAAGATGTCTGGTCGATGATTGCCTACCTCCGGACTTTGCCTAGTATCCAGAACGATGTGCCAGCCAGCACAGTTGACTTTCCGGTAGGACTGATCAATAAGCTTAACCAACCCAGCCCTCAGCCGACGAATTTTGCTAGCTTAAGCCAAGAGGCTGATCTTGGAGCCTACTATGCTAATATTGCGGGCTGCCTAGAATGTCATAGCCCCGAAAATAGTCGTCACGAGGCCGACTTGTCGCAAGCAGGGGCTGGTGGGCGTGCCTTCGTTTTGCCAGGTGGCGCCGTGGTACGGTCCTCTAATATCACGCGAGAGCCTAGGACAGGAATCGGCAGTTGGTCTGCAGACCGTTTTGTGAGCCGTTTCAAACAGTATGCCGACTCGGCCTATCGCCCAGAGACCATCCCAGCCGGAGGCGCCAACACCTATATGGCTTGGCATTGCTTCGCTGGCATGGAAGAGGCAGATCTCAGACGTATTTATGCATATCTCCGAACCTTGCCACCCCAGACCAACCAAGTTGTCCGTTATAGCCCTGCTGCCAAATAGACCGCTGTATTAAGGTCAATTAGGGGCTTCTCAGGGGCCGATCAAGGACCATGGGTGGCCCCCTAGATGTAATTTGGCCCTATATTGCAGCACCTATTGGCAATGATGCTGGCACTGAGACTAGCAAGTGATCAGCTGCCATGGCTTTGCGAATATGATTTGGCCCAAAATATCTGTTGTCACGACTAACTATAACCTTGCCGACTATCTGGAGCGGACCATCAAATCTGTGCTGGACCAAGGTTATCCCAACCTCGAGTACATCATCATCGATGGCGGTAGTACGGATGGTTCGGTTGAGATCATTAAACGATATGCCGACCGGCTGACCTATTGGGTGTCAGAGCCAGACAAAGGGATGTATGATGCGCTCAACAAAGGTTTGCAGCGTGCCACGGGTGATATCATGACCTATATCAATAGTGATGACCTGATCAGCCCGGGTGCATTGTCCTTGGTAGCGGAGCTTTTTGTGGCCTACCCCCAGATCAGGTGGGTGACAGGTACCATCGCCCAAATCGACGAACAAGATCGCATAATCCAGACAGGCCCTTCTGAGCGATGGTCTGCCTTGCGGTACTACAGTCAGGACTACAAATGGATCCAGCAAGAGGGTACTTTTTGGCATCGCTCTTTGTGGGAGTCCGCAGGTGGATACCTGAAAACAGACCTGCAACTCGCTGGTGATTTTGAACTTTGGTTGCGCTTTTTCGCCCATGCCAAGCTGTTTAATGCCAGTACGGTCCTAGGTCAATTCCGGATAAGGCGCCAACGCAAAACAGCAGCTATCCATAAGTACGAGGAGGAAGTAGCAAGTTGCTTTTCTGCATTGGTTTTGGCCCCCGAGGTAGCCAAACAAGTACTCCAGGTACATAAACTAAAACGGCAGATCCAGCGTCTACCGATTCTCCGGACCAGAACCTTGGCCAAGTTGGCCGCACTGTATGACTTCCCGCCCGAGATAACTTTTGACCCAGACAACCAATGTCTCAAGCTGACGCAATAAGGTAGAGTTGCACCTAAGTGCAGCATTGCCTTGCTCTATCCTTGACCATCGATATCCGCCCATTTGATTGATAAGTTTTGCCACCCAGAAAAGCATCAATATGCAGCAAACGGTGGCGCAATAAATTGAGACGAACCAACGCCAGTGATACTAGCATCTGGCCAAACCCAACTAAGGCCCCAGCAATATGCCCGACAAAATTATCGTCTATAACCCAAGCTCATTTGGTGGTACTTATGACTACATCTTGCAGTTGTTGCCCTCCTTACGTGCCCTGGGTGTGCCAGTCGAGATCTGGATGCCAAGCAATGCGCCCACCACAGTGGCCGAGGCCCGTAAACACCTATTGGCCGACCGCATCGAAGGCGGCAATATCAAAAAGCGGTTTTACTTTTTGTGGCGTAGCCTCATCAGCCCACTTAAGTTCTGGACCTATATCCGGACCCAGCCCAATGCCTTGGTCCTGTTTAACGACTATGACCAGATCACGATTCCGTTTTGGGTGCCACTATACAAAGCTACCAAAGCCAAAGGTCAAGTTTTTGCCGTTGAGCTACATGATCCTGATCGGGACGAGTTTCCGCCTAGCCTTGGCTATTCGCAGCGCACGATGCTGATGCTGATGGATATGATGGATATCGGTATCTACCATGAGATACTAAGCGACCGCCTCTACTACAAACAAAGCCATACACGCTATGCATCGGTCCCGTTTGGCGAATATGCTATGGCCCCGGCCGACCCAGCCATGGTGCAGCAGCTGGTAGCGGCCCGCATCAATCCCGCAGATCCTAGCAGGCCATTTGTCCTGGCTGGCATCAACGGCAACATCCGGCCCGAAAAGAACTATGACTTGGCGATAAAGGCCCTTCCGCAGCACCCAGATGTTAAGCTCATCATTGCAGGACGGGCGGCCAATTCGGGTGTTGATACCAACCTATACCGCAACCTCGCTACCGAGCTCGGTGTCGCAGATCGCATCATCTGGCTAGAGCGCTTTTTGTCCGACGAAGAGTTGAGCGCCGTGTTGGAGACTACCGATATCATCTTGTTAGCTTATAGTGCTAGCTTCAAAAGCCAGAGTGCCATTTTCGCAAGCCTGATACCATTCAGTAGCAACTTGGTGGCTTCCGAAGGCGAAAATGCCATGGCCAAAGCTGTGCGGAACTACAGCCTTGGCGAGCTGGTAACACCTGATGATCTAGTATCTCTAGTAGAAGGTATCGGCCGTGCCAAGCAATATGTCGGCACCAAACGGCCGGGCTGGTCGGCCTACAAAGCCGCCAATAGCTGGACGAAAAACGCTGAGACGATTTGGGGGTTGGCGGAAGAGACTAATCAATAGTCTATTATATTGATGAGGCAGGGATGGCTGTTGCCTATATGCGTAGGTTTAGTGGCTATTCCACTAAATCAATGATCAATTTTTCGATCGGGAGGCAGCAGTGCTCTGACGCCTTTGGAACAGATAATTAGACTTTCCCTACTTTACCCCTTCCGCTCAGCGATCAAAGCCTTGATATCGAGCAACTCCCCCTTACCTTCTGCCGCTTCATGCATAGCCTTGGCGAGGTGCTGCCTATTGGCCTCGGTGCTGAAAAGGTAAACAGTCTCTTGCCAGCTATTGTAGTCTGCCAAGGACATGAGGACCACGGATTGCCCTTCTGGCCGCTCGATGATGATCTCTTGACCCTCTTTCAACACTCGGTCAAAGGTTACGTCTAGGTTTTGTTGGAAGTGGGCGAGGGTGATGGTATTTGGCTTGTTTTGTCTGGACATTACTTTTGGTGCTGTTTGAGGACAAAAATAACCCTCAGTAGTAAAGTACTGAGGGCTCTTTAGGTACTCAAAGAAGAATGCTATGGATTAAGGGAACTGCCAGGTGTAAGTCCGGCAAACGACCATGTTCTCACTGGCTGACCTTACGGTTGGCGAAATCACAAAACCACTGACTTGTGTAGCACGGAATGTATGGTTTCCTGCAGACAGGATATAGGAAATATTGGTGTTACCTGACATACGCCTCCGAAAGGTCCCATCAATCTCAAGATCATAAGGATCGGGGCTAATGTTATAGATGGTGATCCAGGATGATTGATAAAGGTTGCAGTCTGTCCTTGGGTGCCTAACAGTTGTTGATATGGTATTTGCTTGGCCCTTAATAATGGCTGATGGTGTTTTGATCGTTGAACGATAATTGTTCTCAGGCCCATTATTGGCTCTGAAGAAATACTCAATGGGGTTAAGGCTATTGAATGTGACCTTCCCATCGGTACCAGTAGTCTTAGATGCGATAGGATTAGTTTCTTGACTGATATCTTTGTCGCTTCTGTACAAGGTGACAATGGCATTCGCACTGGCACGACCTGTGCTATCAATGACTGATACCACAAGCGAGGTAGCACCGGCGGGCACTGGATTGTTGCTTCCACCACCACTTTTGCTACAAGCAGAAACGATGAGCGAAAAAACCAAGGCTACAACTACTAAGCGAAACGATATGTAGGCAAATGCGCTAATTGGTTCGTTTTTCATGGCAAGCTGGATTACCCACAAATCTAAAACATGATAACCGCAAATCCAATTGCCGAAAATGCCACTTTCGTTAGCAAAATCTATAGTTTGATCGAAGGAACAGACTAAGACGATACCCCCCCAACCAAAACGCCCCAAACCAAGGGTCTGGGGCGTTTTCACAAATCATACACCTAAAAAACTAAACTCAACGGTGACCCATGCACACCATACGCATGGGCCTTTCCGCCAATATTTTTTAATCCCAGCTGGCTACGAGGTCTCGTTTTGCTGGTTGATCATCAAGCAATGTGCGTAGGGGGCTCTCCAGATCCGTGGCTTTTTCGCCATGTTGGCTGATGTCTAGGCCAAGTTCCTCAAGGTCTTCATCCACCCGTAGCGGAATAAAGAAGTCAACCACTTTATACAGGATAAACGAGCCACCAAAGGTGAAAGCACTCACGACTACCAAGGCCAGCAAGTGCATCCCGAACAATTTAGTGCCACCAAAAAGCAGTCCATCTCCGCCTGCTGCATTAACAGTTGTACTGGCAAAGACACCCGTCAGGATCATACCTACAATACCACCCAAGCCATGACAAGGGAATACATCGAGCGTATCGTCCAGGGTGGATTTGGTCTTGAGGTGGACGGCATAGTTGCTGATCATGGCAGCCACAGCACCGATAAAGACGCTATGCCCCACAGTGACGTAGCCAGCCGCAGGGGTGATTGCGACCAGCCCAACCACAGCACCAATGCAGGCACCCATGGCAGATGGTTTTTTGCCATTGATACCGTCGAGGAAGATCCAGGCCAACATAGCCGCAGCTGAGGCAGAGTTGGTGTTCAGGAAAGCCTGAGCGGCCAGAGCATTGGCTCCGAGGCTTGAGCCCGCATTAAACCCAAACCAGCCGAACCACAACATGCCGGTACCTAGCAAAACAAACGGGATGTTGCTAGGCTCATGCGTGTCGCCATGGCCTTTGCGTTTACCCAAAATGATGGCACCAGCCAAAGCCGCGAACCCTGCCGAGATATGCACCACTGTGCCGCCTGCAAAGTCCAACACGCCCCAGTTGCGTAAGAAACCATTTGGGTGCCATGTCCAGTGGGCCAATGGGCAATAGATCAAGACGGTGAACAGGACGATAAACAACAGGAATGCCGAAAACCGAATGCGCTCAGCAAAGGCCCCTGTAATCAGGGCCGGGGTGATGATCGCGAACTTGAGTTGGAAAATGGCAAATAGTATCAGCGGAATGGTGGGGGCTAGTGCTGCATGCGTAGCACCACCCACATGATTAAAGAAAAAGAAGGTCGAGGGGTTACCAATTAGGCCCATTTTGTCTCCACCTAGGCTATCTCCAAAGGCAAGGCTGAACCCAACCAAGATCCAGATCAGGCTCACCAGCCCCATGGCGATAAAGCTCTGCAACATGGTGCTCACGATGTTCTTGAACCGTACCATCCCACCATAGAAGAAGGCCAAACCTGGGGTCATGAGCAGCACTAAGCAGCTGGCTGCCAGCATCCAGGCCACATCCCCAGTATCAAGGGGCCCGCCAAGGGTGGCGGCAAGCGGCTCCTGATGCGGCAACAGCGCCCCAAGGATTGCGACGGCGACCAAAATCAAGAAGGGTAAGAGCCAACGTAAATTCATCCTGAACGCAATTTTGATGTAACCGTGTTAACAACACAACGAAGTTAGTGCAAAATCGGCAACATTCAAGCTAAATCATAACAAATTCGCCATTCGGGTCTGATTTTGATGGCAAAGTCCAGAATCTGAGTTATCCACACCGCTTGTTTGCATAGACTGCCAGACGATGGCATTGACGCAAAAAAGCCGCAAACCAATGGCTGCGGCTAAGCGGAAGATAGCTATATGGTGAGTTTAGTCCTTAGTGCTTCAGGAACTTGACCCTAGTTTGGTCTGGGCTGATGACCGAATAGATGCCAGCGGCTAGGCTGCCGACCTGGAGCGTAACCATTGTCTGCCCAGCTGGTAAGGCAGTAGTCAGGACGACTTGCCCAACGCTATTGATTATCTGGTATTGCGCCTCTGCCTTCGCGGGCATTAGCGACCTGATTGTCAGCGACTGGCTGGCAGGATTGGGACAAAGGGCAAAGGTTGTCTTGTCATCAGTGGTTTGGTCAAACAAACCAAGCGGACCAGAAGGACTTACAACAAGCGAAAACCGTGTGCCAAAGGTACCTGCAGCAGTAAGATTAAAAACGTAGTTTGTGGTATCCCCAACCCGCCGATAGTTATTGGTGGTTGCGTCAAGCAGATAAACCGCCCAGCTGGCATTGGTGATGGTAGCATAGTTCTCGAACGTGATGCGGTACTGACCCGCTGCGGGCACATTGACCGACAGGGCGTAGCTGGTCATAACGGTCGGGAAAGGCTCAGCCAAAATGGACATTGACCTAGTACCACTTGTGAAAGACAGGTTAACACTGCCAGCATTGAAGAGCTTGGTGGCCTCTAGCCGAGGGTCAAACCCAGTAGTAGCAGTGGCGTCCCAACGGATGGCAACTTGGTCCGAATTGCTGGCCACCCCAATGAGGTTAACCTTCAACACGTCATTGACTAGGGGCTTAACTGCGGGATTAGTAGCAGGACTGATCGCCTCCAGACCACTTACCGGACCTGTGACCCCGTCGTTAATACCTAGGCCACTGGCCATACAGGATGCCGATCCGACACCGATTGAGGTCAGCACCACTAGGGTTGTGCGCAGGAGGGACCTTGAAATAACTTGGTGCAATAGTGGGTATAAACGCTTCATGATGGGCATCAAGGGTTGAGAACTGGTGGTCCATCAAAGGCTAACAAACCTACGGGATGTTGGTACCAAATTGATGGTAATTTGGTGGTGAGATTGAGATGGAATCCAAAGCAGCGTTATTCCCTACTGCTGAGCTCATCCAACCAAAGCTAGGAAATTATTGGCCAGCTTCCAAAGTAGGTACCCTTCCAGAATAAGTAGGGATGTGATGGGTTGATAAATAGTTGACACTCAATGGCCTAATCAATGCAAAAACCCTAGACCAATTAGCCTAGGGTTTTCAGCAATCAAGAACGAAACCAATAAAAATCTTGGGTCACTAAAGCCAGTTAAGCTACTAATGCGCCACCACTATACGACGCACATCCGTCTGATTGCCAGTCTTGATCCTGAGGACATACACCCCATTGGCAAGTTTGTCGGTGTTGATGGCTGTGCTAAAGTTAGCCCCTGTTGACTGCTGATAGACGAGTTTGCCTTGGCTGTCGTGCAGGCTGATGGCATCAGCTACAAGGCCCTCTGGCAAGTAGATAAATAGCTTGGCATGGACAGGGTTAGGATAGACTGCTGGGGCCAAAGATTGCTTGGTTGGAGCTAGGCTAACCAAAGTCTGCGGGATGACGGGATAGTTGATCACGTCCGTAGGCTCAGCAAATGTGGTAGGCTGGGCATAATGGTAGCGCGAGGCATAACCAACGACATTGGTATGGTTAAAGTTGGCATCCCCCCAAGTCATGGATGCAGGGGCCGTACGGGTAATAGTTTTGATAGGATGGTAAGCGCCACCGACTGTATAGACCCGATCCCTCAATGGTAGGACAGCCCTTATATGAGCATCACCAGAAAAGCCAGCAGGTACCAAAGGGTCACTATCCACAATAGAGCTATAAACAACATCCTTAAGATCTGGTGAATAAATCCTGACTGCACCGGGGAAACCTGTCCCTACCGAAACATTGGGCTTCAGCATCTTGATGTGGGCATCTGCTGTTGTCATGATGCGGTTACCAGTGAACCCAACAGCGACCATACCCGAGCGAGATACCTTGAGTCCGTTAGTAGCTAGCAAGGCTCCACTTCCTGACAAGCGGGTTGTATTGGTGGTTTTCCAACCAGCATTTTGGTCTTGCCAACCATCGTAATGTGGATTGGCATAAGGGGTCCCGATCGACTCATTATTGATGTACTCAGCAATGAAGGTAGCATGTTTAATGCGCATACTATCTAACGAATATTTGCCAAGCCAAGACACATGGACGTTGCCAGTGGTACCGTTAAGGATGTTTTTGAAGCCCCTTGCACTGCGGTTGAATGTGAGATCGTTGCCAGACCAGCTCGTAAAGTTGCCAGAGCCATGCTGGCGACCTAAGACGACTAACATACGGTTGGCGTAATCGATGTCAAGAACATCTAGGTAATGGTCTGGTTGGTCTTCACTGCTTTCTTTTTTGCAGCGGTCCCACATCTGGATGTAGCCAGCGGTATCAAACTTGACGACTGTTGGGTCAAACTCATGCTGTCCTTGCCATGCAAATGCCGAAGTCAGATTGGCAGCCGAAGGGGCCGCAAATGCATAACCCATGATGTAACCAACAAATAGATCATTGGTCGTTTTGTCAAAGACGATGCTGGCCCAGCCATAGGACCGTGGCTCATCTGGATAGCGACCTGTGCGACCTGGGCCAGCTTCGTAACCAGAAGCAAAAGTGGGGTGGACATTGATGGTGTCGACTTGGCTCTTGGGTTTGGGCTCGCCATTACCTGTGATGGGGTCCACCCAAGTACGGTAGAAAAAGTCATCAGGATAACGGCTAGGGCGTGTATTTCCATTTGCATCCTCGCCAACGAAAGTCCAGTCAGCTAAGGAATGGGACCTTAGGCTGCCCCTATAGCCCATATAGCCATTGATCATGCTATAGGCGGTTGTGGGTGTCGTGTTGCCAGCACCGTAAGTGACAGACCCAGACTGATCCACGTGCATCATCCAGCCTGGGACCACCATAGGGCGACCAAAGGCATCAACCTTGCGGAGGTAGGAGAACGAGTTATAGACAGGAATGTAGTGAGCGCCTTCGCCATAGACTACTTCCCCTTTGTTGTTGACATCCCAAGGCTGCATCTGGGTCTGGACATTCTCGGAACGATAGTCATACCGGCAGCGGGCATTAACGAAAAATTTGGCGGTAGTCGGCAGACCGTTCAGGAAATTATTGTCTAGCCGAGCGATGAAATACTCCCACTTAGGCCATGTCCTGCGGCCAGTCTGGAACGTTGTCACCGAGTAGCCTGAGTCAGCCACTACCCTGTGCCCTGAGATATAAAGTTCGCCAGTAGGGTCCCCAGTCCGGACGGTAGTCCTGATTTTGGCAATAGAGCAGGCCGTCCCTTGTGGGAACTGAACCACGTTGATGATCGTGTCAAAGGTCTTGTTAACGTGCAGGATAAAGCCCGTCATGTTGAAGGCTGACTGCAGTGTGGATCCATCCTGAGCGGTTGTTGGCAGGGTGATCCGGTTGGGATTCAAGATGGTGTAGTTACTAAGCCAGCTAAAGTCCTGTGTGCCACCAGCAACCAAGTAGGTGCTGTCATATTTATGCCCTGGTTGGTCCAGCTGGAAGACGTCAAACAGACTGGTGAGGCTATCACCATTGGCCACGTAAGTCAAGATGTTCTGCTGGGCAGTGGCCACTGGCCCTATTAGGCACAGCATTATCAGAAGGAGTAGATGTCTCATCGTTCGCATAGCTAATTACTTTTTTTGGTATGTCAGTATCCAAACTTAGCCAATCCAGTAGCCCGATGTCATAAAATGTTGTCTATATTGCACAAGTACAAATCGAAATTAGATAGTATAACTACTTGATAAAAAGTAAATTAATAGCTCATAATAACAATGTACAAAGACAAATACGAACATATTTTTTCTCGCCTTTATGGCCAGCTAGATGCCACAGAGAAGAAGTTTTTCGGTCGTTATATCCAGCACCTACCAGGAGATGAGAGCAAAGGTTATCTGCAAGCCCTAGAGCAAGGCCCTAATAGGGACCTGCCTAGAAATGCCGAAAACTACCTCATGGGGCATTTGATGCGGTTTTTGCGGTCTTTCCGTGCAGTGAGTCCGCGGGTGGAGATCATGAACCACATCACGAATGCTGAAAACTTGTTCTTACGCCAACTGCCCCAATTGGCCCTGGTCGAGATCACCAAGGCTGAAGGCATCTGCTTGGCCTACGAGTTTCTGGAAGAGGAATTGGTAGTACTGAGCTGGACCCAGAAACTAAAGGCCAACCTCCTGATGTTTGACCAAGCAGAGGCCGCAGCACGGGATGTAATGCACAACCTGCGCAAAAGCCAGGCCCTCTATGCCCAGAACCTCGGCAGTAGCCAGATCAACTTCCTGTTCGACAATTATGACCAGCAGCCTTTGGCAGACTTTGTGACGGCACTTCAGCAGGCGCAATTGCCTTTAGCTTCTGAAACCCTGACCACGCGTGAGGCCATCATGAACCAACTAGTATATGGTAAAACTAGCCTCATCTTGGCGGATGCCGTTGCCGCAAAGTCTTGCCTCCAAACAGCTTGGCAGCTACTATCCACCCACCAGTTGATCAGGCTCAGCAACCCCTTGTTGACCCTAGAGGTGGCTGACTGGCTAGTACAATATGGACTTTTATGGCAAGAGCCTGAGCTGCTATCATCTGTGGCACTGGAGCTTAGCTCTACCCAGTTCCTGAGCCCAGGTAATGATGTCCGTCGGCAAAGCAGGCTGGCTAGGTTGGGGCTCCTGCTTCGTAACATTAACCAAAGCCAAGTCGATCCGGAAATGAAAATCGCTCAAGAGCTGGTCGACCAAGACCCTGAGCTATTTATCCTCACAGCCCTGACGGAGCAAACCGAAAAAGGAGTCAGTCGGCACATTCGTCAGCTGAACCAGTTGCTCAGCAGCAAGGCCATTATCGGAACGGCCCTTATGCGGAAACTATTGCGGCTTGAGCTACTGCTTCATGCCCGTCAGGGTGACGACATCTATTGCCGAAGCCGCCTCAAGAGCTATCAGCGTAAGTATGCGGTCAACATCAGCCATAATGCCGAAGAGCGTGCTGAGCTAGAGGCATTTCGGCACCAGATCAATGGGCAGCCAGGGCAGGCCTTCAACCCAACACGTCTGCACCAGCTCTACTTTGGCTTTATGCTGACTGTTGCCTAGGAAATCCTGTTCAGGATAAACGACTATAAAACAACAATGCCGCCCGCTGCAACATGGCAACGGGCGGCATTGAATTGGATAGAGGGTCAATCCCTAGGCCAGATTAGTAGCCGAAGACTTGCTCAAGTGTTAGCTCGGTGACCTTGCCATATTGGGCTAGGGTCTTGGTGTCGATCTTGCTACGGTTGCCAACCAAGATCACAGTGCGCGGTTTGCCTGCGACGTGGGCTTTCTGGAAGGCCACCAACTGCTCCATCGTGATGGTCGGCACGGCCTTATAGGTTTCCTCGTCCGTGTTTTTGCTGAGGCCAAGGTCTTCTAGGTAGGCTTGCTGACCAAAGTAATCCTTACGGCTCATGCGGTCGCTCTCGATGCTTTCCTTCATCGTGCGCTTGGCGAGCTCTAGGTTCTGCGGATTCTGAGGCATGTTGTTCAGCAACTGCGTCATGCCAGCCATAGCATCTGCTAGTTTGTCAGCTTGGGTACCGATGCCAGAGAAGCTATAGTTGCTTTTGCCCTTCTTATTGGCGAGAGAGTAATTACTGAAGGTGCTGTAGGCCAAGGCTTTGCTTTCGCGCAGTTCTTGGAATACGATGCTGCCCATGCTGCCGTCAAAATAGCTATTGTACAGGCTCGCGATCGGCACTAAGGCAGCGTCGAAGGTGACATCCTTAGCGCAGAACATCATGTCAGCTTGCACCATGTCATAATGCACAAACAGAACCTGATTTTGGTCTAGTGGCTGCTCTGGGCTCTCGACATTGGCCGGTATGGGGGCCAAGGTTGGGCCAACTTTATGGGCCGTTTTGATGACCTCCGTGATTTGGTCCAACGAACGAGGGCCATAATAGTTGACCATGTGCTGGAGTCCCTTGAGGCCCTTGCTCAGCCCTAGCAATTGTGCCGATGTGATTGGGGTCAGCTCAGCTGGTTTGAGTTTACGGGTCAGGTTGTTGACGGCACCATAACGGGCATAGTTCATCAGGGCTTGGCGCAGGATGACACCCTTGTCCAGCTTAGCATCGTTTTTGCCTTTGATGAGGTCAGACTTGAGGTTATCAAGGACTTGGTCATCTGCTTTGGCATTCTGGACCCAGTCTTCGACCAACGCTAGGCCTTTCTCAAGGTTTTCGTCCAGACCAGATAGTTGGAGCACAGTGTTGCGTGGGGTGGCATAGAAGCTAGCCGAAATGCCCAGCATGTAGAGCTCTTGTTTGAGGGCTGCGTTTGACTTGGTGTCGGTGCCTAAGTACTGCAAGTAGTCCAGCGCGAGGGGATACTGGTTGTTGGCTTCTTCGCCCATTTTCCAGGTCAGTTCCAGGCTAAAGAGTTTATTGATGTCGTTTTTGACAGCCTGAACTTTAAGACCCTCTTGTAGGTCCTTGTGTTGGATTTCCTTGTTGACATCCACAAAAACTGGGGTCAATGGTTTGGCCACTTGTTTGGTGATGGAGGTTACAAAGGCACTAGACTGATCCCTGTTAACTGGGACTGGGGTGATCTTTGGTTTCTCGACCTTCTGGATGTTTTTGTCTTCGCCAGCACGTTTGTAGACGACGATGTAGTTCTGGCCAAAGGTGCTGTTGGCGAACTTGATCATGTCATCAGCGGTGATTTTGCTCATCTCGTCAATGGCCTTTACCTCGTCGATGTAGTTGCCACCGTTTACGAAGGAGTTAACCAAGACACTAGCCCTAGCATCATTGTTCTCGAGCTGTTGCATGCGCTCTAGTTTCTTGTTGCTGATGACGGATGTCAGGAGTTGTTTGCTGAATCGGCCGGCTTTGATGCTATCCAGTTGGCTTAGCAATAGATCACGCACTTGCTCTAGGCTTTGGCCTTGGCGGGGCACACCAATCATATATTCAATGCCGTATTCTTTGAAAACCTCACCGCCAGTGCTGGCAGACAATACGAGTTGTTTGTTGTTGAGGTTGAGGTCCATGACGCCGGCTTGCCCATTGGACAACATGCCGTTCATTAATGAGACCAATAAGGCTTCTTTGGTGCCGTAGCCCGGAATGCGCCAGCCGAGGAACAACATTTCTTGTTCTGGGCCATAGACGTTAAACTCCTTGACGGTTAGGGCTGGCTGGGCGCCCTGACCATAAGTTGGCAGCGGCTTAGACTTGAGTTTGCCTAAGGTCTGGTTCAGGATCTTGACGGTTTCGGTCGGATCTAGGTCACCAGACATACAAACGGCCATGTTGTTAGGCACGTAGTAGGTGTCAAAAAACTTCTTGATCTCGGTAATCGAGGGGTTCTTGAGGTGCTCGATGGTACCGATGGTTGTCTGGGTGCCGTAGGTATGGTTCGGGAACAGGGCCTCCATCAACTTCTCGAACATCTTGTTCTGATCGCTGTCTAGGCCACGGTTTTTCTCTTCATATACAGCTTCTAGCTCGGTATGGAATAGGCGTGGGACGAGCTCACCAAAACGCTCGGCCTCGATCTGGGCCCATTTGTTGAGGTTGTTGGACGGAATGTCGTTGACATAGACCGTCTGATCGACCCAGGTGTAGGCATTGGTACCTTGGGCACCGATATGGGTCATGAGTTTGTCATACTCGTTCGCGATAGCAAACTTGGCAGCCTCACCACTCACTTTGTCGATCTGCTGATAAATGAGTTTGCGTTTGGCAGGGTCCTTGGTACCACGGTAGGTGTTGAACAAGGCCTCGATGCTATCTAGCATGGGTTTCTCCTTGGCCCAGTCGGCAGTGCCGAGTTTGCTGGTGCCCTTAAAGACCATGTGCTCGAGGTAGTGGGCTAGGCCAGTCGCGGTGGAAGGGTCGTTTTTACTACCCGCAGCAACGGCGATATAAGTCTGGATTCTGGGCTTTTCCTTATTGACAGTCAGATAGATCTTGAGGCCGTTCTCGAGGGTGTAGATACGGGTCTTGAGCTGGTCGCCGGTGACGTATTTGTAGGTAAAACCGCCTTCTTCGGCTGATTTTTCCTCATAGGCCACTGCCGCCTCTTCAGCGCCACCAATAGGTGATTTCTGGCAGCTGCCAAAGGCAAGTGCTGTCGTGATCATCAGGGCGCTGCCCAGTTGTCGGAACGTAAATTTCATGCTTGATCGTCTGTTTGGTGTTAGCCTTGCTTGTATGCTGGTTGGGTGTTTTGATCTATTCGTGATCCGCGCTCGATCTGCAAACTTAGGCTGCCAACCAATGCGGATTTCAACCCTGAAATATCCGCATGAAAATGGGCATAGTCCAAATCTTCGCAACATTTTTGGGCTTAGCGGTGCTGATTAAGGACAAATGGTAGGTAATGGGCACTAAGTTTGTGATCAGGCTTCTCTAGGCGCCAAGACCAGTACTCAAGCCTAGCACCAAGCACCTATCCGACCAATATGCACCCACTCTCAGGCCAAAATATTATCCTCGCCTCCGCCCATGGCAAAGAGGCCGCCCTTGCCCCGCTATTCTACGAAGCCTTTGGGGCTGAAGTGCTGGTGCCACCTACTTTGCCAGATACGGATTTGCTAGGCACCTTTAGCGGGGAGCGGGACCGCCCGGGCAACATCACCGAGACGATGTTCCTGAAGGTGCATTTGGTCCGGCAGCAATACCCCGATACGCCGATTCTGGTCTCCGAAGGTAGTTTTGGGCCGCATCCTGCCGTGCCCCTGATGGCCATTGACCGCGAGTGGGTAGGCCTCTGGTTGCCGCAAGATGACCGCATGGTGGCTGGCTTTGCCGTAAGTACTGAAACCAACTATGCCCACACCGAACCCCAGAACGTGCAAGACCTGCTTATATTCCGTGAGCAAGCCAACCAAACAGGGCCTGGGCACCACCTGATCTTGGATTATGACATTACCTCTCCGTGGCTGACAGGGCAAACCGAACGGGTATATCATAAGGGACTATACACTGATGAGGCACTAATGGTGGCATGGTCGGCCTACCTCAACGAGGGCCTCCCGAACTCGGCCCGCCTAAGTACCGATATGCGGGCCCACCACAACCCCAGCCGCATGCGGGTGATCGCCCTCGCTGGGGCAGACTTGATCCAGACGCTGAATCGGCGTTGCACCCGTTGCCAATCCATTGGGTTTGAGCTGGTAGGCTCTAACGCTGGCCTGCCCTGCGCCAACTGTGGCCGGCCTACCAAGCTGCCGCTCAGCAAGGTCTACGAATGCCAAGTTTGCGACCACCAAGACGTTGTACCTGTTGAGGCCACCGCAGCTGATGCGATGTATTGTGATTGGTGTAATGGGTAGGGGGCTCTGGCCATTTCGTGGATATGCATGATATGATTAGGAATGGCAGATATTGTTTTCTGTTATGGTAAGGTGGCTATGTGCGGTTTGAGAAGAGAACCTATGAGATAATGCAATAGATTCAAATCAAACCAATCTACTGATTTTTGACACCATAGTTACTCCTTCACAAACTTGGACCGATAAAGCAGACTATTGACCGAAGTCTTTTGCGCACAAACTTGCAAAGGATCCACACATCTCACTATAAATTGATCTTTGAATTTTGCACACATCAACCAGTACTTTTGATGTTCAGGATCAACCGTTTGTCTATAACAGACGGTCGATTCAGTTTGGCAAACTTGGAACATAAAATTGGAGGTCGGTCTTCAATTGGTCGTTGTGCTTCTTGAGCTCAATGATGTAGAGAAATAGCCCCTTTATTTTTTTTGGTGTTTGGGATCGCTAGAATGTACATAGGCATCGTTTGTTTATAACGAGACCAAGATAGACAATAAAAGGTTGCCTACTAGTTTGTCTGAACTCAGATTCCAGAAAATTGATTCAACAGATTTTTGGGATAGGCCAGTCAAAACCCTAGAATTCAGGCGACTATTCTCTAGTTGCAATCTAGTACACTCGAATCCCATTAATACGTCTAATCCGATGAATCCGAGTTCAGAAAAGACAAAATACAGCCTAATGCCTCAGGCAATACTTTCACACTCCGGTTAAAATAGCACACCCTCCAGCACCCCAGCACAATTCATATCCACACCTATAGTCTCGTCCTTTCCGAGATTATGGCCCAAACACCATCCTTCATACTTCTACTTGCATTATCCCTCCAATTCCTACTAAATTACGACCCATAACATCACCCCTATCCGCCCCTTGGGCGCCCCCTTATGTTTAACAAACTGTTTGCCGAGTTCATTGACATCATCGAGTGGACCGACAAGGATAACCAAACCCTGGTGCACCGTTTCGAGCGGTACAACAACGAGATCAAAAACGGGGCGCAGCTCGTGGTCCGGCCGGGGCAGTTGGCGGTGCTGGTCTCCGAAGGTCAGCTGGGCGATACCTATCAGCCAGGTACCCATCGTCTGACGACTTCTAACATGCCGATCACGACCACCCTTAGCAGCTGGAAGTATGGCTTCGAGAGTCCGTTTAAGGTTGAGGTCTACTTCTTCAGTACCAGGATCTTTAGCAACCTCAAGTGGGGCACAGCTACCCCTGTCATCAAACGCGATGCCGAGCTAGGGGTGGTGCGGCTGCGGGCGCGGGGCCAGTTCTCGATACAGGTCATCGGCACACCCAGCAAGTTGCTGACTGACTTCGTCGGCACCAAGCCCAACTTCACGATGGATGACATTTTTGACTACCTGCGAAGCAATGTCGTGATGGCATTCGCCGATATGGTGGCCTCAGACAACATCAGCCTCTATGACCTAGCCACCAAGTACCAAGACTATACCATTAAGCTGCAAGAGCTGGCGCAAGAGCTATTTGGCAAAACGGGTTTTGGGGTCCCGCTCCTGACGATAGACGCCATCACGGTGCCTGAGGAAGTGGAGGCCCTGATCGACAAACGCAGTGGCATGGGCATCATGGGTCAGCCCAATTTTATCACCTTTCAGGCAGGTCTCTCGATGACTGACGGCCAAGGGGGCAACTCTTTGGCGGCTGATGCTGTAGGGCTAGGCATGGGCCTCAACCTCGCCAATCAGGTAATGGCTGGGCAAACAAGGGCGGCTTCTGCCCCCGGCGCCATGCCACCACCTCTGCCACAGACGGGCGAGCCGTTCTACTGGGCAGCTGGGCAAACCCAAAATGGCCCGAATTCCATGGCTGAGCTTACGGCCTTGATCCAGAACCAGACAATCAAGGCAGATACCCTTGTTTGGCAAAAGGGAATGGCTGCATGGACACCTGCTAGTCAAGTGCCGGCCCTTAGCCATTTGTTTGGCCAGACTCCACCACCGATCCCTGCCTAGTCCTGATTGATCGATGGAAAATAAAATCTTGCAACTCAGTTGCCCCAACTGCGACCACGAGCTGGAATACCTACCTGCTTCGGACCAACTAACCTGTACTTCTTGTGGCTACCTGACCCAGATCGACGGAAGCCAAAAGGCTGGTCAGCACTTGGTAGAAAACCCCTATGCACAGGCCAAAACCGAGAAAGAGCTGTATTACGAATCGGTTGGGGTTAAATGCAAAAAGTGCTCGGGTGACTTTCAGTTGCCAACCTTTACCCTATCCGTTGATTGCCCTTATTGTGGCACCAATACCGTGGCCGATGTTACTAACCGAGCCCATTCGATCAAACCAACTGGCCTTGTTCCGTTTAAGGTAACCCAAAACGAAATCTGGACCAGGCTAGAAAAGGACATCAAGCGAAATCCCTTTGTGCCCGATAAGCTATTTACCTACTTCAACCCGAGTAACATCAATGGTATCTATGTGCCGGCCTATTCGTTTGACTATCATGTAAAGGCCGACTACACCGGCGAGCGTGGCACCAACTACACTACCACGGATAGCAAAGGCAATCGGCATACGCATACGCGTTGGCATTCGGTATCCGGGACAGTAAACGTTTCGCTAAATGACGTTCAGTTTATCAAAAGCCGGCATGCGGACGCAGTTGGTTTCAGATCTAACCAGAACGAATCGATGGTTCCGTTTGACGAGCGATACCTATCTGGCTTTTTAGCTGAGGGCCACTCGCATACCTTGGCCGAGTGTTTCGAAACAAGCAAAGGCATGGGTAAGGAGCAGGTAGAGTCGGCCATTAGGGCTGACATCGGTGGTGACCATCAACGCATTAGCCACTATACTGCCGACTATAGCCGTGTCCATTACCGCCATTATCTATTCCCGATGTGGGTGGGCAACTATACATTTAAGGACAAAAGCAAGTTGTTCGTAGCCAGTGGCCTCAACACCGATATGCAAATGGAGGTTCCGCTCAGTGGCCTTAGTGTCTTTATTTATTTCGTGGTTACACTTATCGGTTTTGCGATCCTGAACGGGGTATGTTTGGCCATCTTTGGTGAGGGCCTAGGTGACGATGGCCAATCAGTTAGTAGTTTAAAGTTTGAGCTCATGGTTTGGGCGGGCATAGCCTTGGCGTATTTCTATTACTTTTTCTATGATTACCCGAACAAGTATGGGGTGTACTCTGGTGTCGCCAAAGCAGGTAGTCAGTCCTTAGATGAGATCAGCAAAACAGGATTCGAGAACCTCAAAAAGGTCAAGGACATCAAGCTGGCTAAGCCGAAGGAAAACCGAGAAGACCAAGACGGCCTACCCGAACTACAGAAAAAATAGCATCAAGTCCAATCCTGCTTACGCCCCTAGCCATAGGATGACTAATCTATGCGCCCTAAAAAACTAAAGCCCCGGCCAGATGGTCGGGGCTTTTCTTCGGTGTAGTTAAAGTAGCTTAAACAGCTGTGGTACTGTTATGGGGTACTGTTGGGGAACTAAGTTGGCTAGGGTTGCGGCTTGCTTGGTCCGAAACCAAAGGGGCCGGGATGCCACTAGCGGATTTTAGACAAACTACAAACCAATCGGGGTGCCAGTCATCACACGGTGGCGGGCCAAATTCATGGCTGCTTCGTGCGTGCTGATCCCGTCTTGTTCGGCGAGTGTCAATATCTTGTAGGTGTAGTCATAAATGCGCTCGACGTCCGTCATCACATTGGCACGGTTATACCCATGTATCTCGTGATAGACGTTGATGACGCCTCCGCAGTTAATGAGGAAATCTGGAGCATAAACTATGCCACGATCTTTGAGCATATAGCCATGGCGAACTTCGTCCTTAAGCTGGTTGTTGGCAGCACCTGCAATGACACTGCAATGTAAACGTGCAATGGTGTCATCGTTGAGGGTGGCACCTAGCGCACAAGGGGCATAGATGTCAATTTCTAGGTCATAGATCTCGTCTAGGCCAACGACAGTGGCACCAAACTGAGCACCGATGGCCTCGGCACGCTCCTGATAATAATCGCTGACGAAGAGGACGGCACCTTCCTTCTGGAGGTAGCCTAGCAGGTTTTGACCAACGTGGCCTACACCTTGCACAGCAACTCGTTTACCAGCTAAGGAGTCGGTTCCCCAGACTTTTTTGGCCGAGGCCTTCATGCCTAGATAGACGGTATAGGCTGTGATTGGGCTTGGATCGCCGCCGCCACCCATCGACTCTGGTTTGCCAGATACGTGTTTGGTTTCTTGGGTGATGATCGCGATTTCGTTGGTGCTAATACCTACGTCTTCGGCGGTGATGTACTTGCCACCAAGGTCGTTCACAAAACGGCCAAAGCGACGGAAGAAGGCCTCGTCCCGTACTTGGCCCTGCTCAGAGATGATGACGGCTTTGCCCCCACCTAGGTTAAGACCTGCGATTGAGTTTTTGTAGGTCATACCACGGCTCAGACGCAGGGCGTCGGTAACGGCGGCGGCTTCGTTGTCATAATGCCAGATGCGGCAACCACCCAAGGCAGGGCCCAGGTTTGTGTTATGGACGGCTATGATTGCTTTAAGGCCAGTTGGGCCGTCTTGGCAAAACACTAAGTTTTCGTGTTCCATGGCCTGCATTTGGCCAAAAACACTACCTGTCTGCGGGTCTAGCGCGGTGGTTGTGATCATTGTGAAACGAATGTGAGTAGGTGTATGAATAGGGGGGCCTAATTAGTGGTAACTTGCATGCCGAAAATGGGGCCGTAACAGGCTTGGCTTTGGCGCAGATCAACTGCTACTTAGGGCCTAGTATGTTACCGCATCGTTACCTCCCTTAGGTCATCCAAATGTAAAACACTTGCAGATTACGTACAAGCATTTTATTTGGCCAGACCTAAAAATCAACCACCGAAACAAAATTATCTGTTGTGAAATCACTAAAATCGTTAAACAAGTATTTTTATCGCTACAAATATCATTTGGCATTCGGGGTCTTGTGCGTAATAATCTCTAACCTTTTTGCCATTATTCCAGCACAAATCGTACGCCATTCCTTCGATTTGGTTAATGACTCCATCAGCCTCTACTTTGCCTTTGGCGGGCTGGATTTGCAGCAAAATTTTTACGGAATTTTCGCTACTTCCATCTTAATCTACGGCTTGCTGATTGTTGCGATGGCTTTGTTGCGGGGCTTCTTCTTGTTCCTGATGCGGCAGACGATCATCGTGATGTCGCGCCACATCGAGTACGACCAGAAGAACGAGATCTACCAGCACTACCAAGCCCTATCGCTGAGCTTCTATCGGCAGCACAACACAGGCGACCTCATGGCCCGCATCTCGGAAGACGTAAGTCGGGTCCGGATGTACACGGGGCCTGCTATCATGTACGGCATCAACTTGGTGATCGTGTTTGTGTTGGTGATCGGCTACATGATCTCGGTAAACCCAATGCTGACGCTTTACAGCCTGCTGCCTCTGCCGATCCTGTCGTTCAGCATCTATTATGTGAACCAGATCATCCAGCGCCGCAGTGACGAGATACAGAAGAGTCTATCACGCCTCAGTACCTTCACCCAGGAGGCCTTTAGTGGCATCAGGGTCATCAAGGCCTTTGTCCGCGAGCAAGAAAGCACAGGCCGGTTTAACGACGAAAGCAACGAATACCGCCACCGCAGCTTACAACTCAACCAAGTTAACTCCTTCTTTTTCCCGCTGATGTCTGGCCTAATTGGCCTAAGCACCATCCTGACAGTCTATGTCGGCGGCATCGAGGTCATGAAGGGCAACATCACAACGGGAAACATTGCCGAGTTCGTGATCTATATCAACATGCTGACTTGGCCAGTTACTTCCCTAGGTTGGGTAACGAGCATCATGCAGCGGTCGGCCGCTAGCCAGAAACGCATCGACGAGTTCATCAACACCCTGCCAGAGATCACGAGCAATACCGATCATCGTGTGGATATTCGTGGGGATCTGAGCTTCAAGGATGTGAGCTTCACTTATGGTTATAGCGGCACCAAAGCCCTGCGCAACATCAGCTTTGATGTCAAGGCTGGTGAGGCGATTGCCATCATGGGAACGACTGGCGCTGGCAAAAGCACCATCGCCCAGCTCATTGCCCGGATGTATGACACAACAGGCGGCCAAGTTTTGGTCGATGGGCAGGACATCAAGGACTATAACATCCGGGATCTGAGGAGCCAAATGGCCCAGGTACCGCAGGACGTTTTCTTGTTTAGCGATAGCATCTATAACAATGTAGCCTTTGGCGCACCCACCAGCACCGAAGGGGCAGTGGTCCAGGCCATCAAGGATGCGGATTTGTATGAGAATATGTCCAGCTTCCCAGAGGGTATCCAGACTAAAATTGGCGAGCGTGGCATCACCCTTAGCGGTGGGCAGAAACAACGGGTCAGCATTGCCCGGGCCTTGGTGCTCAACCCGAAAGTTTTGGTCTTGGATGATTGCCTTTCGGCGGTCGATACCAAAACAGAGGACACCATCTTGCGGAATCTTAAGCGCATCATGGATGGTAAGACGACGGTCATCATCAGCCATAGGGTTAGCAGTGCCAAACTAGCTGACAAGGTCTTGATCCTGAGCGATGGCGAAGTCATAGCACAAGGTAAACATGAGGACCTGTTACAGAATAATCAATGGTACCTAGAGCAAGCCCTCAAGGAGCAAGAAGGCGCCTCAGCTGATAACTTGGTCAATAATTAATCAGAGCTAGCGTTTAGCATCAATATGGCCAAACAGCGTCCTAAAGCAATGACGAAGCACCCGAACCTCATAGACGACGACGCAAATCCGTTGGGGTCAGTGCGGGCAATGATTATGGGGATGTCAGCACCTGCGCAACCAGCGGAAGATGATAGTCAGGATGATGATGCCGAAGAGTTAGAGGGCCTTGATGGTCTTAATGGTGGGTCCGATGATGACTCAGACCAACCAGTTAGTAATAGCCAGATCCGTGCTGCTTTAACCCTTGTGCCCACCCCAATCGGCAACTTAGACGACATCACCCTACGTGGCATCAAGGTACTGCAACAGGCTAGCTGCATTTTGGCTGAAGATACCCGCACTGCTGGTTTCTTGCTCAAGCATCTCGGCATCAAACGGCCCTTGCAGAGCTACCACATCTTTAACGAGCACCAAACCATCGAGCGGCTGCTGAAACGGATGCAGGCTGGCGAACAGCTGGTCTTGGTCAGCGATGCGGGCACCCCTGCTATCTCAGACCCAGGTTTTCTGCTCGTCAGGGCGACATTGGAGGCAGGTCTATCGGTAGATTGTTTGCCTGGTGCTACGGCCTTTGTGCCTGCCCTTGTGCGTAGTGGATTTCCGTGTAGCAGCTTTGTGTTTGAGGGGTTTTTACCTGTCAAGAAGGGCCGCCAGACCATGCTTAACCGCATCCAGGCTGAGGATCGCACCGTGATCCTGTACGAGTCGCCACATCGGTTACTCAAGACCCTGCAGCAGATGATCGACCTGATGGGGCCTGATCG
>JAIXYP010000014.1 GCA_027490155.1 Cytophagaceae bacterium | reverse complement strand
CTTCCTTGCGAAAACCAGATTTTGAGTCTAGCGCGTCTACCAATTCCGCCATCTGGGCGACGGATCAAAAATAGGTGGCAAATGATGTTCTTTTGCTGAATACCTATCTTGGAATCGGGACTGCAAATGTATAGATAGTTTGGCGATTGTGCAATAATTATTTGCCTGTTTTCTAAAAAAACTTTTTAGGTAGCTAGTATAGTCAATAACAATAGGTGGGTATCGGCATGGCTACAATGGCAGAAGTAGTAAACGGCCTATAGCCTTGAAGGTATCATAACAGTAGCTTGATGGGTAATGAAGTTACAACGATGTTTTTGAGCCTATCAGCGGTAAAGGTGGTAATGGTAAATGTGTGTGTACCAGTGTCGGCAGGTGAGGAAATGAGGTAGTAATTAACGCTATTGGTGCGAATGCGACTTATGCCAGCTTTGAGATCGGGATTGGAGAATAGTCTGATAAGATTGGTGCCGGCGGGGTGTGCGGCATCGAAGTTCTTGTTGCTTACAATGTGTATGCTATCGATGTATGTAATTTTTGTCTCGCTTTTGAAGGCGTAAGCTGCACCATCAGTGTATCTGTGACTAGTAGATTGGCAAAGGTATGCTGTGTCTTGTAACAATAGTTGTAGCATGAGTGATTGGGCTACTACACCTGAATCATTGACCAAAGTGGGCATTGATTGGGCATTGTTCCAAGCCAAGATATTGCCGGAGTTGTAGTGAATGCAATACACATCGTCATTTCGGGAGAAGCAACCTCCCAACAACATCATAGTAGAGTTGATGAAAAACAACTGAACTAATAGAAAAATACGGGCTTTCTTCATAGGTATTGTATATGTAAAGGGCAATTACAAAACATGAAAATAAACCTTATCTCCCAATAAAAAATGAACTACCGTTTACACAATCGGGAATTATTTATCTAGTCGCTCTTGTATACGCAGGAGATATTTTTTGCGATAGTAGCTATCTTTTATCTGTAGGAGTAGCTCGTAGTTGTCAGCATCGGGCTGGTAACGACCGGTGAGTGCTTGTGCCTGTTGCTGCCATGCCTGTAGCTGCTCAGCTAGCGAGTTGCGCGCAGCAAGTGCTGCTTCCTCGCTGTGAGGGGTATTTTCGAAGTCGGATATAGCCTCGTTGAGGTCCATCATCTCCATGAGGAAAGCGGGAGGAAGATTGTATTTTTCATCGGGGGGGAGGAGGTTGTGTAGCTGCAGCACATAAGCCATTGTAGCATCGGGGTGGCGCAGGGTTTTGTAAGCCTGATTGTTGCGGGCAGCCATTTGTAGGTTGTGCACCATAGCATCGGGGGCCGCAGTGGCAAAATGGTCGGGGTGATAACGGCGACTGAGCAGGTAAAATTGTTCTTTTACTGCCTGGGGGTCGGGGTGAAAGGATACTGGCAGCTCGTAAAAAGAGAAGTAATTATCGGTAGCTGGTGTGGCTGAATATGTATTAGATTGGCTCATTTTAGTGTGGTAAACTGCTGAATGGTGCACTGAGTGACGACAGGCATCGAGCGGGTGCAGTGATTATACTATATTTGCGGCAAAAATACGAAAGATGCTCCGGATAGGACTAATAAGGGAAAGGAAAAAATTGCCAGACGAACGTGTAGCACTTACCCCGCAGCAATGCAGGTATATAATGAACAATTACTCAGACATTGAAATAGTAGTGGAGCCCTCGCCTACCCGATGTTTTGCCGATGCGGAATATAGTGCTGAGGGTATAACCCTGACCGAAGATATGACCCAGTGCGATGTGCTGATGGGGATAAAAGAGGTACCGGTAGACTACTTGATACCGGGCAAGACTTACTTCTTCTTCTCGCACACCAAAAAGAAACAACCGCACAACAAGCCACTAATGCAGGCTCTGATAGCCAAAAACATAAAAATGATAGACTATGAGTGCCTGACGCATAGCGATGAACAGCGGATATTGGGATTTGGGATGTTTGCAGGTATAGTCGGTGCACACAACGGACTGATGACCTATGGTAAAAAATGGGGCGTATATGACCTACCAGCTGCACACAAAGTAAAAAGCTATAATGAACTAGTGCAGGCATACGAACATGTGAAACTGCCGAATATAAAAATAGCTATGACAGGGTCGGGCAAGGTAGCATCGGGTGTGCTGGATGTGATGCACAAGCTGGATATAGAAGAGGTGGAGCCAATGGACTACCTGACACACCAATATGAGTATCCGGTATTTACGCATTTGAAGGGTGCAAGCCTCTATGCCCGCAAGGACAATAATATGTTTCACAGAGACGACTTTCACGCACACCCAGAAGCTTATAAGTGTCTCTTCTCGGCTTATGTGAACCAGACAGATGTGCTGATGAACGGTATATACTGGGAGCAGCGAATAGCTAGGCTGTTTGAGAAAGAAGATATAAAACGCAATGACTGGCGCATAAGTGTGATAGCTGATATAAGCTGCGATGTAGAGGGGTCTGTGCCTATAACGCTGGACTCGACCACTATCGCTAACCCTGTGTTTGGGATAGACCGCTATAGCCTGAGCGAAGTGGCTGGATATGCCAAAACTAAGGATACTATAGATGTGATGGCGGTAGACAATCTGCCCAATGAGCTGCCCTGTGATGCATCGCAATACTTTGGGGTACACTTTGAAAAACATGTGCTGCCGGAACTGCTACTACCAGAGAGTGACATACTGAAAAGGGCCACTATATGCGCTAATGGCAAGCTTACCAAAAGATATGAATATATGAGTGATTATGCCTACGGCGAAGCTGAATAATGTAAGGTATAAAGCGATAGTGAAGCTACAACAAATAGTGGCATAATTACAAAGCATAAGTGTGCGAATGGAAGTACCTTACCTTTGCGCCTCTGAAACAACAAATCAACAAATATGGGCAAAGTAGCCATCAATATAGCAACGGGTAGTTTGCAAACTGAAGATATAATAGTGGGTATTGACCTGGGTACCACCAATAGCCTGATAGCTATAGTGCGCAGCGATACCAAACAACCAATAGCACTTAAAGAGACTGATGGGTTGGCACTAGTGCCATCGATAGTACACTTTGACGAATACGGCAATACATCGGTGGGTAGTGCGGCGAGGGAAAAGCTTCTTACCGAACCCGAGCGTACGATATACTCTGTAAAGAGATTGATGGGGAAGTCATACAAGGATGTAAGCAATAAGCCGGGCTTCTTTGCCTATAACATAATAGATGATGACACAGATGCACTGGTGAAGATACAAGTGGGTGAACGTTTTTATTCGCCCATAGAGTTGTCGTCGTATATACTAAAGGAGCTAAAAAAACGTGCCGAGCACATACTGAAAGCCAATGTAAGCAAGGCAGTAAT
>JAIXYP010000009.1 GCA_027490155.1 Cytophagaceae bacterium | reverse complement strand
TTTGCATCATATGTACGCAGAAACTCATAGGTTCCGTACATCAACGGATTGTAAGCTGTCTTGATGATGTTGTTGCCAGACCAAGTGTAGGTCAGGAAGTCAGTAGTAAAGGATGAACTTCCGTTGGTTTGTGTCTGTGTCAAAGCAGCATATTGACCTCCAGATCCACCAGTATAGGTGTAGTTATTCCCACTGATTATGTTACCTAGTGAGTCCAACCCCTCTATTTTTGTGAGTTGACAATTAGCGTCATAGGAATAAACATACCCTCCCATTTCCCTACTCCTAGGGAACATTCTGCTTCTTACGTCCATCCGGTACTTTTTGACAAGGCAACTTTGGGTGCAGCTTGGGGATACACCACTATCGGCAACCTTGCAGCTAGCTAGGCTAAGGATTATGGTCAACGACATCAAAAACAGCAGTAATCTCATTGGTACGTGATTTTTTAGTTTAGGGTTTTGTGGCTTGGTTAATGATCAATAACCAAAATAGAGGGTTGAGCTTGTGTTGTACGGTCCTCTTGGTCCGCAATTTGTACTAAATTGTATGCCTGCCATTGTATAACTAGTTACACATCCTACGGTATTGGTGGTTATTCCAGAGGCCACTTCTTCAAAGTACAACTCCGCTTGCCCACTAGGATTACCTGGGCAGGTAACTATGGTGTAGTATTTTATATTTTCTGGCAAGTGAGTATCTCGATCTCTGGCGCCAGTTGTTTGTCCCCTGACAAAGCTAAGACTCATTATTGGGTTGTTTCTGAAGTCGGGTATTAGGTTTGTCGATGGCTTTATAATTGTATAGTTGTAGACCTTGCTCGTATCATTATTTCGGTAGTATCCTTGTTTTATCATGTTCATGTTGCTGTCATATTTGTAATAGGCAAGTAATGAGTCAGTTACCAGCCCATCTTGGTTGTTGATGCGCTTAAACCTCGACCTCCCCGGACGACCGTTTGTGTAATCGTAGAAATCATACTGGAACGTTGTTCCTGTCGTTAATCCGTTAGCGTAGGTCTTGAGAGAGGTTAGATTATTTTGGTTGTCATAAGTGTAATCTGTTACAGGATTATTAGTACCACCAGCATTTGATTCTACACGTATCAAATTGTTGTTAACCCAGGTGTAGGTTTGGGCCTCAACTGCTTGGGTTGTTCCATTGTATGATTGATTTAGTAGAATTCCATCTATTGGTGCTCCTGTTGTTCTTCTAAAGGAGTAATATTGACCACTAGCATTGTTACCAAGTGAATCAAGGACCTCTACTTTTTCAGCCTCACAATTGTTGTTGTACCTAGTCGATATGCTTGAAGACCCTGATATAAACGGGCTATAGATCGAGAACGAGGGAATGGGTGTATAAGTCGAACGGAACGTCTTCACCAAACACCCCTGCCCACACGTCGGCGTCACCCCAGCACCGCTATCAGCCACCTTGCAGCTAGTCAGGAGAGTGGACCAAAACAGAACCAACAGCAAGACAAAGTTCCAGTTGCTAGCCCTTGCGGAATGCTTGTTTGTTAACTGAGATGCAGGTTTGATCAAGAACGCCATCGCTTTCGGACTTTATCGGGATATAGTCCAAGGCTTATGGACACCGAAAGTAAACCAAAGCAATTCAGAGGTCCAAATCTGGACTTGTATTTTTTTGGTTATTTTTTAGATGTGGCTACTGCAATTTTCGGACATAATAGCCGTTCGAGACCTATTTCCGCAGCTTCTCGATTGCGAATACCCCAAAGGTTTGGTCGGTCGCTACAAACTCCTGCACCAGCCTAAACCGATCAGGTTGGTTGAGCAGGTAGTCATAGTTGTATTGGTTTTCACTCCTTTTGGCCCTAAAGCTATAGTGGCTATCCCAAAGCAGTAGCGTTCCGGCAGGTGCACTATCGATGTGGGCCTTGGTCATCGTCTGCGGCTCGATCGGGAAGTTGTATGGGCTACGCTCCATGTAGTAATAGAGCATTGGGTGCTCAACAATCAGTAGCTTTTTGTCAAACGTAGTAGCCTGTTCTTTATACCATGCCGCCGCTTGTTTGCAGGTTGTGTCTTCCTCGCTCATCTTTTTAGGCCGTACTGTCAGCAAAACAAACAAGGCACAGATACCAGCGACAGTTGCAACCCTTGTCCAGCCTTTTAGGGGTAAAAACAGAGCAATAGCGGCCAATACAACACCCATTAGTGGTTTCGCATCGCTTTCCTCAGTTAGCTCAATGTAGTTGTGTTTGTGGTTCATGTAGGCCAGGACAAGCAGGGCAAGTACCACTATCACTGGTATGAGCTGGTATGGCTTAGCCAGCTTGCGTAGGTCGTCAAACGCAATAGCGCCCGCCACTGCCACCAAGGGCGACACAAACAATAAGTACCGTAAGTTGCCACCCGTACTTGGGCCAACAGGGTGAGACTGCCAGTTGAACAAGCAGTTGATCAGGGTATAGAGCAGGATCGGTGTGATGAGAATCCAGTCTGGCTGTTTTTTGCCCAATGCTTTGATCCCCATATAGGCCACCAAATAGGTGACGGCACTAGCACCAAAAATTACGATGCTGGTCTTGAGGTAGTGGTCAAAACCTTTGCGAGGATAAATATCCTTTAGGTCGGCACTCTGCCCAAAAATCTGGTTGTACAGAAACAAGGGATCGTTGAACGACAACCAGCCCCAAACATGCTGCCCCAGCGGGAATAAGATCATACTAAACGCTGCAAGCCACTCTTTGGTCCAGAGCAGGTAAAGTCCTAATAGCCCCGCAATCGGCAAAAACTCTTGCCTGATGGTACAGATATAGCTTGCTAGCATAGCGCTGACCAGCTTCTTGTCACACACCCAGAAGTAATAGCTTAAGCTCAGCAAAAAGGCTGAGGGTATCTCACTGTAGTTCCTAAAGGCCAGCTCGACCCACAGAGGTTGGGTGACCAACAAGATAAAGGCCAGTAATGGTGTTTCGACCCCTTGTTTTTCGGCGGCTTTGTAGGCAAAAAAGCCAGTGAAAGCAGCCAGCAAACAGTTGAGGAAAATCACAAACTGCTTACCAAACAAGGCTGGGATCGCATACAGGACTTTATAGCCGGGTTTTGCCCAGTTGGTCAGAATCTTTTCGGGCGCATGCCAAATGGTCAACATGCTGGTGTAATGTCCTGCCTCATCCTGCTGGTACATCCCTGGCGACTTTCCTGCATAGAAATAATAGAGCACCGCAATCAGCAAGGTAAGGGCCAAGAGCCATTTGGTCTGGAGCTGATAAAGGGGCGATACGATGGTACCTTGGTCAGATAGTTTGACGGAGCTGGCAGGTGCGGTGGCCATAGATGGATTGTGCTTGGGGCGTCGCCTTAGGGCTTGAAAAGCCCTTTAGGACGGTAAAAACTACCGCAAAATAGCGCCTAGTTGCTACACTTAGCAAACCTTGCTCATATTACCAATTCTAGGCCTAGGTTCGCCGAAACATAACACAGTGAGCCTTTCGTGCGTTTTGTTGGTGCCTGATTGGTAAAATCTTTGTTTCTTTGACCACTATGCAGGTATCTACATCTCTCAAAAGACAGTTGGGCTTGGCTATTTGCCTACTGGTGGTTGGTCTGGTTTGCCCTGTTGTGGGTGTTATGGCCCAACAACCAATCGGATATCAGGGGCCAGATGCAACTTGGCGCTTAGCGCACGAATTGCTAGAGCGCAAAGCATATGGACCGGCAGCGCAACAACTTGAGCTTTTTTTGGCTCATGCCCACAACGATGCTTTAGAGCCAGAGGCGCGGTACTTAGTCGCCCATTGCCACCTAAAAACAGACGTTCCCACCGCTATTGCCGAGTTGCAATCATTTGAGACACGCTATCCCGAAAGTCAATATGTGGCGCAGTCCCGAGCTGACCGAGCATTATATTACTATGCCCAGAATGATTTTGGAAGGGTCACTGAGGTTATGCAAGGTGCCAACTATGCTAACCTGCCTGACCAAACACGAGCTGAGGTAATTTTCAAGACTGGCTATGCCAACTTGACCCGCAAGCAGTTTGGTAAGGCCGATACCTTGTTCACGATGATCAAGGATCGAGAGACGGCCTTCACTGCCCCTGCCAATTACTACAGTGGCTATCTTTCAGTAAAGGCAAACAAACTAGAGGCCGCCATAAAAAGCCTAGAGCGGGCCGAAAAGGATAGTATCTACAGTAAAATGACCCCATTGCTGCGGACAGTCATCTACTATCGGAACAAACGGTGGGACCAAGCCATTGCTGCAGGCGAAAAGTTTTTGGTCGATACTGCTAAGGTCAGCGGTGCAGACGAAATCACCCGCCTAGTTGCTGAGAGCTATTACAACAAAAGCAAATATGCCGAGGCAGCCAAGTTCTATGACAAGTTTTTGAACCTGAGCCCAGTCAACAATACTCGGTCTTTACGTTATCGTGTAGGCTACGCCCATTTCATGGCTAAGGATTATGACAAAGCAGTTGATAACTTTGGCAAAGTCATCAACATGACCTCGGATAGCTTGCTGGCCAAGGACAGTACCGCTCAGTTTGCATACTACTATAGTGGCGTGTCCTACATCAAGCTAGATAACAAAGCCTTTGCAGTTGCCAACTTCGATAAGGCTCGTGAAAGCCCTGCCAACAAAATGGTACAGGAGACGAGCTGGTTCAACTACGGAAAGCTGCTGTATGAGCAAGAAAAATTTGACGATGCCATCACCACTCTCAAAGCCTTTGATGCCAAATATCCAGACTCTAAGATCGGCACCGATGCCCAAGAGCTAATCAGCGAGGCCTTGCTGAACAGCAATAACTATGACGATGCGCTAAAGTACATCTACAGTATCAAGAAACGTAGCCAACGGGTTGATCGAGCTTTCCAACGAGTGAACTATCTAAAAGGACTAGCCCTCTATAACCAAAACCGATATGCTGATGCGGTAGGTTATCTCGAGAGCTCGCTCAAGATCAACGAAGATACCAGCATTTATGCCGCAGCTGCGCTTTTGGCCGCTGAGTCGCTGACCCAAACACGCAAATACCAAGAGGCAATTGGCCGTTACAAATTAGCCCAGCGTTGGGGTGGAATTTTGCCTTTTTACCGCACCCGGTCACGCTACGGCATGGCTTATGCTCATTACAACCTTAAGGAGTATGAAAAAGCTGCAACTGGCTTTCGTGAGTTGATGATGGTCATAGACACTGCCGAAAACAAAGACCTAGTTGCAGAGGCCACCCTACGCCTTGCTGATTGCCATTATGTGCGGAAACAATATAAAGATGCCCTTGGTAACTATACCAAAGCAATGACCAATGGTGGGTATGATCCTGACTATGCTGCCTATCAAAAAGGTGTTGTCGAGTCCTTAATGAATAATACCGATGCTGCTATTGCCAGCTTTGATTACCTCGCCGCAACCTACCCAGGATCTCCGTATCGCGACCTAGCCTTGTTCCAGAAGGCCAATATTTTGTTTGACAAAAGCCAATATCAGGAGGCAACCAATGCTTTCGGAATGGTCATTGGCCAAGGTGCAAGTGCTAATGTGATGCCATTGGCGCTGTTGAGGCGTGCCCAAGCCCAGAATAACCTCAAGAACTATGAATCAGCCACCGCCGACTTCAAGCGCATTATTGATGAGTACCCAACCAGTAAACAAGCCGATGACGCCATTTTAGGTCTGCAAGAAGCTGCTGGCCATACGGGTGCCACCGAAGATCTTCAGGCATATTTAGTCAAATTCAAGGAGGCTAATCCCGAAAGCAAAAGCAGCCAAGGCATCGAGTTTGAAACAGCCAAAAATCTATTCTTCAGCCAGAAGTATGATGCTGCAATCAATGCATTTAAAGCTTTTGCCACTGCCTATCCTGCTGGTAGCCTAACATCTGAATCCTATTACTATTTAGGGGAGTGTTATTTCCGCAAAAACGATCGGGCCAATTCCATCTTAAATCATCAGCTCGTGGTATCAGACCCTGGCAACACAATGGTCAATAAAAGCCTTGCGCGCTTGGCAGACCTTGCCCTCAGCAGTGGTGATGCCAATAGTGCTCGTGGCTACTATGCCCAGCTCAGCAAAAAGGCCAAGAACAAAAAAGAAGCAGTGGTCGGGACCGTGGGCCTGATGGAAGCCTATTTTGCCTTAGCCAAGTATGATTCGACTTCTATCCTTGCCAACCAAATCCTGAACACACAAGGCACTACTCAAGACGCACTCAACAAGGCCAACCTCAATATCGCTAAGGTCGCCTTAGTTTCTAACGAGCTAGATAAAGCACTTGATGAATTGCTGGTTGTCGTCAACAATGCCAAGGACGTCAGTGGTGCTGAGGCTATGTACTTAGTGGCTGAGGTGCAGGCCAAACAAGGTAAACATAGCGAGAGCATAGAGACCTTGTTTGACCTCAACAAGATATACTCTGGCTATCCTAAATGGTATGATAAAAGCTTCCTGCTGATTGCGGACAACTATATGATGTTGGGTAAGACCCAATTAGCACGCTACACCCTCCAGAACCTGATCGACAAAAGCCCCAATCCAACCATCAGGGGAGAGGCTAAGACCAAGATGGAGTTGATTAAATAGTCTTAGAATGGCTCCTGAATCGCGTTTTCAGGAACATAACCTAGCCCTGTTTTTGTTCCCAAAGGAGATAGACTGCTAATGCGAAAAGCTGGGTGCCATGGTTTTCTTGGCCCAATTGGTGCTCTCTAACAAGCTGTTGCACGACTTTATGGCGCAGGGTTTTCCAAAGATGACTTTCCTGCTTCATGATCATTTCGTGCAGGTATTCGGCTTCTGGGGCACGCATCCAGGCATCTAGGTTGATGCCGAACCCTTGTTTGGTACGGTTGGCATATCGCTCACCACCGTTTTGGGTCAAACATTCACGCAACAAGTATTTAGGTCCTTTGGCCAGGTGGGTTGCCCCGCCAAACGATAATGCCCAGCTAGATAAGTTTTGATCCAGATAGGGGAGCCGTACCTCAACCCCAGCAGCCATACTTGCCCGGTCCGTTATCATCAAAACTTGGGACTGCAGGTAATGTTGACGGTCATGGTCCAGCAATTGATCGATGGCATCTCCAGCACTAAAATGTTCAGCACCACTCAGCTTTGGCAGATTGGGTTGCCATGCAGCCGCTGGCCAAGCCATTTGCATACGCAAAAGGTCAGGCAGGGTAGGGGCCTTTAGCATAGTCGCTTGGGGGATACGAGCTAGGTATTGAGGCATGTGTCTCAGGATCTTGTGCCAAGGCAATAAGGGCCACTTTACCAACAGCTTGGCACCTAACCGTCTCACCAATCCAGCCTTCTGAGAGCCATAATAAGCCTGGTGCCGGTTGTAACCTGCAAATAGCTCATCTGCCCCCGCTCCACTATACAATACCTTAACACCATCTGCCTTGGCATAGTCACAGAGCGCATAAGTCAACAGTCCTGCTACATCAGCTACTGGTAGCTCGAGGTGGGCTACTAAGTTCGGCAAGTGTGTAATTAGAAGCGAAGGACCCACCTCTACAGGCCGCCAAGGCAGATGATATTGGCTTGCTGCTAGCTCTGCATACTTTGCATCCTCAGTGATGGCTTGGCATAGGTCGATTGCTGTGTATGCCCCTGCTGAGATCAGTTGGGTTTCGGGATTTAGGGCAGCAAGTAGAGTACTATCAACACCACCGCTTAACAGCAGGCCAGTCGGATATTCTTCACAAACTTGGCTAATGCAGGCATTGACCAACCTGGCCTCGAAGGCAGGGGCCGAATAGGTTAGATCTGCATCTTGACTCAGGGCAGTGCTTTCCAAATTCACCCCAACCTCTACAAAAGACCTGCTAAATGTTTGTTGGCTACTGAAGCTATCTCCTGCCAGGGGATTTTGACGATCTTGGAGCTGGCCCACTTGGGCTGTCGTATCCGTAAATGGGGCAGACGGCGAAACTAGGGGGAGGGTTGCTTTATGTTTTGTTGCTAAATGCCTTGCGCCGCCATCATCCATGGCAATAGCCAAATCCGACCTGATAAATCGATACAGCAGATAATGGACCTGAGCCTCTTGGCTCATCTGGTGGGCAGGTAGAAGCTTGATAGGATGAGAACAATAGGCAAACCCATGCCCATCTGGCAGGGTTTGCATGTAAATCGGTTTCATTTGCCAAAAATCCTGGCAGGCCCAAATCTCACCTTTATGCCAGGCCACAATTACAAACATCCCATTGATGGCCTGACGCCATTGCTCACGTGCGTCCCAACAATTCAGGATTAGGCCCAGCAGTAATTCAGTTTCGGTTATTTTGCCATACTGATCACGAGACCACTGTTTGATGTTAGGTAGGAACTTGAGGGCGAGTTCGTCAACGTTATAGATCTCACCATTATAGACAAAGCCAGATTGGCCATCGGCACTTAGGCAGGGCTGATGTTGTTGGTCACCCCCCGTTATCTGGAGGCGGGCATGAAACAAAAACAACTTGTGACTAAGACCAAGGTTCAGCTCAATGGTTTGCTGTTGGTCAGGCCCACGATACTTGACAGCTTCCTTGTTGGCCTCGAACAATGGGCGATAGTACCGAGCCCAATCTATTGCAACCCATAACACACTAAAGCCACACATCGTCAGGATCAGGACACTCGTATAAATTCGGCCCTAGTGATCTTGTTCATCATCACCTTTCTGGTACCTTTACTTTCGTACAATACTAAGGCATAAACATGAAAACTATATCAAGGGCCCGATCACTAGCCCACCTGACGATCGCATTAATGTCCCTTTTGCTTTCGACTAGCATAGGTTTTGCCCAAAACAAAACCAGCTTTGAAGGTCATATCCGGATGGACCTCAAGATGGAGGCAGGCGATGGCATGGATGAGTCGATGCTAGATGCAATGCCTATACCGAAAGGCATTGACTATTACGTCAAAGGCGACAAAAGTAAGGTCGTTATGGCTAGTAAAGCGACGGGCACTCAAGAGATCTTATCCATCCCGGATAAGGCAGGCAAAACCCAAACCTACCGCTTAGATGCCGTTAATAAAGTGGCCCAACGTATGGTCATGGAGGCATCCAAACCAGGTGATGTTGACAAAAGTAAAGTGGTAAAAACAACCCAGACCAAGGTCATCAACGGCTATACCTGCACCCTCTATAAATGTGAGATGCAAGAGCCCAATAGTGGCATGAACATCAAGCAAGATATTTGGGCCACTACCGAGATCGACTACAAACGTCCATCAATGGGTGCCAATGAGGCTTGGTCCGAAAAGATCCAAGGTTTCCCACTCCAGATCGATATGGATATGATGATCGTCAAACTCACCATGCAAGTCTCTAAGGTTGACAAAATTGCTCAGCCAGAAGCCATGTTCGTGATCCCGAAAGGGTACAAGATAGAAGATCTAGATACCAAAAAGGCCCTCCCTACCAAGCGCCTTCAGCAAGAGGACTAGCCCTTAATGGAAAAGCGCCGCCTATCCGGTATAGGTCCTGATTTTTGTTGTTTTTAATGCAAGGCTGCGGATGAATCTGCAGCCTTTCGCATTCCGAAGCATCTCACGATACAACTTGACTTCGTTCTGTGGCCATGATCATACGGGATTTTATCGAGGCCTTAGGGGCAGATTATCCTAGTCGGAGTCAGATGGCCATTTTTTTAAGGTCTTATCTACCAGAAAAACAAATTTTGGTGGTTAAGGACCTTGATTCTGAAGGCAAACTGAACAAGTGCCCTGCCTGATTGGCCTTTGGCCTAGTATATTTGTGGCTCATTAGGCTCAAAGACCCACCGTGACCTACTTACGATGCCCACTACTTTTTAATCTTCGATTGCCACTTTGGGTTCTGATTTGGCTTCCTATGTTGCTTTTCGGCTTGGTAATTGAGTCCATAGCCCAAGTCAATCGGAATGTGGTCGATGGCAACACCCAAGTCATAGCCACATTCGACAATACATGGTTCAGCAAGGTAAAGATCAAAACTGACACCTTGACCTTTTCCACAGACCACAATTGGGTTCAGTATCAAGCAGACGAGCTCCTTGCTTTTGCCTACAACCAGCCCGACCAAGTAGCTGTTGTGGATATTTATCCTTCTGCCAACTTTACTGGCAACTACCTCGAGCTTGGCCGCAGCCGCGACTATGAGGTCATTGATTCCGCTGCTTTTCTGGAGGGGGCTTACTTCCGATTCAAACTCCAGTTCCGGAATCTGCATCAGGGCAGTGCTACGTCCCTAATTTTAGGCTTCACGACCAAAGATGGTAGGGTTTTGAACACAGAGCTCAAGCTATTGCCATATACCAAGGTAATTGCCCGTCTAGCACCTAAGGATGATGAACTCTTTATCGGGGAGGCAAAGGTCTTTGAGCTGGACTGCAATCTGCCACAGCTCATCAAGGCAGATAACCTCTGGCAAAGCACCAAAGACTACGATTACAAACTCAACTACGAGGATAGGGTATTGAAGTTATATCTATTGCCTAAAGAGTCAGGCAAGATCGACCTCAAGATACCGATGCAATGCCGTCAGCTAGTGATGCAAGGCAATAAACCGACTATTGAGCTCCCTTCACTTCGGGCCTCGTTTAACATAAAGACAGGTAGGCTAGCCTTTCTGAGTATCGACAAAAAGGACGTTACCTTCGAGCCAGAAATCGGCAAAGGAATCGAAATCCAGATCGACAACAACCGCAATCTCCAACTCCGGAAAACCTATCGACTAGAGAACCAAGCCGAGCCAGGTGGCGCTTTTATCGGTGAGCTCTATACCCGGTCTGTCCTCAGTAATGACAAGGTGCTCTGTTACTTCCGTCCATTTGGGCTCCATAAGGTCAGTGATGGCTATATGTACCTCAAGGACTGTGATGAGACCCGCTTTGTGACCAATTTTAGCATCTCTGAACGGACCCAAATCAAGTCTGTGGCCTTGCTTCGGGATGGGGGAGAGTGGTCTAGTTCGCTTTCGGTGTTGCCAGGCCAAAGTGTCGAGGTCAAGATCGAGGGAACGGGACTTAACAAAGCCTTGTTTGAGATAGAGGATGTAGATCGAATCATTCGGGACTCCATCAGGAACAACGAGAACTTGGTGGTTCTAAAGGTCAAAATACCGTCTGACGTCACCAAACGTAACCTCAACATCTATGCAGGTCGTAAACCGAGTGGTTATCAGCTTAACGTCCGGGAGTTTCAGGAGCCCCGTGTACTTGACTTTGTCCAGCTAACCTTTGGCGATATCCAACAGCCAATGAACCTTGTTGATAGGCCTATCCTATACGATAAACCCATAGCGGATATGGTCATCAAGTTCAATCCGCTCAAGATCGATGAAGCCAAGAAGCTATATGGCAAACAATATCTTGAGGTTACGATCACCTACTACAATAACAAAGGCGAGTTCATCGAGAGTAAGTTGCTGAACAACATTGTGGTCTGCCCTGGCGAGAATAGCCCACGAGCAGACTACTATGACCAGAAGGACTGCAACAAGAACGAGATCAACCTCAACTCCTGGATGACCCGCAAAACAATCGATCTCAATGATTGGTCCAAGATCGAGATCATTGTCAATCACAAGGCTTCGGCCTATGCCACCACTGGCTTTAGTAAAAAAGCGATCGTTATCCTACAGCGGCATTACACCTTTGACGTTGATGTCTCCATCCCAGGTGGTCTACTAGTACAGAAGCTAAACCAAAGTACCTTCGGTGGCTTTAGCGGTATTAGTCTCGCTATTCTGCCTCAGTTCAGTTTTTACAAACCCGACAAGATCGAGAAGCTTAGGCCCTACAAAGTAGGTGCTGGTATCTTGGCTCTAAACGCCTTTAATTTCAGCGACAACTCAGTGGACCGTGACATTGGTTTGGTAGTCTTGGGTTCCGTCTTCCCGACCAAAACGGGTGCAAAGCTTAGTTTCCCGCTGTATGGCGGCTTTGGTTATTTTGTCCGAGACGGATCATTCTTCTGGGTGCTTGGACCTGGCATTCAGCTGCGGCTCTAGCTAAGTCTGAGCGAATAGTTGCCTTAAAGATCGTGCCTTCCAGACCAAATCAAGATCAATACATCATGTACCAGTTCTATGTCCCTAAGGCTCCTTCCGAGACGGTTTTATCTGCAGAAGACAGTAAACATGCCCTAAGGGTCCTGCGGATTAAAGTAGGGGCACAAGTTTTGGTAGCAAATGGAGCAGGACAGCGTTGGGTAGCACAGCTCCAGAATGAAGACCTTGGTGGCGTTCGGTTGCACAACCTCATACTAGATTCCAACATTTGGACTGACCAGTATGAGCTTCACCTATTGTTGGCTCCGCCTTCCCATCCTGATCGCTTGGAGTGGTGCGTAGAAAAATGTGTTGAGCTAGGTGCTCGTCAAATTACCCTGTTGAACGCCGCCCGGCTAGAGTATCCCAAAATCAAACAGGAGCGTCTTGATAAAGTAGCTTTGGCAGCCTTCAAACAATGTCAAAGGGTATGGCTACCGTCCATAACCCCCCTCATAAGTTGGGATGCGGCAATGGCCCAATACCAATCTTTCGATCACAAGCTCATAGCTTGGCTTGGCTCAGATACAAAGGAACTTGCAAACTTACCCATCAAACAGGGTAGGGTGGTGGTCATGATAGGCCCAGAGGGAGACTTCACAGACCAAGAGGTCAATAGTGCGCTAGTCCATGGTTTTATACCCATTCGTTTGGGGCCAGCTCGCCTCCGGACAGAAACCGCTGCAATGGCCGTTTGTGCCCAGATTGGTTTGATGACACTGCAGCCCTAACCGCAACCCTATATTTTGCCCATCTTGGGTAAGGATACAATTTTGGCTGCCCTGTACGCACTTCTGTACCTATTGGTGCGTTACCGGTATGGCTGATTATTATGCGGATCTACTTTTCCTCAAGACTGTACCAGAAGTGATCGGAGTGGCCAAGTCAAAATCTTCGGCAGCCATTCAATGGCTAGATTTGCAATAGGCCCCACTCAGTTTGTACATTGTGGTCACATCTGTTGACATTGTCGTGCGGATATAGCCAATACTACCTTACATGCTTCACCGAATCAACCACTCCATGCCGAGGATTTACTGTCATTCCATCCCCTGTTTGGGTTTCTTGTTTGTTATTGGTCTGTTAGCCAATACGACCAATGTGCTAGCACAATCCCTAAAGGTTGCCAAGGTAAAGTACAACGGTGGGGGAGACTGGTATGCCAACAAAACCAGCCTACCTAACCTGATCGAGTTCTGTAATCGCAACCTCCGCACCAAGATAGAGCCTCGCGAAGAGGTCGTCGAAGTTGGTAGCCCTGAGTTGTTTTATTACCCCTTCGTCCACCTCACTGGCCACGGCAATATTGTGTTTTCGCCCTCCGAGGCTGCCAACCTCCGCAAATACCTCGAAGGTGGAGGGTTCCTCCACATCGATGACAATTACGGTCTTGACAAGTTCATCCGGCTCGAGATGAAGAAAGTTTTCCCAGAGTACGACTTCGTTGAGCTACCCTTCAGCCATCCTATTTATCACCAGAAGTATCAGTTTCCTAAAGGCCTCCCTAAGGTCCATGAGCATGACAATAAACCGCCGCAAGGTTTCGGCATCATGCATAAGGGGCGTTTGGTCTGTTTTTATAGCTACGAGTGTGACCTCGGCAACGGCTGGGAAGACCAGTCCATCTATAACGACCCCGAAGCAACCCGCCAACGTGCCTTGCAGATGGGAGCTAACTTGGTCACCTATGCCTTGACGGTCAACTGACCCTAATTTTGTCGTTATTTGGTTTTCTACCGAGGTTGCTTGCAGGATAACCAATTTTATCCGTTATTTTTGTTATACAGTTGTTTTCGGCGAACGCTGGTAAGTATTTTCAGGATTCACTTGACCCTTCTAAACACTGAGCCGCACAAGCTGTTAGATAACTAACTTTCATTAACCCCCACCACCAATTAGATGGAATTCATCATCGTGTTTTTTGTAGCACACTGGTACTTGTCTTTGTTCTCTCAGACTTTTTTCTTGCACCGCTATTCGGCACATAAAATGTTCACCATGAGCAAGTTCTGGGAACGTTTCTTTTACGCCTTCACATATATGACCCAAGGGTCGTCTTATTTGAGCCCAAGGGCCTATGCTATCCTCCACCGGATGCACCATGCCTACAGCGATACCGAAAACGATCCGCACTCTCCGCACCACCATGCTAGCAACGTCTTTACGATGATGTGGCGTACGAAAGAGATCTACAACAACGTCCTTAACCAACGGGTTGACCCAGAGATGCGTTTCGAAGGCCAGTATCCTGTCTGGAATATCATCGAGCGTATGGGCGATAGCCTTATGAGCCGCATTGGTTGGGGTACCTTGTACGTGATTATCTACGTCTTCATGGTCCCTGCAGATATGTGGTATTTGTTCATGCTCTTGCCTGTCCATTTCTTGATGGGCCCTGTACATGGTGCTATTGTCAACTGGTGTGGCCACATGTATGGTTACCAGAATTTCGACAACAATGACAAGAGCCGCAACACCCTTGTGTTTGACCTCATTATGATGGGCGAATTGTTCCAGAACAATCACCACAGCCATGCCAAACGTGCTAACTTTGGTTCCCGCTGGTGGGAGTTTGATCCTACCTATCCGATCATTAAGTCACTTTCCTTGTTCAGAATCATTCGCCTAAAGCCCTATGTAGCTGCTGACTTTTAGTCATAGTCACCTAGGCCTCAGTTAAAATACTATCCAAACCCTTGATGTTAATACGTCAAGGGTTTTGTTTTTTGTCCTGATCGAATCCTGTTTATTTTCCGCCTAATCCGATCAAGGACAATGTGCTCACCAAGTTAGGTGTAATGATATTGTAGTTGGTGGCAACTTCCTGTTGGCAAAATAGGCAGACTATCAACCTCCTCTGCCTGTAGTTATTGCCCGTGTATTGTGTGAGCCTACATGGAAGGTCTAGCATCTAATAGTATGTCAGATTATCAGTTTGCAGATCGATAAATGGTTGGTTTAAGCGCCAGGAATTCGCTTGGCCAATTTCCATAATAGGAAGGCACTCTATAGGATATTCCGAGGTCTGGCCTGTAATATGGCTGAACTCCATAATCGCACTCATTGCGTTGGGTAACTATAGGCGCAAGTATTAGGATCCTGCACCAATCTTAGACGATAGGGTAAAAAAAAGTCCCACCCATTAGGTGAGACCTTTTTCGGATAAATAATCCCTCTCCTAAACCATAAAAGGGATTAAGTCTTACTTGCCTTCGTCGGCATGGTGATGTTTACCGTGGCCCATTTCTTTAAACAACATTCGCATCACTTCCTTCTCGGCCCCATAGAGTTTCAGAACCTGATTAGGCTTTAGGATGCGTAGGAATTTATCAGCGTATTCAGACTCCGTAACGGCCTCGTTTGTCTTGAGTGCCATAATCTTTTTGATGATGTCCTTGGCAAGCTCGTCATCAGGTTTGCCATTCGTCCCTCCGATTGACTCTGCTTTGTACATCAGAGCCTTCATCGTTTTGCGAAATTGACGGCGCTTCAGATTAAACTCGTTATAGACAGGCCAAAACTCTTTAGCCTGGTCTGGTGTCAGGCTTAGCTTGGTTGTGATCAGTCCAACCTTTGCACTTTCGAGCTTGGCCATCTCTTCGTCCGACCAACCTGGTGCAGCATTTTGAGCGCTCACTCGACCACTAATAAGGCCGAAACCCATCACGAAGGTGCCGAAATAGAATAGTATTCTTGGCTTGATGCTCATGGTCTGTAGCGGGTTATTTTGTGGATTCAGGCGGATTTGGTGCGTCGTAATATTCATAGACAGCATCCTCGAGTGCTGATTGTGCATTGGGGTGATCCATTAGCTGATTTTGATTATCCAAAGTAGCCTCCCTGAAATCAGTGTTCAGCTTGTCTGTTACCCGTTTGATTTGGTCAGGCGCAAAAGAATCATCTAGCATAGCCATTGCCATAGGGTCGTGGCTGAGGTACTCGACTGCTGCAGCCTTATTGAGGATGGTAGCCATGGTCGGGTTAGGGCTTGTCCGCTTCAGGATTGGTACGATTCCTAAAATGATTAGTATGGCAGTAACCAAACAACCTTGCCAAGCTAACTGGATGCCCATACTAGGCCGCCAAGTTAGTTGACTTGCGGTTGGGTGTAATCGTGTCTGGATGCGCCCCACCAACCTATCAAAATACCGATTGGGTATTGTATAAAACTGTTTTGTATCTCGGACACCAGCTCGACTTTCTAGGTCTTTACTCAGTCGGATGCGCATATCCAACTTGTTATGCAGTTGCTCAAAATAAGCATCTGGCACTCCAAATGGTTGTTGTTTGATATGTCGATGGTCTTGGTCCATGTTGTCGCTGACTATCGTTTAGATGTTGACGACGGGACAAGGTTTAACGCCGATCATTTTTTTCTAACCTTCAGGTTGCAGTTGCCCTAATACTTTAGATTTGCTGAGAGCCAAGAAAAGCTTCGATTTTTTTGGTTGCGTGGTGGTATGATGCCTTGAGCCCACCCACCGAGGTACCCAAGATAGCCGAAATCTCCTCGTAAGTCATGTCTTCAAAGTACTTCATGTTGAAGACTAGCCGCTGCTTTTCGGGTAGTTTCAGCAAGGCTTCTTGCAGTCGCAGCGTGATGTCATCACCTGTAATAATAGTGTCCGAAGCGTGCAGCTTCTCGAGTAGCTCGGATTCGACATCGTGAATTGGAAGCATGAACCGACGCCGCTTTTTGCCAAGGAAGTTAAGACACTCGTTTGTTGCAATGCGGTATAGCCAAGTGAAAAAGTTGGCATCTTGGCGGAATGAGGGGAGGTTGTGCCAGACTTTGATAAATACGTCCTGCGTAATATCGTCTGCATCATCATGGTCAATGACCATTTTCCGTATGTAGTAATAGATCCGCTGCTGATACTTTAGCACCAGTTGGTTGAAGGCATAGTGGCGTGTTGCCTCAGTGCCAAATTGGGCCAGAAGCACTTGGTCTTCTATTTCCACCAGCAAAGGTTTAGTCTGGAAGTATTTTGATCGTTACTCGCGGAACAGATGCTAAAATTGGTTTGACAAGCGTTAGACCAACTAGGAGTACGAAAGGTTTAATCCTGCTAACCTTCTGCCCTGTATTTGGGATTGCTTTGGCAAAAGTGGCCTTAATCTTTCTGTTCAAGTGGTTCCTGATTGACCTATAACCTATCCAGCTCAGCCACTACATAGGTGCTGCCACCAACAAAGATAACATCATCATTGCTTGCTTGAGACAAAGCCATCATTAACGCCTCATTGATATCCCTGACCACAATCCCGTTAAGGCCAATGTCTTTGGCCGCATCAAATAGGACTTCGGCATCAAGAGCACGTGGTATCTTTGCTTGACAAAAGTAGTAGGTGGCATCAGTTGGCAAGAGGGTCAGTATTTTATTCACATCTTTATCCGCAACCATACCGAACACCATTTTAAGCATAGCCGCAGGGTTGGTCCGCTTCTTGGTATTAATCAAGTCTTTTAGCTGCGCCATGATCTGACGGATGCCTGCTTCGTTATGCCCAGTGTCTGCAATCACCAATGGAGCAATTTGCAAGGTTTGCCACCGTCCTTTGAGGCCTGTCAGGCTAACGCAATTTTGCAGACCTGACCTGATTTGCTCGTCCTCAATCCTGAAATTCTGTTTCTTTAACTCAAGCACAGCTGTCAGAATAGTGGCCAAGTTATGTTGTTGATAGTATCCTTTTAGCTCAAACGATAAGTCATCTAGCCATAGTTCACTTCTGATCAGGTGATTCTGCATCTTTGATACCTGGTACCGGGACTTATCTTGATGCAATTCAACTAGCACAGTTTGGTCTGTCAGGACGATACCGGACTTGTTTTTTGTTACGTATTGTCTAAAGACTGGCAGTGTGTCTTGGTCATATTCGCCTATCACGACTGGCACAGCTGGTTTTATGATTCCAGCTTTTTCGGCTGCGATCTGGGGTGTAGTATGGCCCAATAAGTCCGTATGGTCGAGACTTATATTCGTAATCACACTCAGGACCGGGGTGATGATATTGGTCGAGTCCAACCTTCCGCCAAGTCCCACCTCTATGATCGCGATGTCAACCTTCGCTTTGGCGAAGGTGTCAAAGGCTAGCAGGACACCGTATTCAAAAAAGCTAGGTCTAACCTGTGCCCATAAGTCCCAATTGTCGGTGATAAAGTCCAATACGGACTGGTTACTGATCTCTTGGCCATTGATTTTGACACGCTCGTTAAACCGCTTGAGGTGAGGCGATGTATGCAGTCCAACCTTATATCCTGCAGATTGCAAAATAGCAGCCAAAGCATGCGAGGTGCTTCCCTTACCATTGGTTCCTGCTACATGGATACTCCGAAACTTATATTGAGGGTTCCCTATCCTTGCACACATCGTCAAGATGTTGTCTAGGCCTGGCTTTAATGCGGCTGCCCCTATGCGGGTGAACATCGGCAATGCAGCCAGCATAAATTCCATAGCCTCCTCCATTGTTGATGGAGGATTTGTTGGCCAGCTCTGGCGATTGGATGGCTGTACCAACTCGGCCATATTGACTACTTTTTTTTGGGTGGATAAATAGTGCAGTGCCCTGTTGCAAAAGGGGGGGGACGTCCTAGTATGGTAATTCTTGCCCTTGTTTTGGGCGAATGCATTGATTTTTGTAAGAACCAGAACCTACCTAAAACTACCTATCGTACTTCCGGAATAAGGAGCTGATTTTCATCTGGAGTACACCCATCAAGGCTTCTTTGAAGATCCTAGTGCTCATCTTGGACTCACCTTTGGTACGGTCTGTAAAGATAATAGGCACCTCTTGCACGTTGAAACCAAATTTCCAGGCCGTGAATTTCATCTCGATCTGGAAGGCATATCCCACGAATTTGATTTTATTGAGCGGGATGGTCGCAAGTACTTCTTTCCTGTAGCATTTAAAGCCAGCAGTTGTATCCTTTACAGGCAACCCAGTGATAAAGCGTACATAGTAGCCCGAAAAATAGCTGATCAAAACTCGGCTCATGGGCCAGTTCACGACATTAACCCCAGTTACATACCTGGAGCCAATTGCAAGGTCAGCCCCACCTGTATGGCAAGCCTCACGTAGCCGCACTAGGTCATTCGGGTTATGCGAAAAATCCGCATCCATTTCAAATATGTAATCATACTGACGCTCTAAAGCCCACCTGAAGCCATGGATGTAGGCGGTGCCTAGACCAGACTTGCCTTTACGCTCTACCAAATGAAGTCGTTCTGGATATTCTATCTGGAGCTTCTTGACCACTAAGGCTGTGCCGTCCGGTGACCCGTCATCGATGATCAGCACCTCGAACGGAAAGTCCAAGCCCAATACCGTTCTGATAATGGCCTCAACGTTTTCAATCTCGTTATACGTCGGGATGATGACTAGACTATCGCTCACTTGGGATTGGAAAGGGAGTTTGGCGCTGTTCGGCAGGGATCCAGTGCCTGGTTGTGTTGTAAGTAGGCTAGATACAAAGGGTAATGCAAAACAACTAACTTATGAGGTAGGGTGCTAATAATATCTAGTTAAGAACGGCTTAAATCTATGGTCATCAGGCAATGATACCAAAAGCAAAAGCCTGCACGTCGAACATGCAGGCTTTGCCAAGGTGTCAAACTGCACCTATGGTATTAAATCAGGGACTACCTCACGACTAGTTTTTGAGTGATGACCAAGCCATTGGCCTTGACACGCACTTGATAGATACCTGCGGCCACACCGAGACTCAGTTTGTGGGTACTTGTGGCTGTAGCTAAGGCTACGCTATTGGTATAGACCAGTTTGCCGACAGCATCAAGGACATCTACGACACCGTTAGCATCCGTGACAAGGCCAGCAACTGACAGAGTGATTTCACTTGTATTGGCAGGGTTTGGATACAAGTTGAGCGATAGAGAGCTATTGAGGTTTGCATCTAGGGCTGTAACGGTCATTGGCACCATCACGATAGCAAACCTAGTGCGGTCACGACCGTTGGCTGCCGCATTTTGGGTGAAGCTATAGGTGGCTCCTTGGGTTATCAAGGTATTGGTACCCGTAGTGCGGTCTTGCAGATACAACCTCATGTTGGTAAAGCTATCAATGCCGTCAAATGTAAACTGTAGGTTGCTGCCAGCTGCCAAGTAGCTACTGTAAACCATCGGTACAGTACGCATCTGGTATGGCGCGTCCTGCATATTGGTAGTAAGCTCGTCATTGCTACTAGTCAGGGTCGCGAGGTCAAACACGCCACCATTGAGGTTACGTGCGTCGCTATATTGGTCATAACCATTGGTGCTACCTTGCTCAAAGCCCAAGATCGCCATATCCTTGAAGGTGCCATTTGGCTCCTTGATGGTCATAAGCAGTTGGTTTTGGGGTGCACCTTGGCGGATTAGGCTAGTATTGCTGCTGGTTTTGGCAGCTTCGCGGACGCTGAGGGCAGGTGATGAACCTGTTGCCTCTACAAAGAATGACTGGCCGAGTGCAACAAGGGCATTTCCTTTTGTACCTGAAGCCGTGTTCCTGTTCCAAGTTACATAGGTTGCCGAGGTAGCATCCCAAAAGTGGAAAGTTGGGGATACATTGCTAGAGGCCCAAGCACTGCTGTTATCCAGCAATAGGTTGCTCGGGAATGGATTGTGTAGCAAGTTCCATCCTCCACCAAACGCGCCACCTGGCGTACGAGTAACACCATATGTAAAGGCCTCTGTGCCAGTGGCTTCAACTTGATTTGCCCCGTCACCTACAGTCAAGCTGCCAGTGAAGGTGAACTTCTTGACGTTGTTGATGAAGTTTTCATCAAGCCAAATACGAACAGCTTTGTTGAGGCTATTATTCACATTGGTGGCAGAAGTCCACCCATTGGCTGTAGATAGGGCTTCGTTATGATTGAAAATGGTCGGGTTGCCAGTGCCATTGAAACTAGGAGCACCCGGCACTCCACGATACAGGATCTGACCATTGAGGTTAGACACCACTTGTGACTTTACAGGTGTGCTGAAAAAATACCAACCTGGGGTGTTGGTAAGCACACGTTGCTCCAGGGCAATATTGCCAGTCAACGAAGCACCAGCTGGAAGGGCTGAAACGCTGCCACGTTCTGTGGCGTTGTTATGTTTGAGGGTAAAGGTGCCACCAGTCACATTAAACTTGCCATTAACGCCAAGTGTTACAACACCTTTGATGTTCGTAGTTACACCATTACCATGAGTGAGACCACTAGCATTGGTGCTATTGATAGTCAGGTTGGTGAGGTTATTGGTACCGTTGATGGTTTGGGCAAATGTGCCACTAAAGGTCACGGTGCCATTGCTGTTCAGAATGCCATCGCCTAAAAGACCGCTTGTGCCATCAGTGCCAGCAATGGTGATGTTGTTGCTTTGGGCATTGAGCGTAACACCTGTCAACAAGCTGACACGGTTGGCAGTGATATTGCCAGAAAGGCTGTATGTGCCAGCACGGCCTAAATTGATGTGGCTATATGAGCCTGACAAGTTTGGTAGATAGCTAATGGCACCACTGCCACCAAGGACAAGGCTACCACCAGCAGATGTACTTAAAGTACCTGCAGTGCCCGAGATTGGTCCATTGAGGGTAACAGTATTGGTACCAATAGCCAAAGTGCCAGCTGTCAGCACTGTGCTGCCAGATATCGTTAGGCTGCTGCTAAGTGTACCTGCTGCACCAGCTGTGTTCAGGATCAAACCTGTAAGTGTGGTCGGTGCCGTACCACCAATGTTGTTCCATGGCCACACTGCTGAGTTGTTCAGGGTTAGGGTCGAGCCACTGGTCATTGTCAAACGATCATCACCGACACCACCATCTATAACTGGGTTGCTCAGAGCAAGGCTCATACTGCCCAATGCCAAGGTTGTCGATACAAATGCGCCGGTGTTATCTTGCCGAATAGTCAAGAGGCCATTGACGGTTATGGTACCGGTGCCAGATCCGTTGACATCGGTATTTGTTATCTTATGGACGGTCAGGTTGTTGAACGTCATGTTGCCACTGATGGTTTGAGCGCTTGCACCATTTAGAACAAACGTACTAGTCCCAGATGATATGGTGCCAGCGTTGCGGGTCAGATTGCCAGAAATATTAACGGTGGCACTGCCAGCACTAAATGTACCTGCTGTTAGGGTGAGGTTCCGGACATTGAGGGTACCTGATGCTGAAACTATGCCACCTCCTGTAGCATTAACAGTAATGTCTTGGAAGGTTTGATTGGTTGCTAGTGGTAGTGTAACGCCAAATGGACTAGCAAAAACTAGATTTCCTGTTGGTGTACCTTTAATGGTGCCACCTGTTGAGGTAACGTTCCCAGTGATGGAAAGCGTTCCGCCAGCACCGGTGACAATATTAGTCGTGCCTAGGGTTAAGGTACCAATGGTGCTTGTACCAGAGAAAGTTTTATCAAAGCCACCGCTAACAGTTACAAAATCTCCTTTGAAGCCATTAGCAGTTTGAACCCCAACTTTTGGAAACTGGATGATTGAGCCTGTTACGGAAATATTTGCTGCATTTGCTGAGGACGAAAAGTCGCCATTAATCGTAAGGATACGCGTTGAGTTTATTGTAAACTGGGTCGTACTACCACTTAGGGTTAAATTCTTAACCGCTTGGTTAGAGCTGATCACTGGCCAGAACGGACGAGGGCTATCATCGTTGATGGTCACGTCATCAGAGCTTGTAGGGATACCAGCACCACCGCACCAATTTGCTGCATTTGTCCAGGATGAACTAACAGCACCCAGCCATAAGAATCCATTGCTGCCGACGCTGATCACATAAGCACCAGGTGAAACTGGGGATGGGTGAGTCGTGCCAGCAATGTCTGTGGTCACAACAGCATAAGGAGCAGACACAGATGTTGTAACGCCAGTAATGGCCGAGCAATTGGTGACTGCCAAGTTACCATTAACAGCATCGCCAAAGGTGATCTGGATATTTTGCGAACCAGCGCCGTCAAATCCAGCACCTTGCCAATTAGCAAAGGTTGTGTGGTCGGTACCTTGCACATTGCCAACCTTGGTGTTGGAGTATACAATGTTGAAGTTACTATTGAGCTGCGCAGCCATATCAGTAAAGGCATAGTGGGTACCCGAGCTACCTGTCCTGATGTTCTGGACAATGTTGTTACGCAGGTTGGTGCTGACAGCATTTACATTCAGAAAGACTGCATAGGTATTGTTGCTGCCAGTTGCTGTGCCACCAACATGGAGCGTATTATTGTTAACGTAATAAGCTGCAGTACCGCTAGCTGCTGCTGGCTCAACAGCTAATGCCTTGTAAATGGCATTGTTGCTAGCTGTGGCTCCTTCGCCAAGCGAAATAGCATTGCTGTACACCTGGATGTTGCCACCGCCAGAGCCTTGTCCAAGTAGCCTGATTCCATAGATATTAATGCCGTCGAGTGAAGATTTGAGATTCGAGACATTATTGTTGAAAACCTTGACTGTACCACTTGTCGTATTGTTAAGAGCACCTAATGCTCCAACACAGATGGCCTCAAACCGAGTAGTGTGCAAAGTACTGTTAGCGATCTGGGTACAGGTGGCATCGCCGTGGCTATATGACAAACTACGGGGGCTGATGTCAATATCTGTGAATGTGTTCCCACTGATGGTAATATTGGCGGTACTACCAGATGCTTGTCCAAATTCACAATTTATACCGCTAAAGACCATTACACTGTTTCCTGCAGCGCCGCTTTGAGTTGTCTTGATGGCCTTAAAGACATTATTGCTGATATTGATGTTGCCAGTCAATGTGCCCGTAAATCCATCATTCGGCATAAGGTGAATTAGGTGAGCGTAAATATTTGCACCGTTAGATACCGTTGATGGACTCAAGAAAAACTCAATGTTTTCGATCTGGTTGCCAGTCATGGTTAGGTCGTTGGCGCTGTAAATTCGCCAGAATTCAAATTCGCCTTCAGTTCGGGTGTTATCCACACCATCACGTCGCATTTTGATTGTGCCACCAGTACCAAACTTATTGTTGGTAATGATATAATTCCCTTTGTTGGATCCAGTCCCGACCCAGTTGTAGAACGCTGACTCATTGCAGTTCCCGTTCCAGCGCATCAATAGGTCCAGGTTTTTGAATGTATTGTTGTTGACAGTGGTTGTAGGTTCTGTCGAAGCCTGTTCTAGCCGAAAAGGGAACAACCGCACAAAACCATTGCCTGTGGAAGCCACTGACCAGGTCCCGGTGGCGAGGGTATCACTTCCACCTATATAGTTGTTGTTGATGTTAAATCCACCAGAGGTTGCCTGTACTTGAAACAAATTCCAAGTCGCATTTCCCGTAGGGGCGACAGTATTGGTTTGGTAGTAGTTGTTGTTGGAGATCGTGGCACCAGCCCAACGCACAAAGTTTGACATCGTAACGTTGGCACCGGTTGGACCAAAGTTGTAGATGGAGTTACCAGTAATTGTCAAGCCATCATGGCGCTCCGCATTTAGCAGGTTGTTTGAGTGCACAAAAAGTGCCAACATTCTAGCTGTACCAGTAGGGTGGATTGTGCAGTTCTGGAGGGTGAAGTTGTCAATTCCATTCCCGGTGGCTGTTTGTCCGACATTAATGGCATTACCGTTTGTGCCTGAGCTACCAGTGACGATGTCAACGTTCTTAATAGTGACGCCATCCGCATTGTCACTGAAGATACCAAAAACAGAACCATTGCCGCTACCTTGGAAGGAAAGGAGTTTCCGTGCATTTGACCCATGCCCAACACCCACTACCTTGCCATCAATCGTAACGTTTGGCCGGCCAATTCTTACGGTACCAGCAGAATTGTTTGTGCAGGTGAAAACAGCCTGTGAGCCAAGGCTAGGCGATCGCTGAATTGTAATCGCGTGTAAAACGTTAGCACCAGAAAGGGCAGTATTTCCAGACTCAGCAATTGCCGAGGTACCAACAATGTTGACCGTGAGTGGGCCGCTGGTTCCTACGGAGTTAAGCACAGCAAAAAGACCAGTGGTGGCTGTTGTGAGCCCTGGGTATGTCCCGCCTGAACCGACGGTGACTGTGCCAGAGAGCTGGGCTTGGGTGTTTGTGGAGAGTAGGAACATCATTCCGAGACTGGTGGGTGCCAGTATTCTCCACAGTCCCCTTTTGAGGGATGCGAAAGCGTGATTCATGGTTATTTGGTTATTTGGTTTGGTATTAAAGGCAAGCCACACCCCAAGAATCAGATTCAATTTCGCCCTTAATCTTGGTAAAGATCAAAGGCTGGTCGTATATTCATTCTCAAAGCGTTACTCAACTGCTTATAAAGTTAGCAAATTTTTAATCTGACCTACAACTATTGGGTTATTTTTTTCTGCTGCTTCCTCAAATCGGTTTTCTTCGACCATAGGGCGTATTTTTGCCTCATACTACCTAAAAAAACCAGTGCAAATACGCCTATACGATAATGATGCTACCTCCTAGACCGACTTATATCACACACGAGTCAATTAGTAATCTGGTTCAGTCAGCCTTGGTCGAAGACTTAGGTTCTGGCCCAGCTAGCGGTGACCACAGTAGCAATGCTATAATCTCAGCTAGGCAACAGGGTAAAGCTAGGTGCATCTTCAAAGATAGTGGTGTTTTGGCTGGCGTCGAGCTGGCCAAACTAGTGTATCAAATTGCCACTCCTGATCTCAAATTCTACCAGTACCTTAAGGATGGAGACCTACCAGATCGTGGGGCAATCGTGTTTGAAGTAGAAGGTCTGGTAACTGACATCCTGAAAACTGAGCGATTGGTACTTAATATCATGCAGCGTATGTCCGGCATTGCTACACACACTGCCAAGCTTACCAAGCTAATTGCTCATACCAAGTGCCGCCTTCTCGATACCCGCAAAACGACACCTAATTTCCGCTTAGCTGAAAAGTGGGCTGTTGTTATCGGTGGGGGGACAAACCATCGATATGGTCTCTATGATATGGTTATGCTCAAGGACAACCACGTTGACTATGCGGGTGGTGTCCAAGCAGCGGTTACAAAGACCAAGGCTTACCTTGCTGCCAACGATCTTGACCTTAAGATAGAAGTCGAGACCCGCAATTTGACCGAAGTCGCCGAGGCCATAGAGGTGGGCGGCGTCTTCAGAATCATGCTGGACAATATGCCACTAGATATGATGCGTGATGCTGTTAAGCTCATTTATGGCATGGCCGAAGTAGAAGCCTCAGGCGGGATTACAGAGGCGACTATCGCCGCCGTGGCCGAAACCGGAGTTGACTATATATCTGTTGGCGCACTTACACACCACATCCATAGCCTAGATATTAGCCTCAAGGCCTACTAGCAATAGCCCTAGTAGGAAGTGCCTAAAAACAAAAAAAACGCCCATCATATCTGCAGACATGATGGGCGTTTTGGCAAGAGGGTAGTCTAATTACAGACCAAATGCTTCTTTTACTTGTGTCACGTAATCCAGTTTTTCCCAAGGGAAGAAAGTGACCATCTTTTTGGTTTCTTGTTTGACCTCGGTTCTGGTTTTGGTTTCAGGATTTTCGGTCACTTTTACTAGTTTTAGTGTGATCTCTTTTTCTTCTGATTTACGACCCATGTGTCCGTAGGCAGCAGTTTCGGAAAAAATCGGGTTTTTAAGCCCAAACCGATCAACGATTGCCTTAGGGCGTAGGTCAAACAACTGGGCGATTTTATCGGCAATGACACCATCACTAAGGCTAACCTTAGCCGTGCCGTAAGTATTAACAGTCACCGACACTGGTTTGGCAACGCCGATTGCGTATGCTACCTGTACCAAAACCTCAGAGGCGAGCCCAGCTGCAACCATGTTTTTGGCAATATGCCGAGAGGCGTATGCCGCACTCCGGTCCACCTTGCTACTATCCTTGCCACTAAATGCACCTCCACCATGGGCGCCTTTGCCACCATAGGTGTCAACGATGATTTTACGTCCTGTAAGGCCAGAGTCACCGTGTGGCCCTCCGATTACGAATTTACCGGTTGGGTTGATGTGGAACTTGGTTTCGGGTCTCAGCATCTCTGCCGGGATCACCCGAGGGATCAAAATTGTCCGGATATCCTCGTTGATTTTTTTAAGCATCGTGGCATCGTCAGCGAAATCATCATGCTGGGTGCTGACCACAATGGTATCCACATAAAGTGGCTTATTGTTGTCATCATACAGGATCGTGACTTGGCTTTTGACATCAGGCCTCAGATAAGGCATTAGGTGCAGTTCAGTTTTCCGGATTTTGGCAAGCTCTGCCACCAAACGGTGCGAGAATGCCAAAGCCATGGGCATGAATTCGGCTGTTTCGTCCGTTGCGTAGCCGAACATCATCCCCTGATCACCAGCGCCTTGTTCGTGTCCAGCGGTTTCGTCAACACCTTGGGCGATGTCAGGGCTTTGGCTATGTAGCGCATTGATGATACCACAGCTTGTTGCATCAAATTGGTATTCGGCCTTCGTGTACCCGATTTTCTTGATGGCAGCACGTACAACGTCGTCTACGTTGACATAGGCTTTAGTGGTAATCTCACCTGCAACTACGACCAAACCTGTAGTTACCAACGTTTCGCATGCGACCCTAGAGTCAGGGTCTTGACTGAGCATGGCGTCAAGTATTGCATCAGATATTTGGTCTGCTACTTTATCAGGATGACCTTCAGATACTGACTCTGAGGTGAATAGGTATGGCATATTAACGCTATTAAGTTAATGATTGTAGGCAATGTGCCTAGGACAGGCAAACAACAAAAAAATCACCTAACAACAAAATCTAGCCACTTCTTTGGTGCATAATGACCGAAAGGCTTATACACCCTAAGTCCTCTAATATGGCATTGTTGCTGTCCAGCCTGTCTAAGGACCGTTGGTCAGGCCTAGCTAAGTTCTAGGCATTGACAACCTATTCGGTATTCGCTCATGATCTCTATCTTTGTGGCAGAACGGTATCCGAGAGACCTTCTTGTTATGGAGGCCCAGTCCTAGGACCTGATTTTCAAAATCAGGCCAAGAGCTATATCGCAATCAACTCCAGCCCAAATTTAAACGCCATGCTCAAGGCAATCCTGATAACAATCTGCGTCTTTATCGTCCTTAGGTGGGTAGCTCGTGTTTTATTGCGATCCTTCTTGTTCAAAGTGGCACAGCAGATGCAGGATCCAAATGCACAAGGTGGTTTTCGAGGGCGCACTTACACCTTTGGAGGCAATCCTTTTGGCTCGCAGCAGACATCAGGGTCTGACAATGGTGCCAAAGTCAATACCAAAAAAGCAGATAAACCCAACCCGGACAAACTCGGTGGTGAGTACATTGACTTTGAAGAGGTCAAATAACTGGTATTTATGTGCTTGTTGCAAGCAATAGTTCAGCAACCACTATACGATCAGGATTGCTAAAGTTATTTCTGGATTTGGGGCCAGTAATAGGGGTTATCATCGTCTATACGCCATTTCCAGCCCGATCCTGGCCTGATTCTTTGGTCACGTGCCATCAGACGTAGCATAAGCCCAGTGGCAAATAGACCAGAGCTTACGATCACCGAGGTTCTAGCATGGGCACTTTCGGACAGATTGAGGTTATTGCCTTCTCCAGGATTGATTGCATATAACCCCATATAGCCAAGGCCTGCCACCATAAGCGCTGTGCCAATTAGTTTACCTGTGCTGACGAACCGCCCTTGCCTGCCGATGATGAGTTTATGGACATCGTCGTATAAGATCATTGCCTCAGTGCCAGATGTCATCGTGATAAAAAAGGCCTTGCTTTCAACCCTCGTTACTATTGCCTCATGTTTAAGCTGATCCTTGTTAGTATAAAAGATGATTGGGCTACCAACAGCAAATACAATTCGCTTGTGGCCCGGTCGCTCCAGGATCATAACCTTGTTGGCTATAGTTGAGGATTCACTAGGAACCGGATAGACCGAATCGGTTTTGATTTGTTGGCCTTTTTTTGGGGTCGTGTCAGGAAGAAATAGCGGTTTTACCTCTGGCATCTGCGCTAACAGGACCTTCGGCAAGAAGCACATCCAGACAACAGCTAATACCCTTAGCCATCTAGATGTCAGGATACAAGTGATTGATGTTGGTCCGCCTGTCATTTGGTGTTGTTAGGCTTCCGCCACAGGTTTACGTATGGATTGCCAATAGAGATAAAACGGGACTCCAGACCCAATTAGGGCTAATCCCCATAAGGACTGGCTGGTCTGGACAACCAAAGTGTTCAGGACCAAGGCTGCGCAGAACAAAACAAAAATCGCTGGCAATATCGGGTATCCCAAGGCACGTACAGGCCGAAGGGCATTCGGCATCGAGCTCCTAAGTACAAAGACCCCAGCGGCCATCGCCCCATAAAAAATGAATGCCGCAAAGACCAACATATCTGTCAGGATATCAAACGAAGCCGATAAGACCAATACTGAGGACCATACAGCTTGTAAAATTAAACTTCCACTTGGCGTTTTGTTAACTGGGTGACAAACAGCTGCTTGTTTAAAGAATAACCGATCGAGCGCCATGGCATAATACAGACGGCTGGCTGTGAGGATAACGCCATTGGTGCTGTTGAAAGTTGCAACCAGAATCAAACTACTGACAAAAATTACGCCAGTATGCCCGAGCAAAGCTTCCATGACAGCCACAGCCCCGATACTATTTTCATCCTTGCTGATGGCCACCAGTTGCTCTACTGGCAAGACATATAGGTAGGCAAGGTTAACCGTTGTGTATAGCAACATCACGAAACCTACCCCGATGATTAGAGATAGAGGGATATAGCGCTCTGGTTTTTTGATCTCCCCACCAAGATATCCCATATTGTTCCAGCCCTCGTATGCCCAAAAGGCGGCCATCATTGCAGGAAATAGGGCAGAAAACAGACTCCCGAAATTGGCGCCGGCCCCTGTGGTAAAGTCTGTAGCATCGTGGGTAATGTTATCCCAACTCCCCCTAGAGGAGCCAAAGGCTGTTATGATGATGAAAAGGATTGCGATTGCTATCAACGTTGCTAAAACGTCCGACACCTTGCTACCATATTTAACCCCTAAAATGTTGATCGTCGTCAGGCCACCGATTAGGAGGATTGTGAGGCCCTTTACACCTAAGTTGTTGAAGATCGGCAAGAAACCAAAGAGAAGGTAACTTTCCATTTCTGGTGACAGCCGTGGAAGGGGTAGCACTGTGTTGACAGACTGAGCAAAAACGTAGGCCACTGAGGCTATTGTTGCGGACTGGATGACGGCAAACGATGCCCAACCAAATAGAAAGGCGAAAAATCGTCCATACATCTTCCGGAAGTATGCATACTGGCCACCAGGGTCTGCTATGATTCCACAAACCTCTGAGTTGGTTAGGGCTCCTACCATGCTAACTCCACCTGCAATGAGCCAAGCCAACATAATATAGGTTGGTGAGGGCAAACCCGCTGCCATGATCGTCACCTTCTTGAAAACCCCGCTGCCTATCATCTGGCTCACCACAAGTAAGATAGCCGTCACAAGGCCAATGGTCCGGATCAGCCCCTTGTTTGAGGCATTATTGTCTGTGGTGCTTGTCGCAGGCGATGGGGACTGATTCATAGCCACAATATAGGCCATGTTTTTATTTGTGCCCATTGCAGGACCTGAGTTTTAACAAGATCTGCCTTACTAGAATGTCGATACGAATTTATAAACAAAAGCCCATCCGGACACTAGGTGCGGATGGGCATAGGTTAGATTCAGCTAGGCTAGATCTTGAGTAAGGGGCCTATAGGGCCTTTGTGATTTCGTCGCTGAGAGGATCTACTGAGGACTTGTAGAACTTGACGACCTCACCTTTTTCATTGATTAGGTATTTGCAGAAATTCCAGCTTGGAGCTTCGGTTTTTTCGGCCAACCACTTGTATAGGGGATCGGCATCAGCACCTTTGACCGAAATTTTCTCAGCCATCATGAAGGTCACGCCATAGTTTTTGGTACAAAAGGTCTTGATTTTTTTGCTGTCACCAGGCTCCTGACCACCAAAGTTGTTGGCTGGGACCCCGATGATAACGACTTTGTTGCCATATTTTTCGTGGAGCTTCTGGAGATTGCCGTATTGCGGTGTGTAGCCGCACTCGGAGGCAACATTGACAAGCAGTACTTTTTTGCCTTTGTATTGACTTAGGTTCAGTGCCTGTCCGTCAAGGGTCTTGAGCGAAAAGTCATAGAGCGACTTTGCTGTTGGCGCTACAAGCTCTGTGGTTGGTTCGGTTGGTGTGGTGTTCATTGCTGAAGTGGCTAGGCCTAAAGCCATACCGATGGTGATGAAGAACGAAGCAATCATTTATTAGGTGGGGTTAACTGATGAGGTGTAAGTTTCGAAAATTATAACTAGGTATAGTGGGAGATTGTTCTAGGCAAACCTACAGCATTGATCGGACCTGTACTTGATGCAACACCGACCAAGAAGGACAGGTTCTGGATTTGGGCCTTGGTCAAAATTAAGAACCTTTGCACCATTTAGGCTTTCAGATTGGATTATCTTTGCCGAGGTCAGCCTTTAGCACTTGGCTAAGAGGCCCTCTGGACTTACATAGCAAATTATCAGCCAACCTAACCCTTGTGCGTACAAACTTATCCTATCGAGATGGATTGATAATAAGGGGCTGGTTTGGTCAAGTTATAGACAACAAAAATGAAGACAAAAGAAGAGATCGTAAAAGACTGGCTACCTCGCTATACAGGGGCCTCGCTTGACCAGTTTGGCCAGTACATCTTGCTGACCAACTTTGTCAACTACGTAGAGATGTTTGCAGCAAAGTTTGAGGTGCCTATTATTGGCCAAAACAAGCCAATGCAAATCGCGACCCATAACAACCTCACCATCATCAACTTCGGGATGGGAAGCGCAATGGCGGCTACCGTAATGGACTTGTTAAGTGCTATCCAGCCGAAGGCTGCACTTTTTCTTGGTAAATGTGGCGGCCTTAAGGATAATACCAAACTTGGCGACTTTATCCTGCCCATCGCAGCCATCAGAGGAGAGGGGACAAGTAATGACTACTGTCCGCCCGAAATACCAGCCTTGCCGAGCTTTAGACTGCAGAAGTCAGTGTCGGCAACTGTGGTTAAACATGAGTGTGACTACTGGACTGGTACAGTTTATACTACCAACCGCCGAGTATGGGAGCATGACGAGAAGTTTAAGGACTACTTGCGCGAGCTCAAGGCCATGGCAATTGATATGGAGACTGCTACCATTTTTATCGTAGGCTTCGTCAACAAGATTCCACATGGTGCCTTGTTACTTGTTTCTGACAACCCAATGACACCTGATGGTGTCAAGACTTCTGCTAGCGACAAGTCAGTCACCTCTTCCTATGTCCAAAAACACCTAGATATTGGCATTGATTCCTTGCTTGAGCTGGCAAACTCTGGTGAGTCAGTAAAGCACCTTAGGTATGAGTAAACAATGTAAGTTTTGGTCTGGTTTTGTCCCTTTTTTAACAGAATTTAATCCAAAGTACGATTTGCCTACCCTGTAGGCCCATCCTATTTGTCAGCAGGTACTTTTGTATTGTCATGGTCGGATTACAGTATCTGGTCATGACAATGTTTAAAGGCTACTTACTCACATTACAAACGGGCGCAGTTATGGCAATGTATCTACTCGCAAATGCATCCACACTTGGTTGGTTCATCGCTTGGTTTGGCCCAGCCCTGATCACACTATGGTTCTTGATCAAACGCCAACCTCAGTCGCGCGAGGTGGCAGCATGGGTATTCTTGACGCTTGCCACTGGGTTTGTTGGTAGTGCCATCTTAGGCATCTATTTGTTCCTTACCAAAAATACTAATCCACAGCCTGCCGCTCAGCCAAGGTTTTATACCAATTAGGCATCCCCGGTAGGTTATTTACGATCTTATGGTGTATGAAATTGTGGGGCTTGACGATGTCAGCCCCCTTTTTTATGCCCATCTTTGGCCCACACTTAGGTCCTTGATGACCGCACAATAACTGCTTTAGTATGAGTATCGAAAACACCGTCGGAAGATGGGAAAAACGCTGGCACCCACTCAGGCAAGAGTGGGTGGTTTATGCCGCCCATCGTAACTCAAGGCCTTGGACAACTGGCACAACTGATCAGGACCTCAATTTGGCCCCTACTTATGATCCAGGATGTTACCTATGCCCCACTAATCTCAGGATTCATGGTGACCATAACCCAGACTATAAGGGGGTCTATATTTTTGATAATGATCACCCAGTAGTCGGACTCAATGCTCCTGACACAGAGGTATTTGTGCATGATTTTTATAAAAAGGGTCCTGCCATCGGTATCGCAAGGGTAGTTTGTTATGACCCTAGGCATAACGTAACGCTTAGTGATGTGTCGCCTGAGGTTGTAAATAATGTCCTTTCTGCCCTTCAGGCTGAAACCATTCGCCTGAGCAAGATTCATCCGATCAAGTCCGTTTTTGTGTTTGAAAACAAGGGCAAGGAGTGTGGCGTCAGTAATCCGCATCCCCATTGCCAGATTTATGCCACTGACTTCGTTTTCCGAACAGTCCAGACGCATCTTGATGCTGCTAAAACTTATCGCTTACAATCGGGGAAGTCCCTTTTTGGACAGATTCTAAAATCGGAAATTGCAGATCAGGTTCGGATCATCGCCGAAAATGACCAAGCGGTGGCCTTTATTCCGTTTTTTGCTCGATATGCCTATGAGGTAATGATTATGCCAAAAAAACACCATCCCACAATCATGACACTCTCATCAGACGAGATAAGAGGGTTGGCCGAGGTCTATTGGCAAACTATCCGCAAGTTGGACCTCAACGCAGGTCATACTTTCCCTTACGTGATGTCCTTAATGCAGTCAGCTACTGATCAACCGGACCTAGACTATTGGATGTACCTACATATTTTGCCACCTTACCGCGCACCTGGCCTGCTCAAGTATCTTGGTGGGCCCGAGTCAAACGGAGGGACCTTTATGGCGGATACCATGCCTGAAGAAAAGGCACAAGAGCTAAACCGTTTTAGTGCATCTGTTTAGTAGATCTTGACCATCACATTCATTATTTCCCCATCCAATCTTTATGATCACTATTCAAGACAAAGAGGCAATGTTATCCCTGCTTCGGCAAGCTGGCGAAGCCGTTTGTCGTCGAGTTCATGCAGCGGTTACTAGCCAAAGTGCTGATACCCTTAGCGCGATCTATAAAGAAGGTGAAGATGATACAATCTACCAGATTGACCGAGATGTTGAGGAGATCTTGATGCCCTTGTTATCACTACAAGCAGAAGCCCTTGGGGGCATCGTTGTAATAGGTGAGGGCATTGGCGAAGATGTACATAACCCAGAGGTCCTACCACATGGCCTTGCCCCCGAGAATGCTAAATGGCGCATAATTATCGACCCAATCGATGGTACACGCGGGATTATGTACGACAAACGCTCTGCCTTCTTTCTAGCTGGTGCCGCCCCTAACAAGGGCTATAATACTCGCCTAAGTGATATAGAGGTGGCCGTCATGACCGAGCTACCGACAAGCCGCTCTGTCCTCAGCGATACCCTCTGGGCCATCAAGGGGCAAGGTGTCCATGCTGAAACACTTAACCTCGAGACCCTAGTCCGAAAACCACGGACAATCAAACCAAGTGGTGCACACACAATCATTGGCGGCTTTGCGCAGTTGGCAAGGTTTTTCCCACCAGGGCGTGATGTTTTGGCACGTATCGAAGATAAATTGATACTAGAACTGGTGCCTAACTTGGTTCCTGGGCGTGCGATTATCTTTGAAGACCAGTACATTAGCACTGGAGGCCAGCTTTATGAGGTGCTAGTTGGGCATGACCGTTTTGTGGGTGACCTGCGAGCTAGGCTATATCCATACCTTCAGAAAAAAGGTGTGGTCCCAGGCCATGTATGTCATCCTTATGATGCCTGCACCTTCCTGATAGGTCAGGAGGCAGGCTGTATTATCACGGATTGTTTTGGTGAGCCATTTGATGCCCCGCTAGACGTCTTGACAGATGTCGGTTTTCTGCTGTTTGCAAATCAGCATATCTACCAAGAGGTTTGGCCAAGGCTCAAGCGACTGATTGTTGAGGAAGGATTTTAGACCTCTATGCATAGATGACCGTAGCTGATGAGCAAATAGGCCAAGATATTGAGTCAGAAATTTGGAATGGGCTCACTGATATTGTAAATTTGTTAAGACTAATGCAACCTTCTTGCTGGTAGCAACTGTCTATAGAGTACCACTAACCAATTAACGCTTCTAGATGAAGACCAACCTTACCAAAATTGGCCAAAAAGTAGGCCAGTGGCTAGCGCTGACATTGTTCGGCCTCTTCGCTTATGGCGCCTCCGCACAGGTGTCCAACCCAATGAAAGATTTTTATGGCCCTGGAAATTATCCTGCCTGGACCGACGAAATCAACTGGGCAAACTCGGTAAATATGGCCACCTTTAGTACAGGAGCCAATGACTTCGAAAAATTTGAGGCCGCACGTGATCTCCTTTTCTCACAAGGCGGTGGTGTGCTTTACTATCCTGCGGGCACCTACAACTTTGCCGACCACCCACAAGGTCCAACAGGTCGTGGCTTGATGCTGCGTAAAGGTGTTGTTATTGTTGGTGAGCCCCCTGTGGCTGACAAAAATGCCATCGTGGACACAGCAAACCCTGGTCTGACACAACTTGGTACCAAGTTTTTGTTCCCATACCATACCACGCCACGTGTTGTGAATGGCAGTGGCGAATATCCTGATGCTTGGAACCTTATTGGGCTTAAGGCCGAAGCAGGCGGAACTCTTAAGGATGTTGACCATGTAGGCATTGCGTGGGTCAACCTAGATGCCGCTTATGTTTATATGGGTCCCGATATGCCATGGAGTACCAGTCCTTGGGCACAAGCAGGTGCTTGGCGTAGTCGCTTTGCTAAAAATACTGGCGAAAACTGGGCATCCCGTATTGCTGATGGTACCCATCCAATGGATCCCTTTATGGGTGCAGCTCCTAATCTCCCCTATTTTGGAGGTTCAAAAGGTAGGTTTGTGTTTGGCTGCCGGCTCGATAACAGCAACGTACCAAACTATATGTGCAGCGAGGGTATTGGTGCTGACTATGATCCTGATTATGTCTCCAGCTTCCGTTTTGCTGCCCGTATTGCAGTGTATGGTGCAAACGTATTGGTTGCTAACAATGCAGTGCCTATCGCCCCCAAGAACTTCATGATGGCACAGCCTATCAAGGCACGCAATACACCTGTCAGCACACAGAATATTTATTATGACTATGGCTATCAAATTGGCCTTGACGTCAATAAACAACTTGTTAGCCAACGCGACAACCGCTGCAACCTAGACAATGGCCCTTACTACGAGAAGGGCGTTATCATCAAGGACAACTGGATATTCAATCATGGCAACAAGGGTTATGAATTCTGCGGCAAATGGGTGACGATTAAGAACAACGTTAATTACCGATACCCTATTAACTCTGGCACAGCTAGATATGGCTTACCTGCAAACTGGGTTTTGACTCGTGATGGCTATAACGTCAGCAACCAGATAGATGATAACATGGCACGTGCAATGGACTTTGGTGGCTGGAACCTCTGGATGGATCATAACTGGTACACCGGCACAGGCTCTGACCCAGGCAATGATGGTGAAGGTATGCTTATCCAGCGCCATGGTGGTGTAGAGGTTTTCTCATTTGCTTGGACATATAATCGCCAAGGCCCTACCGGCGAGCAGGGCTACATCGCACCTTATGACGTACACTGTATTGGCCTTTTCCATGGTTGGAATAAACAGCGCGGTGCAGTAGGTGTTGTTGCAACACGCTCAAATCGGATGGAGGACATTAGTGTTGTTGAAAACATTGACCTCCAGGGTAACCCAGTAAACGCAAGTGGAACCAATGCATCCAATGCAGGCGATTTTCTGTTTAACTGTCCAGCCAGTGTACCTGGTGCACCTTCAAACATCACAGTAGTCCCTGACACAGTCTATAAAGCCCTTGTCGTTAGCTGGACAGATACCTCCATTAATGAGGTTGCCTTCAAAGTTGAGCGCCGCATTCTACCGACCGACCCATGGAAAGTTATTGCCTACCGCCCAAGGAATGCAACTGGCGGATTTTATACCTACGATGGTAATGATAATGGGTCAATACCGACAGGATGTGCAGGCCAAGCCGCTAGAGACTTTAACGAGCAAGTCTGGTTCGACTTTGAGGCACCTGCTAATGTATTGCCTGAGTACCGTGTAACTTCTGTTGATTGCGCCAACACAGATGCTGGTGCGTCTGACCCAGTGTCGCCAACCACTCCGATCACTAGCCTCGCCAATGCAGACAAAGCTGTATTCGGACTCACTGCTTATCCAAATCCAGCCTCTAGCAAAGTCAACTTCCGTTTTGTTGCAACTAAAGCTGGCCAAGCATCAGTACAGCTGACAGACCATGTTGGCAGAGTTGTTATGACCAAAGCACTAGACCTATCTATGGGTAACAACACTGGCACAGTCGAGCTATCTGGCCTAGCCAAAGGCTTGTACAATCTGAGCATTAACTCTGGCAATGGCCGTACTGTGAGCAAAGTTGTTGTTCAGTAGTCTCATTGCTAAAAATAAAGAGTAACGACCAAGGGCAGCCAATTGGCTGCCCTTTTTTGCCTTCTGTATGACTACTCTCTATTGTACTTGAGTCTTTAAGCAGCCTATGGTGCAAAAAAAAACGATGGCGCATTTTGCAAATAAGATATACTATTGCGGTTTTTGGAACAGGCTTGAGGGTAAACCCCAATGTTAAAGCAAAGTTCTTGGACTCCAAGTACCCGTTCACCATTTGTAGTGGGGGGGAGGCAAAATTTGTTTCGCTGTATGTCCGGACAAGTCATAATCTTGTCGTTCAGCTTCTTGTCCCAATATCGATTTGGACGGTCCTTCTCCTTAGGTAATCTAAGGGTGATATATTTTTTGTAATTGACTGGATGTAACAAGGTGGCACTTTGGTATTCCGAAAGCTAAGTCAAAACTACTTGATGCAGACCACACCCACAGCTGCTGGTTTGTTTAAAGGGTATTCAAGCGATTTCCGCCTTTGCACTAGGGTAGTGGCAAAAGCCAGTATGTTCTACTGATGATCCTTGTAGATTTATACCAACCAGTCATAATCCTACTTGACTACCTCCACGGCTTCTTCAGTAACGTTTCGGACCTAAACAAGTTCGATTATTGACCTTGCCTACCTCTATTCGTTGGGCAGTTAATTGGTAGGTCGAGCAGCTGGGCTTATTTGCTAACAAGTTGTTGTTGTTGTTGTTAAGTGCAACTCAGGTTGGGCTAACCAGCCTTAAAAGGCATCATGGCTGACGCTTTGTTCAGGCAAAAGCACTTCGTCTTCTGGCATAAAAATAGTATCAGGTGGTGCGCCTGTTACCTAACTACAAGCCGCTTCGCAAGACCGCCAACCTTTACCATATAGACCCCTTTGGTTAGGCCACTGAGGTCTATAGATTGCTCAGTTGTACCCACCATGAGGTCTTGCTTAATACAAAGAATGCCCAAGCTGTTAAAAACAAGCAATTCTGTTGGTTGCTCTAAGGTCTGACCGAACCGAAGGCTTACAGTACTAGTTGCTGGGTTAGGTACTAGGCTAATTTCGTGCTTGCCTAAATCAAGATTGTTGGGGACAGAGCTTAGTGCGAAAATGGCAGACGTATCACTACATCCGTTTTGGGTAACGATCACTTGATAATTGCCACTTGTTTGGGCCTTGAGGCTACGTACAAAAGCGTTCTGAAGGACCCCGTCAACTAGCCAGCGGTAGGTTGCATTGGCTGGGCTAGCAAACAAAGTGTCATTCCGTTGGGTAAGTACTGCGATCGGTGTAGGTCTTTGCCTGATGTTGAAAGGGGCTGAAATTGTGCTAAGGCATCCACCACCTGTTGTTATCTGAAGTGTAACGCTTCCTGGCTGGTTTAGTGTAATCGTACGGGAAGTTTGGCCAGTGCTCCAACTATAGGAGGTTGCATTAGCAGGACCTTGCAATGTTATGGTCTGACCTTGACATAAAAAGTTTGACCCAACTGCCGAAATGGTAGGTGCAGCATTCGTACAGACAATGAACTGTAGATTGGTTGATCGAGGCGCACGACCATCGAACAAAAAGACCAAGCCGGTTGTCGCTGGCGTCGGGATCTCAAAGACGATTGCAGTATCTGCTACTGACAAGATGTTAGCTAATTGCTGGTTGAAGATTACCTGAACTCCATTGTCAAGATTGCGGCCTGACATCCTTACAACCGTACCTTCTGGGCCACTGCTAGGAGTCAAACGAGTGGCAACGGGAGGTCCTGATTGTTGATAGTCTAACCAAATATTGGCCGATAAAGCTGAGCACCCGATTCCTGTTATTGACACTATTATTGTATCCGACAAAAGTGCGTTGAGCACAACGGAGGCTAAAGGGCTATTGGGACAAGCTGTGCCAAATCCTGAGTTATTTGTCAGTAAGGCCCCAAACCGATCATACACATAAAGCTCAGTTGCGAGACCAGCAGGATTGTTGCAAGTACTAAACCGATAAGACTGACCAGCCTGTGTTATGAATTTGACAAAGGCTGCATTGCCACTACGTACTAGGTATCGCTGAGGTTGCAGACTAGCATTGCTAAAGGTATCCTGCCTTGGGCCTCGTGTGTAGCAGATATCATTCCGTTGCCCAGTCACTATAAAATTAGTTGTACTTGTTGCACTGCCTAGTGCAGAGGTAATCATGATTGGCCCTGTTGTGGCACCCGAAGGTACCTCTGCCTCTATTTCAGTATCAGAAATAATACCCCCGACTGTAATTGACACGCCGTTAAAGGTGAGACCTGTAACTGGTTGTGGATTGAGGAAATTTCGACCTTGGATTGTAACTGTTGTCTGACCAGCAATGCCTGAACCCGGGCTAAAACTGATGATCTCTGGCACAGGTAAAGCAACAATAACAAAAGGCAGGGTGCTAGTATCGGCCCCAATACTAGTGGTTACCACTATAGGGCCAGTGGTGGCACCTTGAGGAACAGTTGCAACGATACTTGTAGCCCCGTTCACAACAAAGGTTGGATCTGCCAAACCATTGAACGTTACCGAAACCACATTGCTAAAGTTTTGCCCACTGATGTTAACTGGCGTTCCTGGTGCGCCAGTGGTCGGGGCAAAAGTCATGATGACAGGAGTAGGTAATGATATGACAAAAGGTGCGGCACTCAGGATTGGACCAGAAGGAGAGCTAACACTGATAAGGCCTGTGGTAGCCCCTGCAGGAACCTGAGTTAGGATAGTGCCCGAGGAAGGTACGAAAAATGCAGCAGTAATGCCATTAAACTCTACCCCCGATACATTGCCAAGCACAAACCTGCTATCACTAAGTGTCACTTGGGTACCTGTATTGCCACTTGTTGGGCTAAAGCTGGCGAATGGTTGAGCCCAACCAGAGGTCCAGCCAATCCAAAATAGTAATTGGGCCAAGACAGTAAGAAATGTTGACCGCTTGATGTCAAAGTGGATCGGCAGACGAGGCAAAATTGGCATTTCGGATTGGTGTGTTTGGGATTGAAGTCACTATAATTATAAGACCTTAACCGACCCCAAAAAGTTGCCTGCCCTAAAAGTAAAATTTTGATCAACTCCAGACAGGGCTCTTAACGGAAAAGATATTGCCATCCCAGCCTAAGTTGTGGATCTGCGGCTCTTCCAGGAAGTGTCTCGTCCACCTTGATGGGTTGGCTGTATTGGGCTCTTAGGGCTGAGTTCCATCCATTGAGCTTGAGGTTATACGCGATGGTAATGTTCTCCTGGGTGCTGCGGCTGTCGTATGCTTTTCCTGTCACTGTGCCAGACAGGAAATTGTAATTCGGTTCACCTGATCTTGCGCCAACTAGGTCATTGCTGTTAAAGCGGTCATACCTAATGCTAAAGACCGACCGCAAGGGCTGGCAATTGTAATTCAGCTGAGTGATAAAGCCTCCAGCATTAAAGTTATCGGTGTAGGCCTGCAGCCCTTGCCCATAGTCAGCCATAACGGTTGGCCGCATATTCATCAGGTGGTACTCAAACTGTGCACTCCAGCCCATATATTGGGCAGAGATGTCAAATCCCCACATATTGCGCGTGCCATTCAGGTTCTTGAGGCCATAGTTTAGCGAGTCACTAGCAAAGCTGTTGCCTCGTGTATTGGTCCGACCATTTACACCAAGCACCACCATTGGTACAGGGGATATATTATCATCAATCTCACGGTTGCGATAGCGACTAGGATAGGCAACTTCGGCCCGTGCCACCAGCTCAAAATTACCTGACCGATCATTGACACCTGTCAGCGCAGCCTCGCCCTGACCTGTGAACATGCCCGCAAATAGATTGATGCGCTGGTTCCAATAAGAGTTATAGAGCACAACCCCCACATCACGACGGCTAAAGACCTCGCCCCTCACCATCTCAGCTCTTCGTATGTAAGGCATTTGTGTGTAGCTCGTGAGGCTGCTTCTACTGTAGGGTATCTTCTGGAACCCTGCCTTAACCTTGATGTGTCTGCTACCTACGTAGCTAATACTGCTTTCCATCAAAGGAGGATTCTCGATATCTGGGCCACCATCTGGCGAGGCAATCTTAGCAAAATTGATCTGTAGCTGGTACTCCCAATCATTCGCATATCGACCTTCTAGGTTGAGCTGGATATTGCGCATCTCGAACCTATTATTCCGCAAGTCAGCATTCTGGTTGTTCGTAAACGGCCAATATACGGGCCCTGATGCTGAGCCAGGCACATACCGCATATTGAATATCGGATATAGTGCTCCACTGATCTCGAGGTTGTTTCGTCCCGCATTGATCGAAATCTGGGCCTGGAGATCCCTAGTAAAGAAACAACAATGGATAATGCAGCAAAAGGCAATACGTGCCAATAGGGTAGAGGTCGTCGCCATTATGGATTCGTAGGGCTAGGAAGTGGTCCGAAGTGATATAGTATTGCTCGATCGTCGCTGATTACATAGAGATTACCACTTTTGTCAAATGCAACTCCTTCGGGATTGATGATGCCGAGTTCAAATTTGCGGGTCGGACTGTAGGTTGTGGCATCAACTTCCCAAAGTTGGTGCGCCTCATCGCTTAGTAAATAGAGTTTGCCATCATAATAGGTAGCGGCACTAATGTCACTCAGGCCTTTGAAGTCTGTTTCGTTCTGGACCCGCCAGCTAGCATCGCACTCGAAAATGGTGCTAGGGTCTTTTTCTGAAATCAGCAAAAAACTTGATTTGGCAGGGTTGAAACACAAACTTTCATATCCTCTGTTTCGGCTCGCCATGTAGGGGACCTCATAGGTGTGGTGTTTCTGGAGGTTCTTATGGTCCAGCAAGTGCACTTTGCGCGTCCGCTCATCAACCACATATACATTATCTGCATCCGCATAGCAACCTTCCAGATCATAGGCCGAGAAGGTGCTTTGGCGCGTTATTGCCCCATTCAGGTCGGTTTCGAACAGAAGGCCATTATCACTCACAACATAAAAGTGAGCACCATCTGGTGTCAAGCAAAGATCACTTGGTTCTGGGATGCTCAGGTGGAACTGGTTGACAGGTTTGAGCCTTAAAGGCTTTTGGGCCTGTACACCTATGGACATCATCCAGCACAGGACGGTGAAAAGGCCAACGAATATTCGGGACATAAGGTCGGGGTTATGGTAGATATGCCAGGGCAAAACGATCCTAGCAAAACAATTGTCTTAGCGACGGTTGGTCTGGCCAGGTGTGCCTGGTGTTTTTAGTATTACCGATCCACCATCAGGGATTCTGCTCCAAGTCGTGGCCCTGTCAGTGTCCTCATACGTTAAGCTATCGACTGTCATCAGCCTAGCAGCCAAGTTTTTCTGGTAGTAGATGCCAAGTGTATCCCGTGGTTGGCTGTTGTTGCGTCCAACGTTGAAGTTGGAATGGATTTCGGTACCTGCTCGGTAAGAAGTGTCTGACGAGTAGACGATTGCAAAACCACCTGCCGGGATCGTGACTCTCACTTCGATTGGCGAGGCGTTTTTCGCCGCCATATTGTCTGATAGGTACCAGTAACCCTGTTGTGGGTCGCCAAGGGTAATGGCTTTGTTGGTATTGTTATACAACTCAAACCATTTGACCTTGCCGTCCTTCCAGTCCGTTCCTATAATGGGGTCATACCTTCTGGCAATGACAGAACTTAGCTCGTTACTTAGGTTGAGCGTTTCCGACCATCTGTTATTGACCTCATTGATGAAGATAGCGCCTTTGGAAATGGTATCCCCAGTGACAACTGGTGGGGCTTCTGTCGGGATGATAACTTCGCGTGTTTTTAGGCAGCTAGTGAGCAAAATAGACATCGTCATGGCGCATGACATTAGAACCAACTGGCGAAAAAGCGGCGTTTTCATCTTGCAAACTTACCCAGCATATTCGCTCATGCCCATTGCCATAGTGTTATCATAAACAGATATTCATAACATTGACTTAATCTGAAAGTTGGTTTCAGATGTCCTCAATTGCCAGAATTATGTGCTTTTTATTGCCTTACTGGTCTAGTAGTTTGGCACCCAATACAATGGCCATCAAGATGAGAAGGCCGCCAAAGATCCGACTTAGACCACTGGTCTTGCTGATGACAGGACCTATTTGTTTGTTAAAGACCCACTTTGCAGTGAAGAGGTAACCTATCAAGACACCAATCCAGCAGCCTGCAAACCAAGCTATTTGGGCATTTAGGCTCAGCTCCAGCAAGCCGACGCTGCGCAGAAAATACATCACCAAAAGCCAATAGAAAACATGACCCACATTGAAAAGACCAAGTCCAAAGCCAGTGCCAATAGACTCGTATGATCCAGGGCTTGAGCCATAAACCTTAGGCGAGTATCGACGGAGGGCTAGATGATAAATGCCAAAACCAAAGAGGACAGCCGCAACCAAGAAGTTAAACGTGTAAAGTAAGGCCGGCTCTACACTAAAAATAGCGTCTATCAGGATTAGACCTGCACCTGCAAATAAAAAATCTGGTATGCTGCCGCCAATGGCAACTGCCGTGCTGCCCAGTCCTTTGGCATGAAGCACACACTGGATGATTCGCTGTTGGACCAAGCCAAATTGGAAACAGGCTAGGGTTCCAAAAAGCAATCCTAAAGCAAGGGTAAAAATCACATTCATAGATAGGGGGGCTCGGTACTTCCATTCAGCTGGTTCCCGACTAGCGTAAGCAAGCCAAGCTGTCAGCCAAAATCGACTGCGAAACTAATCGTCATGTCCCAATGCTGCATTACATGGGACTGACTTTTGTGCCACAGTCTTAGTCCAAAGTTACAAATTATTGCCCTAGTTCGCACCGCCTTGCAGCAAATTAGTCAAACTCACTAAATTACAAATCTGTAACAAATGAGGAGACCATAGCCCAAAATTGTCATAGGATCCGTTATTTTTTGTTGTTTTGCGAAGGCAGCAACTTGGTCTTAGCCATATGCTTACATGCCCCAACCCTCGACAGATGAAACTCATTCGCTTTGGAAACTATGGTCAGGAAAAGCCTGGCGTCATCACCAATAAAGGTCTTTGGCTTGATATCTCAGCCTTTGGCGAGGACTACACCGAGTCCTTTTTTGACAATGAAGGTCTGGCAAGGCTTTCGGTCTGGCTGGATGACAATCGTGATAATTGCCCGATTCTGGATCAAGGCATACGTCTCGGAAGCCCGATCGGTCGCCCCAGTAAGATCATCTGTATTGGCCTTAACTATGTGGATCATGCTAGGGAAAGCAATATGGCCGTACCTCAAGAACCTATTGTGTTCTTCAAGTCAACCACCGCTTTGGTTGGCCCCAATGATGCTTTAGTTATACCACGTGGTAGCGAAAAGACAGACTGGGAGGTCGAGCTAGGTGTGGTCATTGGTCGTAAAGCAAGCTATATTACTAAAGAAGAGGCGCTAGACTATGTCGCAGGCTATGTACTACATACCGACTATAGCGAGCGTGCCTTCCAGCTCGAGCGTGGAGGGCAGTGGGTCAAAGGCAAAAGCTGCGACACCTTTGCTCCTGTAGGCCCTTGGCTTGCCACTAAGGAAGAAATTGCGGATGTTAACTCCTTACGCCTAACGCTGACTGTTAATGGCAAAACCATGCAGGATGGCAACACTAGCAATTTGATATTCGATGTGCCATACATAGTGAGCTACCTCAGCGAATTCATGACCCTGCTGCCTGGGGATCTAATCAGTACTGGCACCCCTGCTGGTGTAGGCCTCGGATTCAATCCGCCGATCTACATCAAACCTGGGGATGTGATTGAAGCATCCATCGATGGGCTTGGCACAAACCGCCAAGTTGCCCAAGCCTGGCAGCCAGCCTAGATATCACCAATTACTTGTCAAGTTGACCCTATTGCGCCTTGATCTACCCTAATTTGGTATGATTAGGATTCAATAGGGTTAACTTGCGTTTATATGTCTCTCCCCGCAGTTTTTATCCGTCATATTGCAACGGCAGTACCTCCACTTCAGCTCAAGCAGGCTGAAATTGCGGAGCAACAAATCGAGCTTTGGCAGCTGAAAGACGACGAGGCGAGACGACTTAGGCACCTTTTTAGCAGGACCGGGATCCAGACCAGACATTCTGCCTTTGAGCAATGGGCATCAGATTATGAGATCAACGCATTAAGGAAGTGGCTCAACACTAGCATCACTGATAAGATGCAGGACTACAGAGTAAAAGCCAGGACCTTGGCCTCAGAAGCGGCCGAACGGACCATTGCACTAGGTAACATTGATCGTAATACCATAGGGGCAATCGTTACGGTTAGCTGTACTGGCCTCTATGCTCCTGGCCTTGAGTTTGACCTGATTGAGGACCTTGGTTTGCTAAGGACCGTTAAGCGATTTCCGGTCAATTTTATAGGTTGCTATGCGATGTTTACGGCACTAGACTTGGCCCGCAACATTGCCATTGGGCTTACAAGCACCTCCAATCCCCATGTGTTGGTTGTTGGTGTAGAGTTATGCTCCTTGCATTATAGCGCTGACTATTCTGCCGATGCGGCTCTAGCTCATGCCCTTTTTGCTGATGGGGCTGCTGCTTGTTTAGTTTCGGCGGCCAGTCATCAGGACCCCGATGCTCTAGAGATGGACGATCTGACCTCTGTGGTCGTACCAAGTGAGCAAGACATGGCCTGGCACCTAGGGCCTAGTAATTTTCAGATGCAGCTTAGTGCCTACGTGCCCTCTCTGCTGGCCCCAGCATTGTCTCAAGTCTTGCCTAGCCCTGCCGCCGCCCATTTGTATGACTATGCCATCCATCCAGGAGGTAGGCGCATACTTGAGGAGGTCATGACTGCCACTGGTGTAAATGAGGATACCCTCTTTGCAAGCTTTCAAACAATGCAGCAATTTGGCAATATGTCCAGCGTGACCATTTTGTTTGTACTAGAGGCCCTATTGCGTGATTTCCCGCAAGACCGGAAACCAAATCAGCAGATAGTAGCAGCGGGTTTTGGTCCTGGACTTACCCTTATGAAATTGGCCCTTTCAAGAGTTGTAATGGGCCGATAATAGACCATCTTCCTATGCTCCGCTACCGCAACACGACCGATCAAGAGCTACTAGATCAGCCGGGCCTATCAGCCACTGACCTGTACCAGAACATGGCTGAGCTTGATGTCATCAACCGCTGGCTGGGTGGCCACCATACCACCCTCAAGGGTTTGGCAAAGCTGATGACTGACAAAAGCCGAACCTACACCATAGTTGATGTGGGCTGCGGAGGCGGCGATATGTGCCGCATAGTGCATCAATGGGCGCAAAGGAATGGGTACAAAGTCAGGCTGATTGGCCTTGACAACAATGCTTTTATACTGGACTATGCCCGCTCCAAAACAGTAGCTGATGCCCCGATTTCCTACGTCCTTGGCAGCTACCAGGATCTACCAGATCTCGTTGAAAAACCTGACATCATGATCACGGCATTGTTCCTGCACCATTTGTTCGGTGATGATCTTAACCGCCTGCTATGGGTTATGGCTGGGTACCAAAAGGTAGGCTGGATCATTAACGACTTGCAGAGGCATCCTTTGGCCTATTGGGGCATCAAACTGTTGACTAACTTATTTTCCAAGTCACACCTAGTTCGCCATGATGCTCCACTTAGTGTTGCAAGAGGTTTCAAACGCCAAGAGTTGCAGCAAATGATCAAGCAGGCAAATATTGGACATGCAGATATTACATGGGTTTGGGCTTTCCGCTGGTTAGTTGTTGGGCGCAATCCTTATGCAAGATGATTACAGCCAGGAGGTGTCAGCAGGTCCAGCTGCGGATCATCCCCAAACCATCTGCTTGTAAAACGAAGGCGACCGTAGCAGTTTGCTAACATCAGGATGGTAAAGCAACTGGCTTAACACAGATCCGCCTTGTACCCGACTGGCTACAAAGTTCAGGACATGCTCAAAGAGGCCGAAAAGCCGCTCATTGCCCAGAAATGGAGATACCAATCGACCCAATTTGAGGTCATTGCCAAGTTTCTGATCCAGAAGAGCATCATATTGTGCAAGGAATGCCATCGAATAGTCTTGGCGTTTAATGGATTTTACCGCCACATCCGCCGCAATTTCGGCACTCATAACGGCATTGCAGATACCGTTAGCTGACAGTAGGTCGATCAAACCCGCAGCATCGCCAATCATCATCAAGCCTTGGCCGGCGTTACCCCTTTTGATGGTGCCAAAACTCAGGCTGCTACCTTGTAGTTGCCCTTCAAGTGTAAGGGGTGAAAATCGTTTTGATAGGGTAGGGTGGGCTGCCAATACTTCCCAGAAACGATCCCGCAGGTTGATACTATGTTTCAGGACATAATCCCGACGCATCACCATGTTGACATTCACCATTCCGTTTGCCAAGGGGGTGAGGTAAAGCCCTCCCGGCATTAGCTCGCGCATGATGTAAAACTCAGGCATACCAGACTGACGCCAGCCTCCCATATCTCGGAAGTAGCCCCGCAAGCCTACACCAAAATGACGGTCATCTTCTTTAGCTATTACAGGTAAGGATTGGTTACTAATCTGACTTGCTAGGCTTGAGTTACAGCCAGAGGCGAGCAACAATAGGTGGGTATCGGGCAACTGGGTGCCGTCCGCCAAAGTGATTTGCCAACGATCGTCGATGAGTTGTGCAGCTTTTACACCCACTCCTTCTTGTAGTTCAATCAAGGGGTTGGCTCGCAGTTGCTCTACTAAGTAATTGTCAAAACTAGTCCTCTGCAGGGTGTAACAACTAGGGATTTCAGTTTCCTTGTGCAGTGGCTTAAAGTTAACATCTACCGCTTTTCCGTTTGGGGCTATGCAAGTAGTGCCCCAAGTGGCCTGCGCCTGAACTAAGGGTAAATCTCTTCCTGGGTCAAGGCTTAAACGCTCCAAAACCCTTAGGGTCTGGCTCGTGATAACATCCCCGCAAGGTTTTGGACGTGGGAATGTGGCTTTGTCTACCACAACCGACCTAATCCCTTGTTGTGCTAATGCCAAAGCCGCAACACTTCCACCTGGCCCTGCACCTACAATCACAACGGGCGGATTGCCGATTGTGTTGCTTGTGCCGTTACAGGGGAAAAACTCAGGCATATCTTATTGAGGATTAAGGCTTGTTAGGCAATGCTTTAAGCCTGCTGGCCGTACTGCTGTTCGTAGTATGATAGATAGCTCCCAGAGGTAACACCATCCAGCCAGTCCTTGTTTGCCAGGTACCAGTCGATCGTGAGATTCATCCCCTCTTCAAACTGAAGGCTAGGCTCCCAACCAAGCTCATGCATGATTTTGTTGGCGTCGATGGCATAGCGTAGGTCATGCCCAGCACGGTCAGTTACATAGGTAATGAGCTGTGCACTTTCGCCAGGCAGCCGCACTAGTTTTTCGTCCATCACCTTGCATAACAAGTGGACTATATCAATGTTGCGCCACTCGTTGAATCCACCAATGTTATAGGTATCTCCATTTTGGCCTTTGTGATAGACTATGTCGATGGCCCGTGCATGGTCAACAACGTATAGCCAGTCACGCACGTTTTCGCCCTTGCCATATACTGGCAGGGGTTTGTTGTTGATAATATTCCGGATCATGAGTGGTAACAACTTCTCAGGGAACTGATTTGGTCCATAATTGTTGCTACAGTTGCTGATCACCATCGGCAATTTATAAGTGTTATGGTAGGCCCGTACGAAGTGATCGCTGCTGGCCTTGCTAGCTGAGTAAGGAGATTGTGGGTCGTATGACGTGGTCTCCAAGAAAAAGTCTTCTGGATTATGAAGGCTACCATAGACCTCATCAGTGCTGACATGATAGAAGCGTTTGCCCTCCATCTGGCCTGCCCAAGCGGCTTTGGCAGCGTTTAGTAGGTTGACAGTACCTACTACATTGGTCATCACAAACTCTAGTGGGTGGGTGATGCTGCGGTCAACATGGCTTTCGGCTGCCAGGTGGATTACACCAGTGAACTGGTATTGACCAAACAGCTCTGTCAAGAATGCGGCATCCGTTATGTCGCCACGCACAAAGGTATAGTTAGGCGCATCCTCTACATCTGTGAGGTTCTCGAGGTTGCCTGCGTAGGTCAACTTATCAAGGTTGACAATCTGGTAGTCAGGGTACTTCTTGACGAAAAGGCGAACAACGTGCGAACCGATGAAGCCGGCACCGCCAGTGATGAGCAGGGTTTGGGTAGCCATAGTGCCACAAAAATACAGAACAAGCCCCAACAATCCCTAAGAGGACCTCAAATGCGCTAGGACATAACTGCCCGGATCACCTATCATGATAACCCTTTCTTAACGTTTGCCTAATAAAGATACTCCTATCCACCGACAAGGTCAGTTCATTTACACCGTATTGAGGTATGATGACAGCCAAGATTATCCAAGCAACTTTCATGTAGGGCTAGTTATGGATGTATAAAAGCGAACCGAAGCAAAAAACAAAACCCTAGCTTAATGCCAGGGTTTGTCAATGTCATTACTGGTGTTTGGCTTTACTTTTTCCCACCAAACACCGAGAAGTGTACGTAGCGTTTCGGGTTAGCCTTAAAGTCTTTCAGCAGAGCGTCAAGCGATGCAGAACTTGCGTTGAGGTTTCGGTATAGGCTGTCATTTTTGGCCAATTTGCCCATCGTGCCTTGGCCGTTATTGATGCCTATAAGCAGTTTGTTGAGCGTGGCCGTAGCATCTGCTGCACGGGTTAAGGTCTGGCCTAGGTGTGCATTATTAAGGGTGTCACCTAACCGATTCATTTTCGACAGAAGCTCACGCAATTCGCGCTCTGTCTGGGTGAAGTTCTTTGTCAGGGTGACGATATTGGCCGTTGTTAGCCGGAAATTGTCCTTGTTATCAGTCATCAAGGCTGAGACACCATCACTTGTGGTCGCAAAACTCGCTAGGGCAACATCAGCCTTTTCAAGGGTTGTGCTAAGGCGTTGCAAAGTTTCGGTGATTTGCTTGAGCGACTTTTCAGCCGTGGAAAGTAATGGTTTGGTTTCCTTCTTGATCTGGTCAGCAATATCCTCGGCTACTGCGGCCTTGAGGGTGTCACCGTCTTTGAGCAATTGACGTGCATCGCCTAGCGTTAGTTCGATAACTTTGCCCCCTAAGAGGCTAGAGCTCAGCATAGTACCAACTGTTTTTTTGTCAGCCTTTACCTCTTTCTGGATCTCGATCTTGACCAAGACCCTATTGTTGTTGTCAAACATCAGCGATAGCTTCTTGACGATCCCGACTGGGGCACCATTTAGCAGTACACTGTTACCTTCTTGCAGGCCATCGATGCGATCATAGACCAGGTAAAAAACATTGGTGGTTCTAAAAAGCTCAGATCCTTTAAGGAAGGAGATACCCTTGTAGAGCACAACGGCGCAAAAAATGGCTAAGAGGCCAACACGAAGTTCTTTCGGGATTTTGTTCACAGGAGATGGTCAGTATGGCCAGTTGGGTCTCGGCAACCTGACAAAAGCGTGGCCGAGCTGGTTATGGAATGTGGGGTCGTAGCTTGTTAGCTAAAAGAATGCCAAGGTCAAGCAATAACAATACAAATCTAGTATGGATCGGGCCAAAGTCGGCATTTGTGGACAACAATCAGCCTTAAAAGGGCTTTATTTGACCTTTCCGAGTGCTTCAACGTTCTTTTTGTAATCGCGCAAGGCACGATAGATACTGCCAGCAATTTGGGCTTTGCCCTTTGCACTAGACATATACTTTTCGTCCTTGCGGTTGCTCAGATAGCCGATTTCGCAGAGGACACTTGGCATTGCGGTTTTCCAAAGGACCAGAAAACCATCTTGTCGCACGCCCCGACTTTTGCGATTCGTACGAGATTTCATGTAACGCTCGATTTCAGTGGCTAGCTTCAGCGAATTGGCCAAGTGTGCCGACTGAAAATTCGCAAATATGATGTGGGCCAGAGGTGATTTGGGATCAAAGCCATCATATTTCTCGAGGTAATTCTCCTCTTTTAGCACAACATCGTTTTCCCGTTTAGCGACATCAAGGTTGCCTTGGCTCTTGTGCAGACCCATTACATAAGTCTCTGAACCAATGGCCTTTGGGATGCCAGCGTTGCAATGCAACGAAATAAAGAGGTCTGCATGGTTTTTGTTGGCAACGCCGCTACGGTCATTGAGCTCGATGAAAACGTCTGTCCGCCGGGTATAGATGACTTTTACGTCTGGCAGATTCTCCTTGATCAGTTTGCCGAGCTCTAGTGCAACACCTAGGGCTATTTCTTTTTCGTAGTGATCCTTACCCAAACAGCCGGGATCCTTGCCACCATGCCCAGCGTCGATGACTACTGTTTTTAGTTTGTAGCTAGAGGATCTGTGCGGACGGGCTGCGACCAAAACCCAGAACAAGAGTAGCGCTAATGGGACAACTAATACATCAGTCCGTGATAAAAAACGGAGCACAAAATGATTGCGGCAGCCACTTAGGGCTGTGTGCTGGATGTCATGGCCCTTGCCTGATAATGCCTTGTGGTGGTCCATACGCTAAGCAAATATATAGGATAGGGCCTCTATAATCGTTAATAACAATCTTAGAGCCTGATCTTTTTGCTTTTTTTCGATCCCGAGGCAACCTTCTGTATGCCTTATGCTGTCTATCTTGCAACAGGTGGGTTAGCACTTTGCAGCCTACCTAATTACACGACCTTGCTGCATGGCATCTATATATACAAACGCTTTAGTTCTCAGGAGGCTACCAACATTGCTGGTGGCCTTGCTCTGGATTTTGGGGGGCTGTGATACGTTTAAGGAGGATATGAGGCCCACTGGTGCCAACAAAACCACCATTGCCTTGGCCGACAACTATGCCACGACTGCCAATCGTTCTATCATCATTCGGCCTTTGCTCAACGATACTGTATATAGCAATGCCCGTATGGTTATGGCTTCCCCAGCAGTTGGTAGCATTCAGGCCATAAGTCAATCAGACTCCTTTCTATATAGTCCGCGTACCAATTATGTAGGTCTTGACTCGGTAGAGTACACCCTCTTCAGCGGAAATACCACAACAACTGCCAAGGTCAAAATTCGCGTGGAGCGCGGCTCTGACTCCTGCAAGATTGTCACCGTCACTGATGACATAGAGTTGATGGCCTTTAGCTCTGTCACTTTCAATCCGGTGAGCAATGACCTTAATTGCGACCCTGTGGGCCTCAGTGCATACTACACACCGTATAATGGCGTTGCCGCTAGCGGTGGGCGCAATCTTATCACCTACACTCCCAGACCAGGTTTCGTAGGGGTCGACACCTGCCAATACCTGATCTGTTCCGTCTTCGGAGGCTGTGCACAGGGCAAGGTGATCTTGCGTGTACTTGCTAACCCAAGCTGTGATACTGCCTTCAGACCACAATCTGACACAGTCTACTTCTCTAGCACCCAGATTCAGCCTGTTCGTTTTACCATAGCTAGTTTACTCGAAAACGATCGACGTTGTCAGGGAGACATCAATGTCAATTCGTTCCAGACCCTGAATAGCCCAGCTGCAGGATCGTTATACCTAACCGGCACTACCCTAAACTATGAGCCGCAAGGCAATGCGGCCACCGTGTCGTTCCGTTATAATATCTCGAATGCAACCAATACCATTAGCCGCAATGCAACAGTGGTATTAGTCCCTAGATAGCCTAGTGGTCTTCATATCCAAACGATCTTGCCGAGGTCAATCTTAAGCCTTGGCGCCTTCTGGATAGACAGAGTTTCTCTAGGAAAAAGTACCCAACATAGTACCCCCACATGGTATAACAGATTCACGAACAACCTTTGAAGTACTCTGACGAGGACATAATCGCAGGATGTGCACAGAACAGTAGCCGTCATCAGGAGGCCCTGTACAGCAAATACGCCTCAAGGATGATGGCGTTATGTCTGCGTTATGCCTACACCAATTTTGAGGCAGAGGATATATTTCAGGAAGCCTTTGTCAAGGTGTTCCAGAAACTTAACCAGTACCAGAACAAAGGTTCGTTCGAAGGCTGGATGAGACACATTTTTGTCAACACGGCCTTAAACCATTACACCAAAAACAAAAAACACTACCAACACGAGGACGTTGAACAACAGTTTGACGTCAGTGTAGCCGAAGTGGATATTATGAGTCGGCTATCCCACGAAGACCTTTTGACCCTCATCCAGCAATTGCCGGACGGGTACAGGATGATTTTTAACCTAAACGTCATCGAAGGCTATACCCACAAAGAAATCAGTGACATGCTCGGCATCAACGAAGGTACCAGTAAGTCACAGCTAAGCAAGGCGAAGTCCATCTTGCAGAAAAAAATATTACAGACCAAGACAGTCGCTAGTCATGTCGCTTAATCAAGAAGAAAAAGACGGCCTCGAAAACCTGTTCCAAAACAAGTTTAAGGATTGGGAGGTGCCACCACCACCCGATGCCTGGGCCAACATCAAGGGGCAAATCAATCAGCCTAAACCAGCTTTTGTAGTCTGGAAGGCAATTGTGCCAATGGTTGCCCTGCTCATGATGGCTGGTGTAGGTTATCTATATGTCAACCAAGCTCCAGCACCAAACACACAATTGGGCTCAGCCCCAACAGAGCAGCCGTTTTTGCCACATGCAGTAGCACCAGCAAGCCATTCTGGTAACAGGGGCTCAGAGCCAGCCAGCACATCTAGTGCCGTGGCCTATCAAACCCCAGCTGCCACTCCTGTTGTATTGCCTGAGATGGCTCAGGCTAGTTCTCAGGCATCAGTATCAAAAGCTGGCTCACAACCATCCGCAGCTAACCCTTTGTCTCCTTCTGGGGCAGATGTATCTACTCAAGGTGCATCCCAGTTGAGCGTCATTGCACCAAGTACTAAAGATCCAGCAATTATCAGGGTTAAACCCGGGACTACTTTGCCCTATCGCAAATCTGGCAAGTCAGGATCAGGACCAAACGATACTCCTGGTCCTGGCTCAACCAAGGCTGCTGCTACGTTTGGCCTTGATCAGCCGCAGAATACAGCTTCCTATCATGGGGATGTTCCAACTACTTCCATGTCAATTAATGCCAATCCTAATGCCCAAAATGCCCAATCATCGATCAGCGGCTTGCGAGATAATAGTGGCATGACTTCTGATCAAGACAGGGCCAAAAAAGCAGTTTCTGGCCGAGGTGTAACAGCTGATAAAGCCACTAGCCTTGCCCAAAATCAAGGCCAGACAGATAGCTTAAACCAAGACCTAGTACCATCTTTAAGGGAACAAACAGCCACTCTTCCGTTCCAATCAAGTCTGGAATCGATGACAGCAATTAATGACCTAAGGTTTGATGCTAAGATTTCAGCAGATCGATCAAACGAGATAGCCCCAATGGTTGAGAGTGCCCTCGAAGTCAATGAACCAAAACACAATCCTGTAATTGTCGCTGGCACCATAGGAAAGGCCGAATCCGGCCTCAGCAAATGGGCAATTGATGCTTATCTTATGCCTCGTTTTTCGTTCAGGAGGGTAGAGGCAGGCCTTGAAAACGAGATGCAGGTTCGTTCGCTCGAAAATCAAAATCGGTTTTCGGGTGACCGCATTGGTATCGAGGCTGGGGCACGGCTGGTACGAACCATCACCAAACGTTTTGAGCTCAACATAGGTCTACACTTTGCAAGCATCAATGAGGAGCTAGTCTATAAGGTTGATCATAGCACACCTGTGGGCCTAACCCAGTCCTACAACCAAGATGGCAGCATGCTGTTGACTCCAGTCTTTGCATCAGGCACAGTGCAGCAGAAAAGTTCCTTCTATTATGGCGGGCTCAACCTAGGTACTAGCCTATATCTTGCCAACACCAACAGGATCAGACTTTCAGGCGGATTAGGTGCCAACTGGTTGATGCGTGGGTATACCGCTCGTGTTCATAATGGTGCGCCAATGGCAGATTTCTCGTTCCCTGAAGCCAATGAGCCTTTCCAACAGATCAACATGCATCTGTATACAGGCTTGGCTTATATTCAGCCAGTTTCGGATAGAATTTCTGTGATGGTGGAGCCAACGCTCAATTTTTTCTTGTTCAGCACATATGCCAAGCGCGAGCCAGTATCTGTGACCCCAACGACCTTGGGCCTCAACCTGATGCTGCGCTATAAACTATAGTAGGCCATTAACTACATAAGTTTCCGGTTGCACTTTGCTACTAAGCAGCAATGAGTGGTGTTAATAGCTCGTCAATGGTGTGGCTCCTTGCGGACTAGTTGTTAGTTTTGCAGACGGAAAACTATGGCTAACGCTGCCCGCTGCCTTCAGCATTTCTTTTTGACTACTCGGTTGTTTGCATCTGCAGCAGCTGTACCTACCATGTGCTGCATTTTGTTGGCTATTTGGTTAGGTATCAGCAATGACACTTTGGGCCAAACTGCACCAACACAGCCAACACCATTAACACCAACCAAGGCCCAGCCAAAGGTCAAATCCAAGCAAGCTGTCAAACCTAGGCCTAAAACCAATGCCAAATTCAAGTCCTCGGTACCAGACAAGCCACAGGCTCGGCCTTACTTGGCGCCAGCAGCGGATACCATAAAGGTAGCTCAGCCGACACCAACTCCTCGCCTAAGCGATTCCATTCCGATCGTCAAACAACTTGATAGCGTTGGCCTTGCCTTAGCCAAACGTGACAGTATCCGTCGCAACAAGCGTAGCTCGGTCCAGACGGCTGTCAAGTACTCAGCGCAGGACTCCATGACGTTTGACGTTGCGACCAACCAATTTTTTCTCTATAACAAGAGCAAGGTGGACTATGGCGAGATGAAACTTGAGGCCAACGTCATCGACCTTAACTGGAAGACAAGTATCGTCAATGCCCGCCCCTTGGCAGACAGCACTGGCAAACTAAAAGGGGTACCGCTTTTTGAACAAGGGCCCGACAAGTATCAGGCCCAGCGCATCAAGTTTAATTTCAAGACAAAAAAGGGCATTATAACCGGCCTTGTGACGCAGAACGGCGAGGGATACATACAAGGCGAAAGGGTCAAGCGCTTGCCTAACGAGGAGATGTTTGTCCAGAATGCCCATTATACGACCTGCAACCTGGCACACCCGCATTTCTATATTAATGCCCCCCAGATAAAGATGATCCCCAATGACAAGATCATCACAGGTCCGTTTAATGTCGTCATCGCTGATGCACCAACACCCTTAGGCTTTCTGTTTGGCCTCTTCCCCGTGCCCGAACGCCAATCAGCTGGTATCATCATCCCAGTGTATGGCGAAAGTGTCGATAGGGGTTTTTTTCTCCGGAACGGTGGTTTCTATTTCCCAATAGGCGATTATGCTGGTGTCAAACTCCTAGGCGAGATATACACAAAGGGTAGCTATGGCCTTAACGTCCTGACCAACTATAAGGTGCGATATGGATTTCAGGGCAATCTGAATCTGCGTTACAATCGCCGCCTAACTGGCCAAGAGGGATTTGAGAACGTGGGTGAGGACTATTGGTTGGACTGGAGTCACATCCCGCTAAGCCGTGGCAGTAGCCAGTTTAGCGCCAGCGTTAGCCTCGGTAGTACCAACTACAATACCCTCAATAGTCAACTAGCCGAAAACTACCTCAGTAGCAATTTTAACTCCACCGTCAGCTATGCTAAGCAGCTGACAGGCACACCTTTTAACTTCAACATTGCAGCCACACAGCAGCAAACCAACGCTGCTGATGCTCGCGGGCGCCGAACCACTACTGTTACTGCCACCTTACCTAGCTTGGTCTGGAACATGAACCGGATTTATCCCTTCAAACGAGAGGGGTCCCTTGGCAACACTTGGTGGCAAAAGATCAACATTGGTTGGTCTGCCAATGCCCAAAATTTCTTGACCAATGCCGCTCCTCAGTCCTTGGCTTTGTCTGGCACCCGCCTTCTAAACCCCACCGCCGACACATTGATCCCGTTTAACGGTACTAACTTTGGCCCCCTTTTCAATCGAGGTCGGTTTGGCGTCCAGCACACCCTCCCGATCAGTACCACACTCCAAGCCTTTAAGTACTTCAACCTTTCACCAAGTCTTACCTACACCGAGGTCTGGAGCACCCGCCAGATTAGGTATCAGTATCAAGACCGTGGCCCTGGGCAGAGGGGTGTGTTTGCTGATACCCTTAATCAATTTGGGCGGGCAGGTTGGCTCGAAGGGTTTGGTATCAATACGAATACCAGGATTTACGGCACATTTTTTGTAAAACGGGCGGGGATTGAAGCCATCCGACATACATTATTGCCTAGTATTGGTATTAGCTTCCGGCCTAACTATGCCGATGCGGGCTACGGAATCTACAAACGTGTGCAGGCTGATAGCACCGGACGAGAGGTAATCTATAACCCCTTCCAGCTTTCACCTTACGGTGTTGTCGGCGCTGGTCGATCGGCCAATATCAACTTCGGGCTCACCAATACGTTCGAGGCTAAAGTCCGCAAAAAGGGCAACGCTGATACCCTTAAGGGTAGCAAGGCCTTCGAAAAGGTCACCTTGTTTGACAACATCGGCATCAATGGATCTTACAATCTCCTGGCCGACTCGTTTAATCTCTCGGCCATTTCGCTAACAGCCCGTACCCGCCTGTTCAACAAGATAGACATCAACATGAACGGCAGCCTCGACCCATATAGCCGTACCGAGGTAGAGGGCACTGGCCAACTAAGGCGGAACAAAGAGCTGGCCATCGGGCGTGGGCAGGGTTTTGGTTATCTAGACTTTATCAACCTAGCGATGAGTACCTCTCTAACACCAGAAGGGCTCGGTCTCAAACCCAACACGACCAAAAAAGGTCTTGACAAGATGAATGACCAACAGCTGGCCTTCGTCAATGCCAACCCTGATCTATATGTGGATTTTAACATTCCTTGGACCATATCAGTGGGGTATAACTTGGCCTACTCTCGAGGGATCAATCAAGAAGCTAGTATCACCCAGACCATGAACTTCAGCGGGGACGTTAACATCACCGAGAACTGGAAGGTGGGCGGCTCCTCAGGTTATGACCTCAAGAATAGGAACTTCAGCTATACCAACATCAACATCTACCGCAACCTACACTGCTGGGAGATTAAGTTTAACTGGATTCCCTTTGGTTTCCGCCAGAGTTATAACATCGATATCAACGTCAAGGCCAGCATTCTTCAGGATCTGAAACTAAGCCGGCGCCGCAGTTGGTATGATCGCTAGGCCTTAGTCTTGGATCGGTTTCCTTTTGGTGACCAGAATTGAGGTTGTTTCCAACAACAAAAACACCCTCACATTGCTGCGAGGGTGTTTTTTCATTGGGTCCATCCCTAGGACTGTTTGCTTATTCGTCGTCTTCGACAACGGCAAGCTCAGGAGAAAGCACTGATGGTTTTTCTTGTTTTTTGTCTTTGTACTTTTTGACCTGACTTTTTAGGGCCTCAAGGGCGATGTCGGCAGCAGCTTCGAAGGTGCTGCTGGTTTCTTTGGCAAAGAGTGTAGTACCAGGTAGGTTTATCTTGACTTCGAGCATCTTGTTGTCCTTGCTTTCACTGTCCTTGTGAAGGCGAAGGAAAACCTCTCCATCGATGATGCGGTCAGAAAAGGTATCAAGCTTGTCTAGCTTCTTCTGAATGAAATCGATGAGCTTGGTGTCAGCATCGAAGTGAATGCTCTGAATGTTGAGTTTCATAAGCAATAAGGTAGTGATTAGGTAAAACGAAAAAAGTTCGTGATGCCGTGAGGGGGCAAGGCAACTGGCCTTAACACCAAGTGATGGCTCCTCGTTCGGTGGCCGCGCTTCCTCAGGTGTTTTTCTGGCTGTCCTCGTTTGGTCAACCTTCGAAATCCAAGGCGAGTGCCTTGCCCTCTAACAGGATAGTTAGTTACGCAATTGTTATCTCAATGTCAAGAAATATTTGTCAAATCTGACAAATGTCGGTTCTATCAGGCTGCCAAGCCGACTTTCACCTCCTTTCTTGACCTTAGATACCGCTTAGTACTAACACTAGATATATTGGCAGAATCCGTGCCAAAAACACACCTACCCCCCTGCAAAGGCCTAATAAAAATCAGCCAAGCACCTGATCCTGTTCTCTTAAGGCTCAAGTACTTGGCTGATGATATAGACTCGTCCTGTGGACGATCATTTTTTAGGTTAATTAGTAATCCCTGGCAGTTTATCTGTCCGGAATGGCACCGCTGGCAGACCTACAGCATTATAGAGGTCCAGCTCACCTGGGTTGTTAGCCCATGCATAACGCACTGCTGTTGGGTTGTTAACACCTTCAGCATAGACCACCACTTGCTGGCCAATCACCTCTGCCTTGGCCCAATGCCAAACATTATTAGCGTCTGCAACAGCAAAGCCCTTCAGGTAGCCATATTTGTCTCGTACCTCTAGCGGTTTGCCGTCGGTGTTGTTATAAGTTATATAGACCTTGTTGCCTTTCACCTCATGCGATTTGTACATTGGCCCTGCTGCCACAACGGGTTGTCCATATACTACATTTTTAGCGGCTTGGTATAGCCTTGCACCTACATCCTGCTTGTTCCGGGGGTGTATATCATTCGCCTCTCCAATATCTATTGTGCAAACCATACCAGTGTTAGGCAATGCAAGGGTCATCGTTTGGGCCTCGCGCAGCTCTGCCCAGTCGCTATCTACGGGTTTGTCTGTTTCTAGGCGGTAGTTAGCTAGCTGCACATATAGGAACGGAAAGTCACCCTGTGCCCAGCGGGTCCGCCAGTCCTTGATCATGGTCGGGAACAATTGCCGATATTGTTTGGCCCTTGTTGCGTTTGACTCTCCCTGATACCAGATCACACCCTTGATGGCATAGGGTATGATAGGGTTGATCATGGCATTAAACAAAACCGTTGGAGTGTTTTGGGTATTGATGTTTTCGGGCTTGGGGGGCAGTTTGCTATTATCAGTGGCAACACGATAGTTCCAATCATAGGCCAGAGAAATGTTTTTGTTACCTAATGCGAGGTACATATCAGCTGCCTCGCCAGTGAATCCACCATCACCACCCGTGTCCGTTACCTTAACCACTATCGTGTTTGTGCCCGTCTTTAAGATACTGATAGGTATTGCATAAGTGCGGGGTTTGTCCCAGCCTTCGCCACCTGCTACCTTGATACCATTGATCCAAACGGAGTCAATGTCATCTATAGGACCGAGGGAGAGTTTAACTGTTGGCGATGTCGGAAGCGCCTCGATCTTAATAGAAGTCTGGAAATAAACGATGCCATCGAATGACGGGAGACCATTGTTTTCCCACTTTCCTGGGACTTTCATTTGTTTCCAAGCCGGATTTTTGACTGGGTCGTATCCAGCATCCGTCCAATACTGGCCATTCTCGGGTTTCGAAGCAAGGTCAGCAGCGCGCATGGCCTTGATCCACTGATCGATCATGGCTTTGCTGCGGGCTTTGTAGGTATCAATATCCTTGCCTTTGGCGTTAAGCTCATTTAGCTTTTCATCAAAATCATTTCCCATTGCCCTCAGGGCCTCTTGGCTGGTCCAGGCCTCAGCAACTGTGCCACCCCATTCGGAGCTGATGATCCCGACAGGAATTTTAAAGTCTTTGTGAATTGAGCGGGCAAAGAAGTAAGCTACAGCGGACATCTCCTGTGATGTTTCGGGGCTCACAGCCTTCCAAAGAGCAAAGGTATCTAGCAGATCTGCTTGCGGGCTAGGCGCAAAGTTGTTCGTGATACTGATGTACCTAATGTTAGGATACTTGGCCTCTTCGATCTCCTTTTTGTAATTATTGACTGTTTGCTTCAGCCGCCACTCCATATTGCTTTGCCCACTGGCGATATAGACCTCACCAATGAGCACATCGTTCAGGACCAACTCTTGTTTCTTAGTACTAATCCTGACGGAATAAGGTCCACCAGCTGGCATAGCACCTAACAAAACTTTCCAGTACCCCGCAGGATCGGCTTTAGTTGTTTTTTTCTGCCCATTGATGCTGACCACGACTGTTTCTTTAGGTTTGCTGGTGCCCCAAATTGGAATCGGGCGGTCTCGCTGCAATACTGCTTGATGGGTAAAAATTCGTGCAACTTTCAGGGCCGGATCTTTGGCAGTAGGTGCAGCAGTAAGGTTGGAGTTGATGCTTAAAAAAAGCAGCAGAATAATGCCCAGACGAGGCAAGCTCCAATATACTGACTGTTTGATGGTAGGGATGGTTGTGTACATAAAGCGTTGGTTAATGGCGAAGGTGTAGCTATGTGTCGGACTGTTGTTGGTAAATTTTGATTAGTAACTACCCTGTAAGTTGAGCTTGAGAGCCATCCCTAAGCATACCATAGAACATTGCTTAGAAGCCAGCACTGCGTAAGGAAACTTTAAGTTTGTAGGTTTTGTCCTGCAATAGTGGCACATCTGTCCCAGTCCATTGCATTATGAGCGGAATTGGGGCAAAAGGGCCTTTGCCAAGGTCGGTATGGCCAGGTGACATTAGCATGAGTTGGCAGTCCCAGTCGGTTGTTAAGTTGACGTAGAGTTGTTTGCCATCTGTATTGAAAACAGATCCGCTCGCTAAATCGGCATAGTTGTAGCTGGTCGGCACCCAGTATTGCAACTTGCTTATGACGGTGTTGGCCATGCTCGTGATACTGATTTCGTTGATGATCTCTTGGTCTTGATAGGTCCAGCTCGCGGTGGCGCCGATGCCAAACTTGTTGTTATTGCCCTTGACATCAACCAAGTTCCGCCAAACGATCGTGAGTTTATTGCCGTCTTGGTTAAGATAAATCGAGTCAGCTCCATCTGCAGTTGACAGGGTCGTACCATCAGGAAGGCTCAGGAAAGGCACCATGGTTGGCACCTGCTGGGCCACGGGTACCTGTATGCCTTCAAATCCGTAGGGTATCGGGAGGTAGTCAGACGTTGCACTATTTTTGAAGCTCCCGACGATGGGTAGCACAAAGTAGTTTCCTGGGTTCCGGACAATCCACCAACCCATCTTTTTGCTCTTGTTTTTGTGGGTGATTGGCACAAACCGACTTACTGGTGGTAGTTCTGGTTTGATGGTCCAGGATGAGATCTTGTTTTTCTCGAGGGCCGCAAACAATAGCTGGGCGCTCAATGCTACCTTGCCAAACGTATGGACAGTATAGCCCCAGATGCGGTCAGTACTTGCGTAGCTATAAGTACCTCGGCCAGGTTCTAGCATCCGGTTCAGGTGTTTGGTCGGGTTATATTGGTTAGTGATATAATGGTCCCAGGCCTTAGCGTATAGCGCAGCGATCAGCGGGAGTGGAGCTGGGCTTAGCTCGGGATAGGTAGCTAAAAAACCACATTGTTCGAACGTGTCATCCCAGCTATTCTGTAGGCTACGACCATAAGGATAGCCATAACCTGTGGCAGGATTGACCATGTCGAACCAAATCTGGTTACTGTTGATGACAGCAGGTTTGATTTTAACAAGCAAGTCACTTTTTCCTAACAAGGTAAGTGCCTCCCATGTGAAGTGGTTGAACTCACGACCATAACGGTCATAACGGCCTCGTCCACCTTTGTCATCGTCCAGGATGCCATTGTTCTGGTAAATAATATCGGCACATTTATTAGCCAGGTAGTCCAATGCCTCCGGATCTGGGTCAATGCCTATCGACTTACCATAGGCACCTATCAAAAGCCCAACTGCTAAATAGTTTAGTGGCCTTCCATTGCTTGGTTCACGTTTTAGTACGTCATAGCTCCGGCGGAAATCTAGTCCAGCGCTGATGGTTTTTTGTTCTTCGCCTGTCATTGATTCCCAAATTGGGTTACCCTTCAGGCTCTTGACGGGTTTGGCTCCTTTGGATTGGTACATCAGTAATGACCGGATCATGAAGAGCTGGCCAAAGGTGTGTGCCACAGGAGCCTCTGCTAACATCCAAGGCTTAAGGAACTTAATGAAGGGGTATTGATTAGTGCCCTTTATCCCAGTCAATTGTTCGACTGACGCCATTGTCTCGCCGATGCTCATCAGCATATAGTCGCCACCGACCTTGTTGCCCAAGATGTACTTTGGTATCGGATCGCCAGGTTTTCCAAGCTCATCGACGCTAAAGGCTAGCTCCTTTTTAATAACCCCGCCGATCAGCGAATCCCGAAGGTAGGCCAGTTTCATCCGTGGCTGAACATCTGCTGATTGCGCCGCCGCCCTATCAGACAACACAAGGAGACCAAGCACAACAAGGCTGGCTACTAGTGCTTGTTTGAGCAAACTGTGTAAGGCTTTGAAAGGATTATGATCCATCAGCAGAACAAGAAAGGACAATGGTAAACAAGTTTAGGCGGGGTCAATAGAAACTACCTTCTGACTAATAGCGCATATCCTTTAGGCGGATTAGGGCTTCTACGTAATAATAGTCAGCATAGATAAGACTGACATCTATTTCGCTTTTGTGGGGCATACTCCCAGTGCTATGCTGCAGGATTGCTGGGCTGTTGTCAGGTGCCAAGTACTGTGGGCTGCTTAGGGCCGTCAGGAGTTTGACCGCATATTCACGGTAGGTGAGCTGATCGATAGGGTCCTTTGATAGACGGGCGATTTCGAGCATGCCACTTGCTGCAATGGCTGCTGCACTAGCATCGCGTGGGGTGCTAGCTTCATGAGGGGCATTATAGTCCCAATAGGGTATATTGTCTTCTGGAAGATTAGCCATAAAGACCTCAGCCATTTTTTTTGCAGTAGCCAGGAACTTGATGTTTTTGGTCTCGCGGTGTGACATGGCAAAGCCGTAAACACCCCAAGCTTGACCGCGTGCCCAAGTACTGCTGTCAGCTAGGCCTTGGTCAGTAACTTTGTGTAAGGGTTTCCCGGTAGCAGTGTCATAGTTAACAACATGGTAGGAGGTGTAGTTTGGCCTTAGGTGCTCGTGTTGGGTTACTGTGGCATGCTGAAATGCATGTTCATAGAAAGCACGACGACCACCATTTTTGCCAGCCCAGAACAATAGCTCCAGATTTAGCATATTGTCGATAATGGTAGGGTGCATCCAGTTTTTGCGCCAAGTCCAGCTTTTGGTGGTCCCTACCTTGTTGTGGTAGAGTTTATCAAGGCTTGCAGCTGAAGTGAATAGTACCTCTTTGTATGCTGGATCTCGAGTCAAGCGCCAAGCATGACCATAACAGTTATAAACCATGAAGCCTAGATCATGAGTCCACGTAATCGATTTTGCTGGTTCCATCGCCTTTTGCCACTTTATGGCTTGGGTTTTCCAATACTCATCACTGGTGCTTTCGTACATATACCAGAGCTGGCCAGGGAAAAATCCACCAGTCCAGTCCTTATAGTTCGTTGTTTTCCATTTGGTGCCTCCGAGCTCGATATTCCGAGGGTAGGCACTTGAGTCTTTCAGTTGTCCTAGGGACATCTTGAGTTTGGTCTCACAATGTTGCAGCAGTTTGATGGCGTCAAGTCGACGTGCAGGCATGGTGCGCATGCGCTCCTCACGGGACATGGTGGCACCTTTGCTGTTTTTACTAGTTGAACTTGCACCAATTTGAGCAAATCCGGAGCTAGCTCCGAAGACTAATACTAAGCCAAATACTAGTGCTACTTTAGATAATATTGTACTAGATATCAAGACTTTCATCTGATCAATAGGGGGGAAGGTAAGGATCGGAGTAGATCGGCAGACGCAATAAAGGTCAGCGTCTTGAGTCCTAATCATTTTGGTTGAGATTGAAGGAGTTTGAATTTGACCAAAGTAAGACAGCTGTTTGGCCTAGTTGGTGCCGATATCTTCTTGGAGGTAATTTTTGAGCTTAAAGTCCTTTTGGTTGAGCCCGTTCCCTGGTGCCCGAAGTGATACCCGTTTTTTTAGACCGCCAATCTCGATCACGAAATAGCCTTCTTCAAGGTGAATACCTCCCACCTCGTCAGGGTAGCTGAAATCCCGTTCTGGCTTAAGCTCAAACGTGATTGTTTTGGCTTCACCAGGTTTGTAAACTTCTTTAACTACACCTCTCAACGAATTGAGCAATGGCGTACTGTGCGTCCGGACCTCGTCTTTGACAAAGAGCAGACTAGCTTCTTTACCCTCGCGCGCACCAGTATTACGAACTGTTACAGACACTTTGATGCTTCCATTACGGTTCACGGAGCTATCAGAAACGCGCAAGTCGATGTATTGAAACGTTGTGTAGCTCAGTCCAGTGCCGAAGGCAAACAGGTTGGAGTAGCGGTCATGAATGCGGGCATTGTATGGTGTGATGTGGCCAACCTCTCCTGGGTAGGTGATGGCCAATTTTCCTGATGGATTGACCTTGCCAGCTAAAATTTCGACCAAGGCAGTTGTGCCAAACTCGCCCGGTAAACCAGCATGGATAAAGGCGTTGGTTTTGGGCAAAAATGAGGTAATGAGCCGAGGACGACCAGCCCACATTACCAAAACATTTGGTTTGCCACTAGCCTGTACTTCGTTGATCAGTAGTTGTTGGTCAGTAAGTAGGTTTAGGTCCTGAATGTTGCCCATACCTTCGGCATAAGGCTCCTCCCCAACGGCCATGATGACCAAGTCCGCAGCTGCAAGTTTGGCTGGGTCAAGTTTGCCAGTGCCGTTCACTACCACAGCTGATGTATCCACTTTGGCATTCGGGAAACCTGCCTGTACCGCAGCGAATAGGGTAGGGATCGAAGTCGGGAATTGGTCCTCATTGCCACCGTTCCAGTTGATGGTCCAGCCACCGGCGTTGTTACGTTTGCTATTGGCTTGCAGGCCAACGACTAGGATGTTTTTAGGGCTAGTTTTGATTGGCAAGATTCCGTCATTCTTAAGCAAGACGATGCTTTCGCGACTTGCCTCTAGTGCCTCTTGCTTATTGGCCTTACTACCAATGCGGGCAAATCGATCGTTGCGTGGATACGGATTTTCGAACAGTCCTAGGTCAAACTTAAGGCGCAAAATCCGCAATACTGCTTTGTCGATAACCGACTCAGAGAGGTATCCTTCCTTTACCAAGTCCTTGGTCACGGTGCAGAATGTAGTGCTGCTGGCTGTCATAGACATATCGATGCCAGCTTTGAGCGCCATCAGCGTAGCTTCTTTTTCGTTATGGGCGACATGGTGCTGGCCGATCAGTTGCAAGATGTCTGCCCAGTCTGTAACGATGACTCCGTCAAACCCGAGTTCGTTCCTGAGCATACCGGTCAGGTATTTGGCTGAGGCATGGATCGGAACACCGTTGACCTCTCCACTATTGATCATGAAGGTCTTGACACCTGCATTGACTGCTTGGCGGAACGGTGGCAAAAAAATCTCACGCAACTCTTGGTCACCAATGACCGACGGGCTGCGATCCCAACCGGACTTGGGGTCCGAATAGCCCATAAAGTGCTTAGCAGTGGCTGCAATCTTGTATGGTTTGGCAGCTTCGGCAGTTTGCAAAGCCTTGATGTAGGCAGTTCCTAGCTGACCAACCCAATAGGTGTCTTCTCCAAATGTTTCGTATTGACGAGGCCAGTAAGGATTACGCCCGATATCCAGGATAGGAGCAAAGTTCCATGGTTGGCCTAGGTCGCTGATTTCGGTGGCAGTGATCCGTCCCATGGCCTCGGCATACTGCAGGTTGAACGTATTTGCAAGGTTGACTGGTTGTGGAAAAATGGTCGCACCAGCAACATAGTTGGCCCCATGGACATTGTCATTGCCATAAATGATCGGGATACCAAGGCGGCTGTTAGCCATGTTGACCTTTTGGAGCTCATTGCTAAAGGTGTACCAATCCTGTGGTGAAACGGCAAATGCTGCCAAGAACGAACCAATATTGTGCTCCTTGATTAGTTTTTCGGCTTTGGCTTTTTCCAAATAGGGCTTAAACCGATCGACTTTAGTTTTGGGATTGTCCACCTTGTTGATTTCTGTGGTGGCAATCTGGGTCATCTGGCCGATTTTTTCCTCCAGCGTCATTCGAGCCAAAAGGTCCTCTGCACGAGCCTGAGGTGTAAGGGCTGCGTTTTGGTAGGGTAGGGTTACTGCTGTTTTTTTTGCAGCTGGCTGGGCCGAAAGGTTACTATATTGGATCCCTAGTGCTACAATGGTTGCTAGGCCCACAAGTCTAATTGTTATCGTCATCTATTGCTAAAGCGTGTTGCCCTTTTATTGTTTGGGGAAAGTTTGGGCAAGATACAGGATCAGGACCTACAAATCCAGACCCATCAAGATAGTAGCCTATCTTGAGGCTAAATTTTGCTATTTTCCGTATTTTTCAGGCAATTTAACAACCACTAGTTGACATACTTTAGGTCCTAAGTTTCCTGCTATCCCCCTCACCTAATCATGACAAATAGCCTAGACCATGCTCGAGTATAATATGCCGAGTCCATGGTATCGGCCCGAAAACATTAAGCTATACCAAGGTTCTGTTTACAGCCGCTTTCTCCAATGTTAGCTCCTTTTGTCCCGTTACCTAAACAGACAGGTTCTATCTAGGGTTAGGACAGTAAGATGACTGCTGACCAAACTAACAACCTTATAAACCAATCCTACGTAAATGCACTCTCTACCCAGCAGGTGCTCGAGGCCGGGATTAGGACTGGGGATGTCACCTTTGACGGTATCGTGGCAGAATGGGCTACCTCAGCAGGGCAAGATGAGATTATGGCAGCATTTGGTTGCTGCCGCCTTCAGGACTGGAGAATCTTAACATCTCTGCCATCTAGTTTGCGCCAGCTCGAGACCAAAATCGATGGTCGTTGGCATCTTCCGATGGACGAAGGCTCAGTGAAGCTGGCTAAGGGCTTTTTTCAAGAACATCAAAGTGCCGTCTTTTTGGTTTTAGGTACCTATGGTTTGCCCTTTTGTTACCAGTCTGCCGAAGGAGCTGCCACATTATTCCATAGTAAACGCCTCCATACCGATCCTTTGGCACGGCTAGCTGAGACGGCTCAGTTTATTGATGCTGTTTTCTCTGAAATAAGTCCGTTAGGTCCAAGCCATCAGTTGACGGAGGTTTTGTTGCGAGTGCGGTTAGTCCATACCCTTGTCCGGATGATGTCCGCCCGCCACCGCCCAGGGTATATAGCAATCAACCAAACTGAATTGCTCGGAACTGGACTATCGTTCAGCATGGTGGTATTGAGGGGGTTGCGTAAGATGGGCATTTTAGTGCCGCCCAATGTTACGGAGGCTTGGCTCCAGGTCTGGAACAATATCAGTAACGTGCTTGGGGTGGATAAGGTCTTATTGCCGCCAGATGCCAAATCCGCTTGGGCAACCGAACAACGTATAGCAAAGTTGTGTTTCAGCCCCAGCGACCAAGCCACTGCGCTTACCCATAGCCTTTGCGCCGCGCTAGATGCCAACCTAATGGCTAATAACGTAGGAGCTCAACTTGTGCCTAAAGCTAGCCAGATGCTTAAGTTCTTCTTAGGCGACCAGGCTTCAGCCACAATTGGTATTACCCATGATGTTCTACCTGCAACAAGCTGGCAGCTAAGCCTGATGGCGCAATACCTAAAGTGGCAATATGCTAAAATGGCTAGCTAATGCCCTAATCTGGCATTGACACCTAGGCTACACCTCGGTATTATGATTGCTGCCATTGCGGTTTTGCAGATTGTGGCTCAAATGTTGTGGGAGGGCACAAGACAATGGCCGAACAGCAGGCCTGTTGTTGCACGAAACCTGTTCTGCTAATCATGAAAAAAACCTTTACTAAGTACATCCTATCTACTTTGTTTGTAGCCATAGTTGCGCTTCAACAACTTGCATTTGCACAGACTGAGCCTACACCACCACCTATTCCCGTTCCTCCGGTACCTGCGCCGACGCCGCCTGCACCAGTGCCAGTACCTGCTCCTGTGGTCCCAGCACCTGCAGATACGCCAAAGCCGATCCTGCCGCCAAAGCCCGGCAACCCAAATGTCGATCAGAGCAAGGCCAACGTTAATGGTTTTGACTACAACCTGATTAATAGCTCACGCAGTATCCTTTTGGCGCCCTCGTCCTTATGCCAACCCGGGCGTACAGGTCACTACAACAACTTTATGGGCCTACTCAACAGACTCGAAATCGGTTTCACAGACTGGATTTCGCTTAATGTAGGCGCCTTGGTTTCACCACTGGCCTTTCCGTTTTACCTCAACCTCAAATCCACACACGAAATCTATCCTATGCTCCGTGTTGGGGGTATGTTAACATATACTTCTCAGTTTACGGAGGCTTCCTATTTTACCTCAACCAAACATAACGGTTATAGTGTCACGCCAACGCTTATCGCTGGCTATGGTGGCCAGGACTATAACTTTAGTGTTAGCACCAGCTATATAATTGGTGATGGTAATATTATCCCAATGGTCAGGCTTTGGGATTTTAATACAACCAATAATGGCAAGACCATCAACTATGGGAGCACCTGGATTGGCACCATGGCTGTCCATGCGCGTGCAACTAATGCTTTGTCCGTGGTGGCCGAATACAGCCAGTCTGTCATCGGTTATGCCGTCATGGGAGGTTTGCGTATAGACAACCGAAAACAAAATAGGACTTGGGACTTGGGACTTTTTGGCTCTTCCCTCCAGAACTATCCTTTGCCTTACGTGTCCTATTCTTACAGCTTCTAGGGCGGTCTTTGCTCGATATTAACTGCCTTAATATATCCAGCAATCAGATGCCTCTACCAGCACCATGCATTGTAGAGGCATTATTATTTCTGACAAGTCGGGCGGCATGGTCCGTGGCTTATCCCTAACTTGCGGCCCAATACACCAAAGATTTTTATACCTCTGACAACCCATCCTTCCTAGCGTTTGGACCAATTTTGGTCCAAACAGCCGCTCCAACGTCTGCTGATGCAAGACATCCCAGTCAAAACCAAACCACATCCGTCCACCTACTACGTCATTGACTTTGACAGCACATTTATGCGGGTGGAGGCGATGGATGAGTTAGCCATGATATCCCTTTCGGGCCATCCAGAAGCTGAAGGCCGTCTCATCAAAATCAAGGAGTTGACAGACCTGGCGATGTGTGGCCAGCTATCGTTTGCCACAGCCTTGAGCCAGCGTTTGGCTTTGCTTGGTGCACGTCAGCAAGATATTTCCTCTACAGTTAAGGTCCTGCGGAATAAGGTTTCCGCCAGTTTCGCCCGTAATGAGGCTTTTTTTAGGGCACATCAGGGTCAGGTATTGATCGTAAGTAGTGGTTTTCGGGAGATCATTGAGCCCATTGTGGCTGAGTTTGGCATCGATGCTGCCCATGTTTATGCCAATACTTTTACTTATGATGAGGTCGGCCATATAACAGGCTGTGACCAGAGCAACCCACTTGCACAAGACAAAGGAAAAGTCAAGTTGCTAAACCAATTAGCACTGCCCGGTGATGTCTATGTTATTGGTGATGGCTACACGGACTACGAAATCCGTGAAGCTGGCCTTGCTAATAAGTTTTATGCCTTTACAGAAAATGTTGAGCGAGCCCAAGTGGTAGAAGTGGCAGACCATGTTGCGGCCAGCCTCGACGAAATTTTATATATCAACCAGCTTCCTATGAGTATTTCTTATCCTAAGAACCGTATTAACGTACTGTTGTTAGAAAACATACACCCACATGCAGCCCAGGTCTTTGAGGCAGAAGGCTACACTGTTGAGGTGGCCTCTGGTGCGCTAAGCGAAGACGAACTTTGTGAGCGTATCCAGCAAGTCAGCATCCTTGGCATTCGGTCCAAAACCCAAGTTACCGAACGCGTTTTGGCATCAGCTAACAAACTAATTGCCATTGGAGCCTTTTGTATTGGCACCAACCAGATCGATACCAAGGCCTGTTTGCGCAAAGGTGTGGCCGTCTTTAACGCCCCATACAGCAATACTCGCTCTGTAGTCGAGCTGGCTCTTGGCGAGATCATCCTCCTGCTCCGGAACGTAACCGAAAAAAGCAACCAGATGCACAATGGTGTCTGGAACAAAAGTGCAGGCAATAGCTTCGAGATTAGGGGCAAACGCCTAGGTATTATTGGATATGGCAGCATTGGCACGCAGCTTTCTGTGCTCGCCGAGTCGCTCGGGATGCAGGTCGTCTATTATGACATTGTAGACAAACTCGGACTCGGCAATGCCCACAAGTGCAAGTCCCTAGATGATCTCCTTCAGCAGTCCGATATTGTGACCCTCCATATTGATGGGCGCAAAGAGAACACCCACGTCATCGGTGCGCGTGAGTTTGACCAAATGAAGGACGGTGTCGTGTTCGTGAACCTATCACGTGGTCATGTAGTCGATGTGGATGCCTTGGTTGCCAACCTTAAAAGCGGAAAGGTCCTTGGTGCCGCCCTAGACGTTTTCCCGTATGAGCCTGCCAACAATAAGGAGGAGTTTGTGAGCCCATTGCGTGGTTTGCCTAACGTGATCCTAACCCCTCACATCGGTGGCAGCACCGAAGAGGCCCAGCTCAACATAGCTACCTATGTGCCTGACAAACTAATCGAGTATGTGAACACTGGCAGCACCTATATGTCGGTTAACTTCCCGAACATCCAGCTTCCGACCTTAACCAATGCCCATCGCCTGATGCATGTCCATCACAACGTGCCAGGTATCTTGGCCAAGATCAATAGTGTCTTGGCCGACCAAAAGGTCAACATTATGGGCCAGTATCTCAAGACAAATGACGTTATCGGCTATGTGATCACCGACGTGGACCGAAGCTACGAAAAGGACACCATTGCCAAGCTTAAAAGCATCACCGATACCATCAAGTTCCGGGTGTTGTATTAGGCCCACTATCTGCAGCCATTCGTGCTTGACCACGATTGTCTAATTTCTTTTTCTTTACTGGGCTGATTATTTACCCTTACCATTGACCTCATTTAGGTAATGCTGTGTGGGGTCTTTTGATTTTCTGCTTTTCATAGACATCCCATCTATGATGCCTAAAGTCCTGCAGAGGCTCATAAAAAGTGGCCAATTGCGAAGTTTTGAGCTAATGTGCCTGCTTTTTAGACAATTAGTAATATAATTGCAGACAAGTGGCATTGGGTGCTGGTTCGTTTAGCATTGCCAATGCCAACCATGACCGAATTATCCCGAACATTTTTTTACCCAAATTTTCCGATGAATCAAATTGACATTGCGGTATTCTTAGGCTACTGTGCGATTGTCGTCAGCATTGCCTTGTATGTGTCGCGCAGCAAAAAAGGCGAAAAGAAGGACACTAGAGACTATTTTGTGGCTGGTAACACCCTGCCATGGTGGGCTATCGGCACATCGCTGATTGCGGCCAACATCAGCGCAGAGCAGCTGATTGGTATGACTGGCTCAGGCTTTAAGATGGGCCTCGCTATCGCTACTTATGAGTGGATGGCAGCAGCTACTTTGATCGTCGTAGGTAAGTTTTTCGTCCCAGTTTTCCTAGAAAAACGCATCATGTCGATGCCTGAGTTCTTGAAGATGCGCTATGATAGCAGGGTCTCTACTAGCCTTGCAGTTTTCTGGCTAGCCTTGTACGTCCTGGTTAACCTTACTTCCATCATGTACCTTGGTGCAATCTGTATCCATAAAGTATTTGACGTTGATCTTAGCATAGCAGTCGTCAGTATTGCGGTTTTCAGTGCTCTCTACACAGTCTTTGGTGGTCTTAAAGCCATTGCTTTTACAGATCCGATCCAGGTCACCTTCCTTGTTCTAGGTGGACTGATCACGACCTATTTAGCGCTTAATGCCTACGGACATGATGGTGGTATCATGGCTGGTGTAACCCGTATGACCACTGAGATGCCCGAGAAGTTCCACATGATTTTTTCTGAAGGTGATGAGTTCTACTCTGATCTACCAGGGTTGACAGTCTTGATAGGCTCTATGTGGGTCGTGAACCTTAACTATTGGGGCTTTAATCAATACATCACCCAGCGTGCGCTTGCAGCTAAAAGCTTAACAGAGGCCCAGAACGGCATTATTCTTGCCGGTTTTCTGAAACTTCTCATGCCACTGATCGTGGTTGTACCGGGTATTGTCGCTGCTGGTTTGTTTAAGGCAGGCGAACAAGGTGCTAGTGACATCATCAAACAAGCAGACGAAACCTATCCCTACCTGCTCAATACATTTTTGTTCCCAGGGGTAAAAGGCTTAGCCTTCGCAGCATTGGTTGCGGCCATTGTCGGATCCCTCAGCAGCAAAACCAATAGCATCGCAACCATCTTCACGATGGATATTTACAAGCCATTGTTCGGCAAAGACAAGTCCGAAAGCCACCTAATTAATGTTGGGCGTGTAACAACTGGCCTATCCTTAGTGATTGCGATCCCTATTGCTATCCTAATTGCTAATAACATCGAGAAGCTTGGTGGTGGCTTTACCTACATCCAAGAGTTTACTGGTTTCTTCAGCCCTGGTATCTTTACAATCTTCTTGTTTGGCTTGTTCTGGCGTCGTGCCAATGCCACTGGTGCATTGGCAGTTGCTTTGGCTACCTTGCCAATCTCGTTGCTCTTTAAGTTTACCCCTTCACTTTCTGAGATCCCTTTCCTAGACCGGATGGGCTATAGCTTCTTGATCCTGAGTGCGATCATGATTGCAGCCTCACTTTCTAAAGCCCAAACCGAAGAGGACAAGGCCAAATCGATCGATATCAGCTCACGCCTGTTCAAAACTGGTCCAATCTTCAATATTGGCGCCATAACCATCCTGATTGCCTTGGTGTTCTTGTACGTCAAGTTCTGGTAGTCAGTTGTTGCCGATCCTAATTATTAGATCCTTACGAAGCCCAGTTAATGCTGGGCTTCGTTATTTTAGATCTAGCCTTATAGCTCTGCTTGCCCTAGGGGTAGGGTAGGGTGTATATTGCAGGGGAGATTGGGGATTCACCAATCTGGCACCTCATGTCCCCACAGCTAACATTCTGCACCAATATCTTCCCTGGTACTACTTGGGCCGAGCACTTTGCCGTCCTGCAGACCGAAATTCCTGGTTTGCAGGCCAAGCTTAGCCAAGAGAAGCTAACTCAGCTTGGATTACGGCTTTCGGCTACGGCGGCGGCAGACCTTGCGCAACCAGATCATTTGGCGGCATTTGAACATTGGCTGGCCGACCAAGGCCTGATTGTACCTGTGATCAATGGATTCCCGTACGGTGATTTTCATGGCATGGTGGTCAAGGACAAAGTCCATGAGCCAGACTGGACGACAACCTCACGGCGTGACTATACCTGCCAGTTGGCTGAATTGTTGGCCAAGCTTCTCCCTGAGGAGGTTTCCGTTGCGGGTATCTCTACCTCACCTATCAGCTATGCTCCTTGGTTTCAGGATGAGCCCATGCGCCAATGGGAAACACTCGTAACAGCTGCCCGCCAACTAGGCCACTGGGTTGTTTTTGCGGCTAAACTCAACCAATCCACTAGCAAATTAATCCGACTTGAGCTTGAGCCTGAGCCGGATGGCCTGCTAGATGACGTACAGAACACTATTTCCTTCTTCCAGGAGTACCTATGGGTTTATGGCAAGGAAGTCCTGATGTCGGGCTACGAATGTAATGAGGAGGAGGCTCTCCAGTTATTGCAGCGCCACGTGGCAGTTTGTTTTGATGTTTGCCATTTTGCTGTGTTACATATCCCTGTTGTTGAGGCCCTCAAGGCGCTTGACGAAGCTGGAATCTCCATTGGTCGGGTGCAGCTAAGTGCGGCACTTGTCGCCAAGGATACTCAGGGACTTGCTACGCTCCAGCCTTTTGACGAACCCAACTACCTCCATCAGTCTGCTGTTTTGCTCCAGAATGGTAAAATCAAACGGTTTCCGGATCTTGGTCCCGCCCTCGACTGGTGCAGCCAAAACCCAGACCTGTGGTCCGAACTCCGCACGCACTACCATGTTCCGCTTTTTACCGAATACTTTGGGCCCCTTAGCAGTACCCAACCAGCAGTGCGGGAGGTGATCACCTACGTTAAGGCCCATATACCAGGCACCATCCTAGAGGTCGAGACCTACACATGGGGTATTTTGCCCATAGCCCTCCAGATACCGATCCAGCAAAGCATTGCCAGGGAGCTCAACTGGGTGCAAGATGTTTGGCAGGCTACTTCCTAAATATCCTTGCAGGACCATTACAATACGCCACAGGTCACATTGCATTGTGCAGCCTTTGGCCCATATTTGACTTTCCGAAACCACGATCTAGTAAGCAATAGCTAAGGATCCAAATCCGTATAGAATTACGCCCAAAACATGGCTATCAAACCCTTCCTGAACGAGCATTTCCTGCTTGAGACCAAAACCGCTCAAAAGCTGTATCATGACCATGCAGCTGATATGCCTATCATTGACTATCACTGCCACCTGCAACCAGATATCATTGCTGAGGACCGCAACTTCAGTACTATTACTAAAGTTTGGCTGGACGGTGACCACTATAAGTGGCGGGCTATGCGGGCTAACGGGATTAACGAGCGCTTCATTACTGGCGATGCCACCGATGCCGAAAAGTTCGCTCAATGGGCCAAAACGGTGCCCTACACCATGCGTAATCCACTCTATCACTGGACGCATATGGAGCTCAAAAATCCGTTTGGGATTGATGTTCTGCTCGATAGCACCACCGCTGACGAGGTCTATGCTCAAACTACAGCTCTGCTCCAGACCCCAGAGTTTAGCGTTCAGGGGCTGATGGCCAAAGCCAAGGTACGTCTCGTTTGCACAACCGATGACCCTGCTGATGACCTGTCCTTCCATCAGAAAATCAAACAAGATGGTTGTGCCACCCAAGTGTTGCCCACCTATCGGCCAGACAAAGCCATGTCGCCAGAAAGTGCCACCACTTTTAATGCCTACGTAGATAAATTGGAGGCTGTCTCTGGGCATACCATTCGCGACCTCAATACCTTTTTGGACGTCTTGGCCTATAGGCACCAGCATTTTCATGATAATGGCTGCCGCCTGAGCGACCATGGTCTAGAGACTGTCTATGCCGAGGATTATACCATGGCTGACATCAAACGGATCTTCAGCAAAGTCCGTGATGGATATGAATTGCACACCCATGAGATCCTTCAGTTCAAGAGCTATATGTTGGTCTATTTTGCCGAAGCTGACCATGACAAGGGTTGGACACAACAGTTCCACCTAGGTGCAATCCGTAATACAAATAGCCGTCTGCTTGGCAAACTAGGCCCTGACACAGGCTTTGACTCCATCGGTGACTTTGCGATGGCCCGCAGCCTAGCTAAGTTCTTGGATCGCCTTGACAGCAATGACAAACTTGCCAAAACCATCCTTTACAACCTCAACCCAGCAGATAATGCCTTGTTCGCCACGATGATCGGCAACTATAACGACGGGACCGTCGCTGGCAAAATTCAGTATGGCTCAGGTTGGTGGTTCTTAGACCAAAAACAAGGCATGATCGACCAAATGAACGCCCTGAGCAACTTTGGTTTGCTGAGCCGTTTTGTTGGTATGCTGACCGACTCGCGTTCATTCCTGAGTTATAGTCGTCACGACTATTTCCGCCGCATCCTATGCAACCTACTGGGTAACGATGTCGAGAATGGCGAGCTGCCGAATGACGAAATCTGGCTCGGACAATTGGTCGAGAACATTTGCTACCACAACGCCGCCAACTACTTTGGGTTTGACTTGCCGAAGTTCTAGATTAGCCCAAAGAAGCTAAACTAATCGTCTGACCTAGCACAAATCTTATCGAATTCCTTTAATTGATGCCTAGCAAAGCCGCCAAACGGTTAATGTTGATCGATGTCGTAGGCCTCACAAAGGGTCTGCTGGGCAAGATGCCGTGGTCGAATGCCTGGGCTGCCCACAAACAAGTCAACAACATCAACCCGATGTTGCCTGCTCTTACGTGTGCAGTGCAGGCCACCTACCTCACTGGCAAAACACCAGCAGGGCACGGGATCGTTGGTAATGGTTGGTACAATCCAGAAATTTCGGAAATCAACCTTTGGCGTCAGAGTTATGGTCTGCTCCAGGCGCCCTATATCTGGCACCAAATCCGGCAATCCAACCCTGATTTTAAGGTCTGCAATACAGGCTGGTGGTTCAATATGTATTCAGGGGCAGAATATAGTGTAACGCCAAGGCCACAATATCGGGCAGATGGTATCAAGGTACCAGATTGCTACACCGAGCCACCGCAATGGCGAGACGAGCTTCAGGCCGAACTAGGCCAGTTTCCTCTTTTCCACTATTGGGGCCCAAGGACCACGATCCAAAGCTCTGCCTGGTTGGCTAAAGCTGCCATCATTGCCGAGCGCAAGTGGCAACCAGATCTCAATTTGGTTTATTTGCCCCATCTTGACTACTGCCTTCAGCGCCGTGGTGATGATCACCCCGACAACCAACAAGACCTTGATGAGCTTGATCAGGTCCTCAAAACCTTGATTACTGAAGCCGAGGCCAGTGGCCTCGAAGTCTGGGTAATTAGTGAATACGGGATCAATACCGTCAGTCGTCCTGTCCACCTCAATCGTGTACTTCGCAAAGCGGGTTACCTCAGGATTAGGGAGGAGAATGGAGGAGAGTTGCTTGATGCCCCAGCCAGTCCTGCCTTTGCTGTCGCAGACCACCAAGTTGCCCATATCTTCATCCAGGACAAAGCACAACTCGAACCCATCAAGGCCTTGCTTGCCGCGCAAGATGGCGTTGCTCAGGTTTTGTCTGGCACCGATCTTGCTGCCGCAGGTCTTGACAACCCAAGAGCTGGAGACCTAGTGGTAGTAGCAAATCAAGATGCTTGGTTCACCTACTATTATTGGCTGGATGACACCAAGGCCCCAGACTTTGCCCGCATTGTCGATATCCACAAAAAGCCAGGCTATGACCCTGTCGAGCTTTTTATCAACCCCAAAATGCCATTGCCAATCTTGCAAGTTGGGCTGAAGCTGCTGCGCAAAAAGCTAGGCTTCCGGTACCTGATGGACGTTATTCCGCTAGATGCCACCTTGGTTAAGGGTAGTCATGGTGCCATCCATGCTGACTCTGCCTATCATCCTGTACTTATTGGGAATCACGAGCAAATAGGCAAGGATACAATAGCTGCAACCGATGTCTATACCCTGTTGCGTCGCTTTTTGGGTTAATGTAAGCATGCCATATTGGTGGCTAGTTAAATCATATACCATACTTTGTAGATTGTCCGTGCCCCAAAGATGATGAGGGCAATCCCGACCCCGATCGTGAGGTAGCGTAATAGTTCGGGCTTCATCACACTACTAAGGCGTTTGGCAGCGTATGCTTTTGCTAGGTCTGTGCCTATCGCTGTTATCACCATACCAACAAAAAAAAGGCAGTGATTCATCGGCTCCGCAGGATACCTAGTGATGACATTACTCGTGGTCGTGAGCCAAAAGATCAAAACAAAGGGGTTGAGGCCATTGAGCACAAAGGCCCTCAAAACAAGTTTCCAACCATCTAGTTTTGCGATGGTTTTGTCTGCATCGCTAGCCTTGGCAGGTAGCTTCAGGACCGAGGCCAAGCCAAAGGCCATCATAATGCCTCCGCCAATGATGCCCATCAAGTACTGAAAAACTGGGGTTGAGGCTATTGGAGCTAGACCAAAATAGCAGATGAGAATAAAGAAAAGATCACTAGCAGCAATGCCTGCCACCATCTTGGCACCTGCCCTGAAGCCATGTGCTAGGCTGATCTGTAACAAGGCAAAAAACACAGGGCCGAGCAACAAACTCAGGACCAGACCCAATGCAATGCCACCACCAAATGCTTCCATATCGATTTCTGACTGCCAAGGTACTAAGTCTTGCACGTTTAACCTTGTCAGAAAAATGGACAATGTTAGTCACATTGTCTAGCTTGCATCTGATGACATCACCACTTTCGCGCCTAGACCCAGCCAGTATCCGACATATTGTTTTTGACCTAGACCATACCCTATGGGACTATGACCGCAACTCGTCCTTGACCCTAGCAGACCTCTTTGGGCAATATGAGCTTCAGAGATTAGGGGTGGATCTAGATCAATTTGTGGCTGCCTTCAAGGTCGCAAACGAGTTCGTATGGCAGGCATATAGTCGACAAGAAATCCATAAATGGCAGTTGCGCAATCGTCGTTTTGAGCTGATGGAGGAACAATTGGGCTGGTCAGCCGGTACCTTGCCTATTGGGTTTGGGCAGACATATCTTGAGCTATGCCCCCAGCAGCCCCATCTGATGGATGGAGCCATGGAGATGCTAGATAAACTACATGGAAAGTACGACCTGCATATCCTAACCAACGGTTTTGCCGATACCCAGCATACTAAACTCAAATCAGGCGGCATACATCACTACTTCAAACACATCATCACCAGCGAAAAGCTGAGGGCAGCCAAACCCAAACCCGAAATCTTTATGGCCCTGATGGAGGTTGCCAAGGCTGAGCCAGGCACCTGCCTAATGATAGGTGATAACCCAGAGGCCGACGTCTGGGGAGCGCAACAAGTAGGTTGGCAAGCCGTGCATTATGCCCCGGCACATGACCAGAGCCAACTGTCAAATGCAGATGCTGTCTTGACGCATTGGGACCAACTACCTAGTTTTTTGGGACTTTAGTTAGGACCTAGGGGCTATAACAGTACGCCTCCTAGATTATATTTAGGTCCAAAAACAAAAGCCGCAACTTGTGGTCACGGCTTTCGCTAAGTTTGTATTATTTTTTTTCGGTATATAAAACCGATTTAGCATTAGTTAATGCTGACCAGTGTGATCTCGAATACCAATGTTTTGCCAGCTAGATCATGGTTGGCATCAAGTACGATGTGCTCGTCTGTGATCTCCGTGATGACAACGTTGGTAGGGCGGCCAGTTTCGTCGGTAAGCTGGAGTTGCATTCCAAGCTCAGGAGTAATGTCTTCTGGAACCTCAGTTAGCGGAACGGTCATCATGTAGTCTGGGTCAGACTCACCATAAGCATCTGCAGGGGCTAGGGTAGCTGTTTTAGTTTCGCCAACAGCCATACCTTCTACAGCTTTGTCAAAGCCAGGGATCATCTGGCCAGCACCGACTTTAAAGCCTAATGGTGAGCGGCCTTTTGAGGAGTCAAACACGGTGCCGTCAAGCAGGGTGCCTGTGTAATGTACCATTACGGTATCGCCTTTTTTTGCGGTCATCTTTTCTGGAGATGGTTTTTAGTTAGGGGATTTAGTAGCCCTAAGGCATCAACATCCATCTCTACGGATTGGGTGGCAGTTATCGAATGATGTCTGCTAGACCCTGTCAAATGCGATAAGTCTCGTATCAGGGGCAAAAGTAAGCAAATATGTCAAATACCTACCTGACAACTAGTTTTAGGATGGTTGCTTGTCCATTGGCTGGGGTCATACGCAGGAAATAGATCCCGGGGGCACACGGTGCCTCAATTTTTAGGCTTGTTTCCGAACCACTCAGTCCATTAGTCATGTCAGATGAAACGCTGCCAAGGGCCTTACCCATGCTATCATACCAACGTAGTGAGTTAATAGGTGCTGGTTTCGGTAGCTGAATTGTTACATATCCATCACTACTAGGATTGGGGTACAACCGGGCTCCGTTGAGTGGCTTATCGATTGTTGGTATGTCTAACCCAAGGGCAGGGCTACTAGGCAAGGTGCAGCGCAACAAACTAGTTTGCATCACTGTGCGCATCCGCCTCACCTGATCTACGGTAAACAAATTCATGCAGCGGTCGTCAGTGTACTGCATATAATTAGCAATTTGGTCTGGCCCTGGCCTATCTAGCGGGCAAGAGTTGGGTGGATTAGTTGGGCAAAAGTAGATTTGACCATCTTGACTCGGTGTGTCATTGCAATAGTCCGTGGCTTGGCAGTTACCGTCGGCCCAGACATGCAACAGGCCAAGGCAATGGCCGATCTCATGCGTAGCGGTACGGCCAAGGTTATAGTTGCCTCCTAGCGTTCCCGAGTTACCGAAATATTTGTATGAAATGACTAGCCCGTCAAATGCAGAGTCAGCGGGAGATCCTAAGCCATTCATTCCAGGTAAGGAGCTCACCGGCCAAGAGCCATAACCCAAATAGGTATTGAGGTTGATGACCCAGATATTGAAGTACCGGTCAGATCTAAAAAAACTGCGGCGTTTGAACGTGTTAGATCCTACATTATAGCTCGATTGACCTCCGTTGACCCGTACGATTCCATCAAATGGTCGCCCCGCGGTGTCCACTGTTGCTAACACAAACTCGATTCTCGGATCTGCGCCAACAGGGTCAGTATTGAAACCACGGGTACCTGGCTTGCGACGGAAGTCCTCATTCAGGGTCTGGATCTGTTCATAGACACGGGCATCAGCCACATTAGCGCCAGTACCGATTGCCTCTCCGTTATGGATGATATGGACAACAACCGGGATACGATAAATCGTGGTGTCAGATGGGTCATACTGCAGCCGACAGTTCCCAGACTGGACTTGGGCCATCGGGGAAAAGGGCCCACGCAAGGTAGGGACGCTTGTTGTCACTACCATTGGGCAATCCCGCTTGATCTTAGGCTGAGCCAAGGTGCCAAAGCTGCAAATTATCATCAGCAGCAAGACGAGTACTATCCGTTGTCGGCTTGATTGTGCCAATAGGGTAGCATAGCTATTGCTTTTTCGTTTCTGATCCATATTGGGTGCTTAATTTTGATAGGAGGAGTAAACAATGGCCATAGACATTTATGGATACCTAACGCACAAGGTTGCGTAATTACCTCCACTAATAAGACTGCCTAAAGCACCTGAAAGGTTGTACCAATGTCAAGTGCAGGCCCGAATTTTGTTTTGGATTTGCTCTCAGTCAGATGTTTCTTTCAGTTTTTTCCTGCTGATTTCAAAAATGAAGCAAATGTTGGTGTAATGACTAGGATTACCTCCTAAACCAGAGCCTGCAACGCATTTGCAGCAGCTTCCTGTTCTGCTTTCTTTTTAGACATTCCCTTGCCAGTACCAATAACCTTGGCATTATAAACCACTTGTATTGCAAATTCTTTGTGGTGATCCCGGCCACTTTCGCTTACAACCTCAAAGGTGATACTTCCACCGTTGCGTTGTGCCCATTCGATGAGGCGACTTTTAGGGTTACCCTCAGTAGCAAGCAGGTCGGTCAGGTTGATGTGATCGCCAATTAGTTTGTTAATGATGAAACTTTGGCAGAAGCGATAACCCTTGTCCAGATATACTGCACCAATTAGGGCTTCCATGGCATCACCATGCATGGACTTGTTGTAGAGGGCACCCTTCTGGCGAGTGTTGAAATCCATGATTTTTGGGATGCCAATCTTCCCAGCTAACACGGACATAGACTCGCGGTTGACGATCCGTGATCGCACCTCAGTAAGGAATCCTTCGTCTTTAAGTGGGTATTTCTTGAACAGGTATTCGCCTACAATGGCACCTAGGATAGCATCACCCAAAAACTCAAGTCGCTCGTTGTTGTTGAGCCCAAGTGTTACCTCCTTGCCACTAGACGTGCTGGAATGCCTAAGTGCAAGCCGATAAAGACTAATGTTATGAGGGACACCTCCCGTAATCTGTTTGATTGCGGCCACAAAGGCGGCATCTTCAGCAGATAACCTACGGACTCGATCAGAAAACCAGGTTGCGATTGACACCTTCTGTCAGACGGGTGCCTAACCCTTGAACTTGCGAACGATAATGCTCGCGTTGTGCCCTCCAAACCCGAATGTATTGCTCAAAGCAACGTTCACGATACGGCTTTGAGCCTTGTTGAACGTAAAGTTGAGTCGTGGATCTAGCTCCTCGTCCACCGTGCTATGGTTGATGGTCGGCGGGATAATGTCATGTTTCACGGCCATAACACTCGCAATGGCCTCGATGGCGCCAGCAGCTCCTAACAAGTGTCCAGTCATGGACTTGGTGCTGCTAATGTTGAGGTTATAGGCGTGATCACCAAATACGTTCTGGACGGCTTTGGTTTCGGCAATGTCTCCTTTTGGGGTGCTAGTGCCGTGGGTATTGACATAGTCGATCTCGGTAGGTGATATACCAGCGTCTCTGAGGGCGTTGCGCATCACATTAAGTGCACCAAGGCCTTCAGGATGTGGATCTGTAATGTGGTGAGCATCTCCGCTCATACCACCTCCGATTACCTCGGCATAAATTTTTGCACCTCTAGCCAATGCATGGTCTAGACGCTCTAGGATAAGGCAACCTGCACCTTCGCCCAACACGAATCCATCACGGTTTTTATCGTAAGGTCGGCTAGCTGAGGCAGGGTCGTCATTGCGCTCGCTCATTGCTTTGCAAGCATTAAATCCTCCGATACCTGCCGCGGTCACCGCAGCTTCGCTACCACCCGTCACAATCGCATCTGCCATGCCCAACCTGATGTAGTTGAATGCATCGATAATGGCATTAGTGCCCGTGGCGCAAGCTGAAACAACCGAAAAATTTGGACCACGGAATCCGTGTTTGATGCTGATATGACCAGGCACAATGTCGATGATCATTTTCGGGATAAAGAACGGATTGAACCTTGGCGTTCCATCTCCTTTGTTGAAGGAAGTAACCTCGTCCTGGAACGTAAAAAGTCCGCCAATACCTGATCCAAAAATAACTCCGATACGATCCTGATCATACATGCTGTCAAGCAGCCCGCTGTCCTTGATGGCCTCGTCGGCTGCCACCACCGCGTAGTGCGCAAAGGGATCCATTTTTCGGGCCTCTTTGCGGTCTAGGAAGTTGTGGATATCAAAATCCTTCAGCTCACATGCAAATCGCGTCTTGAACTTACTAGCATCGAACCTAGTGATCGGGGCAGCTCCGCTCACGCCTGCAAGCAATCCTTGCCAGTAATCCTGCAAGGTGTTGCCTATTGGTGTGAGTGCGCCCATGCCAGTGATGACGACACGCGATAATTCCATGGTGTGCTGAAGGTAGTGGTTGTAATAAGAAAAGCAGCCCGTTAAGGCTGCTATGCGTTAGGCTTTAACGTTCTTTTCAAGATAGTCAATCGCCTGACCGACTGTGCCGATGTTCTCAGCTTGGTCGTCCGGGATTGAGATGTTGAACTCTTTCTCGAACTCCATGATCAGCTCAACGGTATCGAGAGAGTCAGCACCAAGATCGTTGGTGAAGCTGGCCTCGGTAGTAACTTCAGTTTCTTCTACTCCGAGCTTCTCGATGATGATGCTCTTTACTTTGGCGGCTATTTCCGACATTGGTATTGCGTGTTTTGGTACGTAATGGCTGCAAATAAATGGCTTTTATGTGGCAAGTCAAAAAACAAATAAAAAAGTTGAGGTGTTTGTTGTCCCCGTACCCCCCATTTGGGCCTCTATTGCCTAATCTTAGTTGTTTTTGGGGGACTGGTGGGACTAAAAAAATATGTTGACCCAGCTCAGCGACTTACCTGCCTGTTTCAATTGGGACCAAACTTGACCAAATGGTAACGTCTGGTATGTTTGGCAAGGCGGTCGATGGGTCGTAATATTGCATTAGTTTAACCAATTAGAGCTTCGGCTCCTAAGCATGAAAAAACTCATTGAGGGCTTTTCGACCCAACTACGTACAGCGCTTGAGATCGCATCCCAAAGCCAGTTCAGCCCATCTGACAAGTCATTTACCAATATCGTGATCGCTGGTATGGGTGGTTCGGGCATAGGTGGCAACCTAGTGCAGGCCATGACGATGGACATCACATCTGTGCCGCTTTACATCAGCAAAAGCTACGACCTACCTTCTTTTGTCTCGTCAAGTACCTTGTTCTTGGCTTGTTCTTATAGTGGAGGAACCGAAGAAACCATCGCAACAACCCTTGCGGCCCATGCAAAAGGTGCTACCATCGTTTGTGTGAGTAGCGGCGGTAAAGTTGGCGAGCTTGCCAAGGAGCATGGATGGGACATCGTCCACATTCCTGGCCATGACAACAGCCCACGTGCAAGCATAGGGTATGCTTATGTCCAGATCCTCAATATCCTGAACGCTTTTGGCCTCACAAGTAGTAACCTAGCTGCCGAAGTAGCTAAAGCCGCTGACCTTCTTGATTCTGAAAATGACGCAGTCCACTCTGCTGCTGTCGCAATCGCTAAGGACATGAAAGAGAAGTTTGTCATCTTGTATAGTGACAGCCGTCTCGAGTCAGTGGTTATCAGGACCCAACAACAGATCGCCGAAAACAGCAAACAACTTGCGCATTGCAACGTGATGCCCGAGATGAACCACAATGAGCTAGTGGGCTGGGCTTTTCCTAAGTTCTTGTGGGAAAAGACATATACCCTGATGCTACGCTCTGGATATGACAACCCGCGCACCAGCAAACGTATGGATATCTCCAAAGATATCTTCAGCAAAATTGCCGGTCAAGTGGTCGAGTTGCATGCTAAAGGTGACTCTTTTGCTGAGCAGGCCATCTATCTGATTTATCTTTTGGACTGGGTTTCTTTTTATCTAGCCGAAGAGAATGGTGTCGATCCATTCCCAGTTGACGTCATCACGTTCCTGAAAACTGAACTAGCTAAATACTAGTCCTGATTCTGTGCGCCAAATGTCTACTTTTGTGGGCATCAGGCAGTATAGACTCAGCGATTTTGCTTTGTGTGGGGCCTGCTGAGGTTATGTCAGAGGTAAAGGCCGCCCAATCAAAACGTACAGAATTCATTGATCTAGGCCTGCTCGGATACGAGCAGGCTTGGTCGTTTCAGGAGGACAAGTTTGCTCAGACTGTGGCTACGAAGGTTCATAATCGGACTGCAGAATGTCCTGTAGCAACACCCAACTATCTGATATTTTGCCAGCATCCCCATGTCTACACCATAGGCAAAAGTGGGAAACCAGAGCATCTCCTTCTGGATGAAGATGGCCTCGAACAAGTAGGTGCGTCCTATCACAAAATCAACCGAGGCGGTGATATCACCTACCACGGACCTGGGCAGTTGGTAGGCTACCCCATCCTAGACCTTGATAATTTTTTTACTGACATCCACATCTACCTCCGGACGATCGAGCAAGCCATCATCAATACATGTGCAGACTATGGCCTCAATGCAGGTAGGATAGACGGACTTACAGGGGTCTGGATTGAGGACCGTAAAATCTGCGCGATAGGGGTCCGTGCTAGTCGCTGGGTTACCATGCACGGATTTGCCTTCAATATCAACACCGATCTAAATTACTTTGGCAACATCATCCCGTGTGGCATTGACGATAAAGCAGTTACCTCCTTGGCGGCAGAGCTAGGCGCGGTACAAGATTTTGCGGCAGTTAGCTACAAGGTACTAGGGCACCTTGTGGCGCTTTTCGAGATGGATTTAGTAATGGAATAAGATCACCCCTATGAGGCCTGATATCCCAACCGATTTGTCATTTAGCGACGATTATCATCTCCGGACATCATGCTCAGGTAGCTATGATAGCGCGTCTGGGCGATGCGACCAGCCTTGACAGCATCAATAACAACACAGCCGGGTTCATTGATATGCTGGCAGTTATGGAACCTACATTGACCTAAAAGCGCACGCATCTCGGGGAAAAAGTGGGCCATTTCTGTATTATCAATCTCGGCAATACCTAGCTCTTTTATTCCTGGGGTGTCGATCAAATAGGTTCGCTCATCGATCTGGAACATTTCAGCAAAGGTGGTTGTGTGCTTGCCCTTTTCGGCAAAGTCACTTACTTCTTGGGTCCGGAGATCTAGGCCTGGGAATAGTGCATTCGCCAAGGATGATTTGCCCACCCCAGAGTGCCCTGACAGTAACGATGTTTTGCCAGAAAGGATTTCCTTAAGTTCATCTAGACCTTGGCCACTGACTGTGCTGGTTAGGATGGTACGGCAGCCTGCTTTGTCATAGACCGAGCATAGCCACTTGGCCACATCCAAATCTTCGCCTTCTAGCAGGTCTGTTTTGTTAAAGATGACAACGGTCGGGATGCCAAAACTCTCAGCACTAACCACAAACCGATCGATGAAGCCAGTGCTAGTCCGGGGCATAAACAAGGACGTAACGACGATCGCCTGGTCTAGGTTGCTGGCAATCAGATGGGCATGGCCTGTTTTATGGACTGACTTGCGCACCAAGTAGTTGATCCGGTCACTGATGCCAGTAATCATGACGGTACCTTCGGCTTCATCTTCGAGTATATACGTCACTTGGTCACCTACTGCTATAGGGTTGGTGACCTTGAGGCCACTGACCTTGAATTTGCCTCTTAGGCGCCCGCGTACGATGGCCCCTGTTTCAGTCTTGATCCAGTACCAAGAGCCTGTAGACTTAAAAATCCGACCTGTGTATGTTGCTGAGATGTCTTTTGCTTGTTCCTTCACTAGGTCCAAATGTCGATATTTTCGTCCATATAATCAGTGCAAGACTAAAGTCTGGGTTCGCACCCGAAAAAAACATATTTTGCATCTGTTTCCTAAACGACAATGTTAAACTCCCAATCCCTCAATATTCTTCCTTGACTATCATTGACTCTCAGTAAACTAATTATGCGTTTTGATACTGACTCCAAATTGCAGATCCTGACAGCCAGCCAAATGCACCAAAAGGTGAAACGGATGGCAGTCGAGATCTACGAACGTAATTTTGATTTTGCAGAAGTAACCATTGTAGGTATAAGCCACGAGGGCTACGTGTTATCCAACCTTTTGTCCGCCGAGCTTAGTCGCATATCGCCGATCAAGGTTCAACAAGCCAAACTCACCTTGGACAAAACTGCCCAATCCCAACCAGCAGTTGTGCTAGATATCGATCTGGCCGAACTATCCGGCAAACCGTTGATTTTAGTTGATGATGTACTGAACACTGGTCGTACACTTTGGTTTGCACTTAACCCCTTCACTGCAATAGCCTTGCCCAAAATTGAGGTTGCTGTGATGGTCGCTCGCAACCATAGCCTCTTCCCGATCAAGGCTGACATTGTAGGCTATGGCATTAGCACCACCCTCAGTAACCATGTCAAGGTCGTGATGGATGATGCTGTGACCATGGGGGCCTATCTGATCTAGCTGTCTCCTGATGATGTAATTTTGCCTTGATCTGGTGCACTGTGTAACATGTGTTTTGCGGTCATCAATCGATAGAACCGCATCCCGTTACAAATCTGCGAGATGGACAGACCTGCCTCCCAATCTTCAACCAGTAAACGTAAACGAACAGTCAAACCAGATGTCATGGTCCAGGTTTGGCCACCTTTGTTGGTATTAGCCATTGGTATGGCCATTGGTGTTGGCGGAGTTTATGCTGGCTGGTTCATCCCGATTGCAGTCAATCCATGGTTTTGGGGATTCGTTTTGGCCTTGCTGCTCTTCTTCCTTTGGTGGCTGAATGCCAGACGGACCATTGGGGCCTCCAGAATGTTCGATTTAGGGATCTTATTTGTCAGTTTGACTTTCGGAATTGTAGTAGCACATCAACAACAGGAGCAACGAGCGAAGCAACCCAAGCTGCCACCTATTGACCATAAAAGAGGCGTTCTAGGGTTAGTGGTCTCAGACACAATCACTAAGCCGAGTGGTATCACCATGACGTTACGACTTCTAGCAGTCGAGCATTCAGATCCTGCTCATAATCGTCTTTGGCAGTACCTAGATACATCAGTATTGGTCCAGGTTACCGTACAACGACCGAAATTCAAAAGCAATATTGGGCTTGGATATGGTGATACTGTTCTGATCAGAGCACCCATAAGGATGGTAACTGCTGGAATGTTCCCCAAGATCGGCATTGGTGGTTTTGATTATGGGCAATACCTCCAGAGGCAAGGTGTATATTATCAAACTAAGATTGAAGATGGGCAATATCAGGTAATTGCTGGCCATCCCGTCTGGTACCAAATACGTGCCCAGTTGCTGCGAGCTCGAGCTTGGTTACAACATGGAATCCTGACCCAATTGCCTGCTGGCAATGCACGCGGCTTGGTTTTAGGTTTAGCGCTGGGGCTTCGTCAAGGCATTGATAAGGCCGCAGCCGATGATTTTTCAGTTACGGGTACCGCTCATGTCTTGTCAGTGTCGGGGATGCATACCATGGTTTTCTTTAATCTCCTTTCGGGCATTGCTCTACTCATCGGAGGTAGTAACAAACGACATAGGGGCTTTTGGGTTTGGGGTTGTATTGTGGTCTTGTGGCTCTATGTCGTGATATCTGGCCTCTCGCCAGCTGCCGTCCGAGCTGTTGCGATGACAACGGTGATGTTGGTCGGCCAGACCATTAGTCGGCAAACCAATATGCTCAACAGCCTTGGTTTGGCAGTCTGGGTCATGTTGATGACTGATCCTAGCCTTATTATCCAGCCTAGTTTTCAGCTCAGTGTTGCAGGATGCGTGGGGCTCGCAACTTTAGGGCAAACATGGTCCGCCTATTGGCGCCCTGACCATTTATTGATTAGGTTAGCTTGGGAGACTGGTGCCATCACTTTGGCAGCTACCATTTTAACCCTGCCTATCAGTATTTATCACTTTGGGCAGGTGCCCCTCCTTTTCTTACCCGCCAACATTCTCGTCGGTGGGCTTTCTTCAGTCCTGACTGTCATAAGTATTGCACTTTCGGTCATGGGTCAATTGCCAATTTTGGGTTGGGTTTTGGCCCAGATATCGATGGTAATTGCCAGTGTCATTTTGTGGCTTGTTGATACCTTGGCCACTGTCCCGATTGCAGCTCTAAAAGTTCGAGTTGGGGACATGACCCTAACTGCAATCCTCGGTATAGGTGTCTTCGTTCTGTTTCAGTGGTGGTGGCATCGGCAGCGATGGGCTGGTTATGTCTTGCTGATATTGCCCTTGTTTTGGTTGGGTTATGCATTGGTCGGACACTACAGGCCAAACCAACAAGGCTTATGGGTCTGGAGTCAAAAGAGTGAAGTGCATGTTGTGTCTAGCCTAGGTGATACGGTCTACTGGCTTGGCTCAGCGCCAGACGAACAAATGACAAAAACTTGGCAATTGGCATTTCCGCAGTCTGCATTTAGGGTTGTCCCAGCGGTGGGGTGGGCAAGAAGTTGGTGGTTTGATCGTAAATCCTACGTTCTGGTTACCAATAAGGCATCAAGCAATCCGTCTTCCAAAGTCAATAAATCGGCTGTTGTAGTTACAGCTCCAGGATCTAAGCCATCTATCCTAAAACCACATTTTGATGTGGCCATAGGGCAAACAGTCAGGTTATTTGGTGCCTTAAGCCAAATTCAGGCTCCAGTCTGGATCTGCAAGTATCCTAAAGACTACCTAGATACTGCCAACGGAGTCCGCCCCTTTTATCTTAGCCAACAAGGTGCATTTGAGGTGCGACCTTAGGTGCTTATATGTTAGAGGAAATTACGAGGTTATTGGTTGTTCAGTTAACAGGTTGATTACTTATTTATGAGACGTACTGAGGTCATAACGAGAGATAGCGGCACCGAGTTGCCGCTTGATTGACTGTTTAAGATTGAAGGGGGCAAGGACCTCCACGTCTTGACCAAAACTGAGGATCACACTCTCAAGCTCCTGATTAACAATGAGCTTCAGTCTAATAAGGTAGCGACCATCTGCTTGAGGTTGGCCAGCTTTTTGTGTCCTATGGATGGGTTTGGTGATTACATAAGGAGCTCGTGATGGGCTGAAAAGCAGCTGTACCTCCTCCTCCACACTTTCCTCAGGGATCGTGAGGCCGATCACGCTGGCATAATAGTCTTCTCCAAACGGATTGGGGATAAATGGAACGTCATTCTGGACGATAGGTGGTTCCATAATCCTGTCGAGGGCCAAGTTACTCTGTTTGTCTGGCACCCCTTCCAGCAAGCCACAGACATAGAAACGCATGTTGTATTCGCGGACACTGTAAGGGTGTATCACAAGCCGCTCACCTTCTGTTTTGCCAAAGGGCTTGTACAGGATTGAGACTGCAGTTTGTTTGGCAATCAGGTCACAAAGTAGTTTTAGATAAACTCTCCCTTCGTAATCGGCATGGCGATCATCGAAAAACAAATAGTTCCGGCTCAGGATATCTTTGGCCATGGCTTTAGGTACTAATTGCGACAATCTGTTGGATAGCTGCGCTAGCTCGCCAAAGAGGTCAGTATGGTCCATGGTCTTGATTAGCTGGCTTAGTATCCCGAATTGTTCTGGGCTTAGGACCGAGTTCTTGAGCTCGAAGTTGGTGTCAGTGTACGAAAAAAGCCATGTCCGTCCAGACCGAACCTTGACAATCGGAAGCGTTTGCCCGTCAATCCCCTCGCTCATCATCTGTTTCAGATCATCCTGGATGCTCTTCTCAAGTGACCTTGGCGTAAGTCCTTGGTAAACCGAATGTTCGACTACATCCATCAAGTCCTTGACAGTGAAGGTCTTGCCTGTTATCAACTTGTCATGGATGGCTAACAATCTGCTTCGCTTCGATTCGTTCCGTGCCATGTGCGCTTCAGTCTGGGATTTGGTATTTGATCTGGGGTGTCAGATTTTGACGGCGCAAACAGCATATAAGTTGCCGAATGTTATATTCGGCAATTGAAGATTTAGTAACAATCGGCTGTTAAGATACGATTACTAGGCATGGTAATATCCCCAATAATCAGCTCAAAAGGGGCAAGATTGATATGTTGGTTATTATAAATAACGACCATTAGTCTGCATGAGCACTATTTTTGACCAATTTTAGTCTGCCTTCAGGGTTAGCAACTGAGGTTAAAACTACTAATGGCTATAGTGCCTTTGGCCATAAGATTTATTTTGCTTATTCAAGAATCTGCGGTCCGGTAAGGAGACGGCTAGTTATAGAACTTGTATAATTTGGTCGATTTAAGTAGATTGTTTTGTTTTCTTGGCCGATCCTGATGTCACTTAACTAACCTGTAGGTGCTATTCTCGAGGGTGTAGGGCTTTAGTTTTGCATTAGAAGAAGTGACCCCATCGAGGTGGAGATCGGCGTCTTTGAGGTTATTACCCCATAGAACTTGGAAGGTACATGCTTGAGGCCTGTCATAGTTCGGGCGGATTGTGCGGTATTTCCAGCCATTCTCAATTTTAACTGGTTGTCTCCACGCTTCAGGTACTGGCACTGTCGGCCATTCGACTCTTAGGTCTTTAATTGTTAGTTGTTCTACCCCTTCGGCTACAATTGCAGCACGTTGCTTCCGAGCATTTTTGTTTCGTGGTGAGTATTGCGCACTTCTAGCACTGTCAGATATGGTATACGGATCCTCGATGAAGGGGTAGGTTATCCGAAGGCCTGCAATTGAAACATCTCGAATAATGCTACCTGGTTCGGCAGTGATCAGAACACGACCATTGGTACGGCAGATGATGTTTTGGAGTAGGATGTGGCTAATAATGCCCGCCTTGGTTCCCTTGCGAAAGTTACTGATATGGATCGGACGATTCAGGATTAAGGGTGCGTTATTGTCTAGGACGATGTTGCTGATGACCACGTCTTCAACATCCCCGCCATCTTCGGCATAGATGCCAATGGCGCGGCTGCTGCGGCTTACGACACAGTTGCTAAAGGTAATCTGTCTAAAATCATGGTAGCTTTCGTTGCCGATCTTGAGCGCTGCACAACTGGTCTCGATGATGCAGTTGTTAACTGTGATGCGTTCGCAGGCCTTATTTTCTGGTAGCGTCTTTAGGCATATACCATCATCACAGGTTTTAATATAGCAGTTACTAATACGGACATCCTGGCAACCACTGATGTCTATGCCATCGTTGTTAGGCCCAAAAAGGTGATTTTCGATCCGGATATTGTCCACGGTAACTCGTTGGCAGCCAAACAAATGTAGGGTCCACTCGGGGGCGTTGGTCAACGTTATGTCCCTAATCAATACGTCGGTACAATTTGTAAACTCGACATAACGAGGGATCCTGATCGGCTTACCCACGATCCAGTCCGGCATCGGTTGGATTGGCTCCCAGAAGGCAGGTCCATTGCCGTCGATGGTGCCAGTACCAACTATCCCGACATGGTGGGTGTTTTGGGTGCAAACCAAATGTCTTAGGTTATTGGGGCTTTCCCAACGGCTTGTTTGTAATGGATAGTCTGCAATATTGGTGCTGCCAAGGATAGTAGCACCTCCCTGGATGTTTAGGTAGGTGTTGTTGCGCAGATAGATGGTACCTGTATAGTATGTGCCTGGTGGTAGGGTTACAGTTCCGCCCCCTGCATTGCCTGCGGCGTCGATTGCTGATTGCAGTGCCTTGGTTGTCAGTGTTTTCCCATCGTTAATAGCACCATAATCCAGCACATTGACGTCCTTAGCTATACCCATTAGAGGGGACAAATAAATCACTAGGATAAAAAGTAGGGTAGGGAACGAGATTTTCATTAGATGTAGGTTGCCTTTTAACCAAAGATGAACAAGGATCATGAAAATGGTATTGTTTTATGCAGGGTCTGTCGCCAAAAGACCGGTCAGTGCCCTATAGTCGGCCTCAGTTTTTGCGTACAAAAAAGATTGATGCCTTGCTTCTGCAGGTATTGCCAAGATTTCGGAGTAGGTCATCCATGCGACGCCAGTTAGGAGCTGGTTGCCTATTTCTTGCTCGGGGTCTGTACCAAGAGTTGTTCTGTCAATGGGATCAGGTGGTGGGGTACAGGTAAAGAACATTTCCACAGCGTGTAAAGGCGGGTTGATGTATTGGTTCAGGAACGCCAGTGTCTCCACCGTTACTTCAAGTCCTGTTTCCTCGAGCATTTCCCGCTTGAGGCAATCGACTACGGCCTCACCAAAATTTAGTCCACCACCCGGGGGTGACCAATAGTAGCCTAATGGTCCTAGGCCATCATGCCTGACAAGCAATAGTTTATCATCTGACCAGCATATCCCACAAACCCGCACCCTAAGCTGCTGCCCATAGTTGGCTGCCAAGGTAGCTGAAACGGTAGGAGTTGTTTGTGTTTCGTACCTTTTTGTCATCTTGTTTTGGTCTGATTTGGGTTAGGATATGGCAATAGGCTGCTCCTGCTAACCACCTTTCTTGATCCAAACTTATCCAAGATTGGTTTCGATCACTAGGCTATGGTTAGCTTTGTGGCTACTTAGGTCATTATTTGTCTTTCCATTGTCATTTATCTCCAACTTCAGGTCCCTTGCCATTTGCCTTTTCACCGTGGTGACGATGGTAACTGTTGGCGTAGAACAGGCATCAGCACAGGAGACTGGCTGGAAAAGTGACGTGCTAGAGCGTACCAACCGCAATGGTGTTGATATCCGTATACTGAAAGGCAATGTGGTCCTGACCCAGCCAGACAAGGTACTCTATTGCGACTCGGCTTATGAGTATTTGCTCAGCAAGGATGTCGTATTTATGGGAAACGTTCGGCTGGTCCAGAACACTGGTGAGGTCATGACAGGGGATACCTTGTTCTACAAGAAATCTACGAGAATAGCGACCATGAAAGGCCGTCAGGTCCTGCTCGAAAGTAAAAATAGTCGTTTGACATCCACCGAGCTTGACTATAACATGGAGACAGCCATGGTCAACTACCGCAAAGGGGCGACCATTCAGGATGGTAAAACGACCCTAATAAGCCAGCAAGGCGACTACGATCGGGCCAAAGGCATCTTCTACTTCCGCAAGGATGTTGTGGTAACAGGAGAAAAAAGTAGCCTAGTAACAGATTCTCTCAATTACCACCAGGCCGACAAAATGGCCTACTTTTTTGGGCCAAGCAAAGTAATGAGCGAGGATGGTACCATCATTAGTACCAAAGGTCGTTACAACACCGAAACAGAGATCGCCTTCCTCGAAGGACGCAGTTTTGTTGATGCTAAAGACTATACCATGACCGCCGATCTGCTGGACTTCGACAAGGTCAAGGACAAGGGAGTTGGCAAGGGTAACGTCATCATTTTCAGCAAGAAAGATAGTACTATCATTTCGGGCGACCAGGGTTTCTATGACGGCTTCAAAGGAATCTCTAAGGTATGGGACAAGCCACTCCTGCGTAGCCCAGTTGACGAGGTTATGACCCCCAATGGCATCCGGAAGGACACCCTATATCTCAGGGGCGATACTTTGGTGGCATTTGGAAGTCAAAAATTACCTAACCTCAAACAACGGGTCTTGGCATGGCCTAAGGCACAGGTTTTCAAACAAAATCTGCAAGCCATTGCCGACTCATTGGTGTATGAGATTTCGGATAGTTTGCTTTGGCTGTACAAGGATCCGGTCGTTTGGAGCGGGAAGAACCAAATCACTGCCGACACAATCAAGGCTGTGTCACGGAGCCAAAAGCTCGATAAGGTCTATATCCGTAAGGATGCCTTTGTCATCAGCATCGATACCCTAGGGAATTATAATCAGACCAAGGGGCGGAATATGTTGGCTCACTTTAGGTCGGGCCGAATCAATCGTATTGATGTAGATGGTAATGGGCAGAGCATTTATTGGGTGCTAGATGGAGACACCGTCTCTAGTGGTATGAACAGGATTGTTTGCTCTGACATGATCATTCGGCTAAATGAACAAGGTAAACTCAGCAAGCTAACCTTCATCAAGGAGCCAGATGCGGTTTTCACTCCTCCTCACGAACTCAAGGAACCTGAAAAAAAACTCAAGGGGTTCAAATGGCGTAATGCCGAGCGGCCAACCCTATTGGTTATGATCGGAAGAGAACGTGATATTGATCTATTGGTACCTAAGGTCCAACCAACCAACAGTCCAAAGCCCAAAAGCGCACCGAAGAATAAACAGAACCTACCAGGCAAGGCTAAAAAGATTGTTACTAGTCCTAAAAAAAGTATCAAGTCCAAAGCTGCTAGGTCTTTGCAGCCCAAGCTAACCCCAGGCTTGATCCAGCCGATACCTATAATGCCTGGCGGTCAATTTGCGCTGCCAACCAAGCCATAAGTCGGGAGGCCCCAGGTTTTAGGCTGTCCGACTTTAATAATGTAAATTATTTGGTGTTAAAGTTTGCTAGCACTGCTAGTAGCTAATTTGGTGTACTCTCCTTTTTTCGTGTGATTATGATTGCTTTTGTGACTATTAGATAGGTTTTATTTGGTTTTGACTGCCTTGGTGGCGATTAACGACAGGCAAGCTGTTAATATTTTCATAAGGGTATTGGATTTTTCAGACACACTATATACTTTTATACCAGTATCAGTGTCTTCAGTAGCCAGAGTATGATCTCCTTAAGGCCATTTTGACAGGTTCGCTTGCATTTTGGCACAGCAGTTGTTGGAGCTATAATCAGGTAACATACACCTAGATCTGCTGACATCCCATCATCAAATTTGAGCTTACACCAGGCCTACTTCTTTAGAATGAAACAACTCTTACACATATTCTCTTTCGCCATCCTGTTTGTGATCGGTATGTCTGCAAGTTTGCAGGCTAGCTCCATAGAACGTACCAAAAGTGTGGTTGCCATAAGCGGATTTTCAGGTTTTGGCAATGGCGATATCAAGCCAAACCAAAACCGACTGGGCGTTACTGAAATCTATCCCAATCCTGCTCACAACGTAGTTAACGCTGACTACACCTTTCCTGCGAATGTTAAGTCCGCTAAAGTGGTGATCTTTAACATCCTTGGCACCAAGATCGAAGAACAAGAGCTCAACCGCACTGACAAACAAGTATCGATCAATACCACAGACTATGCTGGTGGGGTCTATATCTTTACCATCAGCGTTGATGGTGTCAGCGAGTTTAGCAAGCGGATGATTGTCAAGCACTAGTCTTTTCTGGTATTTGACTATTTACCATTCGTCGTCCTCCCACCAAACCGCACCACACGTTAGGGCATGTCGCCAACAACAGCATTATTATTGATCGGAGGGTATTTCGCCCTCCTTTTTTTTATCTCATTCCTGACCTCTGGCAAAGGCGACTCGCATACGTTCTTCAGCGCCAACCGCGAATCTCCTTGGTACTTGGTAGCCTTCGGGATGATTGGCACCTCGCTTAGTGGGGTAACCTTCATCTCAGTGCCTGGGGATGTGCTCAACAGTAGCTTCAGTTACCTCGGCATCGTAATGGGCTATCTGCTGGGTTACCTAGTCATTGCCACCGTCCTGATGCCCCTGTATTATCGCCTCAATCTGGTCTCGATCTATACCTTCATTGAGCAGCGACTAGGGGCTTCGGCTTACAAAACGGCAGCAGCCTTTTTCTTGCTTTCACGGTCGGTTGGTTCGGCGGCACGGTTCTACTTAGTGTTAGGAGTATTGCAGCTTGCTGTCTTTGATGCCTTTGGCATTCCTTTTTGGCTCTCTGTTTTGGCTGGTGTGGGGTTGATCTGGCTCTATACTTTCCGTGGTGGGATGAAGACAATAATAGTAACGGACACCCTCCAGACCTTCTTTATGTTGGCTGCTGTTGCGCTTAGCCTCTATTTAGTGGCTGACGCCCTTCAGGTTTCATTTGGGGATTTAGTGAGCCAAACTTGGACAGGTAAATACAGCCAAGTCTTCTTCTGGGACATGACCAGCAAGGTAAACTTCTGGAAACAACTGGTAGCTGGTGCCTTCATAGCAATCGTTATGACGGGTCTAGACCAGGACATGATGCAGAAAAATCTGACGTGCCGTAATCTAGGTGAGGCACAGAAGAACATGTTCTGGTTTAGCATCACGATGTTTGTTGTCAACGCCATGTTCCTGACCCTTGGGGCCGCGCTTTACCTTTATGCGGAGGCTAAAGGGGTCACATTGCCTGCGAAAACGGACCAGCTCTTCCCACTCTTAGCCAGGGACTATTTCAGCCCTATTGCCTATATCGCTTTCATAATGGGGATTATTGCGGCCACATACGCCAGCACTGACAGTGCCCTAACTGCCCTGACCACTTCTTTCTGCATCGATATCCTGAACTTCAACAAACGAGAAAACGAAGCCGAAAAGGGTAGGCTACGGCTCTGGGTGCATGTAGGCTTTTCGCTCTTGTTAGTGGTCATCGTCTTGATGTTCCGATGGTTGAATCAAGAAAGCTTAATCACTGCTATATTCAAGCTTGCAGCCCTTACCTATGGTCCTTTACTGGGTCTTTTTGGGTTTGGTTTGTTAACCAAGTACCGAGTTAGGAGGTTGGCAGTACCCTTCATTTGTGTGGCAAGTCCCTTGATTTGTTACCTGATGCGCGAGAACTCAGCTGCATGGTTTGGCGGTTACCAGTTTGGTTATGAACTTTTGTTGTTTAACGGGGCCTTGGTTTTTGGGCTTTTGTGGATGGTACGCTTGCCTGCCACAAATGATGGTACGATTCGACCAACCGATTCCTGAATCCTGATGTATTTAGGCTGTCGCTCTGCCTTAGGGTTAGCCGCTGAACTTGCTTGCTCAGATACCACACCAACCTGCTTTCTTGATCAATCCGATGGCAGTCTAGTCTTGAAGTCCGGTCATGGCGCTTACATGGATAATGTTTGCCTGATAATTGGCGAATAATTTGGAGACTAGGTTAGGTTGCGTATGGACCAAAAAAAGACCTTCTTGATAACAAGAAGGTCTTTTTAGTTACTGGCGGAGAGGGAGGGATTCGAACCCTCGGAACCACTTTTGGTAGTTCGGCAGTTTAGCAAACGGCTACTTTCGGCCTCTCAGTCACCTCTCCGTATGGTTTTACTTAATACTTTCCAGTTGCTTAAACGTCTGCTTCTGGCCCCTGTTTGCTTTAGGGATTGCAAATATAAGCGGTCAATTTGACCTGTCAAGCGCCTGAGGCATTATTTTCAGAAAATATTACGCCTGTTTACGTTGAGTATTGCCTCTAAGACGCAGTACAAGTACCTAAAGTGCCCAATCATCTAGCTTTTGGACGCATTAGCACTAGGCATATTAGAAGCTATATGCCATATTGCAACAGCATGAACTGGACTCGTACCCTTGGCCTGACCGAACTGATTCTGATCGCCCTATTTGTGGTGGCGTATGGGCTTTTCATCTATCGTAACTATAGGGTTGGGCGGTTACTCCATAGTAAGACACGGTCGGTCTATATTAAGGTAGTATTGCGGTCAATAACGTTTGCGGTCCTCATCATGGCTTTGTTAGGTCCCTCTTTTGGCGAAACCAAACGTGAGGTACGGGAGCAGGGTAAGGATATTTACATATGTGTGGACCTGAGTGAGAGTATGAACTGCAAAGACGTACAGCCCTCACGTCTGGAGCGACTCAAAGCCTCCGTAGAGCAGCTCATCAACACTTTCAGGGCTGATAGGATCGGGATCATTGTCTTTAGCTCAGTGGCCTATGTACAATGCCCACTGACGTATGACCATAACGCATTACAACTTTTTGCCGCTACCCTCAAGACGGACCAAGTCCCAGACGAAGGCACTGATTTTGGCGCAGCCCTTAGTGTGGCCCTTGACAAGCACTTAGCCACTGCCAAGGTCAGGGGGCGTAACCAAAGTAAAGTAGTGGTCTTGATGAGCGATGGCGAGGATTTTGGGGATGAAACTGAGGAGTCTGTTCGGCTGCTGAACAAAGCAGGAATCAGGGTATTCACGGTAGGCATCGGCACACGTGAAGGAGGTCCAATCCCATTTAAGGGCAACCTCCTGATGGACAATGAAGGACAGCGAGTCATCACAAAGCTAAACCCCAAGGACCTGAAAGGCATTGCTGGGGCCACTGGCGGTGAGTATTATGAGCTAAATCAGGACATTAACCAGATGCCTCGGCTAATTGCTGCCCTAGACAAGATTGAAGGCCAACTACGTGAGGTCCGTAAGGTTGACATTGGGGCGGATAAGTACTATTACTTCGTGCTCGTAGGCCTAGGTCTTCTGATTGCTGATGTCTTGTTTACGATCAAGATTATTAGGCTGTAAAGGGGAGGGGATTCTCCAACTTTTCGGCCCAGCTACGACAGAAACCGAGACTACTATCCAAGAAACAGAAGGTATTGTAAATGCAATTTACAAGCAGCACTTTGGTCTAGCAGACCAAGAAATCGATTTGGAGATGCAAGTTTTGATCTTACAATTACTTACAACTGATGAGTGCATACCACCTAAAGCATTGCAAAGTTTGTAGGTCTAACAATAAGATTATCCAGACATCACCTTGACCAACCTAGAGCAAAAGGCCTCCTTCACCGCGCTGGCTCAACCAAAAAGCCAACTTGGCGAGTCCTTAATCCTGAAGCGTGATTTAAGTAATCTATCAAGGTTTGATATTAACAATTGGATTGCCTAGGTTGCACGGACTGGACTGTTCCGGCAATAGCCCTACCATGTACTTTGCTAAGCTTTTGAGGAGGTTATCCAGTTTTTTGGGCCTATTGGTTTTTTGGCCTAATTGTTAATCAGCTGTCCAAACAGGTCAATATCCGCCAAAACCAACAGCTTTTGAGCATCTATGTTGCCGGAATGCCAACCACCACCGCTTTGTACCTACATTTGGGCTCGCATTCCTTTAGCCAAGTAGCCTAGCCCACTAGCTGGGATTGCAGCACCAACTAACCCAACAATATGCGTAGAGAAGACGCGCTCAACTACCACAACCAAGGTGGCAAGCCTGGCAAAATCGAGGTAGTCCCGACAAAACCCCTCGTTTCGCAAAGAGACTTGGCCCTTGCCTATAGTCCTGGCGTAGCAGAGCCCTGTTTGGCCATCAAGGATAATAAGGAGGATGCCTATAAATATACAGCAAAGGGTAACCTCATTGGTGTTATTAGCAACGGAACAGCTGTCCTTGGCCTTGGCAACATAGGGGCGCAGGCTAGTAAACCTGTGATGGAGGGCAAGGGAGTCTTGTTCAAGAAGTTTGCGGGCATCGATGTGTTTGATATCGAAATCGACATCGAGGATCCAGATGAGTTTATCCGCACAGTCCGAGCGCTTGAGCCAACATTTGGTGGCATAAACCTAGAAGATATTAAAGCCCCAGAGAGCTTCAAGATCGAGGAGGAACTCAAAGCCACAATGACCATCCCTGTCATGCATGATGATCAGCATGGTACGGCTATCATCAGCGGGGCCGCATTACTCAATGCACTTGAAGTAGTCGGTAAAAAGATTGGTGAGATACGTATCGTCATAATGGGTGCTGGGGCTGCAGCAATTGCATGTACCAAGTTCTATCTCAGCCTTGGCGCCAAGCTTGATAACATCGTGATGATCGACCGTGATGGTGTCATCAGGATTGATAACACACCTATTGATTCTGTCCGCTATCCCTTTGCGACTCAGCGTGATATCCGCACACTAGACGATGCAATCGAAGGTGCTGATATGTTCCTTGGTTTGGCAGCAGCCAACCTCCTTTTGCCTGAGCAATTGCTCAAGATGGCTCCTAATCCCATTGTTTTTGCACTTGCCAATCCTAATCCAGAAATCGAGTACAACTTGGCGATGGCCACTCGGTCAGATATCGTGATGGCAACTGGCCGCTCAGATCACCCTAATCAAGTGAATAATGTCCTTGGTTTCCCGTATATCTTCCGCGGTGCTCTAGATGTCCGGGCCACTGCTATCAATGAGGAAATGAAGTTGGCTGCAGCTTTCGCATTGGCGGAGCTAGCCAAAGAGCCTGTGCCGGATACAGTAAATCGTGCTTATGGCACCACTAACCTGGCTTTCGGCCGCACGTACCTCATCCCCAAACCATTAGACCCACGCCTGATTACGACCATCTCAGTGGCTGTAGCCAAAGCTGCGATCTCCAGTGGGGTGGCACGATTCGTCATTGAGGATTGGGAAGCCTATGAGCAGGAACTTTTGCGGCGCCTCGGGCTGGACAATAAGCTCATCAACCAGTTGACAGCTAGGGCCAGGCAAGCTCCTAAACGAGTCATATTTGCTGAGGCTGATCACTATAAAATCCTTAAAGCTGGCCAGATCATCAAGGACGAGGGAATTGGCACACCAATTTTCCTTGGCAACATTGAGCGTATCAAAGCCATGATGGTCGAGCAGAACCTGGACCTTTTAGATTGTCAAATCATCGATCCACGCAACGAGACGGCCCTTTGCGAGCGCTATGGTGCCCACCTATACGAAAAGCGCAAACGCAAGGGCATGACAAAGTATGATGCCGTCAAAGCCATGCGCGACCGGATTTACTTTGGAGCTGCCATGCTCGAAATGGGCGAGGGTGATGTCCTGATCTCTGGTCTTACGAAGGACTATGCACAGACTATCGTGCCTGCCCTGCACTTGATTGGCGTCAAGCCGGGTATTAAAAAGGTTAGTGGCATGTACATCATCGGTAACAAACAGGGGACTTATTTCTTTGCAGACACCACTGTCAATGTTGAGCCGAGTGAGGACGAATTGGTTGAGATCATCGGTCTTACAGCCAAACAAGTTAAGTTCTTTGGTTTCGAGCCACGTGTGGCCTGCCTTAGCTACAGTAACTTTGGCAGCAGCCAAGGCCCCGAGCCCACCAAAATGGCTAGGGTCGCCAAACGCGCTCAAGAGGCCTTTCCTGGCCTTACCATCGATGGCGAAGTACAAGCTAATATTGCCCTCAGCCCAGAGTTGCAACAAGAGGTTTTCCCCTTCAGCAATTTAGCTCACCAAGGTGCTAATACCCTGATTTTTCCGAACCTGGCATCAGGTAACATTGCCTACAAACTCCTTCATACCATTGGCGGATGCGACATTATCGGCCCGGTCTTGATGGGCATGAACAAACCAGTGCATATCCTACAGCTAGGCTCTTCCGTCCGTGAGATCGTCAACATGGTCATGATTGGCGTTGTGGAGGCTGAGTAGTTTCTACCAATATCTTGGATAATGGAACACCCATGACGAAAGTTGTGGGTGTTTTTGTGTTTGCGCGACTTCCTCCTCTACCACCAAGCCGCCCTACAAAATCGGCTCCGTCCTTGACATAGCCCCTGATTTGTGCCAAATTGCTGATGAACGCTTTAGACTATGACCAAATCGACCAAATTGCGCTTACTGCTGGCCCTTTTAATTGGGCTCTCCAGTTGGTTTTCCCCTGACCTCTTTGCCCAGACTGCCCAATCAGTCTATTTAGATGACTTAGACATTAGCTCTGTGCAGCAAGGATGGGCCAGCGCAACAGCCCGCAAAAATCTGCGAAACAAACCCATTACCCTTGGTGGCAAGGTCTATGAGCGGGGATTTTGTACCCATGCACCTAGTGAGGCGGTTATCATCCTAGATGGCAAGGCTCTGACCTTTCATGCGGTGGTAGGCGTTGAGGACATCAATGCAGATTTGGCTGGAGTGAAACCAGTTATTGCGACCATCATCGCTGACAAAAAGGTGATCTATACCTCCAGTCAGCTCATTTCAGGCAAGTCCCAAGCCACCATTGACCTACCGATTAAAGGTGTTAAACTACTTGAGCTCCAGATAGAAGGAGTTGGTGGCTACAGCCATACCCATACTTCTTGGGCGGATGCCAGCATCACCTACCTCGGAGCCAAACCACAAATGGTTCCTTATCCATCGGATGACAAAGCCGAGATCCTAACACCAAAGCCCGGACCTGCTCCTAGGATAACGGGGCCGAAAGTGTTTGGTGTACGACGTGGTTCTCCAATTTTATTCAGGTTTACTGCCACAGGCACCAAGCCGATCAAGTTTGCGGTGAAGAATTTGCCTGAAGGCTTGTTTCTTGATGCCAACACAGGCCAGCTTACAGGTTCATTAGGCTCACCTTGGAATATCATAACCTTAACCTGTAACCTAGAGGTTGAAGCCAGCAATGCTGTTGGTACCACGAGCCGCAACTTTAAGCTTGTCGTAGGTGATAAAATTGGCTTGACCCCCGCCATGGGTTGGAATAGCTGGAATTGTTGGGCCATGACCATCGACGAGCAAAAGGTCCGAGCCGCCGCAGATCAGCTCGTCAACACTGGCCTAGCTGATCACGGATGGAGCTTTGTCAACATCGATGATGGATGGGAGGCTGCGGATCGAGATTCAGTAACGGGTATCCTTGGCACAGACCAAATCAAGTTCAAGGACATGAAGAACCTTGCAGACTATGTCCATAACAAAGGACTGAAACTGGGCATCTATTCGTCCCCTGGCAAATGGACCTGTGGCAAAAGGCTGGGTAGCCTTGGTCATGAGGTCCTCGATGCGCAAACCTGGGCAGCTTGGGGTATTGACTACCTGAAGTATGATAAGTGCTCATTTAGTGCAGCCATCCCTGTATCTCCGCCAACCCATTACTGGCACCAATTCCCTTACCAGGTGATGCAAAAGGCCCTCAGAGGAACCAAACGTGACATCATTTACAGCATGTGTCAATATGGTGAAGATCAGGTCTGGAAATGGGGACATGAGGTCGATGGTAACAGTTGGCGCACAACCGATGATATCATCGATACATGGGCCTCCATGCGCAACATTGGGTTCGGCCAGCGCGAAGCAATGCCTTATACTAAGGCTGGCCATTTTAACGATATGGATATGTTGGTGGTTGGCCAAGTCGGCTGGAGCGACAAACTACACCCAAGCCGCCTTACCCCATCTGAGCAATATACCCATATTAGCCTTTGGTGTTTGCTTTCATCACCCTTGCTCCTGGGTTGTGACCTGACCAAGTTAGATGACTTCACACTTGGTCTACTGACCAATGATGAAGTACTCGATATCAACCAAGACCCTGCTGCAAATCCTGCCAAAGTGATCCGACAGTCGGCTCAGGAGGCCATCTATACCAAAACATTGGAGGATGGATCCTTGGCCGTTGGGCTGTTCAACCTAGACTATGATGCCAAATCCATCAAGGTGTCTGTAGCCGACCTTGGGCTAAGTGGCAAGTACATAATCCGTGACCTCTGGCGCCAGAAGGATACTGGGACAACTTCCAAGGAGATAACCTGCCGCATTAATAGGCATGGAGTTGCTTTGTTAAGCCTGCGGAAACAACCTTAATAGTTGAGGAACAGCCTAAAATAATAACTACTTGCGGAACTTGTCGCGATAGTAGGCTGGGATCTGCTGCTCAACCTTGAGCTTTTCAAAGTAAAGTGGCACACCCGTATTGTTATAGACCCTAAACTCATGCGCAAGACCTGCGCTTTCTGTCACTCGAAACGGTACCTCAATTTGGCTGTAACCATCGGCAGCAAGGCTAGAAACTGGCACCTTGTTTTGGCCAATCATGAACTGGCCACCATTACCGACCACATCAAACGTGATAGGATAGGTCTCGGTGGTGCCACGTGGCGTCCTGACCCGGAACTTGGCAACATAGCTTCCAGTGTCAAGCGGGAGATAAGGACCAAAAACTACAAACCCAGGGTTCTGGATGCTACTGGCGTCTGTCAACCAAGCTTTGCCAGTTTCGGCTGCTGGGTCTGGTTGCTCTTGGCCTATCTGGTGGCCTAGGTCCTGAGGTAAATAGGTTTTGTTGACGAGGCTCAGGCGATAAGGGGCCCACCGATAGGCGCCAGTCACAAAAACAGTTGGACCTGTCTTTACGAACTGGTAACCGGCATAAGACTCTACAGTGTCTAGCTTGTTTTTGTAGTTTGTCTCAAAGAAATAGGTCGGTAGGCCAGCAAAAATCAGGTCCTTATTCCATGGCATGCGGTTGACACCATTCTGGATGCTAATAGGGGAAATATTAGCAGGATTAGTGCCTGCCACCGCATAAACCACCGAATAATCACCTAAGACAACCGAGGGTGATAAGGCCTTGAAGGGTTCTGATTGTGAATAAAACACGGCACTGTCAAGCGATGGTACCCCTTGGCGCAAGACAAGTGATAAGGCGCCAACTATTAAGGTAGCAGTCAGGATATAGTTCGGTAAGACAGTCTTTTTGTCTTCAGTTTTGCTTTCCTGATTCAGGAAGAGGATACCCCCAATAGCAATCAGGAGGTATGCCAAGCTGAAGTGACGCGGCAGCAACTGGTTGATAAAGACCCAATTGCTCATAGCACAATAGAGTGTAACCAGGACTCCGGTTAAGACCAAAGTAACTCCCAAGGTCAACTTTGGTGCCTTTATCGCATGGTAGGTCAACAGCCCAAAGCTGATCAAACCAAGCCAAGTGAACAAACTAGTCCAGAGGCTAAAGACGCCAAAACTTAGGCTATTCCATAGTTTCTCGAAAAGCAAAGCAAATGACTCGCCTAGTTGTGTGCTGATTAGTGGACCTTCGTATGCCAAGTTGTGGTTGATGGCCTTGGCGATTATCACGAAAACAAAGGCGACCAAAAGACCCCAAAGTATTGGTGTAAACCTGGTCCTCCACTTAAAGTCCCAGCTGAAGGACACTGGCCAGCGTTTTTCGAGGTCCAGTTTCGAAGTCCGGACCAAAAAGTATAGACCAGTACCAACTAACACCAAACTATGGAGCTCAGCTAGCCAAAGGCCAAGCGCAGCAGATAATCCCGCAAAAAGGAAGATAAGCTTTGCATCTCCTTGTGCCTCGGCCTTCCGGAAAAGGTAAATGGAGGCACCGAGTAAAAACAACTGACCAGTAAAAGGCTGCCCAACTAACGAGGCTTCAGCAAAAACAAACGGTGGCAAAAATACGACCAATCCTAACATAATTTGTGCCAAAACCGACCGTACGGATTGTGCAAAAAACCACCAAGTCAAGGCCAACAGCACCAACTGGATCATTGATACGGTTACGATGGGTGGCAAAGGCAAAATGCTAACGAAAGGATATGACAACATGGGCACTAAGCTCCCAAGGCTATTCTGCCCCCAGTAGTAGAAACTATCTGGGAAGTGCAGGCTTTGCGCCATCAGGATATGGATGGCGGTATCACTGTTGTAAAGATCGTAAGCCGCAAACATTGGGCTCGTGATCAAGAAGCTAATGATGGCTATTAGCCCAACAACTGCGAGCGAAATTGGCTTTATCTTTTTCATATCTTGTTGGTAGGCCACCTGCAATCAGGTAAAAATGGTCAGTCCTAGTTTTTTGGTCGATCAAACTGACAAACTGCTTAACGATGCATTTGCCAATTGGCCAAACTTAGGTGTAAAGCTAGTTATGGCCTGTGGTGCTGCCAAACTTTGGAGCTTTGGTTTAGCGCTGTTCCAAAGGTAGGTACAGCTCTCAGGCAGAGGTCGATAGCGGTTAATCGAGTTCTCAGAAAGGCAGAGATCCTTCATGCTTATTAGCGCATGAAGGATCTCTGGATGTTGGAAACAAGTATAAGGCCTTTTAATTCCCAAGCCTAGAGCCTAGGTCAAGCCTATGTTTGCGAGCGGTGTCTAATGCAATGTCATAGCCCGCATCGGCATGACGGATGACGCCCATCGCTGGGTCATTATGCAATACACGTTTCAGCCTCCTAGCTGCATCTGTAGTGCCATCAGCAACGATAACCATGCCAGCATGGATACTGTAACCGATGCCTACTCCTCCGCCATGATGCAGGCTGACCCAGCTTGCACCACCAGCAGTGTTGATTAGTGCATTAAGCACAGGCCAATCTGCAACAGCATCGCTACCGTCTTTCATGGCCTCAGTTTCGCGGTTGGGGCTAGCCACACTGCCAGTATCGAGGTGATCACGACCAATGACGATTGGGGCCTTAACCTTGCCCGTCCTTACTAGTTCGTTAAACAGAAGGCCTGCCTTTTCACGGTCACCTTGGCCAAGCCAACAAATACGGGCGGGCAGACCTTGGAATGCAATACGCTCTTGAGCCATTTTGAGCCAACGATGTAGGCTTTTGTCCTCGGGGAACAACTCCATTAAGGCTCGGTCTGTGGTATAAATGTCCTCTGGGTCACCACTAAGGGCCACCCAGCGAAATGGACCTTTGCCTTCACAGAAGAGGGGACGGATATAGGCAGGAACAAAGCCTGGGAAATCGAACGCATTTTTAACAGCTCGTTTATCCTTAGCCTGACCCCGCAGGTTGTTGCCATAGTCAAACACGATCGCTCCATTTGCTTGCATCTGAAGCATCAGACGGATGTGGTGCGCCATGGTATCAAGACTGCGTTCCACGTATTCTGTTGGGTTGACGTATCGCAAAGTATTGGCCTCGGACACGGATAGATCTTCAGGGAAATATCCTACCAAAGCATCATGCGCGCTGGTTTGGTCCGTAAGGGTGTCAGGGATGATGTTACGGTCGATCAAGCGTTGCAGTAAGTCCACAGCATTGCAGATCACCCCGATTGAGATGCCCTCCTTGTTTGCCTTGGCCTCCAGCGCGCGGTCGATTGCCTGATCTAGGTCAGTGAATTTGTAGTCCAGATAGCGGGTCTCTAGTCGTTTGTCAACACGCCACTCTTCCACCTCAGCTGCGAGGCAGACACCTTCGTTCATCGTGATGGCTAGTGGTTGGGCACCACCCATACCACCAAGGCCAGCCGTAACGTTCAGGGTTCCGCGAAGGCTACCGCCGAAGTGTTGACGTGCCACCTCAGCGTATGTTTCGTAAGTTCCTTGAACGATCCCCTGCGAACCGATATAGATCCAGCTACCAGCCGTCATTTGGCCATACATCATCAGCCCCTTGGCCTCCAACTCACGGAAATGCTCCCAATTGGCCCAATTAGGTACCAGCTGGCTATTGCTGATGATCACGCGTGGGGCATCAGGGTGCGTAGGTAGGATACCTACAGGCTTGCCACTTTGGACTAGCAAGGTTTCGTCATCATTGAGGTCCTTTAGCGCTGCAACTATGTTTTTGAGTGCCTCAGCATTGCGTGCTGCTTTGCCTGTGCCGCCGTATACAACCAAGTCTTCGGGCCGTTCAGCGACATCAGGGTCTAGATTGTTATACAGCATTCTAAGTGCTGCTTCCTGTACCCAGCCTTTGCAATTGAGGGTTGTTCCAGTAGGAGTAGGGCCTAAGCCAGGGGCACGTTTGACGGTGGTTGATGACATATTTGGGGTTGGTGTGTCAGTAGGGTAGTGCAACGAATAACAAGGACAAAGATAAAGGTGATCCCGTCAACAAGGTTGATATTAGGGTCTGAAGACCCAATTGGTCAATGTTTTTGTTCCATAGTAATGACTAGTCGTGGCCTAGAATTGTTTCTTGTTTTGGAATAGTCTGGCTTTGGTTCTGAGGTGCAGCATAATACGGAAGTTGCTGAATAGCTCGATACTGATTGCCTTCCACAAGCCTCGCTGCTAAGTGGACCATGCCATTCGTGACCATCAAATAAGGAGCCTTTAGGGTATGGTTGTATTGCCCAGCCTGCTCTAGTACTGCATTGTTGATTGGCACAGTGGGCGCTTTACACTCCACTACGATGTAGGGTTGATGATCTTGATATACCACTATATCGGTCCTCCGATCTCTGGCCATGACCCTAAGGCCTCTTTCTATCCTGAGCACCGTCCTAGGATAGCCTAAGTGATGGATCAGGAGCTGGATGATGTGTTGCCGGACCCACTCTTCTGGTGTAAGCAGGACGTAACGCTGCCGGACTGGATCCCAGACTTGCGACAAGCCATTTTCAGTGCGTTGGCGAAGATGGTATTTCGGCAAATTTAGGCTGGGCTGCATCGATTTTACTTTGGTGGTGCAATTTAGGTTGCCAACCCCTAACTTTCCGTCTGACGTTGTGGTTAAGATTCTGTCACCCCTTTTGGGAAGAGCAACGCCCCTCCGCCCACGGATCATTAAAGCTATATTATTATGGATGCGCAATACTATATCGAAAAGCTAGGGCTGAGCCAACACCCAGAAGGCGGATATTACCAAGAGGTCTTCAGGTCTGGGCTTGACATCATGGGTGAGGCTTTGCCTCCAAACCACCCCGGTCACACCAATAGTAGAGCGATGTCCACAAGTATTTATTTCCTGTTACCAGAAGGTGAGCGTTCTCATTTCCATCGACTCCAGTCGGACGAGATTTGGTACTATCATGCTGGGGGGGCTACTCAAGTTTACATAATCCACCCAAACGGAGTGTTAAGCACATCCATTATTGGGCCAGATTTAGCGGCTGGGCAACAATTACAGGTGGTAATGCCTGCAAATACGTGGTTTGCGGCCACTCCAATTGTTGGTGCAGCCTTTACGCTAGTAGGATGTATGGTCGCCCCTGGTTTTGATTTTGCCGACTTTGAGCTGGCTCAGTTGCGCAATTTGTTGCCGGATCATCCAAGCCATGTAGACCTAATCAACCAATTTTGCCTCATCTAATATGGTAGCGACGCACAACCCTAAGGTACACCAAAGCATCAACCCGATTGATGGTTCGGTTATCGCTGAGCATCCAATTGATAGTCTTAATGATGTTTCCTTTAAGTTGGATCAGTCTGGTAGGGCCTTTGCTTTACTAAAGCATTTTGACCTGGGAACTCGATCAGACCTTTTGGTAAGTGTTGCCTCCGTATTATCTAAAAACAAAGATCGGTTGGCCCGCATCATCACCGCAGAAACTGGCAAACTCCTAAAGGAGAGTATTGCCGAAATTGAGAAATGCGCCAACTGTGCCACCTATTATGCTGATCATCTTGAGGCCTGGCTGCAACCTCTAGACAATAAACAAGATTCCTATCACGCACAATCCACTTACTATCCGACGGGTACAGTGCTAGGGATCATGCCCTTTAACTATCCGTTTTGGCAGGTGTTTCGGTCTGCAGTGCCTGTGCTCGCAGGCGGCAATACCTACTTACTCAAACATGCCCCTAGTACCCAACTCTGTGCCCAAGCCATTGAGCAGGTGCTTGCAGAGGCAGGATTCCCGAATGGTAGTTTTATTAACATCAATATTGATGTTGATCAGTTAGAGGTCGTAATCGCCAACCCCTTGGTCCGAGGAGTGACCCTCACGGGCAGCACCAAAGCGGGTAGGGTAGTGGCAGCGTTGGCAGGCAAATACCTGAAACCAACAGTCTTAGAACTTGGTGGTTCGGATGCCTTTATTGTCCTTGATGATGCCGACCTAGAAGCCGCAATCAAAGGAGCGGTGCAGGGACGAATGGTCAATAATGGGCAGAGCTGCATTGCCAGCAAACGTTTTATTGTAGTGGAGGCGCTATTCGACGCCTTTCTTGATGGCTTTAAGCAGGAGTTGGGCAAGTATGAATTCGGTAACCCACTTTTACAGGCAACTACCCAAGGACCAATGGCCCGCATCGATCTTGCAGACCAACTAGCTGATCAGGTGCAACAAGCAGTCAAAGCTGGGGCAACCTATTGGGGCGAACCCTACAATCCTGCAGATAGCGCTTGGTACCATCCCGGCATCCTGACTGATGTAATACCCGGTAATCCTGTCTTCTACCAAGAGTTGTTTGGACCTGTGGCAATGGTCTTTTGTGTAAAGAATGCCGAAGAAGCAATCTTGTTGGCTAATGACAGCCCATATGGTCTAGGGGCTTGTATCTGGACCAAGGCTGCTGAAAACTTTCATTATTTTGCCTCTCGGTTGGACGTCGGGATGGTGTATCACAACCAAATGATGGTCTCTGACTATCGCATTCCTTTTGGTGGGACAAAGGACAGTGGATATGGGCGTGAGTTGTCAAACCATGGCCTATATGCCTTCATGAACCCCAAAGCGACACGATCCTGATTTTTAGATCAATCCAAATCCTATCCAAACTGGCCGATTTCGCAATTTTGGCGTTATAATAACTACCATGTCATCACCTTTTGCCGACCGCATATTAGCGCTAACAACTGAGCTCAATCACTATACGGATCGGTATTACCAAAATTCGGTATCCGAAATCTCAGATCAGGAATTTGACAAACTCTTGGCTGAGCTTCAAACCCTAGAGGCACAGCACCCCGAGCTAGCCCAGCCCAATAGCCCAACTCAACGGGTCGGCGGTGCAGTCAATAAGAGCTTTGACACGGTCCAACATCGGTACCCTATGCTTTCGCTAGGCAATACCTATAGCCTTGCCGAGCTACAGGACTTTGATACTCGTGCCATCAAGGGACTTGGTGGAATTACCCCAGAATATGTTGCCGAGCTCAAATTTGATGGGGTTGCCATCAGTCTGATTTATGAAAATGGTCATTTAGTCAAGGCTGTGACTAGAGGCGACGGTATCCAAGGAGATGACATAACGGCCAATGCGCGCACCATTCGGGATATTCCGCTTGCGCTCAAAGCAGGAAACTGGCCTGCCCATTTTGAGGTCAGGGGCGAAGTCTATATGCCCCACAAGATTTTCGAGCGGCTTAATTTTGAGCGGCTTGACATCGGCGAGGCACCATTGGCCAACCCACGCAACACTGCAAGTGGAACCCTAAAGCTGCAAGACAGTGCTGAGGTCGCTAGGCGCAAGCTGCGTTGTTTCTGTTATTACCTTATGGGGGAGGATCTGCCATTTGGCACCCATGCCGTGAGCATGACGGCGTTAGCCGAATGGGGATTCCCAGTGTCTGATACTTGGCGTTTGTGCCAGTCGATGGATGACGTAAACCAGTTTATTGACCATTGGGCCGCACACAAAGCTGACCTCCCACTCGACATCGACGGCATCGTGATCAAGGTCAACTCCTACAACCAACAACAAGAGCTAGGCTTTACCGCCAAAAATCCACGTTGGGCAATCAGCTACAAGTTTGAGGCTGAGCGATCATGCACCCAGTTACTGGACATTAAGTACCAAGTGGGTAGGACAGGGGCCATCACGCCTGTCGCAGTGCTCGATCCTGTGCTACTCGCAGGCACTACCGTCAAACGTGCCAGCATCCATAACGCTAACGAAATCAAACGCCTAGACCTACACAAAAAGGATTTTGTTTGGGTCGAAAAAGGTGGCGAGATTATCCCAAAGATCACAGCCGTTGAACTCAGCCGTCGTCAGGAAGGTGCCCAGCCTATCGACTATATCACCACTTGCCCAGACTGCGGTACTGAGCTGGTTCGTCCCGAAGGCGAGGCCAACCACTATTGCTCCAACGAGACGGGCTGCCCCACCCAAATCAAGGGCAAGATCGAGCACTTTATCCAGCGCAAAGCCCTGGATATCGAGAACCTTGGGCCAGAGACCATCGATCAACTTTATAGCAAGGGTCTGGTTAAGAACGTAGCTGACCTCTATGATCTGGCCAAGGATGACCTCCTAAGCTTGCAAGGCTTCAAGGACAAAAGTGCGGACAACATTGTGGCAGGCATCCAAAAGTCTAAACAGCAAGACTTTGCCAAGGTTCTATTCGGCATTGGCATCAGGTATGTTGGAGCTACAGTTGCTAGCAAACTGGCTGCCCATTTTTTAACGATCGAAGCAGTGCAATCGGCCACAAGGGAGCAGCTATTGGCAGCCCCTGAGATCGGCGACAAAATTGCGGATAGCATCTTGGCCTACTTCCAGAATCCAGATAGCATACAGGTCATCGAGCGGCTTAAGGCGACTGGTTTGCAGTTTACCCAAGTCGTCAAAGAGGTGGTACTTGATGGGGATTCCCTGCTTGGTAAGTCCTTTGTGGTATCTGGGGTCTTTAGCCACTACAGCAGGCCTGAGCTGGAGGCCAAAATCGTTGCCAATGGTGGGCGTTTGGTCAGTAGCATCTCTGCTAAGCTGGACTTTTTGGTAGCTGGCGAAAACATGGGGCCAGCTAAACGCGAAAAAGCCGAAAAACTTAACGTTAAGATGATTAGCGAGGACGAGTTCAGGGCTATGATCGGCGACCAATCCTAAAAGCTTCCCCTTAGTTGAACCCGTCCCTAGCTATACTGTAATCTTCTGCCTAGGGCGTATGCATTAAGGCTGGTGATCAAGAGCCAGAACATTAGGCTGAGCATTACAACTGTCAATGGACCAACAGTAGGTAACCCAAACTTGTCTTCGAGGTAGGTCTGGCCCCAAATCACGCCACCCATCAGCACCAAGGTCAATAGACCTAGCCGTATGCCAAATGGCCTTACCAAGGGACCAATAAGGTGATGTGCTTGATAACCTAACTCTTTCAAGATTCTGATTTCTTGGTGTTTGGCCGCCAAGGTCAGTTGTTGGCTCATGATGAGTTGGCTGACGGCAAGGGCCATAAACATCAATGCCATCAGGCCTATCAACTGGCTTGATTGCTGCGCCGTTTTACCAGCTAGGCTCAGCCGTAGGGTATCTTGGTTGGTCGTTAGGCCTAAGTCAGTAATGGTGTTGGCTATGGCAGGATCATCTCCAGACTGGACCTGAAGCATCGCACGGCTTGTAGGTTTTTTTGTGCCATCCCCGACATGGGCATTGGCCCAAATCAGGAAGGACTCAGGCACCAAAATCGAGTTGATGCGATCCGAAAAGCCTACCACTTTACCAGTGTAGGTCCGTTGACCCTTTGGCCCTGTAATAGTGACCTGAAAACTGATTAACCCAACTGCGTCTGCTGATAGTTGTGGCAATCCTTGGCTAGTGGCAAAGCCATAGTTATAGAGGTTCAGGAAATCTCGACCCAGCAAAATAGGCAGTTGGCTACTGCCTTCAGACCACCTAAAGTCTGCAGGCAGGACGTCAAGCAAGTCATCTGGAATGGACTCAAAGAACAAAGCTGTGGCTAAGTTTTCGCCCCTTATGCTGGCAGAAGCAAAGGCCGAAAAGTTGGCTGAGCGAAACGGAATAATTTGTTTTGCAAATGGCTGTACTGACAGAGTTTTGAGATCCTGGTCCGTTAGAGAGCTGCTGCCTAGGCCAAGGCTGTTGGCTAGATTCACGGGCCGGCTGATGACCATATAGCCAGCCTCCGAGGGTTTTGGGGCCAAAACTGCCTCAGACCATTGCCAAGTCAGGGTAGCTGATAGCACCATCAATAGGCTAAGTCCATAACCAACAAAACCCAAAATCGTCTTGCCGACACCATCACCTGTAAGGATGGTCTTCTGCAATAACTTGCCGCGGGATGTAGTTGGTTCTGATTGAATCACGAGATGGTGCGGATGTGGTCGTAAACTAAATCAAGATGGTACGGTCTGAATCTAGGTAGGAGGCTGCGTCTAGGGTGGTGAAGATGTAGCCAGCGCCTCGCTCTGCACAAACGGAGCGAATTAACCGAGCCGCAAGGGTACTATTATGCTGGTCAAGGTGGCTGAATGGCTCGTCCAACAAAAGCATCTTGAATGGGGCCGATAGTGCCCTGATAATCGCAATGCGTTGGCGCTCGCCATAAGAAAGTTGGTGGGCAGGTTTATGCCAAACTACTCCCACCCCAAGCAGATCAGCCCAAGTTTCCACGTCGTCGATATTGCTAGCCATTTTTGGTAAAAGCAGGTGTTTGAGCAATACGTTGTCCTTTCCTGATAGCTCTGGCATCAGCCTAAGGTCTTGCCAGACTATACCAAAAATGCGTTGTAGCAGCTGACTTTGTTGTGATGCCGACATAGAACGACGATCCACATTATCTATCAATATTTCCCCCGTGTAGTCAGTACGGGTACCAGCCAATATGCCTATTGCGGTGCTTTTGCCTTTGCCAGACCGAGCTTCTAGGGCAATCTTGTCCCTAAAGTCGAACTGGTGGACCTTGCCCCAAAGCTCGCTTTGCTGCCTCGTTTCTAACAGAATGGTATCGACATCTATGGCTTGCCAGTTGATCATTAGCTTCGTCGGTTAGGAAGGCGAAATTTATGATCACTACCCATTATCGTCGGTTGACCGAACTGTTGGCCCACCCGAACTTGGCAATCCATCCGTATTAGGCTCAATCGGGAGCTCCTCATCATCACTTGGTTCGGGTTCGGTTGGTGTGGTGGATTGGGCACGGTTGAAGTTGGCGTAGCTCATGAACATCAGCAAGGAGCGAGCCGCATTTTGTTTCTTCTCCTTCATCACGAAGTCCAGGCCATAGTTCATTCTTCCGTAGCTGGCATCCAGATCAGACACCATCTGGATTTCTTGCATGGGGTTGTATTTCTGGAGGCTATCTGTATTGGAGGAAAACTGGCCTACTAAAGAGGCCAATGGTGCAGGGTCCATCCACATCCCGAAGGTATGGCCCTCGATCACGGATTGCCAAGGTCCTTTCGCTACTTTGCCATTTTCAACTAGCTTCTCGACATTGTAACTGAGCGTCATTTGGTTTTCTAGCTGGGTGATCCGGATAGGAAAGATCGACACCCCAAAAACATTGGGCTCTAACTGCGTCAAGACCTCCTTATCAACCAGGCGCTTCAGGATATCACCCAACATCATTTGGTCACGGACACCAAGCCTGATAGCCAATTTGCTGCTCATCAGCCAGCCATCTGCAGCTTGCGGCACATATCCCATCACACCAATCTGACCATCCCAGAGCTGCAAAAGCTCGCCGACATTGGTTTCGTAGGCATTTAGGTTTGTATTCAGGGTCTGGAATGCAGAAGCTCCTGGATTGGCATTTGCGATTTGGAGTAAGGTGTCTGGTTCAATGGCCATCGCCATCACCAAAGATGGTTTGTCTATCGGGCAGCCTGCCCAAAAGTTTGGTTTGGTTTTGGCGCTGTATAGACCTTGATTAGTGAGGCGACCAGACTTGCCTACTTGCGCGCCTTTAATGCCAAACTTTCCATCTTCGAGCGTGATATGTCCATATATTTCATCGGCACTATTTTCTTGGCTTGGCACCAAGGCAGACCGAACGTAAAAGCTCATATCTGCCTTTTCGTCATCAGTTTGTTTGAAGATGATGCTGCTACCTATCAGGCTTTCCTTTTCGGTTGTATTGAGTTGGTCCCTAAGCTGGTTGGTATAATCTGCTTTGCTGCTGGCATACTTAAGGGCTAAGAGTACCTGTTCCTTGTTCCAGACGATGTCAATATCTTGTCCCACCGCAGCAGACCAAGTGCCTTCGGTTTCGGATGGTTTACGCGTGATCCAATTTTGGGTTTCCAAATAGGCCTTGAAGTCAGCAGCTGAAGACAAATTAACCGAAATGATCGATACTTTGCCATCTGTCAGGCCTGTTGGCATTACGTAAAGATAGACTGGGTCAGTCAGGCTGAGGCCAGACTTGCTGATGTCAGCCGCAAAGACAGTAGTTGAGTCCTTAGGGTCCATCGCGTCCGACTTCTGGAGCTGTTTCCAAATGTCAGACCACGAGACCGACTTAAAAGCAATGCTACCAAGGTCCACCTTCACGACTGCCGAGGCCCTTGCGGGGATGCGTCTGGCATTTTTGGGTTGGCTGCAGCCAACGATCATGACCAAAAAGACCAAGGCCAAGGCCTTTAAACAAAGCCATTGGATTGTGCTTCTGGAACCTACATGGTTAAGCGGGGTCACTTGGCAATTTGGCTGGTCACTTTGCAGCATTTGAAGGGTGTATGTAGCTTGTTGGCTGGTCAGGATTTGGCCTTGATACATTGTGCTAAAATAGGGATCAACGGACCCAAAATCCTAACCATTGGGCCGGTTTCCTGATGGTTTTATCAAGTCATATTGCCCATCATCCCGTATTTTGCCACCGCTTAGGTCCGCAACACCATTTAGTTATCACTTTTGTGAGTCTTTTGTTGCCCACATTTGAGGCAAAAAGCACCTTCAAAGCACACCCATTACACCAACAAAATACCAGATCCGAACCATGGACTTCATTATCGTAGAAAAAGATGTAGCCCCATTTGTTGCCGTTGTGCGACTCAATCGGCCAAAAGAACTCAACGCACTCAATCTACAGCTGATGGGCGAGCTTAGGGATAGTCTTGAGGTACTTGATGCTGACGATACCGTGCGGGCAATTATCATCACCGGAGACAGGCGTGCCTTTGCTGCTGGTGCGGATATCAAACAGATGTCAGGTAAAACTGCTACAGATATGCTGATCGCGGACCAGTTTAGCACCTGGGACCGAATCAAACGGACAAAGAAACCCATAATTGCGGCCGTTTCAGGCTTTGCCCTTGGTGGTGGTTGCGAGCTTGCCATGACCTGTGATATGATCATCGCGAGCGAAACTGCCAAGTTTGGCCAGCCCGAAATTAAGATTGGTGTTATGCCTGGTGCGGGAGGCACTCAAAGGCTCACCCGTGCAATCGGCAAGGCCAAGGCAATGGAGTTGGTCCTGACTGGCAAATTCATCGATGCCAAACAAGCCGAGGCTTGGGGTCTAGTCAATAGGGTAGTGCCTGAGGAGTTGTATCTGGAAGAAGCCATCAAACTAGCATCAGAGATTGCAGCTCAAAGCCCAATTGCAGTGCGCTTAGCTAAGGAGGCCATCAACCATGTTGCCGAAAGCCACTTAAACGAAGGTCTACACCTTGAGCGTAAAAATTTCTACCTGCTGTTTGCCACAGAGGACCAAACTGAAGGAATGAATGCCTTTATCGAGAAAAGACCACCTAGTTTTACGGGCAGGTAGGCAGCAGCTAAATCATATACCCAATAGCAGGATCAGACTTAGCCATTAGTACCCTTTGCCACTCGGCACGAATAACTCAAGATGACCAATTTTATAGAAGAACTACGCTGGCGCGGAATGCTAAGCGACATGATGCCAGGCACAGACGAAAAACTAGCCTCTGGCATGCAAGTTGCCTACGTCGGTTTTGACCCTACATCACACTCTCTTCATATTGGCAACCTTGCGACCCTGATGTTGCTTGTTCATTTCCAACGGGCGGGACATAAGCCTATCGCCTTGGTTGGTGGTGCTACAGGCATGGTAGGCGACCCAAGCGGCAAAAGTGCAGAGCGCAACCTTCTAGACGAAGATACCTTACGTAAAAATCAGGAAGGTGTCCGTAAGCAAGTGGCCCAATACCTGAGCTTTGACGGCCCAAATGCTGCCGAGGTGGTCAACAATTATGACTGGTTTGGCGGCATGGGTTTCCTTAGCTTCATTCGTGACGTGGGCAAACACCTGACAGTCAACTATATGATGGCCAAGGATTCGGTTAAGAATAGGCTCGAAACAGGTTTGTCCTTCACTGAATTCAGTTATCAGTTGCTTCAGGCTTACGATTTCTACCATCTCTTCAAAACAAAGGGAGCAACACTCCAGATGGGTGGATCGGACCAGTGGGGCAATATTACCTCTGGCACAGAGCTAATCCGCCGTATGGCGAATGGTGAGGCATATGCAATCACCACCCCGCTGATCACGAAAGCAGATGGCACCAAGTTTGGTAAAAGCGAAAATGGCAACATTTGGCTTGACCCAACGATGACCTCGCCTTATCAGTTCTACCAATTTTGGCTGAATGTAGCGGACGAAGAGGCCCCACGTCTTATTCGTGTCTTCACAATTCTGAGCCAATCAGAAATTGAGGCCATCGAGGCGAAACACCTAGAGGCCCCACACTTGCGGATCTTGCAAAAGGCCCTAGCGGAGGAGGTGACACGCTCAGTCCATAACCAGGCAGAGCTTGATAAAGCTCTAGCAGCCACTAATATCTTGTTCGGACAAGCCAGTTTGGAAGTGCTATCTTCTCTAGATGAGCCAACCTTACTTGATGTATTTTCAGGGGTTGAAAAACGTACAATTGCTGCCGCCGACTACGAGGCCAACAAACACAATGTGATTGAGGTCATCGCTGTTTTGTGCGATACCCTGATCTATGCTAGCAAAGGCGAAACCCGCAAAAGTATTTTAGCTGGTGCCCTGTCTATTAACGGCATCAAGATCACGGACCCTGCTGGCCCGATCGAGTCACCACTATTGCAAGGCAAATACCTCCTGTGCCGTATGGGCAAGAAAAAGTACTACCTTGTCACTGTTGCCTAGTTTCAGGCAAGCTCAAAGAAAAAGTAAATCCTTGTTGGTGTAGGCCCTAAACCACCACACAACTATTCCCTATCCCTCTAAAATCAATATGCGCAAGCAAATCGTAGCCGGAAACTGGAAAATGAACAAGACCCTTGATCAAGGGCTACAACTCGTTTCCGAAATCGTAAACATGGTACAGGACGAAGTCCATAACGGAGCCTTGGTCGTTTTGTGTCCACCTTACACTCACCTGCAGTCGGTGGTGCACTTGACCAAAGGACGGACTAACGTCTTTGTCGGTGCCCAAAACTGTAGCGATAAGGCTAGTGGTGCTTTCACTGGTGAGGTTTCTGCTGAAATGCTGGCTTCAATGGGTGTCCAGTACGTCATCTTGGGCCACAGCGAACGTCGCGAATATTTTGCCGAGACCAATGCTCAGCTGGCTGCAAAAGTTAATCTTGCTCTAGCCAATGGCCTCAAGCCGATCTTTTGCTGTGGCGAAACTCTGGTTCAGCGCCAAGAGCAAGACTACAAAGCCCTAGTTTGCGAGCAGCTGACGGAGAGTTTGTTCCATTTGAGTGCCAACCAGATTACTGGTTTTGTCATCGCTTACGAACCTATCTGGGCCATCGGCACGGGTCTAACTGCCAGCAAGGAGCAAGCCCAAGAAATGCACCTAACGATTCGTGATCACTTTGCGGCTAAGTATGGTGCCGAGGTTGCAGCTTCCATAAGCATACTATATGGCGGAAGTGCCAAGCCAAGCAATGCGCCAGAGCTATTCGCTAATCCTGATGTGGATGGTGGCTTGATCGGCGGTGCTTCGTTGCTATCACGCGACTTTACGGACATCGTCAAGGCGCTTTAGTTTGGACTATTTTCGTTGTTAAGGCAAAGACTTACAACATCACCTCATCTAAATGATATGAACAGCATCAGACTAGCGATTTCTGCCAATACTTTCCGAAAGGCTTTGATTTTGACAGGGCTTGTCTGGTGCATAAGTTTTATTGGGTTGTCAAGTGCAAGGGCACAATCTCGGGCTGATAGGTGCAACCTAAAAGGCCGTGTTTTCGTTGAGGCTAGAAGAGGCATGGCCCAATTTTCCGTCTTTATAGAAGAGTCCGAAGGGTTGGCAGACGTCAGGGTCTTCAAAGAGGATAACCCACTGTTTGCTGACAAGGCAGGCAAGTGGCACTTCGTCAAAACACGAGGCTTGGCTGACTTTACTATCTTTATAGAGGAGACTAAAAACTTGGCTGACTTCACGATCTTTTATACCGAAACAGAAGCCTTTGCAGGCTGCCAATAGCACTAAGGCCTTATCTAAGTACTTTTCTTGTGAAGAAAATAGCCGTTTTCCCGGGTTCGTTTGACCCTTTCACCAAAGGCCATGAGGATATTGTCCGCCGTGGGATCATGCTCTTTGACGAGATCATTATCGGGATAGGGGTGAACACAACCAAAACGCGGTACTTCTCGGCAGAGTTGATGCAGGCCAGCATAGCGTATACATTTCAGGATCTACCCAATGTTAAGGTCTCCATATTTAGCGGCTTAACAGCCACCTTCGCTACCGAAAATGAAGCCAACTTCCTGCTCCGTGGCGTGCGGAACACTACCGACTTTGAGTACGAAAACACGGTGGCCCAAGCCAATGCCTACTTGGTTCCTGGGCTTGATACCTTTTTCCTGATCACCTCGCCCGCTTTGGCTAGCATCAATAGTACCATCGTCCGGGATTTACATAAATACAACGCTCCAGTCGATGCCTTCCTTCCCTATCCTTTGGCAGCCATGATTGACCAGTTTGGTGGCCAGTAGTGGTCTTGGCACGCACCAACCAAAAAATCCTACCTAGGTTTACTAGAAATAGGCCACCGATTGCCTTAAATTTGTGTGTTAACAGCCACTAGAAAATGTGGTGTGTTCCCTGATGCCAATATTTTGGCCTCATCATTATCATTAGCACAATGGCCGGCACACAGCGTACCATTAAGGAGATCAAAACCCCTGCCCAGAAAAAGCAGCCTGGCTTGGCCTCGGCTATGTCCCAGATCGATGTGGACGCACTTTTTGAGACCGGCCTCAAAGGTGAGTTCTTGAAACGTGGTGCTTGGCTTTTTTTGCTGCTGATCGCCTACATCGGTAATAACCACTGGGCCAACAAGTTCATGTACCAGCTTAACAAAACTAAAGAACAGGCAGAGGACCTCCGAGTGGACTATACCACCATTAAGCATGAGTATATGTTCCGGAGTAAACAAAGTGAAGTAGCCAAAAGCATGGAGGCCGTCAGTATCGTCGAGAGCAATGTGCCGCCACGTAAAATCAAGATCGAAGTCCAGGAATAATGGCTGTCACCAGAGCGAAATCTGCCAACCAGCGCAACGTTAGGTCATCCATCCTGCTTAGGGTCAGGCTGGTGTTCCTCGGTTGTTTACTCTTGGGAATCGGCATTATCGGACGAATGTTCTACCTCCAGCAAGTGGTCGGCAATAGCCTTCGTGAAAAGGCTAAAGAGAACCTGATGACTTTGGACGAGGTGCCAGCCACGAGAGGAAATATTTATGCTGGAGATGGCAACAGTCTACTTGCAACTAGCCTACCTAGCTATCAGCTGGCTATGGACCCAACAGTGGCAGATGTTAAAATCTTTGCTGCTGCCGTTGACTCCCTTGCTGACTCTTTGGCGATGTTCTATAAAGACGCTAGCAAACGAGAGTATGTCCGGAAGATCAAAGGGGCACGTGCAGAACCAAAACGGTACTTAATCGTTAATAGCGATTACATCGACTACCAAGATAAAAAGCGGATGCTCCGTTGGCCGATAATTCGGCTGGGTAGGAACAAGGGAGGGGTGATCTTCGAGAAAACCGAACGCCGCGAACGTCCGTTTGGTTTGTTGGCCTCCCGTACGTTGGGCAACGTCAATCAAAATAAAGGTGGATCGGGCATCGAGTATAGCTTTAATGATACCCTAGCTGGCAAGGACGGCTTGACCCTTTTCCGCCGGATGGGTGGTGGCCTCAAAAAGCCAATCTACGAAGAGCGCCAACCTATCCATGGTTATGACCTGATAACGACTATTGACATCAACCTACAAGATGTAGCCGAAACAGCCCTAGAGCGTGAGCTAAAACGCAACGGAGCCGACTATGGTTGTGCTGTGCTTATGGAGGTCGCAACCGGCGAAATCAAAGCTATGGCTAACTTGGGTCTAGATCTCGCCAATCATGATACCGTTTACCGCGAACGGCTGAACTATGCCGTACTGACTGCTGCAGAGCCGGGCAGCACCATGAAGCTTGCGAGCTATCTAGCCCTCTTGCAGGACAATCGCATTAAACCAACAGACTCCGTATTTTGCGACTGGGGCTCTCGTATGTTTGGCCCTGATAAAATGTCTGACTCCAAACCTGGCGGTTATGGTTTCTTGAGCATCGAACAAGCCTTTGCTTATAGTAGCAATGTCGCCATTAGCAAATTGGCCAACCAGCATTTTAAGTCACGTCCGCTGAAGTACATGGAGTATATGGATGCCTTTGGGTTGACATCGTCCATCGATTTTCAGCTGAAAGGCCACGTAAAACCTTTATTCTATCGACCGGGCAACAAACAGTGGAACACCAATACCCTCCCTTGGATGAGTGTTGGCTATAACTGTCAGATCACACCACTCCAAACCCTTACGTTCTACAATGCCGTTGCCAATAATGGGGTCATGGTCGAGCCCCGGATTGTTAAGGAGGTAAGGCGAGCTGATAAGCTACTGTACACCTTCCCGGTCAAGATCCTGAGGCCTAAGATTGCTGATGACAAACCACTAGCGCAGGTTCGGAAACTGTTGGAGGCAGTGGTGGATTATGGTACGGCTAAAAACATCCGGCAGACCGAATATAGAATTGCAGGCAAGACTGGTACGGCCAAGAAACTTATTAGTGGGCGTTATACCGAACGGTATTATGCCTCCTTTGCTGGCTACTTCCCCGCCGAAAAACCAAAGTATAGCTGCATCGTTATCATAGACAATCCATCCATGCCGCTATATGGGGCCGACGTCGCCGCGCCTGTTTTCCGTGAGCTTGCAAGCAAGATCTACGCACAAGATGTCGAGATGCATAAGGAGCTTAGCAAGGAAGTTGTCGCAAGGGTGAGCGGAGAGCCGCGCGAATTGCCAACAATTGGTGCTGGCTATTATGAGGACCTGGCCTTGATCAGCAACTATTTTAAGGTTAGCAACCACAATAAAGCTGCGGGTGCAACCATTGTACGCCCCACAAGGCGCGAAAACGCCATCTATTGGGAGCGAATGAAGGCTGTTCCTAGCACCGTACCAGATGTCCGAACCATGATGTTGCGTGATGCTCTACCTATTTTAGAGAATGCGGGCTACACAGCGAACATCGTCGGTAAGGGTAGGGTGGTTTCGCAGTCGCCGTCACCTGGAACTCCACTTAGCAAACGGAGCATCGTCACCATCTCGATGGGGAGTTAATCAGTAGCCTAAATCAAAAGGACTTGTTTTGTTTTTGAGATGACTGCAATCCCAAAAACAGGCTTTGCAGTTTGGCCGGAATTTTAGCTACTCGGTTGGGGTTAGGGCGATGACCCCAAAGCCACTTTTAAGGCGGAGGCCTAACATCCCTGCGCATTTGCTAAATTGCGCCTCCAATACACTTCTTATTTGCCTTGGGCTAGGATTTGCTAGTCCCTACCTGTCATGTCAAGCACTGCTTCCCCCCGTTTTCAAGAGTCCAAAAATCCTGATTATGCCGCTATCGCCACTGATGTCTTGGCTTGGTGGAAGGAGAACCAGATTTTTCAGCAGTCAATTGATCAACGCAAAGGGGGCGAATATTTTACCTTTTACGAAGGCCCACCCTCAGCAAACGGAACGCCCGGCATCCACCATGTGATGGCCCGTGCTGTCAAGGATATTTTCTGCCGTTATAAGTCCCAAAAAGGCTATATCGTCAACCGTAAGGGCGGATGGGATACCCATGGTCTGCCAGTCGAGCTACAGGTGGAGCGTGAGCTAGGTATTACCAAGGAGGATATTGGCAAAAAGATCTCCGTAGCAGACTATAACGCCAAATGCCGGGAGACTGTCATGAAATTCACTGATCAGTGGAACAACATGACTGAGCGTATGGGCTATTGGGTCGATCTAGATAACCCCTATATCACCTACGAAACACCTTATATCGAGACCCTTTGGCACTTGCTTCAGCGGCTCTATAACGAAGGGTATCTTTATAAAGGCTACACCATCCAGCCTTATAGCCCAGCAGCAGGAACAGGACTAAGCAGCCACGAGCTCAACCAGCCAGGGGCTTACAAGGACGTCAAGGATACCACCATTGTGGCCATGTTTGCGGCTGAGCGCACTGAGTTCAATGCCAAATTGTATGCCTCGGATGAAGAACAAGTTTGTTTCTTGGCCTGGACGACCACGCCCTGGACCTTGCCTGCAAACTCAGCCTTGGCTGTTGGCAAAAACATCACCTACGTTAAGGTCCGGACCTTTAATCCGTATACATATACTCCCGTTAGTGTCATCTTGGCCCAAGACCTGCTAACCAAGTACTTTGGCGAAAAGGGTAAAGATGGGGACTTTGAAGCCTACAAACCTGGAGACAAAGTGATCCCATGGCAGGTGCTAGATCAGTTCACTGGTCAGGACCTAGCAGGTGCCACCTATGCCCAGCTGATGCCCTTTGTCCAACCTGATGTGCCTGCCTTTAGGGTAATCATCGGGGATTTCGTTAGTACCGAGGATGGTACAGGTATCGTCCACATTGCCCCTACATTTGGTTCTGATGACTTTAGGGTCGCTAACCAGAATGGCATACCCGCTATCATGGTGCCGGACGAGTATGGCAAACCTAGCCCCATCGTTGACAAAACTGGCAAATTCGTTGTACAGATCACGGACTATGCAGGCATGTATGTCAAAAACTATAATAACGCCGACGAGTCTGCCCCAGACTACAAACCAACCGATGTTCTGATCGCCATCAGGCTCAAGGAAGAAGGTAAGGCGTTTAAGGTCGAAAAGTACGAACACACTTATCCGCACTGCTGGCGGACGGATAAGCCTATCTTGTATTACCCACTCCAGAGTTGGTTTATCAAGACCACTGCCAAAAAGGACCGCCTTGTTGAGCTCAACAAAACCATCAACTGGAAACCTGCTAGCACAGGTACCGGTCGGTTTGGTAACTGGCTTGAAAATATGGTGGACTGGAACCTTTCTCGTTCACGCTATTGGGGTACCCCACTACCAATCTGGCGCACCGAAGATGGAAGTGTCGAACTCTGTATCGGCTCTGTGGCAGAGCTACAAGCCCACATTGAGGCCGCACTTGCTTCAGGTTTGCTGACATCTGGGCAAACGGCCCATAACCAACGCCACCTTGATACCCTCAAAGCAACCAACACCATAGACCTACACAGGCCTGTGGTGGATGAAATCTGGTTGGTGAAGGATGGACAAGTCTTGACCCGTGAGGCTGATCTTGTCGATGTCTGGTTTGACTCAGGTGCTATGCCGTATGCCCAATGGCACTATCCGTTCGAAAATCAATCCAAGTTTGCAGCAAATTATCCAGCTGACTTTATTGCTGAGGGGGTGGATCAGACACGTGGATGGTTCTACACACTACATGCCTTGGCTGGGTTGTTGTTTGACAGCGTTGCCTTCAAAAATGTTATTGCCAATGGTCTTGTCCTAGACAAGGATGGCAACAAGATGAGCAAACGCCTTGGCAATGCGGTCGATCCGTTTGCTGCTATGGATACTTACGGCCCAGATGCTGTCCGCTGGTATATGATCGCGAACGCGCCACCTTGGGACAACCTTAAGTTTAACATCGAAGGTGTTGAAGAGGTCAAACGAAGGCTGTTTGGCACCCTCCATAATACCTACAATTTTTTTGCGCTCTACGCCAACCTCGACAGCTTTACGTTCGCCGAGGCAGAGGTGCCAATCGGCAGCCGTACCGAAAGTGACCGATGGGTCCTGAGCAAACTCAATACCTTGATTCAGGTTGTTGATACGGCTTTTGCTGAATTCGAACCAACCCGCGCAGCCCGTGCCATCCAAGATTTCGTCAATGACGATATGAGCAACTGGTATGTTAGGCTCAACCGCAAACGGTTCTGGAAAGGGGAGTACTCCGAGGATAAAATCGCTGCCTACCAGACGCTCTACACCTGTCTTGACACGGTATTAAAGCTAATGGCACCGATTTCGCCTTTCTACACTGACTATTTGTGGCAACAGCTCAATAATGTCAGTGGCCAAGACAAGGTTAGCTCTATCCACCTGACGGATTTTCCAAACCAAAGGGCAGACAAACAAGATGCCGTCCTAGAGCAGCAAATGGCGCTTATACAGGCCATCACTAGCGTGGGGCATGCTATCAGGAAGGAAAATAACCTCAAGGTTCGCCAGCCCTTGTCAACCATAGCCATTGGCTTTGCACCCCAGTCTGCTGAAGCTGACTTGCTGTTTGGTGAGCACGCTAAAGGCCTAACACCAACTCAGACCGAAATCCTGAAACAGGAGCTGAACGTCAAGGAGGTACATGCCACAGTTGGTACTCCTGAAGGTGTTACATACAAAATCTTGCCTAAACTGCCCGAATTGGGTAAAAAACTAGGCAAGGCCTTACCACTTGCTAAACAAGCTCTCAGTAACCTCAATGAGGAAGCTATAACATCCTTTGTGGCTGGCAATCCGATAACCTTCGACCTAGTTGATGGCGGTACCGCTGCCCTGACTCTTGAGGACGTTTTGCTTAATGTCGTCATGAAAGATGGCTATGTAGGCAAAGCACAGGATAGCCTAGCGATTTCCTTGGACATCCACCTGACCGATGACTTAAGGGTCGAAGGTATAGCCCGTGAGGTTGTAAACAGAATTCAGAACGCCCGCAAGGACGGAGGTTTCGATGTACAGGACAAGATCAGAATCACTGCCAATACTGGTGGGCATAGCCTTTTGACTGAGGCCCTAATTCACGCTGACCACAAGCCTTATATCATGTCCGAAACTCAGGCACTTGAGCTACACCTGGTTGATTTGCCCCATGAGCAAGGCCAAACCATTGAGCTTGATGATGACATGGTTTTGCATTTGCATCTCACCAAGGTCTAGCCTAACGGCTGGTATCGTTATCTGGTCAAGCGGGATAGTTTTGCTTCAGTTCTGTCACTGTTTGATAACCATAATGCTATACCAAGCGTTCTAACCAGCAGAAGCAGATTGCAAGTCTCATTCATGTTGCCTTAGTCCAGAACCAGGTGTTTGACAATTAAGGGCATACCTCTCGGCCTTTACCACTATGATCATGACAAATAACCCCATCACGAACGCTGCTGACAAAGTTCTGCCCTATAAGGATCAGTCAGACAGCAAAAAGGAGCAAGTCAGGCAGATGTTTAACAACATTTCGCCAAAGTATGACTTGCTCAATAGGGTTTTGTCGTTCGGGATTGATATTATTTGGCGTAAAATGGCTGTCAACCTTTTGCGCGGAGACAAGCCTAAACTGTTGCTAGACATAGCAACTGGGACTGGAGATTTTGCCGTTGAAGCGCTTAGCCTAAAACCAGACCTCATTATAGGTGTTGATATTAGCGAGGGGATGTTGGCATTTGGTCAAGAAAAGCTAAAGGCTAAAGGTTTGGAGGATAAAATCAAACTCCAAGTTGCCGATAGCGAGAACCTACCTTTTGAAACAGGCAAGTTTGATGCAGTCACCGTATCCTTTGGTGTTCGGAACTTCGAGAACCTAGAGAAGGGATTGGGTGAGATGCTACGAGTCCTTCGCCCAGGCGGTAGTGTAGTGGTGCTAGAGTTTTCCCAGCCGACAATATTCCCTGTAAAGCAGGTATATGGCTGGTACAGCAAAACCCTGCTGCCTTTTGTCGGAAAACGCATTAGCAAAGATGCTGGAGCCTACACCTATCTTCCTGAGTCGGCTGCTGTTTTCCCGTCTGGGGATCATTTTCTGGAAATCATGGCCAAGACAGGCTATAACGAGCTTAAGGCCAAACCGCTGCTTTTCGGTATTACAAGTTTGTATTATGGCAAGAAGCCAGCGCTTTAACTTGAGTCTATTCAGGTTAAAAAGCAATAAATTTGGCACGATTTAGGCTTAGTTTATCATAATTGGCCCATATTAGCGTTAAGATTGGACAACGCAGACAGCGCAAAACAGAGATTGACCCCAACTTTCGTTACCCCAACATTGCAGCCCCAAACACATCTTCTGTCCTTTGCTACACTCCGACAAGGACGCAGTGTACTTTACTGTCTCTGGACATTGTTGGCCATGTTGGCTTTTTCAGACTTAGCAATTGCACAGTCTGTGGATTTCAAGGCCGAAAAAACTAGGGTAGGCGAAAGCGATAACAACACGGTTTATAAGACGTTCTATCGAAGGGGTAAAAACCTCCCCGCCTATGACGAGCGACGCATCCACTATGGCTTTTATGTCGGTACCAACGTCAGCACGTTTGCCATTGAGCCTTCCCAGAACTTTGTAAACCAGCTCAAAGACTCGGTTTTTGCTGCTGACTCCTCGGTTTTTACCTCTATCAACCACGTTCCCAACATTGGTTTCACGACGGGGTTTATCTTTAATGTTCGCTTGAGCGAAAACCTAGATTTTAGGATCCTGCCTAGTGTCTCGTTCTTCAGCCGATTTGTAGAGTTCAAACGTCGGGACGGCCGGGAGTTTAATATGCTCAACAAGTTCACGTTTAGTTTTATCGAGCTGCCAATGTTGTTCAAGTTCAAGAGCCAACGTCGCCATAACACGCGGGCTTATCTACTTGCTGGAATCAAGCCAAGTTGGGAGGTAGGTAGCCGGAGAGACGAACAAGGTATTGACGAGCTTAGGGCCAATAGCTCGGACTTTAGTGTGGATCTGGGTGGTGGCTTTGATTTCTACTATCCATATTTCAAATTTTCGCCAGAGGTCCGGTTTTCGTTTGGGCTATCAGACCTTAAGTACCCCGACAATAATAAGTTTGCTCGGGCAGTTGGTCGGATGAATACCTACACGGTATCCTTTATCCTGAACTTTGAGTAAGCGCTGGTAGGTTACTTTGAGGTGGGTAACAAACTGTAAGGTATTGCTTGTTTTTTGGTTGTATTTTTTGGTATTGGCAATATTGAGACATGTTGCCTAAAAAAATGCCAAATATTATGGTGTAACCTTGACAATCGTCGGTTAGTGTTTTTTATTTGGTTTACTTGCATTACCGTTACATCCATCCTAGCGGTAAGTTTCCTCCCTAATGCCAAAGATCACAGAACATCTAGCGACTGCCAATGGCAAGACCCTATTTTCACTTGAGATATTGCCGCCGCTTAAGGGTGAAAGTATCCAGAGTATTTTTAGGGCGATAGAGCCTTTGATGGAGTTTAAGCCGCCTTTTATCGACGTCACTTACCACCGAGCTGAGTATGTGGAGATGCCGCATCCTAATGGTGGATTTCAGAAGAAAATCACCAGGAAGCGCCCTGGTACTGTCGGTATTTGCGCCGCGATCATGAACCGGTTTCAGGTCGATGCTGTGCCTCATATAATCTGTGGTGGGTTTTCGAAGGAGGAAACGGAAGATGCGCTGATTGACTTGCAGTTTTTGGGTATCGAAAACGTGTTGGCCCTCCGCGGCGATGCGATGAAGGGTGAGACAAGCTTTAAGCCTGACCCAGATGGCAACCAAACGTCATTAGAGTTGGTAGAGCAAATCAAGGACATGAATGTTGGTAACTTTCTGCATGAGTTGTCCCACAATGCAGCCCCTACCAATTTTTGTATAGGAGTTTCTGGATATCCTGAAAAGCACTTTGATGCCCCCAACCTCAGCACAGACATTGGCTGGCTGAAACGTAAGATAGATGCTGGAGCTGAGTATATAGTTACCCAGATGTTCTTCGACAATGCCGCTTACTTCAAATTTGTCGATAAGGTACGCGCCGCAGGTATTACAGTACCGATCATCCCAGGCCTCAAACCCTTGGTGACCAAACGGCAACTATCAGCCCTACCACGGTTATTCCATATCGATATCCCAGAAGATTTGGTTAACGCCGTGATGGCAGCAAAGGATGATGCAACGGCCAAAGAGATCGGGATTGAGTGGTGTATCAACCAAAGTAAGGAGCTGATGGCCTCGGGTGTGCCTGTTTTGCATTATTATAGCATGAGCAAGTCCGACTCGATCAAGAAGATCGCGACGGAGTTGTTTTAGTAGCCTATCCAGCAAATGCTGTTCGGTTTATGGACAGTTTAGGCCAGATATAATTTGATCTGCCCCCAATGGCCTAACAAGACATTGGGGGCTTTTTGATAACTTTGCCAGCATAAGTTTAATCCCCATTTTCCTCCTAGGGTTATAGGGATGATACTGCCTAAATACACCACCAAACGCATACAAGAACCGATTTCTGGGTATTCCGGATAGGTTTTATTAGCCCCCCACCCCCCCAAACCATGATTATTGGCGTCCCCAAAGAGATTAAGAACAACGAAAACCGTGTAGCTCTCACCCCAGCCGGGGTGGCCGAGCTCAGGAAAGTGGGCCACAAGGTAAATCTGCAGACCACCGCAGGCCTTGGCAGTGGCTTTAGTGATGCTGAGTATGCTGCCGCTGGTGCTAACATCTTGGCCAGTGCAGAGCGTGTCTTTGGCGAAAGCGAAATGATCATGAAGGTCAAGGAGCCTATTGAGCAAGAGTATAACCTCATTCAACCAGGCCAGTTGTTGTTCACTTATTTCCACTTTGCGAGCAGCGAGCAACTTACCTATGCCATGATCGAGCGTAAGGCCGTTTGTTTGGCCTACGAAACGGTCGAAAAAACAGACCGTAGCCTTCCGCTACTTGTACCAATGTCAGAGGTTGCAGGTAGGATGTCAATCCAGGAGGGTGCCAAGTACCTCGAGAAACCAATGAAAGGCCGTGGTGTCTTGCTGGGTGGTGTTCCTGGTGTTAAGCCTGCTAATGTGCTAGTGTTGGGCGGTGGTATTGTCGGTACCCAAGCGGCCAAAATGGCTGCTGGTTTGGGCGCCCATGTCACGATTATGGACCTAAGCCTTACTCGCCTACGCTACCTCAGTGATGTAATGCCTGCCAATGTTGACACCATGGTCAGCAACGAGTATAATATCCGCGAAGAGATCAAACATTCGGATTTGATCATCGGTGCGGTGTTGATACCTGGTGCAAAGGCTCCTAAGCTCATCACCCGTGATATGCTCAAGACGATGCGCCCAGGTACAGTTGTGATCGACGTGGCAGTTGACCAAGGTGGATGTATTGAAACCTGCAAACCTACAACACACGAAAACCCTACCTTTATTATTGATAATGTGGTTCACTATTGTGTGGCCAACATGCCAGGCGCGGTACCATACACCAGTACTTTGGCCTTGACCAATGCCACTTTGCCTTATGCCATGCAACTTGCTAACAAAGGCTGGCAAAAAGCCTGTGCAGACAACCATGAGTTGGCCCTTGGCCTAAACGTTGTCGATGGCAAAGTCGTCTATAAAGGTGTTGCCGATGCTTGGGGACTTGCTTACGAACCTGTCGAGTCCGTCTTGAGCCAAGTTGTTGCCTAAGTAGTGCTAGGCTGATGCCTCTAAACGAAATATGTGATTATATTGAGCCCAATTACGGACCGCCGTAATTGGGTTTTTTTGTGTCGGATCATTCCAGAATCCGCTCCTTCAGACTTAAAGGCAAAATCTTCCAAATTCAGTTGACAAACCAGTCTATTCCTAGACCCCTCCGACCGAAGATAGTATGCAATATTATTATGCCATAGGCACACAGCAAATAGGTCCTGTTGGTCTTGACCAACTCAAAGCTGCCAACATCAAACCTGAGACCCTAGTTTGGCGGCAAGGTTTGGCACAATGGGTTGCAGCTAGCACCCTGCCCGAACTTAATGGGCTGTTTGGTGGCCAAATTGGACAGACTGACTTTACAGGACAAGCGCCACCTCCAGTTTCTAATGCAGGCTCTCCTATAAACCCTCAGCCAAGCTATCAGCCCAATGGTCCTTTAGGCGTACCCCAACCAAGATATGGCCAACCGCAGCCAAGCCCCCAGTTTGGTAACTACCAGCAAAACTATGCCGCTGGCCCCAATCCAAATACCAATACATCTGGTGCAGGCTTGCCAACAAGGTATGCTACTTTCGGAGAGCGCTTCTTGGCCCAGATTATCGACGTATTTGTACAAGCCTTCGTTATCTATGGGGTTATGGGGGTTATATTAGTTTTTGTGGCCCTAGAAGGTGGTGGAGAAGTCGATTTTGGCCCAAAGGATTTGATCAAAATATTTCAGGGACCACTGCTTTTAGTATTCAATGTCATTTCTTTTTTGACCAGATGGCTTTATGAAGCTGTAATGACTAGCTCGTCTTGGCAAGCGACACTTGGGAAACGCGCTATGGGGTTAGTAGTCACAGATACTTATGGTGCTAGGCTTTCATTTGGTAAATCATTAGCACGTACCATGTCCAAAGTTTTATCCGAATTGATCTGTTACATTGGCTACCTCATGATGCTGAATAGCGACAAAAAGCAAACTTTACATGACCGGATCGTCGAGACAATTGTCCTGAAGGAGCTGAAGTAAATCAGGCCAACTGACCAGAAAGAAACAGGGTAAAATGTTTGCCTACAAGCTGATTGAGGCCTATTTTATGTTATTTAGAGGGCTTCTAAATTGGGGATTGTATGACGAATGTCAGTGTTTCCGGCCATGGTCAGATGTATTTTTGCAACAGAAACCATGAGTACTACCACCACCCAACTCCGAGCATTAAGTATTACCTATCGTAAGGCAGATGTAGCCCTACGAGAGTTGGTAGCCCTTAGTGACGAAGGTGCACGTAATGCGATGGTTAGGCTCAAGGATGTAGTCGATCCTGCAGATCTGTTAATCTTATCAACCTGCAACCGGACCGAGGTTTATTATACATCGGACCAGCCACAGAGCAGAGCCATTCTCCAGGCGATAGCGTTCCAGAATAACATCACTGACCTTGAGCTGTTGCTTGCAAGTGCTGAAGAAATCAATGACCAAAGGGAAGCTGTAAGGCGCCTATTTCAAGTCGCATTAGGTCTGGACTCTCAAGTTGTTGGTGATCTCCAAATCATCAATCAGGTCAAACAAGCCTACCAGCGCACCGCCGACTTGCAAATGGCTGGTCCGTTCTTGCACAGGTTATTACACACCATCTTTTTTGCCAGTAAACGTGTCGTCCAAGAGACTTCGTTTCGTGATGGTGCTGCCTCGACGAGTTATGCAGCTGTTGAGCTCGCCGAAGAGCTAACCCAATCCTTGATTCAACCTCGTGTGCTCATTGTTGGTCTTGGAGAGATTGGGGTAGATGTGGTGCGCAACCTTGCTGATAAAAAGAGATTTTCGGATATCAGGGTCTGCAATCGCACAGATAGCAAAGCAGAGGAGCTTGCTCTTGAGATTGGCTTGATGCCAGTACCTTTCGCTAATCTATGGGCAGAGGTTCAGTCTGCTGATGTTATCATCAGCTCAGTGTCGGGCAGCTTCCCACTGTTCGGCCATGATGACCTTGCCAAACTGGAAGTCATCAGCCATAAATTTTTTATTGACCTCTCGATGCCTAGGTCTGTAGCCTCAACTGCAGAGCAGGTACCGGGTATTCTGGTCTATAACATCGATCAGCTCCAGCAACGCACTGATGCTACACTTGAGGCTCGCCTAGCAGCAGTCCCACAAGTAGAGGAGATTATTGACCAAGCCCTAGGTGACTTCGATGATTGGAGCCGCGAAATGATCGTTTCACCAACGATCAATCGCCTCAAACAGGCTCTCGAGCAAATCAGGCAAGAAGAGCTGGCACGTCATGTCAAACAAGTATCAGATCACGAGGCCGAGCTCATCGAGAAAGTTACCAAGAGCATGATGCAGAAGGTTATCAAGCTACATGTGGTGCCACTCAAAGCAGCCTGCAAACGTGGCGATGCCGACGAGCTGATAGGGGTCCTGAATGACCTTTTTAATCTAGAGCACCAAGAGGCCTAGATAGTTTTTCAGGTTGATTACACCATCCTTATCGTCAGTTTAGATCTAGAATTTTAGGCTATTGGAGCGACCTAAGGTCATGGTATGGGGTTCCTATTCATTGATATTAGAATCAATGATAGATCATGCTTAAAGATTGCATCATCTCATAATGCTTCACTTCTGGAACAATTCTCGCTAGATCGATCATCAGGCACTAACTTTGCATATAGTCCTATATGATACCTCGCGCTCCACATTCTGACCAGACGTTAATCGCCTCAAACCAATCGGCTCACCCCAACCATTTAGGGACAGGAGGTTCGATTGATACAATCCGTAAAGGGTTGCTTATTAGTACTTTGTTTGTGTTTGGTCTTGCAGCTGCAGTTCTGATACCGTTGAAACCCTGGGTCAAAAGTAGTCTCCTCCCTGTGGTTCAGCCAGATCTTACTCAGGCAGCTGCGTTACCAGCCGATTCCAAAACACCACAAATAGATGTTGTATTAAAGGGGATAGCAAATGCAAAGGGAGTTATTCGGCTTGCTGCATTTAACAAACAACAGGGTTTTCCGACGGATGCCAATTCTGCATACCGCCTAATGATGTTACCTGCAAAAAAAGGTGAGCTTTCTGTTGCCCTTAATGACGTGCCGATGGGAAAGTTTGCTATTGTAGTCTATCATGATCAAAACAATAACAATAAGCTAGATGTCAATATTCTGGGCATGCCAACAGAGCATTATGGGGTAAGCAACAATGCCCGCAAACGGCTTTCGGCTCCCAAATTTCGTGATGCTGTCTTTTCGCATAACGAGGCCGTGACCAGGATAGAGATTGAACTGAGGTAGTAATTGAGATGATATGTTTGCTCAGAACAAGGCTGTAACTTGAGCCCTACCCAAGTGAATGATGGCTTGGTCTTGACTTTTCCGACCGTCATATGTCAGGTTTAATTGTAGCCCATTAAACAAAGTTTGTTGCCAATTGATGCCCCAAGTTAAGTTTTGGCCTGGTAATAGTCCTTCAAGCAAATCATAAGTTGCTGGGTTGCTTGCATCGCCATCAAAATTGATCTGGATTAGTTTTAACATCAGGCTTATTGAGCGTTTGCCAACTTGTGCCAGCCTGCTTTCGAGTCCATATTTGCTGACAGTGGCCACCTCATTACTCGTTTGGTTCCGACGGGAACTGAGTGCATAACTCCCTGTTATTCGATATCTTCCATCAGGCTGGTAGCTCAGCTCTGGGGTTGCCTCGTAGGCGATGAGGCTATAGTTGCGGTTGGTCAGGAAGTTACTTTGGGTGATCCGCTGCTGTTGGCTGCCTGTGGTCTGAAGGTTAAAAAGCTGGCCAAGCCTTGTCCGCAAACCCAACTTGAGCTCATCAGTGGCCAATGACTCGAAGCCAGCAGTCAGCAATGACCGCCTCCGACTATTGGTATAGGCTAGGTCAGCTCCATATTCTGGGCTGGTGCGGTTGAAGTATAGGTTGCTTCTGATAGTCTGGTTATTGGCTAACAAGTTGTCATCAGAAGGGGTCAACCATGGATTGAATCTCGTTGAGAGGTCACTGTTGAGCAATTTGCGGTCTAAGGTCCAGCCTAGGTTGCCAGACAGTTTGCTAAGCTGCTTCGGTACGAATGACTTGTTGGCCCACTTGCGTGGAAGCTGGAAAGTGAGTTTGTAATTGAGGTTGGTGGCATAAGCATTCGTAAAATTGGTGGTCGGTACAAATACCTTAATAAAGAGACGGTCCTCGGGTCTGGCAGCATCTACAAACTCGTCTAGCTGTTGTTGTCCGTCGTTGTTAAAGTCGATCCATTGGTGGGTTCCATCCGTCGGGTTGGCCACACGGACATATCGGAACTCACGTTGCAACTCGCGGCCTATGCCAGTAGCAATGGTGAGCTCGGTCCGGATATGGCGGCTGAAATACTCGCCAGACCAATCGATCCTGCCTTGTATCGTTTCCTCGTTGGCATCCGCTGAACTCTTGCCAGCGGTGCTATCTGTCGGGATCAAGGACTGTAGCACACGGTAGGTGACTGTGGCAGCTACACTGTTATTGGCTTTGCTACGATGTGACGTGATTAGGGATGCTGTCCTTGCTTGGGTGCTGGCCTGCATTTGGCCCTCAAACGGTTGATAGTCAGTCCGGAGGGCTCCTTCGAAGCCAAGGCGAGTCCGCAGGCTATCAGTTGACCTGACATAGCCGGCCACTTCTTCAAAGTACATCACAGAGGCGATGGTGCTATCCTTGCTACTGGCCTTGATTTGGTTGTGGTCTAGGTTGTATTTCCCCCCTAGGGTGCCCCATTGTCTTGGTAAGCTCAGCTCAGTGGATAGGCGCTGCCAAGTGCTGGTGGTTTGAGGCCGCCTGTTCTGAAGCCAGAAGTGGTCAGCTGAAAGTCTGAATGGACCCAAGGGAAGTCTTAAAGAATTGTCACCCTGCCAGCCATCCACGTTTTGGTCCTTGACACGTCGTTTGAGGCCTGATCTAAGCTTAATCGTTTCTCCACGTTGAAGGCCAATATTTCCGATTAGGAGGTGGTCCTCAGCGGCAAGTGTATCGCCACCACTAGCACTCCAGTCACGATCAAACTCAATGTACCTAAATCGATCTATGGCTGTAAACTCTTTATCGAGGCGCTCGTAATTAGCCGAAGCAGACCAAAGCCAACCAAATCTAGAAAGTTGGGAATTTGTGCTATCAGTGCCAACTACCTTTGTTTGTTTCCCACCAATCGGTAGATTTTCATGTCGGTAATAAAGTCGTTGAGCATTGCCGTTTCGGTTAATGCTGTTCCCAGCAAATAGGTTTTTATTGACTTGGCTAAACGCTACTTCTGCCCCAATAGTTTGCCCTTGACTAAGCCTAAACTCGCCCCCCGTAACAAACATATTTTTACGGTTTGGGGTCACTAGTTGCCGTTGCGGGAGGTAGTTGCCTAGTCCTTTCCCTATCCAGCGATAAACTCGCCCATTGGCTAGGGTGTTGACCAGGATATAGCTCCCGCGGCCTTCCCCCACATCCTGAAAAATCACTGAGTAGAGTTTGTCCTGTTGGGTTGGGCTATAGACAAAGATGCTATCCCGCCTTTGATCAGGGCCGATTGTGTCTCTTTTGGCATATAGCACTTGGTCCTGGCTATAGTCTGTGACGAGACTGGCCCCACTCACAATAGCTTTGCTGATTGTGTCACCAATAGCAGTCAGGTTGGCCCTAGTGCGGTCATCGAGCGAATAGCTGATGGGTTTGTTGGCATCGTCCTGTTCTTGATAGAAGTTGGCATGGCCAGACCAACGCCCCCAGGTTTGGTAGTGGTTTCCCTCGATGATTGAGCGGCTGTAGTTGCGCTCAGCATATTCAAAATCTACCCTGATGCGTGTAAACTTTGTTATCAAGACCTGGGCTGTGAACGTGATTTCGCCCGTGTTATAGTCGATTACGTAATCGCGGTTATACCCACGTTGGCGTAGTTGATTATCCAAATAAACCCGCTCAGAATTTGCCTGGATCACGATAAAGACCTCGTTGTTGGGGCTACGTAGGCGGTATGGCCCCTGGACCCCTTCTATACTTGGGATGATGATGCTGGCAAAGCGCCCTTTGGCGATAGCCCCAGCGATTGTTGTAGTAGCTTGCTGGAGTGTATCTGGCCCAAATCGGGTCGTGAGCCGTGCTCCTTGAACGTTTTTGTAGTACCGCAAAAACTGGCTCCGGCGGTTCTGGAGGATCACATCACCAGCTTGTAGATGGGCATTTTTATGATCTAGCTGGATAAGAACCCGATCCAGCTCTCGAATTTGGGCTGTATTGCCCTGGGGTTGGAAGGGGAGCTGCTGGTCATTGATCAGGGCAGTGAGGCTGATTTGATCGGACAGTTGTCCCTGTAATTGCAGATTGAGGGCGCTATTGACAAAAATACTCTGGTTATTACCGAGACTGAGACCTCTACTAAGGCTACCAGATTTTTGGAAACTAGGCGTGCTAAAAAGTTCCACACGTTTATCCGCCAAGGCAGTAGGGCGGGTGGCCACATCAAGATAATAGCGTGTGCTATCTCGATCCTTATTGCTTCGTAGCCTGACTGGGCGACGAAGATCAAGCTGGATAGTGCGGTAACAAACTAGGTAATCCTGAACTGGGCTAGAGATCAGTGCATTCAGCCGAATGGTGCCAGCCTGGAGGTCCAAACTCCAAAGGCTATCTGGTAGCCCTGTGACCTTAACGGAACCTGGGGCTATCAGTGCCGTGTCAAGCCTGTATTGTTTTGTCGAGAGTCTTACTGTTTTGCAAACCTGCCCCTGAGCCATGGTCGGCAACATGACCACCATAAAGACTAACCATAAGCACACCAATACATGTTGACACCTGCTAGGTACCAATTTTGATCGTCTGTGAATGATGGACTTGAGTAGCCTAGGCCCCATACCACAAATAACGGAGGATGAGGCAATAAATGGTGGTTGTCGGATTGACTTGCCTAAGGACAAGCATTACCATCATTAAGAATAGCCAAATCCTAATAGGCCAAACAACCAGTCGAAAGCTCCAACCAAGATGGCGCCACAGACCTGCCAGCTGCACGCCTTTCGGCCACAAAGTCGGTCATCATATCCTGAAGGGCCTCGTTGCTGCGATGGTTGAGCCTGTAAATACTATCAAGGTCAATGTTATTGAAGGCAGCCTTCAAGACCATTTGGTTGAAGGCGGCATCGTCAAAATATTGGTAGGGGAATGGGTTGTTGCAGGCTACCGCCTTAAATACATCAAGTACGTTATGCCGTAATGCTTCTGTCGCAAGTGGTAAAAGGACGGTTTTGGGATAACTTAGCAAGGGAAGCGCTCGGCAGAATGCAACGAGCTCGCCCGTTTCGGCCGTGGTGAACAGTAGCTGCACAATCTGTTTGTAGGTGTCAAGGTGCAGAGTAGGGAGCTCTAGTAGGAACAAGATCCGGACTAATTGGTCCACCCGATCATGTTGTGGTTGCCAGCCCGGTATTAGAGCTTGTGCCTGGATTATCTGGTCCGAAGTCAGATTAACTGCCCCCTTACCAGTATGGCGTGGTACTGTCCCGAGGGTCAGGTAAAAGTCTAGATTACTATGACCTTCGTTTAGGAGATGCTCCTTCTGCAAGACCCAGTCTAGCGCAGCGGGCGTTAGTTGAGGGCTAACCCAATCAAGCAAAAGGGTGCGAACGGACGATACCGGTACGGATAGAGGGCTTGACATACAGAAGTGAAAATGATAGGACCGGTACTACGAACAAAAAGTCATACCCAACAACCAGGGCATGCAGTTTTGGCTCGGGGTGCGGCCTAATTGCTAATACTTACACTGATCTATGGGTTACTAAAGATAGGTAAGTCTTGCGAATAATCCACGTGGTATGTCAGGTCTTTTATTTTGACATTGAGCACACTTTTGTCAAAAGTCAGGTTCGGTCCTGAGGCAATAGGCCACTGGTCCTCACGTTGGTGCATATAGGCCATTTTGTTCATGTAAAGTCCTGCAACCCTACCTCCACCTTCGCCGCGTGGCCAATTGGGCTGGGTAAATGGCGGGCTGGTGATCATAGACATCGGTTCTTTAGCGCCAAATCCCCAATCCACCAAGGCTTCATGAGTTTCACCGCTATTGTCGAACCTAATCTGCATGTGTGGTGCATCAAAATGGTATAAAGTAAACTGCGGGTTGCCATTAATGTAGAGCTTATCATCTGACCTGTCAGTGTACGAAATGCTTACCGTTTTGCTATACCGTTTTGCAAACGCTACCATGGACTTGTATTCTTGTTTGCTGACCGTCGTTACTGCAAAGCCACAATACTTGCCTAATTCGGCATTATCGATCAATACAGTACGACCAGCGACGGTGTCAATCCTGACATTTTTCCCATCGATGGGTAGGCAAGCCACATAAGTTTGGCCCACTTCGGTTACCCAAAATTTGGCATTATTGAGGCCACTATATGATTGGATTTTTTGGCTTTTAGGGAAGGAGATATAACTCTGGTTTTTGAAAAGTTGGGGTTTTCCATAGTTAATGACCGTTTTGCGGTCGTGCTCTTCAGGAAACCTGAGTTTGAAGTCCCTGCGCCAAAGTTTATCCCATAATGAGACGGTATCGACCACCTGTTTGGCGATTTCGCGCACGTTAACAGGGGTCCTAGTTATCTGGACTAAAATATTCTTGCACTGGACAACTTGTGTAAACGGATTGCGGGTTTTGCCATCCCATTGGTCATAAAACCTGCCATTGCCACTGACCTCCAACGGCATTTCGTGGCCAGTGTGTGGGGTGACAATTTTCCAATTCATGACTTGCATTGTAGTACCAGTCCAGCCACCGTAAGGGATGGTGGCCGAGCCTAGGGTATAACCTTTGCCAATCTGGAGGAAGTGTTTGCTGAACTGCCCTTGGCCTAGGTGATAAATTGGCCGGGACCCAAGGTAAAACCCTTCCTGACCTTGCTTATTAGCTAGGGCCACTAGGGCTGCTGGAGGGCGATAGTCACTTGTAATGGCATGTAGGCACTGAATGTACTCGGACCCTCTGTTGTCTGCTTTGATTGTCCTTTTGGTTGGGTTCCCAAACCATAGCCAACCCAGCCAACTAGTGCTGGTATGGTCTCCCTTGCCAGCACCGACACCCCTCAGCTCTGCCCCACCTGTGATGCCATAACTGTTGTGCAGTGCCATTTCGGCAGCATAATAGTCTAAGACAGCACGGGCGCAAGCTTTTACCTCTGGGTCCTTGGCATAGTCATATACGTTTAGCCAACCAATGATGTGGTATGTGGTATAGATCCCAGTATTCCACTCACCTGTGCCGACTTGATATATCCGTTTGCTCCAAGTCCTGATCCACTCCTTCATCATTGCCAATTTGGCAGTGGCATCGGGGAACTCAGCAGGATAGTCTAGGGCTGCTTGGGCAAACAAGTAGCCACTGGTGCGGCTCATGTTGATGTGGTTTTCCGTGCCTTCGCACGTCCAAGCATTATAGCTATCCTTGCGGCGCCACATAGCCTGTAAAAATGTTAAGCGATCGGCCTTGATACTTGGGGCCTCAGGGTACTCATAGAGTAAACGACTAGTACCGGCAAGAACAAAGTGAAATGGCGGGTTTTTAGAAAACAACTTAATGAATCGATTGGCCATCGTGTCCTTAAGTCCATATTTTTCAAACCTAGCAATGGCCTTGGGCCAATAGTACTTCTCTGGATCTCCTATTTCGGTGCTTGGTGGTTCGTAATTGTCAGCAGTCTGTGCGACAATAACATCCGCCCGTTTCTTGAAGGCAAGCTCAGCAGCTGTTGCCTCCTGCGACTGACTTATTTTTTGTCCAAGAACAGGTTTAACCTTGCCTTTTGGTGGTCTATTGTCGGCAGTTTGGCTCGTTGCTAAGCAGTTGATAGATAGCGATAGCAAACATGCCAGCATGAAGCCTAGGCAAATGCGGTGGTGTATTCGGTTACTGATTCGGTACATTCTCATTAAGCGTATAGCGGTAAATATAGCCGCTTTTGCCGCTCTAATCGCAATCCAATCAGGTTTTTGCTTGTCTTTTTTGTGAGACTAGTAGTTGTTTTGGCAACCAAATTTCCTGTTGTAGAGGACCTAATTTAGGTATTTTGCATAGCAAGCCAAGATATTATTGGACGACAATACGCCCAAAGCTGGCAGATTTTGAAAAGTAAATAAGGACTTAGGGCGACTAGAAATCTAGTAGATTTGTCAAAGCCAAAACTAGACTTGACCTTTTCATGATAACCAAACCTCCGCTGCCATGAGCCTAAGCCGCAAGGCCTTTTTGTCACATTTGGGGCTTGGCATGATAGGTGCTGCACTCCTACCTATGACCACTCATGCCTCGTCGCTTCAGTCGCTACGCCAGTTGGCTGATGCCTTGCCCCATACCGACCGATTGCCAGCCCTTTTTATCGGCCACGGCAGCCCGATGAATGCCCTTGCGGATAATCCGTTCACTCAGCATCTCCACAAATTGGGGCAAGAGCTCCGGACGCAATACCAAATCCAGGCCATCCTCGTGGTTTCTGCCCACTGGCTGACCAAAGGGACATGGGTGCAAGCCAGCGCCAAACCCAAAACCATCCACGACTTTGGCGGATTCCCTGAGGCCTTGCACCAGATGCAATATCCTGCACTTGGGTCGCCTCTTACCGCAAAAGCGATCCATCAGTTGGTTCAGACCATCGAGCTGACTGAAGAATGGGGCCTAGACCATGGTTCATGGACAATCTTGCATCACCTATGGCCCAAGGCTGATATTCCTGTTTTGCAGCTCAGTATCGACTTTGGTAAACCAGTGGGTTACCACCGTGAGTTGGGGGCTTTGCTAAGGTCATTACGCTCTCGTGGGGTTTTGGTGATCGGTAGTGGCAATGTTGTACACAACCTGCGCCTATCCATTCCAAGGCTGATGAGCCAAGATAGTACCCCATTTGACTGGGCCCTCGACTTTGACAATTGGGTGGGTGACCGCTTAGATGATCAGGATTTTGCAGCCCTAGAACGCTACGAGTCCATCGGCGAGGCAGGTCGATTGGCCGTCCCGACAACAGACCATTACCTGCCGATGCTTTACACTGTCGGGATGGCGCACAAAGGCGAGCAGGTCAAAACCACCTACAACGAAGTCACCCATGGTGGAATGAGTATGCGTAGTTTCAGGGTGGGGTAGTAGGCCTTAAGCGGACAAAGTACGGCGGATGGTCTGGATCGATATGCGCTTGACGGCACCTATCTGCATCAGAAAAAGTGGGCGGAATTTGGTGTTGATCGCATTGGCTCCTACATGGATCAGGCCATAGCTCAGGCTCAAGGATGTGGCCACACCAACCATGCCCAACAATGGCCAGAGCACTAAGGACAAACAAGCCATAAGAAAGATCCCAGCCAAGTTGCGCCAAAATATTTGGGCTTGGTATTGGTGCGATACTAGCCATGGCCAGCCAAATGACCCTGCTGCCGAAAACACAATCGATAGCACATGTACACTCAGGATGGCAGCTAAGCTTGGATATTTGTTGCCAAAATAGAAGCCAATGATAGGGGCAACTGCCCACGTAAAGCCAACGATGCCGAGGCTAATCAACAACATAACAGCCGCAAAGTCAGACCAAAAGGCAGCGGCCTTTTCTTCCAACTTGGCCCGAAGGGCATAGTATTTGCCCGAAAAACTATTGCTGACAATAAACGGAATCAATAGCCAAGGCTCAGAAAAACGAACGGCAGCGGCATAAATGCCAGCCAAGGCTTCGTTACCCAGCACCCATCTGATGAGCAACACATCCATCCGCATGAAGGTGTTGACCACCAAGGCAGATGGTAGCTGAATCTTGGCATGGGCAAACATCGCCTGCCACATGTTCGCTGATATACTGCAATGGGCCAATAGGTATCTGAACGGCTGGTGTAGCATCCAGAACAATAGATAGCTCAGGACCACCTCAGCCGGGATAGCCATCAGGATCCAGAAGTCGTTAGGGCCGCCACCTTCGGTAATGAGGCTTATTTTGATCGCCGAAAACAGCACCAAGCTGACTAGTTTGAGTTTGATTAGGTGCCGCACCGTGCCCTGCTGCTGAAAGTAATAGTCAGCTGACTCGATACTTTGGGCCAAAAACATCAAGAACTGGCTCAGCAGGCCTACATACAGGTAAAAATGGGCTTGCCAGTCGGAGGGGCTAACGGCAGTGAGTAGATAGGCGGTATAAATCCCCAAGACGGTAACACCTCCCAATACCTTCATCAACCAAGAGGTGCCAAAAGTCTGGCCTAGCTCCTGGCTATGGCTATATTGATAGATCAGGATGTCATTCAGTCCTAGCGTAAAGAGGGGATAAACGATATAGGATGTCGCTAATGCAGGGCCGTAGTCACCTATCAGGTTGGGGCCGATGGCCTTGAAGAACAAGATGTTAAACAACATGCCGACCACCATACGGGCACCCTTTTCGGCGACGAGCCAGAACGTTGTCGAGGCCGGACCGTCTTGGTTGATGCGGGTCAAGATGGAGCGAACGGTCTGGATCATGAAAGTGGTTGCCTACCAGTTAATGGCTATTTGTTCCGACGCAAGAGGGCCATATAAAAGCCATCCCAACCCTCACTAGGCCAGGTGTGTAGATCTTTGACGAACTCCCAATTTTTGTGCTCGGCCAGGAACCTCTGGACCTGTTCTTCATCTTCGGCAGGCATGAGGCTGCAAGTGGCATATACCATAAGCCCACCAGTTTTGACCATTTTGCTATACTGATTCAGGATACTGGCTTGTGTCTGTTGCAGATCCCACATAGACTCCTCGTCTAGTTTCCACTTGGTGTCTGGGTTACGGCGCAGGACACCTAGGCCAGTGCAAGGCACATCTAGCAAGAGGCGGTCAGCCTTGTCATGGAACTGTTTGATCGTTTTGCGTCCCTCGATCGGGTAGGTATGGATGATTTTGACGCCATTCCGTTTGGCACGACGCTTAAGCTCATCCAGCTTAAAGGCCTCGACGTCCATGGCAATGATTTTGCCTTGGTTCTCCATCAGGGCAGCCAAATGTAGGGCTTTGCCGCCAGCACCTGCACAGGCATCTATAACCAGCTGGCCAGGTTCTGGGGCTAGAAACGGGGCAATCAGCTGTGAGGAGGCATCTTGTACCTCAAACAAACCTTTGCGGAATGACCCTAGTCTGATGACTTTGAGTTTGGCGTCAAGCATGACAGCATCTGGCGCTTCAGGCACTAGGGTAGCGGTAACCCCTTCTGATACCAAATCGTCTAATAGACTTTCAACATTAGTCTTGAGCCTGTTGGCCCGCAAGTATGTTGGCGCCAAGACGTTCAGGCCAGCCAGTTCAGCATCCCATCGCTCGCCCAGCTGGGTCTGACCATATGCATACAGCCAGTCTGGTACTGATTGTAGCACCTCAGTTGGCATAGCCTCGGGGCGATAGGCCTCACGGATTACATGGTTGGGCGGTATGTTTTCGGCTTCGGGCCAGTCTGGTAGGTCATAACCGCGCGTGCAGAGCCACATTAAGACCAAGCTGGTATAGTCCAGATCCTCAGGTTCATCCAGCTCAGCGGCGAGCCATTCCACCTGACGGAAGTACCGAACAAGGTTGTAGAAATGCTCAGCAATGAAACGACGATCTTGGCTACCAAGGCGGGTATCGGAGCCTAGGAGTTGCTCCAGCACACGTTCGCTATACTGGTTCTGGTCAAATACTTTCTCGAGACCTTGGGCGATTAGCTTGACCAAGTTTTTGTGCAACCGCTGCGTCCTAGTTGCCGTTTTGCCATCATTTTGTGGCTGATCGGTGGCCTCAAGGTCTTGCGCATCCATGTCAAAATCTGGTCCTAGGTCGTCGGTCATTGAGGTGGTGGTCTGGTAGATCATTTAAAGCCTACCTAATAAAATTGGCATAGCAGCTTAGCCATGCAGAAGTTCAAAATTAGATTTTGCCAGCTAAGCCTAATCGACCCAAAATAAACTGGGGTAGCTTTCTAAGAGGCTTGAGCGGGATTGTGTAGAACCGTGGTTTTAGGCCATTTTTGGCCCAGGCAAGTTTGTCTTCGTTATTGGCCCTTAGGCGGTGCGCTACACTTTGGTTACTGAGGCCACCGACCCTCATCCGAATAATAACCTCGGGCAAATAAGCTGAGGAAATCCGGTGGCGGTACAAGAAACGCAACATCAGCTCATAGTCAGCAGCTGATTTGAGTTCAAGGTCAAAGTAGCCTAACTTGTCATAGAGGTTACGGCGGACAAAGAAGGTAGGATGTGGTGGCATCCAACCAGCCAAGAAGTTGCGGTAGTCGTACTTGCCACTGCGCCAATGCCGTAAAACCTTGTCCGTATCAACTCGATTTACGTATTGCAAATCAGCATAACAGGATTGGGCTTTCGTTTTGGTCAGGAGTTTGACCACGTGCTCAATCACTGTTTTGGTCGCATAAAAGTCATCACTGTTAAGAATGCCTACAACCTCGCCTGTGCAGTGTTTGATGCCTTTGTTCATGGCATCATAAATACCCTTGTCCTTACCTACAATCACCTGACTGATGCGGCTGGGGTAGCGTTGTTGCATCTGCTGGATGATCTCGAGGGTGCCATCGGTGCTGCCGCCATCAATGATAACATACTCAATGTCTGGGTAGGTCTGCTCGGCAACGGAGGTGATCGCATGACCAATTGTTTCGGCATTGTTGAGCACGACAGTTACCAGACTTACTTTCATAATAGCGTAATCTCAGTGTTCAGATAGGGTCAAAACGGCAATTTGGTCACAAAACTAATCCAATATGGCCACAAATCAGCCACTAAGTCAAGCCGAGGTGGGCTTATTGGCCAATCTCGCGGCTACGTTTTGCGACTGCTGGGTTGCCTTGATAGATCGTATAGGGCGCTAGATTTGTTGTTGCGACGCTAGAAGCGCTCAGGACAGCATGACTGCCACAAGTGACACCAGGGGCCACTAGGGCTTTGGCGCCAATCCAGCTACCTGCCTCAAGGGTGATGGGCTTGGTAATGAGGCCGAAGCCAGCAGATTTGTAGTTGTGGCTCCCACAAAGCAGCATAGCGCCTTGTGACAAGCAACAATGGTCCTCAATGGTGACTTGTTCTAGGTTATCGATCCAGACCTCTTCGCCAATCCAGACGTGGTTACCGATATGGAGACGCCAAGGATACTTGATGTTGACGCATGGTTTGATGACGACTCCTTGGCCTATTGTGGCTCCAAACAGACGCAATAGTGCCACCTTCAGACCACTAACAGGTATTAGTGCACTGTTCAAGACAAGGGCATTAACAAAGTACCACAATAGGCGCGAAAGCGGCTTGCCACCAGGCGAATACCAGCTGTTGTCATATCGATCTAGCCTTGTAGTTTGCTGTGCTGAAGCCATGGAGTTGACTGGTGGGTTAAGGAAATGGTCCGCAAATTGGTTAAATCTTGACACTTTTGTGGCCTTATGCCTGTTGTGGTTTGGTTACCTACCTCAATATTGGTGCTTACTTAGCTATGATACGCCCCCATCTTTACTGCATCGTTGGCCCAACTGCCAGTGGCAAAACCTCCGCTGCTGTCGCACTTGCCAAGGCTCTCGAAACCGAGGTAATTTCGGCAGATGCGAGGCAGTTTTATGCCGAAATGCATATTGGTACCGCCAAACCAATGGTAGCTGAGCTGGATGGCGTGCCGCATCATTTTCTGGGGCATATTTCGGTACAGGATCATTACAACGCTGGGGATTTTGAGCGAGATGCCATAGCCTTGCTTCAGAAGTTGTTTAGATCCAAGCAGTCAGTTGTATTGGTCGGTGGATCAGGTCTATATATCAAGACCTTGTTGTACGGCATCGATGCCTTGCCAGAGGTCGAAGATGTTGTAAGGCAAACGCTAAAGGAGGAGCTTGCTTTGCATGGCTTATCTCCGTTGGTTGAAGAGCTTGGTAGGCGTGACCCTGTCTATTTTGAGGAAGTAGATCGGACCAACTCAGCGAGGGTGCTACGTGCGCTCGAGGTCAGTCGGCAAACAGGACAACCCTACAGTCAGTTTTTGACTGGGCAACGGGTGGAGCGAGATTTTGACTTCACGATCCTAGGTATTGATCTACCTCGGCACGTTCTGTATGAGCGCATTGACCGTAGGGTTGAGCTGATGGTGGAGGCAGGTTTGGAACAGGAAGTTCAGTCGCTAGCTCATCTGAGGGTTGAAAAGGCCCTGCAGACAATCGGGTACCGTGAATGGTGGCCCTACCTCGAGGGTGAGACCACCAAAGCCGAAGTCATTGAATCCATCCAACAAAACACAAGGCGATATGCCAAACGTCAAATGACTTGGTTCAGAAACCAGCTTGAGGTTAAGTGGGTTTCCTCGGGGGAAGATTTATTGAATTCGGTAATTGGACCTCATGATCAAGTTAGCTAGCTTGGTAAAAGCTTGATTTTCCAGCCTTGAGTCATCTCATTTTTATGCGGTGGGCCAGGTAGCTTGACTAGAGTTAGGCCTGCGGCTTTAAGGTCCCGACGGAATTGTCCTTGGGCACAATAGGTGGTGAGGACACCGCCATGAAGCAAGAGTTGAGCGCAGGTCAACAAATTGCCAGCAGACCATACCTCAGGCTGTTTGCTAGGTCCAAAGGCATCATAAAAGATGACATCGTATTGCGTCTCCAGCTGTTGCGCGGTTGTCCAATCTTCTAGTCTTTGAGCCACTTTCCTTAGGCTGAACAACGGGCGGATCGCATTCCATTCATCCCAAGCCACTTTGTGTAGCTGATTAAACAGGGCTGGGTCCTCTAGGCCATCTTGAAGTTTAGCCACCATCGCTGGAGGGATCGGATAGGGCTCTAGGGACGTGTATTGGACGGCTACATCATTGGCTGTTGCCCATCGAGCGGCCAGCCAAGCATTCAGCCCAGTCCCAAAGCCAATTTCGAGCACACAAACCTCTTTTTTTCTTTCACCTTTAGCCAACTGTTGTTTCCAATAGTCGGCTAAGCCATGATCAATATAGACATACTGAGACTCGTGCAGGGCACCATGACGCGAATGGTAGGTCTCGTTAAGCTGGGGCAAGTATATGGAGTATGACCCGTCACCCGTTTTGATGAGCTCGAGGTCCGCAAAACGGGTGTCTGTGGCTTCAGTCATTTTAGGTTCGTCCTTAACTAGGACTATCGCTGGATGTTAACCTTGGTCCTAAAGGTTCGCTCTTGGTTGCTGATCATCAGGTGATAGATGCCTGTCGTAAGGTCTAGGTCTGGGATCGATATTGAATCGTTTAGCGTAGCATAGTTTACAGACCAAACTGTTTTGCCAATCTGATCCATCAAGGTTAGCTGGGCTGATTTACCTGCATAACTTGCGGTTTTTATCTGAAACTCCCCATGGCTGGGGTTGGGATAAACCTGCGGTTGGCTTAAAAGGGCGTAGGTTTCGGCAGGGGTGCTTGTTACAAGCCATGGCTGGCCACAAATCCTGATTATGATATCCGAGCCATTGGTGCTGCTAGTGGCGCTAGGGGAGGTGCTAACAGCCCGGAGCTTATATCCATAACCTACAGCTAAGGTGCTAGTTGGGATCCTGACAAGCACAGTGTCACGACTCCAGCTGGTATTGGTTACTGTGGGCAGGATTGATGATTTACCACCAACAATAATTGGGTTTGCAAAATTGCCAACGCTATCAGAAAGCTCGATGCTGAAGGCATTGCCGGCATTGAAGCTGAAGGTGTTACGGCGGATCAAGGTAAGCGGGAAAGCAGTGTCACGCCCAAGGCATAGGATGTTGTTGTAGAGCGGTGCAACAACAGACCTGATGCCCTGGACGAAGAAGTCTGGTTCGGGGCAGTTGTTCACATCTGGCCGGATGTCGATGTTGCCAATGTTGTTGCTTTCGGAATAAGGATCTGTGGTAATGACCCTAATGCGGTACATTCCGGATGCAGCACCAGCAATAAGTGGCTGCAATGGCCCAGCCGAGGCTGAGGGAGCAACTATATTGTCAGGCAGATTGAATGTCAGGCTACCTTGCTGGGCTTGGCTAGCAAAGCTGGCCAAAACTTTGGGGTATTGGCTGGGTGACTCATAGTTGCTGATGATGCTACTAAGCTGGACAACGAACCTGTTGTTGGGGCCAAATGGTCGTTGGCTTAAGTTGTCATAGTTGACAGTGATTCGCTCACCCACACAAGCGGTAGTAACGGTCGAGGTGGCGTACAGATCAGTGACGTGGTAGGCTTTCCATGCATCTGAATAATCTTGATCAAACAAGAACCAATGTGTCGCAGGGTTAAGGTTTTGGTAAGGACCAACAACATAGTTTGAGTCTAGGAAATTGTTATAGACACTACTACGCCCTAAGTAGGACTGAGTTTCGTCGATTAGGTTCAACACGGGCCGGCCTTGGCTGAAGTCATGCCCCTGAGGGACTTTGTATTGTACTACTTTGGAGATGAACATAGCCATGAGTTCCATATCCTTATAGGTATAGACGCTATGGTTGCCATTCTTGAGGATGGTTTGGTGGACAAGCTCACCTGACTGTCGTCTGTTGAAAGTTTCGGTGCGGCCTTGGGGACTGAAATAGGTCAGGTTGCTGCCGTTGTTGGCGTCTGGGCCTTCTAGCTCGGCATTCATCCAGAGGTTAGGCAGGTACTTAAAGTTATTGAGCTGGTTGTTATTAGCCCAAGCAAAGTTGCTCAGGGTGGCATTGCCAAGGTGATAGCTAATGATGCCAGCTACCATTTCGGGTTGGTTATTGGCTCTCAGACCGGCTGACCATAGCCCCATCCCTTGCGAAAAAAAGACACCTAGTGAGTGGCCAAAGGTTACCAATGGCAAGTGGTTGACGCCAACTATACCAGCCAGTGAAGCCAACTTGTCTAGGGCAGTTTGGATGCTATCTCCATGGTGATAGTCGCCACCTTGGCCGGCAGCACCACCTTCAAACCCGGTAATAATAGGGCCTCCTTCACTCATCAGGATGCCGAACTGGTATTGGGTGGCAAGGCGACGGAGTGTGGTATCAGTCGCTAGCTGCTGGCTCATTGGCCCCCTGTTGCTAATGAACAAAAGGGCTTTGGGGAGGTTGGTGGATGGTAGCCAAAGCCGAAGGGTACCGACCGAACTGCCTCCTGTGGCATTGGTCGTTAGGCCTACTGTTGTGCTATGTGGCCATGTCTGGGCCAGTGTTGGGGCGGTATAGCAAAACGAGAGGGTTAGGATCGTGATGCTGGCGAACAGGCGCACAATGGCACCTGTCAAGAGGTTTGGTTTTTTCATGGTATTCGGTGTGTGTACTGTTTCTAAAGCGTGACCAAAACTAGCAAGTTGTGGTTAATTATCGTCACCAATTTCGATAGATCACTGGCAATACTTACAACAAGGTTACCTGATGAAAGATCAACTAATGCCTGCTTCTGATGCGAGACTATTTGCGCATTGATTTGTCTGAAACTTATACTGTGTAAGGTGTCATCGGTGTCAACATAGGCCATCCAGATTTGGTCCTTTAGTTCAAGGTAGGAGCAATTTCCTTTGGGTGAAGCAAGGTCGAATTGGGCCAGTATTGTACCGAAGCTGCTATAGTAAGCATCTTGAGGTTGGTAGGTATCAAACTGAATCCAGCCCTTACTTGATTCGGTTTTGGACAGATCCGTCGTGTCCGATTCAAGGGTAGCACGAATGGGGACAGGTTCACAAGTTTTGATATCCACCCAACATGGGTGCTCATTGCTATCTGTATTGATAGACTCAATCTGGATATTTGGGCCACTTACGTCAACAAGCTGGATATCAGGAGCGTCCCATAAGGGTCTTAATGTTAAGAGGTCAATAGCTGTAAGGTGCTCATACTGTGGCCATTGTGTGTTTGCAAAGGTGCTGAAGAGGCCAATGGCGTCGTTTTGATAGACTAGCTGTAGCTTATATAGCAAGGAAGGCACCCCTTTGCCATCAGGCACGCCCAGTTTATTTGCATGGTGATCAGTCCAAATGGCCTCTGCATCACTAACAATCTGGCCATCTATGGTCCTGATTGTCAGTAGATTGGCACTTCGGTCTTGATGGCGTTTTAGGAAAAGTACAAGGTGTTCCTTATCATCCAGCAACAAGCATTGGTCGATGTCGGCATCAAAGGTCAGGACAATTCCCATCTCGATCTTGCCTACTAAAGTTCGTCAAGCTCAGCTTGCACAAAGGCCATGAGGCTCTTAATGTAGTCAGCTCCAAAGTCAAACTTGATGCCAGCCGCCTCGTAGATCTCGCCAATGGAAGCAGTATATCCAAGTCGAAGAGCTGCCAAATATTGATCGATGGCCAATTCTGGGTTTTGCTTGTAGTTACGCCACACGGCCACGGCCCCTAATTGTGCCATACCATACTCGATGTAGTAGAATGGCACCTCGAACAGGTGAAGTTGTTTTTGCCAAATATGGGCTCTGACATCCTCAATGCCAGTCCAGTCCACGACGTCAGGGCTGAACTGTTGGTAGATACGGAGCCAGTTTGCCTCACGCTCGGCAAGGTTATGGTTGGGATTTTCGTACACCCAGTGCTGGAAGGCATCGATGCATGCAACCCATGGCAAGGTTTCAAGTATCTGCTCTAGGTGCTCGCGTTTGGCCCTACGGCGCTCTGTTGGGTCTGGGAAAAAGCGGTACCATTGATCCAATGACAATAGCTCCATGCTCATGCTTGCTAGCTCAGCAACTTCGCTTGGGGTGTGCTTAAAGGTATTAAGTGGTAAAGTCCGTGTTACAAATGAATGTACCGCGTGGCCACCTTCGTGTAGCATTGTTACCATGTCCCTGACGGTACTGGTGGCGTTCATGAAAATAAACGGCACCCCGATTTCGTCCAGTGGGTAGTTGTATCCCCCTGGTGCCTTGCCCTTGCGGCTTTCGAGGTCGAGGTGACCCATTACCTTCATTGTCCTGAGATAGTCAGCCATTTCGGGTTTGAGGGCCTCGAAAGTGTCAATGGTTTTGGCCAATAGATCTTCGCCACCGTTGAAGGCAATTTGGGCAGGTCGTCCTACAGGATCGACCGTAAGATCCCAAGGTTTAAGGGCATCAAGACCCATGGTTGCTTTGCGATCTGCTACCATTTGCCGCTCTAGTGGGACAACGGCCGATGCCACCGCCTCATGGAAAGTAAAGCAGTCGGCTGGTGTGTAGTCGTGCCGCCCCATGGACACAAACATATAGTCGCGGAAATTGTCAAAACCAGCGTTGACGGCCACCTGATGCCGCAACTGGATCAACTCGGTGTAGAGGTTATTGAGAGCGTCTCGGTCTTTCGCCCTACGGTTCTGGATCAAGTGCCAAACGCGTTCTCGGAGCTCTCGGTCTGGTTCTTGCAAACGCGTGCTGGCTTGCTGGAGTGTCAGTTCTTGACCATCAAGCGTTACGGTCATGGCACCAGCGATGGCACTAAATTGCTGTTGTTTCTGCTGGATCTCGGTGAATAATGGGATGTTTTGGTCCCGATAGATCTTGAGTTGCCCCTCGATGCCCTTGTCTAGGATGTTAATGCCAGGTTCCTGACTGATTTCCGCGCGATAGGGGCTATCATAGTACTTGCGGTTAAAGGCATCGTTAAAGGGGGCAACGTTAGGCTCAATTTCGGTGACGAAAAAGTTAAATGCCTCCGCATGTGATGCATTACTGGTATCACATGTCATCCGGATGTACCGCCAGCCCATTTCTTCCTCAAGGAGGCTTTCTAGCTCGCTACGGTCCGCCATCCATTGCTTTAGGTCCTGCACAGAGCCAATAGACCTATCTGCCAAGTCACGGAACAAGGGTTCTAGACCAGCCCAATCGGTTAAGGTAAAATCATTAGTCAGAAAGTGTCTTTCAGGGCGAGATAGGATGGAGGGTGTGTTCACGGTTACTAGTATAAAGGTATTGGTTTAATGGGCAATGGTCCAGCACTAACTGGGGTTCTGACTGCCAAAAGGATATTGGGCTTACAAAGGCAAATCTACCTCTAACAGCCATGGGTTTGCAAGTAGTCTTTTCCTGTTTGAAGTCAATAGGGCCTGTCCGGTTACCCAAGGCTGAAAAGTTGGGGCCAACCTCAAAAAATAGTATCTTGAAATGATGTGGTCTTAACAAATGGGTTTCCTAGGTTTAAATTGGAAACATGCAAAGGGATTACTTTTGCGACAATATCTTAGGGCCCATAATCAATTGCCAAGCTAATCATGCCGAAACCAGCTAAACACTATCGCTATAAATTAGAACACGGCCCTACCCCAGAAGTTAAAGATGTTGGTACAGACTTGCCTGCGTCATTTGGACAAGGTCGGATGCTGATCGCCTCGCCACTTTGGGTGGAGGATTATGTTAAGACGATCCCGGCGGGTGAGGTCAGGACGATGGATCAGCTGAGGTCGCATCTTGCCGCACGTGCTGATGCTGACTTTGCTTGTCCACTAACCAGTGGGATTTTTGCTCGTGTAGTGGCAGAGGCAGCAGCATACGAACAAGTCAACGGTTTGCCTGTATCTGCACCATGGTGGCGGCTAGTAAAGTCAGACGGTAGCCTCAACCCTAAATTCCCCCACGGAGACCTCGGCGAGACCGAGCTTCAGGCCCAATTGCTGGAAGCTGAAGGTGTCCGCTTGGTAGCTACTGGAAGGAGCAAAAAGTTGAAAGTTTCGCTAACCTAGGGTCCATTGATGCGCATGCACAAAAGCCCGAACCATTGGCTATAATCACAAAAAGGCCACTAGGGTTATTACCAGTGGCCTTTTATTGCATTAGCAGTCCTTGTAATGGGATGCACTAGACGTTAAACCTAAAGTGCATTACGTCGCCATCCTGGACGACGTATTCTTTGCCTTCGATGCCGAGTTTACCAGCTTCGCGGCAGGCAGCCTCCGACTTATATTGCTCGTAGTCCGCATAGTGGATAACCTCTGCCTTGATAAATCCACGCTCAAAATCGGTGTGGATGACGCCAGCTGCTGCGGGGGCCTTCCAACCTTTCTGGATTGTCCAGGCCCTAACTTCTTGTACACCTGCTGTGAAATAGGTGATTAGGTTTAAGAGGCTATAGCTTGCCTTGATCAGGCGGTTGAGTCCACTTTCGGTAAGGCCGTACTCAGCTAAAAACATGGCTTTTTCTTCCTCGTCAGTCAACTCAGCGATCTGGGCCTCAAGTGCTGCCGAAACCAAGACCATTTGGGCACGCTCTGGTGCAATGATTTTGGCTAAGGCCTCCGTGTATTTGTTGCCAGTGTTAAGGCTGTCCTCGTCCACATTGGCCACGTAGATGACAGGTTTGTCAGTCAAGAGGAAAAGGTCAGCGATGGCTTCTTTTTCTTCTTTGCTGAAGTCCACACTCCGTGCATTTTTGCCATCCTTGAGGGCAGTCTGATAGGTGAGCAAGACATCTAGCTCCTTGCGGGCTTTTGCATCGCCGCTTTTGGCTTGGCGCTCGATCTTGCTGATTTTCTTTTCGACTGACTCTAGGTCTTTGAGTTGGAGCTCGGTGTCGATTACTTCCTTGTCAAACTCAGGATCTACGCCGCCAGCAACGTGGATTATGTTGTCGTCATGAAAACACCTAATGACGTGAATAATGGCATCGACCTCGCGGATGTTGGCCAAAAATTTATTTCCTAGACCTTCGCCCTTGCTGGCACCTTTGACAAGCCCCGCAATGTCCACAAACTCGATGACGGCAGGCAAAACACGCTGTGGGCTGACCAGTTTTTCGAGCACTGCAAGGCGCTCGTCTGGCACGGTAATGACCCCTACATTGGGTTCAATTGTGCAAAAAGGGTAGTTGGCAGCTTCGGCTTTTGCGTTAGAAAGTGCGTTAAATAGGGTCGATTTACCTACGTTTGGTAGGCCGACGATACCGCATTGTAAAGCCATCTGGATGGTTTTAGGGTTATTGTGTTGTGTACTTAAGATATGACTTAGGTGCTCGGCAAAGACGGAAGCCTAGGCCGAACTTTGAAAACGCGGTAGTCACGATATCCGCTAATTATCTGGGATGAAGCAGAGCGCAAAATGGTATAGACAGGCAATGCCGCAACCATGCCAATCAGCCCACCTACCGAACTTCCTGCAAATATAGCAATGAAAATCTCGAGCGGGTGTGCCTTTAGGCTTCGGCTGAAAATGAAGGGTTCTATAACGATGTTGTCTGCTAGGTGGACAAATAGTCCGACCCCGAGGATCTGGGCACCATAATATGGATAGTCATCTGACGATATGCCTGGTATAGTTGCAAGGCCTACGATAAGGGCTGTTCCGTTGCTGAGCAGTGGACCGAAGTATGGGATAATATTGATGATGGCTGCAAATAGTGCGATTGTCACGACGTATTGCAAGCCGATAAGCCAAAAACCAATGAGGGATAGGGTGAAAATAACGATCATCTGGCTAGCTAGACCAATCAAGTAGCCCGATAAGAGCTGCTCTATCTTGTAGAAAGTCGTGATTGTGAGCTCAAAGAAGTTGTTTGGTACAATTTGGAGGAACGCCCTTTTGAGCAGACCAGGATCTAACAGGAGGAAAAAGGTCATGAAGCTGACTGCTAGTAGGCTTACCATTACAGAGCTTGTGAGATTGATCAAGTTCTCGACAAAGTGGGCGAGGTCACCTTTTTTGAAGTCTAGGTTGCTGATTTCCTTGAGGTAACTTTTGGCGTATCCTGGTTTGATATCCACAAAACCACCACTGCTCAGAGAGGCTTCGATTTGCAGAATGGGCTTGTTTATCCGGTTGATCAACGCGGTGACATCTGCCTTGCTTATATCGGTGACTTGGTTGACAAGTATTGGGATAGCAGTTGTCAGGCCATACGTGATTCCACTAATTATGCCCAGCATGAGGGCAGTAACCGCTAACCATCGAGGGAGCCGATGCCCATACAGCTCGAGCTGACAGATCATATTGACGGCTTGCTTCAGGATGCTACTAAGCACAATTGCGCTGAGCAAATAGATAAAGACATCAGTGAAAATGTAGCCAATTAGGCCTATGCCAAGCAAAAAGGCGAAAACAAAAATAAAGAACCGATAGCCCATCATGATCAGATTAGGTCGGGAGAGGATCCATCCCAACATTCGGCTGACATCGGGGCCATAATTGTGCCCAAGTTATGGGCCAGAATAAATAATCAACAATTGGTTGATAGCCAGTTGCTTAAATGTTAATTTAAAGCAATGTGATCCTGAGTAAATTATTTGGTTGGCAGTAGCAGATCTAGCTAGTCGTCAGAGAAGGGGCCTTAGACCGCACCTTGAAAATTCGGTAGGCACGATACCCTTCGCTAATCTCGGAAATCGTGACCCGAATGACGGTATAGACTGGCAATGCAACGACCATCCCGACGATGCCACCAATAGAGCTCCCGGCGAAAATCGCAACAAAGATTTCTAATGGATGGGCCTTGAGATTGCGGCTGAAGATCATGGGCTGGAGGGCTACATTATCAATGAGGTGGACAATGAGGCCAACTGCTAAAATTTGTGTGCCGTAACTCAGGTATTGGTCTTCGGTGATACCAGGGGTAGTAACCAAGCCAACGATGATTGCAGTGATGTTACCGAGCAAGGGGCCGATGTACGGTAAGACATTTATCACTGCGGCAAAGAGTGCAATGGTCACGATGTACTGCATCCCCAGCAGCCAGTAGCCAAACAAGGACAACAAAAAGATGGCCGTGATCTGGGTGGCGAGGCCCAAAAGGTAGCTCGATAAAAGCCGCTCAATCTTGTAAAAGGCCGTGATTGTGAGCTCGAAGAAGGCATTTGGTACAAATTTCAGAATGGCTTTTTTGAGCAAACCACGCTCTAGCAGCAAGAAAAAGGTCATGAAGCTGACGGCCAGTAAAGTCACAAATATGGAACTGGTAATCGTGATCAGGTTCTCGATGTAGTGGCCAAAATCACCCATCTTGATGTCCAGACTGGTGAATTCGCGCAGGTATCGTTTGAAGTAACCTGGCCTTACTTTGATGATGCCACCGTCGTTGAGGGCTTGTTCTATCCGTAATATTGGTTTGTTAATCTTGTTGATCACGGCTGTCAGGTCGGACTTACTGAGAGCATTGGCTTGGTCAACCAAGACGGGGATTGTAGTGACCAAGCCATAGGTGATACTACCTGCAACGCCAACCATCGTGATCGTAACGGCTATCCAGCGTGGTAAACGAAATCCAAAAACCTCGAGATGGTTCAGTAGGTTGACCGCTGGTTTCAAGATTGAGCTGATGATCAGTGAAGTCAGTAAATAGATAACGATGTCTGATAGCAGGTAGCCTACCAAGGCACCGCCTAAAAGGAGTGCCGCTAATAAGATAAAAAACCGATAGCCCATAGTGTTTCGTTTATGCCGTTTCGGCCTGAGTGGTGGAAATAATCTCCGCTATTTTCCCTTTACGAGCTTTGCCGAATTGCAAAAAAAGGTAGCTTGGACCTCCGGACCATCGTTGCAAAAGTAGGCTAAACTGATGGAGGTTTGAGGCAAAGGTAGCTTGATTTTCCGGCCGGGATAGGGCTTAGGTTGATTGGAGAGGCATCTGCTGGATTTTAGGGCAAATTGCTTACCCTAAATCGAAGGCATAAAAAAACACCCCTTGACTATATCGAGGGGTGTTTCTGTATCTATGTTCTGAGAAGGTCTCAGAAAGCAAAAATCTATGGGCTTATTGGACCGTCAGTCGTTTGATTAGACGTTGGCCATTGACCAAGGTCTCGACCAAATAAAGACCAGGACGGATACCCTCTAGTGACAAGTTACCATCAAGTTTATTTTCGTTGGTCATTAAGTCATAGGTGCGTTGCAGACGGCCAACAGCATCAAAAATGCGGACTGAAGCCTCGGTTGCTTCGGTACCGGAAAGATCAAGCACAACGGAAGTTGTGGCTGGGTTAGGGTACAGGTTAACGTCGGCATTGCTGAGCAATCGTGGCGTGCTGATGATCACAGTTACAGGATCGCTAGTGTCGCTTTTGCAACCATTGCGCAACGTAATCACTTGGTATTGACCTGAACGTGAGGCGATAAAGATTGAGTTGGTACCCGCAACACGGACTCCGTTATAGTACCATTCGTAACGCTGGCCTCCAGCTGTTGCAATAAGGGTATCATTACCATTACCGGGGATCTGGCCGATAAACGGACGCGCCGGCCTTTGGGTAACGACCACAACTTCTGGAGTGGTTGCTGTATCACTTAGGCAGTTGGCAATTTGTCCGACCTGCACGTTATAGGATCCGGACGTGCGCACTGTAATCTGTTGAGTATTGGCACCGTTAGACCAACGATAGATGCTGAACCCAGCAGGTGCTGTCAGGACGATGCTATCACCAAAACAGAAAGTGTTAGCTCCTGATACGATCGTGACCGTTGGGTTGGCAGAGAAGGATGTCACAACAACAGTTACAGGTTGTGAGACTGGACTTTCGCACCTGCCAGTGTTGGTAACAGTGAGCGTGTAGGTGCCAGACTGTTTCACTGCAATTCGTGGTGTTGTCTCGCCTGTACTCCACTTGTAGAAAGCGTAACCTGCAGGTCCTGTCAAGATTGTACTATCACCAAGGCAGATAGAAGTAGGTGTTGAGGTAACAATTGGGGCTCCTGGGACAGAGTCAAGACTAATGGTAGAAAGGCTAGAATCACCTTGGATTAGTGGATTGGAAGAGGAAACCCTTACCCGGTAATTGGGGCTGTATGATAAACCTGCAGGGATTGGGAAGCGTTGTGTACTAGCTAGACGGCTATCAAATGTACCGAGGGTGATAGGGTTGGCGAATGAGCCAGAGCTGTTACTCAGCTGATAGGTGAACGTATTCGGGAATGGGAAGGTGTCAGTAGATAATGCCTGAATGTCAATACTATCACGTCCTGAGCAGAGGAATCGGCTGTTTACACCTGTGGCCAATGAAAATGGGCGCGCATCTGCGACAACTGCAAAATAACCTAAGCTGGTTACACTAGTTGTAACGGTAGAGTTGTTGATATAGAGGGAGCTGTAGCGTTTCCAACCAACACCATTGTAAGAATACAGACGGGTTTTGTTGTTAAGCGGTCCATTTACCTCGGTAGCAGCTGGCCATGTTACTGTAACTGTGGCGTCTAGGTTATCGACTTGGCTAGAGTTTTTAGCCATCCATTGCAGCCCTGCATGGTTTGTGATCAATGACGAAATTGCTGGTACGTAATCAGCAGGTGTCGCTTTATCGGCTAAGCTAACTGTCAGTGTGTCAAATCTAATGCTTGATCCCTGCCTGATGCTAAGGCGGCTATAGTTATTGCCGACTGCTAGTGGTGCTACGATGCTATCTGCTAGAAAGTTGAGGCGCTGGAACTTGCCACCAGCTACACGAATGTGGCTTGTAGGCGATCCGCCGAAGAAGTTAATGCCACGGTTGAGGGTCAAGGTATTAGCGCCAATATCTAGGATTCCGTTATTGAGGACCAGTGAGTTATTTGCCTTTACATTGCTGGCCAGGGTAAGATTTTTGCCTATTGTGTTCATGTTAATGCCGTTCCAGATAAGGAGACGACCAGCACGGCCACGAATGGTAGCAGCAACTGCATTGTTAACCACTTCGCCAGAGAGTGTATCAGGTTGAACAAGGACAGTGTCACCATCGACAATCGAGGAGAGTCCACGCAAGATGCTTGGTGCTATAGAAAACGGCTCAGAGAAGCTAAAACGGCTGACATAAGATTTGCGTGGGCTGACCCTGATGACACCAAGACGGCTATCATGGGTGCGGTGCTTTAGACGTCCTTCTATTGTGAACAATTCAGATTCGTTGAGCTGCGATGGGCGACGATAGTCATTGTTGCCGATTTCGAACAAGTTCTCAGAAGCGTCAATTGATATCTTGACGGCATTCATATCTGTAATAGGATACGTGCCCCATAGTGGGTAAGTAACTGACTGGCGGCTACAGCTATCAAGCCATATAGGATACCTGAGTCGCCTGCCAAATTGGTTAGCTTGGTTGCCTGGCCCCCCGATAATGACATTTTTGAAGCTGGTGTCGCGAGCGACGGCGTTGTGGTTGTAAATACCGACGGCAATGGCACCGATTTCGTTGTTTGGCAGGTTGTTGAACCTGTTGTTTATGATTGTGGCTGAGTTAGCCAAGGCATTAAAACCCCTTCCAGTAGTTTGGAATTTGGTATTTAGTCCAACACAAATTGCATCAGCAGAGGCAGGATTGAAGGTGTTGCTGTCGATAATGACATTACGGCTTCGACCAGAGAATATCCCAGAACCCAAGAAGTTATTAAACGTGTTGCCTTTGATAATTACACGTGAGCCTACTGGCGTACATACCCTAAGTTCTAGCTGGGCTATGAGCTGGAGGCCAGGCAATGAGAAGAACTGGTTGTTGGTGATCTGATGGGTGGCACCTGCTTTGTTTGGTGAATTAAACAAGAGCCCAATTCCATAGAGCTTGTTATTCATAACGCGCCAAGCGCCATAGTTGGTTGCCGTCTGGATAGCATAATATCCTTGTAGGACGTTGCTATCAGCAGCGGTCACCCCACCGATAAGAGCACGAGTGCCATTCATCCAGATTGCACGTCCGGGAATGCAGTTGACGTTGACGTTCGGGCTGCCAATCCAGTTGCGCTGCGCTGTGAGGGAGTCATTATTCCCACGGGCATAAATGCCATAGCTATTGAACACGATACAAGGGGCTCCTGTGCCTTTGCTCAGGATGCGGCAGTCAGTAACTGTAAGGCCATTCCAGACGTTGGTTCCATCAGCATTAATGCCGTGGATACAGAAAATCTGGTTAAACTCGAGCTGGAAATTGCGAATGACGACATCGCGTGCACGCACTGTAATACAGCTGAGTGCACCAGCGCGAAGAGGCGGTACGATAACTGGACGAGTGCCGGTACCTCCGTTGCCTAGTAGGACCAAACGTTTGCGTACAGTATCCACCTCAGCATAGGTGCCCGGCAGAACCCAAACTGTGTCGCCAATGGCAGCAGAGTCTAGTCCTGTTTGGATTCTGGCCCATGGAGTGGTGATATTCCGAGCTTGTATTTTGGTACGGCTTGTGAGGCCACCTGTTGCACCGACATAATAGATGGTGGCGTATGAATTCATCCCCCAACAGCAGAGGGCGATCATCAATAACAATTTGTACAATCGATTCATAAGTTAGGTAGTAGGGGGGGGAGGGATCACGGCTGGCGTTTTCTGCCTAAGCTGCTCGATATTTGGGGTTTAGAAATTGCTACAGTTGACTTTTTTAGTGCCAACTAAAGGGCAAATTACAACAAAAATATACCCTTGTCAAGCATTTGTCTACTCGGCTTGTGATCCGCACAGGTGGTTCCAGCTTTTTGACTGATACCTAAAGTTTCGCATCTTGAAACAGATCCAACTCGTTTGTTCCTGAAAATGCGATTTCTAGCCTTCCTTTTGGGTTCTTGGTCAGCTTTGGCTTTTATTTTACCTTATGATTGTCCATATTTGACCATCAAAAGGTCTGTATAGCTGATTTTTCTTTTTTTTGATGTCCCCTTCTATATCAGTCACGTTCGAACAACCCTTAGCAATACAAAGTGCCAGCCAAGGTGCTCGTCTTGGCCTAGCAGCAGGTGTTGAGTCCCCAAAGACGCTCACTATTTTCATTGTTGACGATAGCGACCTGTTTCAGTTTTATCTCAAAGGGTTCCTCAAAAATTACTTTGCCCAAAAAAGCTTAAAGGCCAAAAAGGATTTACAGTCCGTACCGCAATCTGACCAGATCAAGGTCTACCAGTTCCTGAACGGTACAGAAGCTATCCAGAACCTGTGGCGTAATCCAGATGTGGTTTTATTGGACTTCTACCTTGATTCTGATGTGGATGGGCAAAACAGGAATGGGGATTGGGTCTATGAGCAAATTAAAATAGCAAGCCCTGATAGCAGGGTCATCATGCTTAGTAGTGCCACTGATCCTGACATCATCGTTAGAATGGTCAAATTAGGATTGCGAGACTATGTCCTGAAAGACCTCGACCATTTACAGGACCTCGGTCAGTACCTTTAGGTTCAACCTTCTGGATTGGGTACTAATGATGAATGATCTAGGCTATCCTAACAGATAGGAAGTCGATCATTTGTTGCCAAGCAGTCTCACTTATAGCCGGGAAATTGGCGACACGAAAGGTGCTTTCTTTCCATTTTCCATATCCATTGCCTAGTAGGAAACCAGCCTCAGAGGCCTCTGACTTGAGCTTTACCATCAGCTCAGGTTCACAGCTTATTGCTTGTACGGTGGTGCTACGGTTGCTAGAGTTGGTGACTAAGGGAGAAATTCCTCCAGTGGCATCATCAAGCAGTTGGTAAAGTTGGTTAGCCCTTTTCATAATGGTATCCTGCAGATCTAGGACATTAGGACTAGTAGTCAGAATCCGGTTCAGCAAATAGATGCCAAGTACATTGGGTGTGCACGTGGTCTGGAATTTGGCCATGTTGTCCTCCAGTACCAATAGGCTATTATAGTGTTTGCGGTCACCAATTGACTGAGCTCGTGCCAATGCGAGGGGTGAGCAAATCAGCAGACCAAGGCCAGCAGGCATTCCGAAGCATTTCTGGACTGATCCATACCAAATGTCTGCATCGGCAAATGGCAAACTGATGCCATTGATGCTGCTTGTGACATCCACTGCTAACAACAGGTCTGGATATAAGCTCCTAATCTGTTTAATTGTCTCAGCATTTACTTGGGTGCCATTGCTGGTTTCGTTCTGGGTGATGCAGATGAGCTCGTGACTATCGGTTAACGGCAGGTTCGCCCAATCAATCGAGTCATTAACTGCATACTGAAGACCAGTGCTTTCGGGGCGTATCTTTTGGGCATACTCAGACCACTTTTGCCCAAAAGACCCAGTATATATATGGAGTCCACCTCTTTCTGTTAAGGATTGGGGGATGATTTCCCAGCTTTCGGTGGCAGAGGTGGTGTAATAGATGCGGTAGTCTGCAGGTATGGCTAGCCGATCATGCAGCAAGGCGACCGTTTCGGCAGATAAGGCATCGAAGGCTTTGCTGCGGTGGCTTGCAGATAAAATGCCACTTTCCACCGCATTCTGTAGGTATTGGCCTAAGTTGGCATTGAGTTGGGACGGCCCAGGGAAAAAGGTAGTGTGTGGTTTGCTCATACGATCGCAAAGCTAGTGCCCCTGCCCATATCCCGAAAGAAATCAACCTATCAAAACTGAAACCTAAGGTCCAATCAAGTCGGGAAGCTGCCTATTTAGTGTTGCTCAGTAGCCAAGCAAGATGATATAGCGCTGCTTTGTATCCACCTAGGCCCATCCCTGCGATGACGGCCTTAGCATAGGCAGATATATAAGAGTGGTGTCTGAAAGGCTCACGGGCAAAGACATTGGTAAGGTGGACTTCGATCACAGGAGCATTAATCCCAGCAACTGCATCACCTATGGCGATTGATGTATGGGTCAGGGCGCCAGCATTGAGCACAATTCCCGTACTGTCATTGAAGCCAAATTCATGCAGTTTGTCAATTATCTGGCCCTCATGGTTGGACTGGAACCATGATAGCTCCACCCCAGGCATGCTGGCTCTGATATCTTGACTAATCATGGCCCAAAGGTCATCCCAAGTGCGGTGGCCATAGATTTCGGGTTCACGTTTACCAAGTAGATTGAGGTTCGGTCCGTTGATGACGAGGAGATGCATAGGCTTTATAATTTTGGGATGTCGGCTGGTTTTGGACCTTGAGTGTGAGCTTGTCGTTTGGCAAGTGCCAAGTAAACAAAGGAAATGGATAGTTTCGGCATCAAAAGTTGCCATAACCATGCCGAATTGATAAGTTTGGCAAAACTGTGGGCCTTTGCCAGTCAACTGGTATGAGGTGTCTAGTGTTTTCTTACCTCCAAAATCACCATTACCAGACTTTAGATGACAACTGCATCACCATCGATCAACCGGAACCGCTTGTTTGTCGCAAGTTGTGTGGCGTTGATTACGACCGCAATGACCTTTGCAATCCGGGCCAATATCCTTAACAAGTTGGGCGAGGATTTTAAGCTCGATAACTTTGAGGTAGGCCTATGTGCAGGGACTGCCTTTTGGGGCTTTACGTTGGCAATGATTTTTGGTGGCTTCTTGGTTGATCGACTCGGGATGAAATTACTGATCTGGTTGGCCTTTTCTGGTCACTTGATTGGCATTGGGTTGACAATGGTAGCAACGGGCTTTTGGTCCTTGTTCATCAGTACGTTGTTTGTTGGTATCGCTAACGGAATGGTCGAGGCCGCTTGCAACCCGATGGTGGCAAGTATGTTCCCAGACAACAAAACGACGATGCTTAATAGATTTCACCTCTGGTTCCCAGGCGGTATCGTTATAGGTGGGTTAACAGGCTATCTGATTGAGAAGGAGTTGACATTGAGCTGGGAGTGGCAAATGGCCGCTATCCTGTTGCCGACCCTGATTTATGGTGCTCTTTTCTTGGGTCAAACCTTTATCAAAACGGAACGGGTTACATCTGGTGTGTCCGAGGGGTCAATGCTGAAGTCTTGCCTTAGCCCCTTATTTCTGGTGATGGTATTCTGTATGTTGTTGACCTCTGCGACTGAGCTGGGGACTGGCCAGTGGATCAATGTTTTGCTAGAACAACAGGTCTCGAATCCGATTTTAGTCCTAGTGTTCATCAGTGGCATCATGGCCCTTGGTCGAGGCTTTGCCGGCACGATGGTCCATAGCCTAGCGCCGACGGGTATGCTGTTGTTTTCCGCTATTTTTTCAGCAATTGGTTTGGTGCTACTTGGTTCTGGGTACGTATGGCCAGGTGCTGCCGTATTTGCTGTTGGTGTATGTTACTTCTGGCCAACCATGATTGGCTTTGTGAGCGAGTATATCCCACAGTCTGGTGCGCTAGGTATGAGTATCATGGGAGGGGCAGGGATGTTGTCTGTGTCAATCGTCCTACCATTTATGGGGAGTCTATATGCAGCTAACAAGGAGAAGGCACTTTCGACCCTTGAAAAAGGAGCTGATGTCAACATGGCCGACCTTGCCGACCAAGCTGGCCTTATTGCTGGCCAAACCACCCTTACTGAGGTTGCCTTGTTGCCAGTAGTACTAGGTGTCATCTTTGCCATCCTGTACTTTAGCCGCAAGTCAATTGGTGCGGGGGCTAGTCACTAGGTAGAAAGTCTTGGTCCTAAAAACACAAAAGCCCATCTATGAAGATGGGCTTTTGTATGCCTGATGAGTTGAGTAATTTAGGCCTGCGGTTCGCCCGATTGGCCAGATATTGCCTCGTTTTGGGCATCTTTTGGTGATTTTGGTACCTTTGGCTCTTTAGATGGCTTCGGTTCCTTTTGTTCTTTGGTGTTCACGACGTTCATAGCCCGCTCGAGGCCGATACTACAGAACTGAAAAACGGCATCCACTGACCGCTCAATATTGAGTTCTAGGTCTTGTTGCTCCTCGATACTGAAATTGCCCAATACATAGTCGATCTGTTTGCCTTGCGCAAACTTATCACCGATGCCAAACCTGAGCCTTGGATATTCGGTCGAGTTTAGCACCTCCTGAATATTACCTAGGCCATTGTGCCCGCCGCCGCTGCCTTTTCCCTTGAGGCGTAGGACGCCGTATGGTATTGCGAGGTCGTCGGTGATTACCAATATGTTTTCTTTCGGGATCTTTAGGTGCTGCATCCAGAAGCGAACGGCCTTTCCACTAAGGTTCATATAAGTAGTAGGCTTGATCAGGTTCAGGATGCGGCCCTTATGCATGGTGCGGGCAAAGAAGGCCTGCTTGTCAAGCTTGAACTGCTCACTACCTTGTTTGGCCACAAGCCTATCTAGCACCATGAAGCCGATGTTATGCCGTGTGCGTTCGTACTCCGGGCCTATGTTGCCAAGGCCAATGATCAAGTATTGCATGGGTGCAAAGTAATGGGTTTTGAGGGTATTGTGGTTGGGCTCTATTGTAGGCCTTGAGTGATCAGGTTAACATTTTGGCCTAATTGGTTGTGGATTTAGGTCAGTATCTAGCCGCCTTTTTATTGATTGATCTAGTTTGTTTGGCCTCTGGTGCTATGGATTTTGCCCTTCCGCCCAATATCACTAAGTTGCCACAGCTTTAGAAAATAAACACACAATTTTGATCATGACGACAGGACTTGCCACTCGCATCCTCAAGAAAAAAACAGCATCTCAAGCATCAGCTCAATGGGCAGGAATGCTCCTCGCTTCATTAGCGTTACTCAGCACATTAGGCATGCCAGCCTTTGCCCAAAAGGGGCAACAAAAGGAGGCAAAACCCCAAGTTGTTCAAGCGCCTAACAAACTCACCAAGGCGGAGCGCAAGGCAGGATGGGTATCCTTGTTTGACGGTAGTACCTCCAAAGGATGGCGTGGTGTCTACAAGACAGCCTTCCCAGATAGTGGATGGGTAGTGCAGGAAGGATGCCTGATCCATAAAGCTAGCAAAGGTGGCGAAAGTAACAGTGGGGGCGACATCATCACCGAAAAGCAGTACCGCAACTTTGAACTTGAGCTGGACTTCAACGTCAGCGAGGGTGGGAATAGTGGGATCAAATATTTTGTGTTGGAGCGCCAACCACGCCCAAAGGGCTCTGCCATCGGCTGTGAGTTCCAGATATTGGATGACGAGCGCCACCCAGACGCTAAAAAAGGTAAAGACGGCAACCGCACAATCGGTAGTCTCTATGACTTGATCACGGCTTCGAATAAATCCCCTAATCCTCCTGGCCAGTGGAACCATGCTCGGTTGGTCGTCAAAGGAAACGAGGTCGAACACTGGCTTAATGGCAGTAAAGTGGTGGCTTACACCCGCAACAACGAGGCCTGGAAGGTATTGGTGGCAGGCTCCAAATACAAGGACATCACAGATTTTGGCGAAAGCCCTGTGGGGCATATCCTTTTGCAAGATCATGGTGATTTGGTTAAGTTCCGCAACATCAAGATCAAAGAGATCAACTAGCACCCTCTATCAGTATAAGAAATCAACCATCAAATAGTGCCAACCCAAATACGCACGTACCTATCACCAACGTTTTAGAAAAAGAATGGAATCTCAACAGCTGCCCCTTGGGCAAATTGACACATCGACAACGTTGTCAGAGGCCTTGAAGCATACACCAGAAGATGGTCGCCGCCAGTTTATTAAACAGGTAGCAATGGCTGGGGCTGGACTCGCAGTGGGTATGAGTGCCAAATCCTATGCAAGGATCATTGGGGCTAACGACAGAGTTCAAGTCGGAATTGTTGGCTTTGCAGACCGTAGCAAGGGTTCATTGATCCCGTGTTTTATGCAGCACAACAAGGAGCTAAACATGGAGATTGTTGCCATGTCCGATATCTGGAGCCTGCGAAGGGAAGAAGGTGCCGCTTGGCTTAAGGAAAAAACTGGCAACTCGATCTATGTAGCTCGCAACAACGAGGAGTTATACGACAAAACCAAAGTAGATGCTGTCATTATCGCTACTGCGGACTTTCAGCATGCTCTGCACGGCATAGAAGCCGTTAAGGCAGGTCGCGATGCCTACGTCGAAAAGCCAATGGCGAACACCATGGAGGATGCCAAAGCGATCTTGAAAGCGGTCAATGAAAGTAGCCGCATCGTCCAGATCGGTACGCAACGTCGCAGTACCTCTAACTACATCCAGGCAAACGAATACCTTAAGACGGGTGAGTTTGGCGACATCAACATGATCGAGCTGACTTGGAACGTTAACCAACCAGGGCGTTGGCGCAGGCCTGACTTGGTGGCCAAATGCAAAGAGGCCGACCTCGACTGGAAACGCTATTTGCTCAACCGACCTTATGAGGCATTTGACCCACGTAAATACCTGGAGTATCGTTTGTTCTGGCCATATAGCTCTGGCATCCCTGACCAATGGATGGTGCACCAAATCGATACGGTCCACTGGTTTACAGGCCTTGAAGCACCTCGTTCGGTCGTAGCCAACGGTGGTATCTATTCTTGGAACGATGGCCGTCGCAACTTTGACACCATGACTGCTGTCTTTGACTATGGCACCCCGGACCTGAAGTCTGGGTTTCAAGTGATCTATAGCAGCCGAATGGGCAATAGTGCTGGTGGCATCAAGGAGTATTATTACAGCAAAGGCGGTATGCTCAACCTCGAGACCAATACCATCAATGACAATGGTGGTCTTAATGAAGGACATGCCAAAGCGATGGGCCTCAAGCCATTTCTTTTGCCTGAAAAATCATTGGCCGAAGCAACCAAAGTAGTCGCCTCTGCCAACACAGGTGCAGACCCAAGCACAAGTGCCCACGTCCGTAACTGGATGGAGTGTATCAGAAGCCGTAAACAACCAAATGCCAACGTTAAAGCAGGTTATCAGCACTCTGTGGCTCTTTGTATGGTAATCAAGGCGCTCGAGACCGGCAAAAAGATCACCTTTGATAGTAAACGTCAGGAGGTCGTCGTCGGATAATGCAGATCAAAACCATCATTAAAACTGGTGCGCTAGTGGCGTGCTTGTCAGTCGGGCTGCAAGCCTTAGCTACCTCCAGCCTGGTTCTGGATAAAGGAGCTGATATACACAAATCTGGAAAAGTCAAGAGCTTAGATACCAAGCCTAAAGCAAAATCAGGCGTTAAGGTGTTAAATGTAGCAAATGCCAATAGAGTAGATGTCACTATCGACGGCAAAGCTTTCACGAGCTATCGTTGGGTGGACTCTGTCTATAAACCAGTTTTGTGGCCAATCTATTCGCCAGCAGGTGAGCCTATCACAAGAGGCTGGCCAATGGCCCCAAGGTCAGGTGAGCGTATTGATCATCCGCATCATGTGGGTCACTGGTTCAACCATGGCGACGTTAATGGGCATGACTTCTGGAACAATAGCAATCACATTGGCCCAGAACACAAAGGGCCATTTGGCAAGATTGTCCACCGTAAAGTAGAGTCCTGCACAGGTGGTGCTGCGAAAGGTACTTTGGTCATCGATGCTGATTGGCTAGACAAGTATGGCAAACCAATGCTGATCGAACGTGCAACATTTGTGTTCACCAAGGTAACTGCCTCAAAATATACCATCACCCGCAGCTCTGTCCTGACAGCTGTCAATGGACCAGTACTTTTCCGTGACAACAAGGAAGGCATGTTTGCGCTTCGGCTATGCCGTGAGCTTGAGCAACCATCACTAAAGCCAGAGGTCTATACCGATGCGCAAGGTGTAGCTACTTCTGTCCCAGTCCTAAACAACGAGGGTGTCACAGGTCGGTATATAAGTAGTGCAGGTGTCAAAGGTGATAGCGTCTGGGGTACACGGGCCAACTGGGTAAAGATGGCTGGTCAAATCAAGGGCAAATCAACGGCTGTCACTATCAGTGATGATGCCAAAAATCCGGGGTCACCTACCTATTGGCATGCTCGTGGATACGGCTTGTTTTCTGCCAATCCGCTTGGTGAGGCAGTATTTAGCAATGGTGCCAAACGCCTTGATTTTCAACTCCGGAAGGGCCAATCTAGGACCTTCAAATTCACCATCACGGTCGAAAACAACTAGCCATAAATCTGATTAAGGTCGCTCATATCAGCATTGCCAGTAACAAAAAAGGGAGCCTAGGCTCCCTTTTTTGATTTATCTAATCTCTGACATACGTATTGAGTTTACTGTTAAACAGATCAATTATTTAACGGCATGGCTATAAAGCGCCTCACGACGTGCCTTGATGTCCTCGTCATCAAGGAAACTATCAAAGTCGGTGTTTTTGTCGATGGTGCCATTTGGGCTGATCTCGATGATGCGGTCGGCAATGGTCTGGACAAACTCGTGGTCATGGCTGGTAAACAGCACTGTGCCACGGTAGTCTTTCAAGGCATTGTTGAAGGCCGTAATGCTCTCGAGGTCAAGGTGGTTGGTTGGCTCGTCTAACAACAGAAAGTTAGGGTTGAGCAACATCATGCGGCTAAGCATACAGCGTACTTTTTCGCCACCACTTAGGACATTGCTTTTCTTGAGGCTTTCCTCGCCCGAGAACAGCATACGACCCAAGAATCCACGTATAAACGTTTCGTCCTTCTCGATACTGTACTGGCGTAGCCAGTCTATAAGGTTGTTCTCGTCGCTGAAGTAGGAGCTATTGTCGTTAGGCAGGTAGGCTTTATTGATGGTAATACCCCATTTGACCTCGCCTGTGTCTGGCGTTTGCTCACCCATCAAGATCTGGAACAGGGCAGTGATGGCCAAGCTGTTACGGCAGAGGACAGCAATCTTCTGCCCTTTCTGGATGCTAAAATTGAGGTCCGAAAAAAGGGTTTCGCCATCAAGGCTAGCTGACAGGTTTTCCACAAGTAGGATCTGGTCACCAGCCTCACGATCTGGTTTGAACTGGATACCAGGGTACTTGCGTGTGCTTGGCTGGATGTCCTCGATGGTGAGTTTGTCCAGCATCTTTTTCCGGCTAGTTGCCTGCTTGCTTTTGGACACATTGGCCGAAAAACGCCGAATGAACTCCTCTAGCTCCTTACGTTTTTCTTCAGCCTTTTTGTTCTGGTCAGACCGCTGCTTGAGCGCAAGTTGCGAGCTCTGGTACCAGAAGGTGTAGTTGCCGCTAAACATCTGGATCTTGCCAAAATCGATATCCACGATGTGGGTACAGACGGTGTCTAGGAAGTGGCGGTCGTGGCTGACGACGATGACTGTGTTTTTGAAATCGGCCAAGAAATCCTCAAGCCAGACTACAGTTTCGAGGTCAAGGTCATTTGTAGGCTCATCCAATAGCAGGATGTCTGGATTACCGAAAAGAGCTTGTGCTAACAACACCCTTACTTTTTCTTGCCCATTGAGTTCGCTAACAAGTTTGTCATGGGAGGCCTCAGTGATGCCTAGGTTACTTAATAGGTCAGCTGCGTCACTATCGGCATTCCAGCCATTCATTTCGGCAAACTTTTCTTCCAACTCGCTAGCCCTAATGCCATCAGCTTCCGAAAAGTCTGCTTTGGCATAGAGCTCATCCTTTTCTTGCATCACAGCCCAAAGGGTTCTGTGACCCATAATGACCGTCTGAAGGACAGGGAAATTATCAAACGCAAAGTGGTTTTGGGATAGGACCGCCATCCGAGCATCTGGCTGCAACAGGACATGGCCAGTTGTTGGGTCGATTTCACCAGAAAGTATCTTGAGGAAAGTACTTTTGCCAGCGCCATTAGCACCGATGACACCATAACAGTTGCCATTGGCAAACTTGAGATTGATTTCGTCAAAAAGGATGCGCTTACCGAAGCGCAAAGAGAGGTTAGAAACCGAAAGCATGTAGTGTGGCCATCACGGCCAGGACGATTAAGCTACAAAATTGCAGAATTTTGGCCAAAATATTATTGATATGGTGGGCTCTGTGGCAGAATAGGCGGAGTTACCATTTTCCTGACTTGTCTTTATTTAATAGGATCCAGAATAGGTTAACAATGTGAGATCAGGACCCAACAGTTCTTTGCACGGAATCGATTGGATTACAAAAGCCAAACCCCAGCCTATTGGTTAAGCTGGGGTTTGGTATGATAGGGTAGTGTTATGGTAGTCGTTAGACTATTTGCCAAGGTCACGTACCTTAACGAGGTCTGCCACGATCTCTTCAGAAATACCAGCCGAGCTGAAGCCACCATCATGAAGCAGGTTTTGCATCGTAACTTTTTTGGTCAGATCGCTAAAGAGGGTAACAGTATAGTCGGCACAGTCTTCGGCAGTAGCGTTACCAAGTGGGGACATCTTGTCTGCAAAGTCAAAGAAGACATCAAACCCGCCGACTCCTTGACCAGCAGTGGTCATGGTTGGGGACTGAGAAATGGTGTTGACACGTACACCTTTGAGTTTGCCAAGGCGTTGGCCATAGCTTCGGGCAATGCTTTCAAGCATGGCTTTGGCTTGGCTCATGTCCGTATAGTCAGGGAACGAACGCTGGGCAGCAATGTAGCTAAGAGCGACGATCGAGGCACCATCGTTTAGGGCATCAAGCTTTTCGGCCACATGCATCACCTTGTGGAACGACAAAGCAGAGACATCAAGCGTTTTGTTGAAGAAATCGTAGTTCAGGTCGCCATAGTTTTTACCCTTACGGATGTTAGGGCTCATGCCTATGGAGTGCAGGATGAAGTCGAGCTTGCCGCCCAAAACTTCCTGAGCACGGGTTACGAGGTTTTCGAGATCCTCAACAGAGGTGGCGTCGGCTGCGACAACTTCCGTCTGGCAGGCTGCGGCTAGCTCATTGATTTTGCCCATACGCATCGCGATTGGGGCATTGGTCAGGACAAAGCGGCCACCTTCTTCGAATACTTTTTGGGCCGTTTTCCAGGCAATGGAGTTCTCGTCTAGGGCACCGAAAATGATACCGCGTTTACCTTGTAGCAGGTTATAAGCCATGGTAGAGGATTGGTTATTGAAACAGTAGCAATCGGGCAACTTTCCAACCTGCACCAGCCTAAAGGTAGCGCCAAAAGTGGCCTAACTTGGGCAGATGTGCTGTCGAGGCGCCAATCATGCGGGCCAAAGGTAAAACTTTTTCAGGACTGTAGGCCATCCATCATAGACCTTTCGTTTGGGGCAGACTGGGTAGATATATTGATTTCGCATACCTGTTAAGGGGCTTATGTTGGCCCAAATGCTACGTCGGACCAACCAAAGTTTCGGTACATTCTGTTACATTTGTCAAGAGGCGGGATGACAACAATCGTTGATGAAATTCACGGCATTGATGCCCCAACCAAAAGCACCGGCCATGACCATTTTTTGCCAAGGATCCAGATTATCGTACACCATAGCAATAAAAGCTGGGCTGGATAGAAGCCTTTCAATTGGTTGGTGGTCAATGAGTTGCATTATCCTAATCATAATTGGGACAATGATCCCTAGTCGATGTGATGCACAAGCATTGGTGACAGCAACATCAAGTGATGGTATCGTTCCCGGTCAGTTTGTGTTATCACTAAGGCCAGCCGCGCGTGCACAAGGGTCAGAGCTGTTGCAACAATGGGCACAGGACAATGGCTATGGTGTCCAACGCATGTTTCCGCTACATGAGCCACCTACCAAAGTGGTCAACGAGATGGGCCTACCGTTGACTGATCTCACCCTGATCTACCGTGTGACACTGCAACAGTCAGCATCACCACAAAAAACAGAATTGGCCAAAATACTGCGCTCTGCCACGGCCTTGACTTGCGTCCTGTGGGCTGAGCCGCTTTATCAGCATGATTTGCTGTTCACACCTAATGACCCATTGGCCAATCCGGCCGTTACAGGTCAAGGTAACTACCTGAATCTCATAAAGGCATACGATGCATGGAGCCTCACCAAGGGAGATAGTAGCATCAAAATCGGCGTTGTGGACTCAGGGCTAGATGTCTTGCAAGAAGACCTACGCAACAAAATCGCCTTCAATACAACAGACCCCATTAATGGGCTGGATGATGACAACAACGGTTTTGTGGATGACTATTATGGCTGGAATTTTTTCAACAACAACAACAACTTAGGTATTGCAATCAATAGCAATGGCCATGGACAGGTGGTGGCTGGTATCGCTGCTGCCGAGGCCAATAATGGTCGAGGTATAGCAGGCGTTGGCTACAAGACCATGTTTGTCCCAGTCGTCGTTTTTGGGCCTAACAATCAGTCAGCTGCCGATCTGTATGCTGGTGTGGTCTATGCTGCAGATCGTGGCTGTCAGGTGATAAACCTCAGTTGGGGACGTAACCGCAACAACCAAAGCGAGTTCGAGCGAGCGATCATCAACTACGCTGCCATCAACAAAAATGCAACCATCGTTGCAGCGGCTGGCAACACCCCTTCGGAGCTAGACTTTTTGCCTGCTTCATACCCTTATGTTCTGTCAGTCGCATTTAATGACTACGCAGATCAGCTTGATGTAGCAGCAACATTTAGCGCCTACGTGGATATAAATGCGCCAGGCGGCAATATTTGGTCGATTAATGCAGTGGGCGGATATAACAGCACAAGTAGTGGCTCGTCCTTCGCTGCGCCAATGGTAGCTGCTGGTGCGGCACTTGCTAAGGCGGTCTTTCCGTTCTATAATGCCCTTCAGATTGCAGAGCTTGTCCGGGTTAATAGCGATGATAACAGGTTCGTCGGGGTCAATCGGAATCGGTATGATCGGGTGGGGTCCGGGCGGCTTAACTTGATCAATGCAGTTACCAAAACAAAACCGATCGCGATGCGTATCAGCGATGTTGAGATCGTAGGTCGTCAATCAGGATCGGCTCGTAATTCTGGCGATACCCTCGAAATCAGGCTAAAGGTGATCAATTACCTAGACCCTGTTTTGTTCGGCAATGTGCAAGTATCGGTCTCGGCAGGTAACGCCATCGTGACCCAAGGATTTTGGCAATTTGGAGCTTTACCAACCCTTGGCTCAGCAACTAATACAACGGTTCCACTCAAGATTTTTATCCCAGCAGGCACGCCAGTCAATCAATCAACCATCCTAGTCTTTAGGCTAGGGAGTAATAACTACACGGACTTCCAGAGTCATAAGTTTACAGTTAACCAAGACTTTGTGACCATTGCCAATAACCGCTTTGGGGCTACTTATTCGTCACCGGGGCGCATTGCTTATCAGGATGTTACCAACCAGATCGGCAATAGCATCACGTTGGATGGTAAACTGCTAGTTGCAGGGGCAGGCCTCCTGATCGGTGCCAATCCGCAGCAAGTGCCTAATAACGTCATCGACACTACGGGCAAAGACCAGCACTTTGGGACGCTGAGCCGCATTCGTTCGCAGCCAACAGTTGGGGGAATTTTACGTGCAACATCGGCGTTTAAGGACTCACTTTATGGTCGCAACCGACTAGACCTATTGGTTCGTCAATCAATTACAAGCCTGCCGACAATTCCTGCCAATCGCTGTCATATCCTAGAGTATGAGATCTTGAATCAGAGCCAGACTGTTTATGATAGCCTCTCAGTTGGGGTATTTACGGACTGGGATTTGAACAACTATAGCCAGAACTTTGCACGCTGGGATACAATCAATCGCCTTGGCTATGCCTTCAATGCAGCAGGTGGAGCCAGCTACTACGGTCCGCAGATATATGCTGGTGTTCAGGCAGTAGGTGGTGGTGAGCCACAGTACTTCGCTAGTGATCTTGACCAAACGGTACAGGGTACAAATGTGAACTTTAACGGTGGCTTTAGTTTGGCCAACAAGTTTCGGTCGATATCACGTGGTGTTTTGCGGCCAGAGGCAGGTTTCAGCAAACCTGAGGGCAATGATGTAGCCACGATCACTGGTATCAAAATGCGGCGATTGCTCCCTGGGCAGAAGGCCAAGATTGCCTTTGCGATTGGGGCAGGGTATTCATTAGCTGAACTACGGAGTACCGTCAATAGTGCGAAAGCAGCCTATAGTGCTGGTCGGACTGGCCCTACACCTTCCATCAGTAGCATGACTGTTTGTGCAGGGGCTGATGTCTTGCTAGTACCTTCTAATGGGCAGCAGTTTAATTTTTATGACCGGCCAGCACTTAGCACCCCGATTGGCACCGGGCGTTTTTTACTGGTCCGGAATGTGAGGCGAACCACAACGTTCTATGTTACAAACATTGATTCCGTATTCGAAAGCCAAGCCACGCCCCTGACTGTCACCACGACTGGCCCACAGGCTGACTTTGTAATGACGCCCTCTGTGCTAGATCTCCAATTGGGCAACACCGTGAACTTTATCAACCAAAGTATTGGGGCTACTAGCTATGCCTGGGATTTCGGCAATGGCAATACATCCAACTTGCCCATAACTACACAACGATACGCTAGCCCTGGTATCTACCAAATCAAACTCATAGTAAGGAGTACAACAAGCCCTTGTGCTGACACCCTGCAGTTGCCCCTTGTAGTCACCGATGGTACTACTAGTCTGGGCACGGAGGCACAAAAGGAAGCCTATCAACCATATCCCATCCCAACTGCCGACCTGCTGATGCTTAAAGCCAGTACTCCTTGGCGATTGTATGATGCTACATCACGTCTGGTGGCTACAGGTCAAGGCAATCAAATCTCGACCGATACCTATGCCAATGGCCTCTATTCGCTTGAGCTAAGAACAGAGGTAGGGGTTTTGCGGTATCGAGTGATAGTAGCAAGATAGGGTAGAACCTACTTGCAGTAATCATCTATTGGCTATTCTACTGGAGCCCAGCGTTTGACCGCATGGTATTGGTTAGGGTACCAGTCCTTAAAGATAGGTCTATCAAGCAACATGCGCAATGCCTCCTGCACCCCTTCAACAATGCTAGGGTGAGGATGGATCATGTCCGCTAAGTGGTCGATTGTGGTATCAGTGCCAATCATGAGGGCTACGGCCTGGATGGCACTGCTAGCATGCTCGCCTACTGCCCGCATCCCAAGGATTTTTGGCTTGTCTTCGTCTGTGACTAAAATCTTGAAGAAGCCAATAGTGTTGCGCATCGCGACTGCACGGGCGATGTTACTATAGTCCAGCACGGCCATACGGTAGGGTAACTTGGCAGCTTGGGCTTGCGTTTCGTTGAGGCCTACACCCGCAATCTCGGGGTTCAGGAACATGATGGTGCTGATGTTGTCATACCGCAAGGGCTCTGGGTTCAGCCCTGCAATGAGCTCAATGGCATGGCGACCTTCTAGCTCACCGACATTCACGAGGCTGACATCTGCCGTTAAGTCACCGACAGCATAGATATGCGGGACGGTGGTACGGGTATCGTCATCCAAGACAAAGCCGTTGGGTTTTAGCTGCACACCAATGCGCTCAAGCCCGAGTGACTCGGTATTCGCTACCCGCCCAATAGAGACCATCGCATTGTCAGCCTCAAACCAGTGGCAGGCATCGTTGCTGATGCAGAGCTCATACCAGACCTTACCATCCCGAATTTCCATCTTGCGTAGCTCCGCATTCTTATGGATCGTGACCCCATTACGCAATAAAGATGCCTCAACCGCTGCCGAAATATCTGGGTCCTCCATCGACAGGATACGGTCCTCTCGGCAGATAAGTTTGACTTGAGTACGGCCAAAACTGCTAAAGATTGTCGTGAACTCGCAGCCGATGACCCCAGCGCCCAGGACCACCAAACTGCGTGGAAATTCTTCAAGATTTTTGACACCATCACTTGTCATCACGATCTTTTCGTCGATAGGCAGGTGGGGCAGATAGCGTGGGCGACTGCCAGTGGCCAATACAAAGTTGTGTGCAGCCAGTAATTCGACTTTACCATTAACTCCTTTAATCTCGATCGTGTGCGGATCGATAAAGCTAGCATCACCACTCAGGATCCTGAAATTGTGATCGGCATGACGTTGGAGGTGATAGAGGTGATGCTCAAGCATAGACTTGCGCTCATAGATGGCCTCCTGCACCTCGTTCAGGACTTCGTCAAAACGAATCAGCTCGCATTGCTGAAAGTACTTTTCGGCCCTGCGACGCGAATTTTGGGCCTCTCGGCTTAGTTCCCATAGGGTTTTGCTTGTCAGGGCGCCATCATAGACACCTGCTCCTCCTAGCTTGGCACGTTCCACAAGCACGACTCGCAGACCGAAGTCCAGCGCCCGCATCGCTGCTGCAAAGCCTGCTGGCCCGCCACCAATGATGCAGACGTCAACACGGTCATTGTCAGAAAGAGGCTGGGATTGAGTCGTGTTGGCAGAGTGATGCTGATCAGTCATAGGTTGGGGATGGGTATTGCTAGCCAAAGATGCAAGCTATGCCCGTATTTGCCGACCTAGCATGGTGGATTTTTTGCAGTTAGCTCCCTCAGAAACCAGAAAATCGTTGATTTACCGCCAAAATCAGGCTGCTATTCGTGTCAAGTGTTATCCACATTGTTATCCATTTACTTACACCCCCTTCTCCAACCGTCGCTTTACTAGGTATAGGAAAGTCCCTATCCAGACAAAGTTGCCAACTGAAACTGAACCATATAGGATGATGGTGCTGGTTGTGTCGAGATCAAGATGCAGTTGTCTAACGACTACACTCATCAGCACTGTGCTAACAAAAGAAGTGACTAGGAAACCAACAAAGAAATCCTTGGGAGTCAGAAGAGGAGGGCGCATAGCTGACTATAGGTTGTTGTGCTCAGGATGAACCCTTTGTGGGTTAACCGCTCTGCAAAAAAAACAACTATTTGATTATTGCAAGAATTTATTTTAAGCGAAATCCACCAAGCATTAGTCAGTACTATGGCTCGACGACGTTATGAGGCTCTACGATTTCAGCCCCGAGCAGTTCGCCTTCCCAACGGGCGATGACGTAGGTCGCCAAGCAGTTGCCAATGACGTTGACAGAGGTGCGGGCCATATCCATCAGTACATCGATACCGAGGATGATAAAGACGGGCTCACTTGGCAGGCCAAAAGCCGCGCATGTGCCGAGCAGGATCACCAATGATGCTCTGGGGACACCAGCAACCCCTTTGCTGGTCAGCATCAGTGTAAAACACATCAGTAGCTGTTGTTTCCAGCTCAGGTCAATGCCTGCGATCTGGGCCACAAAAACAGAGGCCAATGATAGGTAGAGCGTTGTGCCGTCCAGGTTGAAGCTATAGCCCATCGGCATCACGAAGGCGACGACTTTACGGGGTACGCCTAGGCCTTCCATGGCGCGCATGGCTTTGGGCAGAGCTGCCTCGCTGCTGGTTGTCGCAAAGGCTAAGGACACTGGCTCAGCAATGGCCTGGACGAACCGCTTGATGGGCAGGCCCACCAACAGGCCAATCGGCAGCAAGGTCGTTAGTAAGAAGATGACCAAGGCTGCATAGAGCGTGATCAGCAACATAAATAGGTTCTGCAATACCTCTAGGCCCATTTGGCTTACGGTGAAGGCAATAGCTGCACCGACTGCAAACGGGGCCAAGATCATGATCGCTTCCGTGAACTTGAACATCACTTCGGCTAGGCTCTCGGTGAAGTGAACCATGCGTTTTTGGTGCTCTTGTGCCACCATTGCCACCCCAATACCAAACAGGATGCTGAAGACCACCACTTGCAAAACCTCGCCTTCATAGACGGACTTGGCAATGTTTTCGGGGAAAATATGGAGCACGACGTCCTGCCAACTTTGGCTCTTGACAGCTAGGTTTTCGGATTCGACACCTGGTGGCAGCTTAAGGCCTAGGCCCGCCCCGCTGAAATTGATGGCCAATAGCCCGATGATCAGCGCCAAGGTCGTCACGATCTCGAAGTAGATAATGGACTTGAGGCCCATACGCCCCACCTGTTTGAGGTTGCTATGCCCCGCAATGCCATAGACCAAGGTTGCGAAAAGCAGTGGGGCGATGATGGTCTTGATCAGCCGTAGGAAAACCTTGCTAACGACTTTCAGCTCCTTGCCCAGCTCGGGGAAGTCAAGCCCGATGGCAACACCGACGACCATGCTAACCAAAATCCAGATGGTGCCATCCCGTTTTTTGTATCCGTAGTACAGGGCCAAAGCCACGGCTACCCACCGCAGCACCAAGTAGATCGTTGCTAGTTGCATGGGGTAAATATGGTAACGAAATGGCGTAAAGCAATGTAGCTAGGCGCATCTGCGCAACTTATCCACATTTTTGGGTTTTCTGCTTTGTGGATTACGCCATTTTGATTATATTATGATCTCAAGTATGACGATAATTTAATCAATGGAGCCTACACGATACATCGCACACCTCGATATGGATACCTTTTTTGTGTCTGTCGAGCGGCTACATAACCCCCGTTTGCATGGTCTGCCAGTGCTGGTGGGGGGTATGGGCGACCGTGCGGTGGTGGCGGCCTGCAGCTACGAAGCCCGCAAGTTTGGTGTCCACTCAGCCATGCCGATGAAGCGTGCCCGCATGCTCTGCCCTGAGGCCATTGTTGTGCGTGGCGACTGGGACTCCTACTCGGCCAAGTCCAAGGAGGTCACCGCCATCATTGCCGACCGGGTGCCTGACTTTGAGAAGGCCAGCATAGACGAGCATTATATCGATCTGACGGGTTTCGAGCGGTTTTATGGCGCTTATGACTGGGTGCATGACATCCGCCGCCGTATCCGGAAGGAGACAGGGCTGCCGATTTCTCTGGGTCTATCCGCTAACAAGACGGTCAGCAAGATTGCGACCCGCACTGCCAAACCAGATGGGGAACGCCAAGTTTTCCCAGACCAGATACGGCATTTTTTGGGTCCCCTCCCTGTGCGTGACATGCCAGGTGTGGGTCCCAAGATGGGTATCCAGCTGACTGAGATTGGCGTCCGTACCATTGCGCAGCTAGCGGCACTCCCGCTTGAGCTCCTGCTACGCATAGCTGGCAAAAACGGCCTCAAACTTTGGGAGCGGGCCAATGGCATTGACCCCACACCTGTGGTACCGTACAACGACCAGCTCTCGATCAGCAAGGAGCTGACCTTCGAGGCCGATACCATGGACCAAAAACTCATCCGCCAAGTCTTAGTCTCGATGGCCGAAAACCTGGGCTACCAGCTACGGCACCAAGGCAAGCTGGCCTCTGGCATCAGTGTCAAGATCCGGTATGCCAACTTTGACACCCACTCGCGTGATGCCCAGCTGCCCTACACCGCCTCAGACCACATGCTGATCGAGAAGGCGGGCCAGCTGCTGGACAAGGTCTATGACAGGCGCATGATGATCCGTCTGATTGGTCTTAAGGTCAGCGGGCTGGTCCATGGTTTCCAACAGATGACCTTGTTCGAGGAAAGCAGCGAGCTCATCAGTCTCTACCAGAAGCTGGACCGCCTGCGGGACAAGTTTGGCGAGAAGGCCGTCATCCGTGCTTGTGGCATCGAGGCCCATACCGAGAAGGTGCCCGAAATCCCATCTGCCCTGCCAAGCTATGCGGCCAAGCTCCTCCGTAGCCGTTATGATGGCCACCACGGACGCTAGCACTGCCATCCCTATTTCTTTTCCCGATTGCTAATCCATCCCCACCACCAGCTTGTTGGCCTGACGCCATGTACCTCACCTGTCATAGCTACTATTCCTTACACTACGGCACGCTCAGCATCGACAAGCTGGTGGCGCAGGCCCAAGCACAGGGCTTGCGCTACCTAGGCCTGGCAGATATCAACACCAGTGCAGGTGCGTTCGAGTTTGTGCAGCAATGCCAAGAGGCTGGCATCAAACCCATCGTTGGCATTGCTTTTTGGCAGGGCGGGCAGCACCTATATACAGGCATTGCCCACAATCACGAAGGTCTCCATCACCTCAATAGTTTCCTGACCAAACACAACCTGAGCGGCAAATCCCTGCCAGCCCAAGCCCCCATTCTGCCCCATACGGCTTTTCTGTACCCCTACACACCCAAATTACCCCCTCCGGATGCACTGCCAGAAGGGCATTACGTAAGTCTCACACCCCAGCAGGCGGTGGCAGCCAGTATTCGGTTGCGCAAAGCCGACCGCTTGGTGCTGACCCAACCCATCACCCTAGGAGCACCTGCCGACTTTCTGCTGCATTGTTATTTGGTCGCAATCGGGCGTAACATCTTGCTGACGCAGCTCCAGAAGGACTGGGTCTGCTCCCGTACAGCGCATTGGCTTGCTCCAGGTCAGGAGGCCAGTCTCAGGCAACAGTTCCCGGAGCTCTGCCGCCAGACAGATCACCTAGCGGCCATCTGCGATTTCACGTTTGACTTTGGCCAGCGGCTGAACAAGAATGTCTTTGGTGCCTCGCCTGCTGCTGATCGACTTCAGCTGACAGCATTGACCCGGGCAGGTATGCTAGAGCGTTATGGCCCCAAACATGCGGAGGCTGCCATCCGTGTCGAGCGTGAGCTCAAGGTCATCTTCGACCTAGGTTTCACGGCCTATTACCTCATAACGTGGGATCTGATTTCGTACTCGATGCGCAAAGGCTACTATCACGTTGGGCGGGGGTCTGGTGCCAATAGCATTGTCGCTTTTTGCCTCCGGATAACAGACGTGGACCCGATCGAGCTCGATCTATACTTTGAGCGATTCCTGAACCCCAAGCGCAGCTCGCCGCCCGACTTTGACATCGACTATAGCTGGACCGATCGCGAAGATGTGCAGCGTTATCTCCTCTCACGGTATGAGGAGGGGCATGCCGCACTTCTAGGGGCGACCATCACCCTGCAAGGCCGTAGCATCATCCGTGAGCTAGGCAAAGTCCGGGGTCTGCCCAAGGCCGAGATCGACCGCATCATCCGTGAGCCGTCAAGTCCTTATGTCACCGGTAGCCAGACCTTCGCCAAGATGGTTAGGGTAGGGTACCAGATGGAAAGTTTCCCGGCTGCCCACTCCATCCATGCGGGTGGGGTCATCATTGCCGACAAACCCCTCAGTTGGTACACGGCCCTCATCATGCCCCCCAAAGGCATGTCCACTGCCGAGCTGGATATGTACGAAGCAGAACGCATCGGGCTTGACAAGTTTGATATCCTGAGCCAGCGGGGCATTGGCCACATCAACGAGGCCGTCAGCCTTGTCCAGCAGCACCATGGCATTGCGGTGGACATCCATAACATCCCTGCCCTCAAGGCCGACTCCCAGATTGCTGACAAACTTTATCAGGGTGACACCATCGGCTGCTTTTATGTCGAGTCGCCCGCCATGCGCCAGCTCCTGCTCAAGCTCCGCTGCCGTGAGTACATCACCTTGGTGGCAGCCAGCTCCATCATCCGCCCTGGTGTGGCCTCGTCTGGTATGATGAATGCCTACATCCAGCGCTATAACGACCCTGCTTCCGTGCAGTACCTCCACCCAGTGATGGAAGAGCACCTGGGCGAGACCTATGGTGTGATGGTCTATCAGGAAGATGTACTCAAGGTCTGCCACCACTATGCCGGCATGGACCTCAGCGATGCGGACATCTTGCGCCGTGCCATGAGTGGCAAAAACCGAGGTACCAATGCCTTTGAGCGTATTCGGCAGCAGTTTTTTGACGGTGCCACCGCTCTTGGCAGGCCACCAGAAACGACCCAAGAAATCTGGCGACAAGTTTCTTCCTTTGGGGGCTACTCGTTCTGCAAGGCCCACTCGGCCTCCTATGCCGTCGAGAGCTATCAGAGCATGCACCTCAAGACCTACTATCCATTGCCGTTCTATGTGGCGGTGATCAATAACTTTGGCGGCTTTTATAGTACCTGGGTCTATGTCCACGAGGCCCAAAAGGCTGGTGGGCGGCTGCATACCCCCAGCGTTAACCACAGTCAGCTCACAACTGCCATTGTTGATCTGGAGGGGGATGCCGCCGATGTGTTTGTGGGCTTGGTCCACATCCAGGGGCTAGAGAGAAAGTGGATGGAGGCCATCATCTCTGACAGGGTCAGCTTTGGTCCTTATCTCGGCATCGAGGACTTGGCCATCCGCCTGCCAATGCCGTTTGACCAGCTGCGTCTTTTGGTCAAGACGGGTGCCCTTGACTTGACTGGCCAGTCGCGCAAACTGTTGCTGATGAAGGCCCACTTGCTCGCTGGTCAACCTGTCAAAACATCGTTGGGGTTGCCCGCCCTTAATCCGCCATTGCGCATCCCCCCGCTGCAGGAGCCTCCCGACCAAGCCCTTGACAATGCCCTTGATGAAGTTGAGCTCTTGGGCTTTCCCATATCTTTGGGCTGGTTTGACCTTGTCGGCACCAGTTGGCGGCCTAGCGTCACCAAGCGCAGCCTGCCTGAATATCTGGGCCAGTACGTTAAGGTGATGGGCAAACTAGTGGATACCAAACCTGTCACGACCAAACATGGCGAACGCATGTTGTTTGGCACCTTTCTGGACCACGAGGGCGAATACATCGACACCGTCCACTTTCCGCCTGCCCTCAAGGCTTGGCCCGTCTATGGTCATGGCATTTACCTTATCTATGGCCGTGTCACAACCGAGTTTAACGTCTATTCCGTCGAGGTAGCCAAGTGCAAGGTGCTGCCTGGGAAGATAGGGTGGGAGGTGTGAATTCCTACAAAATCCCAACCCCAGTCGCCTTCAACGCCGCCTGCAATACCAGCTTATCATCAAAAGGATGTTTCACGCCAGCAATCTCTTGATAGTTTTCGTGTCCTTTACCTGCGATCAGGACGATGTCCCCTGGCTGGGCTAGGGCGACTACTTTTTCGATGGCTTCTTTGCGGTCCGGGATGCGTTTGACCTTGCGGAAGTTGCTGGGACTGACGCCTTTCTGCATATCGTCTAGGATGGTCTCAGGGTCTTCGTTGCGAGGGTTGTCGCTTGTCAGTATGACGATATTACTTTGTTTGACCGCCACCTCGGCCATGATCGGGCGTTTAGCTGCGTCCCGATTGCCACCGCAGCCGATGACCGTGATCACATGTTCGTTCTGGGTCCGGAGGTCGGTGATGGTCTGTAATACATTCTGGAGGGCATCTGGCGTGTGGGCATAGTCCACAATATAGGTGACCTCGTTGGTCGTCAAAATACGGTCAAACCGACCAGGGGCCGACTCCAGACTGCTGAGGTGTGCCAAGATGTTTTCGGGCTCTTCGCCTAGTTGGATAGCGACACCATAGACCGCCAAGAGATTATAGGCATTGAACTTGCCAATCAGTTTAAACCAGACTTCATGACCATCTAGGTCAAGCTGTAAACCATGAAGACCGTCAGCCAAGAGCCGGCCTTTGTATGTGGCATGACCTTGCAAGCCGTAGCTAAGTTTTTTGCCTTTGGTATTCTGGAGCATAACCATACCCCGTTTGTCATCGGCATTGACTAGGGCAAAAGCCGAGGCTGGCAGCTGGTCAAAAAGTTGCTTTTTGGCCCTGATATAATTGTCGAACGTTACGTGATAGTCTAGGTGATCGTGGGTGATGTTGGTGAAAACAGCTCCTGCTAGCACCAGCCCTGCGATGCGTTGTTGATGAATAGCGTGTGAGCTTGCCTCCATAAAAACATGGGTACAGCCTGCCTTGAGCATCTGGGCTAATAGGCGCTGCAGTTGGACGGCATCAGGTGTAGTATGGGTACTAGGGATGACTTGGTCATTTACCTGGTTCTGGACCGTTGAGATAAGACCAGAGCTGTAGCCCATCGCACGAAATAGTTTGAACAGCAGGGTAGCGGTCGTCGTCTTGCCATTGGTGCCCGTAACAGCCACCACTGTCAGCTGATTGCTGGGGTTGCCATAAAGGTTGGCCGCCATAATGCCTAGGGCACGTGCGCTATCGTTTACCTGCAAGTAGGTTACACCTTCGGTCAGGGAGCTGGGCCAATCTTCACAAACGATGGCTCGGCAACCAAGCTCAATGGCCTTATCTATATAGGCATGGCCATCCACTGTACTGCCCTTGGTGGCTACAAAAACCGCTGTTGGGCCCGCCTGACGAGAGTCAAACACGATCTCAGCTACTTCCACACTCACCAAACCAATGGTCTGGATGATGCTGGTATTGTACATTAGGTCAGAAAGGATGGCCATTGGGTGCTGATCTGGGGGGGCGTGGTGGATTATAAATGTATGCGTTGTAGTGAGAGTCTGGCCGTCAAACCAAAGTACATCTATTGTGGATGTACCTAGATACTATAGCTGGTGCTTGAGGTCTGCCTCTGGAAATTTTATGGATTGCAAATTGGGCCAATGATTAGGGTCAAGACCGATGGCTAAACAGATTAGGCCTTCAATAGTTGCTCAACATCAGCCAAAAAAGTCTCTGAGAGGGCAGGGTTGCTACTTGCTATGACCAGTTTGCCGATCAGTTGTTCCACCTTGTCTTGGCCAATGCCATAACTTTCGGCTATTTTTTGGCAAAGGAGGATTTCTCGGTGGTCAATTTTGTGATCTGCCACCACCATACACACCAAGTCAAACAAGTGTTGGACGCGTTCCTCGAGTGAGTCGGGGATATTGAGTACCTCTTCTTGGTCATGGGCCGTGATTTTGGCTAGGTCTTGATCGCTAAACCCCAGCTTGCGGCTCTGGACAAACAAGAGCTCAAACTCGTCTCGAGAAATTTTGCCGTCTATGCCTGCCACTCGGAACAAGTTGACCAGGTGCGACTTTAACTCTTGGGTATTGTTGGTCCGATGGATGTAAAACATAACGATAAGGAAAGTCCGTTTGCAGGCAATAGGCAATTCAGGATGCCAAATTAGGTAGTGTTATTGTGTTTACCGAACCTATTCCTTCTCCAATTCTGTTATACACCTGATTATATCTGATCCGTTAGGACAATGGGCCTGCTGATTGGTTATTTTTGCAGGTTACCATTTGCCACCACTATCTCGCCTGTTTCGTTATGCAATTTGAGCTTCACAGTCAATACCAACCAAATGGCGACCAGCCAAAGGCTATTGCGAAACTAGTTGAAGGCCTTAATGCCGGTGAGCCTTATCAGACACTACTGGGGGTGACAGGGTCAGGCAAGACCTTTACAATGGCTAACGTCGTGGCCCAGGTCCAGAAACCTACGCTGATCCTGAGCCATAACAAAACACTGGCAGCCCAGCTTTATGGCGAGTTTAAGGGCTTTTTTCCGAACAATGCCGTCGAGTACTTTATCAGTTACTACGACTACTATCAGCCAGAGGCCTATATACCTACTTCTGGCCTTTATATTGAGAAGGACCTGAGCATCAATCAAGAGATTGAGAAGCTACGTCTGGCTGCCACAAGTGCCTTGGCAAGTGGCAGGCGTGATGTCTTGGTGGTGGCTTCGGTAAGTTGCATCTATGGTATGGGCAACCCAGAGGAGTTTGCCAAAAACATCGTCAAGGTGGCCAAAGGAGAGCTCAAGCCACGTAACCAATTCCTTTACTCATTGGTCGAGATCCTCTATAGCCGGACCACGACCGAGTTCAAACGTGGCACTTTTAGGGTTAAGGGGGATACGGTTGACGTATTCCCAGCTTATGCTGATTTTGCCTATCGTATCTATTTTTTTGGGGATGAGGTCGAGCGTATCAGCCGGATAGACCCTGATACTGGCGCCACCTTGTCCGAGGAGTTCCAGATTACACTCTATGCCGCCAACCTTTTCGTTACAGGTAAGGAAGCGCTCCATGCGTCAATTGGCCAGATACAGGATGATTTGGTAGAGCAGATCAAGTTCTTTGAGCGCGATCTGAGGACCCAAGAGGCTCAACGGATCAAAGAACGGACTGAGTTTGACCTCGAGATGATGCGTGAGCTAGGCTATTGCAGTGGCATCGAGAACTATTCAAGATACTTTGACGGGCGTAAACCAGGGGCTAGGCCATTCTGCCTGATGGATTACTTCCCAGATGACTTTCTGCTAGTAGTGGACGAAAGCCATGTTACGATCCCGCAAATCAGGGCCATGTGGGGAGGCGACCGCAGCCGTAAGGTTAACTTGGTGGATTATGGTTTCCGTTTGCCATCAGCAATGGACAATAGACCTCTTAAGTTTGACGAGTTTGAAGAGCTTATCGGCCAGACAGTGTTCGTTAGTGCCACACCAAGTGACTTCGAGCTACGCAAAACAGATGGGGTAGTGGTAGAGCAGATTGTGCGCCCTACTGGGTTGCTAGATCCTATTGTGGAGGTGCGGCCTACACTCAATCAGATTGATGATCTGTTGGACGAAATCAGCCTTCGGGTTAAGCGTGATGAGCGGGTCTTGATCACGACCATCACCAAACGGATGGCTGAGGAACTTTCCAAGTACTTTGATCGTGTTGGGGTCCGTAGCCGTTACATCCACTCAGAGGTCAAGACACTTGACAGGGTGGAGATTTTGCGAGAGCTTAGGCTCGGTATTTTTGACGTCTTAGTAGGTGTCAACTTACTGAGGGAGGGGCTGGATTTGCCTGAGGTATCCTTGGTTGCGATCATGGATGCTGACAAAGAGGGTTTCTTGCGTGATAACCGTAGTATGATCCAGACCATTGGTCGGGCTGCAAGGAATGAAAATGGACGGGTTATCATGTATGCCGACAAAATGACCCAGAGCATGCAGTCGGCCATTGACGAAACTGCCCGCCGCCGCAAAGCCCAGCACGAGCACAACGTCTTGCATAACATCACTCCGACCACTGTCAAGAAGAACAAGGGTGAGATCATGGAGTCCACCACCGTGGCTGACTCTAAGTTGGGGGCCAAGGTCTACATGATTGAGAATGACTCTACTGTACCAAATATCGCGGCCGAAACTGGGGCTACTTATAAACCTCGCACCAAGGCCGACCTTGAGAAGGCAGCCAAGGAAACGCAGCGTAACATGGAAAAAGCAGCCAAGGACCTTGACTTTATGGAGGCGGCTCGCCTGCGTGACGAGTACCTCGAGTTGTTGGGTATGATTAAGGGGAAAAGCTAAGCGCCCTTAAGGCACGCCCTCAGACCTATCTAACAGATCAACGTGGCTGAATTGCGTTAGGTAGGTACATGCCAAAGTAAATCTTTCCATCTTGATTTGTCTGCCTTCTGCCTAGGGTAGTGTGCCGATGTTTGGAGACATCTACCAAACTATCCGGAAAGCAAAAAGCCCAAACTCAGCGACGAGATTGGGCTTTTTGATGTGTAAGTATTGTAGCAATCCGACCTAGTTGGTCAGGATGCTGACATTGGCTTTGACTCGAATACTTTTTGATCTCCTGCCAGTGGTAGCACTGAAAGCGATGGTATCAACAATGCTGGTCACATTGATGATGGCATTGTAGGGTGGTGTTAGTGGATCAAGAGGGAAAGAGCGGACCACATAAGACTTGTTTGGCTCGATCTTGATTTTCTTTTGTGAGGCATTCGGTGTCCAGACCCTGCGCAGTGAGTCAGCATTGAAGGCTGCAATTGAAGAGGTGGTTGGGCGAATGCCGCCTACGAACGGATTGGTGATCTGTGAAGATGGGAACCCAATGAATGAAGCATTAATGTCTGCAATTGGGAGATCAGGTGAGAAGAAGTAGGGCTCACCAGTTAGTGTATCAACACCATAGGCTAAATCGATTTTGAGATCGTTACGGAAACGATTCGAAATGGACTGTGTCCTTGTGCTTAGGAATTGGGCATAGACAGTACCAGCGGTTGCCACCGTAGCAGGTAATCCTTGACGGTACAGTGTAATCTCCTTAATATTAGTGCCTGTGGTAGGACGCAACACGTTGATTTTGAAGAACGTGAACGATTCTTGTCCCTGGACATCCCGCGTGTAGAAGCCAAGTTTGATCCAAGCTGCTGTAGTGGTAGGAATGCGGTAGGTGTAGCTGTAGTTGCCAGAGGTGGCACCGCGCAATGAATCTACCTTAAGTAAGGTGTAGGTGTAGTTGAGGCTGCTTGATCGCACAATGCGGTTAGCTACCAAACCGAGCGGTGAACTGGCCGTGAAATTGAAAGTGATCGAGTCACCAGCGATGACAAAGGCATTTTCAAGATCAGCTGCAGGCCAGTTTGTGCCTGTGAGTCGAATCTCAGGTCGTGGTACCAGGTCTGGACCAGGAATGTTGTTGATCTCTTGCTTTGGTGTTGGCACACAGCTTGTTAGGGCAGCGACAAGCGCGGCACCTAGGGCAAGTGGCTTTAGTAAATGGCGGAACATCATAACGTAAACGTGATATTCATCCTGACGCAATGTTGGCATAACAATGGCATAGGATAGGTTTGGGTCAAAACTAACAAGCGAATGGGGTAAAACCAATCCTGAAGCGGACTATTTGTGTGAATTTGTCTTCAAATCCTAAACAAGACAGGCATTATGTGGCCAAAGTTGCCTTTTAGAGCAACAATATTTGGTACTAGCCTCACTCTGGAGTGTTGATTAGCTGGTGTTGAAGGGCCAGAGACTCTGTATGAATGAGCTCGTACAGTTTCTGGAGTAACGTTGGCGACAGGCCTAGCTCTATCCCCTTTTGGGTGCGGCTATCTAGCAGTTCGGACCAGCGTGTGAGCTGTAGGGGTGTGATATTGTGTTGTTTTTTGATGCTTGCAATCTGCCGGACAATCCGCATACGTTCGGCAAAGGTGTTCAGGATCTGTTCATCAACCTGGTCGATGCGCTGTCTGAGGTCCTCTAACAATTGGATGGCATCGGTGTCGGGGCAGGTGGCTTGGCGTACATTTAGCCCTGCCAGCAGGGTTCTTAACTTAGCTGGTGTGATTTGCTGTGCAGCATCGCTCCAGGCATGGTCTGGGTCTGGGTGCGTTTCGATCATGAGCCCATCCAGATGCAGGTCCATCGCGGTTTGGGCTAAGTCATTCAGCAAATGCCTTCTGCCCGCGATATGGCTTGGGTCGCCAATAAGTGGGATATTGGGCAGGGCTTGTTTGAATTTGATTGCAATTGCCCAGAGGGGACTGTTGCGATATTGGGTGGGCTCGTAAGGGGTAAACCCTCGGTGGATCCCTACAATTTGTTTTATGCCAGCCTGTTGTAACCGCTCGATGGCGCCCAACCAAAGGGCCAAATCAGGGTTGACTGGGTTTTTGACTAGCACGGGTATATCTGTCCCCATCAATGACTGGGCGATCTCCTGTACATAAAATGGATTGACTGTCGTCCGGGCTCCAATCCAGACGATTTTGATACCAGCCTTTAAGCATGCTTCTACCTGTGCTGGGCTAGCAACCTCGACAGCGACCGGGATGCCCACTTCGTCCTGCACCCGCTGAAGCCACGGCAAGGCAACTGTGCCAACACCTTCAAATGAGCTTGGTCGTGTCCGTGGTTTCCAAACTCCAGCCCTGAACGCATCGATCGTGCCACCTGCAGCCAGAGCAATGGCTGTGGTCATCACCTGCTCTTCGGTTTCGGCACTACAAGGTCCCGCGATGATCGTTGGCCGATGTTTGTTTGGCCCAAAAAGACTTTCGAGCACGGGCCCGCTCTGGCTTAGCATCTTAGGGCTATTGTGGGAAGTGTCCGTTGGGTCGGTAGGCATGGTGTGGTTTGATACAAAAAAATAGTGTTTGTTTCTGCGGTTCGTGGTTAGTCGTATAATTCAAACGCTTAAACCAATCATGCTGCTAGTAGCTACTTGGCGCATCTGATGGTAGCAGCAGATAAAAGTCGGCTTTTTTGTCGGCCATCGGTGTATAGGTCTTGTCCCTAGGTTTAAGCTCCGTTTCGGACATTACAGTACTTATTGTAACAACTTTCAAATCGGGTTGTTTAGTTGCCCTACGATAGGTTGGCAGATGTGCCAATATTCCTTCATAATTGTCCGAATGATAGCTGCCGTTCAGGTGAAGCATGGTAGTACCTGCCTGGTGGTTTTGTACGATTTGGTAGGCCATTGTGGCATCCTTTAGGGCCTGAGCTTGTACCATTTGGTAGACTCTCTGACCATGGCCACCCATCATCGTCATCATAGCCTTGTAGCCTGGTAGGCTCGTATCGCTAGTGTATGGAAGTGGGGCAAGTAGGCTTTTGGTTGAGCTATCAAGTTTCAGCAAGGCATCTAACCCTTGTTTATGGACGAGGCTAGCATATCGGCGGGGGCAGTTGCTCGCTACTTGCCGTAAATTGTTCTTTATGCCCCATGTGACGATCGGTTTGTAGTCGGTGTCATAGTTGGGCCAAACGCGGCTAGGTTTGGCAAATTCCTCCTCCGTTAGTTGTCCTTTGCTAAGGCTATCGAGAGCTGCCTGTCGGTCAGTCTCGATCATCTCATAACCTAAAGATAGTTGGCCTTTTTTGGATGTCCAGAGTGCCTTTGCCAGCTGAAGTTGGAGCCAATGCACTTGAGATTGGTTGTGCAGCTCACCAAAGAAAACGATATCGGCCTTGGCAGTTGTTTTGACCAAAGTTGACCAGTCAGTTAATTTTCCATTAGCGTCATACAGCCTATAGGCCAACGGTGCCTCCTGACTATAACTTAGCTTGGTTAATAACATCAGGACCAACAGGATGTAACAAGTTTTGGCGTTTAGGCGGTAAGGTAGATTGCTTTTGTTCATTTGGCTTGGTGTTGGTGGCCCATGTTCTATTTGGTAATACAGAATAGGGATGAGCCAGAGTTAATCAGCTAGAACTGCCGACCCGAAACTGAGCTGCAGCTGGTGGTTTTGGCGTTGTTTGGTTGCCAATCCATGGCTTGAGGTAGTTCGGGATATAATTCACGATATCCGTTGTGGGCTGTGCCGAACCATGCTTTATTACGGAGGTAGCTATTTGACCAATGGTTTCGGCCAAGGGCACCACAGCTGGCATAAAGATAAAACGATCCTGTAGGGCCTGTTTGTTTTGAAGCATCAACTGCCATTTCTGGGCACCATCGCCGATGAAATAGCAGCTGGCCTTTGGTCCGTCGATGATCTCAGCGTAGCTATCTGTCGTCAGGATGTGGTTTGTGCATGGGCTAACTTCGACCAACATACCTGCCACAACTTGGTAGATAGTCTGATAGACTTCCATTCGGCGGGCATCTTGCATCGCCACAATAAATACACCATCGGGCAGCAAGGGTAGGTATTGGCTGGCCATGGCTAGGTGCGTCGGTATCGGCAAGAGGGGCAGCCCAAGGCCATAACAAATCCCCTTCGCATAGGCAGCACCTATCCGGAGGCCAGTGTACGAGCCCGGACCATCACTCAACGCTACGTGTGTGACATCTCGAAGCACAATCCCGCAATTCTCAAGCAGTTGTTCCGAAGAGCGCCCAAGCGTGGCAGAATGCGAAAAGGCTTTATAGATTACGGTGGTGCCGACACAACGGCCATCGAAAGTTAGGGCAACAGAGCCAGTTGTTCCGCTTGTTTCGATGCTCAGAATTATGGACATAATGCTAGTTGAGTTGGGGAGGCAAGGTAGAGGTCTTGATGCGCAGCGCTTAATAGGTTAGAAAACAAAAGCCCAGCGGCTGGTTCGCAGCAACTGGGCAATTGGCAGATTATTCTGCATCAATAATGACAACCAGTATGGGCAGACATTACCCATGAGGATTGGTTAACTAGCGGTACATAACAGCTTTCACAGCCTTGATGGTCCTGTCCACATTAGGTAGGATGGCGTCAATCAGAGTTGGGGCATACGGCAATGGTACGTCGCGGCTTGTCACACGGTTCACTGGCGCATCGAGGTAATCGAAGGCGTAACGCTGAATGTGATATGCTATCTCGCTGCTAATGCTCGCGAGTGGCCAAGCCTCCTCAACAACAACGAGGCGGTTGGTTTTTTTGACAGACTCGACAATGGTTTTATAGTCGATGGGACGGACAGAGCGAAGGTCGATGACCTCAGCAGAAATGCCATCTTTGGCTAGCTCTGCAGCTGCGGCCAGAACGACCTTCATCATCTTGCCGAAGCTAACGAGGGTAACATCTTGTCCGGCCTTAACAACATTAGCAACTCCGATTGGTAATAGGTATTCCTCTTCAGGCACCTCGCCTTTGTCTCCGTACATCAGTTCGCTTTCCATGAAAATGACAGGGTCATTGTCACGGATAGAAGTCTTGAGTAGGCCTTTGGCATCGTATGGATTGCTTGGTACCACGACCTTGAGGCCAGGGGTGTTTGCATACCAGTTCTCGAAGTTTTGGCTGTGTTGGCTGCTTAGCATGCCAGCGTTGCCTGTCGGGCCCCGGAAGACCATCGGGCAGCTATACTGACCACCAGACATTGACATAAACTTGGCAGCAGAGTTGATGACCTGATCGATAGCAACAAGGCTAAAGTTAAAGGTCATAAACTCGATGATCGGGCGCAGACCATTTACTGCTGCACCAACACCGATACCAGCAAAGCCAAGCTCAGCAATTGGCGTATCGATTATGCGCTCTGGGCCAAACTCGTCCAGCATACCTTGGCTGACTTTGTAGGCGCCATTGTACTGTGCTACTTCTTCACCCATAAGGAATACGTGCTGATCGCGACGCATTTCCTCGGTCATGGCTTCTCTTAGGGCTTCTCTGAACTGTATTTCTCTCATACCTGTTGGGTAGTAGCTGTAGGGGGGATTACTAAAGCAGGGCAAAAATAGGCCGCCACAGCGCAAATAAAAATTGCTTGAGGAATTATGGACCCGATTGCCCGAATTTTTTCTGCTAAAACTACCGTCTTGGCGCTTGCCAATGTCAAAACCTACCGTACTTTTGCACCCCGCCTACTACAATTGGCGCTACCTGCTGCGGACGTGGCGAAATTGGTAGACGCGCTGGTCTCAGAAGCCAGAGCATGTAATGTGTGTGGAAGTTCGAGTCTTCTCGTCCGCACGAATCCCCACTGGTGTTATGCTGGTGGGGTTTTTTGTTGCGGGAAAGTTAGTTCTACAGAAATCTAAGACTACTTTGTCAGAATATATCGTGCATGACCAACCAATTATTTTTACGATTGGTTGTTATTTTTTGTGGAATTCTATTTCATTACCTCCATGATATTAACCTATTGCATAAATCATAAACTCATGTGGGAGTTTGTTATTGCATCTCAATTCTGGATATTCGAATTCCCTGTAATGCCAAGGATGATCTTAGATTCCTTTTTTAACGTAAACGACCTTCTGCAGACCGTCTAAAGTTTTCATTTTTAGACGATGTATTCGCATATTAAGATCTTTGAGATCGATTTTAATAAGTTATATGTTGCACGTATTAGTAGCCTCACCGGGAATCGAACCCAGATCTAAAGTTTAGGAAACTTCTATTCTATCCGTTGAACTATGAGGCCATCGGTCAGCTCGTTTGCTGATCGGGCTGCAATATTACGAAATAGAGGCCATAGGACCACATTTTGGGTCCATTTTTTGTATAAGGGCCATATCTTCCACTAGCTGAGTTTTAGCGCTGCCTCAAGTTTATCGCCATCCAGCATGATCATCGTGGGGCGGCCATCAGGGGTGTAGTGTGGCACGTTTGTGGCTAGCAAGCGACTGATCAGCTCCTCTTGTGCCTCAACTGTGCGTGGGCGGTCGGCTCGGCTGGCTTGTTGTTTGGCCATGCTCCTGATCATGCGTTCCCGATAGGGTAGGGTTTGGTTGTTGCCTGGTTGTTTAATGAGCTCCAAAAGTTCCTCTAGCACAGAGGCCTCAGTGCTGCCTGGTGTCTGTACATAGTCTGGAGGTAGGCTCCGGATCACGATGCTGTTGCTGCCGAATGGCTCAATCACTAAACCGAGGATCGCCAATTCCTCTTGCATATCAACTGCTAGCTGATAGTCAGCAGGGCCCAAACGCAATGTTTGCTGGAAAATATTGGCTTGCGCACCATGGCTGGGGTGTTCGCGTTGGCGTTGCAAACGTTCATAACTAATGCGTTCTAGTGCAGCCCGGACATTGATTAGCATTAGTCCATGGTCGTAAGCCTTAACTATAAAGCGACCAAGGACCAACATAGGGTCCTGGCCAGTCGTTTCTTGGTCCTCAAGGTGCGGGAGTTTGGGTCGATTATGGTCGAGGCGTGATAGACCACTAGAGACCATTAAGGCTGTGCTGCCATCAGGGAAGGTGTGGTGCTGTTGGTTGAGCCTTGAGGTATGTAGCGTATTGATACCATCGGGGTTAGCCAATGGCAGGGGGACTTGTGCTGGTTGGCTCCGGAAAGGTGCCTGTAACTTTAGGAAGTTTTCGGCCTGTTGTTGGGAGGTCCGCTGGTGACTTGGTTGCCAGTTGTTACCAGTCGGGATGTTTGGGTTTGGGTGGTTGGTTCTAATTTGAGGTGGCACCACAGCTCCCGAAAAGTCAATGGAGTTGAACCCATGATTGATGTTTTCCTCAAAGTCGATTGATGGCACAATCTGGAAGGTCGCTAAGGCCCGCTTTACGGCAATCTGTATTACCGAGTAGACAATGCGCTCATCTTGGAACTTGATTTCAGTTTTGCTGGGATGGACATTAACGTCAATCAATTGCGGATCGATCTTGATTTTGACTACATAAAAAGGATAGGTATCCGGAGGTAGCAATCCTTCAAAAGCCGAAGCGATGGCATGGAACAAACTGGGCGACCGTACAAACCGATCATTAACAAATAGGTATTGGTCTCCCTTGGTCCGGCGGGCGAACTCTGGTTTGCCCACATAGCCCTGCACTGTTGTTGAGGTCAGTTCTTCTTGACAAGGTAGTAGTTGACCACGGTATTGGTTGCCAAATACATCCACAATGCGTTGGCTGAGTTTGCCACCTGGCCAGCGGCTTACCTCTTGGTCATTATTAAATACAGTGAAGGCAATCTCGGGGTAGGCTAGTGCTACTCTTTGGAGCTCTTCCAGAACCAGTTTGGTTTCTGCAGCATTAGACTTCAGGAAATTCCGCCTAACCGGTGTGTTAAAAAACAAGTTCCGGACCGAGGTTGAGGTACCAGCATTACATGCAGTTGCTTCTCGTTTCAAGATCTCGCTGCCATCCACTTGGATGAGGGTCCCAACCTCTTGGTTGTGCTGTCGGGTCTTCATCTCGACCTGTGCCACGGCTGCGATACTGGCCATTGCCTCCCCACGGAAACCCATCGTTCTGAGGGCAAATAGGTCTTCAGCAGAGCGGAGTTTACTGGTAGCATGCCGCTCAAAACACATGGCGGCGTCATTAAAGCTCATGCCTTTGCCATTGTCCACCACCTGGATTAGCCCCTTTCCAGCATCCTTGATGATAAGCGTGACCTGTGTGGCACCAGCGTCAACAGCATTCTCAAGCAGCTCCTTGACTACCGAGGCAGGCCGTTGCACGACCTCGCCAGCTGCGATCTGGTTCGCAACAGCGTCTGGCAACAAGTAGATAATGTCTTCCACAGAGTAAAGATAAGCCAGTTGTGGCCTTTTTGGCAGTGGTATGGCCCAATATACTTGCCATTCTGCCCCTTAGTTTGGGCAAAATCATTTCATGCTTTATTGACCTAAATTTCTCTAGTTAGGCGGATGTTTTTGATTGGCGTCACGACCAATGGCGTTTTCTCAATCGTCACATTGCTCGTGTCGAGGCCATAGCTACGCTTGTCGTTGAGGCTGAAGCGCGACAGATTGTAGTAGCCATTCATCGTGAGGCGGTCCACAAGGCTAAGCTTGTTGTCATAGCTCAGGAAACTCTCTAGGATCACGAACCTAAAGTCGCCTGCCATATTGTTTTGGCTCAGCGAAGCATAGCGGCTTTTGATGTCAATCTCCTGATTCCTTACCAGTTCCTCGACTACCATCCTGAAGTACATATTGATCCTTGGCTCAATCCGGAATCCTAAGTTGAACGTGATCCAGACCACGTCGTCCTCAGCAAGGATATCAGTTTTGTAGCTCAGGTTGTAAGGCTCATCCACCACATTGATGTGGATGAACCAATAGACGTCTGCCCGTTTTGGCGCTCTTTGGAACACCGAGTATAGTATCTTTTTCTCGATCTTATGAGGTCCGTCTGAGGCCGTGAGGTAAACCAAGTGGGTGGCATACTTCGGCACTGTAAGGTCAGCAGAGAGCTGTTTCAGGATAGGCAAAAACTCGTTTACGGACTCATATTCTACCAACCGATCTTTAAGGGCACGGGCACGGTTCCAGATAAACATCATGATGAAGAGCCCAAAACCAAACAAGATGCTAACCCAGCCACCATCTGTAAACTTGGTGGCATTCGCAATCAGGAACGAAACTTCGATGCTCAGGAATACAATAGTAATCAGGAGGATCAGGAACTTGTTCTGCCGCCTGATCAACAAGAAGCTTGCGATCAAGAGCGTGGTCATCATCATCGTGAGGGTGACGGCTAAGCCATAGGCAGCTTCCATCTTCTCTGATTCCTCAAAGTAGAGTACAACGCTAATACAGCCTACCATCAGCATCCAGTTGATGGCCGGTATATAGAGCTGGCCTCTGAAATTGGTTGGGTAAATGATCCTGAGTTTAGGCCAGAGATTGAGGCGCATGGCCTCGCTGATTAGGGTGAAGGATCCACTGATGAGCGCCTGGCTTGCAATAATGGTTGCAAGCGTAGCAAGTCCGATGGCCGGAAGCAATAGCTCGGCCGGAACGATTTCGTAGAATGGTCGGGCACCATGGAGGGTTTCACCGACATGGTTTAGCATCCAGGCACCTTGCCCAGTATAGTTGAGCAAAAGGGCTAACTTGACAAAGACCCAGCTGACTCTGATGTTATTCCGGCCGCAGTGGCCCATGTCGCTGTAAAGGGCCTCGGCCCCAGTGGTACAGAGAAAAACAGCACCCAACAGCCAGAAACCTTCTGGGTAGGCCACCAATAGTTGGATGGCGTAATGAGGGGATAGTGCCGCCAAAATTGCAGGGTTCGCAATCACCTGGATGGAACCCATCACGGCCAAAAAGCTAAACCATACCAACATAATCGGCCCAAAGGCTTTACCAATGAGGTTCGTCCCCAGCTGTTGTGCCATGAAGATCAAGATCAGGATCACGATCACGATTGGCACCGTGTTCAGATCAGGGCTGAAGATCTTGAGGCCTTCGATGGCAGAAGAAACCGAAATAGGTGGTGTGATGATTCCATCTGCAAGCAGGAAGCTGCCCCCGATTATGGCAGGAAACAACAACCATTTCTTGAAGCGGCGGACCAGTGCATATAGCGAAAACACACCACCTTCACCACGGTTGTCAGCCCTGAGCGTAATGATCACGTACTTAATGGTTGTTAGCAGGGTTAGTGTCCAGAAAACGCAGGACAAACCTCCTAGTACTAACATCTCGCTGATTGGTCGCTCGCCAATGATGGCACCAAACGCATACAGAGGGGATGTGCCGATATCACCAAAAACGATACCGATACTGATCAGGATACCCGCCGCCGTAACCTTGTGTAAGGATGCGTTATGGTCGGATGTGCTACTTTGCATTATGATTCACGATCTAAGTTATTGGTCGGCTGCTGGTGCCCTTCTTTATACTTAAGGTTACCATTTCGCCCGACGGTCAACACTAGTGCCAAAGACGGTATGATAACCCAATTCCCTTGGTGGTTAATGATAGCGTTTGGCTTTGGTGCTCCGAGGGCTGTTTTTAGCACGTTTGTACCGTTCCAGGTCCTCATCGACTAACACGAGGTCAATGGTTCGTTTTTCTAGGTTGGTGGCCTTTACCCGGACCTCAATTTTGTCGCCAAAGTTGATGGTTCGTTTGGTACGTTGGCCTATCAGGCGATAGTTATCCGAATCGAGCTCATAAAAGTCGTCTCGCAGATCGCTAATCCGGACCAAGCCTTCGCACTTAGTCTCGGTGATCTCAACATAGAAGCCCCACTCGGTGACTCCACTCACGATGCCATCCCAGGTGCGGCTCGTATTCTGGAGCTGCATAAATTCCACCTGCTTGTATTTGATACTAGCTCGCTCGGCATCGGCAGCTCTTTTTTCCATATCGCTACTGTGTTTGCATTTGGCCTCTTCGGCTTGTGCATCTACAGGCTCACCTCCATCAAGGTAGTGTTGTAGCAGACGGTGGGCCATCATATCGGGATACCGACGGATGGGACTCGTGAAATGGGAATAATGCTTAAATGCTAGACCAAAGTGACCAATAACCTCGGTGCTATAGCGCGCCTTGGTCATTGTCCGGATAGCTAGGTTCTGAAGAACATCTTGCTCTGGCTTACCCTGCAGGGCCTCAATAAAGTTATTGAGGCTTGCACTGATTTGGTCTGGCTCAAGGCTGAGTTTGTACCCAAACTTCTTGCTAAAGGCTGCAAAGATCTTGACTCGTTCTTGGTGTGGCGGCTCATGGATCCTGTAGACCATTGTGTTGCGAAGTTTGCCCTTACGTTTGTTGAACACGAACTCTGCTACTTGTTTGTTGGCTAGTAGCATAAACTCTTCAACCAACTTGTGGGTATCCTTCCGGACCTTAGGGGTGACAGCCAATGGTTTGCCGCGCTCATCGAGAACGAATTTAACCTCTGGGCTCTCGAATCCGATGGCACCGTTCTGGAACCTGAGATCACGCAGCTTATGTGCCAGTTCATTCAGGACGGTTAGGGGCCCAAGATGTAGCCCTTCTTTATTGTCTAGCACCTCCTGAGCGGACTCATAGCTGAATCGATGGTCACTGTAGATGACCGTCCTGCCAAACCACTCGTCCACAATATGGCCCTGTGGGTCGATCTCGAAAATCGCACCAAAGGTGAGCCTGTCCTCATGCGGGACTAGTGAACACAAGTTGTTGCTGAGCTTTTCTGGCAACATGGGCACGACTCTATCTACCAAATATACCGATGTCGCACGGCTATATGCTTCACGCTCCAGCTCGGTATTAGGCTTGATGTAATAGGTTACGTCAGCAATGTGGATCCCGATACTGAAGTTACCGTTCGGTAGCTCTTCAAAAGAAAGGGCATCATCAAAGTCCTTTGCATCAACTGGGTCGATGGTAAAGGTCAAGACCTTGCGCATGTCACGTCGCTTTGCAATCTCGGAAGCAGGTATGGTACCCGAAATGGCTTCTGCTTCTGCCTCAACCGCCGGTGGGAAGGCAGATGGCAAACCAAACTCAGCCAAGATTGCGTGCATCTCGGTGTTGTTTTCGCCTGCTGCACCTAGTATGTCTGTTACGACACCAACAGGATTGCGCTCGGCATTTCCCCAATCAACAATCTGGACGATTACCTTGTGGCCTGTCGGCGCATCCATTGTATCTTCACCGGCGACAAATATGTCAAAGTGTGCCCGTTTGTTATCCGGGATTACAAATGCAAACCGACCTCGGTTTTCGAGTTTGCCAACAAACGTGGTACGAGCTCTGGATAAGATCTCAACTACTTCGCCTTCTTGACCGCCACGGTTTTTATAGTTAAAGAGCCGGACCTTGACCATGTCGCCGTCTTGGGCCCACAAAAGATGATCTGCTTGAACCTTCGTATCCTCTTCGGTTTCAGGGCTCACGATCCAGGCAAACCTTGCATTTACAAAGTCACAACGACCGGTGATGATCCGCTGACCTTTCACACTCTGGAATGAACCATCGCCCAGCATCGTCAGGCCACCATTATCTGATAATTGTTGTAGGACTAGGGCTAATTCGACCTTTTCGTCCTTGGTGGTGATGTTGAGCTGGCGCGCCAACTGCTTAAAAGTAAAGGTATGACGTGCGTTCTGGTCCAGAAATTCCAGAATATCTTCATGGTCATACTTGAGGCCTTTTTTTGGCTCTACCGCTGATTGAGCAGGTTGTTTTTTCTTCATCTCTACCCGACTTCTGTTCTTGGCCGTCGGTGCTTGTTTGGCTGTGTAGGCTAGTGGCTATGCCTGTCGGAAAGGTATATTGTGACCCTTCCGGAGGTTAAATAGTCAATTAGCGTCCCAAAAATACAACCTAGCTGCATATCTACCCTCAATATTATTTTGAGCCTTCCTTCTAGGGTAGTCTATCGGTTTCCTGATCTGACCGAGGTTGCTGATTTACTTTCTCGTCAAACAACAATAAACCCTCAACAAGTCTGGTATTAAGTACCAAACCTGTTGAGGGTTTCATTGGCGAAAGGCCTAGCCTAAGGCTCGACCATCATTATACTAGCTGCTGATAGGTTTCGAGATCAGCTTGGGCTATTGCTTAACAAAGCGTTTGCTCGTCTGCATCCCATTGGCTGATACCTTCAACATATAAACACCTTGTGGCAAGCTGCTGACATCAATTGCTCCATTGTCTGTTTGGCCACCTAGCATCCAGCTTTTGGACAGCATTCTACTACCGATTAGGTTATAGGCAGAGGCTTCAACCAAACCTTTCATCGCAACTTGATTCTGAATGTAAAGGACGTCTTTGGCAGGGTTAGGGTAGATGCTGAACGTAGCGTTTGCTTTACCAGCAAGGCTAGTGATCGCACAATTTTGTGTAAAAGTCCGAACACGTGTGAAAGTCGAGTTGCCACCAGCCAAGACTGTTGCAGCGAAATTATAGGTCCCGTTGCCAATCGGTAAATCGACCAAAACACGCGCAGTGCTGTCATTGACATCAAAGGTTAGGCTATTGGCCACCACAACGTTGTTAAGCATCAAGCTACCAGAGGCGTTGGCAGGGTCGCCATTACGCATCGTGACCTTAATAAGGACAGGAACTGTTGTGCCGCCTGAGCCAGAGGCGCAGAAGCTACTATCGGTGCCTTGGCCAACAATAATAGCTTGTGGGAAACTTGTCATTGGAGCGCAAGACTGGCCGCCGTTGTTATTGTAGGTTGTTGCGGCATAGCCTTGGTTGTCAGGTGCGACCTCAACATGGCAAGCTACGCTCATGCTACTACCGCCTTGACCTTGGTTTCCTGTTACCAAGCAGTTTACACCACCTATGTCGCCATTGAGAGAAATACCACCAACATTACGATTGTTAGCAATGTAGGTACCATTAAGGTAATAGTCAGTCCCGTTAGTATTTGCCCAAACCCAAATAGGCCCAGTCCCCATATCGTTATCCGAAATGTTGACATTGTTGATGGTGCGCATCTTGTAGATACCGACGTAGTTGCCTAGGGCCATTACATTGCCTTTGATTACATAATCGTTGACTTGAGTGCCGCCGCAGCACTCTTGTAGCAAGATTCCTTCACCATCGGTACTTAGGTATCCACCAGCAAGGTTTCTAGTGCATTCAATATGGTTGTTCTCAATCCTGATGTTCCAACCGCTAAAGTCAATGCCACGATTTTCGAACGTTGTTGCACCTTGAGGGGTGACCCTGCCGGTTGGGCCCATATAGTCAGACCTGCTGGGTTTGGCAAGATCGTCATACATCTTATTACCTTTCATCACAAGGCCATTGCCGGCACCGATAATGGCCACACGGCTAGTCTTATAGATCCAGTTATCAAGTACCTCGATGCCTGGAGAGAACAATGTCGGTTCCTCAGCTGGGGACGCCCAGAGTGCATACCCATCGATTGCCCATGCTCCAGCCGGTGTTAAGTATGTTTTTTTACGGTTGACTGATATGCCATAATGGGCATCATAGTCAAACAAAGGCCGTTCTGCGACTGTCAGCAAACGCATACGTGTGGTGTTTCGTTGCTGAATGGCAAAACCCTCCATCATGAAGTTATCCTTAGGCAATCCATCATTGAGGCGACATTTGGCAACTATGCAATTTGCAGCCACGTTGACATCTATATTGGTGCTGAAGCGCCATGAGAATCGTTGCCAAGGTTTTTGGCCGGTTGCAGGTACTCCTGGGTCAGCCAAAGCAGCGTTATTGCTCCGAACCCCCATCACAACCACATTCCGAATGGCACCTGAAGGTTGCCGATTCGAAAATCCTGATACTTGAACCCAATCTGGCTGGAACTTGATTACCGCACGGTTGATATCAAGATCAACAACGCCCATATTGCTACCACCAACTTCGCCAGATATAAGTTTGAAAGCAGTGCTGTTATCAGTTCCCGAGCCGCCATTTGCCAATGTGTCAAACACATACTGTGGGAACTCGATCATACTTGGTGGCACAAAGCTGGCCTGCATTGGGTCGTTTTGCCCTGCTGGGATCACATCACCACGCAGGATGACGCCAGATTTAACCTTGAGGGTTTGGCTGCTGTAGTACTTTCCTGCTGGGAAAAACAAAACACCTCCGCCTCGAGCATGCAGTGTATCAACACCTGCTGCAATGGCTGGGTAGTCATCTTGTTGATCATTGGCCACTGCACCAAAATCTGCAACTGAAATCACTGTGCTCCATTTCAGGCTATCAGTCCAGTGGTTGTTGGTGATGGCGTAGGTTGTTTTGTAGGGGTTGTTTGTCGGGAACTGAGCCATTGTGGTTCCGAAGGCCAAGGTCATCAAGACCACCGCCGATATCGTTTTTCTAAAGCAATACATACACTTGAATGGTTAGGTGTGCTTACAAAGTTAGCAGACTTTGTGAGTAATATATGTAGTCCTTTCGCGCACATACCCAAAATTTATCCTTGGGATAAGGATAAATCATGTAGTCTGAGTAACAATTTGACTTAGCACGTCAACATAAGTGCCGGTAGGCTAGGTTATAACTAAGCCTTAACCACATTTATTTGAGTATCGGCCTGTGTAAGTGGGCTTTTATCGCATCCCAGAATATGCTTGGGGTGGGTAGAAACCCGAGCTTTAGCTAAGCAATGATTGCCGAAGCATGAATTCCATCTTCTCATTTGCCTCAAGCAGATCTTGGGTTAGCTGCTCATTTTCTTGTCTTAGGTGCCAGATCTCATAGGCGTTCATGATCGAGATCATCAGCTCCTTCGCATCCCAAGGTTTAGTAATATACCGATAGACCTGCCCCAAATTGATAGCATTGATAACCGCCTCGATGTCCGCAAAGCCAGTAAGCAGTATCCGAATAGGTTTTGGGTGATCAGGCAGGATGCTTGCAAGAAATTCCACGCCAGTCATCTGTGGCATCCGCTGATCTGTCACAATGATATTGATATCCTCCTTTTCTAAAACAACACGACCCTCTGCCCCAGATAGGGCAGTAAAGACCGTAAAGTCGCGCCTGAAGGTCGCCTTGAAGGCGGTTAGGTTGTTTTCTTCGTCATCGACATACAAAATCCTGACCTTTTCTTTCTCAAGGGGTACTTTCAGTGAGTGGTCAACACTAGACATGGCAGATATTAAAAGGGTTCAATAAATTAGTAGAGCAAGATCTTAAAGGTAGCCACTATGGCTTGGCATCAGCTAACAATATGGCCTTAAAGCTAAGCAAATATTCTGAGACTCCTGACCTTTGGCTCAATAGTAAAGATGTAAGTAAACTTCGCAATCAGCCATAGCAAAGCCCAACTTGTGGTCGGTTTTGATCCTATTATTGGGTACCAATCCTGATGACCTTTCATGCCAAGGTTATCAATGCTACGAAACCAAGATGCAGACCAGTCATTTGATTCTCAATCCGGGTGTACAGCAGCAGCTGAGCCAAATAATTAACTATCGAGTCTCAATAAACCCGCAACTGGTGTTTGACCTCTATCAGCAGCAGTGGATGGAGTTGTATCAGTTGCGTAACCCGACGACTCGTCTTAGCTTGTTTGAGCGTGCTACAGCCTTTGACAATCATCACGATGGGCAGGACTTAATATTGGCAGGCGCTTGGGTTTACTACCCTTGGTCGGGCCGATTGCTACATATTTTAGCTGAAAATGACTTCATAGAGGTTAGGACAAGCCGTAATCAGCTCAAGATAACGAAGGAAGAACAGGCTATTTTGCGTACCAAAACTATTGGCATTGTGGGTCTTTCAGTCGGTTCTGCCATCGCTACCACCATTGCGCAAGAACGTGGAGCTGGATACCTCAAACTGGCTGATTTTGATACACTTGAGCTTAGTAACCTCAACAGGATCAAGGCTGGGTTGCACATGTCTGGATTGAACAAAGCAGTTATAACGGCGCAAGAAATTGCCGAAATTGATCCGTATTTACAGGTGGAGGTATTTTCGGAAGGTCTAACCGCTGAGAATATCGAGTCATTTTTTGGCGGTGAAACCGCATTGGACCTTGTCGTCGAGGAGTGTGATGACCTCATTGTCAAACAGTTAGTTAGGTTACAGGCGCGTCTCCAGCGCATTCCTGTCCTCATGGAAACCAACGACCGTGGGATGCTTGATATTGAGCGTTTTGACCTTGCGCCCGACACTAAGTTGTTACATGGCCTTATGCCTGAGGATCCGGCAGCTTTACAATCCCTCGCTCCGGCTGCTCGGATGGCAATGGTTTGGCAGATGATTAACGGAGATTTGATTAGTTCGCGGCTAAGAGACTCATTTGCAGAGATTGGCAAGTCCCTCACAACATGGCCACAGCTAGCGAGTTCTGTCGTAATTGGAGGCGGGGTTGTGGCCGAAGTAAGCCGGAAAATCCTACTTGGCGACGGTATTAGGGCTGGGCGGTACTATTTTGATATTGATACCATACTTAAGCAGTCAGAGCCAATGCCTTATCTCATTCAGGATCAGTTTGCATTGCAAGTTTGAGGTCTGGAACCATAAAAAATCAGCACTACACCATTCCGAATAAGTCTTATCTTTGACTAAACCAGAATTGTAAGCCTTTTGGACCCGATCCCGAGCATACATTTTCATGCCTACAAGGCCACTGACGATCCTGACCTCTGCCAAAAATACTTGCAGGGGCATAGGCGCGTGCTCGAGGCCGTAGGGGTTAGGAAGCTAACCTCCGCTAATGAGGTCTGGACAAAAGACCCACATTGTTACGTTATCGTTGCCCAGGATCCTGCCACTGGAAGGGTCTTGGGAGGGACAAGGGTCCAGATTTCCACACAAGCGTTTCCGCTTCCGATCGAAGGAGCCATTGGGATGATGGATCCTTCGATCCATCCCTTTATTGCATCGATGCCACCATTGTCGTGTGCAGAGATGTGCGGCATGTGGAACAGCCGAGAGGTCGGCGGCATGGGCATTGGTAGTACCTATGTTAACCGCATTGGCATCTCCTTACTGACACAGATTGGGGTTAGCACTTTAGTCGGTTTGGCGGCTAGCTGGACCCTAGACATGGGTAAACGTGCTGGTTTCGTTGTTGCTGAGCAGTTTGGCCAGAGGGGCACGTTCTATTACCCTAAGGAAGATTTTATTGCTACGGCCATTATCATCGAGGACATCGTGAACCTACCAGCTGCACACCCAGAGGAGCGTGCCTTGATTCAGGATCTGCGCATAAGGCCTATTCAAGAATCCATCGACATGACCCGTATGGGACAAGTTAAGATAAGCTATGACCTTAACATAAATATCAATCAAGCGACCAGTTGGTAGTATCACTCAAGTTTTGTTCCGCTCATCAAATCAACCATGCCCCCAACCAGATTATTGGATTTGATCAGGAGGCCCCAAGGCCAATTGTACGTTAGTCCTAGGCCGTCAGGACAACTTGTGCGCATGCTGCTAGTAACTGTAGTGATGGCCATGTTTGGCTTTGTGGCACCGGCACAAGAGGCTAAAAGCGGTCAATCTGGGCTACAGTCGCCCATCATTGTCGTGATGGCGGGCCAACCTTTGAGGCCAATAGGGCATTTTTTGTCCGTCTATACCGACTCCACCAAGCGATTGTCACTAGGCCAAGTTATTGCAAAAGCTACCTTTGCGCCTAGTAATGAAGATGTACTTAACCTAGGAATCGGCGAGGTGGTACACTGGATCAAACTCGACCTTACCAACGCCACTCGCTATCCTGAGTTGCTTATCAACCTAGAGCAGCCCGTGCTGGATGGTGCAGAGGTGTATGTAATGTTTGGAGGCAAACTGCAGCAAACGCAGTCTATTTCGCCGACAAACAATTTTTTTGATAGGGCTTATCAGCATCAAAATCTCTTGTTCAAGGTCCCGATACCTGTTGGCCAGACCTCAACCATCTACCTTAAGGTCTGGGCCGAGGAGGCATTACACTTACCAGTTAAGTTAGGCACAGAGGCCGAAATCTTGCAGGACCTTACTTTTTTTGATTTCCTGAGCGGACTGTATTACGGCCTAATGCTGGTCATGATCTTCTATAACCTATTTATTTGGTTTAGTCTGCGTGACCCACTTTACCTGTTATATGTCCTGTATGTCATTTGTGTGGCCTTCACACAAATCTGTTTACAGGGATATGGCTACCGATTTTTGTGGCCTGGTTTACCACAGTTCCAAGTATATGCTGTCCTAATTGCAGGCGCTAGTTCAGGGATTTCCACGATCTTGTTCATCAGACCGATCCTCCAGATGCGGCAACGAGCCCCGAAGCTGGACATGGTTATGCTAGGCATTTTTGGCCTCTATTTATTTGTCCTGCTGGTCATTATGTTGGATAAAAAGGTTCTGGCCTATAACCTGATAGACCTTGGGGCCTTGCTCGGTGCCTTGACGATCTTGGCAGCAGCAATCACGATTAGTGTTCAAGGATATAGGCCCGCTAAGTTTATCCTCGTTTCTTGGACAATGTTTTTGATTTCGGTCATTGTCTTTGTCCTCAAGGACTTTGATTTTGTACCTCACAATAGCTGGACAAACTATAGCCTCTTGATAGGCTCAGGTGTCGAGACAATACTACTATCTATTGCGCTTGCTGACCGGATTAACATTCTCAAGCTGGAGAAGGAACAAAGCCAGGCCGAAACCATCTCCGCCTTGGTTGAGAACGAAAAACTGGTAATCGCCCAGAATAATCTTGTTAAGGAACAGAACGTTATACTCGAGCAAAAAGTAGAGGCCCGAACCCTAAGTCTGCAACAGTCCAATACGCAGCTATCTGTGGCCCTCACCGACCTGAAGGAGGCCCAAACCCAACTTGTAGATGCAGAAAAAATGGCTACCCTAGGTCAGCTCACTGCAGGCATCGCACACGAGATCAATAACCCCATCAATTTTGTTATCAGCAACATACAGCCCCTAAGGCGTGATTTTGAGGATATCAAAGAGGTCTTGACGGTGCTAGAGACCGCCACAACCCCTTCGTGGGATAACGAAAAAGCTGTTGTAGCTAAAAAGTTGATAAAGGACCTTGAGCTGGATTATTTGCTTGAGGAAGTCCAGCAGCTGTTAAATGGAATAGACGAAGGCGCCAAACGAACATCTGAAATCGTGATTGGGCTACGGAACTTCAGCCGCCTAGACGAGCGAAGTATGAAGAAGGCCTCAATCAATAGCTGCCTTGATAGCACCCTGATTTTGCTTAACAGCATCACCAAAACTAAAATCGAGATGGTGCGAGAATTTGCCGTCCTGCCAGACATTGACTGTCAACCCGGTAAAATTAACCAGGTTTTCATGAACGTCCTGACCAACGCCATCCAGGCCACCGAACTAGGCACCAATGGTCAGCCCCCCAAGATCATTATCCAAACCCAAGATCTGGATCATGAAGTCATGATCCAGATGACCGACAATGGACCTGGCATGAAGGACGAAGTCAAACAACACATATTTGAGCCTTTTTTCTCTACCAAAGAGGTTGGTAAGGGGACCGGACTGGGCCTTTCCATTGTCCATGGGATTATCAAAGCACACAACGGCCGGATTGAGGTTGACTCTGTTGTAGGGTCGGGCTCAACTTTTAGGATTTTTTTACCTAAAGAGCAGCTATAGGCCGAAGGAAAAGTGTCATATTGAGGCATTCGTTTATGATTTGACTACATTGGTCGACATTATCCCGCAGAATTGGTCATTTTTAGGCTGATTATTTCGACTAAGAAGCTAAATCTGCGACTACTAACGCATATCGCAATACATGAAACCCAAGATAGTCTATGTCGATGACGAGTGGCCCAACCTTAACGCGTTCAAGGCGATGTTCAGGCATGACTACGACGTTATATTGGCCGACTCGGCTGAGCTTGCCCTGAGCCTGGTGCAACAGCATAAACCTTCTGTCCTGCTCGCTGACCAACGCCTGCCCAATATGACAGGGGTTGAGCTACTAGAGCTAGTGCAGGCAACGCACCCCAATACTGTCCGGATTTTAGTGACAGGCTATGACGAAAACCGCCCCTTGATTGATGGCATTAACAAAGGTAGTATTTTCTACTACCTACAGAAGCCATGGAACAACCACCAATTATCTGCCCTTTTGCTCAGAGCAAGCCAACATAGCTACAACCAAAATCTAATCCAGAACCAGAATACCGAGCTGCTCAAACTCGTAGATGAGCTCGAGCGATTTGTTTATAGCATTTCACACGACATTAGGGCTCCTTTGATGTCTGTTTTGGGCCTCATCCAGATAACTAGGCTTGAGCCAGAGTCTGCGCCTCGGTACCTAGACTATATGGAGCAAAGTGTCCATAAGCTGGATACCTTCATCCGAAGTGTAATCGATCACTATAAAAACCTTAGGACTGAGAATACCGTGCGGCTGATTGACCTTAAGGCTTTGTTTGCCTTGGTCATCGAGACCCAAATCCCGCAAACGATGCGGCCAGAGGTTAACATCAAGATGGATATCGACCCTACGCTTAACCTATATTCGGACGAATTTAGACTTAACCTTGTGCTTGGCAACTTGGTCAACAATGCGGCGAAGTACTACGCAACCAATCAGCCCTACAAACAACTGGACATTAAAGTCAGAGCCGAAGGCAACCTCGTGACTTTCGTTATTGAGGACAATGGGCGAGGCATTGCGGACAAACACCTAGGGTCCATCTTCAATATTTTCTACCGTATTGCGGCCGATAATGCAGGGTCAGGTCTTGGCCTCTACTTGGTCAAAGAAACCCTCAATAAAATGGACGGTACCATAAACGTGGCCTCCGTACTAGGTCAATTCACACGTTTCACTATCACCATCCCCAATGGACGCGAAAGCCAAGTTAGAGGCTGATTGCCTCATTTTGTTAGATGACGTGCCTCTACATAATCTGATTGCGGACAAGATGCTGGGTTACAATAACTTGTTGATGCCTCGACAGATATTTTCTGAGGGCCAAGAGTTGTTAGATTTTTTGCAGAAACCAGCTGATGAGTTACCAAAGCGTATCTTGATGTTGGTGGACCTGATGATGCCCGAAATGTCCGGTCTTGACATTGCAGAGCATGTGCTAGAGTTACCCCATGAGGTCCAGAGTCGTTGTCGTATGTTTATCGTAAGCTCCACGATTGACGATCGCGACATTGAGGCCATCGAGCAACATCCTGCTGTCGAATGTTTCCTGAACAAACCACTCGATGCTTCTCGTGTTTCTGATATCCTACAACAGCCTGTGCCTAATGGTAAATGGGGTACGGCTGCGTAAGAAGGCTCCCACAAACCGTAGAACCATTTCGCGTTATTGCCAATCAGCTGTTAAACCCCATTGACATACACTTTGCTTTGGACCATACCGTTGTATATTGACGCCTGAAAGATCGGTAGTAGGCATGCCATTCCAAAGTGGCTAGCACCTCTTTTCTGACCTCGGTTACGTATTGCCCTTTACTGTAATCATAAAGTCCGGGCCAGATATCATCGGTTTTCTCCATCTACTTTCCTGACCTTCTGAATGGTGATGCACCTCAAGAAACCTAAGCTTTTTGTCCTTATCCTGACCGCCTTACTCCTAGTCGGCTACGTCGGAAAGTCTACACAGATTTTGCTCCCGATGGATCAGGAGCAAAAAAATCATCTCAAGGCATACGGTCTGGCTTATTGGGCACTTACCAAAAGTGTAGAGGTAGAGTGGTTGCTAAACTACAGAGGAGGCTGTTTTATGATGGCCCAAAACGTCGCTATCGAGAACGAGTGCGTCATCCGAGGGGTCAGTTACACTGTGTTGTCCGAGGCGCAAGCTCAGTCCATCCGTAACGAAATGGCAGGCCCAGAGGTCAATCAGGATGTCATGAAGCTCGAGAAGCCGCCCAAAATTGCGGTCTATAGTCCTAAAGAAAAGCGGCCATGGGATGATGCAGTCACTTTGGTAATGACTTATGCCGAGATTCCTTATGACGTGGTCTTTGACGAAGAGCTGCTTTCGGACAAGCTTCCAAAGTATGATTGGCTCCACCTTCATCATGAAGATTTTACAGGGCAGTATGGTAAGTTCTACGCTGCCTATCACAACTTCCCTTGGTATCAGCAGCAGGTCCGGACTTATGAAGCTGTAGCCCAGAAGTTCGGTTTCCAGAAGGTGAGCCAAATGAAACTAGCTGTCGTCAAGAAGATCAGGGAATTTGTTTCAGGCGGGGGGTTTCTGTTTGCCATGTGCTCAGCGACTGATACCTATGACATCGCCCTTGCTGCTGATGGTCTTGACATTTGTGCCAGCATTTATGACGGTGATGGTGCTGACCCAAGGGCATCATCAAAACTCAACTTCAACAACACCTTTGCCTTCCGGAACTTCAGGCTTGTCGATGACCCTATGCAGTACGAATATAGTGATATAGACAACCAAGTCTATGAGCGCCCCGGGATGCGCGAGGCCACGGACTATTTCCAGCTGTTTCAGTTCTCTGCCAAATGGGATCCCATCCCCACCATGCTGACCCAAAACCACGAGACGTCGATCAAGGCCTTCATGGGGCAGACCACCGCCTTCAAGTCCAAGATGATTAAGTCAGATGTTGTAGTCATGGGCGAAAACAAGGCCATCAACGAGTCCAAGTACATCCATGGCAATTTTGGCAAAGGCACCTGGACGTTTTATGGTGGTCATGACCCAGAAGATTATGAACACCGTGTCGGAGAAGAGCCAACAGACTTAAATTTGCACCCCAATTCGCCAGGTTATCGGCTTATCCTGAATAACATCTTGTTCCCCGCGGCCAAGAAGAAAAAGCAGAAAACTTAAGCCATACCCAACGTTCAACTAAAGTGTTTCGGGTCGCCAACCTTACATGCTGACCGAAAGTCTGGTTATAATGGTGTCAGGACATAAAGGAACAAATAGCCACTCTTCAAATACCCATGGCCACCCGCAAAGCTAACAGCAGATTTAACGTTCAGCCCCAGTTTGACCCCCTTGGCAGGGCAGCCAAACAACAAGCACAGCGAGGCAGTAGCAAGCCAATTATCCCACAATGGCTTTGGTTGGGTACTTTGCTAATCTTAATAGTCTGGATGTCGATCAAATGGGTTATCCCGTCGACAGTGGATAGTGATCTCGAAGCAAGACATAAACAAGAACAACAGGACAAAAAACGCCAACGTGCAGCCGACCGGAAGGCCAAAGCTGATGCCGAGGCTAAGGCCAAAAAACAAGCTGAATCAGACGCAGCTGACGCTAAGGAACAGTCTTTTGGTGCAACTCTCAAGGCTAAGGCAAAAGCTTTGTTGGGTGACGGTGCCACCAAGACTAACCAAGAGGACCCAAAAGACAAAACTGAGTTTGACTTTACCAAGGCGCCAGGGTTTGCTTACCCAGCAGCCATCCCCGGTCAACAGATCGTCCGGCACAGAACATACACCCTGAGCTATAGTGATGCGGCCGAGCAACCAAGTTGGGTTGCTTATATCCTGACCCCAGCTGATATTGAGGGCAAGGCTAGCCGCAAGGATGATCAGTTTAAAGAAGATGGAGCTGTCAAATCTGGGTCGGCCACCCTAAAGGACTATCGTGGCTCAGGCTTTGATCGTGGGCATCTAATTCCGGCTGCAGATCGGAAAGCGAATGAAGCGGACCTAGCTGAAACCTTCCTCCTGAGCAATGTAAGCCCACAAAACCATAGCATGAACGCAGGCATCTGGGAACACGCCGAACGACAAGTACGGACTTGGGCCAAACACTACGGCAAAGTTTATGTCACAACTGGCCCATGCCTCAAACCTATGCCGACGCAAAAGATTGGTGTATCGGGTGTGGCTGTGCCAGAATATTTTTACAAAGTGGTGCTTGTGGCAGATGGCAAACGGTCTCGAGCGATTGGATTTTTTATCCCTAATGCCTCTAGCAAGATGCCACTCTCTGCTTTTGTGATGTCAGTCAATGAAGTCGAGCGGCGTACAGGGATAGACTTTTATCCCCTCCTGCCAGATGACCTTGAGGATGACCTCGAGTCTCAAGCGGATATCACCATTTGGCCTTAGGAGGCCATGTTTTGGTGGTGGCCCTAATATCCAGTAGCCACAGGTGACCATTGTACCAAATTTCGGGCCTAGGCGACTTCGGACCCCTTGGCCATGCCGATTTTGTACTACCTTGCAGCTCAGTCATGGACAAGTTTGTTGTATCGGCGCGCAAATACCGCCCTCTCACATTTGACTCTGTTGTTGGTCAATCCCACATCAGTACAACGCTCAAGAACGCCATTGCCAACGATCATTTGGCGCACGCTTTCTTGTTCTGCGGCCCTAGGGGTGTCGGTAAGACAACCTGCGCCCGCATATTGGCAAAGATTATCAACTGTCAGAACCTGACCCCTGAGATCGAGCCTTGCGGTACTTGTGATAACTGTGTTTCGTTCGCAAACAATAGTGCCTTCAATATCCATGAGCTTGATGCCGCTAGCAACAACTCTGTTGAAGACATCAGGTCGTTAGTGGATCAGGTGCGCTACCCACCACAATACGGCAAATACAAGATCTACATCATCGATGAGGTGCACATGCTTAGCAACTCGGCCTTCAACGCCTTTCTCAAGACGTTAGAAGAGCCGCCTAGCTATGCCAAGTTTATACTTGCCACCACCGAAAAACACAAGATCCTACCGACCATTCTGTCACGCTGCCAGATATTCGATTTCAATCGGATCCAGCTGCAGGACATCGTCGATCACCTAGCGGGTGTGGCAGCCAAAGAAGGTATTGACGCCGAGCCTGAGGCCCTTGCAATGATAGCTCAGAAGGCAGACGGCGGGATGCGGGATGCATTAAGCATATTTGACTTGCTAGCCACCTTTGGTGGGGGCAAAAACATCACGTATGAGAATGCTGTAGCCAACCTCCATATTCTGGACTATGACTACTACTTCAAGATAACCGATAGCCTCCTAGCTCAGCAAAGTGGCTCCGTACTTCTGCTCTATGATGAGATCTTGCGCAAAGGATTTGACAGCCACAACTTCCTTACAGGTCTTGCAGGGCACTTCCGTAACTTGTTAGTCTGCAAGGATGCCAACACTGTGCGCCTGCTCGAGGTTTCTGCTGCGGTCCAACAAAAGTACCTAGAGCAAGCTCGCATCCTTGACACTGGATACATCCTATCTGGCCTCAACATTCTTTCTGGGGCAGATGTCCAGTATAAAACCAGCAAAAATCAACGACTATTGGTCGAGCTGGCCCTCATCAAGTTGGCCCACTTGCCATCCGCGTTTCGCCTAGCTTCTATACCTTTAGAGGCTGGTCAAAAAAAAAATAACGTCGCCTAAGGATAGTATACTGATTGCGGAAAGCCATCCTGAAACCCTAGTTACAAAGTCGCATTCAGCAATTCCTGTCGCTCAAACGACTTCAGAGTCTACATCCGAGATCACCGCAGCCAAGGGCGCTGAAAATGATGGTGATTCCCAGCCCAGGCATGCACCTATTGATGTTGCTGCCGGCTCTAATCCAGAAGCATCCCTAATCGAGGTCACACCTCAGACCCAGCATGTCCCACCCACGGTTCTAGGTGTGGGATTGCCACAACCCCTTAGCCAGCAGGAATCGCTTAGGCCACAGGTCAGTCCTGATGCGACCCAACTTTCAGGTTTGTCAGATGGCCCGCCGGCAGGTTTGATGGATGCGCCAAATACCAACGGGGCATATCAGCAGCAAAGTAGCTACCAGCAAAGTGGTTATGGTGCTACCTCTGGCCAGCCGCCACTTTTGGTGCCGCCAGTTGTAGGCCCTCCTTCCGGATTCCGATCTACAAGATCCGTTACCCAGCAGACAGCAAACCAGCGTGGAAATGCTAGTGCATCGACCAAGGTGTCTGATCAACCCATGATAACCCATGACTTGCCGCTGCTCAGTAGTTTGTCAGACACAGACCAAGTTGCTCCATACTGGCAGCTTTACCTTGATCACATCCGTGAACGAGGTGAAATGTCCCTTATTGGCCTATTGACCTCTAGGTCTATTTCTGTTGAGCCACCAAATACCATTATTGTTCCTATCACTGGCACCATTGAGGAAAGTATCTTACTCAAAGGCAAAGAGGATATGACACTGATTATGCGCCGCCTCACAAGTGTATCCAACCTCATGATACGTTCAGAACTTGTTGAGGAAACAACAGATTCGCGGCGTCCTTACACCCAAAACGACAAATATCAGCTTCTTGCCCATAAGCACCCAATACTGGAAACCTTGCGCCAAAAGTTCGGAATGGACTTCGACTATTGATTTTTTGTGGCAATTTCGCATTTCAGTTGCTTTTGGGGTCCTGATGGCACCATATTGTCAAAAATCCCCAAGCGGACCCGCCTTAGGTCTATCCAAATGGCAGATCCGATTCCACTCACATAACCACCCCTTGCTGTGTCCTCATCCTCAGCCACGACCAATAATCAATCTAGCAACGCTGCTATCACGTTCCGGACAGCCCAAAAACTTGGTTTGTTAGAAGAAGAGTTCGAGCGCATAAAAGAAATCTTGGGTCGTGTGCCCAACTTCACAGAGCTCAGTATTTTCTCTGTAATGTGGTCTGAGCACTGCTCATACAAAAACAGTATTGTTTGGCTCAAGACTTTACCTAAGGATAGCCCTAGGATGTTGGCAAAAGCTGGCGAAGAGAATGCAGGCCTTGTTGACATCGGTGGAGGCTTGGCCTGTAGTTTCAAGATCGAGAGCCACAACCACCCCAGTGCACTTGAGCCCTACCAAGGCGCGGCAACAGGTGTAGGCGGCATCAACAGGGATATATTTACTATGGGAGCTCGCCCAATTGCCCAGCTTAACAGCTTGCGGTTTGGCAATCCGGACCTTGAACGCACCAAGTGGTTAGTGCGTGGTGTTGTTAAGGGTATCGGTGACTATGGCAATGCGTTTGGTGTGCCTACCGTCGGTGGTGAGCTCTATTTTGATGATTGTTATCAAGTTAACCCCTTAGTCAATGCTTTCAGTGCAGGTATTGTCGAGGTAGATAAGGTGGCCCGAGCCACCAGTTATGGTGTAGGCAATCCTGTTTATATTGTTGGCTCTGCAACTGGCAAGGATGGTATCCATGGGGCCACTTTTGCCTCTGAAGATATCGGTGCCCACAGTGCTGCTAAATTGCCTGCCGTCCAGGTTGGTGATCCCTTCCAAGAGAAATTATTGCTTGAAGCCACTCTCGAGGCTATTGCGACAGGGTATGTTATAGGCATCCAGGATATGGGTGCAGCAGGCATTATCTGTAGTACTAGTGAAATGAGTGCTAAAGGCGAACATGGCATGACCATCTGGCTTGACAAGGTTCCGACCAGGCAGGCTGATATGTTACCTTGGGAAATTCTGCTAAGCGAAAGCCAAGAGCGGATGTTGGTCGTGATTGACAAAGGTCACGAGCAAGAAATTAAGGCAATTTTCGACAAGTGGGATCTAAACTGTGCACTCATAGGCGAGGTAACCAACACCGAACGATTGCATTTCTATATGCACGGCGAGCTTGTTGCCGATGTCCCAGCAGATGATTTGGTCCTGGGTGGTGGCGCACCCGTCTATCACCGCGAATACAAGGAGCCAGCCTACACTGCTGAGGTGGCTGCCTTTAACCCATCCAAGGTTCCCCAACCAGACTATGCCTCTGTTGCAAATCATTTGCTGACCCATCCTAATATTGCCTCGCGCCGTTGGGTAGCTCGTCAGTATGATAGCATGGTTGGCACTGGCACCCTGACCACCAACAAACCTTCGGACGCAGGTGTCGTGATGGTAAAAGGGACCAATAAAGCTATTGCCATTTGTGTGGACTGTAATGGTCGGTATGTACATGCCAACCCAGAAAAGGGCACCGCTATTGCTGTCGCAGAGGCTGCTCGCAACGTCGTTTGTAGTGGTGGAACCCCCATCGCTATCACCAATAACCTCAATTTTGGTAACCCCTATAACCCAGAGGTTTATTGGCAATTTGTATCGGCCATCAAGGGTATGACAACTGCGTGTCTCAAGTTTGGCACTCCTGTCACCGGAGGTAACGTTAGTTTCTACAACCAAAGCAATGATGGCGGGGCAGTTTTCCCGACACCTACCATTGGTATGTTAGGTCTGTTGGATAATGCTGCAAACCACACTGGGCTTGCCTTCGCCCAGCCAGACGATCTGATCTACCTTTTAGGGCCCAGCACAGATGATATTGGGTCTTCTCAGTATGTGTATAGCTACCTCGGCATCAAGCTAAGCACAGCTCCATACCTTGATCTCGACATTGAGTGGAATGTGCAGCAAGTCGTCAGCAATAGCATTAAGTCTGGGTACATCCAGAGTGCCCATGATGTTTCGGATGGCGGGCTACTGGTTACACTTGCGGAGTCAGCCATGCCGAAGGATTTAGGTTTTAGCATTCAGACCAACCCAGATGTTCGGAAGGATGCCTTTCTGTTTGGCGAAGGCCAAAGTAGGGTAGTGGTTTCCGTTAGCCCAGGCCAAAAAGCTGAGTTTGAGCGCTACTTAGTCCAAGAGGCTAATATTCCTTGGGCAAAACTAGGTGTCGTCACAAAAGGGCCAGCCTATGTTGTGGACGGCCAAGAACTGATCAACAACTCCATAAAGGATGCATATGATACCGTCCTGGAGAAGTTGTTTGGGTAGAGTATACAGGTAACTAAATTTACCTTGCCTCCACAATAACCATCTCCGCCTTTTTAAGGACCTCTTCTCGAGTTGTACCCACGACCGTTACATGGCCCATTTTGCGGAAAGGCCTTGTTAGTGATTTGCCATACAAAAAGGGATAGACTCCAGGTAAGGATAAGGCATCAGTAAGCCCTGTGTATTGCGCTTTACCTTCTGCGCCTTCAGCTCCTAATATGTTAAGCATGGCTGCATGGCTATGGGTGGATGTGTCAGCACTTGGTAACCCAAGTACTGCTCTTAGGTGTTGTTCGAACTGGCTACTTCGGCAGGCCCTGATTGTATGATGTCCGCTGTTGTGCGGCCTAGGTGCAATCTCATTTACCAAGACTGCGCCAGCCTTTGTCAAGAAAAACTCAACAGCTAACAAACCAACATAGTCGAGCTCTTCGACAATTTGGTGCGCGATCTTGATCGCTTCGTCACTAACTCCTTGCGGTATGGATGCAGGGGCGACCAAGTATTGTAGGATGTGTTTTGTCGCGTGAAAAACCTGCTCAACAGCCTCAAAATGAGCAGTTTGCCCGAGTTCGTTGCGACTAATAATGATGCTGAATTCGGTCTGGATATCGACCTTTTTTTCTAGAACGGCAGGGCAGTCAAATGCTTGACTTACCTCGGACGGAGTCGAAAGTAAAACCACTCCACGTCCGTCATAACCATCAGTGGCAGACTTATGCACTGCAGGGAAAAAGTCGGGATAGGCCAGCACTTCAGCACCAGTTTGTGTTAGGACAAAATCAGAGGTAGGGATACCAGCCTGTTTGTAAAATTGCTTTTGTAGGCTTTTGTCCTTGATAAGGTCTAGATGCTCTGGTTTAGGGTAAACCCTTACCCCCTCTGAAACTAGTTGTTTGAGCGCATCGGTGTTAACTGCCTCGATCTCGACCGTGATATGGCTGAAGCTCCGCCCAAAATTGAGCACCGTCTGATAATCCTTAAAGGAACCAACAGTGTGGCTATGTGCCAAATGATGACAACTGCAATCTGGATCAGGGTCTAGAACATGCAACGCAATGCCGAGATCAATAGCAGCCTGGCACAACATCATTCCCAGCTGGCCACCTCCTAAAAGCCCAATACTGACCCCAGGTTTATAGCCATTGTTTAGGTTTGCTACAAAAGGGGCCTGGGCTTTGCTAGGATTTAAGTTTAGCTTTTCCTCGCTATCCGAAAGTACGGCATGGGTACTAGTGAGCTTTCCCATAAGGGTAATACATGGAGTGTTAGTTGTGGCGACTAATCAGCCTCAAAGAACGCTAAAGAACCACCAACCCAAGTAAAGTTCTTGTTGAATTTTACGCCCATCATCAATCCTTTGCTCATCCGTACTAGGCTGGTAGCGAGCGTTGGTCTAGCATCACCATCTGGCCATAAATACAACATCCTCAGCTCGACCTTTACAGGTATATCGAGAGACTTCACAGCTGGAGCATAATTTACTTTCTTCATCAAGATCCAGTTTTCCGGATCTGGGATGGCCTCGATGTCAGCTTTGGTGACATTGACCAAAACACCACTACCCGCAAAGCTGAACAATGGTTTCAAGACGTAGTTTTCTAGGTCGGTTGGTATCGTGGGTAACTCGTTCAAGAACCAAGTTTTAGGCACGAATTCGCTCTCCAGCATCGGAAGGATGTACTTGCTTATCCTGAAGAACCAAGCAGGGTGTCCTGCCCATTCGACTTCCACATCTTGCTGCATATCAAAGGCCAGCTTCAGATCTGTCCGTTGTTGCAACTCGTCAAAAATAACACGGTTGTAAATTCTGTTAATGCGGGTTTTGACCCCATCACGCATGTAGTACAGCCTTCGATCCTCCAGAATCACATCCGTCAAACAGACTGAACGGAGTCCGATTAGTTGCTCCATTGCGTAGAAATCGACCTTTGTTTTTTGTTTTTCAGGTTCGATCTCGAGTAGGATTACATTTTCGATGGCGTGTTCTCCCAGGATCACTTTGGCTAACAATGCCAAATAAGAACTGGTATCGAGGCCATTAAACAAGTACTCGAAATTGTCTGGGATGGGCCAGAATTTCAGTGCTGCTTGGCTGATAACCTCCTGAAAACCATAGAGGGATGGGAAACCTTGGAGCTCTATCAACCTTGGTGCGAAGTTATCTTCATCATCGGTACTGATGGCCCAGTCGATGGCCAAAAAGTGGGTATGAGGGGTTTCGTTCGGCACCTCAAGGCCTTGTGGTACTGCCCGGTCCGTCCTTGCCTTGAAGTCAGGACTAGTGATCAAGTCAATGATATGCTCGCCAGCCCTGACCACCTTATGCTTAAGATCGCGTGGGATAAAAATAGGCGTTTCGGCAATCCTGAACTCTATTTCATAGTTGTAGAGATCATTCAGATACTTAACGTATGCCTCGTATTGCGCATCAGTAAATTGGGCATTAAATGCCTGTCGAGCTGCTGGGACCATGCCTAGGCTTGTTTTTTTGTTAGGAATAATATGACAGAGGTAGCTACAAGGAAACTTATTGGTTCCAAGTCAACCAATATTCACTTGCGAGGTATGGTAGGATAAACAAAATTGTCTTGCCCCTGCCGAGTTTGGTATCTAAGGTTTGAAGGAACCAAGGGATCAAAATCGGTAAGGCAGCAATTTACCCCATACTAATGGACTCCGTGGGCCGTTTCGCTAATGATATAATCCACAACTGCTTTAAGGTCACCTCCCGACTCTTCGTAAACCCTGAGCTGACGATCAGCCCCCGAGCCATTTGCGATCATGGTATGGATGTAATTGATGGCATCCCTGCTGCCAAGATCATCGACCACGTCGTCCACAAACTCCATCAACTCATATACAAGTTCAATGGCCGACACCTCCTCTTGTTTGCCAAAATCAATGAGTTTGCCTTGCATACCATAGCGGCAAGCACGCCATTTGTTCTCGTTGATTAAGGCCCGGCGGTAAAGCCTGAAGTTCAGGTTCTTTTGCATTAGGCGGTGGATCTTGACTACGATAGCCTGCATCAATGCTGCCAACGCAATAGTTTCCTCGACACGCATCTGAACATCACAAACGCGGAACTCAAGTGTATCAAAGAAAGGGTGTAGCCTGATATCCCACCAAATCTTTTTGCCATTGTCAATACATCCTGTCTTGACCAGCAAATTGATGTAACTATCATACTCGGCTGCTGATCCAAAATAGTCTGGGATACCAGTCCTTGGAAATTTGTCAAACACCTTACTCCTAAACGACTTGAAGCCAGTATTACGACCCTCCCAGAATGGAGAGTTTGTGCTGAGCGCAAAAATGTGTGGCAAAAAGTACCGAGCTGCATTCATGATCTGGACGCCAAGCTCACGCTCCTCAATCCCGACATGGACATGGAGCCCAAAGATAAGGTTGGCACGTGCGGCATCCTGCAACTCATTCACGATCTCTTCGTACCTTGGATGATCTGTGATTTGCTGCTCAGACCACAATGAAAAAGGGTGTGTACCTGCCGAGGCTACGCGGAGGCCAGACTGATTTGCAAGGTCTAAGATCGTTTTTCGGAGGTAGGTCACTTCCTTGCGAGCTTCCTCTATATTCTGGCAAATGTTGGTCCCGACCTCGACAACGCTTTGGTGCATCTCGGCCTTCACTTGCTCCTTGAGCAGGACTTTTCCACCTTCCACGATTTGCTCCATGTGTGACCGCAGCTCGCGTGTCACTGGGTCAATGATCTGGAACTCTTCTTCGATACCTAATGTGTAAACTGTCTGGGCCATAAGTCAGGTTTTAAGGAGGGGCTTCCCTCTGACGAACATTGTGGTTGGTTCGCCAATTTGGTTAAGAATGATGGACAGAATCTTGAAGCAGTGATACTTGACTAGACTCCGGCCTATTGTTTTCGTGGTGATAGTTACCTTAGGGCCTAAACTAGTTGTTATCAGCAAGATTAACAATCAAAATGAGCGATGCACTCTAAAATAACATATATTTTGTTTGGCAGCAGGCTATAAATGCCAAAGACACCTCGTTTCGGAAGTGTCTTTGGTCAATTCTAGTTTTCAGGGTATCCTGAAAGGGCTATTTTTTGCTAGTGGCTTTTTTTGTTTTGGCCTCTGCGGCCGGCACAACCACTACCTGCTGAACCTCCTTCTTAGGGGTAGCTTTTTTGGCGGTAGCTGGTTTTGTTTCAGCTTCTATTGTGGCTTTGGGCGCTGCCTTACGTTTTGGTAATGGGCCACTTTGGTTCACAGTTGCTTCAGTCAGTCCAATACCAAGTACTGCTTCCTTAACAAATGTACCCCATGTAAGGTTCATCTTGCCAGGCTCGGCTGCTTGTGCCCGCTCGATGGCCATATTTGCTGCTGCCTCGACAACCCAGTCAAAGTTGGCTTGCCCAACAGAGTTGACATCAGCATCAGGCGCAGGGTTGCAGAAGTCAATTGCGATAGGCACCCCGTCGCGGACTGCAAACTCAACCGTGTTGAAGTCGTAGCCTAGACCTTCGTTCAGGCGCAAGACATAGTCCTTGATAGTAGCCAAAAGGGTAGGATCCGCCTCATAGCCTTCAACGACATAACGAAGGTGGTGCGGATTGCGGGGTTCGTATGGCATGATCAAGATGTCTTTACCACCGATGCAATAACAGCGGAAGTAAAGATCGAATTTGATCTCCTCTTGAAGCATCATGACCAACTTGCCAGTTTCTTCGTATGCACCCCAGAATTGATCAGGATTCTCGATCTTGTAAACGTTCTTCCATCCACCACCAGCAAAGGGTTTGAAGTAGGCTGGGAAGCCAACATAGTTAAAGATCGCTGGCCAGTCTAGTGGATAAGCTAGGTTCCGGAAACTTTCGGAGCTGGTATCATCTGGATGCTCTTGGCTAGGCAGGAGGACGGTCTTAGGTACTGGCACTCCCACTTTGGTGGCCAAGGCATTGTTGAAGAACTTTTCGTCAGCTGACCACCAGAAAGGGTTGTTGATCACGGCTGTCCCACTGATGGCAGCATTCTTGAGGAATCCACGATAGAATGGAACATCTTGCGAAATGCGGTCGATGATGACTGCATATTCACTCAGTTCGCCTTGTACCACTTTGTCAATATGGACAAACTCTGCAACGATGCCAGGGATATTTTTGCTATTGACTCGGTCAACAAAAGCCTGTGGAAATGTACTTTCCTTGCCAAATAAAATACCTATTTTTTTCATGGTTGGGTAATGGAAATCAGTATCAAAACAGCAAGATACTGGGTTAAAACTAATACAAGTTGCGCTAAAGATTTACATTTGTGCCAAATAGTCCGGAAACATTTCGCGCCAAGCTGGCCAGTCATGCACCTGCCCCGGCCTGATATCAAGCCAATGCGGTATCCCCTTGGCACCAAGGATGGCGGACATTCTTTTGTTCTGCTCTAGGCAGAAATCATGCTCACCAACACCTAGTACGATTTTCATGTTAAAAAGCGCAGGGTGGTACAAACCGGGCAAAAAGTCTGGCGGATTATTGTAAAAACAATTGTCATCATAATAACCGTCTAGCTGCATCTTGATGTCAAATCCACCACCCATATTGAACAAATAGCCCACATGTTCTGGATGACGGAATGCAAAGTTGGTTGCATGATAGGCGCCAAAACTGCATCCTGCCATCGCTACCTGATGGCGGCCTGTTTCGTGACGCGCCCGTCCCACAACCTCGTCAAGGATCATCTTATCGTACCAGTTGTGGCGTAATGCACGCTCGGCTGGGTGGATGTTTTTGTTGTACCAGCTATAGGTATCAATGCTGTCGGGGCAGTAGATCTTGACGAAGCCGTTTTCGACCCACCAGCGGACTGATTCTAATAGTAAAAAGTCCTTATTCTGGTAGTATTTTCCCATACTTGTCGGGAAAAGGACAATGGGATAGCCATTGTCACCAAAGACCAGCATCTCGGTGTCCATACCAAGATGCTGAGAGTACCACTTGAAATATTGTTCTGTCATATTCAGATCCTGAGGATGAAGTGTATCTAATGATCAGACTTTGGCCAATGATAATTTGGTCAAATACCATTTAGGCAGGAATATAGGTAAGATTACTGTTGTGCCAACTTCCTTGATCAAAAAAAATGCTATTCGCCACGAAAAATAACCCAGAAAGGCTACTCTTACATCCCTGGGCATGGCCCGTTTCGGTACTTAAGGTAACGCCTTAGATTAAAGCCTATTTGCAATGAAATCTCGTGGGCACCCTGGAACTCGGACAGGTAGCTAGCCGAGTTATAGTCATAGCTGTAGGCCAGCCGGATATCGTTGGTCCTGACTCCGACCATGCCGATAATGGCATCTTGGGTAAAAACGCCACGAATGTTGTTCAGGAAAGGTAGCCCACGTGTATAAAGGCCAAATACAAAACTATTAAGCTCAGCGGTGACACCAAGATCGATTTGTGCAGCACTCCCTTGTGACCGATACATAATCGAAGGCATTATCGCATCACCTTGTTGGTGTGGCTTTAGGTACCGGTCATCCTGTAATGGGAATCTTAGCCCCCCGATGAGTGTAGTCCTAGGATAGAGAATTCCCGCTTTACCCCCAAGAGGGTCTAGGCTTGGCTGATTAAAATTATGAATGCTAAGACCCGCCCACCAATCACGACCAAATACCAGGCCTCCGATAGAGGTGTTGACATAGCTAGTTGAGCCAGCACGTTTAGGTTCGGCAGTGGCCGCAATTAGGCCATCCTTCGTGACCTGATCAGGAAAAATCAAACTGGCCGATCCAATGTCACGGGTATCAAAGCTGACTTGTACACCAAAACTAGCAGTGATATCCTTGTTGAGTTTTACTTTCTGTGCGATTAACAGCCCTGCAGAGGTCATCCGGAATTTGGATATTCCCGCAACATCTTGGGTTGCAATTAAACCAAATGAGGTGCCCGTCTTCTGGAAACAAAAGTCAAAGGCTGCAGAATAGTTAATGTAGGGAGCGGGCAACCCAGGCCATTGTGCCCTGTAGTTTACAGATAGCCGTTGTGGGGTCGATGTGCCTGCAAAGGCAGGGTTATGATAGACAGCAGCATTATAGTATTGCGAATACTGCGGATCCTGCCCGTATCCTTGGGTCAATCCCCAAAAAACCATAGTCATGACCATGACGAAGCTCCAAGCCGTTATGGTGCTAGTTGGTTGACCAAATGTTTTGGGCTTGTTAATCATGTGCTGGTACCATTTCCAACATACCTGTTAGGTTTGTTAGCTTCGCTGGGAGGGAGATGTAATGAGCAATGATAGACCTAGCTAGTGGGAAAACGAAATTTTGGGCTTAATTATTGGTCCTGAGAGCCTTTCAAGGGGGCTATTTTTTACCTTTCCACCTCAAGGTACTTAGCAAGTGCTCCATATCTCGGGATATAAAGTCGATCACCGGCTGGAGGCTATCGTTCCGATCTGCCATTTTAAAATACAGTGCACCACGCAAAAAGTGTTGCGCACTATCAGTCGTATAAAACTGAAACTGAGTTGGCACCTGACCACCCAGCAAAAACACATAGGCCGAGTTACTGTCTGCAGTTTTGTAGAGATGTTCAGATATCTGAATTGCCTTGATGTTATGTTTGTTGGTCAGGAGTCGCACATCCTCAATGTATTCGTGCATTAAGGTCATGTTCCTATTCAGAGACTTGTACGTGATCTGCACATCCGCATCAAAGGCAGGGTAATGGATGTTAACCCAAAAAGGCTCGGCATTTTTACTATGGTCTGGCAAGACAGTGGCTGCTGTGCTCCGGTCGAAGCTAAATGGATAGCCCGCACTGTCAAAACGGGTGTAGGTCTGATCAGGCAGGTCAATCTTGTTGTACCCCACTTGTTTGGGTTGATAGATTTGCTCACATCCGGTCCAGACAAAGGCGCAAACCATGACAGATAGCCAAATTGTTGTGGTCCGATGGATAGTTTTGGCCCAATTGATACCGTAGAACGAGCTTGTTTTGACCATATTTGCGACTTAGCATGAGAAGCTTGGCTTCTTCGGGCTGCCAAGATATGGAACAAAGCACTGACAAAGGCAACCAAAACGATATTCCACGCAACAATCAGGGTGGGACAGAGGGACCTAGAAACGAGAACAGGAATCGTAGTCGGCGAGATCGAGATCGCTCGCGGGGTCCTAGACCGTTAAATGGAATAGATGGTGTGGCTGGTACTGACAATAAAAACATTGATAGGCCAAGACCGAATCGCCAAAATATAGAGGGCAAAGTTACAGCTACTGCCGAAGGAGGAACTTCGTCACAGGATGGTGACCCAAATGGCAACTCCCGACCTCATAATCCTGATAATATAAGGATGGATAGAACAGGTCGTGACGGTGGCAGCAGAGGAGGACAGCCTAACAAAGATCGTGGTGGACGAGATGGTGGTCGTGAGCGAAATCCGCAGCGGAACCAAGAGGTCAAGGCAGAGGCAAAAAATGATATCAGTGTAGAGGCGCAATTTGAAGGCAGTGCTGACATCAGAGCCGAACGCGGTCCGAGCACAAGGCCAGAGCGTGGACAAGGTCGTAATAATGACCGTGGATCCGATCGTAAATCTGATCGGCCAGAACGTGTTGATCGGCCTGGCCAGGCAGACCGCAAATCAGATCGTAGGTCAGATTCTAGGTCTGATTCTCGACCAGATCGGAACCAGGACCGAGCATCTAGCCGTCCTCAGTCCCGCAATCAAGATCGCCAAGCAGGACGAAATGCAAGTCCTGCCTTCAAAGCTGCACCAGAAGACGATAGCTACTTTGACTTCGATGACAAACCGAACGCAAACAAGTCCGCCTCAAACACAACACCGAACCAAATTAGCATTGATGCCCTTGGCAGGCGCCCACTTATGAATATCGGCATTTCCATTGGTGATTTTAACGGTATCGGCCCTGAAATCATCCTCCAGATTGCGGGTGACAAGCGCATCACGGACCTTGTGCAGCTCGTGGTCTATGGCAATAAGCAATTGTTCGACCATTGGTCCAAAGTACTTGATTTGCCCACTGACCTACTTTGGGTAGTCGCCCCTGGTGAGCCCTTTAAATTTGGGAAAGTAAACTTGATTGAGGTCTGGACAGAGGATTATGCTTTATCCATCGGCCAAGCCAAACCAGAGGCCGGCCTATGTGCCTACAATAGCATGCAGGCTACGGTCGAAGCTGCCAAAGCTGGTCTCATAGATGCCATTGTCACAGCCCCGATCAACAAGGCCAATATGCCCGCAGAGTTTACTTGGCCTGGCCATACCGAGTACTTTGCCCATGCTTTTGGCACGGACGAGGGATTAATGCTTATGGTGGCCGAAGAGGTCAGGATTGCACTTGCAACGGCACACGTACCCCTATCCGAAGTACCTAGGATGCTCAGCACCCCATTGCTGGAGGATAAGATCAAAACATTGATTTCGACCCTCAAGAAAGATTTTGGTATCCAGAAACCAAGGGTCGCCATTCTAGGGCTTAATCCGCATGCTGGCGAAGCTGGAAAGTTAGGCCGCGAAGAGTTGGAGATCATGATACCGCTCATCAATAAGCTGGCTAAGGCTGGCGAGGTTGTGGTAGGTCCTTATCCAGCAGATGGATTTTTCGGGGCAGGCCAACAAAATCAGTTTGATGGTATTTTGGCCATGTATCATGACCAAGGCTTAGGGCCATTCAAGACACTTGCCTTTGATGATGGTGTCAACTACACCGGTGGATTGTCTGTTGTTCGGACTAGTCCGGATCATGGTACTGCCTTCAACATAGCAGGTAAAGGGGTAGCAGATGCCAATAGTTTCCGCCAAGCGATATATCTAGCCTCGGACATCGTTAGGCGCCGTAAAGAACCTAAAAAGTTCAAAGCTTAGTTCCAACCCATTAACAACAAAGGCCTTATGATCTTGGAGGCAACTCCAGATCATAAGGCCCTTTTTGCTTCTGAAAAAGGCTAACCTATTTTTCAGATAAGATCTTCAAGAAGGACTCTTCTTTGCGGTTGGGCAGGATGGTATTGCTTAGCTCCCAGAATTTTTCTCCTTTGCTTATAGCCTGGCGATGAAGTGCATTTCCGGGTTTCCAACGGAAGCTAAAGGTTGTTGGTTCAGTCTCTGCCTCTCCGGTTTTGGCCCACATCGAGGTAAAGTTGTAGGTGTTGGCTTGTTGGAAAGAGGCATCATCAAACTTGAGGTATAAGCGCAGATTGCGCCAAAAGAACTCGGGTACTGAGTTGTTATATCGGATCGTGACGTCGTCATTGAGCTCATTCAGAACAAACTTGATACGTCCCTTATAAAACCGTAAGGGATTAAAATAGCTTCTAGTCGAGTTTTGGACCTCGGGTCTCCTGTTTCCTTTAATGATGATCTGGACCACTTCGCCTGTTTGCGCTAGGCGGAGTACCGTATAATGGCCTGCAAATGTCTCGTTGCGATAGGGGTGGATTGTTTCGACAGCTTTCTGGCCTTTGAAATCAATCACCTTGCTTGATAGCGGAGTTTTACCAGAAAGGGAGTCATAATAATATTTCAGGCGGCTGTTGGCCTGTATCCAAACTGAGGTAAGGCAGTAGGTGCTAGATAAGGTTACCTTATCAAAATTGGCCCTTGCCCGACTATTTGTTATCAGGACCTTATCTTTGATTTTGTTGGGGGCTAGGCGCTGCATCCAGTAGTCACACTCTAGCATTTCAACTGGGTTGCCATCCGGTTTGTCTGGTGCCTCAGTTGAAAAATATTCGCGGTAGAAAGCTGCCTGCCATTTGCCATCCTCGAGGGGTTTGAAGCCTGTGTTGTTGGGCGTCACGACGATTTCCTGGGTTAGTAGGGTAGCCTCTTGCAGCTTGATTTTACCTTCCTGCCGATTTACCTCGTTTATAGTTAGCCTACTGGTTTGGTACCCAACACTGCTGAACTGAACCAGGCTATCTTTATACTCGGGCTTGACAACTAATCGATACTCGCCTTCGGTATTGGTCACGACACCTGGCCCTTGTTTGCCTACACGTACCGTTACCCAGACCAGCGCCTCTCCTGTGGCCGATGCAGTCACAGTGCCCGTAAGGACTACAACGTTGTCGGTTTGGGCAATACTTATCATACTAGATGACAACATCAGGCCGACTAAAAAATAGGTCAAAAGGAATCTGGGGTGGATCTTCATATGACTAAGGTAAGTCTTTTAGGCCCAATCTGCCACCAATAGCCTTGTGCAATGGTTTTTTTGAAGGACGATTGACCTTTTGCCTATCCGAAAGGCAGGAGCGGTTTATTTCAGGCTACAGATTTTATCGCATATCTATACAAGTCTTAGGCGCTTAATACTGCTCCTTATCAATGACATCAGTGTTGAATCGTTCGCCCTTACCAGTTGAGCCCCCCAGAACGATATAAAAACTATTCGCTGTAGGCTGGTGATTCTTATCAATATGGTTCCTAAAGGTGCACTTTTGACTAGAACGATAGCGTAAGTTTTCGCCAAATACACCTTCGCAGCGTTTCCCCTTCATTTTAGCATACCAGTGTTTGCCGGACATTATGCGCAAGTAGTAGGTTCCGCCAGGTATCTCGGTCATCTCGAATTTTTTACCATGTATGATGTAGGCAAACCGTACTACCTCTTGTGTTCTGGTTTCGATCAATTTGACCGCCATATCATCTTCGCCCATAACTTTGATCTCAAGGCTGTGCCAGCCTTCAGATGACTTAATAGGCAGTGCATAACAAGCAGGAAAACTACCTGTTTTTTGAGGTTGGTAGGTATATCCCTGATTGATCAGATTGAGTGAGTCTGGCCCACTGGCAGCGATGCTATCCGCAATCCGTTTGGCCTCTCGGCGTGTTTTCTGTGGTTTATGTTGTTCGCAGCTTGACAGCAGCTTAAGCCCTACCACAAAGCACATCAAGATCATCAAGGCTCGGCAGCGTTTAAGGAGCGCTTTTTTGGACATTGGATAAGGACGGTATATGCTCGGCAAATATGACATGATTGCGTTGAACCCATAACAATGGCTGCAACAAAAATATGGGAGCCATCACTAGCTCCCATATCGTAGAAAATACCTTTATGGCTGGACCTAGAGCCTAATCTTTGCGAATTTTCTGGATGACATGTTTATTGCCGTCCCACAAGTCAAATAAGTATAGCCCTGCAGGCATCGACGTGAAATCGATCTTATTGGTAGCCCCGACCTCTAGTATACCCTGCCAAACAACTTGCCCTGTTAGTGTGGTCAGTCGACCAGACAGATTGTTGTTGCCACCAAAGTCAGATAAGTCTATCTGGAGTTGACCTGAGGTAGGGTTAGGGTATATCTTAAGAGTTGGCTTGCTAATTGGGCCACTTTCGATTTGTGTCAGGATTGAGGATGTGTCGGTGCAGAGACCATTGATGGCCACTACCTGATACCTGCCACTTGCAGATGGGACCAGAAAGTTGCCGGCAAGCGGACTTATTCGGCTTCCGTTCAACAACCAATGATAAGATTGACCACCAGAAGCAAACAAAGTGTCGTTGCGTTGGGTTAGGCCAGCTATTGGTTGATTGTAGGTTACGATCGTAAAAGTACTACTACTAGGAGATGGGCAACCAGATGCGCCGATATTGATGGCAGAGTATTGACCTCCTATCCGTACTGTTAGTCGGTTTCCGATAAAGCCATTATTCCACCGTACTGTACCTGAAGCAACATTAGCAATAAGAACTACGCTATCCGAACCTGTATTGCATAGGAATGTTTTGCCAAAAGGTGTGAGCAAAGGAGCTGGTGGTGTCGCCAATAGCCTAACTATGAGTATTGCAGAAAATGATGAGGTACAGGTTCCAGAAATAGTTCGTACTCGGTAGCTACCTGGTCCGTTGGTCGTGATTTGGGTTCCGACTTGGTTGTTAGACCATAGGTATTGCAAGCCCGGTTGTGGATTAATCACACTGATCACTGATTGTCCGCCAGGGCAAACAGAGTCAATAGTTGCGCTAATTGTTGGCGTTGCGACTGCTGGTAGGATGGTTATAGCAACACTATTTGCCCCTATCCCGGTATCCGAAAAGCAAGCTCCGTTTGAGACCCTAACGTTGTAACGACCACTGGTTTTGGCATAAATCGTGCGGGTTGTAGCACCGTTGGACCAACGATAAGCGCTGAAACCTGTTGGTGCTGAAATCAGGATGCTATCTCCGTTACAGGCTTGCCTACTACCAGTGACCGATGGGGTGACAGGGCTAGGGGCAGACAAGACCCTTACTGTAACGCCAAATGGTGATGCAACGGCAGATGCTGTGATTGGGAAGTTAACCTTGAAGTCTGAGCAAATTGCCGCTACTTTTCCTTCTTTGACAAACCAACCACCACTGGCAGCGTCACCATTGAGCACGAAATCAAGAGCGGTGGCGACCTCCGTATTCGGGATACCAAAATAGGCAGTAGGTAAGATTTTTTTGTACCAACCACTTGTAGCATTACCACTAAACCTTGTCTGTGGCTCAACTGCCACGGTTGTTGTATTCACCAAGCGAGAAAATGGTGTCCCACCAATTGTGACACCCGCATGTAGCCGCACCACAGATGCTCCGACCATGCTTGTAGACGCATTTTGGCTAGCCAATGGGCAGGTTAGATTCGGATTCAAGAATAGGGTAATGGAGTCTGTCGCAGTTGCGCCTACAGGATAGGCGGTGATACCAGAGGCAGAAAAGCCTGCTAGCGTATCTGAAAAACATCCACCGACAACTGAAGCAACACGTACGGTATAATTGCCTGCGGAGCCTACCCTAATCGTCCTCCTCGTTTGGCCATTACTCCACAAATATTGAGCATAACCAGCAGGTGCGCTTAGGTTAACACTATCCCCAGGACAGATTGAAGGGCTTGTTGCAGCTGTAACCGGGACAGGTAGAGGCTTGGGCAGGACCGAAACGGTAATAGGTTGGCTCGGAGCCGATAAACAAGCATTCGGATTACGGACCTGCAAGCTGAAAGTACCACCTGCTGTTACCTGAATCTGTTGGGAAGTGGCTCCGTTACTCCAGAGATACTGGGCGGCGCCTGCTGGCCCAGATAGGATTAGTGATTGTCCAAGGCAAACTGTTGTGCTGCCAGGCGAGGCGATGGTTGGGATAGGGCTAGCCACACCACTTACAACTGGATATCCGACACTTTGCGGACTGAAACAGCTTCCTTGGCCGACTGCGACCGTATAGGTTCCCGGCTGCGAAACTGATATTGTGGCTGTCGTATCGCCATTTGACCAACGATAACGAGCATTGGCTGCCGTATAATTTGTTGACAGCATTATTGGCCCGCCGCAGATGACGTTCGAACCACTATTGTTGATTATTGTGGCTGCAGTTGGAGTTGCCACGAGGCTTACCTGAATTGCAGCCGAGGCAGCCGAAGTACAAGTGCCTGCAATCAACCTAAGCGAATAGTTGCCTGCCGTGTTTACCGTAATGTTTTGCGTTGTTGCGTTGTTGGACCATAGGTATTGATAGCCCAAAGGTCCTCTTAGCTCCACTGAGCCGCCTGAACAGATACCAACTTGGTTATTAGTGCTGATGCTATTAGTGATAATTGGCTGACTTAAGCAAGTCCCCTGTAAGCGAACAAGGAAATCACGGGTGACGCCTTCTGCATAAAAAATACAGGCATCAGATGGCGTCATAACATCAGGAGAATTGACGCCACGAAGGCGCATCGTGACATGGCCCGATGTGGCAGACTGTGGGATCGTGATCGAACCTCGGAAGGAAATGTTATTGAAGCGAGATAGTCGAACGCATTCGGAGGCTGCAAAGAAGCCATCGCCATTGAGGTCGATCCAGGCTTCCATCTGAAGACGGGTGCTATTGCTTTCCAGCGTGAAACTATAAGTGTTGCCTACAAAAAATGTGGCGTTGTTTTCTGGAACATCAAAGTTGCGAAGGTCAACACGATCGCCTAGGCAGTTGCTCTCTGTATAGTCAAAAGGGGTGGTTGATATCGTTGCTTGGCTGATGATCCCAGTGCTGCCACAAACACCATTGTGCTGTGCGGTGTAGCAGGCAGTTGGGGCAGTGCTAATTTGACGAATCCTGATGGGTAGGTCGATCGTTTGACCAGATGTTCTTGGCGTACAGGCCGTGCTCAGGAGGCTTGTGTTAAATGTCTGACCTGGTAAAAACCGAATACGAGCTATACCAGTACCGTTTAGTGCATTAGCTATTCGGCTAAGGTTGATGTTAGCAGGTACGTTGGCTACTACGTTGATCCCATAGCCTTCAATTTCGTCAAAGTGCTCGTTGAGGTTATAATCTACCCAGACCAAAACGGTTCCGCTTTGGTTTGCTGTCACTGTTAACCTGTGGGTTAACTCTGTGATGTCCAGCAAATGGCTGGGCACTGGGCTGCCAAACAGATCATAATAGGCAGAGCTTCCAACTGGGCAAGCAGGCATAACGAGGTTTAGGCCGCTATTTTCAGCTGAAATGGACAAAATACGCGAAGCGCCATTACAGGTATTTGTCTGGAGCGTCCCTTGGCAGTATGCGTTAGGGATTGAGTCCAACAAGATTGTATAATCGAGGGTTTGGGAGGTACCGAAGCCACAGGCTGGAGGCATCGCACCTGCGGCACCTACCCGGATCCTCATGCGGGTCAGGCCTGAAGGCACGTCTCGTGGTACAACGAATTTTTGTGTTGCCACCCTCGAGTTAGGGAAAAATGTAGTTCCAAAGACAATCTCATCAGTGTCAAACACCCCATCACGGTTAAAGTCGATATAGCCAGCAGCTCGCATCGTTGCAGTCGTGACGCCCAGCCTCATGTTGTACTCTGCGCCCGCATGTAAAGTAGTTGTGACGGCATTCGGCCCGGTGTGGGGGATTAGGGTATAGCCATTAAATCCGTTTGTAGGGCAACTAATTAAGGATGTTGTCAGGCCTTTGCCATTTGTAATGGCGAGGCTGGTTAACCGATTAGCAGGGTCACAGGCGGCTGTCGCTTGCCTAGGGCCACAGTATCCAGCAACATTGCCACTCCCAATCATGAAGAGGCTAAAGTCAACCGATTGGGTGTTGCTCGTGCTTTGACAACCATAAGTTGCAGCGTCGAATGTTTGGCTTGCTGGTAAAGTTTTGACCCTTACCCTTGTAAGGCCCCCAAATGCCGTGTCGGGGACGGTGAAAGACATGCTTGATGTACCTGGAGCTGTTTGTATACCACCATCATAGTATTCGTTACTCTCGTATCTACCGTTTTTGTTCCAGTCAACCCAACAAATTACGCGGCTTGGCCTTAAGGTGGTCACTTGAAGATTATAGGTGTTCCCACCACGCAGTGTATCTGTCCAGTCGGTTAATGTTGGCAAGGTTATTTCCGGAATCACACCGCCAGCGCCACCGCCTGCGCATTGCAACAAGCGCGTTCCAATTGTGTCATAACGAAACCTAGTTGTTGGTATCCTGATCTGGGCAATCATGGGCGACTCGCACAAGGGGCTTAATCCCTGGAGGCACTGGCTATCCCAGGCGCTTACTATGGAAAAAAGAGATCCACTCTGATCTGAACCTGCAGCCGAGCGCACTTCAATGATGCCATTTGCGACGTTCTGGGGTGCAACTGCATACAAGAGGTTGTTGTTGACCCTGTAGAATGAGGCATTTAGTGATCCAAATCTAACTTGCAGGACATTGCCAAGGTTTGTTCCTTGAATCCTGACCAGTTGTCCTTGCTGACCCGAGGAGGGCGTAAAACGGCTAATAGTAGGCTGTGCTACTAATCCATTAACGGCTAAGATTGCTGACAGCAATAATAAGACGCGTATATGTGTTTGATTGGGCATAGCTTATAAGGTGTTTTGGATATCAAATCTAAGACAGAATTTATTGATGACAGGTTGGAATTTATTTTTTGGCTAGTCAGTTTTTTGGGGCATCATTAGATTGTAGTGATTCGATGGTTGTATTCGCTGCCTAACATAAAAAATGGGAACCATTGCTGGCTCCCATTTCTTAACTTTTCTAAGGCCAATTAATGGCCAAAACACTATTGTTTACGGATTTTCTGGACAAGGTGCTTACCATCTTGCACGAGGTGCAGTAGGTATAGGCCGGCTGCTTGGCCATCAACGGAAAGTTGATTCTGTGTTTGGGTGTTAAGCTCGCCATTCCAGATTTGCTGACCAGCAAGGTTGGTCAAAGTTGCTGTTACAGGTGCCGCAGAGCTCATACCAGTTAGGTCGATGTTGATCATACCGGTAGTTGGGTTCGGGTAGATACGGACCTCAGAAGCTACAATTTTGTCCTGTAGGCTTACTGTACCAACTTTGACAGTGAAGGTGCGTACCAATGTATCAATACCACCGCCAAGTGTGCCGCCATTATCTTTTAGGACAACGGTGAGGGTATCCATACCGTCTACACCAGCTAGGGTGAAGGTCAAGCCAGCGGTACGTGCTGTTGTGCCAAGGATGGCGAGAGCAGGCTGCACGCTATAGAGTGATGGACGACGTGAGGTTATTGTGAAGTTGAGCGTCTGAGGCGCCTCAATTACAGCACCAGGTCCAACAGCAGTACCCCAGCTGTTAAGACTAACTGCCTGAGTCGAGTTGTTCGGATAAACCAAAGCAAGGTTAGCGGCACTGACAGTAAAGGCAGGCGCAGTGTTTACGTTGACTCTTACCACAGCTTTACGCAGGATGGAGTCAGCACCACCAAAGGCACTACCACCATTGTCTCTTAGCACAACGTATAAGGTATCAACCCCTGGCTGACCACTCAGGGTGAAGCTCAGGTTGGCATTGCGTGCGGTGCCAACTGTGACGATTGCAGCACTAGGTGCAACAGTGTACATGGCAGGTGTAAGGGTACGCACAGTTAGGTTCAGCGTCTGCCAAGCCTCGGCAGTTGGGCCAGCTGATAGCGCAGTGAGCCAGTTGTTTACTGTTGTTTGGGCTCCACCTATGATGGCAGGATAAGTCAGGCTAGCATTGACAGCGCTAATTGTGAAAGCAGGGCGAACGTTAACGTATTGATTGATAATGACTATCAGACGACCTTTAACGCTATCCACACCACCGTTGGCAATACCACCGTTGTCACGCAAGATAACATCGATTGTATCCCGACCAGCGTTTACACGGCTAGGAACAAAGTTCAAAGCACCAGCTGCACCAGTAATGGTTACGTTTGGCAGGGTGGTATAGAATTGCGGATTCTTGGTGCGGAATGTGAAGGCTGTTGTCTGCCAACCTTCGAAGTTTGGCGCGTTGCTAGCAGCAATTGCTGTGGCCCAGTTAGGTACATTAACAGCCGCAACTCCAGTTGTTGTCGTGATGGTTCCGTTGGCAACTGTTGTGGTGTAAACAGGTGCGTTGTTCACAGAGTCAATCCGGATCACAAAAGTGGTGCGGGCTGAGGAGTCAATACCGCCAGCGTCGGTACCGCCGTTGTCACGCCCAATTATGCTAACTGTAGCTAGGCCAAAACGATTAGTAGCAGGGCGGAACCTCAAGGTGCCAGTGCTATCAACAGTTGGTTGGACAGCAAATAGGGTAGGGTTATTGTTGCTTAGGATGTACTTGACGACCTGAGAGCTTTCTACACTCTGAGTGCCCGCAACAATATTTGTGGCCCAACCTCTGATGACTTGAAGTGGAGCATTTTCCAAGGCATTGGTGTCAGGGCCTTTGGTGAAGCTTGGGGCAGTATTCACAATAAAGTTTGCGGCACGGATACGACCGTTATTAGCATCAGCCAGATATAATATTTTGGATGTGCTATCAAAAGCCATTCCCCTTGGGGCTGAAAAGCGAGCAGCTGTAGAAAGGCCATCTTGGTAGGCTGCGCCAATGGTGCCCGAAACAGTTTTGACTTCATACGTTCCGCTCAAGGTAAGCCGCCTTAGTAGATTACCGTCTGTAAAATATAGATACCCGTTTACTGTGTCCAGTGCTAGTTTGCTGATATCTGCAATAGCTGCCGATAATCCATTGGCATTATCACGCGGTGTGCGGACATCAAAACCCGTACCAGCAACAGTGCTAACAGCCATTGTACGGAGATCAACCTTACGGATGCGTTCATTAGATGCATCTGCAAAATAGAGTATTGTGTCACCAGAAACGGCAACGTCAGACACAGCCCCAACACGCGCGGCATTGCCAATGCCATCAATATAGCCTGAAGTCGGTGTAATTGACCCAACAATGGTTGTTGTAATCTTAGTAGCAATATTCACACGACGGATTGAGAATCCTTCTTCATTATTAGCCCCAACAGATCCAACGTATAGGTTACGACCGGACTCGTCAATAGCCAATCCGGTTGGGTATTTGAAACGGCTAGTGGCTGAGTCGCCATCAACTTGGTTACCAGCAGGGCCAGAAAAGCCAGATGCTCCGCCTAGTATTTCTGTCCTTCCGGTACGGAGATTGTAGCTTGTAACACGATAAATGGCATTACGAGATGATTGGTTGTAGTATAAGACACTGTCTTTGAAAACAATATCGCTGATAGAAGGGACAGATACCAAAGTCCTTGAGGATCCTGTATCAGCATTTACGACCCTAATTAGGCTATTGCCGCGGTCAGCCACATAAAGGGCACGTCCTGGTCCGAAAGCAACATCACTTGGTACCTCAAAATTTGAAATTTTAGCGTCACCATTTATGACGGTTGCCTGCCGGCCAGAGAAATTCTTGAAAACACCAGGTGATGATTTCAGTGCATACCTAATACGGTTCGCCGTTTCTTCTAGGACAAAGATGGCGCTATCATTGCTAACAACGCCACGAGGGCGGCTAAGCCCATTAGCCAATGTTGTGATACCGCCAGTTTTGATGTTGATCAGTATCAGACGATTGTTGTTGACGTCAGTGAGGTAAATACTTGTATCCGTGGCTTTTGCGATGCCATAAGGTTGGTTAAGGCCAGTAACAAAGTCACGGAACCCTACTCCATTTTTGCCACTAATTAAAATGCGTCCATTTGCACGGTCAGCGACTAAGACGCTATCCCCAAAAATAAGCGAACCACCAGGACTGGCGCCTATACCACCAGCTGTCGCTGCCGAGGTAGGGATTAGGACCATACCAGAAATCAAGGCACCAGTATTCTTGTTCAGGATCAGTTTACTGAGCCCACCTGCTGTACCATAGGCGCCAGTGTAGAAAAGTGTATCTGCCGTTGGTCCTCCAATTACGCTAATTCCTGTGATAGCCTGACCTGAGAACGAGCCAAGAGACAACGCTCTTGCAGCGCCAGTCTTGAGGTTGACTTGTGTGATGCCCCCTCCACAAAAGTTACACGCTGTCTGTCCGAAGCTAGTCACGTATAGGATTGAGTCTCCTACATGTGCAACTGAGGTCGGGAAGTTGAGGAAAACACTTAGTGCTTGGCCACTGGTAATGCCATTATTGTTATAGCCATTACCCAATAGTGTGGTTACCCGAGATGATGGTATGTGAACCCTACGGATTGTATGTTTACCTTGGTCGGCAAAGTAGATGTACTGGCTGTCAGCACTTATGGCGGCCAGCTGGGGTGCATTGAGCTGAGACAAGACCCCTGTAGAGTCGAGGCGCCCTCCAGTTCCAGACAAGGTCCTGAAAAACGGTTGTTGAGCTACTGCAGCTGTTGCAGCTCCCATAGACATTAGTCCTAAGAGTGCGAGTTTCCTGAAGAGATTCATTAAGTGTGTGTGTAAAGCGTTTCTGTAGTTGGAATTGGTGTGTTTTACGTTCAGTACATAGACAATGCAAAGTACTATAAAAGTTGCATGGCCAACACCAAAACTAGATTAAATTCACTATGGTTAAGAGGTGCCAAGATTTTTTTTGAAGCGTTGGTGGGCAAAATAAGCCAAGTTGGTGCCACCAAAGTAATGGTTTAGGCGGCATAATCCCTTAACATGCCGCAATTGGATAGGTCCGCCCTTAGTTGACTTTCTTGGCAAGCAACTGATGCTTGCGACGTCTGGCTAGGGCAGCCTTGAGGTTGCGAGATAGACTACCTATGTTGCGCCCAACCCTGAGGTAAAGGCACGCCGTCAAAAGGATTGTCATAACCCATAGCACAGCCAGATTGAGTGTGTAGGTAGGGTAATAGCGACCTAAAAAGTGTTTGCGTGGGGCAAAAAAGTGAGCCCGAAAATCAAGCGGATGTCTGTAATAGTCAGGGTCATAATGGATGGGCTCGAACTTGCGGTATAGCTTGGATTCCACTTGCACCACCTTATCAGGGTTAGTTGCATCCAGCACAAAGTCATTTAGCCGATCGTTTACGAAATGGTCATAAACCTGGGCCTTGGCAGCACCAGTAGGGTAGTTACGCATCAGCCATAGGTTCCGCTCTTCCATATACCTATTGCTGGCCTTTAAGTACTGGTGTTTGATTTCTGTTAGTTGTTGCTTAGTATGATCAAGGCTCTGAATTGTCAGGGAGGTAGGTAGCAAAGAGTCTTTTGCCAATTGACGGAGGCTGGCGGTAGCCATTGGTTCCACATCAATGAATTGTCTGACAATCAGCAAGTTGTCATTGACCTCTGAGGTAGGAATATAACCCGGGATCTCGAGCGAAGACTGGACGTCATTAAGTTTGGATATCAATGTGTTATCAATCAGGATGATGGCTTTGTAGTGTGCTGTACGGCTCTTGCGCTCCCAGTCAAACAGGGGTTTTTGGTAGGCATTATTTACATACTGATTGACTATAAGGCCCTCGAAAGCCCACCGGGAAGCCATAAGCTCGCCTAGCCAAGGCACCCGCTGAATATCGCTAACGTGCGGATTCATGTTGTCAAACCGCACCACAACCCCACCTAACACCAGCTGCGGAATCAGCATAAGCGGTATCATGATATAGATCGTGATGGCCGAGTTAAAACTATCGGATATGTTAAGACCTAATAAGTTGGCAAAACAGGACACAGAGAACAACATCAACCAGTAGTGCCCATTCAGACCTTCAAGGCCGCACAGCTGGTTACCAATCAGGACAAAAAGTGCTGCTTGTAGGGCCGATAAGGCAAATAACCAGGTCATCTTGGCTGCTAAATAGCTGCTCCAGCTAAGGTGCAAAAATGCCTCTCGTTTCCTTATTTTACGGTCCTTGATGATGTCCTCTGCACTCACTAGAAGGCCCATAAACAAGGCCACAATTACCCCTACGAAGATATAGACAGGGATATTCATGTTTTCCCTGAAGATATAGTCCTCGGTTTGGGTCAGGTCATTAACACGGTCGAATCGCAGGATGCCACCAAGCAACAAGGCGAGAATGGGAGCCTGTAGCAGATTTAGCAAGATATACTGTTTGTTGCGCAACTTGGCCAAGACATTACGCCTAACAAAGACCAACCATTGCTGCCCCCAATTCGGGATCTTTGATGTCGAAAGAGGCAGCGATTCAATTAAGGTAGTATCTAGAGATTGCCCCCTGATAGGCTGCTTAGAGGTATGTGCCTGCCACTTGGCGGCCCAATCTTGAGGCAATAGGCGGCGTTGATTTTGTTCCCAGCCATATTCGTCCACCTCTTTTCGCTCAATAATCTGGAAAATCTCTTCTGCATTGACATTGCCGCAGATGTGGCACTCCGCATCGCTTTTGTTAAGCAAGTCTTCGTGAGTTCGGAAATATACTAAAGCCTCGAGCGGATTGCCGTAGAAAAGCTGGTATCCTCCGGTGTCCAGCACCAATAGCTTGTTGAACATCTTGAAGATGGTACTACTCGGCTGGTGAATGACAACAAACACTAGGTTGCCACTTAGGGCAAGCTCGCGTAGGAGGTCAACTATGTTTTCGCTATCATGCGAGCTGAGACCGCTTGTTGGTTCGTCAACAAAGAGCAGCTGTGGTTTGCGTAGCAGCTCCAGTCCAATATTGACCCGTTTACGTTGCCCACCGCTAATGGTTTTGTCAAGGGCAGAGCCAACCCGCAAGTCTCGGCTGTCCCATAAGCCAAGTCTCTGGAGCGTAATGGTTACGAGCTCATCCAGCTCGCTTATGGGTTTGTTTTTGAAACATAGGCTTGCAGCCATCCTGAGGTTTTCCCAAACGGTGAGCTCCTCTATTAGGAGGTCATCTTGAGGTACGTACCCAACCAGACCTTGTATTGGCTGTTGGGTAAAATGCAGGTCAGTTTGTCCATTAAGCCAGACATGCCCCTGGCTTGGCTCTGTATTGCCGTTCAGGACACTTAGCAGGGTGCTTTTACCGCTACCACTAGCCCCCATAATTGCTACCAGTTGTCCGCCTTCGGCTTCAAGGTTGATATCTCTGAGGCCCCAATGTTTGTTCCCGAACTGATACCAGAGACCCTCGGCATGAAGTCTAATCTTTTGATCCTGGGGGATAGGCCTAAAGTGAGCAACAATATCACTCTGGAAAATTGGGGGCATACCCAGTTTCCTGATTGTACTACCAGGAGCTAAGGCATAGATTCGGTTGACCTCTAGATGCTCACCGAATAGGGTAAGGTCTCCCGATATATCTATTGGCCTCAAAAACAGCAGCTCCGTTTCCGGGATGGACACAAACAATAACCAACCATCGAGATCATGGTGATGGTAGAAACCTTTGTCTGGGTCGGTATGACCACCATTTAGGCAGAGCAAGTTAGGATGGCTGAAGGGCCAATGTTGTTTGTATAAAAGCTCTTTACTGACTTCTTCCTTATCCAATGAAAGCATTTGGGGTACAACAAACTGCAGCAATAAGCTTAGCGTTGTAGCAGGTAACAATAAGCCATTACTGACCCGAACCAGAAAATCCTGTTCAGCGGTAGATAAGTTATGGTCCGCAATTGCAACTTCTAGCAACCTAATCAGGGCAATGACTTTTTGCGGATAGGTCAGCGATGCATTTAACCTTTCGCACTGGTCTTTGATTGCAGCATCATCAGACGAGGCTGTTGTTAGGTATTGCTCGAACAAGGCCATGTATCGAGGTACTTCCCTAGGGGGTAGCAGGTCGGTAAAAAAAGCACGGACAAAGGTGAGCTCAATGGCCGAGACGCCATCCAGCTTGGTGCTCATCGCGAGTAGTCGCACGATGGCTAGGACGATTTGTTCGTTCATCAGCGGTTGGTGGTGCCTAAGGGGGCCAATGATCAACCTACGTTACCATCGTACCCAAAGTGAAGTCGAATGAGGTTTGGCCTTGCCTTGGTGACCAATCTCAACCCCTATATTAGTAACTAGAAATCATAAAATGACAAAAGCAGCCATCTGATTGGTCAGATTGGCTGCTTTTAGAAATTTGATTGGCAGGGAGCCTTAGCTTTTGACCCTCTATTTGATCAAGCTAGTTCTAGTCGTTTTGACTTTTTCGCTGATTGCATGTAGTGTGGCATCACCTAGGATCATTTCGCCTTTGTTGGCCTTGATCTGCTCATCAATATTGAGTTTGTTGTAGATGTCCAGCAAAGCAGCTAGTTCCACCTTCAGGGCATCAACTTCTGGGCCAGAAGGCACATCTTTGCCGATTTCGACTAGGTCTGTCAATGGCTTCTTCTGATCAACGATGGTACGAGTCAGGGGCATCAGGACCAGATCACGATCGGCTGGTTTCATGTCTTTCGGAAAAGTCTCGACCAGACCTGTTGCTAGATAGAGACCTTCAATAAAGCCACCAGCACCTATCAAGAAGGCATCGGCTTTGCGCTCGCTCTGTTTTAGCAATGAGTTGGCAAGCTTAATACCTTCGTCGGTGAGGGCCATCAAGGAGTCATTGTTCTCCATGTTTTTCTTCATCCGCTCTAACATTGCGGCTCCAAATGCATCATTAGCATTAAGGTGCTCGGCCAGTTTCTGGATATCTTTAATGTAAGCCTGGGCTTCTTTGTTCTTTTCGTAGGCACAAAGGTAAGCCATGTCAGCACCGTAAACCCCGAGGTTGATAGCGGCTTTGGCAGCGCTAGTACTGTAGGTAGTGGCTTTGCCGGCTTTGTTGACAAGCATTTTGTTGTACTCAGCACCCGAGCGCTCTAGCAAGGCTGGGACAGCAGAAGCCGTTGGGATCCTGGCAAAAAAGTCATCAGCAGCACTTGGCGCCTTGGGCATACTGTCTGGTTGCGCAACTGATGGTGCCGTGGTCTCGGTAGTTTCGGCTTTTTCTGACCCACAGGATGTTAGCATAACACTGGCTGTCAGGGCACTAAGTCCGATGAGTGTTCTGAAGGTAGAACGGCGCATATTGATAGGAGGTAAAAGTGTAATGGCTGTGATCGAGCTTTAGTCATGAGCCAAAGGGAAGATATCAATTAGACTAGCATGGCTAAGGCTTCGTTATGGCAAATCAAACCCACAATAACGACATAACAAACCCAGAGACCATAAATTGTGTGAACAGACCGACGCAAAGTCAATTTTTCGGCCCTAGGTGCAGGATTATTGACCGACTAGCCATATTTTAGCATCAGCGACTATAGCTCTAGGGCCTCGAACGGGTGTTAACCAGCTAAAGTTTGCTTTATTTTTGTAATTAGTGGTTACCTCTGGGGTGGGTAGGCGTATAAACACGCAGAACCCCTTGTATTGCGAACGATGGAAGACAAGGAAGTTCTCGAAAAAATACGCCAAGGAGACGAAAAAGCGTTGCAGTACCTGTACAAACAGCATTACCGAATGATGTTGAAACTGGTGATGCGTAACAGCGGCAGCGAAGACGAAGCCAAGGATGTATTTCAGGATGCACTGATCGTGTTTTGGGAAAAAGTAATCGCTGACAAACTAACGCTTACCTCAAAAATCAGTACTTACTTGTACAGCATCTGCCAAAATATTTGGCGCAAGGAGCTTGACAGGAAAGGAAGACTGACGGATGAGGTACAGGATGTGCCAGAAAATGTGGACCAAGACCGACAGGAGCGTATTGACATCGTAAACCAGTGCATTGCCCAGCTTGGCGAAAGTTGTAGACACATCCTGATCTACTACTACTTTGACAAGCTATCGATGCAAGACATTGCCGAAAAAATGGGGTTTGCAAACGCAGACACCGCCAAGACCAAAAAATACAAGTGCAAGCAAGAGCTTGACAACAAGATAAAAGCCAGTTACTCACGCCATGATTTCATGGACTAGCCAGCTAAACTACTTATTCGCACCATGAATTTATCTCCCTTACCACCAGATGCAACCGACCTTTACCTCCGTGGTGAGCTCGATGCATCGACCAAAGCCCTGTATGAGCAGCACTTGGAGGCGGATCCTGCCATGAAGGCAGATCTCGAATTCCAGGAGACCTTGACCCAAGGTTTAGGTGTTGCCAAGCGCCGGGCTGAGCTTAAGTCGATGTTGCAACAAACCCCCGTTTCGGCAGGATTTAGCTTCTTGCAGTCTGGTTTGGCACAGTGGTCTGCCGCTGCCATTTCAGCAGCCGTTGTTGTTGGGACCCTCTGGTACATCAATCAACCATCTAGCACCAACCAAGATGCTAGTCCTGCAGTGGCAGTTCAAAGCGCCACTTCTCAAGCAACTACTAGCCCATCGGTTCCTACATTACCAGCACCAGAGGCTAGCTCAGTGCTAGAAGAGCCCTTGGCGGCTGCCGAACCAGCTGCAAGTCAGGTAAGTCATGCTGATCCTGTGTCGCCACAACCTAAAGTACACCAGGCACAGCAACCAAGTGTTAAGCGTGCTAACCAAGCTTCGGATCAGACTAGTACGTTTGACGAGCCATCTGCCGAGTCAAAAGCTCCAGCAGGTTCCGAAATGATCAGTGGTGTCGGTGATAACATGAATAGCCCATCTGTCTTGCCAAAAAACAACGCAGAGTCTGCTAGTGCAGTGTCCGAGACAATCTTGAAAACTGATCCTGCCTACCAGATGCACTATCAGTTCGTCGATGGTAAACTCTACCTCTATGGCAAGTTTAATAAAGGCCTCTATGAGGTGATCGACCTGAGTGGAAAGAACGGCAAACGTTCGTTCCTCTACTACCAAGAGACCTATTATCAGGTCCTACCTGGCACAAGCAAAATAACCGCCCTAGAGCAAACAGCCGACAAGAGCATTGTGGCCAGCCTAGATAAACTACGCAAAAAATAGGTCAAGCCAATCTTGCCTGTCGTGTAATCCCAACAATCAGCCAAATACGTATTCCGAAAGGGCCGTATTTGGCTGTTTTGCATTAAGATGATTGTGTAAGGGGCTGCCAGTCAGCATTTTGGGTAGTGTCCGTATGTGGCCCAACAACGATAGCCGATATTGACCTGACATCACTACCTTTGTGCCGCAACCAACAGCCCTAGCGTTATTAAGGGCCCTAAGGCAAATATGAGCAAGAAGAAGGTGGTCGTCTTTGGCCCAGGACCCAAGTTCAAAGGGGGGCTAGCAAACTATACAGTGTCTTTGGCCAAAGCCTTTGACCGTGTGGCAGGCGTTGAAACGCATCTTATCTCCTGGACCCAACAATATCCAGCCATTATCCCCCGGGACTTCATCGACCGTGCCAGCAGGGAGGACAAAATGGCCGGTACCAATATCAAGGTCCAGTACATCACCAACTACAACAACCCCGGCACTTGGCTCGAGACGGTTCGGCTGATAAAGGAAATCAACCCAGATTTAGTCGTGTTTCAGTGGTCAGTGGCGGTACAGGGACTTCCATTAGGTTTCATAGCCCGCAGGCTCAAGAAGGAAACTGATATTGAGGTCATGTTTGACCTGCATTTCGTGGTCCAGAAGGAGCAAAGTGGGCTTGACAAGATCCTGAGCAAATATGGCCTATCTGTTGCCGATAGCTATGTTGTCCATGCCTACAAAACGACCGAGGAGCTTTCCGAACTACTACCTAATACAGCCTTTTCGATCAATGAAACAGGTCAAAGGGCAACAGACGGTAGCCGCACTGTTATTAAGCTCTACCACCCAGTCTATGATATGTTTAGGCCTAATCCGGAACTTGATATAGACGCCACTAAGGCAGAGCTGAAGCTGAACAAACACGTTTTTCTGTTCTTTGGCTTTATCCGAAAATACAAAGGACTCCACCATTGCCTCGAGGCTCTGGCCAAGGTCGTTAAGCAGCGTCAGGATGTTTCCCTCCTTATTGTGGGCGAGTCCTTTTGGCAAACCTTGGACCAGACCAAGTTTAGCACCCGTGTCAAACAAGCACTGTTTGGCTTTGCAAAGTCCATTTTCCTATCTAAGCAGTCAAACGAAAAGGACTACAATCCTTTAGCCCTGATCCAACAATACGGCTTAGAGCCCTACACAACAGTGGTTAACGACTTTGTGCCGAACGAAGCCGTACATAAGTACTTTCAGGTTTCAGACTCTATATTGTTGTTTTACGAATACGCCACACCATCTGGGGTGGAAAGTATGGCTTACAACTTCAAAACGCCTGTCCTTGCAACCGCTGTTGGCCACTTTCCCGAGACTGTTCGGAACGGTGTAAATGGCTACCTAGCACAAGCCGAAGACCACCAGCACATGGCCGACCAAATGTTGCTCTCGATCGAGCAACCCATAGATCGTGATCAAGTTGATGCGATGGCCAGGACCTTCAGCTGGGACAACTATGCCAAAGCCATCATGAATCGGTAACTTAAGCATTATCGTAGCTGGCTAAGATGGCCGTATTTTTAGGCCGGAATCAGATCTTGGCACTCTAGCCACGGCAATAACTTTCTCCCAAATTAAAGACAATAACAACTAGTACCAACCGAAGTATCATGAGCGAGAACAAAGGCTTCCAAGCCGAAGAAATAGCCGAAGTACGCCAACAATGTTTGGCCAACGGTGCCAACTTTGTCGAGAACGACGAAGAACCCCAGAGTCCGCAGTTCCGTCACTTCCTTTTCGTAGGACAGCACGAAGGTCAAGAGGTCATCTTTGATGCCGTCATCTATACCCTAGAGATGCTCTACATAAGCAACTTGTATGAGATTGCTGAAGAGCGTGCCCTCGAAGAGTTCCCTGACCATAAACCATGGGAGCTGGTCAAGAACGAAGAGGGTGAGCTAGTACCAGATGGCGAAGTGGATGAAGAAGTAGAAGAGTTCAAGGCTAGCATCATCCTTGAGTTGGAAGAGGACGACGAATACAAAGTTGAGGAGTTGGTCAATATTGATACCAACTTTGAGTATGGTGTAGGCCTTGAGATTGCGCTCAACGTCCCAGAAATCACTGATGAGGTGATCGCCAAGTTTGTAGCTGAGTTCAACGATGGCACCCTGCGTCTCGACGAAACCCGTTACAGCTTCGAAATACCGGACGAGGAAGACGAAGACTAATCTTGACAAGCTTAGGCTTGTTAATCCTTCCTGTCGACAGACAAAATCTATAATACTACTAGGCAGGTAATCGCATCAGAAATGGTGTTATAGCCTGCTTTGTGTTTTTGGGGTCTAATCAGGACCTTTGCGACTTCTCAGTTCCTTATCTGTTGGATAACTACACACCAACAAAACCGCATACCATGAGCAAATTCAGACCAGAAATCACCCTTGAGGACCTTAATAAGCTGTGTGAGGGGAACATGGGCGACCATTTGGGCATCGAGTTCACCGAGATCGGACCAGATTATCTGAAGGCCAGAATGCCGGTTGACCGTCGGACAAAACAAACAATGGGTTTGCTACATGGTGGTGCCTCAGTCGTCCTGGCCGAGACCTTGGGTTCAGTGGCGGCCAACTGTGTATTGGACAATAACACCCACCATGCTGTTGGGCTGGATATCAATGCTAACCATATCCGGAGTGCCACCGAAGGGTTTGTGGTTGGCATTACACGCCCTATCCATATTGGTAGGGCCACCCAAGTTTGGGAAATCAGGATCATAACCGAGGTTGGCGATCATCTAGTCTGTATGAGCCGAATCACGATGGCTGTTTTGGAAAAGAAAAATGCCTTCACAGCTGGTATGCGCAAGTTTAATATTGGTGGTGAGGCCAATAATGAATCAAATTCCTAGCGACTTTGGTTTCTTTAAGTAGCCGAATATCAATGCTTCAGGAGCAGGTTTTGGGCCTGTTTGATCAACCAGACAGGTTTGAAGAGGTATCACTTGCTGTTTTTCGGTTCCAGGTACGGCACTGCCTACCGTATAAGTGGTTTGTGGAAGCCTTAAGGATTAATCCGGTTGATGTTCAGCGGTTTGATCAGATCCCATACATCCCGATTGAGCTATTTAAGACCCAAGTGGTATCAGTTTATACTGACCCCAAGGCAATGCCCAACATATTGGCCTTCAGCAGTAGTGGGACAACTGGCCAAACCACTAGTACCCATTGGGTCTCGGGTTTGGACTGGTACCGAACTGTTGCGGTCAAGATATGGGAACGACATCATGGACCTTTGTCTGAATGGACGATACTAGCCTTATTGCCAGGTTATCTGGAGCGTTCAGGATCGTCATTGGTCACCATGTTGGAGCTCTTTATGCAATCAGGGCTAGGCCCTGAGAGTGGATTCTATCTTAGGCGAGATCACGAGCTAAAAGCAGCAATGGAACGTGCAGAGGTGGCAGTAGCAAAAAATGGTACTAAGCTTTTGCTTTGGGGTGTCACACATGCCTTAGTTAGCTGGGCACAACAGTCAGGGCAACGGCCTTTATCCAACCTCTATCATATACTTGAGACTGGCGGTATGAAAGGACACGGTCGTGAGATGATTAGGGAAGAGCTACATAACCTACTTATCAACCAACTTGGTGTCCCTAGCATAATGGGCGAATATGGCATGACGGAACTGCTAAGCCAAGCCTATTCGGACCAAGATGGTATTTATAGCCCTAGTGCTACCATGCGGGTTAGCATCCGCGACGATCGAGACCCACTTACATGGTTGTCCTTTGGTCAACGCGGACTAATTTCTGTAGCAGACCTAGCCAATATCGAATCATGCGCCTTTGTTGCAACCCAGGATGTGGGCGTACTTTCGGCCAATGGTGCTACCTTTGAAGTCCTTGGTCGTTCTGATCATTCGGATGTAAGAGGGTGTAATCTATTGGTCTGATCCTTAGGAGGTTACATACATCTGTTTCGAGTTATTTAGCCGATTAGTTATTTAATCAACAAGCGGTCCAATCCAACATAAATCAGCCTTGAATCAATCATCAACCTCATCAGCATCTAGTTCCAACAGTGAAAATCCATCGATTGGGTCCCAAATCCTGTTAGGCTTGTTGGTCCTTCCTGCCCTCTGCTTTTTTGTATACAGCTGGTACCTAGGGTCCGAGGGGGCGATGCCGATTTATGCGGAGTACTATCTGGACGCCATTGCAGTACAAGCGGATCAGTTTCGGTTGGCCTTGTTTGACTATCCTGTTATGGCCAAAAGCTACCTCATCACCCAGACTATGTCTGCGGGTGTGGTGCGGCTACCTATATGGGCATCTTGGTTTGCGCTAGGGTTTATTGTTTTGGGCTTCAGCCTTGTCAATGCGGCCTTGTCATACACAAAAGGGGTCGGACAATATGTTATGCTTGGGCTCTTAGCGCTAGCCATATTTGGCCTTAAGTTGCCATTTTTGTTTGGTGCCAGTTCTTTTGGTCAATACACCTTCATGATCGCATTGGTGGTTTGCACCCTTGCGGTTTATGTCGTCCATAATTGGCTAGAAGAGGTAAGCTTTATTCGTCGATGGTTAATGCTTGGGCTGCCAATGGTCTTGGCAGCTGTTTGGTATGTCATTAAGTTAGACGGGACGGAGGTAGCTGCTGCAAAAGTGCTTGCAACAGGGGGGACGACCTTTTTCTTCACCACTGTTGGGTTCCTGCTGATTAGCGCACCGGGTCTTGTGGTTTGGGTATATAAACTCCTAACAAAAAGCCCCGTCAATAGCCCGACCAAAAATGTAAGCCTTAACCTCACGGTTTTTGTCCTGATATACTGCATTAATCTGCTGCTGTCGTTGGCCTCAAATCGCTGGGGATTTCATATTGGGATAACGGTATTTGGTCCTACATTTTTGTTTCCGGTTACGGTGGTTGCTGGATGGTTCGGGATGCAGATAGGAGAGCGCCTATACATTGATAGTTCAGATAGTTTCTTGGTAATGGGGCGCTGGTTATATACTGGCCTGGCGATGATAAGTGTTGCCTTTTGGGGGTGGGCCTTCGCAACCAACAACGACAGCCTCATCCGGTTGCTCAATGATGTCCTGTTAGTGTCTCAGTTTGCATTTTGCTTGATGTACTTGGCCTATATCTACATCAATTTTGGTGGCCTTTTCGGGCAAATGTCCAACCTATATAAAGTCCTATACAAACCCGTCCGGATGCCTTATTGGGTCATTTGGCTAGGGGTGATCTTCGGGATGTTTGCCTATGTAAAGGCGACGTTCAATGTGCCAGTCCTTCAATACTATTCTGCGTTGCTGAACGCTCAGGCATTGGTGGCCTATCACCAGAACGATTTGGGTACTGCCTCTGATCTGTTCCAACTAGCTGCGCAGGAGGATGTAGAAGCCCAGCTGTCGATGTTCGGTAAAGCGGCGGTTGCAGCCAGCAAGTATGACCATCTTAAAGCAACCGAAATCCTGATCGATGGGTTAGAATACAAAGGTAGCCCACAGGCTTATCTGATGTTAGCACAGCAGTATCAAGATGCCAATAGGCCAAAGGACCAAGTAGCAACCCTTTATGTCGCAAGGGAATTTTTTCCTGATCATTGGTCTTTTTGCAACAATCTAGCGCTGTTCTATCATCAGCATCAAGGTACCGTTGCTAGCAACGATTCAGTCAAGAAATATCTACTGCTGGCAAAAAAACTAGCACCATCAAATCCAGTTTTGGTCGCCAACGAGCTTGCCCTAGAGGCACAAACGACCAAGGTGAACCTCCGAACTGCCACTGAAAATGGCCCAAGTCAGGATATGCCCTACTTGAACAACCTGCTTGCAGTGGCCAACGCCCAAGGCACAGCACTCAGCCAAGACAATGTGCTGGACTATGCTGCCGATAGCACGCTGCACCAGCTCAGTTTTAGCTACCTATACAATTATGGGATCAACCGAGTGATGGCAGATGACACCGCTGCGGCCACAATCGTCAAGTTTTATAGCAAAACACCTAATGCTCGTGAATTTATGAAGGCCCTAAACGAGGCTAAAGCTATTAGCTATATGCGTACAGGTTTGCGTGCTAAAGCACTCACCACGCTGCGAGCACTAAGCAGTGGAGGCCAAGAGGCAGAGTTTGCCTACCTCTATGGCCAAGCTTTGGCAATGTCAGGAAGCGTCTTTGCGGCCATGCCAAATATCCAAAGCCAAGCCATGGGGTCTGATATGTCTGGTGGAGTCAATAGCAGGCAATCTTTAGCCATCAATATGCCCGCTAGATTGCTTTATGCTGAGCTTTCGGCCATTGCAGGACAAACCAGGCAAGCCGATGCTTTGATGAAGTTAATTAACCCTACAGACCTAGACTTGGTGCTACCAGTCCAGCCTGGGCATGTTTCTGAGGCCATTGCATTCGAGCAAAAAGGCAGTACAAACTTCGCTGAGCTGACCATAGGTGGTAGGATAGCCCTGTTGGCTTATTTTCGTACCAAATATGCCGACGATGTACTGACCCAAATCGCTTCGGGCATATCAGAGCCTAACTTGCGTCTCCTTGCCTTTGCACTGATCTATCCTGGCCTCCGACCAGAAACGCAACAAGCAATTTTGGCCCTAGCAGTTGCCATCAGTAACAAAGAGCAATTAGACCCTAAAATGTCGAATGCAATCTGGCCGCTTTGGGTCAAGGCCTTGGCTGGCAATCCTGATGCCATCAAGCAGTTAAAGCCAAAAGCAACCGAGGATCACTCCAATAGTTTGGTGGCTTGGGGTGGTGTTGGTATAAGCAAGGGCACCAAAACCAGCCAGAGAATCCATCAGGCATGGCCGCTGGACAGAGACATCCTGACCAAGGCCATTGATAACCTTAATGCCGAAACCAAACGTGATTTGGCATACGACCTGATCCTGAACTATCTGGAGTTTGAACCTAACCCACCAATGTGGGCTAGTCGGCTTTACATCACGCAGTGCTTCAAGCTTCGGCTCCGCAGTTTTGCAGCTGATCAGCTACGCACATACAAGGCTAAAGCCACAACTGCGGACTGGGCTCAGCTTGTCACGGAACTTAAAGCTCTGGACCCAGCTTATGATGGCACCGTTTTGACCCCAATTGAATAGGGCAAAACAGCCGTTTTGGTACCTGAGTCGAATTCTCGATCTGAATTGAGCTAAGGACTGATCAGGAAGTGGATCGATGTTGAAGTGTACCGTGGTAAAGCTCCACTTAGTGGGGTAGGGGGTAACCAAAAAAAACAAAAGAGCGCCTCAGTAAAGATGCGCTCTTTTGGTAATGGTAAGTTGCTGTGCAGGTCTGTTAATTTGCCAAGACTAGGCTTGTGGGGCCAGTCGCTAGGCTAATAAGTGACTTATGCCTGCAGTATCGTGTATTGGAAAGGGTAGCCGATGATTTCGCTCAGGTGTTCCCCCGCTTCTAGCATCTGTTCGTCATCGTCTTCGTAAAACCAGTTGACTACCAATAGGCTCCCCATTTCTCTAACCCTAAGGAATCTGTTCAAAACATCAAGAAGACACTTGGCTGAGCTGGTGTTAAAGTATTTGAATTGCATCTCGATCACGGTCTGTGGGCTAGGACGCAGGGCATAGTTCTCGACCCAAGACAGGATGCTCCGATAAAACTCAGGCGAGTTTTCGGCACAGGACATCCCGCGGAAGACCATTCGCCCTGACTCTCCATCAAAATGGACGTAAGGGGTTTTGGGTCGCGCTTCTATCTTCAACACGTTCATAGATTCAATCCTTGGTTGATATGCGATTTTAAAGTTAACAAAATTCTAGCCAGTCACTAATGGCACTGACACAGAGGCAGCCTCTAGGCCGACAGAAAGGGTCACCAATGAGTAGTAGGTATTTGTGCCTACTACACGATAGTTGATAGGTTGCTTGCTTTTTCGAGCAATGTCTACAAGACCTAGGCCAGCTCCGCCCTTTTCGCTAAAGGGTAAGTTCTTGATTAGATAGTTGTAGTATTCTTTTTTGGCCAAATCGTCTAGCGAGTTGATGTAGTCTAACTTCTGGATGAAAGGGTCAATGTTATTGAGCAATATATAATTGCTGGTCTCGATCCGGAACTTGCCGTCACAACCCTCGAACAAAAACTTGATGTAGGCTGGGTCGATCGCTTTTTCATTGATAGCATCAAGCACTTGGTCTGGTGCATGATTGTTAAGGTTTTGGAGGGCCTCCATCGAGATGCTATAGATCCTTCGCCTTAGGCTATTGTTAATCCCTTCGTTCACGAGCATCTTCTCCAGCAAATCTAATAGGGCGTCGATCTGCATCGTTGTCGCCTTTCCGCTAAATTGAAGCGTAATGGCTTCCTGAGGCAAACCGCTCCCAGCGGAGGATGATGGCATCGTAGTCGTCGTTTTCATAACCTGATTGCTAAAGTTGAGATACTAAAGCGAGAAAATCAAAGGCCGGAGCAGAATATCTGGTTAAATCAGTCAATTTCCCCTATTGGTCAAGGGATTATCTGTCAATATGACTTTACCAAGGGTTTTTTTGTCTAAATGTCAGGTACCTTAAAGCCTATCACCAAAACATCATCCAACAGTTGGTTTGGGCCCAGCCATTGCTCCAGAACCTTGGACAGTACTTTGCCTTGTTCTTCCATCGGTAGGTTGTTAATGTTCTGGAATAAGGTCCGGAGCCTTGAGGATTTGAACTTCTCATCCCCTGTTGGTCCACCGATTTGGTCCGCAAAGCCGTCTGAGCTGAGGTAGATAGAGTCCCCTGGTAAGAAGGCCACTTTGTGGTTCGTGAAGGCGAGGTTCGCTTTATGTGTTGGCCCACCTATGCTAAACTTATTGGACTTGATGGTGTTTAGCTCACCATTGCGGATCAGGTAAAGTGTTTGGTTTGCGCCAGCAAAGTGTAGCACCCCTCTGAAGAAATCAATACAGACCAAGCTGATATCCATACCGTTTTGGGTGAACGATCCGTCATCGGCTTGGCGAAGTGTTTGTTTGACACCGTCATTTAGGCGATCAAGGATTGAGGCTGCATCAAAAAAGATCGGGGTCTCATCTGTGATTCTAGTCAGCAAGGAGTGGCCTACGAATGACATAAAGGCTCCTGCTACACCATGCCCCGTGCAGTCCGCAACAGCAATCTTAAGTACGTCGCTGTTGTTATCGATCCAGTAGAAGTCACCACTCACGATGTCCTTAGGTCTGTTAAGTACAAAGCTTTCGGGTAGCGCCTTCAGGACCTCAGTCATCGGCGGCATCAAAGAATGCTGGATCGTCCGGGCCGTATTGATGTTATCGAGGGTCTCGTTGTATAGATTAGCTAGGTCCTCATTCTTTCTGGCAATCATCTCAAGGTTTTCCTGGATCGTGTTGGCCATCATAAAGACGCTGGTATTAAGCATCTGCAACTCCGTGATCTCGGTATTTAGGGTCTGTTGGCTGATTTGCCTAAAATTGTTGCTGACCATATTGTCTACCATTTTGGACAGTTTGCCAATTGGTAAGGTCAATGCACGGGAGTAGTACATACTAATGCCAAGGCTACAGACCAGCGTAAAGCTCATGGCTAAAAGTGTGTAGAAGTTCGTGGAGGACATCATTAAGTTGACGTATGAACTTCCTTCGGTCTCGAATGCATCAAGCGAGTAGAGCAAGGCAGCATACTGCGTCTTGAGGTCCCTAAACAAGTCATTGCTTTTCCAAACAGGTACCACTTCGCCATAGCTGATACTATATGCCTGTTGTTTATACAGATCAAACTGTAGGGCAAGGTCCTGTTGTTGTACACCAGTGAGCTGTACGTTTTTGGCAAGCTCGAGCTCAAAGTTGACTAGTGCAAGGTCAAATGCTTGCGCAGAGGTGCTATCGGGTGTCGCAATGATGCGGCTTTCGGCTTGTTTAACCTTCCCAAAACTCATGATGCCATAGCGCATACAAGCTTGGTTCAGCAAGGTGGACTGTTGAGTGAGGTACTCTTTCTGGATTTGGAGCACCGAGTCTGTCCGTATGCTGCGCCGCAATTCGTCCTCTATAAAACTAATGAACTTGTCGCAAGACATTATCACCCGCTGGTGGTTGATGTTGCGCGTTGAGTCCGATAGGCTGGCGATAATTTTTCGGTCCAGCAAATAGGCCTTGAAGATCGAGAGGTTGACCTTAAGGAGCTTTAGGTTCTCGCGCGTTAGGTTGGCATTGGCTGCAGAGTCAGCTTTTGTGTTGTCGAATCTGTTGGTAGTCTCCTTAATCAGGTCCTTCTGGTAGTTGATGATGGACTTGATTATCGTGACATCCTCGACAGTAGACTTTTCGCTAGACAAGTAGCTGATCACCTTTGACATGAAGATTGCCAATACAAATAACACCAAGAAGGCAGCAAGCATGCGGCCTGTCAGTGTTTTGATATATCGGCTGAGAATGGGCATAGTTTGGGTGTTAATCCTCCGCCAAGGCTAGACCTCAATGGTCTAACTGCGTGGTTATTGTGGATTTCCGAACGCTAAAGTAATGGGATTGGTCCGAAGTCAAAAAGTTGGCATGCTCTGGGGGTGTAAGTTGACCTATCAAAAATCACTATTCCGACATCATGGCTTCATATTGATTGCATCGAAGTGAAAGAAGTCGATTTCTTTGTGAATCCTGAAGCAAACACTCGTTTATACGGCACTTATCAAAATCTGGTCCATTTGGCTACTAATCCTTGTTATACGCCATTTGACCACATATATTGAGGTTATAGTTAGTGCTTTGGGGTATTTTTATCGAAGGAAATCTTACATCTGCCAACTAGCCACATGCTTTAACGATTTGCTAGGCTACTGTACCAATGACTTTGCGGTACTTTTGTATCCAGGATACAGCAGCAACCTTAAGCATTTGCCCGTATTTCATCGTATGGCCACCCTAACACCGAGCCCAATGCCACAAAACATCATCGAAACCAAACATGTGAGCAAACGTTATGTCATGGGGCATGAGGTTGTTGACGCACTAAAGGACATCACCATCACGATTGCGAAGGGCGAGTATGTAGCTTTTATGGGGCCTTCAGGCTCCGGAAAATCAACCTTGATGAACATCGTCGGTGCGCTGGACTCCCCAACAACAGGACAGTATATCCTGAACGGAAACGATGTCAGTAACATGACTGAGAATGACCTTGCTGAGGTGCGTAACAAAGAGATTGGTTTTGTGTTCCAGACCTTTAACCTATTGCCACGCAATACAGCCCTTGACAATGTAGCCTTGCCGCTGATCTATGCAGGTTATTCTAAGTCCGAACGGAATGAACGTGCTATGCAGGTCCTGAAAGATGTTGGCCTAGAAAATCGTGCCCTTCACCGCCCTAATGAGCTCAGCGGTGGGCAGCGTCAACGAGTCGCCATCGCAAGAGCCTTAGTTAATCACCCATCGATTATCTTAGCTGATGAACCTACGGGTAACCTTGACACCAAAACGAGCTATGACATCATGGCGCTATTTGACGATTTGTCCCAAAAAGGTAACACCATCATCATGGTCACCCACGAGGAGGACATCGCTAGGTATGCACGCAGAATTGTTAGATTGCGTGATGGCTTGGTAGAGTCTGACACCCCAAACGAGCCGCGCAAACCCTTAGTGGAACTCAATGCCATCCTAGCAGCCAAAGGCGAAGCTACTATATAATTGAGGCATTTAATTGACAGCCAATGTGGAACAACGTATTGGACCTAGCTTATGCCCAATACGTCTGACATTGTAAAAATGCCTTTGCGGCCAATGATCCACTCGGCAGCGCGTACTGCACCTGTCGCAAAACCGAGCCGGTTATGAGCAATATGGCTTATGTTTATCTGGTCGATCGGTCCACCAAACTTTAGGGTATGTGTCCCTGGGACATCTTCCTCCCGCAATGAGGTGATAGGCACGCTGCCTGAGACCTGGCTGTCGGTTTTGTTTGTCAGGTGCCATTCTTGATGCCTTGAGCTGACAGTTGCCAAAGCCTGATGAACCAAAAGGGCGGTGCCGCTTGGCATATCTAATTTGGCAGTATGATGGGTTTCGTCGATCGATGCCAGGTACTCTGGATATGCTTTTAGCAGGGCACTAGCTTGCCTAACGATATGAAGGTATAGGTGTACCCCAATGCTAAAATTGCTGGCTTGTAAGTAGGTGCCACCAAGATCTTTGCATAGTCGGTCCAGGTCTGGTTTACGTTCAAGCCAGCCTGTGGTGCCAGAGACGACTGGCAATTGATGTCGCAAGCACTTCAGGATATTGTCAAATGCGGCTTCAGGCTGTGTAAATTCTATCGCAACATCAGCTTCCGACATTTGCTCCACCGTGATTGGGTGCTGATGGTCTGCATATCCAATTACCTGATGACCAGCATCTGTGGCCACCTGCTCGATGGTTTTGCCCATTTTGCCATACCCGATCAGTAGTATTTTCATAAGAGTTGTTGATGGGATTACCTTCGAGGTTTTGTCGTAGGCCTTCCGGTTAGCTCTGTCTATTTGCCTAGCCTGAACTGTAGGGCCATCCCCATAGTTTGGCTGCCATCATGCATATAGTGCATTTTAGGTGCTATGGTCAGCGTCAGGTCATCTTTAACTGAGAAGCTCATTAGGTGGGCATCTACTGCCGCGTCTGCCATCTGTAGGCCATATAGCATCAAACCCAGAATGACTGAAAAATCGCGGTAGTACCTATAGAAATCCCGCGCGTTACTTAGTTGATTAATGTCCGGATAGAACTGATAGAGGCTGTTGGATGTCAGATCACCGTTACGACGCAGGATATAAGCTTCACGGAACCGTTGGTACTCGGTGTTGTTGAAATTGAAGGCATAAATTGCCGTGAGCGCCCCAGCGTATATGATCGGGATCTTCCAGTACTTCCGATTGTAAAACTGGCCCAAGCCTGGCAAAATAGCCGAATAAAGGGCGGCTTTGCGTGGACTTGTTGATGGACGCACCTTCTCGACCATTTTACCATCAAGTGATGTGTCTGCCAATACGATTGGTTTAAACATCGGCATAGCCTTGAATTTGGCATCTACAGAGTCCGGCTCTGGTTTAGCAGTTTGGAGACGTGTGCTGTCTGTGAGGCTAGGTTTGGCAGCTGGTGCTGGGTTGTTGGGTTCGGTCTGTGCCATTGCCACATGACCTTGGAATATCAGAGTTAATGTCAGGACAATGGTACAGTATTTAGCTACAAGTCTAAATTGTCCTGAACCAGAAAAGCCTAGGCCAGTCATGTGCGCTTCAGGTCCTGATGTAATGGTTTTGGGTTGCACACCTAGGAAAAATAAGTAGATAAACATCCGCAAAAGGGTGTAGGCTTTGCTTAGCCTTGGTAGCTGATTAGCTCCAGAATGCGGTTCAGATCATCAGTGTTTGCAAAGGGGATCTTGATCTCACCACTTTGGTTGGGTCCTTCTTTGATCAGAACCCTTGTGCTAAGTTGTGTACTGAGGTTTTGCTGAACTTTCTGGACCTCGACCTGGTAGGCATTGTTTCGAGCAAGGCTGGTCGGCTCCTTGGGAGCTTTGCTATTTTCATCTTCGGCAGCAAAGTGCAGCTGCCGGACTAGCTCCTCCACTTTGCGAACACTCAGATCTTGGGTCAGTATTCGACTATAAATATTGAGCTGCACGTCAATCTGTTCGACATTGACAAGGGCACGCGCGTGGCCCATGCTGATTTTTTTGTCACGCAGGCCAGCCTGAATGTCTGGTGGCAACCTCAACAGCCGTAGGTAGTTGTTGACCGTAGTACGCTTTTTGCCAACACGGTCTCCTAACTCTTCTTGTTTGAGGTTGATTTCAGAAATTAGCCTTTGGTAGCTGAGTGCAATCTCGATAGGGTTGAGGTTTTCGCGCTGGATATTCTCGATTAGGGCCATTTCCAGCATCTGCTGGTCATTTGCCGTCCTGATGTATGCCGGGATAGACTCTAGTCCTGCCAGTTTGCTAGCCTGCAATCGCCGCTCGCCACTTATGAGTTGGTATTGCCCTACAGCCAGTTGCCTAACGGTAATTGGCTGAATAATGCCCTGAACCTTTATGCTTTCGGCTAGCTCTTGCAGTGCCTCAGCTTCAAAGTCTGTACGAGGTTGGTATGGATTGGTTTCAACCGAAGCGGTCGGGATGCTTGCGATGCTGCCTACAGTATCTAGCCTAGGTTGGCTGATGTTGTTGGCGCTACCATTGCTAATATCTGTTTGCGAATAGTCTGTGTAATGTGTGCTGACAGACGCATCATCCGTTTGTATGGCATCATTATCCCTCAGGATGGCACTCAGGCCGCGGCCAAGACCACCTTTTTTCTTGATTGCGTCTTTATCCATCAGGGCTGTTTAGCTTTTTGTCACTGGAAGGCTATTTTTCTGCAATATCTCCTTAGCCAGATTGAGGTAGCTAACAGATCCTTTGTTCTCGACATCGATGCTAACAGCTGGCAGGCCATAGCTTGGGGCTTCGGCCAAGCGTGTAGTTCTTGGGATCAAGGTCTTGAAAACTAGATTCTTGAAATGCAGTTTCACTTCTTCGACCACTTGGTTGCTTAGTTTGAGGCGTGAGTCATACATCGTGAGCAAGATGCCCTCGATTGTAAGCTCTTTGTTAAGACGCTGCTGGATTATCCTGATCGTGTTAAGCAACTTGCCTAGGCCTTCTAGCGCAAAAAACTCGCACTGCACCGGGATGATGACCGAGTTGCTGGCTGTAAGTGCATTTACCGTTATCAATCCTAAGGATGGAGAACAGTCAAGCAAGATAAAGTCAAAATCGTCTTGCACTGGCCCTAGTACCTTCTTCATTCTTTCTTCACGGTCCTGGATGTTAATCATCTCGATCTCTGCACCAACCAAGTTGATGTGCGAAGGAAGAAGAAATAGATGGTCGATGGCGGTGGTCAGAATCAGGTCCTTGGGGTTCACGCCCTCGACCATACATTCGTAAATACTATTCGTGATTTTGTTCGGATCGTGGCCTAATCCACTTGTACTGTTGGCTTGCGGATCACAGTCCACCAGCAGCGTCCGGTATTCAAAAGCTGCGAGGCTAGCTGCCAAGTTGATGGTCGTGGTCGTCTTGCCAACTCCGCCTTTCTGGTTCGCTACTGCTATTATCTTGGCCATAAAACAGATGGTCAGTGAAAAATTGGGATTACCGAGGGTATGAAACTGAAGGGAGACTATTTAATGTGACGATAGGTAGGTAGGCAAGCCTGCCAGAAAAAGGGCACAGTTATAGGTAGGCAAATATACGCCATCTGGCACAACATTCCAGCATGCTAATGCAATAGCTTGTCTCTAGGGCTCAAAAAAATACGCCATTGACCTGTTTAGCGTCGATGGCGCATTTTTGCTTATTTTCATGTGCCTAAGCACCAAGAGCAAAGTTTATCTACTGGTTTAGGCTTGCTGGTCTAGCATCCGCTCAATAAGAGCACTAGCCATTTTGGGGTCTGATTTGCCTTTGGTGGCTTTCATTAGCTCGCCCATGAACATGCCTACGATACCCTTTTTGCCGCTTTTGTATTCGGCTACTTTTTGGGGCCATTTGGCAATGATATCGGCTACGATCGGCATCAGGTCTTCCTCGGTACCTTCCTGCAAGATGTTTAGCCTTGTGGCAACTTCTAGTGGTGATTCCTTGGTTCCGTTTGCAAGCTCAGGGAAGATGCGCTGGGCAGCAATGCTATAACTGACCTTACCATCATCCACAAGTTTAATAATGGCTGCAATGGTTACTGGGCTAATGGGCAGTTGCTCAATTGACATCGTCAAATCGTTCAGGTAGCTTTTGACTGGCCCCATGACCCAGTTGCTGGCTGCTTTGTAATTGGTGGTATGCTCGCAGATTGCGCTGAAAAACAAAGCTACCTCCTTTGTGTCTGTAAGTACACCAGCATCATAATCTGGCAGGCCAAATTGACCAGTGAATTTGTCATAGAGTGCTTGTGGCAAAGCAGGTAAACTCGCTTTTATAGTAGCAAGCCTAGCCGCATCTATCACGATTGGCTGCAAGTCAGGCTCAGGAAAATAACGGTAGTCATTGAGTGACTCCTTGCTCCTGAGGCTATAGGTAAGGCCTGTTTCGGCATTAAACATGCGGGTTTCGGAAGGAATTTCTTCGCCAGCGTCAAGCATTGTGGACTGCCGTTCGACCTCATGCTCAATGGCCCGCATTACGTTCCGGAACGAGTTCATGTTCTTGACTTCCACCTTTTTACCAAACTCTACTTGGCCTTTTGGTTTAAGCGAAATGTTTACGTCTGCTCTTAATGATCCTTCCTCCATGTTGCCATCACAAATGTCCAGATATCGCACCATTCGCCTGATCTCGGTAAGGTAGGCATAAGCTTCCTCTGCCGTGGATATCTCTGGTTCGCTCACGATCTCGATCAATGGCACACCTGCCCTGTTAAGATCAATTAGCGAGTCTTCTTCACCCGCAAGGTGCATGGACTTACCTGCATCCTCTTCCATATGGATGCGGGTTAAGTTTATGACCTTGGGTACACCACCTTTGGGTTTTATTAGTACTTGGCCTTTACGGCAGATCGGGGTCTTATCCTGCGTGATCTGGTATCCTTTTGGAAGATCGGGGTAGAAGTAATTTTTGCGGTCGTAATAGTTGTACTCCGTAATTTCGCAGCCGAGGGCAAGCCCCATCTTGATAGCATACTCCAACACTTTGGCATTGCTTCGAGGCAAAGTGCCTGGATGTGCCAAAGTGATTGTAGAGATATTTTCGTTCGGCATGCTGCCAAATTCGTTGGCATCGGACGAATAGGCCTTGCTTGCCGTTAGAAGCTGGGCGTGTACCTCGATCCCAATGATCAGGTCGTAACGGTCGGTTGCAGACATTTGTGCGCTGGATATTTTTGGGAACTGAGAACCAAGGTGCAAACCACCAAAACCTCTAGCAGAGGTTTGCCTCAGTCAGTAACAGCAAAAATAGGCAATTTTGCGGCATTTTTTGTCGCCTTACTTGCCCTCGGATCTGCCAAACAGCTATCAATGGGTATAGGTTAAGGTAGCAGCTTCTCTCTTCAGGCCTGTTCCAAATCAGCCTAGCAACCTAGGCAAAGGTGGTACCGCTTATTAAACTTGATTGATCTAGGTTTATCCCTGTCCGATCCGGATGCAGCATGCGCTAGTCGTTTATGGATAAACCATCTGAATGAGCTTCTCTCTCTCTTGCCCATATTCATTGGCCAACTTTTGATAGTATATTTGGGCCTAGGCCTTCCGACTATGGTTGTTGATGGATACCAGTAATTTCCTTTAACGCCTCGCTATGTATTTGCACTTTGGTCCTTTTATGCCACGTATGTCGCTTGAGGTTGCCTCCCAATCCTGATCTGCAGATGTCCACCGTTTTGCTTCATCACTCCATGGTTTATTCCATAATATCCTATCCTATTTCGACCACCATTTCACGTTTGGCTTGTTTTGGGGTCCTGTTTTGCCTACTCCAACTAGGAGGGGGCGTCTCCGCATTTGCCCAAAATGACCAGAATGTCGTGATGCACAAGGTCGAAAAGGGTCAGACTTTATTTGGCATCGCACGTAAGTACCAAGCTTCAGTAAGTGACATTAGGGCGCTAAATGATGGCCTTCAAGAGGGGCTAAAAGTCGATCAGGTTATCAAGGTACCAGTAAAGGCAGGTCTTGCCGCTAAGGAGGTTACACCTGCTGTCAAACCAGGTCCACTACCTGATAATAGCGCTACCGCCACTACTCCAGATCCGGCTGGCCGTGCCCAACATGTTGTTGGCGTAGGACAAACCCTCGGAATGATCGCCAAGACCTACAAAACGACTGTCGCTGAAATTCTGAAGTGGAATAATATGACCAACCCAAATATCCGGATAGGGCAGCGTATCATTGTTGGACCACCAGCAGCAATGGCCACTGCGGTTGCCGCACCTAAGATTAGCAGTCCTACACCTAAGCCAGGGACTGTTCCTGCCAAAGAGGCAATGCCTGAAAGTATTGCAGTTGTTGCTGGTGCCCCTACCGTTGGCAAAGAAAGTGGCCTAGTGCAACAAGTCGAAAAAGGTCTGGCAGAGGGCATCGATCAAGATGACAATAACAAACAACAATGTCTACACCGCACAGCAGCGATTGGCTCAGTGCTCAAGGTCAAGAACGACCTCAATGGTCTATCAGTTTATGCCAAGGTGGTCGGTAAGTTGCCTGAGATTGGTCCAAATGAAAAACTTGTTGTCCGCCTGTCTAAAAGCACGTTCGAAAAGCTGATGCCATCCGAACGCCGTTTCCCAGTGACCATAACTTATAGCCAACAGATTACAACATCGACTACAAAATAGGGAGGTCCTTTGTCGAATCTGATACCTAGTCTGCGTACAGATTAGCTTTAAAGCTCGTTTTTAGGGTTTAGCAAGGCAGATGCCTGAAGTACCTTTTGGGCCAGATCTGCCTGATATTGATCAAGTTTGGAAGCAATTACTTGATCAGTGGCGCCCAGAATGCGAGCAGCCAATAATCCACCATTCATACCTGCATTTACCGCCACGGTTGCGACAGGTATTCCATTAGGCATCTGCAGGATCGATAACATCGAGTCCCAGCCGTCGATGCTATTGCTGCTTTTGATTGGCACCCCAACCACTGGTAGACTCGTCAATGAGGCCACCATGCCTGGCAAATGGGCCGCACCACCTGCTCCAGCCACCACAACCTTTACACCACGACCACGGGCGGCTTTGGCGTAGGCAAACATCTTTTCTGGTGTCCTATGGGCTGATACAATGTCAAGCTCGAAGGGGATACCGAGCTTCTGGAGAATATCGGAAGCTTGCTCCATGATCGGCATATCAGAGGCCGATCCCATTATGATTGAAACCATTTTTGCTAGTCTGTGGATATGAAGTCCTTCCTCGGGATAGAAAGAGCCGACAATTCAGGTCGCAAAGGTCCGCTAGATTTCTGAAACTACCTACCCTCTGTGTTGATGTCTTGATTGGATGGTCTGATCTCTTAAATGACCTATGTGGTCGTTTTTGTCAGGTCTTCGCTTTTTAATCTCAGATTAACAAAGTATAATTGGGGTGTAGAATGACGAAAATGCAAACTTCGGCAATCCCTAACGGATGTAATGTTTGCCTCTAGATGGCTTACGACTAGCGGATATGTCGGATATACATTTGTCCAGCTTCATTCAACACCTATTGTTATGCCCATCCGAAAACTCAGCATTAACCGTCTGGCCCGCAGGTATGATATAAAACTGCAGATATTACGTGCCCTGCTTGGGATGTTTATCTTGGGTATTTGCTCGGCGTCGGTGATCTACTATTATCAACAAGAAGAGATTGAGTTGATTACGACGGCCAGCCGAATGGTGCGGTTTGAACACGGCGTTACCCGCTGGGAGCAGCAATTATCGCGTACTAAACTTGTTGGCACTAAAGTAGCCCGAGCACATTCACGTTACAAAGGGGAGTTAGCCTACTTAAATGACCTGCAATCGACTTTTTGGCAAAAACTGGTCTATAACGAGCAGATCCTGGCCGACTCTAAACTTTCGAACGTTGCATCCCTTACCAAAAGTGCAGATGCCGTCATTGACTCATGGCATGACCTTCAGCAGTATCATGAGGCCCTACTGATCAATGATCCTACGATGAAACGGCTTGACCGGAAGGCATACAAACAGTATAGAGCCTCTGTTAAGACATTTCATGCACAGCTACTTAGCAGTATTAATGCCTTTCGTCATGCAGCTGACCGTTCCCGCAATATTCAACTTGCAGGGATTATTGTCTTTTGCTTCAGCATACTTGTGTTTTTTGTAGGAATGGTTTTCTATTACCTAAGGGCTGTACTTCCTGGTCAGCTAAGCTCAGTAAGGGCATTCCTAGACAAGGAGTTTTTTGGCTATTCTAGGCCTCAACTAGTAAATACCAATGCAATCCAAACCAAATCTGCCCTCACAACGGACGAGTACAAAGCCTACATCAGCAGTTTTGCCCAACCTGTAGAGATTCTGGATGAAGAGCATCTCGACCTGTTTTTTGACGAGGAGGAAGTTGTTCATCCCTTGCGTGAGGTCAAGACCAGGTTGCCAGAAGATCTAGAAGTTCAGGACTTTGGGATTACGACTGTCACGGATTTTTCAACCATGCCCGAGGCCAAGTCGCTGGTCGTAGAGGATGCAGAGCTTTTAGAGGAGCCAGAACAAGAGACTACCTTCCTGGGCTTTGACGAGAACAATACTTATTATGCAGTGCATACCGACGGGCACGGTGCCCATATAATCGATTTGCCCGACCTTAGTGCTGAGCCACAGGACAGGACTGAAGCCAACAATGATCTGGTCGAACCGCTGGAAATGATCAGCTTATCTCGCAGCAGACCATCATTTGTCAACGAAATGCAGGCTAGCCATCAGAGCGAGGCTTTTAGGTCCGAAACGTGGTTTGAGTTCTCTTTGCCATCGGACTTGCAGCTGACTGGCAAACATCCCATCTGGATTTCGGCAGTTGGCAGTAAGGCTTTGGGGTACCAAATGCCGCCGGCAACGACCTTTGCCACCTTGTTAGAACTTTTTCATCCGGACGAGAGATTTACTTTTTTGCAAGTCCTCCGGACACATCTCCAAGATCTTTCTGGCAAGACTCCACTCCAGATGGTTTGTCGCCTGAAACAATCCACTGGCGAGTACATTAGGGTTGACCTAGAGGCTGCCACAGAGCGTACAGAAAATGGCCATCCGATGCGTTTGCGTGGATTCTGGACAACGATTAATGACTTTGTCGCCACTCCGTCTCATGTCCCGCCGATGGGGCATTTCCGCCGAGAAGGATTTGATGTTCAGGCATATACCTGGGAGCTCCCAACTAGTTTCCTCGTTCAGGATTATGACATCTGTGTCTGGTCTGAGGGATTTGCCAAGATGCTAGGCTATGGCCAACATAACATGCCTATCACCTGCCAAGACGTGCGTGCCATGATTCATCCTGAGGACTTTATGCCTTTTGTTGCTTCCTGGACCAAGTTGCTCAACAACTATGAAGACATCGAACGCTTTGATTGGATAGTCCGTCTTCGAAATGCCAATGGAGATTATACCTTAGTCACGATGCAAGGGGTGATCATGAACAATATATTGGGCCAACCATATAGGCTCGCGGGGGTATTGGATAAGGTCACAACCAATTATGACCCTTACGAAACGCGGTTTGATTGTGTCATCGTGCGTACACCATTGCCCAAATCTGCAGATCCTACGACCGAAGCAAGCCATCGATTTATTCGCCGAAGTGCCTAGTCTGTCCTGAAACCAATCTGGTCAAAGCTAAAACTCCAGACCAACTTAGGGTTGGTCGGGAGTTTTTGTGTTTAGGGTAACATTTTTGGGACATTAAAAGGTATGGCCCGCGCCACTAACCGAAATACTTGCTAGGCATTATAATCGATCACGACACCCTTAGTCAATGGGTGGGCAACGCAGCAAAGGACATAACCATCGTCAGCTTCGGACTGGCTGAGGCCTTCCATCTCATCCATATGCACCTTGCCGTCCATACAGCGGGCGCGGCAGGCTGTACAGAGCCCTGCTTGGCAACTGTACGGCAATGGAATGTCTTGGTCTAGGGCGGCACTCAAAATGGTATCCTCTGGTTTAACTAATACAGTGTACTCGTCACCCTCGAACTTGATAAGCACCTCACGTCCTTGGCCAGGATCGTCATGTGCTGAGGTGACAGCAGCAGCAGCAGCGGCCAACGCAGCTTCACGAGCAGCCTCGTCTACAGCATGGAAAAAGCTTTCCTTATGGATCTGATATGGTTTTACACCTGCCTTTTTGAGTTCCGCTGTTGCCGTTTCCATCAGGCCATCGGGGCCACAGAGGTAATAGTGTGTTTCGCTGACACTGATAACAGGTGCAGATTGCTCTAGCAACTCAGCCAATAACTCAGCATCTAGCCGACCTTTGGGTCCATACCAAGTCTCAGGCGCTTTACTAAGGCAGTTAATGACCTTGAGTCGCGCAGGGTACTTTTGTTGCCAGTCATTTAGCTCCTGACCGAAGATAATACTATCCTCGGTGCGGTTGCCATAAATGAGCGTCACAAGGCTATTTGGCTCAGCTAGCAGTACAGCTTTCAGTATGCTGTAAAGTGGGGTAATGCCGCTTCCTGCCCCAATAAGGACGATATGGCGTGCCTTTAGTGGTTGGACTTCGAGCATGAAGTGGCCCATCGGTGCCAAGAGACGCAACTTGCTACCGGCCTTAGCTTGGGCTAATAGGTAGGTACTGAGCACCCCATTGGGCACTGCTTTTACAGCAACAGTTGGCAATTCGTTGGCATAAGTACTGCTGCAAAGCGAATATGCTCTCCGGACCTCATTGGCGTTTACATCAGCAATCAGTGTCAGGTATTGGCCAGGATAATAGCTCAGGGGGGCGCCTTCTGGTTGCTCAAATGCAATGCTGATCGTGTCTGCAGTTAGCTGAGTAACTTTGGCTATTGTGGCTTCGAATGGTGTGTAGTTCATGACTTGCCAACGCCCCGTTTGGGAGCGTGCTTGCTTATTTGTTATGATATCTTCCTGTACTTTAACGGAAAGGACATCCTAATAGTTTTGACAGGTTAACGAGGCTGTTGCCTAAAGCCAAAATCACGGACTAACCTGCCATCGGCGAAATACGGTATCTAATCTGATCCAGATAGGACACCAGCATGAGGGGCTAGGTGGACTGTTTGTTGCGCTCGGCAAGGCGGGCAACGGAAGCATCATAGACTCGCCTCATTCCTTCCTCTAGGCTGATTTTGGGATACCAGCCAAAAGTATTGTTGACATGGTCCATGTTGGCATAACGCGAGTGTACGCCGACTGGCTTGTCCAGCAAGGGCTTGATCTCAGGGTTATAACCTGCAAACTTGGTAAACAGACCAATTAACTCACGGAATGAGGTCAGCTTGCCAGAGCCAATATTGATGGCACTACCGTCGCTGATGTTGTCCATTGCCATCAGGATACAGTCAATGCAGTCATCTATATGGACAAAGTCACGGCCTTGGTGCCCGCTGCCCCAAACTTCGAAAGGGGCCTCTTTGCCTGCAGCACGAGCAGCAATTGCAGGCACAGGGTAACTTAGGTCTTGATCCTCACCATACCCACTAAATGGGCGGACCGAGGCCACCGAGATGCCGTAATACTGAGCTGCAATTTGGGCAAGGTATTCGCCAGTCAGTTTGGACCAGCCATAGGTCATGTCTGGCTGTCCCATTTGGGTAAAGTCAATATCCGTTTCGCTAAGGGCGATAGCAGCCGTGTCAGTTTGTTTGCTGACAGGGTAGGCAGCACTGCTGCTCGGGAACATCACTCGTTTCGGTTTGTGACGTGTTACCCAGTAAAAAAACTCTGCATCGATCGCAAGGTCTAGGGCTACCATCATTGGGTCCCCATCGATCTTAGCCCGCCCGCCGACAATGGCGGCAAAGTGAAATACGTCTTCAAACTTGTCAAAGTCGAGTCCGTAGCTATCTTTTAGCCATGTTGGGTCTTTGTGCAGGCGGTTCAGCCAATCACGAAAGTCTGTCTCAAAATAAAGGAGTCGACCATTGATCACCTCCATATCGTTGACCCTACTTGATGTATAGTCTGGAAGCCAGGTGCTTGGATGAGTGCCTACACTAAGGTCATCAACGATCACAATGTTGTCTGTGGTGGTGCTGAGCAGTCGCTTGACCAGGTTGCGCCCCACGAAACCGCAGGCACCTGAAACGAGATGGTATTTCATTTTGAAAAATATGGTAGTATCAAGCCTGTTGGCTCAGTTTGCATAGGTGCTTCAGATCAGAATGGGGTAGCCATGCCAGTAATCAAATAGTCATCAGACTGGGCATGGTTCAGCTATTGGATCCTTACTTTGCACTAAGGTGTTTTATCAGAACGGGCGGGCGAAACTACAAAATTGCCACTAGATCGGCGTCAGTTTCCTGAGATTGATGTTGTTGGCATGATTGGCACGATCAGCTGCTTACAGGATACGGAAGATCATTATGGGTCAGATAGTGCGTCCTGAGACTCTGTTAACTACTACTCAACCATGGCTACCATGTATCGAGATAAAGACCAGAACCGTGCGGGATCTGTGACCACTAGTTGGTAGCTGCCATTTCCTTCCTGCTCGATACGGTAGCTATCAGACGGGTGCACAGTAACTAGTTGAGCCTTTACACCATTGCCCAGATCTAGGATCGTAGTGTACCGGATGTTGATTGCCTTGAAGTCGGTTTTTTCAAGTTTGTCGGCCAGTCGAAGGGTTTTGCCGACGCCTAAAACGCCACCAGCTTTGACAAGCACACCTTTTTCGAGTAGGTCATGGTAAGAACCACTGGTAAAGAAGCAGGTATTTAGCTGACGGGTACGTTCGTCAAGCTGGGCTTGTTTGGTTTGTAGCTCTTCGTTTCGCTTTTCAAGCTCGGCGTCTTTTTGATTTAAGGTACTGTTTAGCTCGCCGATTTTGGAATTGAGGGCTGTGATTTGCGACTTTAGGTTGGTGCTCTCGACCTCTATCTGGGAGACAGTCGTACGGAGCGATGATACTACCTTGTTGGCTTGGTCTGACTTTGGACCAGTGGACATTTTGTCCTCCAGTTTGGTGATGATCTTCCGGTTCTGGAGGAGGTAATTGTTGATTTCCTCTAACACCTGCTTGATATAAACCACCCTATTTGGTACTTGGGTGTGCTCCAGCATCCTAATGGTTCGCTCTCGACCCCTGATGGCCATCATGTTGTCTTCGATGGCAGAAACAGCAGCCGTGATTTCATTTAGTTGCTCGTCCTTCACCTTGTAGCTCGATCTCAAGGAGTCTAGCTCTTGCTCGAGCTCCTGAATGCGGTACATGTAGTTCGGGGTCTGCTCTTTTTCACCTTCGCAGCCCATAAGACCTGCACTTAGGTATAAAATGCCTGCAAAAAATAACAATTTTCGGTACATACGGCTCGAACGGCAGTGTAGTCTGGCAATAAGTCGGTGTTGGGATAGGAGACAAATGGGCGCAAGTTACCCATCGGTATTAAAACTAGGCCAATATAGGTAGTTGCAACAACATAATTGATATTACCCAACAGGATCAACATCAATCGAAACCCAAACCCCTTTGTTTGGAAGGTCAGTCGTGTGGTGCTTTACCACATCAGCGATCAACTTTTTGACATTATCCCGTTTGATACCTTGTTTTTCAAGTTTGATCAGGATGGTCCTTAAAAAGTAGTTCCTGACCTTAGACACACTAGGCTCAGCAGGACCCAAGACCCGATGTTTGCCAATTTTGGCTCCTAAGCGCTCGGCCAGCAGTTGGCTACTTCGGATGACAGTGGCAAGGTCTGCATGCCTGATTGTAAGCTCAATAAGCCAGACAAATGGAGGATAGGCGTAGGAAGCTCGCTCTGTGATTTCGGCCTCATAAAGCTGGCCATAGTCATGGTTGATGATGGTCTGGATAAGGGGTAGTGCAGGGTTGTAGGTCTGGATATAGACTTCACCCTTCGTTTTGTGCCTGCCAGCACGCCCAGCAACCTGGGTGATTAACTGATAGGTTTGCTCCTTGGCGCGGTAGTTCGGAAGATGCATCAGACGGTCCGTGTCAAACACACCTACCATGGTCACCCTCTTAAAGTCAAACCCTTTACTGACCATCTGGGTCCCGATCAAAACATCTACTTGGTCCTCTTCAAGCTCCTTGACCAAGCGGTTGAAACTGTTCTTTTTCTGGGTGGTGTCTTGGTCCATCCGTCTGATACGCAGATTGGGCCGAAGGGCAATTAAGCGTTCCTCAAGCTGTTCGGTGCCGTAACCAGAGGTCGTGAGGTGAGAGGCGCCGCAGTGATGACAAGTTTTCGGCACATTTTCTTTATGTCCACAATAATGGCAGCGCATTTGGCTCTGGACCTGATGGTAGGTCAACGACACGTCACAATTGGGGCAGCCGGGGCACGAGGCACATTGTTGACAGACGATCAGGGGGGCAAATCCGCGCCTGTTCTGGAATAAAATTGCTTGATGCTTGCCTGCCACTACTTCGTCGATTTTGGTGAGCAGGGCTGATGAAAATGGCCCATTCATGGTGTCGGCCGCTACTTCGGTCCGTAGATCTATACAAGCAATGTCGGGTAGCAGGGCTGCGCCATGTCGCTCTTGTAGGCTGACCAAATGCCACTGCTTGGTTTTTGCTTTGTAATAGCTATCTATAGAGGGTGTGCCACTACCTAGTAGCACTGCTGCATCATAGAACCGACCTAGGACCAAGGCCACATCCCGACCATTGTATCGTGGATTGGGGTCATATTGCTTATAGCTGGTGTCGTGCTCCTCATCCACAATGATCAGTCCAAGATCTTGAAAAGGCAGGAAAACAGCCGACCGAACACCCAACACTACCTGGATAATTCCTCCTTGTAGCTGCTGCCATAGTTCAACCCGTTCGTTGTCCGAAAAGCGACTGTGATACACACCAAGTTTCTCGCCAAAGGCTGCATGGAGCCGATCGACCATTTGGGCAGTTAGTGCGATTTCGGGCAGGAGGATAAGGACTTGTTGACCTGAAGAAATCGCATCATTGGCTAGGCTAATGTAGACTTCTGTTTTGCCGCTGCCTGTGATACCATGGAGGAGGACTGGCTTTTGCTCATCAAACCCGGCCAATATGGACTGACGGGCCTCTTGTTGTAAACCAGATAATGTTGGTTGATAGGGGCTTGATACTGGGCCAAAGCTGAAACGAGGGATAATCAGCTCAAACTGCTCCATGATCCCCTTCTGGACAAGCCCTTTAACGGCGGCATCGTTGCTATTGGTCTGTTGTATGAGGTACTGGACTGTTAGTCCTTTTTCGTTGGCGGCAGGGTTATCCCAAACTGGCACCTCCTTCAGGTAGGCCATCAGGATTTGGTATTGTCGAGGGGCTTTATGCAGTAAGTCCGAGGCCTCGGTTAGGGCAGCATCATCGTCTAGTAGATTTGCAACAAGCCGAACTCTCCGCTCCTTCTTGGGTGTGTATTTGTCGTAGGCTTGGTCATAAACGACGATAGCCCGAAGGGCCTGTAGGTTTTTGAGTGTCTGATAGACACTTTTGGTCTGGAGCAGGCCACCTACCTCATCATAACTCATGGACTCTTGTCGCTGGAGCTGATCTAGTAATTCAGACTCGCGTGCCGTCAGTTTGAGGCCTAACTCCAATTCAAACCCAGGATAAAGCTGGACTCTACTTTCGCTACTTATTTTGAGACCAGCGGGGAGGGCAGCATTGGTTACTTCGCCAATTGTACAGAGGTAATAATCTGCCATCCAGCCATGTAGTTTCAACTGGTTAGGCGTCAGGGCAGGGTAGAGGTCTAGGATGTCAAGCACGTCTTTTGCGTTGCCCTTCAGAGGTGCTTGGCCGTGAATACGATGGACTACTCCTGTCAGGACACCACGTGGCCCAAATTGGACAACAACCCGCATGCCGATCAGCAGGTGCGGCTGCATCAGCATCGGCACACGGTAGGTAAACAAACCCGGAACGGCACGGGGCACTGCCACATCGGCATATATATCCGTATAAGCTGGTGCAGCATTTGGATCCTCAGACGTAAACTCTAGTTTGCTCATGCCCTACAAATATACAGCCCTCAGATGCTGAAATGCGAGATTCGAAGCTCGTTGGCCTTTTCCAAACAAAAATAGCCGAAGGTTAATCTTCGGCTAGTTAAATCTCAGGTCCAATTCGAAGATGTTACTGCACTACTAACTTGGTCATAAAGGTGGCAGCCTTTGTACATGCCCTAAGGCTATATAGGCCAGCAGGAACAAGGTTAAGGTCCAGACGGACTTGCCCTTTGCCCACGGCTTCATAGGGTAATGAGGTGACCTGGCCATTTGCACTGATTAGGCTAACATCGAGTAAATCACCTTGATCGACATTGAGCATTGTATGTAATTGCACAGGATTAGGTGTCACTAAAGTGTTGGATGAAATACTTGGCCTAGTTGATTTGGTCACCACCCCAGAAAGTGAGATAAATCGACCACCTAGAGCAGGAATGACGAAGGCTTTTTTTTCATAAGGTGGAGTGTTGGCAGTGGCACCGCTTAGCAGTACAAAACAGCTTTTGCCTGCCTTGATAAGTGAGTCAGGAAAACTGCCCGAAAAGTTCGTGAACGTATTATTACCCAACCGCTCCAGTACGTCAAGACCGATGCGGCCCGCCACTGTGTCAATGTAATTAAATGTTCCCATGCTGGCCCCACCAACTCCTTGGTGCAGGCGCCTTGTTCCGCGGCTGTAGCGTAGGCTCCAAAGGTTGTTCGTGACCAGTCCGTTGAACCCATAGCTAAGGACAGTGTCCCGTGGCTGTGTTGGCTTAGCTGCATTTATAATCGCAATAGTCACATTTAGCGGGCTGTCTCCATAGGCGATGTAATGGTAGTGCCCGTTAGTTGGGAACTCAGTACCTGCAATCGAAAAAAGTGGATTGCTAGGGTCTGTGCTGTTAGGTGATGTTATGTTAACGGTGAGTGGGGTACTGGCTGGCACAGTTACGAAATCTGTCGCACTCCGATATGTCAAGTTTGCAGCAACCTTGTTTGCCCCATACCAGATGTCAACTGTATCCACACCAGCAATAGAGCCGTTATGGATAAACTGGACCATTGCTTGGCCGAAACAGATTGAGGTGATGCCAAGGCAGAGTGTAGTAAGCAGAGCTAGGCGCAAATTGCCAAGTAGATTTGTTTTCATATCTAGGAGTAAGTCGCCAGTCAGAGCTATGAGCACAGCGCGATCAACTAGGCAAACTTAATCAGAAATGTAGCGTACCAAAGACCTTTTGGTGCCGACTATACAGACAACAGGTACCACTAGGCTGAAGTAGCGTTTGCTAATGCCAATCTTTAAGTTCTGGTAGGTTTGAGATTAGTTTTTGGGGATAGACTCTAGGTCTGAAAACTGATTCCACGGTATCGCTCCTCAATTGACTTACAGATCGTTAGGTTGTCCTTATGGACAGGCAGCTTACGCTGGTTGGGTAGCTAAAGCATATGGAGCCCATGATTGGTGTTGAGCTGGATAAGTCCGATAGGGTCGATGGTCAGCTGGTCCTGGACCAAGTGATTTAGGTTGCGTCCTTCCTGTTGGTAATTCTCTAACCCTGATACCGAAAAGTCGATATTGTCTTGAAGTTTCTGCATCACAACATCATCGACAAGGACACACTTGGAGGCAAAGGGTATCGGGGCTTCACTACCAATGCTAGCCTTTTCGGAAAGCTGTTGATGATGTTCTGTTTGTTATTGTGTAGCTGCAGGATTTTCTGGTAATGGGGGAAGAGGTCCAGATATGGTGGATAGAGCTTGGCGGAGGCAAAGTTTTGGTCAATCTGCTGGAGATAGGCCAGCAGTAGGTGTTTCTTGCACTCAAAGTTAAGGAGTCCTTCGGCGATTAAATTTTGTGATGGTCTCATTCTGTGGTAGATTAGTTGTTAATTTATTAAATATACATCTATAATATTTGGTAAAGTGTGTTTAAAATGTCTCATGATAAGGGCAATAAAAAAGGGTCAAAGCTGATGTTGTCATCAGCTTTGACCCCCAAAATTTGCCATTATGGCGCTAATGTTATCCCCTTCCGTGCATCCAGCGCACAAGCATACCGCTCATAGACCAGAGGACAATACCAGCCAGGATCACGAAGCCAGCGATCAGTGCAAAGATGTTAAACGCACCAAGTTCTTCGACATAGGCGGCGATATACCCACCGGCAATCTGGGCAACAAAGGGCGATAGGAACCAAACACCATAAAGCAAACTCACCAGTTTGATTGGGCTGAGTTTGGTGATCATCGAAAGGCCTATCGGACTGAGGCAGAGCTCACCAATGGTGTGGAAGAAGTAGGCACCGATCAACCACCAGATGTTCGCTTTAATGCTAGCATCTATGGCATCTTGAGGGCCCATACCAGCAATCATGGCACGCTCATATACGGCACCAATCATCAAGAAAAAGCCAATACCGAGCAAAAACATCCCTAAGGACATCTTTACGGGGATGCTTAGGTCTTTGCCGGACTTGGCAAGTCCTAGCCACAAAGCACTAAATAACGGCCCTACTAGCAGGATGAACAACGGATTGACGGATTGAAACCAGCTAGTAGGCACCAAGAAGCTTCCGATATGACGGTCTATAAACTCATCTGTATACAATGTTAAGGAGCTACCAGCCTGTTCAAATCCTGCCCAGAAGAAGGTCACGAAGGTCACGACGATGAAGATAACTTTCAGACGATCAGTTTCCTCTTTAGTCAATGGAATTTCGGCCTCAGGGTTGTCTTTGTCCTTCTTTTTGACACTCGGGGCTTTTCCGACATCCCCAAGGAATCGTTGCGAAAGTGAGCTGAACATGATCTGGCCAAACATCATTCCGACGCCAGCGGCCAAAAAGCCATACTTGAAACCATAGCTAATAATGGTATCACCCTCTTTGACAGCAAACATATCTTCAGCCAAGAAACCGCAAACCAACGGGGCCAAAAAGGCTCCAAGATTGATCCCCATGTAGAAAATTGTAAAAGCTGAGTCACGACGAGGATCTGCTTGTGGATATAAGGCACCCACAATGGTCGAGATATTCGGTTTGAAGAATCCGTTACCGATGATCAGCAATAGCAAACCAGCATAGACTGACACGTTGCCCAAACCAGATCCTAGGCTGAACTGGGCGATCATCATTGTGATGCCGCCAATGAGGATAGCACGGCGCTGACCGATGAAGTTATCAGCAATCCAGCCGCCGACGATAGGGGTCAGATATACAAAACCAGTGAAGTAGCCATATATGAGCGTTGCGTTGGCTTTGTCAAACCCCATACCGCCCTCAATAACAGTTTTAGACAAAAAAAGGGTCAACAATCCGCGCATACCATAGTAGCTGAATCGTTCCCACATTTCGGTCAGGAAAAGCAAATACAGACCTATGGGGTGGCCAAATAAAGTCTTCGGGTTAGGTGGTTGAACGGCAATTTCCGACATCGGGACGAGAGTTGGTGATTAGGTGAACGTGTAATAGACTAGCAATCTAAAACAAAAAACCTTGGCTTCCGAAGCTGCCAAGGTCATTATGCACAATATTATTTCGTCTAGGCCCAACTTAAAAGGCCTTGGCTACTGCCTATTACCTTTATATCAAGGCATTCTGGATATGTCGATAAGCCACGAGCTCGGCTTGACAAATCTTCCCATCTGCGTCGATTATAGCCTCGAGGTCAGTCATCAAGGCAGATTTGAGGGCGGGGATGTTACAAATGTCAGGTGCGTAGCTGATGACTTTCATTTGTCGGTCTACTGGATTATCTGCTACAAACTCCGCTGTTGTGGCCTCAAGGACCTCTTGCCGATAAGTCACCTCGAAATGCTTAAACAAGGACAGTTTACCGATCATGGCCTCGAGTTCGGTCTTGTCCAACGTGCCATCGACAAAAGCAACTGACAGCATCAGGTAAAATATCTTTGACTGCAGAACTGGGTCTGCTAGGCTTCCAGATAGTTCGGGATGGAATGATCTCGGCATGGAATAGGCTTGAGTGCTGGCTATTTATACCAGTAGGTGCGTTATAGTAACAGCCGTGGGAACAAAATATTGCAATGCATGTCCCTCTTGGTGCAAAAAAGTAACTAGGTTATCTACACAACCTAGGCCTGCAGCCGATCAATAGCCTGCTGGATTGCTTCAAAACTTGGTAGGTCTCCGGCACTCTCTAGGACCTCGGCATAAACGATTTTGTGGTCCTTGTCAAGGACAAAGGCCGAACGTTTGGACACACCCTTTAGCCCAAAGACAAACTCGTCATAAAATGCGCCGTAGGCCTGCGATGCTGTTTTGTTGAAGTCTGAAAGCATCTGAAAGGGAAACTGGTTTTCTTCCTTGAACACACCAAGTGTGAAAGGAGAGTCAACCGAAATGGCTAAGACCTCGGTGCTTTCGTACAGCTTGAACGTGTTCCGGATGTTGCAGAGCTCATTAGTACAGACGCCTGTGAAAGCGAATGGAAAAAAAAGAATCAGCACAGGTTTGCCAGCAAGGTTGCTTAGGCTAACCATCTCTTTGTCTGAACTAGGTAGGGTAAAATCTGGGGCTTGTTGGCCGAGTGTTAGGCTCATAGTATGTTGTGGGGAGGGGGAAGGATTAGTGGGTACTGACAGAAGATTGGCTCTGGCTATCGGAGCGTTGATAACAAGGTTTAGCTGTTTTGGTCTGAGTTGCAATTACGAAGCCAAACCTAACAATTATGCCTCAATTCCGCCTCAAAGATATTCAGCGGCCTTGTTACCAAATCAGAATCATTGTCAATAGCACTGATTACCCTAGATTCTGTAGGGACTAGGCAAAGCCCTAGCCAGTGGGGCAACTGTTGGTCTTACTTATTAAGGGCCCGAAGTTTTGGCTTTGCACTCGATGTATGTTAAGGCCCTAATCTAAAAAACGAGCTCAAGTTTGCACTTGGCGTATGACCTTCATGGTAATTGAAAGCAAAAGGCTACCACATATAATGATAGCCTTTGTTTGAGTATTTGATGAAGGGCAATATGACTACTCGACTATGTAAGGATAGTTTTCCTCAACATAGATGTCTTTGTAGACTTCATCGATGGTAGGGTAGGGTGACTCCTCTGCAAAAGTGACTGATTCGGCCACGATGGCTTTGATTTTGTCGTCGATGGCTTCTATTTCAGCTTCGGTTGCATAGGATTTCTCTAACAAGATATCACGCACCTGCTCAATGGGATCTTGCTTTTTATAGCTTTCAAGCTCTTCCTTGCTCCTATACTTGGCAGGGTCTGACATCGAGTGGCCTTTGTACCGATAGGTACGGAACTCAAGGAAGGTTGGTCCGCCGCCGCTACGAGCGCGTTCGGCAGCCTCGGCAACTGCGTTATGTACGTCTTCTACGTTCATGCCATTAACCGGAAAGCTGGGCATGTCAAATCCGGAGCCGATTTTAAAAAGCTCCGTTACATTGCTTGTCCGCTCGACAGAAGTACCCATGGCATACCCGTTGTTTTCGACAACGAAGATGACAGGTAGTTTCCAGAGCATGGCCATATTGAAAGCCTCATGTATAGCACCTTGGCGGATAGCTCCATCACCCATGAAGGCAATCGCTACGTTGTCGGTCTTGAGGTATTTTTCAGCAAAGGCAAGTCCAGCACCTAGTGGGATCTGACCACCGACGATGCCATGTCCACCCACAAAATTGACTGACTTGTCAAAAATGTGCATAGATCCACCTTTGCCTTTGGAGCAACCTGTGGCTTTAGCAAAAAGCTCGGCCATGATGGCATTGGCGGTTGTGCCGAGGGCCAATGGAAGGCCGTGATCACGATAAGCTGTGATGTATTTGTCAGACGGACGCAAAGCTGAGGCTGTGCCAGAGCTGCAAGCCTCTTGGCCGATATATAGGTGGCAAAATCCTTTGATCTTTTGCTGACCGTAAAGCTGGCCAGCTTTTTCTTCGAATTTGCGTTGCAGCTGCATGTTCTCGTACCACCATAGGTACTGCTCTTTGCTAAAACTAGCCTTAGGGGCCGTTGCTGCTTTTTTTGTGGAGGATTTGGGCGTTGCTACTGCTGCTGACATTCTAACCGGGTTTGTGTGGCCAAGATAGCCTATAGATATGAAAATGGTGCTTTCTGAATGCCTCAAAGAGTCAGAAAGCACCAAAATATGAATTCAAAGGTTGCTAATGCAAACCGTTATTGACGTTTGGTGGCCTTCAGATAGATGGTGAAAGGCGTTTGGTAAACTGTATCCAGACGCGGATTCCCTGTGGCGCGATAGCGGAACTGTTTGTGAAAACCGGTAACTGCTATGTACAATTTGTTGGGTGCTGTCAGCTGTAAAAAACCGCTAGATAGATTTTTATTGTATGGGAATCCTTTAGTAGCATCCGCTGAGGTGCCCGCCAGAATCACTGAATTGCGGTTAAGGGTATCAATGGTGCCATCTGCGTTGAGGGCATCAAACTCAGTGGACTGAATGGTGAACGACAAGCTGTCAGACTTTTTGAGCATGGTCTGGAAACCAGTGACTTTGCCAAACTGGCCATTCGGTAGTTTTAGATCTAGCTTAAAGTTTTCGTATCCGTCTTTGCTGAGCGTCAGGATGGAAGTGGTGTCTAATACAGTACTATCGTTTACAGGTACAGCACGCTCTGTTGTAGACGAATAGATGCGTAAAGCACGATCGCTACCACGGACATAAGTGTAGGCCGTGTCAACTTTGTAGGTACCTGTTAGGTTGTTTCGGAGATCAATAACCACGTCTGCGGCATCACGGTTGTTGCAGGATGACAGAGCGATTAGGGCCGCTATGGTGATTGACAAGTAGAAAGTTAAGTGCTTCATAAAAAGTTTTAGTGCCTAAAAACTAGGCGCAATCTAAACAAATATTTGCTTTTGAGGTGCATTTGCCCCCACAAAGCAAGCCAAGATGGGCCAAAAACCTTGTGTTTTGATGGTTTGGGCGACAGATATGCAACATTTATAGGCTCATCGCACCTATCTGATCATTAACTACCTTTAGGCCGTCTTAGGCGATGGTAACATGGCCCAAGTAAGAGACAACACCAATTCTGGATGTCACTGCGCTAGGCGCAACTGATAAGCAGACGAAATCTCAACAGAACGAAGATGATAAAGGTAGGCATTATTGGCTACGGACATTGGGGCCCCAACTTGGTCCGCGCATTTCATACGGCTGCTGGCAGCAAGGTGGTCGTAGTGGCGGACGCAAGGCCAGAGCGGCAGGCTGCATTACTGGAAAAGTATCCAGACATTGAAGTCTGCGAAGAGGGCCTTGCCCTGATTCAGCGCCCTGATGTAGATGCAGTCGTGATCGCTACACCTACCTATACCCACTACAACCTAGCCAAGCTTGCGATTGAAAACGGCAAACATCTGTTAGTCGAAAAGCCTCTGACTAACGTGGCAAGTGAAGCCAATGACCTTGTCGAACTTGCGGAGCGCTTTGGCCTAACCCTCATGGTGGACCATATCCTACTTTATACTGGGGTGGCCCAAAAAATGGCTGAGATAGTCCAGCAAGGAGCCATCGGCAACCTGAAATACTATGACGCTACTCGATATGCCTTTGGGCTATTCCAACCAGATGTTAACGTCCTATGGGATCTAGCGCCCCACGATATCGCCGTAATGCTACATCTTCAAGCAGAGCGACCTGTCAGTGTTAATGCTTTAGGTGCATGCCATACTGGAAACGGTATCGAGAACCATGCCCACCTAACCATCAATTATGCCTCTGGTTTTGTAGCGACCTTCCGTTGCAGCTGGTCTGTTCCGTACAAGTTGCGTTTGACTCTTGTGGGTGGTGACAAAGGTGTAATGAGCTGGGATGATATGTTGCCAGAAGAAAAACTCCGGGTATATGACTGCAACTTCGATCATCAGGTCATAGAGGCGGGCAAACGGATAAGCGTGCAGTATAACCAAGCAGGCTATTCGGTGCCGACCTTAGACCCAACCGAGCCCCTAATGGCCTTGGCCAATGATTTTGCCTACGCCATTATCAATAAAGTGGCACCTCAAAGTAGTGGTGCCCTTGGTGCCGAAGTAGTCAAGATCCTCGAAGCGGCCGAGCTCAGTATCAAAAACCAAGGCAAGGCCATTAACTTGCACTAGATTTGACACCTTTCCTCCGTCGTAAGTATGAATGCCTCCTTTTTTAGGTAGCTAATTAACCATCATATTTTACTAGGCCAGGGAATCATCAGCAGTACTCATTAGCAAACTACCACACACCAAAACTGATTTTGTCATCGTGCATAGCATTATTGATGCCGCAGCGTCCACCGACCAGCAAGAAATATTGAAGCAACTCAACCTCAGCAGAGAAAGTCTTTTGGCTGACTACCAGTTGGCCTCCGAAAGCCGTCAAGCAAGTCTGATCGGCCGCAAGGAGGTCTTTATGGGAAAGGCTAAGTTTGGCATTTTCGGCGATGGGAAAGAGCTACCCCAAATTGCGATGGCAAAGGCTTTTAGGGCAGGGGATATGCGTTCGGGGTACTATCGTGACCAAACTTTTATGTTGGCCACTGGTATGCTTACCCTTCAGCAATACTTCGCCCAGCTTTATGCCCATACCAGTGTCGAAGCCGAGCCTGCTAGTGCTGGTCGGATGATGAACGGGCACTTTGGGTCTAGACTTTTGGACGAAAACGGCAACTGGCTAGACCAGCTAGCTCAGCCTAACTCCTCGTCTGATATTTCCCCTACTGGCTCCCAAATGCCTAGGTTATTAGGGATGGCTTATGCTAGCAAACTCTACCGCAATAATCCTTTCCTTGCCAACCATCAAGCTAAATTCAGCCATAATGGCGACGAAATCGCTTGGGGTACCATTGGCAATGCCAGCACTAGTGAAGGCATGTTCTATGAGGTCATTAATGCTGGTGGCGTCCTGCAGGTACCGATGGTCGTTAGTGTCTGGGATGATGAATATGGCATTTCTGTTCCGAAAGAGTATCACACCACTAAGGGTAATATTTCGGAAGTATTGCATGGCTTTGCTGCTACAGACTCACAGGCTGGATACGCCATCTACCGCGTCAATGGTTGGGACTACTTAGCGCTTGTTGCTACCTACCAACGAGCTGCTGAACAGTGCCGGACCAAACACGAACCAGCTATTGTCCACGTTCAGCAACTGACTCAACCACAAGGACATAGCACCTCTGGATCCCACGAACGCTACAAGGGTGCTGAGCGCCTTGCTTGGGAAGCAGAGCATGATTGTAATCTCAAGTTCCGGAACTGGCTCATTGCCGCAGGCATTGCTACCGAAGTAGATCTAGACCAAATTGATCAGCAGGCCAAACGCACCGCTGCTGCTGCCCGTGCTGAGGCGTGGGATGCATTTTGTGCCCCAATCAAAGAGGCAAACAATCGAGTGGCTACCTTGTTATCTGCTGCTGCTGCTGCTCATGATAGTGCCAGTATCAAGGCCCTTTCCGAACAAATTGCCGAGGCAACTACTCCACAATATCTAGATGGTGTCAAGGCAACCAAACAGGCTTTGCGTGAGCTACGGGACAGTGACAGCCCTGCCATTTTAGGCTTGAAAAATTGGCTCAAACAAGCACAAATCGACAATGCTGATCGGTTCAACTCTTGTGAGCAAAGTAAATCAGTAGAAGCAGCTAGTAATCAACAAACGCATCGCCCAACCTATGACCAGGATGCCCCTTTGGTGGATGGTCGGGAGGTCGTACGTCAGTTTTTTGATCAGGCATTTGCCCGTGATCAGCGGATTTTTGCAATTGGGGAGGATGTTGGTAAGATTGGCGACGTCAACCAAGGTTTTGCAGGTCTGCAAGAAAAGTATGGAGCTCTTCGTATTACAGATACTGGTATCCGTGAGTGTAGCATTGTAGGCCAGGGCATTGGTGCTGCTATGCGTGGCCTAAGGCCGATTGTCGAGATCCAATACCTCGACTACTTCCTCTATGCGCTCCAGATCTTGTCTGATGACGTCGCAACGATGCAATACCGTACGCGTGGTGGGCAAAAATCGCCACTGATTGTCCGAACACGTGGACATCGGCTCGAAGGTATATGGCATTCTGGTTCGCCAATGGGAACAATAATCCATAGCCTGAGGGGAATGCATATTTTGGTCCCGAGGAATATGACCCAAGCGGCAAGCTTCTATAACACATTGCTGGCTTCGGACGAGCCTGCTTTGGTCATTGAGTGCCTCAACGGATATCGTCTGAAAGAGGCGATGCCGAACAATCTCGATACGATGCAACTTGCCTTAGGTGAGCCCGAGGTATTGCGCCAAGGCACAGATGTTACCATCGTGACCTATGGTAGCATGTGTCGTATTGTGATGGATGCAGCTGAGGGCTTACAAAAACTAGGTATTTCGGCCCAAGTGATTGATGTCCAGAGTCTTTTGCCATTCGATACCAAACACACTATTGTCCAGCACCTGAAGCAGACCAATCGCATCATATTTGCTGATGAAGATGTTCCTGGTGGAGCAACTAGCTTCATGATGCAACAAGTATTAGAGGTCCAGAATGGCTATCGTTGGCTAGATTCAGCACCACTTACTGTCACGGCTAAAGCACATCGCCCACCGTATGGGTCAGATGGCGATTATTTTAGCAAACCTAGTGCAGATGACGTCCTCGAAGCCGCCTATAACCTAATGCACGAGGCTATGCCAACCCAATATCCCACACTTTGGTAGGCAATCGGCTAGTCCATAGTGCTACAAATTCTGCTGCAGGGACAATTATGCGCCGCCTTCTGACCCTATTCCTTTTGACTTCACTTACAGCATGTATTGTTTGGCAGCACCTGAGGCAAGGAGAATTTACCATTGATTTTGGTGCTATCATGACTGTCATTATGGGGCAAGCTCAGGATGTGGACCAAACGACGCAGGCCATAATTGCCCTGCGGATCAATAGGCTTTTGCTTGCCTTGGGTTGTGGTGCAGCTCTTGGTATGGCAGGACACCTGATGCAATCCTTGTTTAATAATCCACTTGTTGATCCTTTCACGACCGGGACCGCAAGTGCCGCAGCGCTTGGTGCCAACTTGGTCATTTTGGGTCTATTTCCGATAGCAATTCCACTGCAGTACTTAGCGCCAGGCATAGGGTCTGTCCTTGCCTTGGTCATAACGATCTTTGTTTTGTCGATTGGCAAACGTTGGGGAAATGGCCAGCCAGGATCTATCTTGTTGGTGGGGATTGGCTTTAGTAGTTTGCTTGGGGCTGTTAACAGCCTTCTGACCTATATGGCAGGTGATGAGAACCGACTGAAGTCTATCATCTTTTGGGCCATGGGCGGCTTTGGTACTGCCGAACCCACTTTAATAACCATCTTACTAGGCGTCGTGTGCCTTGTAGGTGTACTGACTGTTGTCTTGCATAGACACATCCTGATGTTGGGCCTTGGCCTTGACAGAGCTAAACAACTTGGTATGGAGGGACAACAAGTTTATTGGCTAGTACTGATTGGTAGCAGTCTGATGGTTGGCTTTGCAGTGGCGCAGGCTGGCATCATCGGCTTTGTGGGGCTGATGGTACCACATCTTGTACGGTATGTCCTTGGGCCCGGTAAGGTCTGGACCACAGTTTGGTGTGGCATTGTAGGGGCCTTATTAGTCTCAATGGCCGATGTAGTGGCTCGTTTGGCCTATCCGCCAGCAGGTTTGCCCGTCGGGATTGTTACATCCTTGGCAGGTTTGCCCTTCTTTGTTTATTTACTAGGTATATTTGCCAGCCCTAAGACAACGCCGCAATTCTAGCGAAATGGTTTTTGTAAGCAGAAAAGAACACTTCAACGCAGCGCACAAGCTGTACAACCCTACCTGGACGCAAGAGCGTAACAAGGAAGTGTTTGGTGCGTGCGCCAATGAGTATTACCATGGTCATAATTTTGAGCTCATCGTGACCGTCAAAGGCGAGCCCAACCCTGAAACCGGCTTTGTTATTGACCTCAAAGTGCTCAGTTCCTTGGTCAAGACCTTGGTCATTGATAAAGTGGACCATAAAAACCTGAACATGGAGGTTGATTTCATGCAGGGCAAAATGGCTAGTTGCGAGATCTTTGTCGCCGAAATTTGGCGCATATTGGCTCCTGCCATCAAAGCAGCCGCCCCTGTTGCCGACTTGCATAAACTCACCCTTTACGAAACTCCACGTAACTTTGTCGAGTACTATGGATAGGTATTTGCCTTAAAATCGACAAAGCCAGGAATTCTAAAACCCACGCTTTCTGCTAGCATCATGGCCCTGCTCAAACGCAATCCACTGACCGCCGCCAGAGAATGATATAGACCCCGATGAAGTACTACATAATCGCAGGCGAACCATCTGGTGACCTCCATGCCTCTAACCTTATTAGGGCCCTCAAGCTAGAAGACCCTAATGCTGACATCAGGTGTTGGGGAGGGGAGTTGTCCCAAGAGGCTGGCGGGCATCTAGTCCGTCACTATCGTGATCTTGCCCTCATGGGCTTTATTGAGATAGTTGCTAGCCTTGGGGTGATCCTGAAGGCGCTTAAATTTTGTAAGAAGGACATCGCAGCTTGGCAGCCAGATGTAGTTATCTTGGTCGACTATGCAGGGTTCAATATGCGGATAGCACGTTGGGCCAAGGAAAATGGCTTCCGTACCTTCTATTATATTGCCCCTAAGGTATGGGCATGGAACACCGGTCGTGTCCACAAGCTCAAGAAGTATGTGGATAGGCTATTCAGTATTCTGCCATTTGAGCCTGAGTTTTTTGCCAAGTATGACTATATGGTTGACTATGTAGGTAATCCAGTCAACGATGCCGTCCATAAGTTTAGGCTCAATCCTAATTTTAGGACCGAGAACGACCTAAATGACCTACCAATTATTGCCGTCTTGCCTGGGAGTCGCAAACAAGAAATCGAACATATGCTGCACTTTATGGTCAGCATATTCCCAGGATTTATTACCCGATACCAGTTCGTGATTGCGGCAGTGCCACACTTCCCCAAAAAATATTACGAGAGTTTCCGTCGTCATTCGAACATCAAGGTAGTTTATAGCCAGACCTATGACCTGCTAGCTAATGCACATGCTGCAGTCGTCACTAGCGGTACAGCTACGCTCGAGACGGCCATGTTTGAAGTCCCGCAGGTCGTTTGCTACCGAGGCTCTACTATAAGCTATGCCATCGCAAGGGCTGTAGTTAAGGTCAAGTATATCTCTTTACCCAACCTAATCGCCAACGAAGGATTCTTAAAGGAGCTAATCCAAGACAATTTTAACCCTAATAATTTAATTACCGAACTCACCAAAGTGGCAGAGGATGATAATGTCAGGGCTGAGCAAGGTCGTCAGTACCAAAAGATTAAGTCACTGTTAGGACATCCTGGTGCTTCTGAAACAACAGCTCGCCTCATGGTCAAATACCTGCGTGAGTGGGGTGTTGACAAGTCAGCACCGAGTGCCTAAGCCTGTCCCTAAGATTAAAGGCCTCTCTGTATTCCAGATGTATAGTCAATAGCAATGAGGCTGCACCTTCAACACGGATACCTCGATAGCCATAACTCTGGGGATATGTCCCACTTCCCACTAAGCGAATATGAGCAGGAAGTGATTGGGGCATGGCATCAGATTTTAGCTGATCGTGATGTCTTCGAGTTTACTACCTCTGGGTCCACAGGGGTTCCTCAAACGGTACGCCTAAAGCGGCAACAGCTAGATGCTAGTGTCCTTAACACCGCCAATTACTTTGGACTATTGCCTGGACAGACCTTCTTGTGTTGCCTAAATGTAGCCTACATCGCAGGGTTCATGATGCTTTATCGTGCTACCAAACTCAATGCTGATTGCTATGTCGTGGCTCCTGCATCTGATCCTTTTGGATGGGTCCCTCCTGAGGTACACTTTGACTTTGTCTCTATGGTGCCAATGCAGTTTCAGTCAGCATTGGGATACAATTTGCCAAGGCTAAAGTCCACTTGTCGCCAAATGCTCCTTGGTGGTGCTGCTGTCAATCCATCTCTAAATACCCAAATTAAAGATCATGGACTAGAGGTCTGGATAGGTTATGGCATGACTGAAACAGCAAGTCACATCGCCCTAATGAAATTAGGTGGTCAGGCTCTAATGCTAGATGGTACTCCTGCTTATCAGTTATTCGACAACATTCAAGTAGAGCAAGATGAGCGCGGGTGCTTTATGATCAAAGCTGAAGTCACGGACAATAAATGGGTTACGACCAATGACTTAGTTACAATTGACGGTCGATTGCTTGTGTATCTTGGAAGAGCAGATCGGGTCTTCAACACTGGTGGGCTTAAAGTCAGTGCCGACTGGGTGGAATATCAAATAGCACCTACCATGAAACGACACTTTGATGGCAGGTGCTATTGGGTAACAGCCATACCAGATCTACGCCTTGGCCAACAACTTGTTGTTGTTTTGGAAGGCCTGGGAGCGTCCGAACTTATCCAATTGGCTGAATTTAGGTCGAACCTGCTAGCCGAGCTGGAACAAATAGACCGATACAAAATGCCCAAGGCCATACTCAATTTGCCTGCATTTTTACGGACCCCAACCGGAAAAATTGACTTTGTCGCAAACCAAGCACAGGTTTTGAATCTATTGGGCTTTGCGCTTACGCCTGAAACGTGAGATCATTTTCTTCTCGTAGTTCCAGAAGAAAGAAAACTGGCCCAAGATGCTGCCATAGACCAGAATCAGTACTTGGTATAGCGGAAAAACTACCAAGATGTAAGTGACCGTCTTGACATACCATGGTGTATCTGGCGTGAAACCAAACCACAAAAAGATCGATTTGCGTAGGTAGGCTACCGTGCTGCCAGTAAGTGTAAAAGTCAACAGGACCATAAATACCTGCAGGTTAGACTCCAGCTGCCAGCGTAGCTTAAGTTTGGCTAAAAAGCTAGGGTTGATTGTAGCTGCTTGAGGCGTTTTGTTAGCTTCGTACGTATCTGACATAAGTTGATATCGAGGTCTTGACAAAGGTACTGCTAGGCAGGGCAAGGCCCAAATGCCCAAGATTTTTTGCCCACATTTCGCAGTTAAGGAGCCTTGATTAAACTGACTCAACGGGTTCTGGTCTAGCTCAATCAAAATTAGCTTTACATACCTACGTATAAAGGTGCAGAACAGATTACCTATTCAGACCTTTTGATTTAAGCCTTTTGCTTAAATTTGGTTCCTTCTTTGGCTCACACCAAGCGCCTTATCCCAATGGTCATCAAGTACACACCCCATTTTTTGCACAAGCTCGAGGACCTTTTTGCTGAAAGTGACTATATGCTGCGATATGAGAAGGGCAACTTCAAGAGTGGCTATTGTGTCCTGAAGGATACCAAAATGGTTTTGGTCAATGCCTATTACCCGCTCGAAGGCAAGGTTAACTGCCTTGTGGATATCCTCCGTAACATAGAATTAAGCCAAGACAAATTCACGGACAAATCGCGTAAACTACTTGCTGACCTTTTGGCTCAAGACCAATCAGAGGCAGGCAATCAGCTTTCGATTGGCCGGCAAGGTGTGGTGATAGAGAGGGAGATGGCCTAGCTATTACCTAAATTCGAGGCCAAATAGTATCACTGCACCTATTTTACGCTTGGGGTCTCCGAATTTTTCAGCTAGGACAGCAAGATTGCGGTGGCATCTTCCGCAGTGCCAATGACATTAGAATCACAGGGCTTTTTACGATATGGCCTTATCATATCCTTGACCGTAGTGTCTACTTTCCTTAACGGCCTTAGGTTAACAAACATCAGCCCCAAGGTCAAATCGCTAAGGCCGCCTACATGCCGAGCTCACGCAACCTAGCTTCAAGGAAATCTGGTTCAGCGATCAGTACCTCTCGTGGTTTGCTGCCTTGGTTGGCACCCACGATACCATGCTGTTGCAGCTGATCCATGAGACGACCAGCCCTATTATAACCCAGCTTGAGCTTGCGTTGTAGCTGCGAAGTACTGCCGATCTGCATATTGACGATGATCCTGGCCGCCTCTGCAAAAAGCGGGTCAATCTCTGATGGGTCAAAGTCGCCTTTGTCACCTTCGTCCATGCTTTCGACTACTGGTAGCTCGTATGCTTGATCATACCCTTTCTGCCCACCGATATAGTCACAGATGCGCTCAACCTCTGGTGTATCCACAAAAGGACATTGTAGCCTAATAATCTCTGACCCTTGGGACAGTAGCATATCTCCTTGGCCTACAAGTTGCTCAGCCCCGCCAGCATCAAGGATGGTGCGTGAGTCAACCTTGCTGGTTACCTTAAAGGATAGCCTAGCTGGGAAGTTGGCCTTGATGAGACCAGTAATAACGTTGACCGAGGGGCGCTGGGTGGCAACTACAAGGTGGATACCGATCGCCCTAGCCAGCTGTGCAAGGCGTGCAATAGGTGTTTCGACTTCTTTGCCTGCAGTCATCATCAAATCAGCCAGCTCATCAATCACCAAGACTATGAATGGAAGAAACTTATGTCCCTTGGTTGGCAGTAAGCGTCGTTCGATGAATTTTTCGTTGTATTCCTTGATGTTCCGGCAGCCTGCATCTTTAAGCAGCAAGTAGCGGGTATCCATCTCCTCACATAGGGAATTGAGCGTATGGACCACCTTACGGGTATCGGTAATGATGGCCTCATCATCGCCAGGAAGCTTGGCCAAGAAGTGGTTCTCGATCTTGCTATAAACTGACAGCTCAACCTTTTTTGGGTCGACCAAGACCAACTTGAGCTGAGATGGGTGTTTCTTGAATAAAAGAGAAGTCAACAAGATGTTGATTCCAACGGACTTGCCTTGGCCTGTGGCACCTGCCATCAGGAGGTGAGGCATCCGGGCCAGATCGACAACCATTACCTCATTGCTAATTGTTTTGCCAAGGACAATAGGCAAATCCATCGTGCTTCGCATGAATTTCTCAGTCGTCATGACCGAGCTCAGATAGACCGTTTCCCGCCTTTTGTTCGGGACCTCTATTCCGATAGTGCCACGTCCTGGCATTGGGGCAATAATCCTGATCCCGAGAGCTGCAAGGCTCAAAGCAATGTCGTCCTCAAGATTCTTGATTTTGCTTACCCTTACTCCCGCTTCAGGTACAATTTCGTAAAGGGTAACTGTCGGCCCAATAGTGGCTTTGATCGTCGCAATACTTACACCATAGTTGCCGAGGGTTTCTAGGATGCGGTCCTTGTTGGCGGCTAGTTCGTCCTCATCCACCTCGAAGGTTTGCTGTGGCGCTTGGTTCAGGAGCGGCAGTACTGGGTGCTGATAGGTACTAAGATCTAAAGTAGGGTCATAGTTCTCGACCTTGCGTGCTGTTGGTTCGTTTTCGACACGGGTGATGGTCTCAAACTCTAAGATAGGCTCTGAGGCCATCACGGGAGGTTTTATGATTTCGAACCCTGGGCCTGTGGTGGTGCCTGCCGTAAATGGCAAGTTAATGGGAGGGGTGCCAGCCGGACGCTCGTAGGTAAAAAGGGTAGGAGCGGGCTCGGTATTTGAGCTATTAGTCTGGACATTGGTTCTGTTGCCATGCCCAAATTTATCCACCATACTGCCATTTTCACTTTCTTTGAAAGGATCAATAACCTCTATTTCGTCTTGATCGAAATCGTCGGTATCGTCCTCCTCGGTATCAACATCATCGTCTAATTGTGACTTACTACGACCAACGTTTGTACTTGATCTAACCCTAGGTTTGCCTACCTCTGGGACTACTTCGAGGTCTGGCCCGGACTCTGGTAACTTCTGGCCGCCCCAAAGGTTTGGCCAACTAACCATCCCAAAATACCAAACAAAATGTAGCACAGCAGCCACTAAAATCAAGACTGGTAAGCCCCAACCGACGAGTCCGAACAAGAAAACCGCAAGCTCGTAACCGATTGACCCGCCTAGATAGGTGTATGACACGTCTATGTCAGTGACCAGAAACAAGAAGCTAAGGGTGATAGAAAGCCAAAAGGCCCAAAACAAACAGAAGTTATTGACCGACCGTATATTGATGCTTTCGATCTTGAACAAGGTCTTGATTCCATGGATGAGGACGATGAAAAGCAAAAGAAATGCCCCAATACCGATGCCGGTATAAAGCAACCAGTGCGAACAATAAGCCCCAATGATGCCTATCCAGTTTTCGGCATCTTTGGCTACCTCGCTGTAGGGTGCCGTGCTCGTCCCTAGGATAAAACTCTGATCCTCAACCCCTGTGAACAGGTAGGAAATACAGGCCAAAATCAGGAGCAAGGAACCTATCACTTCCAGCATCCCGACAGACTTGATGGCGCGCTTGTCCTCAAGCAAAAGCAACCATTGCGGCTTCGGCTTGTGGGCATGACGTGGCTTCTTGGTGCCAACAGTCGCCTGATTTTCTGAATTGCGAGACCCGATACCAGCCATTTTGGCTTAGTGATGTTAACTTATGGCGAGGATGAAATTTGGCACAAAGGCACTTCGAAACAATAGGGTGGGCTTGGAAAGAGATCGTGATAAGCAACTGAATTAATCAGCATCATCAATGACGGGCTCTAGGGTAGGGATAAACTTGCGAGATTCGATATCATACATATAGCCCTTGGCTAACACGTGGACGATCAAATTCTCGATGGCGATAGGGTAGCCTTCTGGTAAATCAGCAATGTTGGTATGGCCAATGCTGTGTCCGTCAAACATCAGGACAAGACCACTGCCCACCGTTTCGATGTGGTGCCCGTTCTGGATCAAGACCCCTGTGTCATCACCTAGACCGATGCCGAGGCAGCCTGGGTTGGCCGCTACTGACTGTGCAAGCCTACCAAACCGACCACGTTTGACAAAATGGGTATCGATAATCACGTTTTCTATCAGCCCAAGTCCTGTAGTGATGTGGACTTCGCCCTTCATCAAGGATTCATGGCTTTCGCCACCATAGATCATAGGGTTGCTCATGACCATAGCACCTGCACTTGTGCCTGCGATCAGAAAGACCTCTTGTTGGTACTTGCGCTTGAGGGTCCGGGCTACTTCTGTCCCACCAAAGATGCTACTAAGTCGCAGTTGATTGCCACCAGTGAACATGACAGTATCAGCCTTGGCTACTCGTTCGACATATTCGGCACGTTGAGCATCCTCCCGATTCCGTATATGTAGTTGGCCGACATTGGGGCATCCTAGGCGCCTAAAGGCCTCTTCATAGCTCTTGCCAACTTCTTCCGGGATCATGCTTGCAGTCGTGATGACCTCTATCTGAGAGTCAATGCCTTTACGACTTTCGGTTATGATCCGCTTCAGGATACCAGAGCTAAAGAAGTTGACCACGTGATAGTTGGCAGCACCTTCTGGATCAGTGCCTTTATCTACGTTGCCGCCGATGGCGATAAGTTTACCTTTAGGATAGGTCATGCTTAGGGGATAGGGTGCCTCAGATGTAACAAGCGGGCTGTGTAGGGGTCGACAATGCCAACCCTTACTTGCCAAAAGGCAAAAGTAGGAAAGAAAACGCGACCCCTTGCCGCTTATTGTATAATCTAAATCCAGATTTTGTGGCCATTGGTGCAGGCATTTTTCCTACTTTTGGGCACCCAAAGCCGATCCTGCGACCATAACGGTCTTCACTAGTGTCGGTCAGGGGCGTCCTAAGGTCATGGCTAGGAAACCCATACCGGACGTTACTAACATCATGTCACCTAATTTTTCCCCATTCATATCAACCTAATCCGCTTATGGCTTTTGATATAGAGATGATAAAGGGCTTGTATGCCCAGATGCCCGCCCGCATTGCCGCTGCTCGCACAGCAGTTGGTCGTCCGCTGACACTTTCTGAGAAAATTTTGTATTCTCACCTCTTTGACGGCAAGGCCAAAGAAGCCTTCGAGCGTGGCAAGACTTATGTAGATTTTGCTCCGGATCGTGTTGCAATGCAAGACGCAACGGCCCAAATGGCATTACTTCAGTTTATGTCTGCTGGTAAAGCTAAGGTCGCCGTCCCTAGCACTGTGCACTGTGATCACCTGATCCAGGCCAAAGTGGGTGCTGATACTGACCTAGAGGTGGCCAAAAATACCAACAAGGAAGTTTATGATTTCTTAGCCTCGGTATCTAACAAATATGGCATCGGGTTCTGGAAACCGGGTGCTGGTATTATTCACCAAGTCGTTCTGGAGAACTACGCCTTCCCTGGCGGCATGATGATCGGTACAGACTCGCACACACCAAACGCAGGTGGCCTCGGCATGATCGCGATTGGTGTCGGTGGTGCAGATGCTGTCGATGTAATGGCTGGTATGGCATGGGAGCTTAAATTCCCGAAACTCATTGGTGTACACCTAACAGGCAAACTCAGTGGTTGGGCTTCAGCCAAGGATGTGATCCTGAAAGTAGCTGGTATCCTTACCGTCAAAGGCGGCACAGGTGCCATTGTTGAGTATTTTGGCGAAGGTGCTAATAACCTGAGCTGTACAGGCAAGGGTACAATCTGCAACATGGGAGCTGAGATTGGAGCTACGACTTCGGTCTTTGGCTACGACCCCAAAATGGCTGCATACCTCGCAGGCACTGATCGCGCTGATGTTGCTGCCTTGGCAGATGCTGTAGCCGAGCACTTACGTGCTGACGACGAGGTCTTGGCTGATCCTTCGGCCTACTATGACCAACTCATCGAGATCAACCTCGACGAGCTGGAGCCGCACATCAACGGTCCTTTCACACCAGATTTGGCTTGGCCTCTAAGCAAATTTGCTGCTGCTGTTAAAGAAAACAAATGGCCAGCCAAGCTCGAAGTTGGCCTTATCGGTAGCTGCACCAATAGTAGCTATGAGGATATTACCCGTGCTGCATCCATTGCCGGTCAAGCTGTCAGCAAAAACCTGAAGGCCAAGGCTGAATACACCATCACTCCAGGCTCGGAAATGGTGCGCTATACCACCGATCGTGATGGGTTGCTCGCCACCTTCGACCAAATGGGTGGTGTCGTAATGGCAAATGCCTGCGGACCATGTATCGGCCAATGGAGCCGACATACAGATGATCCGACCCGTGCCAACAGCATCATCACTAGCTTTAACCGGAACTTTGCCAAAAGGCAAGATGGTAACCCTAACACCCATGCCTTCGTAGCGAGCCCAGAGATCGTTACGGCTTTTGCTATTGCAGGAGATTTGACCTTCAACCCTATAACAGACACCTTGACCAACGAAGCTGGAGTACAGGTGAAGCTTGATGAGCCACAAGGCCTGGAGCTCCCGATCCTTGGTTTTGCAGTTGAAGACGCAGGCTACCAAGCCCCAGCCGTAGATGGCAGCACCGTTCAGGTTCTAGTTAGTGAAACTAGTGATCGCCTCCAGCTCCTTGAGCCTTTCAAAGCATGGGAAGGTACTGACATCAAGGGCCTCAAGCTCTTGATCAAAGCTAAAGGCAAATGTACCACTGACCATATCTCAATGGCTGGTCCTTGGCTCAAGTTCCGTGGACACCTTGACAATATCAGCAACAACTTGCTCATAGGTGCCATCAATGCCTATAACGACAAGCCTAACACTGTCAAAAAACAGCTTGACGGATCGTATGGCGAAGTCCCTGCTGTGCAACGTGCCTATAAAGCCGTAGGCTTGGGTAGCATTGTGGTTGGTGACGAAAACTATGGCGAGGGTAGCAGCCGCGAGCATGCCGCCATGGAGCCACGCCACCTTGGCGTCAGGGCCATCTTGGTCAAATCTTTCGCCCGTATCCATGAGACCAACCTCAAGAAACAAGGTATGTTGGCCCTCACATTCGCAAACGTGGCCGACTATGACCTCGTTCGGGAAGACGACAACATCGATATTGTCGGCCTAGATACCTTTGCTCCGGGCAAACCATTATCTGTTGTCCTTAACCATGCTGATGGTAGCATCGATACCATCACCGTCAACCATACCTACAACGACGGCCAGATCGGATGGTTCAAATCTGGTAGTGCCCTTAATTTGATTGGTAAAGCCTAGCTATAAGGTCTATTGACCTTAATTAGGGACTCATTAAGCACCCTGTCTATTGACTTAGACAGGGTGTTTTTGTATCTATATGGTTACCTTAGGATCAAGCTCAGTAAAAATATTTTTAGGGCCGTGCAACATTTTGGCATGCTTTTAGGTCTGGTATATGTAGGGTTCTTAATCGTGTGGTAACATTGGGGAGCTCCCTAAGCTTACCTTCGACTTTGAGCTAAACAGCGTACACCAACGACCTAAAATTGTGACCTCCGCTATGATCTCCTCTGATTACATCTCCGCATTTACCTCCAAAAAGCTAGAGCGGACCCTTCTATTTGTGATGGCCCTTATTGTTGTGGCCAAGATTGTCCTCAAGTTATCGATGCCTAGTACCTCAGTAGACGATGCTTGGTATTCTGCTTCGCCAGACAATACCAAGGTACAACAAGCAGGGAAGTAGTCTAGCATACTCCGACTACTTGGCTGGCCAAATCTCTATCCAGCAAACTTCTGTCGCAGTTCAAAACTAGCTTAGATTTTTTGCCTTTTGCCAAAGTAATTTGTTGGTTTTTGGCAGGTCCTTCAGACTGACTTGCTTTGCTTCGCCCAAATTTGGTATATTGGCTATCTAAACGCCATTTACTCCAAAGATCATGACCTCTGCCACCTCCGGATCACTGTCACCCAGTCAGTCAGATCATCAAAGTGTGGAAATAAAGCCGATTGACGTCCTCTTGCGTGAGACTGCCATCAACTCCACAACGATGTACTTGTTGTCGTTTATGGTAGTGTTTGTGATCTTTTACGTTGCAAACAGCATCGTTGGTCATTATTGGGACATTAGTAATACCTTGTTCTATTACGGAGCAGACTTCAAGGAGTTCCGTGGCAATTGGTCTAGGTCATCTGTAGTGACAATCTATGGAGTAGGGCCTACCATTTGTTTTTTCTGGGCTGTATTCTGCTTCCGGATGTACTTCAGGACCTATAAGAAGCCAGGACTTGCCAAGCTGTTCTACGTTTGGGGGGTTGTCCATGGCTTTGTGATGTTTTTTGGTGCAGCGGCTGTCGGTGTTTTCACCCGTTCAGGGTTTGGATATGCCATCCGTTGGGCATACATGCCCATGATCGCATGCTTTATAATCGCTGCCTTGGCCTTGGTCATTTTGCTGACTGTGGGTATCAAGTTCATTAACTTCTTTATGTACACCGCCAGTTCCCTTGAGCTTCTTGAAGACAATGACAGTAAGAAGAAGTTTATCTTATACGCTGTCCTGATCCCATTTGTTGTTAGCAGTATGCTCCTCATTGCCTCTCAAGTTCCAGAACTTTTTTTGGCTAATATTTTACTGATTTTGTCCCCTGCCCTCATTGTATTACCAGTGTGGGCTCGGGTCCAGACACACCATGGGTCTTATGGCATCGCCCCAGATTTAGGTTATGGCATCAATAAAGCATGGATGATTGTTGCTCTCGCCATCCTAGTGGGGTATAGGCTGTTTTTAGCCTCTGGGATCAAAATATTTGACACTAAAGTGGACACCCAGGCAACCGAAATGCGAGAGGTTAAGTCTAAACAATAAAGACAGGTGTTTCCTAATCGAGGGTTTAGCTTAGTTGGAGGCTTCCACGTATCGAGCCCGTGGCTATCTTTGCAAGCTTGGTCCAGATAGTGGCCACTGGTTTCTTATTGCTCAGGCAGGTTGCAAACTCAGCATCCTGATACTTTTGGTCCTTAACCAATATTCATGCTCAGCATTTACCTCAAGGAGTTACGCAGCTCCTTCAACTCGTTGATTGCCTACATAGTGATGGCCATTTTTTTGGTTGCAGTAGGGCTTTTTGTCTGGATTTTCCCTGACACCTCTGTCCTAGCTTACGGCTATGCTGATTTGGGCACCTTGTTTAGCATTGCGCCATTTGTGCTGATGTTCCTAGTGCCTGCAATCACGATGCGCACATTTGCAGAGGAGCGAAAAGCAGGTACCCTTGAGCTACTTTTCACAATGCCAATCACCGACTGGGAGATTGTAATAGGCAAGTACCTAGCTAGTGTTTCGTTGGTTCTGTTTAGCCTTTTACCAACTTTGCTTTATTACTTGACCTTGTACCTTTTAGGCAACCCCAAAGGCAACATCGATAGTGCGGGTGTTTTCGGCTCTTATCTTGGTTTGGCTCTGCTAGGTGCTGGCTTTTGCAGCATCGGTGTGCTTGCGTCGGCCTTAACGGATAGCCAGATTGTGGCTTTTGTATTGGCGACTTTCCTATGCTTTATGCTTTACATGGGTTTCGGGTCCTTGGCCACGATCGACATTTGGCAACAATGGTCGGTATATGTAAGCCAGTTAGGCGTAGCCTACCATTATAACGCTATGTCCAAAGGCCTGATTGACACCAGGAATCTGGTATACTTTGCCTCGCTAATCACCCTTGCATTGTATTTAACTCGGTTTGCGACAAGGGCAAGGCTACATTGACCTGACCCCTTCCAGATGGACTCAAGACCAACCAATAATAAGGTGTTCCATCTTGATTTGTAACCTCCAAACAAAGTATTCCGAAATCAAACCAGCCAATTTGGCCTAGGCCTGATCATGAAGATATCTTCCAAACTTACAGACTATGCAGGCATCCTGATTATTGCCGTTGTGTTGCTTTTAGTCAATGTCATTGCAACCGAGTACTTTGTTCGGTTTGACTTTACGTCAGACAAACGATTCACGATCACTGAGGCAAGCCGAAAACTGTTAAGTCAAGTCAAGGACCCAATTTTGGTTGAGGTCTATCTTGAAGGTGATTTTCCGGCGGGTTTTGACCGGCTCAAGCGTGCGATCAAAGAGAAACTAGATGATTTTGCGGCCTATTCGGACGGAAGGGTACAGTACAAATTCACAGACCCTAGCCAGGCAGTAGACGCCAAAAAACGGAATGATTTTTACCTTCAGCTGGCACAGAAGGGACTGCAACCTACCAACCTTCATGCCAATGAGGACGGTAAGACGATCGAGAAAATCATTTTCCCTTCAGCATTGGTTCGTTTAGCAGATCGTGAGCTTCCGGTCCAGTTCCTCAAGGGTAACCAGTCTGCTAGTGCTGAGCAGCGCCTCAATCAAAGCATCGAGGGCGTGGAGTTTGAGCTTGCAACTGTAATTCAGAAAATATCGACCACTAATCGTAAACGTATTGGCGTCATCCAGGGGCATCGTGAGCTTAATGGTACGGAGCTTTATGATATTGGCTCCACACTAAAGGAGTATTATGGGGTCGAAAAGGTTGATCTCCAAAAGGTGGTGGACCTCAACGGATTTGATGCCATTATCGTTGCTAGGCCAGACTCGACTTTCTCGGAGCCTGACAAATTCAAGATTGATCAGTTTGTTGTAAAGGGCGGGAATGCTTTATTTTTCCTTGATGCGATTAAAGTCCAACTCGATAGCATCAAACCAGATGGGTCGCTCCACTTACCAACAGACACCAAGTTAACCGATCTTTTGTTCCGGTTTGGAGTAAGGATCAATGCCGATATCGTGATGGATATGAACTCGGCGTATATCCCCTTAGTGACAGGCTATCTGGGAGACAAACCTCAAACCCAAATGGCTCCTTGGCGCTATTTCCCGATTGTCAACTTCTTTGGCAACCACCCGATTGTCAAAAACATGGACGCCCTCCAGGTACGCTTTGCAAGCTCGATGGATACCGTAATGGCAGCCGGAATCCAGAAGACCCCACTTTTCTTTACAAGTAATTACAGCCGCATCATACCAGCACCAGTGCGCCTTAGCTTTAACGATGCCCGCCTACAGCCTAAACCAGAGCAATATAAGGTCAAAAACATACCGTTGGCCTATCTGCTCGAAGGAACCTTCCAGAGCCTATATACCAATAGGCTAGCCCCTGAGACCATGACCACATTTGCCTTCAAGGCGAAGGATAAAGCCGGCAAAGTTTTGGTCGTGTCCGATGGTGATTTTGTCCGTAATGACATTAACTATACCCAAAAATCCACCTACCCACTTGGTTTTGACAGGTTTGCACAGGTGCAGTTTGCCAACAAGGACTTTGTGCTGAATACCTTGGCCTATATGCTGGATAACGATGGGTTGATTCTGGCCAAAACCAAAGAGATCCAGATTCGCCCATTAGATAAGGTGCGTGTAGGCAAGGAGAAAACCCGTTGGCAGGCTATCAACATGGTCGCCCCAGTTGCTCTTATTGGCTTATTTGGGCTTGTTTGGTCAGCAAGACGGAAAGCGAAGTTTGGTAAAAAACGCATTTAGAGATCCCTTCGTTCATCGATCTCTTTAACTCCTCCTTTCAAACCACGTACACACCTAATGATGTCCAAAAGAACCATATTTTTATTAGCAGGTCTCCTGATCCTGGGTGTTTTAGCTTGGTTTGCGACTGTCAAACGCAATGCCAATACTTCGGTTGATGATCTAGATGTCATGTTTGCTGTCCGGGATACGTCTAGCATCAATAAAATATTTGTGGCAGACAAAGACGGAAGTCGCTATCTGCTAGATCGAACGAGCCGGACTACCTGGACCATCAATAAGAACATCGTGGCCTCTCCAATCTTGGTAAATGCCTTGCTAGAAGTTGTCCGAGATGTGGATATGAAACGCCCATGCACAGCTGCCGAGCGTACTGAGGTTGTCAAACATCTGGCAGCGGAACATAAAAAGGTCGAGATCTATGCCAATAACGAATTGGTCCGTAGTTATTACGTGGGTGGCTCGACCGTGGATCACCTAGGCACCTACTTCATGCTCACTGACGGCCAAAATCCTTATGTCTGCCACATTCCGGGCTTTGAGGGTTATCTGGATGTTCGGTACGATGTTGACACGGTAGGTTGGAAGTCTCCGAAGATTTTCTTTGGCACTAGTAAAAGCATAAAAGCAGTCACTCTCAATTCTGGCGGGCAGACAGCCCTCCAACTAAGCCGATCAGGAAAAGACTGGGCTGCCGAAGGTGTGCATGTGCTTGACCAGCAAAAACTAAATACATACCTCGACAACTTCAATCGTGTCTATGTAGGCGAGTGGAAACCGACCAAAGGCCTAGCAGTTGCCGACTCACTCAACCAGAAACCTGCTCAGGCCACAGTCCAGATTGAGGACGAAAACCCTAAACTTAATCGTCTGATTAAGCTATACGCTAACCAAGAAACCGAACACTATTGGCAGGTTGTCGTGATGCCTCAAGGAAGTATCGGGATGGTTAGCAAAGATCTGTTTAGCCCATTTTTGGTGCGGGCCGACAAACTGGCGGCAAAGGCCAAATAACACTAGACTATATTTGATTGGGGCAGGATCAGTATTTATGGTTCAACACCTAAGCCATCATCCTTTACAACATACAAAAGCCCTCTAGATCATCTCCAGAGGGCTTTTGTATTGGGAAGTATGATGTACCTACCTGACCTTTGTTCTAGTTAGCTTAGTGCTTATGCACTTTGGAAATCAAACCCTACCACTCTGTGGCGCGCGCAGTTGCAGCCCTACTCAGCCCAAACGTTCGGCTAATGTTGAAACCAAACGAAATGGTGCCCTTGCCCCAACCGCCTTCATTTTCAGCGATAAACTGCTGCTCGACCATGCCCATGGAGTTGGTGAAGAAAAGCTGAAAGACGTGTCCCCCAGTTTCGATGTCCATTCCTGCTGAGAAGGAGTCAAAATGATTATCACGATTGGTGCCGGGCATTTGGTAAATGTATTCAGATGTTAGGCTCAGCCTTTTGGTGAGTTTGTATCGTCCGCCAATGGCAACTGCAAACAGATCATTCTGGTCTTCCTGGCGGGCAACGACATTGCGGTGAATGTAGCTGGGTGAAAGTTGCAGACTCAGACTTTCATTGAACTTGCGTGCAATCAGGAGCTGGGCTGCGTATGACATCCTTCGGTCAACAGTCCAAGCCACACCGTCTGCCTCTGAGCCTATTGGCACCTTGGTACTGATATACCCTGCATTGCCAAACAAGGATACTGAAACAGGCATATTGCGGGCCCCAGTGCTTTGCTTAAGCACTTTGAGCTTGAAAAATCCATCGACCAGTTTGTTGATGCTGGACCGACCAATCCCGACCATCAAGTCGTCAGTGATGCCGTACTCAAGGGATAGTTTTATAGAGGCTTGGTCCAAGCCCCAGAATTGGTCTAACCCAGTGTTGAGGGCTCCAAAACGGTGATGGATCCTGAAATCTAGGTGGTTGGCTCTAAGACCTTCAACCGTATGTGTATTGACCATACGAGTGGCCTTAAACGTGGCCAAGGTATAATTGACCTCATTGGGTTTGCTATCACTTAACAGCTTGTCGAGGTCGTCTTGCGCAAATGCACTACCGCAGGCCAAAGTCAGGACCAGCCCTAATAGGGCCAAGAAATTAGGTATTGTTGGTTTCATGTCCGTATCGTCAATATAGTGGTCATTGGTTTGACCAGATTGCGGAAAATTAGGTGAGTTCTAGTTGCTGCTACGGATTTGATCCTTGATTGATCCAGGCACTGATCTTGTCGATCTTGCAGGTGCCGATACTGCTACCACCTTTAGGCATAAATGATCCGTCATTATTGGGTAGGCTTACCCTGTTTTGGATGCTTGATCCTAATGCCTTGACAGCATTATAGTTATCTAAGACAATGCCGCCACCTGAGCCACTGTTGGCATCTGAATGACAATTATCGCATTTAGCCTCAAGAATAGGCCTTATATCCGCAGCATAACTCAGGTTCGTAGTACTACAGGAGTCAGTACTTACTGGTTTGATGTTTTGGTACTTGTCGCTGGAGCAGGCAAACGGGCCTAGCAATAAGATGGCGATCAACACAAAGCCTAGTCGGATCGGAATTAGTTTGTCCATGGTGCTAACTTTTGTCATTGTAAAGATGAAAACCGCAACAATATACGGAGCTTGATATGATTTTCGTCAGATACAGGATTGGCCCGTTGGTTTGATGCCTATAATTACGACGTATATCAGCAAAGGATGTACCAAGACCAATATTTTAAGCACTAGGAAGTACAACATGATAACGAAAGAGGAAATCCAAAAGTGGTTTATAGGGCTTCAGGATAGGATCACGACCCAGATCTCAGCTACTGATGGTGTCGGGACCTTCAAAGAGGATGCTTGGGAACGACATGGTGGTGGAGGTGGCCGAACCAGGATCCTTACAAATGGGCGCATCTTGGCTAAGGCTGGCGTCGGATTTTCGGCTGTTTATGGCCAGACTCCCAAAAAAATACTACAGGCTCTTAATCTCCCCGAGGCTGACTTTTTTGCCACCGGTGTGAGCATCGTGATGCACCCAATCAGTCCAATGGTCCCGATCATTCACATGAACGTTCGTTACTTCGAGATGACTAATGGCACAAGCTGGTTTGGTGGCGGCATCGACCTTACACCACATTATATTGACCCTAAGGATGCCCGTTGGTTCCACCAACAAATGAAGGCTGCTTGCGACACCCACGACCCGACCTATTATCCTAAGTACAAGGCTTGGGCTGATGACTATTTTTACATCAAGCACAGGCAAGAAACCAGAGGTATCGGAGGGATTTTCTTTGACCACCTAATGCCAACCGTTGCTGCTGATGGAACGGATAACAAGGCTGAGCTTTTTGCCTTTGTTCAGTCCGTGGGCAATGCCTTTGCGCCAACCTACAGCCACCTAATGACCAAGAATCACGAGTTGCCTTACACGGAGGCACACCAGAAATGGCAGGCTTTGCGTCGCGGTCGGTATGTTGAGTTTAACCTTGTCCTTGATAAAGGAACCAAGTTTGGCCTTGACACCGATGGACGCACCGAAAGTATCCTGATGTCAATGCCACCGATGGCTCAATGGGTCTATGACCACAAAGTTGAGCCAGGCTCTGCCGAGGAGTATACCCAGCAAAATTTGCAAAAAAGCATCGATTGGCTGACCCATCCTGATGCAGACTAGAGCCAACACGTGATGCAAAAGGCTAGAGCTTAAAGGAGGCGCCAATTTTGATATGGAAGGGGCGCGCATTGGGCCTGTCCAGATAGGTTAGGCGATGCAAAAAGTCCACACGGATAAACCGAAAAATGTTCTCGATGCCGTAGCCAACTTCGGCGTATGGTCTGCCATCTAGGCTTGAGAACTGACTAGGGACGCCAGGCAATGTGTTGTATTCTTGGTTTGCGGCAGTTATCCCACCATAAAGTAACTTGCCTTGCATAGTTAGCCGTAGGTTGAGCTTTTTGATGGCTGGGATGCTGTTGAGTAAGAGGCCTTCGAAAAAGTGCTGATACGAAACCGATACCCAACGGTCGCTCACGAACTCAAAAAAGTTCATCGTGTTAAACGACTGAGCTGCGTAGATCGCAAATGGGTTGCCAAGGTGGGTTTTGAGTAGGGGATATGGTACTTTGTTAGGTACCATACCGACATCGATGATGTAGCGACCGCTGCCTAATGCACCGTAGTTGAGGTATTGGTTTAAGCCAGCAGAGAAACGATAATAGTTCAGGACCTCGCCACCCATTGCCGCACGGCCTGCTATGATTTTCAGCGTCCAGATGGGGGAAAGGCGACCATATATACCATAGCGACTATTGGTATTATCTTCCAGGAGGAATTCTTTAGCAGCATACCGAATGTCAAGCTGTCCTTCTGTGGTGCTAAAGCCATTGTAATTGGGCACCACGCTCCCGTCACTCTGCATTGAAGGATAAACGAAATCAAACAGGGGCTCAAATTGTGTCCGTTTGATCGTCAGGGTGGGGCTAAATCCTTTGAAAAGGTCACGCGACACAAAGGCTGACACAGAGGTATTTAGGAAAGGCCTACCAACCTTGATGTCCCCCCATTTGGTCAGGGCATAAAAAAGCCCCGACCGTGAAAATTGGTTGTCTTGTAAGGCCAATTGGTCGATGTCATGCTGGACATAGACCCCTGCATTGGTCCACTTCTTCCGGCTGAAGATATACTCTAGCCCAAGGCTCCCTTTAAATCGACCATCCGTAGTGCCGTATGCCCCATAAGCATCAATAGTCCATTTTTTGTTGAAAAAAGAGTTGGTCCGGAACCCAGACCTTAGCCTTAGGCCCTCGATGTTATTGACGGCAATGGTTCCCAAATATGGCCCTACATCTACCTTGCCAAACCGTTGAGATCCGTTGATTGCAATGTCAATTATCTCCACGTAGGTTTTAACCACAGGCATATTCCTGATGGTGTCGATCATCTTCATCATCTTGAGCTCGTCGCCACTTAGGGTATCATGCCGTGCGGTGGTCCAATAGTCTTCAGACGGCGTTTTGGCATCTTCCGAAAACTCGACGGCTTTGTCAAAAAGCTCGTCTGGGGCTTGGTTATTGATCCGGAAGTTACGGTTCGAGCTATAACTTTTAGCCAACAGGCCGGCCCATTGGTCATTTAGGTTAGCGATATCGACCAATAAGCGGTTTTTGCTCGGTAGCCAAGCTCCGTTTCGCATCCTTGTCAGCTCTTGTTGCAGCTTTAGCTTCGATACAAAGTTGATGTTGGTACTGCTTGTTGTTATGAGGTCTAGTCGTTTGAGGGCATAGTCCTCTTTGGTAATCCAGATGGTGCCACTAAATGCTAGGTCAGCCTCACGACGCGGATAAACAACCAGTTTGTAACACCAGTCTTCACCAACAAACATGCTGTCCTTAAGCTCGAAATCGTAGCTGAAGCGCCAACCTGAGGCTATGGGGCTGATGAAAGCCTTGCCTAAAATTTCGACCTGGTTATCATAGAAGTTATATTGCTGTAGGCTTGTACCAATGATGTTTGTGATGAATGAGCTTTCGTCCAGACCAACTCCTTTTACCTTGGTTTTGATGACGTCCTCGTGGGTGCGGAAGGGTTTTGCACTTGCATAGTATTTACTGATACTCTCACTGATAAAGATCGGGATAAGCGGTTTGCCATCCTCTCCAGCAAATTTGGCTAACGAGTCCACCACAGCCTTGATTTTACGCATTAGGGGACGCTTTGCAAACTTCTCTCCGATGTTGTCCACATCTACCTCGACTTTGTTATAGCTCTCGTACTCATAGTCCAAGATGTTTTTGCGGTCATTCCTGTCCTTGTTCCGGACAGCCCGTCGGATGATTTCATACGCTGGATTTTCACCAGCAATGACCTCAATCTCTACCTTTTCGAAGGAGCTAGGCGCTAGCTGAAAGTTGATAACTTGGCTAATTCCGGACCTGACGGCCTTTGTCCTTGGACGGAAGCCAACGTAGACAACTTGCAGACTATCAACCTTTTTAGTGGTACGTAGTGTAAACTTGCCTTCGAAGTCAGTATTGGCACCTATGGTGGTCCCTTTAAAAATGATACTCGCAAACGGGATTGGGTCTCCAGTTTCAGACTCCGTCACTTTGCCCGTTACAATTGTCGCTGGGGGACTTTGCTGTGCCCAAGTTGGGATCCCGATCGTAATGAAACAGCTAAAGATCAAGGCCAAATGCAGATAGCGCCGCAATCGAATAGAAGCTGTTACAGAAGGGTTGGGTTTCATACAGAGTGGATATCCTGACAAAACTAATATCAGATGCCTAACTACCAATAACCGTTGATCATGACTCTGGTCCGTTTGTTGCATGAGATTGTTAGATTTTGGCCAATCTCATTCTTAGATTAGCCATAGTCTTGGTCACGGAAAGCCTCTAAAGCGGTGGATATCCGTTTTTTTTGGTTTAATTAGTGCTTTAGATTCGGCACCATAACGCCCAGATCGACCAAAGATTGCTACCAAGAGCCACCCTAATTCCTATCGGGATGGCCCCTACATATAGAAAGAAGCCTGTGAAGCTAACATTTTGGGGAGCTGCCCGCCAAGTAACTGGCAGCATGTATTTACTTGAGCTCGACGACGATTACCGGATACTGATTGACTGTGGCACAGACCTCAGTAGGCCAGACGAAAATGCACCAGATGTATGGCCATCTGATATGAAAAACCGGCTCTTCCCATTTGAGCCCTCATTTCTGAACGCAGTTCTGCTCACCCATGCCCACATCGACCATAGTGGCGAAATCCCAAACCTAATCCGCGAAGGATTTGAAGGTAAGATCTTTTGCACCCCTGCCACATACGACCTCACCCAGCCATTGTTATTGGATAGCGCCATGCTTCATCGCAAGCGGCTAAACAGGATTATGGGGAACGATAAAAGAGGTAATAAAAAAGTCAAACCAATCAAGGAGGTTTCCAACCTATATCTCGAAAAGGATGCCGAAGAGTCTTTTGACTACTTCGCTACAATCTCATTTTTACAGCGCGTCAAGCTCCGCAAAGGTGTCTGGATGACGTTTATTCCGACAGGTCACATCCTTGGGGCAGCTAACATCTTGCTCGAAATTGAGGAGGATGGGGTCATGAAGCGAATCGGTTTCAGCGGTGATATTGGTCGGCATAATTACCCTTTACTTAAGGATCCCTACCCGTTCCCTGAGGTGGATTACCTAATCTGCGAAAGCACTTATGGCAATCGATACCATAAGGATGAAGGTGATCCAGTCCAGATCCTTGGCGATCTCGTTCGCAAAACTTGTGTGGATATCCCAGGCCGTTTGGTGATTCCTGCCTTTGCAGTAGGGCGTACCCAAGCCCTGCTTTTTACACTTAACAAGGTCTATGCTGACCTCAATTTCCCGCAGGTTCGTGTCTTCACGGACAGCCCGTTGGCACTTAAGTCTACTGCTGTTTACGAAAAATACCCCAGCTTGCTGAACGACGAAGCCCGTGAATTTCGTGACACGCATGGCGAGTTGTTTGACTTCAAGAATCTCACCTTCGTCGAGAATGCCAAGGACAGCAAGGCCCTTAGTGATTACAACCGGCCTTGCGTGATCATTTCATCTTCTGGGATGATCTCTGGCGGTAGGGTAGAGCATCACGTCCGTCAGAACCTCAGCAACCCGTACAGCACCATTTTGCTGGTGGGCTACTCAGCCGAAGGGACAATTGGGCATGATTTGCTACATGGCAAAAAGAGCTTTGAGTGGGACAAACGCGAGTATGCTGTCACCTGCACTATTGCTCATACTGACGTGTTCAGTGGCCATGGTGACCTAGATGACCTTATTGCTTGGGTGTCGCAACAGGACAAAACCAAGGTCAAAAAGGTGTTTTTGGTCCATGGGGATTATAAAAGCCAAGTTGACTTCGCTGCCACCTTGGCTGGCGAAGGCTATGACATGGTTGAAATCCCAGCCAAAGGCCAGACCTACGATCTCTAAACAACATGCTGCGCTTCAGAGCTTATGTTCAAGATTGTGATATACGGACTGATAGCGGTAGGTTGGCTCATTGTCAGCATTTACCGCTATCAAGCCAAGGCAAAACAGGAGGCCGAACGCAAACGCAATCGGGTACCGTCAACTGGGCCTAAGGCTGAGGCTGCCACCAGTTATGATGACTTGCTGCGTAAAATCAGGGAAGTCCAACAGGCCGAGGCAAGTGCTAAATCAGCAACAACTTCAGTGGAAACTAGTTTTAGGCCTTCGACTTCACCTGATAGCCTTGAAGAGATTGGCCCAGATAGCTGGACCAAGGCTGGCAAACCCATTAAGTCAGCCCACCCAGGCACCATGGGCAAAGCTGGAGATGGACTAGGTCAGGAGCGGTCCAATCCTGTTTTGCCACCACCAGTGTTGCCGTCTGAAAAGGCCCATCGCCAACCGACAAAGCCAACAACGGCACTAGCCCCGACTTCGCCAACTCGGTATCAGGACATTTATGACCAGTCTGCCGCAAAATCTGCTGGTGCTAGCAAAATGACTCAGGCCGACAACAATACCAGCCTCACAAAGGTCAATCATGCCGCCTCGCCACCAACAGAGGCAAGTAAATTAGCCAAACTCCTTAGAGACAAACAGGCGCTAAGCCAAGCATTCCTTCTTCAAACGATTCTGGAGCGCAAATTCTAGCATATCGGCAGCTAGACGAAAAAACAAAGCATAAAGTTGGCACTCTCAACCTAGTTCATATTAGGATCCTTGGGGTAGTTTGCCATCTCTCGATACTTACCTCCCATTTCTTTCAGGACGGAGCGCCATAGCTCTTTTGGCGGTATGTCAAAAAAGTCAAACTCATGCCCGTTGAAAGCTAGCCAAGTCCCATCCGCAATTTCAGCTTCTAGCTGCCCCTTGCCCCAGCCCGTATAGCCCAAGAAGAATCGTATATCGCCTGGGTCGATGGTCTTTAACTGTGCGTTGACCTTGAGTTGATCAAAATTGCCTCCCCAATAAATGTGATTAGTCACCTGAAAGGCGTTTTGGATAACTGGGCCAATGCGGTGGAGGTAATGTAATGTATTCTGCTGCACCGGTCCACCGATGTATAGGTCCTGATTAGCATCGCTAAGATCCTCCAGCACATCGGGCAAATGATACTCCGTTTTGTTGTTGAGGATAAAGCCCATGGTGCCCGTTTCGTTGTGTTCGCAGATCAGGATGACCGATCTGTCAAAGGTGCCATCTGACAAAAACGGGTCTGCCAGCAACAAGGTGCCTCTGTCAACCTCAATATTATCGGTTATCGGAACTGCCATCTTAAGATTCGTGTTTCGTGGTCGTAGCTAGTTGGGTAGGGGCCATAGATGGGATTGGTATCAAACCAATCAGCTCAAACATTAAGGCCTGCTGGCCTAAGTAATGCGAACCAAACCAGAAATGCAAAACGAATACCAGTTTCCTCGTGGTTTTAGGATTTTCGGTCCCTGATTTGCTAACATATATCATGATCTGGTTAATGGTCAATGTCTGGATTTTACCTTTGTCCCGACTCCAAACTAGTGAGTAGAATGCCTGCGATTACCAATCCTAATCAGTACACCTACACAAACTTAGCATCAGCCTAAGACCTAGTTGCACCCACCTAAAATGCCAAATCAAGATCATAATCCCGCCGTCTTGGCTGGGCTCAACCTGCAGGACCAGCGTCGCAATTATACCGTTGGCGCCCTCAATGAGGACGAGATGCCTACAGACCCATTTATTCAGCTCAGGACTTGGCTTGCCAATGCCACAGAGGCGGGCATGCTAGAGCCGAATGCCATGGTTATCTCAACCGTTTCAGAGACAGGACTACCTGCTGCTAGGGTTGTCCTACTAAAGGAAATCGACCTTGGCTTGGTGTTCTATACAAATTACAACAGCCGGAAAGGGATTCACCTAGCAACCAATTCGGTGGCTGCTGCTACCTTTTTCTGGGACAAACTAGAGCGGCAGGTCCGGATTGAGGGCATAGTTGAAAAAGTTAGCCGCAAGCAGTCCGAGAAGTATTTCCAGTCAAGGCCTGTCGGAAGCCAGATTGGTGCAATCGTTAGCCCGCAGTCAGAGAAAATCGTAAGCCGCAATGTCCTAGAGCTCAAGACCGAAAAACTGGTTAACGAGTCAAAAGGTGCTGCCTTGACTTGCCCCGAGCATTGGGGAGGTTATCGTTTGATCCCTTACTACATTGAGTTTTGGCAAGGCCGCCCCAGCCGCCTGCACGATCGTATTGTGTACGAACGCCAAGAAGCCATTGCCGAGCCCAACGTTCAGCCGGGCTGGACCATCAGTCGGTTGGCTCCATGATCTAGCTGACCTATACCAAGGTGGTCTTAGGTGTGAGGTCCAGCAGGTTGGTTACCAACATTTGCCTCGTTTTGATAAATCCCTCGGCATAGAGGGCCCCGGTTCCATGTCCGTATTCCATTGCGCGGGACTCGAGGAAATGCCAAAACTCTGACGTACTGATATAGGTTTCTGGCCCCTCGTTAGAGGCGTCGTAAAATTGGCTCCTGAAGGCTTTGATACTAGCCAACTTGGTTTCCCAATGCTGGGTGATGTCGATCACAAAATCAGGTTTGATGAGTTGGTCCTGGATGTAATGGAACACCTGTTTGGGGCGCCATGCTTGCTGTTTTTGGCCGTTCCAGTAGGTTTCTATTTTGGAAAGGCCCGCCATAAAACAAGCCCGAATTGCTAGCTCGGCACCACTACCGTGGTCCGGGTGGCGATCTGCTGGGGCATTGCACAGGACGACCTCAGGTTGGGTGTGCCGAAGCACTTCTATCACCCGCATCACTTGGTCAGGTGAAGTGCCTACAAATCCGTCTGGCAGCCGGAGGTTGCCACGCCAAGCAAGGCCCAATATTTTAGCCGCCTCGGCCGCCTCTACGTCCCGGAGTTCAGGCGTCCCTCTTGTGCCTAGTTCCCCCCGTGTGAAGTCAACTATACCAGTGCGGTAGCCCAGTTTTGCATGTAGGGCAAGGGTGCCGCTACAGCTCATTTCGGCGTCATCAGGATGAGAGGCAAGGGCTAGGATGTCAAGTTTCATGGGCAGCGAATTGGGGTTGGCACGGGGCCATTTCTGCAATTGTACAGCAAAAGCGGAAATAATAACCGATTTTTGCACCGCCATCATCATTTAGCCCAGCGACGTGCGCTTCCGGCAGACAAGATTTGATGGCCTCCAGACATTGGCAAGTGATAATTTTATAGACTATGTCAAGATCTGCTCACGCTCCGGAAGGGGTGGGGCTGGGTCTTCGCATTTCAGACGAGAAAAATGGGCACCACTCGGTGGGCCCGATGGTGGTGATGGTGGCCATGGTGGCAGCATCATTGTCCGGGGCAGCTCTCAGCTCTGGACCCTATTGCATCTCAAATACACCAAACATATCATTGCTGACCCTGGAGCCAACGGTAGTGCTAACAAGATGACGGGGGTCAGTGGCAAAAACATCATTGTTGAGGTTCCACTTGGTACTGTTGCAAAAGATGCCGAAACAGGCGAAGTCCGTTTTGAAATCTTGCACCACGGCCATGAAGTCGTCCTGACAAAAGGCGGTCGTGGTGGCCTCGGCAACTGGAATTTCAAGACCAGCACCAACCAAGCCCCTGAGTATGCCCAGCCAGGCGAAGATGGCATCGAGGAGTGGATCGTGCTTGAGCTAAAGGTCTTAGCAGATGTTGGCCTTGTTGGTTTCCCGAATGCCGGCAAAAGCACGCTGCTTTCAGTGGTGTCTGCTGCAAAACCCAAGATTGGTGACTACCCATTCACGACCCTAACACCAAACCTAGGTGTCGTCAAACACCGTAATGCCCAGTCTTTCATCATCGCTGATATACCTGGTATCATAGAAGGGGCTAGCGAAGGCAAGGGCCTTGGTCTGCGCTTCTTACGTCACATTGAGCGGAATAGTATGCTGTTGTTCTGCGTGCCCGCAACAACCGAAAACGTCGAAGCCGAGTACCAAACCTTGATATCAGAGTTAGGGGCCCATAACCCAGAGCTACTGGACAAACAGCGCCTATTGGCCATCACCAAGTGCGATATGCTTTTGCCTGATGAGCTAGCAGAGGTCAAAAAGACCGTACCTGCCAACTTGCGTCATATCTACATCAGTGCCGCTACTAACTTCAACATCGAACGGCTGAAGGATGTCATTTGGGATATGCTCAACGCCTAGGCAGGTCATCATACCCCTCCAAAACCAAGAAGACCACCTGATGCTACATAAGCGACAGGTGGTCTTTTTGATTATTTGACTTCAGTCTGGCCAGAGTACTTAATAATTAGCTACAGAGCCTAACCACTTTTCAGCTTCTTCAAAGGTCATGCCCTTACGCTGTGCATAGTCCTGTATCTGGTCCTTGGCAATTTTGCCTAGGCCGAAATACCGACTATCTGGGTGGCTGAAATACCATCCACTCACAGAGCTTGCTGGGGTCATCGCATAGCTTTCGGTCAAGGTCATGCCAAGTTTTTCCTCAGCATCAAGGAGGGTGAACAGGGTGCCTTTTTCGGTATGTTCGGGGCAGGCGGGATAACCTGGAGCAGGGCGGATGCCTTGGTATTGTTCGTCAATCAAGGCCTCGTTCTCTAGAAGTTCAGCAGGGGCATATCCCCAAAGCTCACGGCGCACTTTTTCGTGCATCAGTTCAGCAAAAGCCTCCGCCAGCCGGTCACCAATGGCTTTGATCATGATCGAGTTATAGTCATCGTGGTCCGCTTCGTAAGAAGCTGCGAGTTCATCCAGCCCAATACCAGCCGTGGTTGCAAATCCGCCAATGTAGTCCACCTTGCTGCTTTCGACAGGTGCGATGAAGTCAGATAGGCAATAATTAGGTACGCCAACAGCACGTTTACTCTGCTGCCGCAAGTGGTGTAGCTTCAGGGTCCGCCGAACTGGTTTGCCATCAGCATCAGTTAAAACAGTTTGGATAGTGTTGGTATGGCTACCATGTTTGTCACAATCAGTGCTGATCGTTTTTTCATCGGTCTGATAGAGGACAATATCATCCCCGTCAGCATTTGCAGGCCAGAAACCGATAGCGGCCTTGGCTTTCAGCAATTTCCCATCCAAAACTCGTTTCAGCATGGCTTGGGCATCAGCAAAAAGTTTTGTTGCCTCAGCACCAACCTTATCATCTTTTAGGATTTTGGGGTACCGTCCAAATAGCTGCCAAGTCTGGAAAAACGGAGTCCAGTCGATGTACTTAGCGATTTCGGCCAAGTCATAGTCCTGAAAGTATTGGACACCAAGGAAACTCGGCTTAACGATCTTGGTGGCGTTCCAGTCGATTTTGACCTTGTTTTGGCGAGCCTCGGCCAACGTAGCAAAGGATTTATCCTTGTGCTTGGCAGCATGGTCTGTCCGCATCTGGTCATACTCCTCTCGGACATCTAATGCAAAGGCCTCCCTACTATCAGGGCCAATGAGTTTACCCGCAACAGGGACCGAACGACTAGCGTCCAGCACATGGACCACCGGGCCACTATAGTTAGGTGCTATTTTAACTGCAGTATGGATGCGGCTTGTCGTGGCCCCACCAATCAATAGAGGAATCTTGAAGCCTTGGCGTTCCATCTCTTTGGCTACATGGACCATTTCATCTAACGATGGAGTGATCAAACCACTGAGGCCGATCACATCCACGTTTTCTTTGCGGGCGCGCTCTAAAATTTTTTCGGCTGGCACCATCACGCCCATATCGATGACCTCATAGTTGTTACAGCCAAGGACGACACCAACGATGTTTTTGCCTATATCATGCACATCTCCCTTTACTGTGGCCAATAATATTTTGCCCTGGGCATTGCTGCCTTCAGTCTTTTCAGCTTCTATGAATGGTTGAAGGTAAGCAACGGCCTTTTTCATGACACGTGCTGATTTGACGACCTGTGGTAAGAACATCTTGCCTTCACCAAAAAGGTCGCCAACGATGTTCATACCATCCATCAGAGGCCCTTCGATTACTTCGATTGGGCGTTTATAGAGGTGTCTGCATTCTTCGATGTCTTCGTCCACATAGTCCGCAATACCTTTCACTAGGGCATGGGCTAGGCGTGCTTTGACCTCCAAAAGGCGCCAAGATTCATCTTTGACGATTTCTTTCCCCTTGGATTTGATGGTCTCTGCCGCAGTTACTAACCTTTCTGTTGAGTCAGGCCGGCGGTTCCAAAGTACATCTTCAACTAGCTCAAGTAGGTCTTTCGGGATGTCTTCATAGACCGTGATCATGCCCGCATTCACAATCCCCATATCCATACCTGCTTTGATGGCCCGATAAAGGAAAGCCGAGTGCATGGCTTCCCTGATCGTATCATTGCCCCTAAAGCTGAACGAAATATTGGAGACCCCACCACTAACTCGGGCGTGTGGCAAATGGGTTTTGATCCACTCAGTGGCCCTGACAAAGTCGACAGCATAGTTGTTATGCTCTTCAATGCCAGTGGCAACCGTAAGGATGTTTGGGTCAAAAATGATGTCTTCGGCTGGGAAACCTACTTCATCTACCAAGATGTGGTAGGCACGGTCGCAGATTGCGATACGGCGTTCGTAGCTATCGGCTTGGCCATCTTCATCAAATGCCATCACAACGACAGCGGCCCCGTATTTAAGGACCTTGCGTGCTTGGGCTCGGAAGGTATCTTCTCCTTCCTTCATGCTGATGGAGTTGACGATGGCCTTGCCCTGCACGCATTTTAGACCTGCCTCGATGACTGACCATTTGCTGCTATCAATCATTACCGGCACACGGGCGATATCAGGCTCGGCGGCAATCAGATTCAGGAATAGGACCATGGCCGCTTCGCTGTCAAGCATGCCTTCGTCCATATTGACATCGATGACTTGCGCTCCGCCCTCAACTTGTTGACGGGCTACAGATACAGCCTCGTCAAACTTGCCATCCTTGATCAGCCTAGCAAAAGCGCGGCTGCCTGTAACATTGGTCCGTTCCCCGATGTTGACGAAGTTAAGCCCGTCAAATATCTTAAGTGGTTCAAGGCCAGAGAGTTTGGGGTTGTGGTCATTTTCGGGTTTGTGGCGTGGGCTGTAACGCTCAGCGACGTCCGCAATGGCCTTAATGTGGTCTGGCGTTGTGCCGCAACACCCACCGATGATGTTGATGAAGTTATCCTTGAGGAACCCTTCGATGACGCTAGCCATTTGCTCTGGGCTCTCGTCATATTCGCCAAACTCATTCGGAAGACCTGCATTGGGGTGGGCGCTGGTGAAAAATGGTGCCTTATCGCTGAGCTCTTCTACATAAGGCCGCAACAGATCTGCTCCAAGCGCACAATTGAATCCAACACTCAGCAAATTGACATGTGAGACTGAGTACAGAAATGCCTCCACAGTCTGACCACTAAGTGTCCTACCGCTAGCGTCCGTAATTGTGCCAGAGACCATAACAGGAATATCTAGCCCTGTAGACTCGTTAAACTCCTGGATTGCAAATAGGGCCGCCTTGGCATTAAGCGTATCAAAAATGGTTTCGACCAATAGGATGTCTGCACCGCCATCAACAAGGCCCTTGATCTGCTCAGCATAAGCATTTTTGAGCTCATCAAATGATACAGCCCTGTAGCCCGGGTTATTAACATCTGGTGAGATCGAGGCGGTCCTGTTGGTTGGGCCTATGGAACCAGCTACGAAGCGTGGTTTATGGGGCTCAAGAGCAGTAAACTCATTCGCCACCTCACGCGCAATCTTGGCACCTTGGTAGTTAAGTTCGTAGGCGAGGTGCTCCTGATGGTAATCCGCCATCGCTATCGTGGTGGAGCTAAACGTATTGGTCTCGACTATGTCAGCACCAGCAGCAAAATAGGCCCGATGGATATCTTTTATCAGTTCAGGTTGTGTAAGGGTCAGGAGGTCATTATTGCCTTTGAGATCTCGCTCATTATTCGCAAACCTATCGCCCCTGTAGTCCTCTTCTGTCAGGTTATGCCTCTGGATCATGGTACCCATGGCACCATCCAGTACTAGTATGCGTTCCTTGAGCAGTTCATTTAGGACATAGGATTTAGTGGAGGGTGTGGTCATTGCGCCGGGGTTATGGTCTAAAAAAGTATAGTTCGATCCCAAATTGCCTCTCTACTTGACTTTGCCAAAAGCACAATGCCATCCGAGATCAAAAATCGTTGGATAAAGAGCAATAAGGATCCGTTGCGAGAATCCGCAAAAGGTATCGCTAAGCCAGAAATGAGTGGGGTTGACTCAAATCGCTTTATCTTTCTTTCAGTCGCCAAGCCTAGACAAGGCAGCGCTGTAAGTGGAATTTGGCACCATTAGTAACCTGCTGACTCGTGCTATTTTAGAGGGAGCCCGAAATTGATAACAGGGTGGTTGCTGGGTTGCCAAGACATCGTCGGGTCCATTCCCTCCGTCTTTCTGGATAAGCCCTGCAAATTACGTCAAATCGGTAGCATCGTGCAACAAAGTTGATCGTTTTGTTCCGAGTCCACATTTTCGCAGACATTAACAACCATTGAGTGGCATATCTACCAAACAAATGCCTACTTTGCGACTTGACTACATACATTGGATAGACTGACCTATGTCAATTTTCAGAACTAAGAACTTAACAACAATCCTCAAAGAGGCTAATAGTGGTGGCCATGGTCTCAAGAAAACCCTTGGCGCTACTAATCTTGTCGCGCTCGGCGTTGGTGCCATTATCGGTGCCGGCTTGTTCGTCCGGACAGCTGCCGCTGCCGCTGATGCCTCAGGACCAGCTGTAACCCTAGCTTTTATCGTGGCCGCTATCGGCTGTGCTTTTGCAGGTCTTTGTTATGCTGAGTTTGCCAGCACTATCCCAATTGCTGGGTCTGCTTATGCTTATGCTTATGTTACCTTGGGCGAAATCGTAGCTTGGGTTATCGGTTGGGCTCTAATTATGGAGTATGCTTTGGGGGCGGCGACGGTGTCCATTGCATGGAGCGAATACCTAAATAACCTACTGGGCGGGGCTATACCATATGAGTGGTGCCACTCCCCATTCGAGGCACTCCGTAGTGTCACCGACCCAGAAGCGATAAAAAAGATTCTTGAGTCTGCGCCAATCCTCTCCAAATCGATCAAAGACAACATCCTTTATATGGACGGTGCACAGTATGATGCCCTCCCAGCTGCTTTGACTGAATCTGTCAATGTAACACGTGGGTTTATTAACGCACCTGCTTTGTTGATTTTGTTCCTGATCACTATGGTCTTAATCCGTGGCACCCAAGAAAGCGCCATCGTCAACAGCATTATCGTTATTGTCAAAGTCTCTATTGTACTGCTTTTCATCGCAATAGGTTGGCAATACATCAATCCCGAAAACTATACGCCTTACTTTATTCCGCAAGGAATACCAGGGCATGAGGGGATTTTCAAACATGGATGGGGTGGTGTCCTTGGTGGTGCAGCTATCGTATTTTTTGCCTTTATTGGTTTTGATGCGGTCAGCACCGCGGCTCAAGAAGCTAAAAATCCTGCCCGTGACATGCCGATTGGCATCTTGGGGTCTTTGGTTGTTTGTACGATCCTTTACGTCTTATTCGGGCACGTCCTGACTGGAGTTGCCAACTGGACCGAGTTCAAAACAGCAGGCAAAGAAGCCTCCGTTGCCTATGCCATCAAGGAGTATATGCCGGGTTATGGCTGGTTGGCCACTAGCGTTTCTGTCGCTATTTTGGCTGGTTTCTCGTCAGTTATCCTGGTGATGCTGATGGGCCAAAGTCGTGTATTCTTCACCATGAGCCATGATGGGCTAATGCCTAAAATGCTCAGCGACCTTCACCCTAAATACAAAACCCCTTACAAGGCCAACTGGATCCTGCTGATTTTTGTAGGGATGTTTGGTGCATTTATCCCTGGTAGCGTTGCTGGTGATTTGACCTCTTTTGGTACCTTGTTTGCGTTTGTGATTGTCTGCCTTGGTATCATCATCATGCGCAGGACATCACCAGATTTGGTACGTCCGTTCCGCACACCTTGGGTACCCTTGGTACCAATCCTCGGGATGTTGGTTTGCGGCTTCATGATCGTTGCGCTTGACATCACAACCCTAACAGTTGCCATGATCTGGATGGTGGTTGGCTTGGCGGTTTACTTCGTCTATGGCCGTCGGAACAGTAAGCTTGGTAAGTGATTTTCTAGCTAACCTTTGCTAGCATAAAAAACTAAGGGCCACGATCTAGCAGATTGTGGCCCTTAGTTTTTTTTATGCTTGAGGTTTAGTGCTAACTGTTTGTTAAACAGAGTCTTAGGTTGAGTAGATTATAGTTAGTCCATAGCCATATGTTTTGGTTGTACGGTAACACCTGAGAGGTAAGATCCAACCAATGTGTTAATGGGCAACTAACTTTCCCCCCTACGCTCTTTCCACAAGGTATTAAAGCTCTTAGGTGCCAACTCGATGTCCCCACGGTGTTTGCCCCAGCTACCTTTAAACAGTAGGTTGACACCAATCGTCTTAAGCTTACCACCACCAAGGTTGAGCATGATGCGGTGCTTCATCGCAAATTTCCAGATCTTGAAGCCTAGTTGTTCGATAGGTTTAACATAGCCTTCATCTACAGACTGCTTGCGGTTCAAGAGCAAAATTTCGGCAATATCAATCCTGACTGGGCAAACTGATGTACAAGCACCACACAGGGATGAAGCATAGCTCAGGTGTTTGAACTCCTTCATGCCAAGATAATGCGGCGATATGATGGAGCCGATTGGGCCGCTATAGGTCGTTTCGTAGGTATGGCCGCCAATGTTTTTATAGACAGGGCAAGCATTGAGGCAAGCCCCGCACCTGATACACTTAAGTGCCTGTCGTTTGACTGGGTCAGCCAATAGGGTTGTGCGCCCATTGTCAAGTAGGATGACGTACATTTCCTCTGGTCCGTCTGTCTCATCTGTTTGGCGGGGTCCACCCAGCAGTGTGTTATAGACAGTGACATGCTGGCCAGTTCCATGCGTTGCCAAAATGGGCCACATGGTCTCAAGGTCTTGCAATTTGGGTAACACCTTTTCGATGCCTACAATGCTGATCAACGTTTTCGGGAAGGTCATCGTGAGGCGTGCATTGCCTTCATTCTCGGTTACGGCTACTGCCCCTGTGTCTGCGACCAGAAAGTTCCCTCCAGTAATACCAATATCGGCCGTGGTGTACTTTTCACGTAGCAACCGACGGGCTATCATCGTAAGCTCCTGAGGATCTTCGGTGGGAGCTACCTTTAGTTTGTCCACGAAGAGCGCACTGATGTCGTGACGGTTCATGTGCATGGCTGGCGTCACTATATGATAAGGCCGCTGCCCAGCCATCTGGACAATCCACTCACCAAGGTCAGTTTCGACAGGCTCTACACCATGGTGCTCCAAAAACTCATTGAGCCCGATCTCCTCGCTTGTCATGCTTTTTGACTTCACGACTAGCTTAGCTTGCTTTTGCTGGAAAATCTTGAGGATCTCGGATAAGGCTTCCTCTTTGTCACGTGCCCAAATGACTTTGCCGCCTCGGGCCTTGAATTTGGTCTCGAACTCTTCCAAATAGGTCCCGAGGTGTTGGACAGCCTCGTTCTTTTTATCTGAAGCCCGATCCCTAGCCGCTGCATGGTCAGTATATTGAGTAAGGCCACTTTCAACAGCAGCTTCGTACTTGGCCATATTGAACTTGATGGTTTGTCGATGTTTAAGATCAAAGACCTTGGTATCGGCATCAAGTTGAAATTTTTCGGAGGCAAGGATAGACATATCTAAAGGCTTTCAGCGTTCCGGTAAGTAGTGCAATCACAGTAGTGGTGGTTGCCAAAGCACCAACGGAACTTACAGTCAAAATTAAGGGATAACTGGCCAAAATGAGTCCCTCAAGGCACATTGTACCACAAATTGATGGTTGATCTTGCGAAAAACACCAACCGTACGCCTTCCCTGCCTTAGTTTTGTAGCTAGATCATGCCGTTATCTCCTAGTCCTTTGCCATTCCTCCTGAAGTTATTTCTAAAGATACTCCCTTTTTTTTCGTTGGCATTCTGCCTACCACTATGTGGGCAGCCGCTATACTCTAAAGGATATTTCCAGTTTCCGTATTTGCCCGGGACCAAAGCCAGTTTAACTGGCAATATGGGCGAGTTGCGCTCAAACCACTTCCATGGGGGGCTCGATATTAGAACCAATTATGTCGTTGGCAAGCCCATTGTTGCTGCTGCTGATGGGTATGTAACACTTATCCAACAAGACAGTCATGGGTATGGCAACATGCTGATCCTGAGGCATAATAATGGCCTGAGCACAGTTTATGCCCACCTCCAGACCTTTGACCCAACCGTCGAGGCCTATTTGCGGCGTAAACAATATGATCTTGAGCAGTTTAAGGTCGAAATCACCCCGCCAAAAGGGATGTTTAGGTTCCGTAAAGGTGAGGTGATTGGTCTAGGCGGCAATACGGGGAGCTCAGGTGGGCCTCATCTCCACTTTGAGATCAGGGACTCGCTTGATGGAATCTATAATCCACTCATTGTTGGTTTCCCAGAGGTCGAAGATAGGTTGCCACCTTATTTTATCAGGATGGCCATCAGACCGCTAGATATTAATGGACGTGTCAATGGCAAATATGACCGTGTTGAAATAGGTGTCAAAAAAGTAGGCAAACGCTACCGAGCAGAAAAACCAGTCGAAGTCTGGGGTACAGTTGGTTTAGAGGCTCTGGTCCGGGACCGTATCAATAACGGATCCTCTCGCGCATCTATAAACTGCATCGATATTAAGTTAGATGGCAAAGAGGTCTATTTTCATAATCTAGCCCATCTGCCACTAGCCGAAGCCAAACAGATCAACAACCATTTGGTTTATGACAACTATGTCCGGACAGGAGACAAGTATCAGAAGTGTTATTTGGCTGATGGTAATATGCTCCATCAATTCCGGACTGCCGAAAAAACAGGCCGAATCACCATCAAGGATAGCATGCGGCACGAGGTGCTAATCCATGTATCTGATGCATACGGCAATAGCGCCGACCTAGAGATGACCCTGATCGGCAAAAGACCTCGTACACCAGCCGTCGCCTTGACGGCAGGAGGGCCTAAAGCCAGATTCCGACATGAGTTACAAGAAAATGTCCTTAAAATCAAAGCCACCAATCTACGTCCCAATACCAATATCATTACGATCGGTGCCGGCAAACGGATGATGCCATGCCCCTTGGCATATAATGAGGACCTGACTGGTGTTTTCTTATGGGATATGCGCAAAGGCCTGCCAGATAGCCTGATCACCGACAATGGGCGTGAGCTGATGCACTTCAAGGCAGTGATGCCTTCCTCAAAGGTGCTCGAGTACAAAGGCCAACACATCGAGATGGCATTTGGCGATGAAGTATTGTACGATACCCTATATCTCGAAATCAAAGAGGAGTTTGAAGAAAAATCCGTTTCAATTTCAAACGGTCTGACCCCATTACATGGCCCTTTGTTGATGGGCTTCAAACCATTTGATTCTGTCGCTGATCCCGAGAAAACAGGAGTGGCCCAGGTCATGAGCAAGGATAGGGTCAAATTTGTTGGTGGTCGTTGGGCCCCTGATGGCAGCATCAAGTTCAGGACCAAGTACTTTGGCAAATACAAACTGGTCTCAGATACTAAAGGGCCGAGCATAACCAGGGTGGCCGTCGGGCGTAGCATCCTTAAGTTCTTGATTGGAGATAATCTTTCAGGTATACATAGCTGGCGTGGTACCCTTAACGGACAATGGCTCCTGTTCTGCTACGAACATAAGTACAATGTCATTTGGGCAGAGCCACTAATAAAGGGTCAGCCTTTTATTGGGGATTTGGTCTTGGAGGTTAAGGACAACCTAGGCAACATATCTAGGTACGAAACCAAGGTCAAGTAGTTATATTGTCGATCCCTGACACCTTAATCCAGGCAAACATTCAGCACCAAGAGGTAGTTATACTAGCAGAAATCCATAATACACTCCCAGACACATGTCACTCACAGTTGGCCAAGCAGCCCCCAAATTCGTCAGCAAAGACCAAAATGGTCAACCAATCTCCTTAGATCAGTTTTTGGGTCAGAAGGTTGCCCTTTATTTCTACCCAAAGGATAGCACCCCTGGTTGCACTGAGCAGGCCTGTAACCTTCGGGATAGCATGCCTGTACTGCAAGCTGCTGGCTACCAAGTCATTGGTGTGAGTGTGGATGACGAAAAAAGTCACCAGAAGTTTATCACTAAGTATGACCTCAACTTCCCATTGGTGGCGGACACAGACCATACTTTAGTAGAGGCCTATGGTGTCTGGGTCGAAAAATCGATGTACGGCAAAAAGTATATGGGTATTGCCCGCACTACCTTCCTGATTGATGAGGAAGGAAACCTGTCTCGTATCATCGAGAAAGCCAAAACCAAAGACCACGCACAGCAGATCTTGGAAGGCAAATAGCGATTAGAAGGTCAATAGTCGAATCCCTTCTAGTACCGAAAATTGTAGCTCAAGCCTGGTAGGATAGGGAAGAGGCTAACCTGTTTAGCCTGCACACCTGTTATAAATCCGCTACTATTGGGTCCACTATAGGTGTTGTCAAAGTAGATAAAGTAGGGGTTGGCACGGTTATATACGTTATAGAGGCTGAATGTAATATCAGATTCTCCCCAACGAGGACGCAGATTCCAAACCAAGGAAATATCCATTCGGTGGTTTGGTTCCATCCGATACCAATTCCGCTGATTGACTTGTGGCAGAATAGAGATACTGGGTGGGGTAGGAGTAGTCCCATTATAGTCCTGGATCAAAGACCTGCCTTGCGGCAACGTGATGGCATTTCCTGTGCCGAACACCCAGGTGGATGTCAGCGTCAAGGACTTGTTGAACTGGTGCCTGACTACGATTGAGATGTCATGACGACGATCATAACGTGGATGAAATGGCTCTCCATTATTTATGACGTCAAACTGCCGCCAAGCATAGCTAAGGGTATAGCCAATCCAGCCTGTTGTCCGACCTACTTTCTTTTCGATGTAGAACTCTGCCCCATATGCCCACCCACGTCCTCGGGCGAAGATGGTATCTATGCGGTTGTTGGGGAAGAGGGTAGCGCCATCCTTGATGTCGATTTGGTTCTGTTGGTTTTTGTAAAAGATCTCAGTGCTTATTAGGTACTTGCCACCAAAAAGTAGTGCAGTCAAACCAGCACCTACTTGGTCACCCACCTGTGGCAGTATGTTATTGGTGCTAGGGTACCAAAAGTCAGTCGGTAGTGCCACACCACTGCTGCTGACTAGGTGGGCATATTGGTACATCCTAGAGTATCCTGCCTTCGCACTGATCCAGTTGTTTACTCTGTAGCGGAATGAGGCCCTTGGCTCTTGACCTATGTAATAGGATGTAGGGTCTGAGAATATACTAACCCGCAGCCCTAAGTTGAAGAGCCAACGGTCAGACAGAGAAAAGTCGTCTGCAACATAGATAGCCCCTTCCCGGGCGTATTTAATCTGACCTAACCTAAATGCCAGTTCATCATCACTTCCAGAGGCACTAGTCCGTCCCACAGTGAAGGCATGATAGGTTGCCTGTCCCCCCAAATTGATTAAGTGTTGTGGTGTAGGGGTCCAAGTCCAGTCATATCTTAGGGCATAATCCCGGATGCCTGATGTGAGGTTGTAGCTAAAGGTATCAAACTCATTGCTCAGCTGGTAGGTATAATCGCTATAGCTGATCCCTAAGGTGCCGTTCAGATGCTGGTTATACTGCCTGAACCAACGTAGGCTACCCAAGGAGTTGGACCACCCAAAATCGAACTTGAACCGTTCCCTGGAAGTCGAGAATACATCTTGACCGAAGTAACCCGTCAAGGTGATTTTGTCCTTAGGCCCAATCTGCCAAGCAAATTTGCCATTGAGGTCATAAAAGTAATAGTCAGGGATTGGTGTATAGTCCGATCGACCAGATTGGCTTTTGTTGATTAACCGTGTAAAGGTGTCAAAATAGGTCCGCCGACCACTGATCAGGTAGCTAGCCTTGTCTTTCAAGATGGGCCCCTCCACCGTCAACCTGCTACTCAGGATGCCAACTCCACCGCCCACATGGGTTTTCTCTTTGTCCCCTTCGCGTACTTTGAACTCAACAACCGAGCTGAGTCGGCCACCAAACTGGGCTGGGAAAGTAGCTTTGTGCAGGTCCACTCGGTCAATCGCCTCTGGGCTAAAAATGCTAAAGAACCCATAGAGATGCTGGGCATTATAGATCTGCCCATCATCCATTAGCATTAGGTTTTGGTCGGCACCTCCACCTCTGATATAGAGACCGGCATTGCCTTCACCCCAATTCTGGACGCCAGGTTTTAGCTGCAGCACCTTGAGCATATCGGCCTCCCCAAAGAAACTTGGCAGCTCCTTGGCTTCCTTAGCAGTGATGCTTTCCACGCCAAGCCTAGCATCATCTAGCCGAGACTGTCCCGAGGCTAACTGATCTGCCAAAACCTCAACTGCTTCACGCTCAATGGGGTAGAGTTTGATGATGAACTCCTTACCTCGTTTGGCATTTGTAGGCCGCATCAGCACACTGTGACTCTGGTAGCCAGCATAATTTACTACGATCCGGACCGTATCTTCAGTATTGAGATTCAATACAAAAAGGCCATTGAGATCAGATTGGGTCCCTCGCTGGGTCCGTGGAACAACAATCGTAGCCCCAGGTAAGGCCTCACCAGTTATCGCATCCGTTATTAGACCCCGAATCCAGTGTATAGTTATTGATGTAAGGGACCTGGTTTTTGTGCTTTGGTCTGCAGGCGTCTGTTGGGCAAGGCATGAAATCGGCAGTAAGGTACCAATCGCGCCAATAACCGTTATAAGGAGCAATATTTGTCTTGCGAGGGCGGACACCAAAAAGTTGGAGAGATTTGGGATACCAAAACAAGCTGCGAAAAAGGAAAGGTCCTGATCACAACTGGTGATAGTATTCCCAAATATACAACGCATTGTAAGCTTGCCAGATTGTTAGCAGCAAGCAATGCTGTCTAGGCCTTAATCTTATGGCCTACAAAGCCGAACCAGACCACTGCAAGATAGCTTGCACCCGGGACCAAAAATGCAAACACCTGGCTGATGCCATGGTCTTTGCAATAGTCAAAGGCCAAACCAGTCAAAGGTGGGATGATGGCACCGCCAACGATTGCCATAATCAGCAAGGATGAGCCTGCTTTCGTAAACTTGCCTAGATCCCTTATCGACTCGGTAAAGATGGTCGGGAACATGATAGAGTTGAAAAGACCCATCAGGACCAAAGCCCAGACGCCAATGTTCATCGGTAGGGTGATGGCGGCTGCTACCATCAGGATGTTGGCCACGGCATTGAAACCAACAGTGCGAGCAGGATTGAGGTTCCGAAGTAGGGCTGCACCGGCAAACCGTCCAGCCATCGCAAATACCATGTAATAGCTAGGGAAGTTTTTGGCATCTGCCTCGGCTAGTCCCAATAGCTCCTTAGCGTACTTGATCAAGAAGCTAGCAATCGCAACCTCTGCTCCGACATAGAAGAAAATGGCCACAACGCCCCAAACTAGGTGGCTATATTGCCAGACTGAGGTTTTTTTGGCATGGTACCCTGATAGGTATCCTTCCTCCTCTTGTTCCAAATCCTCATCGATCTCGGGCAGGTTGCTAAAGTGGATCAACGCCATCAGTAATACGAGTACAACTGAAAGGCCAATGTAAGGCCAAACAACACTCAGAGCCTCAGAGCTAAGATAGGCAATGCGATCTGCAGGGATCATCGCCGCCAGTTCGTCTGCCGAAAACTCTTTGCCACTCAGGATTAACAAGCCACCAAGGAAAGGAGCCAATGCTGCACCTAAAGAGTTGAAGGCCTGTGTCATGTTTAGCCTAGATGAAGCCTTTTCTGGTGGACCTAGGACCGAAACAAACGGGTTGGCGGCCACCTGCAACAATGTGACACCACTGGCAAGGATGAACAGTCCTGATAAAAACAGGAGGTACTGACGCGAATAAGCAGCAGGAATAAACAACAAAGCGCCAACTAACATTGCAAATAAGCCCACTAAAATACTGCGTTTGTAGCCAAGCTTCTTGACCACCCAACCGCTTGGGAGTGACATGACAAAATAGGCTCCGAAGAAAGCAGATTGCACTAAAGACGACTGAAAGTCAGTTAGTTCGCAGGCCTTTTTGAGGTGCGGGATAAGGATGTCATTTAGGTTCGTGACAAAAGCCCAAATGAAAAACAGTGAGGTCAGAACGGCCAGCGGACCTTGGTAGTTTCCTGTGAATTGGGCTGACGATCGGGTATTACTCGTAGTGCTGATAGGAGGCATGGCCTTTTATTGGTCGAGGTGCTAAAGCGTGATTTTTAGTGCTATGAAGGCCGAAAATGCAGTAAATTTTGGGGGAAACCAAATTCGGCAACTTTCAAGCTTGCTTTTTGGATCACGCCTAGTGGTTTACAAACTCTAGCAACACAAACCGCCCCTCTCGCCAATTAAGATTGCTTTAGGCCTACACTTAGGACCAAATTTTAGCATCAGCGATGAATTGCTCTTTGACATTCAACCAAACATGGATTGACCTAGCGAGTTTGTCGAATTGTGAAAGCTATTGTGTCACCTTTGGCCCAAATACAAACCCACGTTCTGCCTCTGAGCTAACAAAATCTAGCTGGAGCCCTATCAAGTACATGGTGTGTTTCTTCTCTATCAGCACGACTAGTCCTTCCACGTCATAGGCGTCGTCGCTTGCAGATGGTTTATCAAACCCTAGGATATAATTGGTTCCTGCACAGCCAGCTCCAGCTCGCACACCCAGCCTCAGGAAATAGCCTGAGGGAATGTTTTTGCGCAGCAGGATTTCCGATGCCTCAGCTTTGGCCCCAGGTGTGATCAGGACTGGGCAAGATCGAGTCTGAAACGGTGGTAAGGACACAAGTACTTGATCAAGATTTGGGGTGGAAGACATGTAATTTGGCGTTGATGTTTTGATACAGACCTGTCTCAGGAGGTGCTAATCTAGCGTCAGTTTCCCGAACTAGCTTGCTTAGGTCAATCTCCTTGCCAATCATGATGGATTTAAATGCTAGATCATGGCCAAGAGGGAGACCAGTTGGATTTTGGTAGACCTAGTCATCTTATGTTCGAGGTGACCTATTTAGCACCTATTCCCAAATTTGACGTTGACCTTGCTGGGTAGTTGTGGAGATTATCCTCAATAACAGAGACAAGATGACCAGTTCTGGTCCTTACAAAACAATATTGAGTACCTTGTTGGCACTTATATTGCGTTGGTAAGTCCACGAAACTGAATCTGAGGGATGGCATAGGTCGAAGTCACCAAATGCCATAGACTAGAGCTTTCGTATCCCTAAAAATCCACCTTGACTGCCAATATGGCACTAGTCAGATCATTATATGTCAGAAAACAACAACAATAACGAGAACGAAAACGAGGCAGAAGATTTTATGGTTCTGACCAAAACTTCAGACGAAAATGGCGAGCTCATTCCGCTACTTTCGGATGATGATGTTGCCGATCTCGACAAGGACGACATCCCTGACGAACTGCTGATTTTGCCAGTCAAAAACACAGTGCTTTTCCCTGGCGTTGTCCTGCCTATCACTGTCAGCCGCCAAAAGTCTGTGCGCTTGGTCAAGAAGGCCTACAAAGGCAACAAGATTATTGGGGTCATCGCCCAAAAGAAATCCAACGAAGAGCCTACCTCCGAAGACCTTTACTCGACAGGTACAGTTGCACATATCATGAAGTTGTTGGCCCTCCCAGACGGCAATACAACGATCATAATCCAAGGTAAGCGCAAGTTTGAGATTGCCGAGATCTTACAAGAAGATCCTCATATTTCTGTCAAGGCGAGTGTAAGGCAGGACAGCTTTCCTGTCAAAGACAAACGCGAAGGCAAAGCTATTATGGCAAGCCTCAAGGAATTAGCTCTTAAGATCCTCAGGCTTAATCCTGACATCCCGCAAGAGGCACAGCTCGCGATTGATAACATCGATAACGGAATCTTCCTCACCAATTTCCTGAGCTCAAATCTCAATGTCGAAGTCAAGGATAAACAGCGCTTGCTAGAGTGTGTCAACGCCGTCGAGCGAGCCAACCTCCTGATGGAGCTAATGACCACTGAGATCCAGTACCTAGAGCTCAAACAAAAAATCCAGCATAAGGTCCATACTGACCTAGATCAGCAACAACGCGACCATTACCTCCGTCACCAGATCAAGGTGATGCAGGATGAACTAGGCTCGGAGCCCTACACCCAAGAGATCAATGCCATCAAACAAAAAGCTGAGGGCAAAAAGTGGCCTGAGTCTGTCGAGGCCCACTTTAACAAAGAAATCGACAAATTGTCTCGGATCCATAGCAGCAGCCCAGAGTATGGCATTACGCTGAACTATACTGAGCTATTAGTTGACCTACCATGGGGGAGCTATACATCAGACAACTTCAATCTTAACAAAGCCCGAAAGGTGCTCGATGCCGATCACTTCGGGATGGAGAAGGTAAAAGAGCGAATTCTGGAGTACCTAGCAGTCCTCAAGCTCCGTAACGATATGAAGGCGCCCATTTTGTGCCTCTATGGCCCTCCTGGGGTTGGTAAGACGTCCCTTGGGAAGTCCATCGCTAATGCCATGGGACGCAAATATATTCGGATGTCCCTCGGAGGAGTGCGTGATGAGGCCGAAATCAGAGGTCACAGACGTACATATATAGGTGCTATGCCTGGCCGAATTATCCAGCAGATCAAGAAGGCGGGAAGTAGTAATCCTGTCCTGATCCTTGACGAGCTAGATAAAATCGCCTCGGATTTTCGTGGGGATCCAGCCTCTGCTTTGCTTGAGGTCCTTGATCCAGAACAAAACAACACCTTTACCGACAACTACCTTGAGGTAGAGTATGACCTCAGCAAGGTGATGTTCATTGCGACTACCAACTCGCTAGATACCCTACATCCGGCACTGCGAGATCGGATGGAGATCATTGAGCTAACCGGTTATACCCTTGAAGAAAAAGTCGAAATAGCCAAACGCCACCTCGTTCCTAAACAGCTTGAGGAAAACGGTCTGGCCAAAAAGTTCCTGAAGTTTGATCCATCAGGTCTTGTCCGTCTCACAGAGGACTATACCCGTGAAAGTGGCGTTAGGAATCTAGATCGCGCCATTGGCCAAGTAGTGAGGAAGATTGCGGTTAAATTCGCTTCTGGCCTGCCATATCACACAATTATCACGGGGGCAGTCGTACGCGAGCTCTTGGGGCCTGCCAAGGTTGACAAAGATGAATACCAAGAGACAGAAGCCGCTGGTGTGGTCATTGGCTTGGCTTGGACGCCAGTAGGAGGCGACATCTTGTATATCGAGAGCAGCCTCAGCCGTGGTAAAGGCAAGGTCAGCATTACTGGCCAGCTAGGCGATGTCATGAAGGAAAGCACCAATGCCGCTCTCAGCTACCTCAAAGCACACGCTGACGATCTAGGTATTGACTACAAAACGTTTGACAACTTTGATATCCATCTGCACGTTCCGGCCGGTGCCGTGCCAAAGGATGGCCCATCAGCAGGTATCACAATGCTAACAAGTTTAGCTTCCCTATACACACAGCGCAAGGTTCGCCCTCGTTTAGCAATGACTGGCGAAATCACACTCAGAGGCAAGGTGTTGCCTGTTGGTGGCATCAAGGAGAAACTACTAGCCGCCAAACGGGCCGGGATCAAAGAGGTCATAATGTGCAGTCGCAATCGCAAGGATGTTGACGAAATCCCCGAGTCTTACCTCACCGGCCTCACGATCCATTATGTCGATCATGCCTCTGAGGTACTATCGATTGCTCTTCTGGGTGAAATGGTTAATCACCCGATCGACCTAGCTTGGCGAGGTGATGGCTTTGGCCAAGGTGTAGTTGCAACCGCCTAATGCAGAATGCTCAACTATAAGTAGTTGTACTTGTACCTACCAAAAGCCTATTTTGTCCTGATCAAAGTAGGCTTTTTGTTTGCCATATCAGCAAAAACGGCCCACCTTTGCAAACCCTAAGCCTTGGTTCTTCCAGATAGGTGGATATCAATGGAACTGAGGGACACACGCAACATTATGGAATCGTCCGTTAAGATGTTTGCGGGCTCGGCCACCCGCTACTTGGCCGAGAGTATAGCAGATGCTTATGGCAAACCCATCGGCAGTGTTACACTCCAGAAGTTCGCAGATGGGGAAATGTCCCCTAACTTTAACGAAAGCATCAGGGGGGATAACGTTTTCTTGATCCAGAGCACCTTCCCACCAGCAGATAACCTAATGGAGCTGTTGCTGATGATCGATGCTGCGCGCAGAGCCAGTGCTAAGCAAGTGGTAGTCGTTTTGCCGTATTTCGGTTACGCCCGTCAGGACCGTAAGGATAAACCACGTGTTGCGATTGCGGCCAAGTTGGTCGCTAATTTACTTTCTGCTGCTGGTGCTCAACGTCTAATGACCTGCGACCTACATGCAGGCCAGATCCAAGGTTTCTTTGACTTCCCAGTAGATCACCTGAACGGATCTGCAATTTTTATCCCATACCTGCAACAACTAAAGCTAGAAAACTTTATCTTTGCGGCCCCTGACGTGGGAGGTCTTGGCCGGGCACGTCGCTTTGCGGCACATTTTGCTACTGAGATGGTTGTTTGTGATAAGTATCGCAAACGCGCCAACGAAATAGCTAGTATGCAGGTCATAGGCGATGTAGAAGGAAAAAACGTAATATTGGTTGATGACATCATTGACACTGCTGGCACCCTGTGTCGCGCTGCTGATATCCTGATGGATAAAGGCGCCACCAGTGTGAGAGCGGTCGTGACACATGGTTTGTTAAGCGGAAACGCACTCGAACGCATTAGTGAATCACAGCTCGAGCAGCTCATTATTTCCGATACCATTCCGTTGAAACAAGAGCACCCCAAAATCAAGGTCCTGAGTGTAGCTGGTTTGTTTGCCGAGGCGATTAAACGGGTCCACGGCCACGAGAGCATCAGCTCCTTGTTCGTGGAAACATCAGGGAACTAATCAATTGCAAACCCTTTACCAAAACAAAACAATGAAGTCAGTAGAGATTATAGGGTATAACAGAGCAAATCTCGGCAAAGCTGACGCCAAACAACTCCGTGAACAATCCCTTGTTCCGGCAGTGTTGTATGGCGGCGCTGAGCAGGTCCATTTTGCTGTCCCGATGATTCTTTTCCGCCAGCTGGTGTACACGCCCAACGCCTATACCGTTGCGCTTAACATCGAAGGAAAAGAGTTTAGCGCAATCCTTCAGGATGTCCAGTTTCACCCAGTGAACGAACTCATTCTCCATGCAGACTTTATGCTGCTCAACCCAGAGAAAGAGGTCAAGATGGATATCCCTGTCCAGATCGAAGGTACCGCTGTTGGCGTCACTAAAGGTGGCAAGCTCAATGTCAAACTCCGCAAACTCAAAGTTGTTGCCCTGCCAGCTAATCTGCCAGACTCAATTCCTGTTGACGTTTCGGCCCTAGACTTAGGCAAAACGATCAAGGTAGGCGAGGTAAAAGCGAATGGTTTCAAAATTACCAACGCCAAATCCGTTCCGGTCGTAAGTGTTGATATCCCACGTGCACTCCGTGGCAAACAAGCTGCTGCCTAGATAGCTGTCAGCTTACAACACAAACTCAGTCCCCATTTTTCTCACCGCTCATAACCACCGCTGGTTGTCATGAAAAAAGATATTCACCCTAACTATCGCCAGGTCGTTTTTCAAGACCTTTCAAGCGATTTCAAATTCTTGAGCCGCTCGACAGCTCAAACCTCCGAGACCATAGTCTGGGAAGATGGTAATACCTATCCAGTCCTCAAAGTCGAGGTCTCTAGTGCTAGTCATCCGTTCTATACCGGCAAGAAAGTGTTTATCGCTGCAGCTGGTCGGGTCGAAAAATTCAACCGCAAATACGGCAAAAACTAATTTGGCATTTGTCCAGATATGTTCTGATGGGGAAGGTCAAGTTGGCCTTCCCTTTTTTTATGCCTTAAATGACTAGCCATCCTTCCGTGGCAATCAAGGTAGTTAATGTTCACTGTTTCCTGATTTCAGAAGTATTGATGGGTAACTACCTACCAAAGTGATATTGGCCAATAATTGGTATCCCGTAACACTGGCACTTCTAACACTACTCGATAAAGTGCAAAATAGCGCCTTTCAGGACCTATCAACTGGGCCATATGGAGCAACAATGGTTTTGGAAGAGACAGGAAAGTCTGCCTCTACTGAGTGATATTTATTTTAGAATAAGGTTGTTTTCTGAACTCCATTCTGCTTTAATATTGACCATAATCTTACATCACGGAAACGAATGTTAAGGCTGCTGAATTACAAATAACTTCCAATAAGTATTGGTTTAGGTGTACTTATGTGTACTTATCCTCTGTTTACCGATAATAAACTTACATAATCCGACATTGATTTTTTTTAAAAGCTTACAATCCAGTATTGCACTCTTTACTTGATTTCCATAACTAGTACCTTGTAACCCCTTAATCCCCTTATTCGAAACCCCACTAATCAATAGTCCTATGAAAATTAGAAGTAACTGGTCCGTTATAGTGCTAACGGCTGGCTTAGCCATGCTGTATGCCTGTTCCAGCTCCAGAGATGTACCAACACCCTCACAGGAAACAGTAAATGCAGCAGCCAAGCCCCAAACGGTTGTTGCTTACTGGAAAAATGGTAAAGGCCGGACAGGCTTTACACCCAAAATGCTCAACCAAGCATTCCCACAAGCTTGGCGTGAGATGATTGCAAACCGCCGGATGCTCGACATCAAGGAGTCAGGCATGGTCAAGTCTGGCACAGACACAACCGCCATCTTTGATAGCCTGCTACTAGCTGAAGTTTTTGTGACCGATGTCGAGGTCGTGAAAATGACAGATGAAAAATATAATCTTGAAGCTAGCCTAGCCGATAACGATGGACCTGTAGGATCTCTTTATGTTGATCTTGCGGTCTCTGGTACCACCACCATTACCGATCCTGAAACAGGCACAGTTACGCCTGTGGACTCCCTTGTCCTGGACGTTGTTGGCAATACAGTTCTTTGTTCCGTCGGGATCAAGTGTACATCTTGTGCGGCCATCATGAGCGTCTATAATACCTTCTTTGGTTGTACCTGCACCAATCTCGTCGGACTTGTCGAGCCACCTGACTATCCATTCCTCTGCAAGGCATCACGCAAGGGTAATAGCTTTGCTGACATCTGGCACGTGACAATGATCAGGCTCTGGAACGCAATTTCGCTCTGGTAGCAAGCCCTGAGGGGGGTTATTTAGTTTAAGGTATAAAAAGGCACTGGACATGGTTCGGTGCCTTTTTTTGGTCTAGCTTGCACCAATATCTACCACTGAATAACAAATACTAAGTCATGTCAAAGAAAAATCAGGGCCATACTAGGTCGGTTTCTGAACGCTCAATCGAACTTGTCTATATGATGTCTGGCATTGCAAGCGCTGCAATCGGACTAGAGTTTTTCCTCCTTCCTAGCCATTTTGTGGACGGAGGCGTGATGGGAATCAGCTTAATAACCAATGCTATTACTGGTATCAATCTATCCATTTTGGTTCTTTTGATAAACCTGCCATTTTTGTACCTCGGCTATAAACAGGTCGGGACTGCTTTTGCGATTAGGTCTAGTATAGCGATGACCATCTTGGCTCTAATCCTTTACTTTGTTGATGTAGAGGGTGCCACCCACGACAAACTGCTGATTTCATTGTTTGGTGGCTTCTTTTTAGGTGGTGGTATTGGCCTATGTATTCGTGGAGGTTGCGTTATTGATGGCACCGAGATTCTGGCTATTGCCGTAAGCCGCCAAACAAGCCTTACTGTCGGCGATGTCATTTTGGTGATCAACCTGATCATCTTCAGTGTAACGGCCTTCGTCTTTAGCCTAGAGACAGCACTTTATGCCATCGTGACCTACTTTTCTGCTGCAAAGACCATTGATTTCGTGATCCAAGGTATTGAAGAATATACGGGGGTTACGATTGTGTCCGAAAAAAACGAAGAGATCCGTCGGATGATCCTTTATGTCTTGGCACGTGGCGTAACTATCTATAAAGGTGAGCGTGGCTACCGTCGAAAGGATGGTGGCAACAATGAAATCAACATCCTGTTCACGATCGTGACCCGTTTGGAGATTCAGAAGCTAAAAGGGGAGGTCGAAAAGATTGACCCTAAGGCCTTCATCGTCATGAACCCCATCGGAGAGATCCGGGGTGGGCTGATCAAGAAGCGCCCTTTGCATAAAGATTAAATAGCCTGCTTGTATTATTAGGCCCTCTACCTAGCGAACAACAAATCGCATCACCCGGCTTACCTTTTGGTTCTGGATCCTGAGGAAATAAATGCCCGAGCCTAAGGTTGTGGTTTGGTTGATTTGGGCAGTTGGTTGATACTGCTCCAGTACCTGATACTGAACTAAGGTACCTGTGCTGCTATAAATACGTATTTTTAATTGCGAATCCCGTACTGGGTCTTGGCAGACTAGCTTAAGTGGCTGTCCTGCATCGATTAGGTTGCTAACGAGGTACGGCATTTGGGCCTCGGTGACGGTAGGTGTTTTTGTAATGACCCGCCTAAATTGGTTATAGTTAGGGATGCCATATCCGTAAGCTGTATCTGGGTTTGATCCCTGTGATGCCGTAAGTCTGATCATTTGATGTAAGTCTTTGGCCCTAAGACTAGGGTAGGCCTGCCAAAGCCCTGCAGCTAATCCACAAGTGATTGGGGAGGCAAAGCTAGTACCCGAGCTGGCCGTGATTCCGTCGTTGATGTTAGGATTATAAACAACCACACCGGCTCCCGGGCTTGCTACATCTGGCTTGATGTTACCTAGTGCATTAGGCCCACGGCTGCTGAACCCAGCGATGTTCCCGGCCAAGTTTACCGCACCAACCGTGAGGACTGAGTCAGCATCGCTAGGCGTTGTAATCTTTCCGAACCATGGAGCGCCAGACCCCCCAGTATTTCCAGCAGACACAACAACCAGCATACCAGTTGACGCGGCAATATTTGCAGCTCGGCTAATAAATGTTCGTTGCCCATCTAGATCGGCAAGGCTGTAGTCTTGGTCTGAGTTATCAAAAGTATTATAGCCCAAGGAGCTATTGATTAGATCACAACCTAGGCTGTCTGCTCGCTCGGCTGCTATGACCCAATAGGCGCATTCGATTTCGTATTCGGTGGCTACATCTTCAGTTCGAAAGAGGAAAAAGTCCGCTGCGTATGCTGGGCCTATTAATTTGCCTGATAGGTAACCTGCCATGATACTCAGGACGGCACCGCCATGTGCATTTTCACGATAGACATTGCCTACGCCTCTGCGTACAAAGTCAAAAGTTCCTTTTATCTGACCATTGGTCCGCATGGCTTCAAAACAATCATGCCTGTCCACGTTGGCAAAACCGGCATCCAGCACAGCAATAGTCATGCCTTGGCCGAAGTAGCCTGCATCGTGCATGGAGTCAATCCCCAACATCAGGTTCTGCTGCTCGCTTTGGCCATAATTGAGCGAAAACGGATTAGCCATTTGGGCAGGTTGGGTTCGGCCAAATGGACTTGCATTAATTCCTAGGATAGAAGTAGGCTTATATAGAAAGTTGCCAGTACAATTTGTTTTGGGTGCACTTGCAATGCCTGAATGGGACCAATCATCCTTATTAGCTTTGGGCAAATAACTCAAAAGTCGGGTATCTGCTAAGCTATTCGGTTTGATCACGTTCAGACGCAGCACCTGGGCCAGAGTTGCAGAATCACACTCGATAATTGCGGCATTGAGCCAGCGCGAGGTGTACCAAATGTCAGCACCTGTGGCAGCCACTTGGCTGACATAGCTCGGATTCACAGGCCAATCGCGTTCCTGGATATTGATTCCTTGCTTATTGCGCCTAAGGACGGATTTCGAGGTTAGATAGTCAGTTGGTTGGGCTGTGGCGAAGGGAGATCCTGCCTTATCCTTGAAATAGACTATGTATCGATGAATGGCGGTTGTCTTGTTTTGGGGATTTACCTTGTTAGCCACCGCTAGTAAAGGCCTCCATGGTTCTAGGATAGCCATCAGCCCAACCAAAAGCAGATAGTGGAATTTTGTAAGCTTCATTTTCGTTTGGTGTAGTGGTTATTCATTGCCAGTGGCAATTAATGTCTGGGTGAGGGATCTGCCCTGGATCACTTTCCCAAGACAACTATCTGGGTTAAAGGCCGCGATCTGGCTAGACTTGAAAATTAGGCCAACGCCATCGGCATAGAGCTCAAAGCGCTGGTCTTGACCTAGGCAGCTGAAATCGTTGTATTGGCTGACCCGTAATGTTTTTGGGTAGTTGATGCCATGTAGCGTGTAAGGTTTGCCAAAGTCACGCACGCGATAGGTAACAGGATTTTGCGTTCCGAATTGGTTGTACTGGTTTACGTTCCAGTTGCTACCCTCCCGAACAGGAAAAATCAGATTGAGATAGGGTATGTTATTTTCGGTCCGGACAGAGGTGTTGGCTGCCCTTCTGACCGACCATAGACTATCTAGCTGCCAGCCAATCGCGTTGTAGTTGGCCACCCGAGCTGTATCCTGATATTTGTAGCGATAAAGGCGGAAAGCTTGTTCGCCACGAGGGTCGGTAAATGTGTCACCGATTAGCTCTTTGACCAAGTAACCCAAGCGTTGGGTTGGTTGCTGGTAGCGATTGATGACCTCATCCACCTTGTAGATTCGGTATTGTCCTTTAGCAAGAGGGAAATAAGTATAGCCAACGGTTTGCTCGTTCGGCTCTAGGGTCGAGCTCTTGCACTGTACAAGCAGGAGTGCAATTGCGCCTAAAAAGGCCAAGATGATCAAGCCTTTGGCAGTTGTAGGGCTGGCTATTGAGGAGGTACTCATATCAAAAGCAATATAGCCAAGACTGCACCAACTATGCAAGTCTTGGCTATATCCTATTGAGGGCCGAAAAACGAATTGTATTAGGCATGCTGGTGAAGAGTGCCATGTTCGGTTGGTGCTTGGTTTTGCTCTCGGTTGTAGGCTTTCAGGATCCAGCCACCGCCAACGACGTCATCACCTTCGTAAAAGACAGCCGCTTGTCCAGGCGCAATGGCACTTACAGGCTCGTGGAAGTCAACGATGATTTTCCCACCCTGACCGGTGATTATGGCAGGCGACCCTGGGTCTTTGTACCTTATTTTGGTCACGGTCTCTAGCGTACGCCCCTCCAGATTGGCATATTTGCCCATCGTAATCTGGCCAGCTACCAAGCTATCACGATACAGCTCGTGGTCGCGTCCTAGAACAACTTCGTTGGTATCCTTCCGGATTTCGGTTACGAAAATAGGGTAGCCTAATGCAATCTTAAGTCCCTTACGTTGGCCTATTGTGTAAAATGGATAACCTTCGTGTTGGCCGACAATGGTTCCATCTTGCAATACGAAGTTGCCTCCAGCCACTTGTTCATCTAGGCCGGGCACACGGCGGCGTAGGAACCCACGATAGTCATTGTCCGGTACAAAGCAGATCTCGTAGCTTTCGCTTTTGTTTACCAAATCCATGAAGCCGCGCTCTGCAGCCATACTCCTGATTTCAGTTTTGCGAAGGTGACCCAACGGGTACAAAGTCCGGCTCAGGCTTTCTTGGCTAATGCCCCAAAGTGCATAGCTTTGGTCCTTGAGCATATCTATACCTCTGCTGATGACATAACGGTCATTTTCGTGCCTAACTTGGGCATAATGTCCAGTTGCAATCTTTTCGCAGTCTAGCCTGTCAGCACGTTTGAGCAAAGCATCCCATTTGATATGGGTATTACAAAGCACACAAGGGTTGGGCGTACGCCCTTCTAGGTACTCGCCAGTAAAGTGATTTATGACATAGTCACCGAACTCCTCACGGATATCGAGAATGTAATGCGGGAACCCAAGGGTAACCGCAATGTTGCGGGCGTCATTTATACTATCAAGGCTACAACAACCTGTTTCCTTTTTGGAACCGCCTGCAGAGGCATAATCCCAGGTTTTCATCGTCATACCAATGACTTCGTACCCTTCTTCGTGCAACATCACTGCCGCCACCGAGCTATCGATGCCGCCACTCATTGCTACTAAGACGCGCCCATGCCTACTCATAATCTCAATCTTTAACTAAAAAAATATAGTATCCCCGAAACTTGTTAGCTGGTGACCTCATGGATCTGACCAACTTAGTCCAAGGACAAAAATGTTTAGGAAATACTAGTGCGGACCCTAGCAGTGTATTGCCGCAAGGCCTGCGCATAGTTTATGCCTTCGTTCTTCATCGCTTCTTTAATTGCGATCGCAGCCAATACATGTGTAAGCTGTTCGCCCTCGTCATCACCTTCGACATTAATTTCGAGTGGTTCTTCGTTCAGGAGGGAATTTTCGGCAGCTGCGAGTTGTGCTAGGCTATAGCTTTCGACCACAGTCTTGATTACGGGTAGTTTCATTATGTTGCTTTGAAGGGGTGACAGATTGCGCCCAATTCCATAAATGAAATGGAACGTGCTGATCTAGGGTTGCTCGCTAAGTTAGAAACTGAAGCAAAATTTATATTTGGTTGACCTTTAGGGATTTAGGTGGTTGTATCTCCAGAGAACAGTGGAGGCTAAGACACGCCTAGGACCTGATGCTATGTTATCGAATGAAGAAGATCATCACCCTTAAGATCCTTGGTCAATCTTAGATATAAAGCGTGTTCAGTAGGTTTGTGACGGCATCCTCTTTACTGGCAGCTACAGAACCGACAAGCTCACCATTATTAAATGTGGCAAAGAAGGGTAGGTTGGTCACTTTGGCGAGGTTCCGGGCCTCTGGATTTTGCTCGGCATTAACCTCAAGGAAGGTTACGTCTTGGTACTTTTCGTCCTTGGCAATGCGCTTAAATTTAGGCGCAAATAGTTTGCAGGACCCACACCAGTCGGCATAGTACTTGACGATTACTTTTGAGTTCTCATTCAGCCGAGACTGGATGTCGGCATCGGTCGTGTTGATGATTTCCATTTTGGTAGTAGGCGGGTAGAAAGTCCGCTTTTGCGGATACAAAGTTAACGCAATAACGGTCTGGGTGGATGATTTGTTAGCATCAAGAAAATCTATTGGTCCATAGCCACTGTCTGCACTAGTTTTGGGTTTGTTGTCCAGGTTATTAAGACAATGGCACAACTCATGACATCTTAAACGCTGTATCTATGAACATTATCATCACAGGCGCTAGTAGTGGCGTTGGCTTGGCATTGACCCTAGCGCTGGCTAAAGCTGGCCACCAAGTAGTCGGCTTAGCTCGTAAAGTTCAATCCTTAGAAGATGAAGCAGCTGTTCAGGCCTTGACACTAAAGGCCGTTAGCTGCGATGTTACGGACGCACAGCAAGTGCAAAAGGTCATTAGTGATCTTGTAGGAGCATGGGGTGGCAGACTAGATGTCCTTATAAACAACGCTGCCGTTTTTGAAAAGGTACCATTCGTACAGCAGTCGTTTGCGCAGATCGACCGCTTAGTAGATACGAACTTAAAAGGGGTGCTATATAGCACCAGGTCTGCGTTGCCCTACTTACTGGCTCAGAAGTCTGGGCACATCATCATGATCAGCTCGGTGGCTGGCACCCGCGGTATCCCGGGCGAGTCCACTTATTGTAGCACTAAACATGGTGTCAACGGTTTTGCGGAGGCTTTGGCCCAAGAGGTCCTAGATCAAGGTGTGAAGGTTACAACTTTGTGCCCTGGCGGCATCGATACCGCCCTCTGGCACGATGGCAATCCTTATGGTGGGGACAAATCTAAAATCATGCAGCCTTCCGAGCTAGTTGATGCTGTTAACTATGTGCTATCAATGCCCAAGACCACCTTCATGAAGCGTATGGTCTTCTTCCCGACGGGCGAGTGGCATTGATTTCGGCCCTGATATGCAGATATTTGCCTTTCATCTGATTTCAACCATAGTCCTTACCCAACCTTATGGCACTCTCAATTGCAGTTATGCTCAGGCGCTGCACCCATCTTTCGGAAGCTCGATATGCTGCTGGTATGGAGGTGCAATACCTAGGTTTTTTGTTCAGCGCAGCTGATACTGATGATTATCGCTCACAGACAAAGGCCATCTACGACTGGGTTGCTGGGGTCGAGCTCGTAGCCGAACTAACCGAGGCTAATCAGGCACTGGTGAATGAAGTTTTCGCTACCTATCAACCCTCCGTCTGGATGGTACCTGCAGAGGTTTTGCCATTACTTCCAACAGGTGCTAAGGTAGTCCTGACCGGACCAGATTATGGAGACACAGCCAAGGTTATTGGTTATTTTCAGGAAGGAGACCAAGCCACTGGTATGGACTTTCCGGTTTGGTTACACTACACCGGTCAGCTGCAATTATTTGAAGCCACAGAACGTGCCACTGTCTTAGTCCTTGATGGAAGACCTGAAGAACGCCCTGGGTTTGCCAACCTTGACCACTTGGCAGATGTACTTGAGGCCTTAGAGGTAGAGGGGTAAATTCAAAGTTTGTTTTCCATCATCTGCTTTAGCTGCTCCCTTGGCAGAATCGCTTGCTGAGTCATCCCTTCCGCTATTACAGTCGCTCCAATGGTTGCTATAAAGCTGCAATCAAGCCTTTTACCATCCCAGTGGGTGCACCTGGCCTCAAACTTGACCGTTTGTCCTATAAAGGCCGGCGCACGATGTTTGATCGTAATAGCTGTGCCTATCCCTTCCTGATGGTCGTTTTTGAGCTGCAATGCAAAGAGCCTACCGGCCCATTCAGCCTCTCTAGCAAGGGTGTAGGTGCTCATCACAGGGTGCAATGGGCCATCGCCAAAGTCAGGAGCATCTTCGGGTTTGACAGTGTAGCTATGTTGCTGGATATTGGTCGGAACAGTATAGGACATCGGAAAATTGTGCGTGGTGCGTGGATATATAGAAACTAATGGGCCCAATATCGGTTATGAAATGCAATGGCCAATCGCCACGTTTTTGGCTCTACCTACGAAGTCCTGATTTTAGTTTGGTACTAGCTTGTCAAGCCAAAGGCAGTTAAGTTTGCAACATGGCAAAGAATAAGGCTTATGTTGTCTTCGCAGGGCACTCACCTGGGGTCTATACCGATTGGGAGGACGTTTTGGACGAAACTAAAGGATTTTCTGGTGCTGTATACAAAGGCTACCTAACGTTAGAGGAGGCTAAAGCTGCCTACCGAAACGGAATGTTGGCTGCCCCTAAGATGGGTGTCAATAGTCCTAACTACAAACAGCCAAAGTCGTCAATTTTAAATGGCTCTGCATCCAGGACAGAACTCAGTGGTCAGGACAAGCCCAAAGGGGAAGCCAAAGCAGGTACTACAACCACCACTGGCCCGAAACTACGACCACTGGCGGACGACCCAAAAGGGGGGGCAAGATCAGGACAAGGTTCAGGACCAAGTGAACTAAAATCAGTCTCACCAGCTAAATTGGCCTTGCTAAAAGGCTTTGACATCAATAGCTGGTCTGTAGATGCAGCCTGTAGTGGCAACCCTGGCCCAATGGAATATCGTGGGGTGGACAATCGAACAGGTCAAGAGTTGTTTCGGATTGGACCTGTACGTGGCACCAACAACATTGGCGAGTTTTTGGCAATTGTTCATGCCCTTGCCTTCCAGCAGAAATTGGGCATTAGCATCCCGATCTACTCTGACTCGGTCAATGCCATGGCTTGGGTAAAAGCTAAAAATGCCCGTACAAAGTTGCCCAATACCGCTAATACCAAAATCGTTTGGGAACTCATCAATCGGGCTTCAACTTGGCTGCAGAACAATAACTACAATACCAAAATCCTGAAGTGGGACACCACAAAGTGGGGTGAAAACCCAGCTGATTTTGGGCGTAAATAATATCCGTAGTGCTGGCCGCAAGGTCTAGCCTTTGTTAGTGTCTAAATTCTACAATAAACGTCCCATCCCGTGGCAAAGAGCAGTAGTAAAAAATGGTTGTACATCATCGGTGGCCTTGTGGTTGCGGTGGTCGTTTTTCTGATTGTCGGCAAGCAACAGGGCTGGGTCGGTAAGGAAGAAATCACCGAGGTGACGATAGCCAAATCCAAACTAGCTTCAATCACCGAGCGGGTTAGTGCTAGTGGCAAAATCAAGCCAGAGGTAGAAGTCAAAATTAGCTCTGACGTATCAGGCGAAATCATTGAGCTTAATGTCAAGGAGGGCGACTCGGTACGGCAAGGAATGTTACTCTGCAAGATCAGGCCAGATAACTATCGCTCAATGGTAGATAGGGCACAAGCAGCAGTCCGAAGTGCACAAGCTAGCCTGATGCAAGCTCGTGCTGGCTTAGCACAAACAGAAGGGCGCTTAGTGAGGCTTAAACTGGAGTATGACCGAAACAAAAAACTTTGGGAACAAAAAGTTATCTCCGATGCCGATTGGGACCTATCTCGTACTAATTACCAAGTAGGTCAGCAAGAGGCCGAAAGTGCGAAGGCTAATATCGAAGCTGGCAAGTTCAACGTAGAAAGTGCTAGGGCTGGACTTAAGGACGCACTTGAAAACCTTCGTAAGACCGAAATATTTGCCCCAGTCAGCGGCACAGTAAGCAAACTAACTGTTGAAAAGGGTGAGCGTGTTGTTGGTACCTCGCAAATGACTGGTACTGAGATCATGCGCCTAGCCAACCTTCATAATATGGAGGCCTTGGTCGATGTTAATGAAAATGATATTGTACGCCTTACGATTGGTGACACAGCAGATATCGATGTTGATAGCTACTCAAGCCAAAAGCGTAAGTTCAAAGGCATTGTCACTTCCGTGGCCAACACCGCCAAAACAGCCGTTACCTCAGATGTCGTGACCGAGTTTGAAGTCAAAGTCCGGATTCTACCTGCGAGCTATGCTGACCTTGTCAAAGACAAAGGCAATGCCTCACCTTTCCGCCCAGGCATGACCGCAGCAGTCGAGATTATTACAGAGCGTCGCGATGGCATTCTGACAGTACCGTTGACATCTGTAACTACAAGGCAAGACGAAAAAGACAAGCAGGACAAAAAAGCTAAGGAAGGCGAGAATAAAGATGGTCCTAAGGTCACGACCGACACCAAAAAAGTAGAGGCAAAAGAAGACATCAAAGAGGTTGTGTTTGTGTATGAAAAGGGTATAGCCAAAAAACGCATCGTCAAGACAGGCATTAGTGACTTCGAGAATATCCAGATCCTAGATGGCCTGAAAGAAGGTGAAGAGGTGATCTCAGGACCGTTCTTGGAGGTTAGCAAACGCCTTAAGGACGGCAAAAAGGTCAGTATCAAGAAGGATCAGCCCAAAAAAGGAAACGATGCAGTTGCTGACGACAAGTCAGATAACTAGTACTGCGTGGTAAAAAGTTTAAGGTCAACTATTTCTTTTTTGCCCATTTGTCGGGTGAGCTTCTTGATCAAAACCAAAGATACCTGCCTACAAAGCGGGTATTTTTTGCATTATTGCAACCAGATAACGATCCATTACCAAGAGTTGACAGCTGGTTAACGTCCGATGGCAGGCTTTTTGTCTGATCATCATTATGGGCCCAAGCTATTCACCAACAATTTTCATGCACATTAACGCTTTACGCCAATCCACTGTCCTTCCAGTCCTTAGTCTTCTAATCGGCTTGCTAGGCTTGGGTTTTCCTTCATTTGCCCAGCTAAATGATCCTGCTGCTGAGGAACTGTTGTCCAAAGTCAGCCAAAAGTATCGGGCTTACAAATCCTTCCGGGTTAGTTTCAGCCGCACCGTTGAGGAAGCTGGTGGTGATAAGGTCAAGAATCTTGACATGAAGGGCGAAGTCACGGTCAGTGGCAATAAATTCAACTTAAGAACAGGTGATCAAGTAATTTACTGCAACGGCACCACCCTCTGGACACATATCACGTCCAGTAAAGAGGTTAACGTCGCAGACTATGAGCCTTCGTCCGACGAGATTTCGCCTGGTGAAATCTTCATGCTATACCAGAAAGGTTATCGCTACATCATGATGGGCGAGGTCAAGAACGGAAAGGAAACCCTCCAGATTGTGGACCTCCAACCAGACGACAAAACCAAGGAGTTTTTCAAGATCAGGATTTACCTAGACAAGACAACCCTAGCCATTAGACGCTGGATTGTATTTGAACGAGGAAGCAACAACCAACAGATATTTAGTGTGAGCTCTTTCACGCCTAATGTGCCACTAGAGCCAGCCCTTTTTGCCTTCGACAAAGCAAAGCATCCCGGAGTCAAGGTGATTGACTTGAGGTAATCTAGAAACTTAGCTATCTCAATCTCAATTTCCATAGCCCTACCAAGCCCGAAATGACCCGTCAGCAGCTCATAGATACCATCCGGTCAAAGCAGACTTTCCTTTGTGTTGGGCTTGATACCGATCCTACCAAGGTACCAAAGCATTTGTTGGAGGCATATCCAGACGATATTGGAGCCGCCATATTAGCCTTCAATGCAGCTATTATTGACGCCACTAGCACTTATGCAGTAGCTTACAAAATCAATACGGCATTTTATGAGGCCATGGGCACTAGTGGCTGGACACTTCTGCAGGAGACAATCAAGCAAATTCCGGGCGACTGCCTTTCGATCTTGGATGCCAAACGCGGTGACATCGGTAACACCAGTGACCAGTATGCCAAAGCATTCTTCAATGCTATGGGTGCAGATGCTGTAACGGTGGCACCCTATATGGGGGCTGATTCGGTTCAACCGTTTTTGGACCATAATGGCAAATGGACCATTGCCTTGGCCCTTACATCCAACCCAGGAAGTCAAGACTTTCAGCAACTGCTATTAGATAATGGCCAGCGTCTGTTTGAGGTGGTAATTGAAAGACTATGCTCGTGGGGCAACCCTGATCAGCTAATGCTAGTAGCTGGTGCAACCCGAGGTGCGGATCTTGCAATAGTACGGGCCTTAGCCCCTGATTACTTTTTGTTGGTGCCAGGTGTAGGCGCTCAGGGTGGTAGCCTAGACGATGTTTGCGAAGCCGCCATGACAAAAGATTGCTGCTTGCTAATCAATAGCTCCCGCCAGATTATCTACGCATCGGCGGGGCCAGACTTTGCTTTAGCCGCAAAAACTGAAGCTCAACGCCTCCAACAAGAGATGGTGCAATGGCTAACGAAAAAATACTAGCCATCAGATATTAGAACTTCGTTATCTGACTATTGCCAAGATTTAAGAAGCTCATGGGTTTGGCGCATTTTGCCAAAACAGATTTCAGCCTCGGCAAAGCTTAACGTTTGGGCACCGTCGCTAGCGGCCTTTTCAGGTTCGGGGTGTACTTCAAGGATAACACCATCAGCACCTGCCATCAACCCTGCTAAAGCCATTGGCGTCACAAACTGGCGGATGCCAATACCATGAGATGGGTCGATGATGACAGGTAGGTGGGATTTATCTTTCAGGATTGGCACTGCATTGAGATCCAGTGTGTTGCGGGATGCGGTTTCGTAGGTACGAATGCCACGCTCGCAAAAGATGATCCGCTCATTGCCACCAGAAAAAATATACTCCGCTGATTGAAGTAGCTCGTCAATGGTACCACTAATGCCTCGTTTGAGCAATACAGGCGTCGAAACTTGCCCCAAGGCATCTAGCAGGTTGAAGTTTTGTGTGTTGCGTGCACCTACCTGAAACACATCAACATATGCTAGCATAGGGTCGATCTGCGAAACCTGCATCACCTCAGTCACGATCTTGATGCCCCGAGGGCGGCAAACGCTTGCCATCATGGCCAAGCCCTCGATACCCAAACCTCGGAAGGCGTAAGGTGAACTGCGTGGTTTGAAAACACCCCCTCGCATAAATTGCACACCCTGGCTGACCAAGAAATCAGCAATTTGGACAAGCTGATCTTCGCTTTCAACCGAGCAGGGTCCAGCCATTATTGACATGCCACCACCACCAATAGGAGTAACATCGCTTGCCAGACCTGCCGGAATGCTACTAGGATTTAGTTTCCATTTGCGGCTAACGAGTTTGTATGTGTCGCTTACAATATGGACATCATCCACACCTTTGAGGTCAGCTAATGATCGAATGTCCAGGTTGGGCATCCCTGCAATCACGAAGTATCGCCCAGATTGGCTTGTTACATCGACCAGTTTGAGGCCAAGACTAGTGAGTTTTTGTTCAATGGTCAGGATTTGGTCAGGGCTGGCATCTTGCCGAAGGGTAATAATCATGGTTGTATGTTTCGAAAATCTAAAGTGGGGTGTTGGATTGTTTGGCCTGAACGAAGTTCTCGATTTTTATATCGAAAATGGTGGATCGGTCAGCTAGGGAATGCTTGCTCTTTTAGTGATTGTACGAATGAGGCGATATGTTCCTGATAGTGCTGAGGATAGCTATTTAATAGGTTAATAAATGCCGTACCCACAATCGCCCCATCTGCATATTTAGTCGCTTGTCGGAAAGAGGTGGCGTCGGAGATGCCAAATCCAATAACATGAGGTGTCCGGAGCTTAAGGCCATTAAGCCTTTCGAAATAAGCGGTTTGGCTATCTTTAATCGGGCCACTACCACCTGTGATACTTGCACTGGAGACAGCATATATGAACCCAGCAGAAATGCCATCGATATACCTAATGCGCTCGTCTGACGTCTGCGGACTGATCAGGAAGATATTTGCTAGGCCTGCCTCCTCAAATAAGCTGGCATAGTACCTTTCGTATAGATGTGGTGGTAGGTCGGGGATGATAAGGCCATCAATACCAACTGCTTGGCACTGTCGCACGAATCGCTCAATCCCATATTGCAGCATAGGATTATAGTAACCCATCAATAATACTGGGATGTCAATTTTGGGCCTGAGGTCAGCCAGCTGATCAAATAGGAGGTCAATTGACATGCCATTCTGAAGGGCCACCTCACTGCTGTTCTGTATGACGGGGCCATCAGCAATCGGGTCCGAATAAGGCATCCCAATCTCTAGCATATCAACCCCAGCGGCAGCTAATGCTTCGGCAATTGGTAATGTATCACCTAGTGCAGGAAACCCAGCCGTAAAGAATACAGACAACAAAGGAGTCAGCCCCCTTTTGTTGATTCGAACGTTGATCCTGTTTGTATCGGTTAGGTTGCTTTTCGTTTCCATGGTCCTATACATTCTTGGATGCTGAGCTAGTGCTATGGTCAGCACTTAGAGTGTATTGATCTAGGTACTTGGTGTAGGTCAATAAGTCCTTATCTCCTCGGCCTGAAAGGCAGACGATAATGGTACTACCTTGAGGTAGGTCAAGCGTTGGCAAAAGGGCCAAAGCATGGGCGGTTTCAAGTGCCGGGATGATCCCTTCTAGGCCACTAAGTTCAAACCCAGCATCTAGGGCTTGCTGATCTGTAACGGGGATATATTCAACTCTATCTGTTTCATGGAGATAGGCGTGCAGAGGGCCTATCCCAGGGTAGTCCAACCCAGCAGAGATGCTGTAGGGTTCAATCACTTGGCCATCTGCCGTCTGGATGATTTTGGACATTGCGCCATGTAAGACACCAGTTGTTCCTAGGTTAAGGGTGGCAGCCGTATGACCTGTCTCAACCCCAAGACCAGCCGCTTCCGCTCCAAAGAGCTTAACACGCTCATCAGATAGATAGTGATAGTAGGCACCAGCGGCATTGCTCCCACCACCTACGCATGCCAAGACAGCGGCAGGGTGTTCCTTGCCAAATTGCGCCGTTAACTGGCTTTGACATTCGGCAGAGATGATTGCTTGAAACCGAGCTACCATATCTGGGTAGGGGTGTGGACCTACTGCCGAGCCGATGATGTAGTGTGTATCTACAGGGTGACTGATCCAGTGCCGCATAGCCTCATTGGTGGCGTCCTTGAGTGTTTTGCTGCCACTTGTCGCCGGTACAACCTTGGCGCCCATCATCCGCATACGGTCAACGTTGGGCTGCTGGCGTGCCATGTCCACCTCACCCATATAGACAATGCAGTCCATACCCATCAGGGCGCATACGGTTGCAGTTGCTACTCCGTGTTGCCCAGCGCCCGTTTCAGCTACGATTTTGCGCTTACCAAGTCGTTTGGCTAGCAAAATTTGCCCTACAGTGTTGTTCACCTTGTGGGCGCCTGTGTGGCATAAATCTTCACGTTTGAGCAAAACTTGGTAGCCATACTTAGCTGAAAGCCGTTTAGCCTCAAAAAGTGGTGTAGGCCGGCCTACAAAGTCTCGTAGCAATAACTCTAGTTCGGCCTCAAAGCTAGGTTCGGCCATGATGCTTAGATAGCATTCTTGAAGCTCAGCGATGTTGGCATAGAGCATTTCGGGCACGAATGCACCTCCGAAGGTACCATAAAAACCTTCAGCATCAATCAAAGTAATTTCTGATAACGTGCTCATATATTGTGAGTTGACTCTATTAGTTTTGATACAATATCTGGCCGAACTTCTTTAATGAAATCTGCAATCAGTTTCGGATCCTTTTTACCCGGGACGATCTCGAACTTGGAATTGACATCATATCCGATGCACGCTGGATGATAAAAGTCTTTGAGCGAATCTAGGGTGCGAAGCCCTATACCCCCACTGAGCCAAAAGGGCGTTCTGCCCTCATACTCCTTTAGTTTTTGCCAGTCATATTGCTTGCCATTGCCGCCATAGTTGTGGCCTGGTGCATCAAACACAAAGGCCGACACAAATTCCTGATAGGGCTTTAGAAGCTCAAAGTCAAAGTCATTCGTGATCCTGAAAGCTTTCCAGACATCCATGCCGAAGGTTTGGGACAAGATTTTGGCTTGCTCGGGTGGCTCGTCCCCATGGAGTTGAATATGGCCAAGGTTCCAGAGCAAAGCCATGCTTTTGATAACCGTGGTTTTGGCATTAACAAACACACCTACACGTTTAGCATTGGTCTTGATGTTGAAAGCTAAAGGCGAAGTGGCCTGCGCATTACGAGGGCTTTTGTTAAAGAAGATAAACCCCATATAGTCGATACCTAGTTGGTCGATTTCTAGGATGTTTCGGACCTCACGAGTGCCGCAAACCTTTATGAGTGGGCGTGCAGGATTAGCTAGGTGAAATGGAGAAAACATGATTGAGATTTGTGCTGGTTGGTACTAGGATAATGTTGTTGTTCTATAATTGAGCCTAAAGCTTGGGGTATAATCTAAACACTAGGCAGCGATGAGTGGCTTGAGTTGTTTGATGAACTTGGCACAGGCCTCGGCAGGGTCAGCTGTGGTCAGGAATCGCTCTCCGATCAAAAAACCTCGATAGCCAGTTTGATAGAGCAGTGCCACTGTTTCTGGATCTTTTAAGCCACTTTCGCTGACCTTGACGACCTCAGTTGGTAAGGCTGTGTATAGGTTATGGCTCGTCTGGACATCTAACCTAAAGCTAACCAGATCGCGGTTGTTGACCCCAACAAGTCCGATTTCTGGTGTCCAGTGGTCAAGTTCCTCCTTTCTGTGTACCTCTAATAGAACCTCCAGCCCGAGGGATTGGGCTAGGCGTGCAAATGACTTGACCTCTTGCTTGGTCAGAATGGCAGCAATAAGCAAGATGGTATCAGCACCAATAGCGCGCGCCTCCAAGATCTGGTACTCGTCTAAAATGAAATCCTTGCGCAAAATGGGACATAGGTTGAACCGTCGGGCAGTGATAAGGTCTTGAGTACTGCCGCCAAAAAACGGACTATCGGTCAGAACAGACAAGGCAGAAGCGCCTGCCTGCATGTAGCCTATCGATACTTTTTCTACAGATAGATAAGGTATGATTGGGCCAAGACTAGGTGACTCGCGTTTGATTTCGGCAATGATACCACACTTGTCCGGGCGCAAAAGGTAGTGCTGCATCGAGACCGTAGGGGCAGTAAAATGAATACTTTTCTCTAGGATAGCCGTAGGATATAGCGCTTTAGCTTCATCAACAAATTGCCGCTTTCGGGTCGTGATTTTGGCTAGAATATTAGTCTGGATGTTTTTTAATGTGCTGGTCATTTTAGGTTCAGGTTAGGTTTAGCTTTTTTGTTAGTCGGCTAGCCTTTCATGACTGGCCTAGGCCGTCATCAGAAGCCGATGCAGACATTGGTAGGCACTGCCACTTTCGATTGAAATTGTGGCCAAATCGACCGCTTCGAGTAAGGTTTCGGCTTTTCGAGATGTTAGAAGGGCTACTGCAGCGTTAGCAACCACCACTTCTTTGTCAGATGCAGGGGCCTCGTTTTTTAGGATCTTGATCAGCCGTTTGGCGTTCTCTTTTGGTGTGCTATTCGCTGCCAAAATGCTCGCATTTAGGGTCTCAAATGCAAAGTCCGCGGGCGAGATCAAGGTTTCTTTTCCCCTCGATAAATATTTGGCAGGTCCTGTGAGCGAGATTTCGTCATAGCCGTCAAGCCCGTGTATAACGCCAAAGTTTACATCCGTTTTTTGCAAGAGGTAAGTGTAGAGCCGAGCAAGGTCCAGATTGAATACTCCCGATAGCTGATGTTTGGGCAAGACCGGATTGACCAATGGCCCCAACATATTGAAGAAAGTTTTGGTCCCGAGCTCCTGCCGTACTGGGCCAGCAAAGCTCATTGCGGGGTGGAACAAAGGCGCATGTAAAAACGTGATATTGGCGTAGGCCGCCTGCCGCTTGATGGTGTCGACTGTGTTACTGAACTGGTAGCCTAAGGCCTCCATTACCGTGCTACTGCCGCAGATGCTGCTGACGCCATAATTTCCGTGTTTGGCCACTAATTGGCCTGCGCCTGCCACCACAAAAGCAGCAGTGGTGCTGATGTTGAACGTATCCTTGCCATCACCACCAGTGCCACAGACATCCATAGACTCATGTTCCAGTTCTACCCTATGGCAGAGGTCCAACATTGCAGTCCGAAAACCTGCTAGCTCGTTGGGTGTGATCGCCCGCATCAGATAGACAGTCATGAAGGCTGCCATCTGGGCTGCGTTGGCCTGGCCTGTGCCCAATAGCACTAGCATATCATGGGCTTCATCCTGCTCTAGGGTTAGCCGTTGGAAAAGTTTTTCGAGGTATTGTTTGAAAGTCATCAGTGTAGGTCTGCTAGAGTTTGAGCCATTGCTCGATTAGTTTGGGACCTTGTTTGCAGAGGTAGGACTCTGGATGGAACTGAACCCCCCAACACCTAAATTGCTTATGCCTGATGCCTAGGATCAGGTTGTCCTTGTCTCTTGCGGTTACAATCAGGTCCGGACCTAGGCTGTCTTCCCGCACAGACCAGCTATGGTAACGTGCTACCTGAAACTGCTGCGGGACGAGGTCGAAAAATGGACCTGCCATTGGTTGGACCAAGCAAGTTGAAGCCACACCATGTAATGGTTCTTCGAGATTAAACAGCTGGCTACCAAATACTTCTGCAATGGCTTGATGCCCTAGACAAACGCCCAAGATGCTAACAGTCGAGGCGCAATGCTTGATGATGGCCTCCATATTCCCAGCATCAGAGGGTAGGCTAGGCCCAGGGGAAAGTAGAATATGGGAGAATTTGGCAGCCTCTGCAGGGCCGATTTTGTCATTTCGGACAACAGTCGTGGCCACACCAAATTGGCGTAAGAGATAGACTAGGTTATAGACAAAGCTGTCATAATTGTCTAGCACTAGGACATTAATTGGTTGATCAGATTCTTTGACAGGATGATACATAGCCGGTATCAGAATGAAAATGTTGAGGTGGTCATTAGGACTAAAAGGGGGTAAATTTGGCTAGATTACAGCTCCTGAGCCAAGGCCATAGCTCGTTTCAGAGCCCCTAGTTTGTTCAGCACCTCCTGCATCTCGAGTTCAGGGACTGATTTAGCTACTACTCCTGCTCCCGCCCTGTAATATAGCTTGTTATTAATGCTAAGGAAGGAGCGTATGATGATGGCATGGTTTAGATTGCAGTCCCAGTCAATTAAGCCAATGGCACCACCATAAAAGCCACGCCCTGATGCCTCTAGCGATTTGATGATCTTCATGGCCTCATGTTTAGGTGCTCCTGATAAAGTCCCGGCGGGGAATGTTGCTGCAGCAACCTCTAGCGGATGATGCCCCGGTAACAAATCCCCTGTAACCTTTGATACCAAGTGGATTACGTGTGAGTAATACTGAATTTCTCTGAAGCGCTCAACAACAACGTTGTCACAAAATCGGCTAAGGTCATTGCGAGCGAGGTCCACCAGCATGACGTGTTCTGCGTTTTCTTTAGGGTCGGCCAAAAGACGTTTGGCCTCTTCTTGGTCAGCTTTATCATCGGCTGTCCGCTTAAACGTGCCTGCTATCGGGTGAATTTCTGTCCTTCTGCCCTTTACCAAGAGTTGGGCTTCTGGGCTGCTGCCGAATATCTTGTAGTTGCCATAGTCAAAGAAAAAAAGGTAGGGTGACGGATTGACCGACCTCAGTCCCCGATAAACATTAAATTCATCCCCTTCGAAGGCTTGGCTGAATGTCCGGCTCACAACTAGTTGAAAAACATCGCCTAGGTAACAGTGCCTAATTCCGCGTCGGATATTTTCTAGATAGGCCTCATTGGTCTGGTCTGCCACCTCAGGTCCTGTTGTCGAAAACTTGAACCTTGCGTTGACCTGCGACTGGGCCAAAAGCTGGGTAAGGACTGGTAGCCCATCATGATTGGAAGCACCCTCCTCAGGACGATGTTGAATTAAGTACAGCTCGTTATGGAAGTGGCGAAAGACAATCACATACTTAAACACCTGATAATGGACTTGTGGCAACTGCTCTACTTTGGTTTCGCCATAACCATTTTGGGATGTTAGATTGATGTCCTCGACAAGCTCGGCTGCCTCATAGTTCCAGTGGCCGAAAAATCCACCAGTAGCAAAGGGTAGCTTGAGCTCCGTGGGTGCAAACTGCTCTACAAACTGCGCTAGGGTTGCGGGTAGCTCAGGGTTGGAGATCGTTCTGTTTTCGACCCTGCCGTCAGGGTACTGCATGGTGCAAAGGCCCTTAGTGACTGAAAAGCTACCAATAGGCTCGAACGCCAGATAGCTTAAGCTGTTTTCTTGCCCATGATAGTCACTGCTTTCTAGCATTACACAGCCCTGAAACCGATCACGCAAGGTGAGGTAAAGATTGACAGGTGTAAACTGATCTGCAAGTTGGAACTTGTAGGTGGAGTGCAATTGATAGGCCATAGCTTAGGAGGCTTGGAGATTACTTTAGGGGCATAAACAAAAAAAAGCGTCAACCAATTAGATGGCTGACGCTTTGTTTAAGATCGGTCGGTAACGAGTCGTTACGCCATAGCTGCGCTAGCCATCAGATATTCTGAAGACTGCCACCACCATGCTTGTGCGATTGACTTGTTCATATATTGTGCTTTAAGCATATGCAATAAGGATGGTTGTCTTGAGATTGCCAAATCTTTGCCGATAAAAGTTTTCCGAGGCTCCCAATTGGACCAATCTTGATCGAAGATCCTTGAAAACTGGCCTTGGACTTGACAGCAAATTCGCAAAAATGGGATTTACTCTGTACCCGAGAAGACTTTTAGGTATTCTTCCCCCAATCGCTTCAAGAAGGGCATCCCTACATGCTCGGTGGTATATTTACCGTCACCTACAATGTCATCCTCATCACAATAAATCAAGACTGAAACGACATGACCTCTGATAAGGGCCACATCTGATAGCCAACCATGCGATTGCCCTACGATATTTACAATCCTGAGTGGATCTGGGTTAATGACTTGAGCTTGGGTGCCAAATACTAAGTACTTTTTGTAGCTATCATGATAAGTACCTAGGTCTTTTTCATATCCCATTTGGCCTTCTCGAGGCAATAGTCCGAGCCATTTGACCAAGGAATCTTGTTGAGCGACAGTTACGCCAGGGACCTTCCGGATCATCAACTGGCAAAACAGCTGATGGACATCCTCTAGAGGTAGGTTGTTATGTCGGCTGAAATCCATCGGTGTTGGATAGTATCGCCCATACTTAAAGTATCCCTTGCCAATTGCCCTCGCTCCAGGGGCAGGGTTACTGAGTGGGGTATGGTTGTGGGCCGCAGGCTGGGCGTAGGCTATGCGTAATTTGTTATTGCGTACGGTATATAACTTGATTGCATTCGTATGCTTATTCTGATCATAGTTACATGGGGCAAAACGCTGAATGATGCGTGCCTCTGGCAAACCCCAACGCTTCAGTTGTTGGTTCAGGAATGACTGCCCACAGAACTCATACAGCCGGCTGTAGGCATTGTTGTCACTCACAAGGCATATTTGTTTCATATAGTCCACCAGTAATGGTGGTCGATAATTTGGCCTGCCTTTGACCTTGGCTGGCACTGCGGTCTGGCAAGGAGCGGATGCTGCATACGTGATCCGGTATTGATCCCACTTCCTTAGCTCAAGTTGGTTGAGCTTGACGAATGTTGCAAGCATCGTCGGCAGCTTGACCAAACTAGCAGGATAGAAGTAAGCAGGCTTATCAGCATTAGGGTAGCGATAGCTGATAAATTGGCTGGGTGCAACCTTCGTATTGTTTTCCTTTGGGGCAAGTTCAGAAAGGACGGGCGAAACAATTAGCTGTACTTGGTACCTAGGGTCGAGCAAAATGCGGGTCAGCATGGTGTCCTTCCTGATGAGTGCAGGTAAGGCATCTAGTTTACGGGTATGTTGGCTGTTGGTCTCTGTTTGGCAATAGGCCTGAGGTACCATCCATCCTGACACCCCAACAAAAATCATGAGGCTCAATAACCAGACTTTCTTTATAGTTGAATGCCTGTTTTGAGACATAAGGACCAAAGATTTTGAAGTGGCTGCCTGGCCGTGTAAGAAATGATTGTAGTCCATCTGGTTGACCTTATATCAAATCATCTGGCGAATCGACTAGCTATGCCGGGACACAACTATTGAAGGGAAGCGTATAACCTATATAGCTCCGCATAGACCAAATGCGTAGGTAGTCCCATAACGGTGTAGTAAGACCCCTTGATCTCGGTGATGCCAACCAAACTTATCCAGTCCTGGATTCCATAAGCTCCCGCTTTGTCAAACGGTTTGCTGGTGTTGATGTAGTGGTTAAGGACCTCGTCTGGCATATCCGCAAAAGTTACGTCGGCTACTGCAGTAGCATTGATCACTTGGTCCTGATACCTGATGCATATACCAGTGTAGGTTTGGTGCGTCTTGCCAGCTAATAATCGTAGCATCTCGAGTGCTTGGTGGTGGGTTTCAGCTTTATTGAGCACTTTGTCACCTACACATACAACAGTATCTGCAGTCAGGATTATGCTCTGTTGTGCTTCGGCCTTGAAGGCTGTAGCTTTTTTATTAGCCAGATAGGCTGCAATCTCATCAGTAGGGAGGTCTGCAGGCCAATCCTCATTGGTGTTTTTGGTCAGGACACTGAACTTTAGGCCCGTGTCAGCCAGTAGCTGTTTCCTTCGTGGGGATCCACTGCCGAGGATTAGAGGTACAGTTTGCATGGCATGTGTTAGCAGCATAATCGGCAGGGTGGGGTGATATGGGCGATGTCAAAAGGCATCAGCGGATAGATGACCCAAATAACGGATAAACTGGGCAAACAAAGATGTTTGCAGGCTTTTTGCAGATTGGTTTGGCAGGGCCGTTTCTGTGCCTATTTTTGTGCCGCCTGTCAGATACCCTGGTTTCATTTCACCTAACAACCAACCCTTACTACTGACTGGCTAAAAATAGCAGCTTATATGAGCGTTCTGGTTAACAAAAACTCACGAGTAATCGTCCAAGGTTTTACTGGTTCTGAAGGCACCTTCCATGCCACCCAGATGATCGAGTATGGTACAAACGTCGTCGGTGGGGTTACCCCTGGCAAAGGTGGTACCCAACATCTGGATAGGCCTGTGTTCAACACAGTGGCCGATGCAGTCTCGACAACCGGTGCCGACGTGAGCATCATCTTTGTGCCCCATGCTTTCGCCGCTGACGCCATTATGGAAGCTGCCGATGCTGGTATCAAAGTAGTGATCTGTATCACCGAGGGCATCCCTATCAAGGATATGATCGCTGCGCGCGAATATCTCCGTGGTAAAGCTGTCACCCTTATTGGGCCTAACTGCCCAGGTGTTATCACCCCAGGTGAGGCCAAAGTAGGTATCATGCCTGGCTTTATCCACCGCAAAGGCACTATTGGTATTGTTTCTCGCTCTGGTACCTTGACCTACGAAGCTGTAGATCAAATCACAAAAGCAGGCCTTGGCCAAAGTACCTGTATTGGCATCGGTGGCGATCCAATCATCGGGACAACAACTCGCGAAGCTGTTGAGCTATTGATGAACGACCCAGAAACCGAAGGTATCATCATGATCGGAGAGATAGGTGGTGGTATGGAAGCTGAAGCTGCTTACTGGATCAAGGAACACGGAACTAAGCCAGTTGTTGGCTTCATTGCAGGACAAACAGCCCCTCCTGGACGCCGCATGGGCCATGCCGGTGCCATCGTCGGTGGAGCTGAAGATACCGCTGCTGCCAAAATGAAAATCATGCGTGAGTGCGGCCTACATGTCGTTGACTCTCCTGCCGTTATTGGCGAGACCATGGTTAAGGCTTTGAAGAAGTAATCTGGCCTATCCAGTCAATAAACATCCTAGCCCTCCGAGATACACTTGGGGGGCTATTTGTTTGATGTTGTCATTCCATTGTCCCGTGGCTGAGGCCTCAGATTGGATTTGTCCTCCAAGCAGTGCCCCAAATCGCAGATCTTGTGTTTATTTTGTCCAGTATCACCAGTGCAGGGATTGCTACACTGTGTTGGACTTCAATTAAAATCCCTATCCCCTAGGCCCATGTCGCCCACCTTACTTATCCTCGCTGCCGGAATGAGCAGTCGTTATGGTCAGCTCAAACAACTAGAGCCTCTTGGCCCACAAGGTCAAACGCTTATCGACTATGCCGTTCAGGATGCCATTAAGGCTGGCTTTGGTCAGGTTGTTTTCATCATCCGGAAGGAGATCGAGGAGCAGCTCAAGTCATTCTATGCCAATCGTTACGGTGATCAGGTTACGGTTGACTTCGTGTATCAAGAGCTGGATAAGTTGCCTGAGGGCTTTGCCGTGCCTGCTGAGCGCAAAAAGCCATGGGGTACTGCGCATGCGGTCCTTATGGCAGACGGAGTAGTTAATAGGCCTTTTGTTGTCATTAACTGTGATGACTTTTACAGTGCGGCGAGCTACCAATTAGCTGCTGATTTCTTTGTCCTGAACCAAGCTCCAGCTTGTGCCGTAATCGGTTACCAATTAGGCAATACCCTGTCACCAAACGGCACTGTAGCACGCGCCATCTGCCAAGTAGATGACCAAAACCAACTCACTGACATCGTCGAGTTCACGAAGATCTACCGCATTGATGGGGTGGTAACAGCTACACTGGAGGATGGGTCTGGACTACCACAAGACCCTGAGGCCGTCGTCAGCATGAATTTTTGGGCGTTACAACCTGAGGTCTTCCCCATCTTCCGAGCCGCATTTGCTGATTACCTGTCAACTGAGCTGGACAAACCCGGGGCAGAATTCTTTATCGCAACAGCAATTAACCAAGCTGCCCAAAATGGCACCTTGCCAGTTTCAGTCATTTCCTGCAAGGCCCCATGGTTTGGTATTACCTACCCAGCAGACAAATCAATGGTGATGGCAGAGCTAGCCGCCTTGCACCAAGCTGGTGTTTATGCCAATCTCGTTTAAGTTATGGCTACAATCACCTCACCAACTCAAGATCCAGCAATAGGGCACCCACCGAAGCACCAAGCAGACCAGCGCCTAGCATTGGCAACGATGCTGAGCCTGTTTTTCTTGTTCGGAATGGTCACAGTCCTGAACGACATCCTGATCCCGCACCTCAAGGGGCTATTCGATCTTAGCCAGTGGCAGGCCAGCCTTGTTCAGTTTTGTTTTTTTGGTGCCTATTTCGTCATGTCGGTTCCAGCTGGTATTCTCCTGACTGCTGTCGGGTACAAACGAGGACTATCGATAGCACTTGCCATTGTAGCGATAGGACTTTTGCTATTTATACCTGCCAGTATCATCGTTTCTTATCCCTTGTTTCTGACTGGCCTTTTTGTTGTTGGGTCTGGGTTCACCGTGCTGCAAGTGGCGGCAAACCCATATGTCAGCTCGTTAGGTCCACCAGAAACGGCAACAAAGCGGCTCAACATGGCAGGGTTCCTTAACTCTTTGGCAGCAACAATAGGGCCAATCATCGGGGCAAAACTCATCTTGATTGACACTGCATTGCCGATTGCAGAACGGGCCGCAGCTGTGCAATTGCCTTATTTAGCTTTGGCTTGCTTTGTTGTGGTTTTAGCCATTGTAATCAATGCGATCAAATTGCCAGACCTTAGCTCATTGCTGCAGCCTGCTGATGCTGGCCAAACATCAGACAACAGCGCGTCAAAGACATCTGCTTGGGCCTACCCCCATTTATTGACAGCAATGGGTGCCATTTTTGTTTATGTGGGTGTTGAAGTTGCCGTCGGCAGTATGCTGATTGGCTACATGAAACAGATTGTGGGGGTGCAAGAGGTTGATGCCGCTATTTATGTTTCCTATTATTGGGGCGGATTATTAGTTGGTAGGGCCATCGGCATCATCATTACCAATATGATGTCTAATAGTAGGATGCTTGTGCTGGTTTCTTGTCTGGGCTCAATGTTATCTGTGGCTGCTATCCTAACCCCCGGTATGATAGCGGTTTATGCTTTGGTAGGACTTGGCGTTTGCCATTCGGTAATGTGGCCTTGTATCTTCCCGATGGGAATCAAACATTTGGGCAAACATACTGCACAGGGTTCTGGTCTGCTGGTAAGCATGATTGTCGGCGGCGCCATCTATCCGGTCCTGCAAGGTGGCCTGATCGATAGCTTTGGGTACACAGCCAGCATATGGATCTTGGTGCTGGGATATGCCTACTTGGTATGGTATGCACTCGCTGGATTTAGGCTAGGCTTGGCCAATAATGAGGCCCAATAGCATGCCCTGAAGACCAATTGCCGAATGTCAATCTTCGGCAATCAGAAACTTAACACGGGATATGGGAACAATTCTCGAGCTTTGTACTTGCAGTCCAGCGATTATCTCCCCGTCATGTCCTGCTTCGCACGAAGTCATTTGCAACCCATAATATTCTGACAAAGAATGCTGTGAGGAGTGTTTAAGTCTGTACCCAAAAGCCTAGGCCACTTCGTCTAGGCTTTTGTTTTGAGAAACGGATCAGCTCAAAGGATATCCTTTACACCCCCTTAATAGTCTGCTCAAAATCAGCCAAGACGTTCATGTAGTTGATGTAGGCATCAAACGGCGATTTGTAGGGGCTGAAGACCTCCCGGACACCATCCCCCCAGTACTTGGTACTCATGTAGTAGAAGTGGTCGCTGGTCTGGAGTTTGCCCCACTGATGGATCAGGGCCTCGTTGCCTTTGGCTAAAACCGCTTCTTCAAGCGCATATACCCGTTTAAGGGCATCTTTTTGCGTGTGGCTCAGGACCCAGCCGCTGATGTCACGGTTGTCGTCTGCCCAAGAAGTAGGTTTTGTTACGTCATAAACCTTCTTGGGTTTTGCTGTAGACAACACCTCTGATGGTGTCGCAAACTTCATATCGGGGTAGGCAGCCACCGCCTGAGGCAAAAAGTACAGAAAGTCTAGGATGCCTGAGCTCAATGGGCGGTGCTCACCAAAGGTCTCATAATCCATAAAAAGGTTAATCGACTCGGCCTTCTGCTCGATAGCCAAGGCCCGCAGCCAAGATGCATATTTGTCAGCATCAAGCGGGTAGCCAGGCCATTTGGGCTCAGTAAACCTAAAGGCGATGTCATCGCTTAGGCGGTATTGGCGCAACAATAGTTTGGGACCATTGGACCCAGGTGCTTTGAAGATGTGTGTGGCCTCAGCAGTTGGGCTTACAGCATCAAGATAACTACCTACACCTTCTGCAACGGTCTGTTTGAAGCCCAATTTGCTGATTTGGGTCGCAATAGCGTTGTCGTAGATCAGCTCCGTGTTCCGGAAGGTGGTCGCCTCATAGCCGAATAGGGACTTGAGTTTGGCCTTGTACTTGTTCACCTGTCGTACAAACTCCATTGGGCTATATAGGGCTGCCAAGGAGTGGAAATAGGTTTCAGCTAAAAGCTCCACTTGACCAGTGTCTAGCAGACGTCTGAAAGAGTCCAGAACATCAGGTCGGTACATCTCAAACTGCTCAAGCGCACAACCAGAAATCGAAAAGGCTACTTTGAAATCAGGACCATAATCCTTGATCATCTTGAGTAACATTTCGTTGGCCGGCAAGTAGCAGCGGTCTGCAATGCGATTCAGGAGCTCGAAGTTCAGGTTGGCTGCCTCATAAATATGGCTTTGGCCAATGTTGAAAAAGCTATAGTGCCTGAGCCTGAATGGCTGATGCACCTGGAAGTAGAATACGATATTTGTCATGGAGCATAGTGGGTTTATGTTACTCCTGTCCGGACTTTGCTCTGCCATTGATATGGTTGTGCATAGGTAATAGTCCGGGGTGATTTTTGATAGCATCCCTTATGATCATATGTTCAGGCACAAGGGATGGAAAATAAAATTGCTAAAAATACGGCAATGCCAAATATAGGCTAGGCCACAAAGGACAGTTGTCGTCGTAAAAGTATGAGCCTCTGCATCACAGGCCTAATCATCCTTGTGTTAAGGCCTCATGATAAACTGCGAGGACATCTCGAGCGCTTCGATCCCAGCTCATTTCTTCTAGGTTTTCGGTGGTATGCTCAATTAGCTCCTGCCGGATACCTTCGTAGTTGAGCAAGGCATAGATATAGTTCGCAAAGCGGTCAGTATCCCAATAGTCCGCCTTGAGGGCAAAGTCCATCACCTCAGATACACCAGCTTGTGTGCTCAGCACGCATGGGATCTGGAACTGGGCAGCCTCCAAGGCCGATAGACCAAAGGGCTCAGATACCGATGGCATGAAATAGACATCAGCCTGCGCCAACACTTGTTTCACCTGTGCCTTCTTCAAAAAACCACCAAAAACAAACTTGTCACGGATGCCGAGTTGCTCAACACGGTGCTTTAGCTGATCTAGCTGATCTCCGACGCCTGCAACAAAAAACACCACTTTGGGGTAACGCTGTAGCACCTTGTAGGCAGTTTCGGCCATGTATTCAGGTCCTTTCTGGAACGTGATGCGGCCCAAGAACAATACGATTTTGTCGCCTTCGGCACGGTCAATGCGGAAGGTCGGCTCGGGATCGATGGCGTTATAAACAGGGCGGCATTTATCCGGATTGATCCCATAATGGTCGGCAGCACACTGTTTAGTAAAGTGGCTGACAGGTATGCATAGGTTTGCCTCTGTCATCCCATACCGCTCGATTTCATAAACCGCATTAGCCTGCATGTACTTGGCCTGCGTGCCGATCCGGTCAGTTTCGAGCGAGTGTACATGAACCACCAGCGGCTTGCCTGTTAGCTCCTTGATCCGTACGCCAGCCATGTAAGTTACCCAGTCATGCGCATGGATGATGTCAAAGTCTTTTGTGAGCGCTAATTTGCTAACCACTTCGGCATAGACTGCCACCTTTTGCATAATGTTGGCACCATATGGCTCGTCCGTTTCGTAAAGTGCGCGGACTTCTTGGTCGTCTGATGGATCAAACTTTAGGTGTTCGATCACTCGTTTATGAACCGCACTGATAGGGTATGGATGTAGCTCGTTGCCTGGTACCTCAATAACCTCTTCAACGATCTCTTCCCAACGGTGCGGTGGCTGTTCGACAGTGGCTGCTTGGTCAAGCCCGTATTGATTAACCCCCAAGATCTGGAGGTTGTCCTGTACCATGGCTGCTGACGATTTTGGCAATACCAAGGTGATGTCGGCATGTGCCTTTAGGGCGTTACAGAGGCCGTAACAGGCTGTACCCAATCCACCTGCCATTACAGGAGGGTATTCCCAACCTAGCATTAATACTTTTAGTCTTCCGGCGCTCATCGTTTTACACAAATTGTTAGTGTGATTTCCACAGTATTTCAAACTTTTTGGTGTACCAGCCCGTAAGTATGTTCAAGATTATGAGAAAGCCCCTTAAGGCAAACTTGCAAAGTCCAAACGTGGTTTGGGGCAAGTTTGGAACTTGTGTGGCAACTCAAATCTGGGTACTGTCGGTCCTGAAACGGGGCCTCTTTTGGTTAGCTGCAATATAGGTAATTAGGGCACTGAGGACATCTGCAGCAAAAACAAAAATCAGATTTGGTATGCCCCAGTTTCGCTAGCCTACTCCACGATCGCAAAACCTCAAAAGCACAAAAAGCCCAACATTAGGACATCTTTTCATGTTACTTTTGTAGCACACTTATGAATCCTCGTACATCGACCATTGCCTTACCTGCAAGAACCAGTCCAAATCGACTGGTAAGCCCATGCAAGGGACTATTTTCTTGTCTGACGATTAGTTTTGGCAAAAGAACTGGACAAGGTCTCCTGACACTTCTGATGCTCATCTTTGGCCTAGGGAGTGGCATTGCTCAAGTGGTCAAGCCTACAGAATGGACTGTTTCTATAAGCCCAGCAGCCCCAAAAGTTGGGTCAATTGCCGAGTTGGTCTTTAAGGTCAGGATCGAAAGCGGTTGGTACTTATACAGCTCTGACTTTGACCCAAACATCGGACCCACCGTCACAACGGTCAAGCTTAAGCCTTCATCTTCGTATGAGACCCTAGGTAAGCTTATCCCGATCCATCCCAAAAAGAAGTTTGACCCAATCTGGAATGCCGAGATCAAGTACTTTGTAGGTAAAGCAGAGTTCAGGCAAAAAGTCAAGATTAAGGCTCCGGTTTCCGAGATTGGAGGCGCATACGATGCCCAAGCCTGTACCGATGTTGATGGCCGTTGTATTCCTTCAAATGAGGACTTTATTGTCAAACTATCCACCACTGGTTCTGCCACTACTTCCGACCTCCAGGACCAGTCGGCCAAGGCGCCTACAGCGACTAATCGCTCTGCCCAAATTGATATAAAGACAGCCTCTGCTGATACTAATAATATCAAGGCCCAGGCCGAAAAACAGTACTTTGATAGTATAACAAGTGCCAAGGCAACAACGCCACTAACTACAGACTCTGCTACAGTAGCAATCCCTACCCAGCCAGAAGGGGCTCAGTCAGACTCACTATTCGGCTTTTTCTTGCTCTCGTTTTTCGCTGGCTTAGCTGCATTGTTTACGCCTTGCGTTTTCCCGATGATCCCGATGACGGTGAGTTTCTTCACCAAACAGCAAAAGTCAAGGGCCAAAGGGATTCGGTTGGCCTTGTTCTATGGCTTCTCAATCATTGCGATCTATACCATCATCGGTACCGTGGTGGCCCGCATCAATGGACCTGAATTTGCCAACTTCCTGAGCACCCACTGGATCCCGAACCTGTTGTTTTTTGTGGTTTTCCTGTTGTTTGGCTTTTCTTTTCTAGGTGCCTTCGAGATCGTTTTGCCTGGCACCCTAGTCAACCGCATTGACTCCGAAAGTGAGAAGGGTGGGCTTTACGGGGTCTTTTTTATGGCGTTGACCATTGTCGTGGTGAGCTTCAGCTGCACAGGCCCTGTTGTGGGCTCTGTCCTTGTAGCTAGTGCTGGCGGCGCCGTCTTGATGCCTGTGATTGGTATGTTCGGTTTCTCATTGGCTTTTGCCTTACCCTTTACGGCCTTTGCTATTTTTCCTCAGGCCATGCAGCGTTTGCCTAAGTCGGGCGGATGGCTCAATTCGGTCAAGGTGGTGCTTGGGTTCATCGAGCTGGCCCTGGCGCTCAAATTTTTCAGCATAGCGGATCAAGCCTACCATTGGGGCATCTTGGACCGTGAGGTTTACCTTAGTCTCTGGATTGTGATTTTTGCACTACTTGGTTTCTACCTACTTGGCAAGCTTCGCTTTCCTCATGATAGCCCTGTTAGCCACACCAGCCTCCCTGGCCTGACCATGGCAATCGTTGTCTTTAGCTTTGTGGTGTATTTGATCCCTGGTCTATGGGGAGCACCGCTCAAGCAGCTATCAGGCTATCTACCACCCATCAATACACAGGACTTTGACCTTGGCAAGATCGCCGAATTCACCGGCAACCTTTCGGCCCCATCTCTATCAACTAGCGAACGGTGTGCCACTCCACGACATAGCGAGATCTTACATTGGCCACACGGACTCAATGGCTATTTCGACTATAAACAAGCCCTTGCTTGTGCGAAAGAGCAAGATAAACCATTATTCATTGACTTCACAGGCCATGGTTGTGTCAACTGCCGTGAGATGGAAGCACGCGTTTGGTCTGACCCTCGGGTCCTGAAACGCCTGCGTGAAAACTTCGTCCTTGTCGCCCTATATGTTGACGACAAAACAGAGTTGCCTCAGACTGAGTGGTACACCAGCACTTACGACAACAAGGAAAAAACCAGCATTGGCAAACAAAACGCCGACTTCCAGATCACGAAGTTTAACAACAATGCGCAACCTTATTATGTCACCCTAGGTGTTAAGGAGCAGCTATTGGTCCAGCCACGAGCCCACAACCTAGATGTTGACGCCTACATCGCCTTTCTGGATCAGGCTGTTGCCAACTACAAAGCTGGCAAGTAGTTTTGTGGCATGATTCCAAGGTGTGGTATGATGCGGTGGTGGAGGGGCATTGGTCGGACACTGTTATGTGTCTTCATTCTTGGCCTGATCAATTTTGATGCCTTTGCTCAATCCCTTAGCCTAAAGGAGGCACAAGATATTTTTAACGAGGTATTTTGGTCGAGGATAAAAGCAACTTACTACAAGACAAATGACGAGGACCTATTAAGTCATGAGGCTTTTGCGCAGTTTGTAAATAGGCAAGGGTTATCCGAACGACATCGAGCTGCCCTTATTTATTATGGGGTAGCAACTAGGATCAGGTACTATGTCTATAAAAAAAACAACAAGGATAAGTTTCAGGATGACTTTTTGGATAAACCAGACTATACTTGGCGAAATCGCTTAGGTATTTGTGGTGACTACGTGAGATTGTATCGCACAATTGCTGAGGATTGTAAGATTCCGGTAATTGAGGTAGATGGATATGATAGGCAGTCAGAGGAGGATACGGTATGTTGGCAAAGTGCTAGGCATGCCTGGTTATTAGTCCGTTTGAACAATGTTTGGCACCCTGTTGACCCTACATGGGGTGCAGGATACTGCGCTGATGGTGTCTTTTACGAGCGCTTCGATCCTGAGTGGTTTGCTCCACAACCTGATATATTTATAACTACACATATCCCGACATCACCTATTTTCCAACTGTTGAAGTGTCCAGTAACTGTTAGGGAGATTCAGGATCATAAGAGTCTCGATTATGCAGATTTAAGAACCGAGGCTGGAAGTCCATGTATTTCATTCACTGACAGTATTGACAAGTATTTGGCTACTCTAGATGAATACAAAGATGTTTATGTGGCTCGGCAGGGCTTTTACTATAACCCTCTTAACACAGAGAGTCTTGGTTACGCATTTTATAAACGTGGGCTATTCCTTTACATTTATCACCTTAAAAATCACGAGTTAGACCCTAATTTACTAGCTATATTTTATCGAGAATTAGACTATATACTTTATCTTTTTAGATCTAGTAGAGATTATTTTTCTAGATCACAATCAAAGGATAGTACAGAGGCAATCCAGGTTATTGATGAGAGGATTAACCGCTGCATCGAAATCCAGAAGCTGTTGAGGCACCATCGAAAAGACGCTAAATGGTGGGAATTGTGGTTGATTAATAATACAGAGGTATCTATTAGTCTAAGTTCTTACTTACAATCTGAGGAGGAGTAGTTTGTTGCCACGTGGTTTTGGTTGCCATTGTGAAGAATAATACTGGCTGTGGCGTCGTTTTGAAAGGGCAGCAGCTAAATCTTGCAGATTGGTAAAGTTCTGGTCAGGTTTAGTCTCAAAGCCTAATTCAGACAGGTAAACCACACTAAGCTTGGTCCCTTTTTTTCTAGTACGGAAAGTGCAATTTTGTCCTTAGCTCAATATCCCAACAATCTACACTAATGCCCCTAACCCGCCTCCAGCATACCACATTTGCACTTTTGTCATTGCTTTTGGCCGCGTTCGTGACACCATGGATTGCAAAAGCACAGTCTGAAGGCAACCTAAATTGGACCAATATCGAGGCGGTTGCAAGCAAAACAACCGGCCAAAACCTCAAATCCCTTGACACTTTTGCAAACTATGTCAAGGTTCAACAATTTGACGATCTTAGCAAAGCGGCCTTGATATACACCATCCTTGCCCTTGAGGTCAGATACGACATTGATGCTTTTCGCCAGTCTGGCAGCCTAGGCAACGTAAGGTTAGCCGAAGCGAAAACGGTGTGGTCACGTCGACTTGGTGTCTGTTCTGGGTATGTGGCAGTATATCGTTATGTAGCCTCAAAAGTGGGTCTCCAAACCTATGAGGTCAATGGATTTGCCCGATCGGCAGATGGGGAGCAGCTTAGCTGGCAGCAACCTAACCACGCTTGGGTTGCACTCCTGATTGGCAAACAATGGCACTTGATTGAGCCGACATGGGGAGCAGGGGGCCTACAAGATGATCGTTACATCCATCGGTTTGAGCGCAGTTGGTTTGATCTCCAGCCCCAGGCGGCTATCCTGACGCATTTTCCTTCTGCCCCTATGTTCCAGTTGCTGCCTTGTGAGGTTGATCTTGCAACCATCAAAAAGGGTAGTGATCAGGCTATAAGCGCAAAGGCTGGACAAAAAATGCGCTGCCAGAGCTTTCAGGATAGTCTTGCTGCCTTTGTTCAGACTCCTGACGAACGTAAACCTTTATTCCTAGCCCAGCAGGCCCAACGCTATAACCCCGAAAATACCCTTGACTTGGGTCTCGCCTACCTAAATCTATCTGCAGTCCTGATGTCGCGGTTGTTGAGCATCCCAGATGGAGAGCAAGCGCAACGTCAATATGCTAAGGATATTGATCAGGTGGCTCAAATGGCAAGGATGGCCAAGTTTCATCTCGGTAAAAGCAAGTCAGATGCCGCAGCTCAGATCATCAAGGTGGCAGACCAGAACCTAGAGGTAGCCTCTAAAAATTCGGTGTCTATCCAGAAACTGCTGCGGCGATATAAATAACTGGCTCTTTAGGGTAGTTTTTCGGCTTCTGTCTGGTCTATTTTCCACTTTCAGGATGTAGGTTTGTGCCGTGGTCGAGACTTCGGTTTTGATCTGCATTCCGATACAGAAAGCCCACTTTAGGTCCCAATGTCCAGCAACTATCTCGATTCATCCGACGTCCTGACGCTCCCATTGAAATTGCCTGGTCTCCTTAGCGTTTATCATGGTAAGGTTCGCGATGTCTATGACCTAGGCACCAAACTGGTGATGGTGACATCAAACCGGATTTCAGCCTTTGACGTCATCTTGCCAAGGCCAATAGCATTCAAAGGGCAAGTCTTGAATCAACTAGCTTCCTATTTCCTCGCCGCCACTGAAGATATCGTTCCGAACTGGCTAGAAGCGGTACCTGTGCCTTTTGTTTCGATCGGAAAGAAGTGCAAACCTTATGCTGTCGAAATGGTCATTCGTGGTTACTTGGTGGGCCATGCATGGCGGCAATATGCTGCTGGCCACCGGACACTTTGTGGGGTGCCACTTCCTGAAGGCCTGAAGGAGAATGACCAATTGCCAAGCCCGATCATCACCCCAACAACCAAGGCATCTGAAGGACATGA
>JAIXYP010000067.1 GCA_027490155.1 Cytophagaceae bacterium | reverse complement strand
TCAAGACCAAGGGAACTGAGCTATTGGCTGCTAAAGTTGGTATGGTACACATCCCACCAGCAACATTATAAGTACCTGTGCTAGGGGTGTTACTAGCATACACAAAGGCATGTGGCAAAGCAGCATTGACGTACACATTACTAATTGCAAATGCCGTTGGGTTGGTTAGGGTGTAGGTGTAGGATACATTACCACCTTGGCATGCGTTTGTTGTACCAGTTAAGGCAAGCCCGAGATTGACCACCTGGCAAACCTCGGTGCCATAAATATTGGCTCTTTTGTTATTACTTTCGGTCATAAATAAACGACCGTCTAAGGCATAGGCTACTCCATATGGACCGTTCACCTGTGCTGTGCCAGTGCCAGTGCCAGCTGTTGTAAAGTTCTGCTGGCCGAGGACCAAACTTGCAGCAGCATTATTGGTGGTGGGTATGGAATTATAGATTAGTACCCTATTGTTCCCATAATCACTTATAGCCAAGGTACCAGTTGGAGAAATTGCGATCCCGACTGGTTGTCTTAAAGTTGATTGGGTAGTACCCTGAGTATTGGTAGTAAAATTTGTTTGCCCGATTACGACATCGGCAGCAGCGTTATTACTTGTCGGCACAGTATTATACACCAATACTCTATGATTACTGGCGTCGGTAATTATCAACTTGCCATCTGGGCTAACCGCAACATCGTTTGGAAAGTTCATTTTGGTAGCTGAGGTACCAATTGATCTTGTAACAAAATCAGATTGTCCAACCACAAGCTCAGCAGTCACACCATTGGTTGTCGGAATACGATTGTATATCAACACCCTGTGGTTGTTAGCATCCGCAATAAAAAGCTGACCATTGGGCCTTACAAAAGCTGACCTAGGGCCATTCAGTTTTGACTGCGTGGTACCAGCGGTAGTGGTGCTAAAATCTGGTTGGCCTATAACTACATCTGGCGCCTGCGTGGCAGTAGTAGGCATCGTATTATAGACAACAACCCTATTCTGGGTATTTTCAGTCAGGATTAATTTATTGCCATCTGGGCTAAAAGCTATACCTGAAGCAAGAGACCCTCTTTGTAGTGTAAGGTATGGCGTTACCGCATTAACCGAGGAATATAGGAAAACATTACCGACATAATCGCTAATAGCCTTGACACCTTTAGAGCTAATCGCTATCTGCCATAAGAAATCTGCAGATGGAGCAATAGAGCTGGCATAGCTCATGCCTGTGGTGAATGTTGGAGCAACTGGGGTACTATTGAGCGTAACAACAATGGCATTGCTAATTGCAGAGGTACATCCTGTAACGGTATTACGAATGCGTAAGGAATAAGTATTCGCTGCAGATACCGTCAAGGTGCTGGCACTGCTGTTATCAGACCATAAATAAGCCTCGTTTGTTCCTAGGGTATAAGGTGTGGTTAAAGAAATAGTGTTACCAAAACATACCGAGGTAGGACCCGTGATGGTTGGGGTTGTTGGAGCAGTTACAGTCACCACAGTAGCTGCGCTAAACGGCCCAAAACAACCATTACTCATAGCCTGAACCGATAAGGAGGTAGTACTAAAAATGGTTCTAGGGTTGATCGTGCTTCCATCGCTCCAGAAGTAATTGGTTCCGCCTGATGCGGTAAGTGTTACACTCCCGCCAGTACAAAAGCTTGTAGGGCCAGAGGCAGAAATTGAAGCTATTGGGTTGTTTACTGTTATCGTAATCGGCGCACTCGCCGACGAGGTGCAACCACTAACAAAGGCAATAGCCCTTACACTATAAGTGCCGCCTTGCGTAAATGATCGTGGATTGCTAGTGTTTCCATCGTTCCAGACGTAACCTTGCACACCAAAAAATGCAGTTGCAAATGCATTTACGGTTACACTCTGGCCGTTACAGATAGTTGTTGGACCAAGAGCGGTAAGAGATGGTGTATTCGGGCACTGCGCAGCTACCCGTCCTGACAATAGGACAAGCAACAACACAAAAGCCTTATACAAAAACGAAAGGGTACGCGGGTAGGAAATCAGGCTCATAGATAGTCGCACCTTTTAGGCAGGTGCCGGCAGGTAAAAGTTCTTGATGGGCTTTCTAAAGTCGTTACGCTCAATGGGGCAAGCAAAGGTCTAGCGGCGCTTATCTTGGCGCCTCTTCCCGTTATAGGTAGTTTTACTTACCAACCAATCATTATGATATTGTCCAAGGTGTCGATGGAGCTTTAGAGCCCAAAAATCCCCTTTGAAGCTCCATTCGCCAAATTGAGACCTCATACTTATCTCATACTTGCAATTTTTATTTTCCAGATTGCCATAAACTGGCCATAAAACTGGTCTAATCCTGACCTGCAGTTGTTTGGTGTGGTGAGCCTCGACAATTTGTGGTACTGCTAAAGCGTTTAGTACCACAGTGTAAAATTTATGTAAATTTAGGGTTAAATTCAGAAATATATGTAGGTATATATACTCAATTCTATTGGTAAAGAAATACCCCAGCACATTGTGTTTTTTGAGATCACCATGCCTTGAGATTATTCAATTAAGTATATATACCTATGTTGCAAACAGGGTCTCCGAACCCTTTGGTCAGGCTTTGAATACGCTGTTGTCTAATCACCTTGAACCACCGCGTATAAGGTGGCTTAACTGCTTTCTCGCATTCCCACTTTGTTCAGCTTCGCTCACCAATACAGCTAGCATTGTCAGCCCTAAATACAAACGCCAGAACAGGCCAAGGCAGATTGCAAGAGATGGACATGAGAAGATTTCCATCCAGCAAGCACCTACACAAGTCTGTTCAACAAAGTTGCTGATGGGGTAAGGCCCGCCTTGCAATCAGTTGGGGTAAAACCTCCATGGCATCAGTCAAACCACGTAAAGATCAACCTCGCTGCCCTCAAGAAGAAGCTGGAAGGCTTAGAGGAACGCTATGTACTGGGCGTAATTGAATTGACAGACCCACTAAAACGCAGAAAAGTCCTGATTACTCAGGACTTTAAGTGTAGAGAGAGAGGGATTCGAACCCCCGGACCTTTAACAGTCAACGGTTTTCAAGACCGCCGCAATCGACCACTCTGCCATCTCTCTAGGTAAGGGTAATCACAAACGCCTTGCGCTTGCGGGTTGCAAAGGTAAAGACTTTGGCCCCACATTTGCAATAGGCCTGTCAATTGTTGCAGATTTTTTTTGTTTATCGTACGTTTGTTAGGTCCGTTCTCGGGCCTATGTTGGCAGCTGGCCGCTGTTAGTGGTCCCGACTCAGGAGCTGTTGTCAAAGTGGCCCAGACACCAAACAAAAAGCCTTAATCAAGTCGTTATATGACCTAGCGGCCTGTCCCAATCACTCCGAAAATCCATTCTCTCCTCCCCCACGAACATGAATACCCCACTAGCAGCAACGACCAACGGTGTCACCATCGAGGTAGATACGCAATACGAGGCCCGGTTTAGCCACAGGATGCCAGACCCTAAGTGGGTGTTCAGCTACCGCATCAAGATCATGAACAACAGCCCGCATACCCTGCAGCTGATTCGGCGGTATTGGGAGATCACAGACTCGGTCTATGGGCGGGAAATTGTGATGGGCGATGGCGTAGTAGGCCAACAACCGATTTTGGAGCCTGGCCAGTCGCATACCTATACCTCTGCCTGCCACCTAAACACACCTTTCGGCAGGATGCGGGGGTATTATGAGATGGAAAAAACACGTAACGGCAGTTTCATCAAGGTTGAGATCCCGGAGTTCACACTCGAGGGACCTAGCATGTTGAACTAGATTTGCTGCTTAACTAGATAAAACAAGGGTAGATGGGTAGCTATTGGTGGCATTTTGTGCGGCATTGGCTAGTGGCTGGCAATGCCCACGGACTGCATTCGCCCTTTGTATACCATCTTTATACAACGGTATTAAGACCCAAAACGGAGACTCTGGCAAGCCCAACCCTCTGGTCATGGCTGGCTGATCTAGGTCTGACTCAAAACTGGACTAATGTTATTGCTCGGCTATTGGCGTATTGGCAACCAGCAACCATCCAGATATTTGGCCAATCAGGCCAAGAAACCATCAATACCTACCCACCAGCCTTGGATGAGTTGGAGCAAAAGACCCGTCAGATGATCATCATAATAGATGGTAAGGGAGCTGAAACACAGGCCCAACTGAATAAGGTTGAGCCAGGCACCTGTATCCTGATCATCAAACCTTACGGCACCACAGCAAACCAAAACCTCTGGCAGCAACTTGTCCGATCTAATAGTATGACAGCCACGGTAAATATGTTCTGGATCGGATTGGCATTTCCTCGCTCCAAACAAGCCAAAGAGTCCTTTGTGTTGCGCTAGGCAACTGATGGCCACAAACGTAATCTGTAACTAGACGTTGCTCTAGCTAATATCACCCAATTGAGGGCGCAGGACCAACTCTTCCACAACCGTAAGTGGACTTAGCGAATAAACTTGCCAGATCAGCTCAGCGACGTCGGCAGGGGGCATAAAGCGGTCTTCTGGCAGATCGACCCCATCCCAACTGCTGGTGAGGGTAGCCCCAGGCATCACTGCTGTGACCCGCAGGCCAGAGGTCTTGAGCTCTTCGCGCAGGACTTTGGTCATGCCCAGCAGGGCAAATTTGCTGATGCAGTAGGACCCTCCGTTGGGGTAAGCAACAAGGCTAGCCGTGCTACAGATGTTGAAGATGTGCCCAGATCCATTAGTAAGCATGGCGGGAACCAAAGCCCTTGTCAGATGATAGGCCGAATAGACATTGGTGTTGATCATGAGCTCAAGGTTGCCGGCTGGCTCCCCCAAGATGGTGCCAGGGAGGAAAACCCCAGTATTGTTGATCAGAACCGAGGTACTGCCCACTTCGGCCAATACGAAAGCAGCAAAGGCGGCAACTTCCTCAGGTTTGCTCATGTCCGTGGCCATGGCTTTGACTTGCCCACTAGGGTACTGCGCTTGGATTGCATCAAACCCTGCTAAAGAACGAGCGCAGGTCAGGACCCGAAAACCTGCTGATGCAAAACGTTGGACGAGGGCGAGCCCAATGCCCTTGGTACCACCTGTAATCACTGCCGATAGTGTCGCCATTGGATATCCCACTTGGGGTCTGTATGTTTAGGGTGGCTAAGGTACGGCACACATGGCATAGGAGGCATATCGGCCATCTATTCCTAGGCAACCTGTCTAAAATCTAACTGAATCATCCTCGCTTTTCGTTTGCAATGATCAACAAACTAGGATCGGCATATAGGACTGGACAAGTTGTGTTCCGAATTATGGTCATAGGGCTAGGCCTATTGTTCGGCCAGGTACAGCAAGCAGCAGGATGGGGATTTGGTTGCCACCAACAAGTAACGGAACTAGCCATTTATAGCCTGCCGAAGGAGTTATTGCCACTTTATCGATCGCAGCTGGATTACTTAAAGTTGGCTTGCCTCCAGCCAGACAAACGGCGGTATGTCAACCCTGCCGAAGGACCACGGCACTACCTCACGACGGAGATCTTGGACCGTGTGAGCGAGCAACAAAACCGACCATTTTGGGCGCAGCCATATGATAGCGTGATGCCTCGGCTAGGGATGGCAGATCGGCATCGATTGGGGATGCTACCATGGCACCTAATGAGCCTAAAACAACAGCTGACTGCTGCCATGGCCAGCCGTAAACCTGCGGACATCCTCTACCTATCTGCCGAGGTGGCCCACTACTTGGCTGATGCCCATGTCCCGTTACATACCACTGCCAACTACAATGGCCAGCTTACAAATCAGGCAGGAATCCACGGGCTTTGGGAGACCATTATCCCAAGGCTGGTACTGCCACCTGCCAACTTGATGCCGACCAAAGCGCAGTATCAAGATGCCCTCCAGCCGATGATCTGGCAAACCATCAGGCAAAGTTATCAGGAGGTGGATACTGTTTTGCGGGCTGAGCAATGGGTGCGGCGCTACCTGCCTCCCGAGCTTTGGTACACGGCCACAACTGGGCAATCGGCGGGGATCAAAACGGGCCGCCCAACGTATTCAGACCGCTTTTTAGGGCTTTATGCTGACCGCATTGGGCCCATGGTAGTCCGGAAGTTGAGGCTATCGGCCTGGTCGGTTGCCAGCTTTTGGTACACCTGCTGGGTAGATGCGGGGCAGCCAAGGTTGATACCTGTGCGTGAAGGCGACCTACCCCCTGGTTTTGTGGACGAAGTCCGTGCCAACACAACCCAACAACCAAACCGAGACGGTGCTGAGGCATCAACCGCTAACACTGACCAAAATAAGGCCGCGTCAGACCATGATTGTGGGCCCTGTTGCCACTGATGGCAACAATTTGGCAACCTAACTATCCGATAGGCAAATATGCAAGATCGTTTTTTGGGTGTAACTTGCCCGATGTTCGGAATACAATGCCTTGATTGTTCGATTTTTGGGTTGACCTAATCCCATTTTTGATTTGCTCCACCGCCCTCCACGGATACCCCTTGATCCAATCCAATTCTACCCTCAATCATCAGATAGATGGAAGCCTTTAGTGTCTATTTGCAGCTAGGCTGGCAGCACATTCTTGACCTGAACGGTTATGATCATATCCTGTTTATCGTGGCCTTGGCAGGGATCTATACCATCGCCCGATGGCAAAGCCTCCTGATGTTGGTGACCGCATTCACGATAGGCCATTCATTGACCTTGTTATTAGCAACGCTCCAGGTCATCTATCTGCCTGCCACCCTGATCGAGCTCCTGATACCTAGTACCATTGCTATCACTTGTATTTCCAACTGGTTTGCAGTCCCGTCTCGCCCGCAAGACCCTGAGCCCAACTTCTGGATCAGGTACTTTTATGCCTTCTTCTTTGGGTTGATCCATGGGATGGGTTTCAGCAATTACCTGATACAGCTGCTGACCTCGTCAGACGAAATTTTGATCAAGATGCTGGCCTTTAATGTCGGGCTAGAGCTAGGCCAAATTGTGATCGTTTTGGCAGTAGCCATGTTTGGTTCTGCCCTCCTGATGTTCACGAAGGTCAAACTGCGGGACTGGAACCTAGTGGTTTCTTCCTTTGTGTTGGGCCTTGCGATGGTCCTGGTTGTGGCACGGGCCAAGGACCTAAATGCAGCTGTTGAAAGTGGCAAGTTCGTCTTGGTCCGCCCTAATACCGAGGCAACCGACAGCACAGGAACTAATATCTCGCCTTTCCGCCTCCTGAGCGCTTCGGAAGATAGTACCGAAACTGATACCACCATTGGCAAGTTGATGCCAGATGCCAAACCCATTGCCGTCCCGACTGATAGTACCATCCTGCCTCAGCCGAAAGTCGCTGAACCAGATGTGACGCCTAAACCAGACTCTGAGAGCAAGGTTGAGCCACAAGCCGAGCGCAAACCAGAGCGTAAAGCAGAGCGCAAAGCAACACGCAAAACCGAATCAAGGTCAGAGCGCAAAGCCGACTCTAAGGACAAGCCAAAGGCTGAACGCAAGTCAGAACCCAAGACCGAACGTAAAGTCGAACCGAAAACAAGTCCTAGCACCACTAAATAGTTAATGGTGGCAGGTGGGGCCACCTCTGCTGACGCTGGATCAACCAATGGCAACGCTACCAACGTTCAGAACCCGCATAGCCCCTACACCTAGTGGTTATCTGCACATAGGCAATGCCTACAACTTTTTGTTGGTGCATCGTTGGGCGCAGGTTATGTCTGCCAACAGGGCCGCTACCAGCATCCGGCTCAGAATTGATGACCTAGACCAAGAGCGTGTCCGCCCAGAATACCTCCGCCATACGTTTGACCTACTTGCTGCCCTCGAGATACCGATTGACTTAGGGCCAAAGGATGTAGCGGACCACTTATCGCATTATAGCCAGCGGGATCGCCTGTCTGCCTATCAACTGTTGCTAGATCTGGCCATGGACCAAGGGCTAGTTTATGCCTGCCGCTGTAGCCGCCGCACGGTTGCCGCATTGGTCAACGAACAGGGCATTACCGGCCAAACTTTGCCTACCGATAGCATACATTGCCCTTGTGTAGCGCAGCAACTGCATCCTGACCATGAGGATAACTGCCTTAGGTTGATGCCCACTAAGTGGGATCAGGTATTGCAGGCGATGGCGCAACAGCAGCAGAAAAGTACCCCAAGCGAGGACATCAGCGACCCTATCACAGCACCGGGTGATGACATCAGCGCCATGCCGCCTGTCCTGAGACGGCGTGACAAGCTGCCCGCCTACCACATCACCACCTTGGTTGATGACGAAACCCATCAGATTACCCATATCGTCCGAGGGCAGGATCTATGGCCTAGTACCATCCTGCAGCAATATTTGGCCACTTGGCTAAACCTACCACACTTTAGCAAGATCCATTTTTGGCACCATGGCCTAATTCGGAACGAGGCTGGGGAAAAGCTCAGCAAATCAGCAGGGGCGAACAAAACGCCATGGTTGCCCAGCTCAAACGAGCTCAAATGGCTGCGTGAGCAGGCCCTTGATTGCCATTTTGATGCCCAATAAGGCAAATAATCAACCATATTTTCAATGAATTTGCTATTTTATTGCGATAATGACACCAAAAAGACCGATTGTTTAGGAATTGGCAAGAATCAGGCCATTTTCATGGTCGGTTTTACTAGATTAATAACAAAAGCAGCCTTTAACTAAACGGTATCGAAATTTTAGACTTATTTTGTTGAAATATTTGCAACATAACGTCTCAACACCCTACCTTTGAGACATCAAACAGGACGAAAGTTTGATACCAACGCAAAAGCAAGTCTTTCAGGCCCTAGCAGCACAAAGCACAGACCCTAGCGTACTAACATTGTAAGGTGATGAAATCGGTAGCCATGCCCTCCTGTCGCGGGGGTGGGGAGTCCAGAAAAAATCATCGGGTCAGCCTAATGAGCCATCAATAGGCCGACCCAATGGCTAACTGCCCCGTGAAGGTTCGACTCCTTCCCTTACAGCCCTTTTTTGGTTAATTTGGTGTATTAATAGGTAGTTTGGACAGTTTGGTTGATCTTCGACCAAACTGTTTTCATTTTATGGCTACCTGATCCGTAACATCTGTGCGGGCCGATTCCTTAACTTTGTGCCCTCACTAGCCCAGACGCATGGGTTGCAATGGCTGCTCATGATTACATTGCCGCCTATCTGCATCACCAAAGGCAAAGCCCTGATACCGACTGACTGACCACCATGATCCGATCTAAGTTCCTGAGGCCAATGGCCCTCTTGCTCTGCCTATTGACCATCGCCCTGGCTAGCACTGGCTGCCATACCGGCAAAAAAACCATCCGCAAAGGTAAGCCCATCCCCTGCCCTATAAAGGACTGCTAGTCAAGACCCTAAAGCAGCCCTCAATAGGCAACTATCACGCCAAAGTGAGAGGACCAACTGATATAATTGCGTTTTGGACAAGGCAAAGTACCGTCAGCGGCTTAACTTTGCCCACAGTGCTGCGCCTTACAGGATGGCCCAAACGGACCTCCGTAGCCCTCGCTTTAACCACTTACCTGTTTTGAAAAAGATCGTTGTCGCTATTGACGGCTACTCCGGATGCGGAAAAAGTACGACTGCCAAACTAGTCGCCGCTGAGCTTAAGTATGCGTACATCGACACAGGTGCTATGTACAGGGCAGTTACCCTCTACTTCCATGACCATTACCTGGAGCTGACCAATCCTAAGGACATCGAGAAGGCACTAGAAAACATCCATATCAGCTTTGTCCGGAACGAGCGCACAGGTGCCAACGAAACGTTCCTGAACGGCCTAAATGTGGAGTCCGAAATCAGGCAGATGTATATCTCCGAAAAAGTATCGGAGGTCAGCACCCTAAAGGAAGTGCGCCGCGCCATGGTGGCCCAACAACAGCGTATGGGCCGCAAAAAAGCATTGGTGATGGATGGACGGGATATCGGCACAGCTGTGTTTCCGCAAGCCGAGCTCAAGATCTTTATGCAGTGCGACACCATGGTACGTGCCATGCGCCGGCAAGAAGAACTGCTAGAGCGGGGCCAAATGGTGGTCCTTGATGACATCATCCATAACCTATCGCACCGAGACCTGATCGACACCACCCGGGCGGAGAACCCTTTACGCAGAGCAGAAGATGCCTTCTTGCTTGATACCACTCACCTATCGATTGACCAGCAGGTAGAGATCGTGGTCGGGATGGCCCGTGAACAAATGGCAAGGCTGGCTGCCCAGGCTGAGTTGGAGGTGAGGGTGCAGGGGTAGGGTAAATCCTAAATCCATAAAATTGGAGATTGCTAGTTGGTGATGACATGGTATTGCCAAGGAAACCTATTGCAATTTTTTGAGGATTCTGACGCCGTGCAGTCTATCAGGTAGATGCACAGCCAACCAAACCCATCGCACGACTAGTGGACCTTAACAACCGAATCGAGGCAAAAAACCATGATCTAAAACATACCCAAAGCAAGGCGTTTCAGAGAATAATATCAAGCCTGATCATCAAATAGGCCAAAGAGCGCATAATACTATTTACGCTTTTGTGATATTTGACATGACAACAAAATGGTTAGACCGTTGATTTTCATATAGTTATGAAATTATCAGATGACCTACGCAGATTAAAGATGGCTGATCTACAAATTTTATGGCATAGGTCATTGTTTATTCAGATCCATATTTCATACTTTTGTGTCACACTCTAAATGTGAACAGTATGACACATTTTCTCCCCCCCCTCCCCGCAAATCATCGTCAGGTCCTGACAATGGTTTAGCCACAATGGTTTCAACCCCAAAACGCAGATTTGTTGGCGTGAAACGTGGATCCCTAGCGATGGCCCTAATGGCCATGATCACAATGTTTGGCACGATTTCCTGCAATCGAGCCCTTGATGTCTCAAAACCTAGCTCATCGGTACGCTCCGCACCACTGTATGCCGCGCTCAAAAAAGGCAAAGAAAACATCTTCGCCACACCGCTAGAGCGTCAGAAAACCCTAGGGATCGAGATCAAGTCTGACCTTGCCGAAACTATCCAGGATGCGACCACCTACGCAGACTCAATCAACAACCCATGCCAAGTGGACAATTACCTAGTGTACTATACAGATTCGTCTGAAAGGGTGCAGGTAGCAGCTGCCAAGTTGTATTATGGCACGAAAGGAACGACACCAACGGAGTCTGGCACGCTTGAGGGTTTCTATGCGTTCAAGAACGACTACTACGCCAAGTTGAAAAGCAGCGGTAATTTATCAGATGTTGTTAGCTCAGCAGACCCAACGATCCAGAACTACCAGCTTACCGAACTAGAACTAGCTTTGAGCTACCTCTTTATACATCACATTGACAGCATCGCACCTAGCCAAGTGCGCGAAATGCAAGACTTGTTCATATCGACCATCAAAGCGTCTGAAGAGGTATCACCTGAGTACAAAAAGCTAGCTAGCAGCTGGATGCAGGATATTGGTGATACGGAAATCATTGTAGATCAGAAGCCTTGTGGCTGGTGGTGTTGGTTGAGGGGGTTAAAGGGGGTATGTACTTATGGTAGGGATCGCAGCTCTGCGGCAGGTGAAATTATCGTCTATTGTCAATCAGGACTTAACACACCCTACAATTGCAGAGATACACCACATTGCTTATCAAAGTTTGGCGATCCAAATAGTAATGGGAATGGCCAGTAATGATCTCCGTAATGGCATCGTAACACTTCTATTCTGGAGCTTCTTTCTAGCAAACACCTGTAATGGTCAGAAAATAATCCTCCTTGATAGCGTTCGATATCAAGGAGTCACAAAACAGGACCTTGCTGGTTTGCGTGTTATGGGTGATACACTCAAATCTATACACTACACAACGGGGTTTAAGTCATGGACACCAAAAGGACTATTAAGGAACACGCTTCTGGAGGAACCAAAACGTGGGTGTACTAGCAACACACCGCTTCTGATTGGTAACTCCAAATGGGCATTGGACTTCATGAGTGGGTATCTAATCGACTTGAGCCCCAACAAACCAAAGGTATTTGATCTGTGGCGACATTCTGAATCCTCTGAAGATCTTTTCTATTCTTACAGCACTAGTGATGTTAAATCAGCTAGTAAGGGTTTGTTTTACCTTCAAAACTGGAACTCGGATTATAATTGTTTTGTCAACAATTATTATCAAGATAGTTGTCTACTAGCCATCAATACTAAGCAGCATTTCGGAAGGAAGGTTGGTCAGAAGCCTGCATTTTTACGAAGGTTCAAGGATAAAGTCCCCATTTGGCAATACTATCAGATGACAACACAGGAAGAGGACACTACGTATTGTACCTTTAATGGCTGGCCACGGCTGTATAGGTATGTGAATGGGCATCTTCAAGATTCGACGCAAACGATAATAGGATTCGACCACAGATTAAATCTTAAACCGATCCTATTTACCCACCAACAAGTTGACAGCATAGCGCTTAGTCCTCCTGAAAGTATCCTAAATTTAAAATGTTCAGATCTCGCACACGTGATATTACCGTCAAAGGTGATTCGTGTTGTTCTGATTCAACGTGTAGGACTATTTGGTGTCGTGTATGACAAACAATGCAGCTTTGAAAAAACGATACCATTATTGGAGGAGAAACCTAGTGGTAATTATTATTTTGACCATACTAAGAATAGATTGGTCCATGCTAAACTAAGAGGGAATACCCTTGTACTTTACAGGTACTCTCTTACAATGTAAAATTGAGAGGTTGCAGTCTATTTAGGTTGCAACCTTTTTTTGGTTTGGGTCCCAGCAATCCTTTGATTAGATACTCGCTCAATTTTGCATACTTCATAAAGCTAGCCAGAATGTACACACCTACTCCTTCATTACCCGACCCTTACTAACCCCTTGGGTTGAGGCATATTGGTAAAAATAGAGACCCGAAGGTAGAGCTGCTGCTGGGACTTCATCACCCATTTGGTAGGGCGCCGCATGGATTACCTGGCCATTGGTGTTGATGAGGTAGAGGTAGCCGGTTGCCTTGAATTGGGATGGCGTTAGAGGGCTTATCCTGAAGCTGGCACGGAAAGGATTGGGATAGGTCATTAACTGCGCTCTGACATGCTCTTGATCCTTGCGCACCAGCCCCACTGGATTATAATGATTGGGGATACCTTTGATAGTGAAAGCACCAACTAGATTTGGCAAATACCGTGATTGTTGGTTGGTGTAATTAAATGCGTTACCTATGCAAAGAACAGAACTATCTCCAATAAAGTTATAGGTAAGAGGAGAAATCCAAACTGGAAACGAACGCAAATTATTGAAAACTGGTGTCACCGAATAGCTACTAAGCTGCGAACCCGTTGCACCATCATGACGATAGATTTCCATAATGGCCGGATCAATTGAACTAGGCGGAGCAGACCCAATCCTTATATAATTATTGTCTTCTAGAGTGTAGACAAGCCCTTCATTTTTGAATGGCTGAACCCAGTAGGTATAAGTTAGACTAGAGTCTAATTTGGCAATAAATCCTAAGGAATCACTGATAAGACCACCGTAATTGGGATTGCTAAACATACCACCTGTTACGAGCCAAGACTTATCTGGCATCGGGTGGTATTTCAGATATAGTCCTGTGGCACCACGGACACTGTACCGCATACCTCTACTATCGTCACGGAAATCAAAAATAGTTTTCCCCAAAAAGTGCCCATTACTATCCAATATGTACTTATTGCCATGGGCCATATACCGATTAGGGCCTGGGGTATAGGTATCATATACCTGCGAGCCTAACAACCAATACTCATTGGGCCCACGTTTCACTATTTTGGTAGCTCTAAAATTCCCAGTATCAACGTAGGTTTTGATCGGCGATAGCTGAAATAGGGTGTCAATCTGTCGGACACAAGGCACAAACCAGCGGCTCAAGGTATCCAACTTTGACCCATATAGCCAGATATCGTTAGGTTTATTGACAAAGATAATCCCTGTACCAATCATGTTCTCAAACGTAGCACCAGGATACTGGATCTCGCGAATTTTGCGCTTCAAATGGGCATCATAGATACTGAAACAAGGCTCAATTAACTGATCAAAAGCCAACGGCGCCGGATAGCGATAGGAAACGAAAAATTGTTGCCTAGATGGTAATAACGCAAATGACTCATTGATTGCAAAGGAACCAGAATCCAATGTGACAAAATTGAGCGAATCCAAGTTGGTATTGATCTGAAAAAAATCACCTAAACGCAAAGACCGATTTGCAGCTGTTACCGTATGCCTTCCTTCATGAAAATAGGATGTGGCTAACCCACCGCTAAAGTTGGTAGAAAATCCACCCACCCCACCCAGGTTATAGAGCCGTTGTTTATCTAAACGCTGGCCAATCAGCGTGGTTGAGCTGATTAAGCAGACGAAGAGGAGGAAAATTCGGACCATGGTTTCGGAAGGCAGTAGCAGATTGGAGATGCAATACCATGCAATATAACAAATACTTGTAGCTTAGGCAAAGTAGCACTCCCTACCCATATCTTCGTCACACTCGAAACAAACACCGTTTTCATCCAAACCAATTTTGACCTACAATAGCAAAAAAGCAGGTTATCCAGCCACAGCTTCGCAGATATCGGGCAAAAAAAGCCAACCAAGTAGCCACAGCAAAACAGCCCCGCCCAATTTTTGCATACCCTAATCCAACAACCAAAACCCTGATACCTACCCCATGTTTAACCAACCCAAAAACGTAACCGTCGAGCTCAGGTCTTGTGACCTGCTGGCCGAAATGCTGCCCAACCACCAGATCTTGACCCAGATGTACCAAGACCTGACACAAGAATCCTACGAACAAATCCTGCCCGAAATGATCAGCAAAAGCTATCGCCAAGTGGTGGCCGAAATCGATGGTAAGGTGGTGGGCCTGGTGGCCTACTGGATGCTACCTCGGCTATGGGTGGGCGGCACCACGCTGGACCTTGACAACTTTGTTGTGGATGAAAACTATCGGTCAGACGGAGTTGGCAAAATCCTACTTGATCACCTCCAATACATCGCCCAGACCCATGGCTGCAAAATGATTGTGCTGGATGCCTACACGACGAACTACAAGGCCATCAAGTTCTATGTCAAGCACGACTTTATCCAGAAGGGTTACCACTTGGTGCGGGAGGTATAACCATCCCACCAAGAAAAGAAGGCTATAAAGCAAAAGGGGCTACTCATCTAGGATGAGCAGCCCCTTTTGGCAATGATGGGTAATTTAACCTATTGTTTGACGATGCGCTGATGCCAGGCATTGGTGCCATCGCTCAGGCGGAGCATATAGGTGCCAGCTGGGACATCCTGAATGGATAGGCGCATGGTAGCGGTGCTTTGGTCCGCCGCTTGAGTGTTGACCATCCAGGTTTTGCCTACTAGGTCAGTGAGGATTAGGTTCAGGGTCCTGTCAGCAGATCCGACAGGCAGCTGAACCATGAGATCACCTGTAGTTGGGTTCGGATAAGCGAATGTGGCCTGCTGCGCATTGGTGGAGGCCTCTAGACCAACCAAGATGGCAACAGATGCCGAGGTATCACTCACGCAGAACGGAGTGGCAGAGCGGGTTGCGACGACTGTGTAGTTCCCAACCGCAGTTGGTGTCAGGGTGGCGGTGGTTTGGCCCGAGATCAGGACACCATTGAGGTACCAAGCTAGGTTGAGGCCATTGGCATTCGGCAGGATGGTAGCTGTGAGGCGATTGGTAGTCTGGTTAAATGTAACCGTCGGGCGATTAGGACGGGCTGTAAAATTGACGTTGACCACAGTTGATGCAGGGCTTTGGCAACCACCAGCGTTGGTAACGCGGACAGAATAAGGCCCACCTGTCTTAACGGTGATGGATGGGGTAGTCGCATTGTTGGACCATAGGTAGCGTGCAAAGCCGGCAGGGGCAGTCAGGGTGACGCTATCACCAGCACATGTAGTCTGGGTACCAGTTGGGGTAATGCTTGGGGCGGTAGGTACCGCCAGAACCCATCCAATGACTCTAGTCCTTGGGCTTTCGCAGCCTTGGGCGGTGACGTAGGCCACATACCGGACAACACTATCACCGACGGCAACGCCATTCCGTATCTGGGTGCTGGTGCTGATTGGGGCATTGTTGGCACTATCTGCAGATAGGCCCGTCAGGCCACGATACCAACGGTAGGTACCTCCAGTCAGGGTAGAGCTGGCACGCAACAAAAAACCACCCGTGCCACAACGAGCTGTATCACGAACCGACGGGGCTGGCACTGGGGCACCAGAAAGCACATAGGCTGCGGTGGAGTCGGTCAGGCCAGAGTTGGCACAGGTAACGACAAAACGGTAGCTGGTTGGGCTAGCATTCGGGCTGGTGCTAAGCGTAGAGGTTGTATCATTGCTGGTGCCAGCAGGGGCCCAAGTAGTACCGACACGTTTCAGCCATTGATAGCGCAGGTTGCTCGCGATGCCAGTGCCCGTCGCACGGAGGTAACCTACACCATTGTCACAGCGGGCTGAGTCCAGCACAACAGTACCTGCGGATGGGCGACCTGTACATGCCAATGGATTTTGGATATCGATATAATAGTCAAGGGCGTTGCCGTCAAACTGGATGTTGCCACATGGCGCATTAAAGGGCCCATTCCCAATGAACCACAAGACGATCCGCATAGTAGTTCGGCCTACCTTTGCACCAACTGGGGGTGTGACGCTGATGGTTTTGCTGAAATCGCTACCTGTAGCCAATATGCGTTCACCTGGGTCAGTGAAGGATCCATTCTGGTTATAGTCGATATAACAATAGATGGTATTGTTGTTGTTACCACCAGAGATCGTTACATCAATGGTTTGGGTGCTACCGATGGGGGCAACCAAGGTGCGGGGACGACGATCAAAATAGCCAGAACGGGTAACTCCATTATCTGTCACAGTCTGAAATTGAATTTGGCTAATGCGGTAATTGCTATTCTGGAACGAGACCGAACAATAGCTGATCGAGTCAGATGTATTGATGCTATCGATGGCACAACCAGCAGAAGCACCAAGGGCATTGACAGCCAAAACTTGGTAGTAGTATCTCTGGCGTGGGATCAGATTAACAAGTGTACGGTAGCTAAGGCCTGTGATGCCTTGTGCCAAAATAGCGCGTGGAGGGAATACTGTATCCGCCAAGATGGTATAGGTTGAGGTATTGCCGCCATTGTCAGTCCAGCCAAAGTCAACTGTGCGTGGGGTAGTGACCCCTCCGCCTGCAGGCGAGGTTACAGTGGGGCAATTAGGCGGATTGCCGGTGGTGCGGAACGAGATCGAATCACAACCCAGCGCTTGACCAAACAGGTTGTACGGCTCGACACGTGCATAGTAGTTACGCCCGCCCAATAGCTGTTGAGCAGGGGTAAAGGTGGTATCAAACGTAGTGGTGCCGACCAAGGTCCTGATAGTGGCCAAGGTGTCAAGGTAGATGCGGTAGCCCAAGACAGGCCCAGTGGCTGGCAATCGCCAACGGATGCTGGTATTGGTCAGGACATTGGTGGATAGATCCAGTGGCGTGATGATCTGGGTGCACGGAGGGAGCACATTGGTGACGGTGTCAAAGTGTAGGGTGACATCCCAAACGGATCCATCATTATTAGGATCTGTAGAGGCACAAGGGTTCATGACCCGGTTGGACTGGCGATAGAACAGGACGGTACGCATCCGGGCTGGGCCAGGCAAGGCTCCAGCAGGTGCGATGATAGTATCCCGAAACAAGGCACCATTGGCAAACTGCAAGAGATCTTGACGCTCGGAGGCATCAAAGATGGAGTCATGATTCCAGTCGATCCAGCGGCTGCAATTGTTAGGATTAAGGGCGGCAGGGCAGGTGACACTTAAGGGATACTTGTAGCCTTTATAGATCTTGGTAGTCTCGCTGCTGCGGTCTTGATAACCACCTTGGGTATTGTTCCGGATCGAAATACTGCCGACCTGCAGGCCGCTAATCTTAACACTACCGTTCACGTAGCCGGTAACGGCACAATATTGGGCCCAAACACTGCTTGTCAACAGTAGGGCAAACAAGGACATTAGAGCCTTGACTAGTAGTCTAGATTTGGTCATAAAGCGTATTGGTCAGTTGGTGAGTAAATCGGAATTTTCCAAAAGTAATCATTTGGAATACGCAAAGTCAAGATCGCCTTGATCCAGATACTAGGCATTTCCGAAGCAGGTCTATGCCAAATCAACTTGGACCGATAACTTGTGGTCAAAAGATCAGGGGTTAGCCTGTCGATCAAGAAATGTAAAGTTGAGACCCAGCTGAACCATCGAGACATTAAAGGCATTGCCAAAGTCCACATCGGGTAAGGACGGACCGGAAGGCTTGATTGCGCTAAAGGACTCGATGAATTGGGATCTGTACCGAACGCCAGAAATCAGGAGGTATCTAAGCTCTAATCCCCAGCGCCATTTGCCAGATAAGGGCCGGTCAAACCCTGCCGAGAGGCCAAAGGTCAGCGCAGGATTGGCCGAAAAATTAGGTTCGTACTGATGCTGCTGCTTTACCGCCAGTGGTTTGCGTGCACCAGCATCGTCAAGCTTAAAGCCAAAGCGCGTAAGGCCAGACACGCCAATCAGCGGACTGAAATGCCAACTGGTTTGGTCAATATGGGTCGAAAAACGCGGGCCTAACATCAGGTAGTAGCCAAGGACAGTTTGGTCGGTACCATCTTGGCTGGTGTCGGCACCAATGGCCGAACGTAACCCAGCCAAGGCATCACGCGTCTCGTATCCACCGATGGTGCCACCAGCAAAGCCACCGATCGATAACCAAGAGGACAAATGATACTGCCCACCGATGGACCCCTGCAGATTGATGCTGCTGCTAGCGACCGAAAAGGATCCTAGACCGCCACCAATCTGGAAGGCATACCCTTCGGCCGTTTGCGGACTAAAGGCATAGGTTCGGGATCGATCAGCACCAGGTTGGGCAGGAAAAGGACTCTGGGGCGGACCAACCTGTGCCATTAGGTCTCCAGCCGAAGGTATAAGAGACAATATCAGAACGATGACTAAGTGCCACAGGTACCGCCATAATAGCGTACCCATGATTTGCGGAGCGATCTTTTCCATTTTGTAAGCTCAGGATCAACTGGACCCGGGATGGGCCAAGCGTCATCAAGGTACAAAATGATTGGTCTAATCGGACCCAAATAAGCACTACCGACCTATGAAACCGATAGGAGTCTGGAGCCCACTACTTTTGAGCAAGGCATCGTTTAAGTCCAGCATCTGGAGGGCAGTGATGGCGGCTTCGTCACCTTTGTTGCCGTGGACACCACCAGCACGGTCGAGGGCCTGTTGCTGATCGTTAGGGGTCAGGACACCGAAGATGATGGGCTTGTTAGTCTTGAGGGCAACCTCCGTAATACCGGTAGCTACAGCCTGGCTGATGAAGTCAAAATGGCGGGTTTCGCCCTGGATGATACATCCAAGGCAGATGACGGCATCGATGTTATGCTGCTGGGCAAGCCACTGGGCCCCTAGGGTGAGCTCGAAGCTGCCGGGCACAGAGTGGGTCAGGATATTGGCCTGGGGCACACCGTAGCGGTCCAGCGTATGGACGGCACCACGCAATAAGGCCCCTGTTACCTCGGGGTTCCATTGGGCGGTAACGATGCCGATACGGTAGTTTTTGACATTGCCTTCGGGCTGGTAGTCATGTACGGTGCTAAGGTTAGTGGTAGCCATAGTGGTTTGTGGGTAGTGTTGGTGGATTGAGTGATATGATTAGGCCTAGCAATCAGCAATAGGTCCAATCAAAAACAAAGGGCAGCCTGGTATGTGACCTGACTGCCCTTTGCAAGATATCGTAATGGAATGGTTACTAGCCTAAACTATTTGGCAGCACCAGATTTTTCTTCGGCTAGGGCCTTGTACTTCTTGGCATCAGCAGCATCACCTTGGTCACCATATTTGGTGATGACGATGTTGTAGGATGCGATGGCACCAGAGAGGTCATTATTGAGCTCTTGCGCCAAGGCCAACTTCATCAGGTAGCCAGGGGTGAAGAACTTGTTAGGCTGGTAGTCAGCAGCTTTTTTGTAGTTGCTGACAGCCTCGTCATATTGTTTGAGCTCAAGGTGAGCATCGCCCAATAGGCTATAGGTACGGGCCTGAACCAAGGCATCACCAAAGCTAACTTGCCCTAAGTGCTCGATGGCCTCAGTGAATTTACCCTTCTTGAGGTAGATGACACCGCAATAGTAATGGGCTTGGTTAGCAGCAGGGGTGCCCCCGTAGTCAGCAGCAATCTGCTCTAGGCCTGGGTTACCACCACTACCCTTCAGGGCCTTGTCAAGGCTATCAGCCTCGAAGTAGAAAACGGACTTGAACATCTGGGTTTGGGCCTCAGTGTCTTGCTCGTTGACGTAGTATTTGTATCCGAAGAACCCGAGGGTACCGACCAAAATGGCGGCAACAATCAGGATGATGGTGCTTTGGTTCTTTGCCAGAAAATCGCCTGAATCAAAAGATACGGATGACGTTTCGCCAGTCGTGAGCTCCTTGTTTTCGGCTGTGGTGGCTTCTATAGGTTCGGCCATTACTTAGGTAAATTATTTAAGGGTGCAAATATACGACTAAAAACAACAAAAAACACCATACGCCAGTCAGGATACGACAGATGTAGCCAAGGCACTGAATGCGAAGCAGATAACCTAAGGAAAGAAGCCTAATGATGGTCAGCCCGGTCAAAACAATGGCCACCAAGCCTCAAATACGGAGTGGTGGCCATTGGGGATTAAGAGCGAAAGGGCAGCGACTTACTTCTTCTCAATAAGGGAGCTACGGGTATTGCCGTCAATGTCTGTTACCTTGACGACATACATACCGGTTGCTAGGTGTTGCATACTGACCCTGTGTAGTACCTGTCCGCCAACATTAACCCTCACTTGTTCGGCTAGGACATTGCGGCCCAGCATATCATTGATGCTAAGCGACACGTTATTGCCTTCGACGCCAAAGGCCTCGAGGGTCAGGTTGTTGTAGGTTGGGTTAGGATACATGCGCCAGTTGGTGCTGGCGGTGCCGACCTGGACAGCAATGGTGTAGGACTTGGTGGCAGTACCATTGTAGTCCACCTGAACGAGGCGATAGTAGTTAAGGCCAGTTGGGGCACTCGGGTCAGCAAAGCTATACCGGGTAAGTGCGTATGTGGTGCCACGGCCTTGTACCGATCCTACGGCCAACCACTCTTTCTGATCTTGACTACGCTCGACCACAAAGTGGCTGTTATCCTTTTCGGTCTGGGTCAACCAAGCGAGGTCAACTTGTTCGGCTTTGGCGTTCCAGTTGCCAAAGAAGCTGATAAGCTCGACAGGAAGTGGATTGTTCTGATCACCAACGGTCCACTCACTAAACTCAGAGGTGGTGATGGTGGCCACATCATTGCTTATCGTGATTGGCGTGGTGCCATTCTTGATCCAATTGCCGGTATAAGGAGCAGGGCGACGATAAGCAAACAACCTCAGACTACGGTTGTTGCCATTATCGATGGCTGAGGTCCAGCGTAGGGTCATGGTTACGGGGTTAGCTGGTTGCTGAGCTGGCTCAATGCGCCAAATAGCATCAATCGACTTGCTGACCGGGAACTCTGGAGTTGTGGCATAACTGCCACCCGGGATACCAAGACCACTAATCCTTTCGAGATCAACAGCACCGAGTTGTTCGGCGCCGGGGTTGATGCTTACCAAATTCCCGGCAAAGGTAACTGGGGAGCCATTAACGGTCAGGAGCTGACTGAGGCGACCCACCACACGTGCGGTGTTGGTCTCGGATGACATGGTGGCGCTGTTGCCTAGTGATAGAAGCCCCTCCATGCCCGTTTTGAGGTAGCCTCGAGTCAGGGTTAGGTTACCCCGAATGTTGAGAGTAGAAGGCACCAGTAAAGAGTCTTGCCCGGTTGCGCCTGTTTTATTGACTGTAACATCATCTAACGAGAGGCTGCCGAGGACTGAGCCCTTCGTAGTACCGCTAAACGTAAACCGACCATCAGTATGGTTCAGGATACCGCCACCACTATTGTCGAGGTTGCCACTGATCGTGACTGTACCTCCGGTGATGTTCATGACCCCACCAGAGGCTAGCCTCAGAGAGCCAAGTGTATAGTTCGCATTGGCTGGCAAGGTGATGTTACCATTGGTGAGCAAAAGCTGTCCAGTCGTGGTCAGGGTTGCTGGTACAGTGAGGCTACCCCCTGTTTTGTTGATGGTCAGGTTGCCAAAGGCCGGTGTGCCAAACAGCGTTTGGACGCTCGTACCCCGGATCTCGGTAGTGCTACCGGTCAGCAACATCGTACCATTGCCGATCAAGTTGTTTAGTACAACCAATTTGCCTGAGCCCATCGTGAGCCTTGAGCCAGAATTAACAGTCAGATCACGAAGGATACGAAGGCTATCTAGTCCTGAAACGGTAACGCCGGCAGTGCTGGTATTACTGATCGTGAGGTTCCGGAAGGTGCTGTTACCAGTGATGCTTTGGGCGGCAGTACCAGCAAGGTCAACGGCGCCTGCAGTAGTACTACTGACGATCTGGCCACCGTTGCTGTTGTCCACGTTACCACGGACGGTCAGGAGGCCATCGTTCATCACGATGCGGCTATTGCTGTTGTTGAGTCTCACAGGGCCATTGATGGTCAGGAAACCACCGTTCATGGTAAGCGTACCACTGTTAACAATGAATGAGTCAGCTACTGTAGTGGTGCTGGTCGGCAGGGTGATGCCATTTCCGTTCCGGACCTCCAGACGCCTAAATACATTGACACCCGAAATGGCTGCCGGAGCGGACCCTGACAAGATCACCTTGCCATCCGTATGGACGAAGGTGCCATTGTTGGTGAAGTTGCCAGTCAGATTCAGGACCCCACCACTGATGCGGAGCCGTCCGTTATTGCCACCCATTAGGGATAGTGAACGTGCGTTGGCAACATCACCCGTACGGATACGAGGTCCACGGTTGCTATTGACCACAGCCGGGATCACAACATCGTCATCAGGGCCAGGGACACCGATTGACCAGTTGTTAGCGTTGACCCAGTTGCTATCAGCACCTCCAACCCATTGGTTGTTACCCCATCCGCCGATACAGAAGTACGGGAAGATACCCACACCAGTAACGGTGCTTTGTTTCGGGTTGCTGCCCGTAACAGCAAAGTTGTTCTGGAACTGCCAGCCATTGCTGCTACCGCTATGAGCACCCATTTTAACACGAGAGGCCTCAAAGTTAGCTAGCTCGTCGCTACTATTCCAGCCGAGTTTGATGGTTGTACCAACACCTACTGCCCCACGGAAGTTGAACCTGAAGGCATCGACATGTCTAAATGACCCACCGGTTGCGGTTGCGACACGGATTGCCCCATTGAGCGGGTCTGACCCAGCGTTAAACTGATAGGTACCGAGCGAAATCCAGCTGTTGCCAGTGGTGGACATTGGGACGTTGACGGTCGTAATGCCATTGGCATGCCGGATCTGGTATGGGCAGGTTCCGTTGTTTGATCCAGTAGGATAATACACAAACACCTCATACAAGCCAGTTGTCTGGAACGGAGGCATGATTTGGGCATAATCCAGGCATGAACCGTTGTTAATGTTAAGCTTCCAAAACGATCCACCCCAGCCTTCGCCTGTAAATAGGCCGAAGCCTGTCGGAATACTGGTAGGTGTTTCGACAACATCGACGTAGGAGTAACCTGTACTTCCCTGATCCATCAGGATGTCTTCTCTGGTATAGTCTGGCTCGATATACCAGGTGCGGTTGACAGCTTTTTCGGACTGGGCAAGGCCTGTCGGGCCATTGTCCAATAAGCCATTATAGACCCTCACACGGTGCCATTTGTTGTTGCCATTATTAACAGCAACCGGAGTAAACGTGCTGGTACCGACCGGGAAAACCTTCTCCGTATTCCCAACGATTGTCATGAAAGATCCACCGCCGTTGGTCGTGTTGGTCTGGACATAACTGCTGGCACTCCCACCTACGACGTTGGCAGAAGCACCCTTCATCACCAAGTCCGATGTACCCAAGATCAGATTACCACTCACAAGCGTAAGTGTACCAGTGATGGTATCAGTGCTAGAGACATTGGCCCCACCTGTGTTGTTGACCGTAAGGTTCCGGAAGGTATTAACACCACGGAGGTCTTGTATGCTTGACCCTGTTAGTGAAATTGTGCCAGCAGGGTGGTTCAGGATACCACCTTGGCTATTGTCCCAAACGCCATTCAGGTTGAGGTTGGTGTTGATGCTATCGGCAGCAAAGTTAAGCCTGCCAGCAGCACCGATCGTGAGGTTGTTGACCGTGGTAGTGGCATTGGGCAAGGTTACCCCGGTGCCGTTCGTGATCGTGAGGTTGTTGAAGGAACTGGCGCCAATGATGCTGCTAGCAGCTGATCCTGCCATGTTAATGGTGCCACCGGTATGGTTGAGAGTGCCGCCTGCTCGCCGAGTAAAGTGCGAGTTCACGGTCAGGGTACCACCTGAGATATTGAGGGTACCGGTCGTGATCTCGACCTCTAGGCAGGTGAAAGCCCCACTGCTAATGAGCGGATTATTTGGCACGGAGCCAGGAATGATGACTTTGCTATACGCCGTTGGCACACCGGACGGTGTCCAGTTGGCTGGGGTGGCCCAAGCGGTTGAAACACTACCGTTCCAGGTGCGATCCTGACTAACCAATGCACCACTGCTAAGGGTGTAAAAGTTGTTCGGATTGATGGCCTGGCCTGTCCGCGTTGCGGTATATGGGTTGACACCAGAGACTGTTGGCTGACCCAAGTTGTTCCAGGTTGTGGTCGTGCTGCCAAGTAGGGATAAACTACCGCTGGTGCGGTCAAAACCGGGGCGTTCGTTATTAGGGGTAAGGCCGGGCCCGTTCCAGCTAACTTTAACGGTGGCACCAGTGGCCTGAGCCGTTGGGCTAACAAGCCAAGTCCGATCCACGATATTGTCGCTGACGTAGCTACCAGTGCTAACGCTCTGTTGCACACCCTGTACGACGGCGACACCGATGGTTTGGTTGCCACCATTGGTAATTGCGACAGGTGAATAGCTGCTGTCAATACCGACTGGGAAGGTAACCTCGGAGGCCGCAACAGTCTGGACTAACCGGCCGCTGGCGAGGGAGTTATTGGCCACCACATAGCGGGCGCTATTGGCATTGCTAATAGTGGCAGAGGTGCCAAGGGTCAGGTTATTGGTCCGGAGGGCTAGTTTGTTGGTCTGGAGGTTAAGATTCGTATTGACCGTCATTGGGCTACCGAGCTGGACACTGCCGCCAGCAGGCCAAGTGGCACCATTAGCATAAACCAAACGCACCGCATCCGCACCAAAACTTCCAGCAGCGTGCGGGATGCCTCCGATGACAACCCTTTCGTCATAAGTACCAGCGAATGCCAATGGGGTGGTCGTGATGCGCAGCCAAGGGATACCCTGAGTACGCTGATCCACTGTGAAGTTGGTCCAGACACCGTTGGCAAAAACACGGTGTGGGGTACCTGTTGCTAACCTGCCAGAGTTGGTCTGAGCAAAAATCTCGACGTGATAGTTGCCCGGGAACGGAGCCACAAGGTGCAAGACTGCTGAGTCAGGATTAGCACTAGAAGACGCCACGTAACGACGCCCGCCAATTGCCCCTGCGTCATCAGCTGTTGTCCAGGTACCGTAGAGCAAATTACGACGGCCCACATCAAATTGACTAGTATAACCTGTATCGGCTGCCACAGCAAGGTTGCTGACGGTGAGGGTATTGACGGCAGACACACCCCGGATCTCTTGTGTGCGGCTGGCCTTACTAGCCATGTTGAGGTCGGCATTGAGGGTCAAGGTACCGTCATTAACAAAGTTACCGTGACAAATGACCGTGCGGTTGGTATTGGTCCCGGTACTGGTGACCCGACCGATCTCGAGGGTAGCGCCCGCCCTGTTGGTCAGGCTATGGGTATTTAGTCGGAAACCAAGCCCATTAGTGGTGCTGGCATACTCACCCATTTTGAGGATACCGAAGTTGTCAATCGTGACAATATTGGTCAGCAGACTAGCAGCAGTTGTGCTTGTATAGGGCCCACCAAGGTTGGCTACGCCAGAGGCGTTATTGATGAACCTACGTCCATACAGAATGCCTTTACCAATGTTCAAGGAGGCGTTATTTATGATCTCTTCAAACTCAAAGATCCGTGCCTGGGTACCGGCAACGTTCATGATCCCGTTGTTGGTGATCACGCCACCAAGCCAAACATGCTGGTTGTTGGTGTTGCCAAGGGCTGCCTCGAACAGACCATTATTGACAAAGGAGCGGCAACTGAAGCCAGGATTGCCGCCAGGGTTACAGCCGTAGCTGAATGTACCATTGTTGACAATATTGGCGTCAATAATATGGATCGGACGATCGCTATTGGTACCATTACCGATGGACATGGTACCGTTGTTGGTTAGGACGCCTGTTACCCTTATACGCAGGTTGCGGTTAGCACCCCAGACGATGGAAGAGCCGATCGCAGAGGTGATGTTACCGTTGAATCTGGTAGAATCACCTGTTGTAGTTGTATGGATATTGAGGGTACCCGCATTGATGTTGACATCGCCATTGACGACACAGAACCTACGTGTGGTATCAACACCAGCAGACTGGGTGTAGGTCCCGGTGAAGTTTGTGCCTTCGGCAAGGCTAAAGACGTTAGCACTTGTGAAACCGTTGGTGACAGCTACACGCTTAGCACCGAGCGTGAAGAAGGATCCTGTTGCTAGGTTGTCAAACTTGTTGAAGGTCGTGAGGCCTGTGCTGGCATAGTTCATGACCCTGAAGATGCCTTGGTTGGTGATATCGGCCTTGATGTGGGCGGCTTCGTCCACAAAGATCATGTTGTTGTTGGTCAGGATCGTAGCCTTTGTGCCTGAGCCAATTGCACCTGCACCTTCCATAAACCGAAGGGTATCCTCATTTGCAATACTTAGGGTGGCACGGAGGGTTCGTCCATTGCGTACCCATAGCTTGGCATCACCGTTGCTGATCGTGAGGGACCGGACTTCTGCATTGCCCGTAGAGATGATCGGGAAGTTGGCAGGGTTGGAAAGGCTGCCAGGGATTAAGGCCAGTGTTGTCGAGTCGGGCACACCCGTCGCAGTAGGATTACAAAGGCTCCAGTTGGCAGCGTTGTGCCAGTTGTTGTCGGCGAGGCCAGTCCAGATGTTTCCGACCGTGAACTGTTTGTCGCCTGCAGAAGGGGCGCGGTTCGGGTGGTTGGTATTACGGACAAACCGAATGGCATCGACCCTGAGGTTGGTTTGGTTGCCTAAAATCTCGACATAACCAGTGGTGCCTGCCGTGAAGGCATAAGACCCTAGCGAAACCCAACGATTAGAGTTGATGGTCTGGTTGATAGTAACGGTGGTGGTGCCGCTATTGCTGATGATACGGAACTGCGAAGCCGAACGTGCCGAGGCTAGGTTAGGATAAATAACCTGAACCTCGTAGTTGCCTGTCCTAGGCAAGGTGGGTGTGTAACGCAGGAAGTTGGTACTGGTGCTGCCAGTTACCTCCATATAAGAACTACCATAGACCTGCGCGGTGTATGAGTTGATGCTGGTGAAGCCGCTACTGAAGTCATCATTGGTAAAGCCGTTGCTGCTATTGAGCGACAAGTTGCTGGACCGTGTTGATCCGCGACGGTCATCCATCATGACATGTAGGGTCGTATCATTGACGAACATTTGGCGCACTGGGCTGCTAGAACGCACACGCATCCGGAACTTGTCACTTGCAGGCAAACCAGTTGGTACAGTGAACGAAATGTTAGATGGGGCATTGCCCGAGTTAGAAGCCAAAAGGACTGGGTATCCAGGGTCTGTGAAACTGCCTGTAGGGCCACTGAGCTCGACAAAAAACTGGTTGTTGTCATTAAAGCCAGTGGTACCAGTCAGGTTGACACTGACCGATGAGTTGGTACACAAAGATCCGCCACCTGCGACGGTTGCGCTTGCGATCTCGACAGCAGGTTGACCTATCAGGTAACGCACCATACGGTCAAAGAAGATACGGGCTTCGACTGACAAGGTGTTGAACACGGGGTTACTGTCGTACTTGAGACCAAAGAATGCGCGCCTAGCAGGTGCGGTAACACCATTTGCCATCAAAGCCCCAGTCTCGTAATGCATTGAAAATGCCGCATCAGTCACCGCGCCACTAACACGGGAAGTGATCGTGGCGCCAGAGCCCATCACCCCCTGACTTATGTAGTAGTTGGTTGTGGTTGCGACGCGTGTTTGGGCATGTAATGGTATGACACCATCTTGGTCGTAGGCAAACAAATTGGTGTTCGACAAGATGATGTTGAGCGCGTCCTGGGTATGTACGCCATAGCCACCAGTGGTCGTGACATAGGATAAGCCATTGGCATCAAGGCGCTCATTCGTCATGTTCAAGACCGGGATGTTGATCACCTTTAAGGTGTTGAACAAGGTGTTAAATGTTGAACTATAGGACGCAAGTGGCCCTAATACGATCAACTTAGCCCCTGCCATCCTGAGGTTGTTAAGGTCTTGGCTCCGGACATAATCTACTGGTAGACCAGTGCGTGCCAAAGCTGCCACAACCGATGTATCTCGGCTGTCAAGTGCTTGCGCAGGGCTGAGGGTGTTGGTCAGGTAGATGATCTTGGCTGGTCCTGTCAGTGCATCAAACAAGGTGATGCCGGTGATGGTGTTACTGAAGGTAGCAGGGTTGCTGCTCGTTATCCTGATGGCATAGTTGGTACCTACCTGCAAGGTTGGCATCGGGTCCTGAATCAGCCTAAAGGTTGGGTTGGTACCAGATAGGGTTGTTGTAATGGTGTTAGTTGAGTTACTGAAATCCCCAAAGCGATCAGACCACTGGATGGTGAAGACGTTGCCAGAGGCGAATGTACCTGAGGTCGTGAACCTGAAACTGGCTGAGTCAAATGGATAGAAAGATGTCCTGCTTGGTGCAACGACGGTAATGGTCGGGATGTTGCAGGTATTTGTAGCATAGCAAATGGCACGGCCAAGTAAGGTAGTACCAAGAGCATTGAGGCTATCAATGGCAAGGCGCTCGCCCGGGAACAAGAACACCCTCCGGGCTGGCGCCGGATAGCTGTTGTTCATCACCGCACCAGCAGCAAAGGCAAAGTAGCTGACTTGGGTAGCATTGCTGCTCACTTGGGCGATCTTGACGGCATTGGCGTTGGGGTTACCCCATCCCATCTGTTTGCCGATGTTGGCACTGAGGACGGTTTGGTTGCCAGTCGTCATACCCCCTAAAAGGTCATTAGGGCCGGCATTGATGACGTTGATCTGGCGTTGGTTGGTCGCAAAGCCATAGCCCGAACCAAAAACGCCTGGGGTCATGGCCATGGTTGGCAACAACCGCGGATTCATGATGATGACAGGTGTAGTGTTTCGGCGCAATTTGTCACCTACAAAGGCTGAGTCCGCGGTCGGAGTGACGACAATGATGTTGCGGCAATAAAAGTCGAGGGTGTCAAAGTCATTATCCTCCCGGACGACGACATTGTAACCGCGGCTAATGAGCTCGTTCCGTAGGACGATTTCGCCAGGGGTGAGTGCCATCGAGCCAGCCAAAATAAGGGCCTCGCGGGTTGGGGTCGTGATGGTGACGCTACGGGAAGTGGTAGTGGTGTTACCGCAAGGCATGACACCATAGACGGCAACATTGCCAGAGGTGGCGCCAAACTTAACCCTCACCTTGCTACTACCTTGGCCGGACATAATGGTGGCACCCGTAGGCACTGTCCAGACATAGCTGGTGATACCGAAAGCAGTGGTTTGGTCAAAGAAGACTTCGTACTCGGCTACGCCACCGCTACAGGTACTGCCAGCACCGCTTAGGGTATTGGCTGTTGCTGTCGTGGGTAGGACGTTGATGAAGTTGAACTTGGTTTCGGTGACGGATACGCTATCAAATGTGGGGTGTAGGCCTGTCATGCGCAACAAGACGGTCTTGAGCCCGGTTGTTGTCCAGCGAACTGTTGGTGGCGTATATCCTGTCAGTAGGTTATTGGCAGTGCCAGTAAAGGTCTGCATACCCGAAACTAGCTGAGCACCTGAACCAAAATCCCAAGTGATTTTCCAGCGCCAGTTGGCATTGTTTGTGGGGTTGAGCAGGGTGCTGGCATCTGCGAAAGTGACGTTGTTGTTTGACCCACCAACGACGCAAACCGAGGTGCGGCTGACGGTATAGTTGGCTTTGAGGCGGGTAAAGTCAGGCGGGATGATGGTATCTCCAGAGCGGACCGTCTCGATGATGGAGTCGCGATTAGCAAACTTGCTGAGGTCGGAGTGGAAAATGGCGAGGTAACCATCTGGCTTGGTTTTGGTCAGGCCCATGCTGGTCAGGCTTTGGGTTGGCGCAAAGGTGTGCATATTGAGGGTGTCGATCCTGGCCACGTAGGCAACCAAGGTATCTAGCACGGCAATGCCCCGACCTGCGCCACTAGCACCTGGTCCGCCAGCGGCGGATGGTGCTTTTGACATCGCACCCCAGAAACGCACACCACTGAAGTTTTTGTTTGTGACCAGAACAGTCATATCACCGTTATAGTCGCCAATGGCTTGGCCATTTACCTTTTGGGCATCACGGCCAGCAAACTTGAATGCAGACGAGCCAATCACATAAACGGCAGAGCTGGCATCAGCAGTGATGTAACCGTCATTGCCACTAATCCGGAAGGTGTTGCTTTTGCCATCGCTGTTGCGTGGGATGATGAACTCACCCTTTTCAACTTCGCAATAACCACCAGGGCTCACTTTTTGGTAATTGATGCGACCATAAAAAGTCAAGTGGGCAGAGGCTGTATTGCTTAGGTCGCTACCTGTGGAGACGGCACGTAATCCGGCTGTAGAAACGGAACCGTTTATGACGTTAACAGTGCCATCGCAGATACCAAGCCGGACCGAGTTGAGCTCTGCAGTACAGTCCTCTATACCTGGCCAACGGTAGATGGTTTCAGAACCTGCGGACTCGCCAGCAAAATAGAGTTTGCCATCAGCACCAAAGTTGACGAGGTAGCCCCTTGTGTCAGCAATGTCACGGCCTTGGGCACCATCGGGATAGTCATAGGTTTTGCCATAGATATCCATTGCTGCAGTGGCAGTTGCACCCTTTTTGTAGTAATACAAATAGGCAGTCTGGACCTCTGCACCGCCGCAGCTTTGGCCAGGGTTACCACCAGCGCCCCCGCAATAAGGCCTTGTGCCGGGCAAACAGCCGTTTCGGAAACCAGTAACGACCACTGTATCATTCTGGATAGCAACGTCATGTGCAAACTCGCGGAAGGCATTTGTTACCCCAGTGATAGGGGTGCCATTTTCGTCAAAAATCCGGAATGGGTGACTGTAGCTAACCGCATTGGAGCGCATGACAACCACGTGCCCGTTCCGATCAATATCGACCAAAGTTTTACCTGACGAAATACCCGGCAAACTAGCATTGTCTATACGCCACAACAGACGGCCCAATGAGTCTAGCACGACAACACCGAAGGTGCCAGTAATGGCCATCCTGCGTCCAATCCCAGCGGCGGGTTTTTGGTTGATGTACTCGAAGTCATAAACCACGTCGGTGGCATTAGTACCGAGGTAAATAATTTCCTTAAGGGTATCCGTGGCGGCGTTGTACCGATAGACCAAGGCCTTGGCGCTAGTGGTGGTGGTATATCCCCCACTGTTGAATGTGATGTCGGTTGCTGGCCGACGGCCTTTGAGGCCAGGGTCGGTGGTACCAAAGTTGCCCGCCACAAATAAGTCCGTCTTGCGGTTGGCTACGTTAGCAGGACGGCCTCCCCATGCAACACCAACAGGTTGATCAGCTTGGTTGCCACCGATGTATCCTGCTGCCGAAACAGTCAGGTTGCGGGTACTACCTGTTTTATCAGGGTCGAGTGTTAGGCGATAGATACCCATCAGGGCACCCGTTCCGTTTGACCAGCCGCAGACAGCGGGGTTCCGCATATCAAACTTGGTACAATAGAGCGTAACACCGTCATTTGGCGAGGTAAGGTCACTAATACTGCTATGAACGCAGGTAGGATAGAAGTCCCTGTTGCCTATGGACTGGGTGACGGCACCATTGATGCGCCTGATACCAGACCTAGAAGTAAGGTATAAACCATTTGAGGTCGGGTAGATACCGAAACCTTCTCGAATGCTCAAGATCCACTCCCAGCCAGAGCCGATCCAGCGATAGGCCCCTGTCTGGGTGGTGATGTACATTTGCTTTTTGTCAAAGCTAAGGATGGGACGGCTGGCACTAGCTAGGCCAATCTGGCTTTTTGAGGCCCTAACAAGTACCCAGGTATCCTGATCATAATAATCGAAGCCGGGATTTTCGTTGTCGAAAGGGTTGCTGTTGCCCGTGAGGTTGGTGTAGTCTGGCCCCTTGCTGATGTTGCGCCAGCCATAAGGCGAGCCCGACTTTGAAACATTCTGGACAAGTGTAGGTGCACCACCAGCAACTAGGCTATAGAGCTCAAAACCATTGGTGCCGTCATTGGCTGCAAAATACAGCCTGCTGCCAATAACCGATAGGTTAGTAGGGGCGCTGCTGGCAGTTCCTGGTGCGATCTCGACACGGGTAACACTGATAAAAGGAGCCTGGCTAGTGAAATATAGCTCACGACCACCAGTACCGTTGTTTGCGGTGAAGTAGATCCTGTTATCGAAGACGGTCAGGAAACTTGGTGAGCTGCTGCCTGTGCCGACATTCATATCCGCTACCCTACGTGTGCTAGCTGACGTGCCGCCTGACTTCCAGAGCTCAAAACCATGCGTATTGGTGTTGGCACGGAAAAACACGGTATCACCGATGGCGGTGAACAAATTAGGGAACGAGCTGGCTGTAGCCGAAGTATTGATGTTGACAAGCAAGGCGGTCGAGCCAGTATTGTAAGGGGCCACTGCGGACCAAAGCTCGGCGCCGTTGGTGCTATCATTAGCCTGGAACAAAAGGCGGTTGCCTAGGCTGAAGAAGTTTTTAGGATTGCCGTTACCTGTAGACCCACTACCCGTCCAGATGTTCCGAACCAAGGTGGTGTTGATGCTGCCAAAGGGTGCTTCTGATTTCCAGAGCTCGCGACCTGTTACGCCATCAGTGGCGCTGAAGAACAAGATGCCATCATGGGCAAAAAGCTGTTGTGGGTCAGAGCTGCCACCAGCGTTGATGTCCCGTACTTGGGTGACAGTGGTATAAGGCGAAGCACAACGATAAAGCTCGCGGTCGCCACTGGAGTTGGCGGCGGAAAAGAACAGGGTTGTGCCAACTAGCGTGAGGCTACTGGGATTAGAACTGGAGCTTCCGGTAGCGATGTCAGCAACCATAACGGTGCCTCCTGCGGTGCCGTCGGTGCGCCAAAGCTCAGTGCCATTACTGCCATTGGTGGCAGTGAAGAACAATGTAGAGCCCGCAACCAAAAAGTTGGACGGATTGCTGCTATTGGGGTCGCTGCCGTTATTGCCGGTCCAGATATCAAGTAAGAGGTTGGTTCCGCCTGATGAACCATCTGACCGCCAGAGCTCATATCCAGTGGTTGGTCCGTAGGCAGCCATGTAGATATTGCCGCCCATCGGGGTCATGTTTTTCGGGAATCGTTTATGGCCACCTTTGCTTTCACGGTTTTGACCTGTGGTGATGTCCCTGACCATGCTAGTACCTCCACTGGTGCCATTACTACGCCAGAACTCAAAGCCGTTGATGCCGTCGTCTTGGGTGTAATAGGCATTGCCCCCAAGACCTACGATATCCGTCTTGAATGGCATCATGGCGGGGTATTGTGCGGCAGGCATCGCACGCGGGTCCCAGGTCCAGATAAAGTCCGGAACCTTCATGTTGTTGGCCTGGTACTTGTTGGTATTGAAGTACTTAAAAAGACCTGCTATTGGGGCTGAGATGTCAAAGTCATAAAAGGGGTCTCCAGTACGGAGCCATGTCTGGGTAATGCCTTGCCATGGCATATCACCCATGACGTCCACATAAATATCGGTCGGGAACTCAACGACAAAATTGCCCCCGACAAAGTACTTAACTACTTGGTTGCTATTGCCACAAGGGTTGTACTGTACCACGAAAACGGTATCCCCAACATATTGTGTGATTTGGCCACCTGCGCCAAATTCTGACTGGGTGGTGCGGCAGCCATTGTTCGGGATCTTGTCCCAAGTAAGACTAATGATGGTCTGCCAACCTGAAGGGAAATTAATGTAGTCGGTCGTGAAACGGTAGGTGGCGTTGTTGGGGTAGCCGCTAGAGGCAATGATCTCGGTGTTGTTGGTAAACATGGAGATCTTGTCAGTGATACTGTTAGCTACCTTAATCCAGCGGTTGCTAACGGTGTCGTGCCTGAACAAACCTGCACCACAAGCTGCCGTGTTGGTACCTCCGTTGCCATAAGTAATGTAGGCATACATTTCGCCCCGCCGATTGATCATCTGCTGGACGTCAAAATCGTCGGTGTACCACTCGGCCTCGCCAGCAAAACCACCTATGACAGCACACTTGGCAAAACCGCGGTTAACACGGTTCCAAACGTCAGGAGTTACTTGGGCTGTAGCATTTAGGGCCAGTATCAGGACAGTAAACACAACTAACCCTACAAGCCTAGTGTAGAGTTTCACATTCATAAGCGGTACTACTTCTTTGGGTGCGGTGGTTGCTAGGCGGTTTGGTTACCTCAACTTGGCTCGTTTTTCAAGGTCAAGTAGGGCTAAGTTACCAAATCACTAACAATACAAATTTGGCTAATATTTGGCGGGATGTCAAGTTAATTTTGTAGGTTTTGGTACACGGCAGTATTAATCATGCAAAAAGTGGCGCAGTTCCACAAACCATTGGGTCAAAATTATACAATCCCACTTAGCAAATCGGTGCAGTTTAGGCCCATTTGGTGCTTAATCAGCCATAAATGGGTTAGCAACACAAAATTTGTGCAGTGACTACGGCCACGTGATTATGACAAATTTTAGATCGGTTTATTTCGGTCTTCCAGGGCCTGTGGTTGTAATAAATGGGCGTCTTGGTTGGCGATTGGGCTACAACTGGGCCATCCAACAGCACCTAGTTCTGAATGATCTGGGATGCAAAGGAGGGGCAATCTTTTGGGCAATCGGTCAATATTGTCTTGCTTTGCGGGCTCACTGGGCAAGGTCAGCCCCTGAAGCTGGTCAAGTTAGGGCCGACTTTGGGCTTGGTCTAGGTCCGGACCAGAACTGGGCCAAAATCAGGTCAGCGTCAGGCTTTAGGTGTTCCTAGTCTGGCTCAGGATCTAATCTAGGCCCGATTTTTGCTTCGTTGGCCAGACCAATGGCACAAAGAGTGCCCTTGGTGCCCAAAGCTGGCATGCCAGCCTCTATTTACTGTCTCTGATTAATACCTCTGCAACCCCTTATGGCTTGGTTCAACCGCGAGAAAAAAGGCATCGTCACCCCTACCGAAATGAAGCGGGAGGCGCCAGATGGCCTCTGGTACAAGTGTCCCGAGTGCAAAACGGTCACCCTGAGCAAAACCCATGCGGACAACGCCTATTGCTGCCCTAACTGTAATTACCACACCAAGGTGGGGTCCATGCAGTACTTCAGCCTCCTGTTCGACAATGACGAGTTTACAGAGCTAGACGCCGACATGATCAGTGGCGATCCGCTGGAGTTTAAGGATACCAAAGCCTATCCGGACCGCATCAAGGCAACCATCGTCAAGACGGGCCTCAAAGATGCCCTGCGGTCTGCCCATGGACTGGTTGGTGGCCACAAGATGGTCATCGCATGCATGGATTTTGAGTTTATTGGTGGGTCGATGGGCTCGGTTGTTGGCGAAAAGCTCGCAAGGGCCATTGACTATGGCCGCATCAATAGGGCTCCCGTCTTGGTCATCGCCCGCTCGGGTGGTGCCCGCATGATGGAAGCTGGCTATAGCCTAATGCAAATGGCTAAAACCAGCGCCAAACTCGCTTTGCTGGACAAGGCAGGCGTTCCATATATCTCGTTGCTGACCGACCCTACCACTGGTGGTGTAACGGCTAGCTTTGCGATGCTTGGTGACTTTAACTTGGCCGAACCTAAGTCTTTGATTGGTTTTGCTGGCCCACGGGTCATCCGCGAAACCATTGGTAAAGATCTGCCAGAAGGATTCCAGAGCGCTGAGTTTTTGCTAGAACATGGCTTTGTGGACTTCATCGTCCCACGCCAAGAGCTGAAAGACAAGCTAGTTAGCCTGGTCGCGATGCTCGGGTTTTAACCTTGCTCGACAGCGACCGCTACCCTATCACCCTCTCCGCCTCAAGCACAAAATGGAGCCCGCAGACCAACCCGATAAAAAGCCAGCCAAACGCAAAGCCAAAATAGCCAAACCCGCTATTGAAGCCAAGCCAAAGGCTGAAAAGGCTAAGCCTGATGCCGATTCAATCGTGTCAAAAGTCCTGCTGATCGAACAACTGCCCGCACCATCCCCTCTCCATACAGACATTGCAAGCCCTCCGGCACTTATGCTACTAGAATTTGAAAAACCAATCGCCGCACTCGAGGCCCGCATCAACGAAATGCGTGCCCTTGTCAGCGAAGAGGATGAGATGTTCAAACAATTGGAAGAACGCCTCAAGAGCCTCAAGAAAGAAACATTTGCCCGCCTAACACCTTGGCAAAGAGTGCAGGTCAGCCGCCACCCAGACCGGCCCTACACGCTGGACTACATCCAGACCATCTGTGATGAGTTCATCGAACTGCATGGCGACCGCAACGTGGGTGACGACAAGGCGATGATTGGTGGTCTGGGCAGGATTGGTGATCAGAGTATTATGTTCGTCGGCCAGCAGAAAGGTCGTAACACCAAACAACGCCAGTTCCGTAACTTCGGGATGGCCAACCCAGAAGGCTACCGCAAGGCACTGCGCCTGATGAAAACGGCCGAAAAATTTGGCGTGCCTATCGTCTGCCTGATCGATACCCCCGGGGCTTTCCCTGGTCTTGAGGCGGAAGAACGTGGGCAAGGAGAAGCCATCGCACGCAACCTGCGTGAGATGTTTATGCTGACCGTGCCTGTGATCTGTATCGTGATTGGCGAAGGTGCTAGTGGTGGTGCACTTGGCATCGGCATTGGTGACCGTGTCCTGATGCTGGAAAACACCTGGTACTCTGTCATTTCGCCTGAGAGCTGTAGCTCCATCCTGTGGCGAAGCTGGGACTATAAAGAGCTGGCTGCAGAAGCCCTTAAACTCACCGCCAAGGATATGCTCAAAGCCGGCCTGGTGGATGACATCATCAAAGAGCCGCTTGGTGGCGCCCATACCGACCCAGTAGCGATGGCCAAAAAGCTCAAAAAGGTGATCCTTGATCAGGTAGCTGAACTCAGCCTCCTATCTGTGGACGACCGCATCAGCCAACGCATTGATAAGTTTTCGGCGATGGGGGTTGTGGTGGAGTAACCAACACGTTACCAAGTTAAATATATTCCCCTTCCGCCTGACTTTAATAACCAGGAGGAAGGGGATGTTTTTGGGTCTTATACCCCTGCACCTCTAAAAAATGACGATGTTGAGGTTGATGATAACATAGCTGATAGTGGTCTAAAGCATGGGGAGGGTTTCACTGATAAAAGAGATATCTGAAAACTAACTGCAAATTATTCTTATAGTGTCTTGCTCTATAAATACCGAATCAATTTCATCGCAAATATTATTTACAACAACCCAGCATGCCATCTGACGCTTTAAGCTCAATTTAAAAAAATTATCTGGTTCGATTTTTGACTTTACAAAAAATTGCCGCGAATTAGAATTTGAATAAAGCTTATAGGCGACAACCGAGGCCGTTTCGCATTCAAAGTGAGCATTTTCTTTAATTATGTCACCGTATTTAGGATGCAGCTCATCCCATCGCACATACTCATAAATCTCAACAAAATCGTTTTTGAATATAGATTTCCAAGGCAAGACTACCGTACACTGGTACGTTTCAACTTTATAGATAGGATTCCTTCTGTAGCCGTCGTGGGTTAGGTCCCGACGTACTGCAAAGTAGGCCCGCCCGAGTGGAGCTACCCTGCGGCTAACCTCCATCATCACTTGAGCTTGTTCTACGGGTAAAAGCACGTTTAACACATACAAGCACATTACAGTATTATATTGATCTGTAATAGTTTCAGGCTTGTAATATGGATCAAACGAATCTACCGCAAGTCCTAAACTACGTAGGGTTTCGCCGTCTTTGTCGTACCCGCAGCCCAAATCGAGGATTCTTCCTCTCAAATATCCATTCTCCCATAACCAGCGTGCCGGAAAGGAAATCCTTTCGCGCTTTTTAGCAGTGTAATGGCTGTGTCGGTTATCTGCAAAAGTTTCTAGTTCCATAGATCGTAGCCTCTCACATCAATTAAATGGGTACACAAGTCTATCATCCGGTTTATGGAGCGGTCTTTCCATTCCGGTCCGGGAGTTTCCCCCAAAAGCGCCGTTTGTAGTTCATTATCAAAGCGGTTTGGTAGTGCTTTTTTTAGTTCACTCCAATAATAGAGAATTCTGTCTGCAGAGTTTCGTACTCGATTGGCTGTAGGAATCTTATCCCTTTTGCTGCTATTTACAGCAGGAGAAGCTGGTAGAAGATTCCATAAATCATTGTTTTTCAGAGCCGCATAGGGAATAGCATGATCTATATGGAAGCTTTGCAGCTTCAGTCCTGTCCATGCACAAACTAGTTTGCCCTCCCGATGCAGATTGGTGTAAATGCGTTTGGCATCTACCACATCTCTTTCATCAACGGGACGCTCAAGCACGCCTGCAAGAATATCAGCCAACGCGTGATTTCGCCCCGTGGCTTCGTAGCTAAACTCACCCCATTTCAAAAGCAGCGAATCCATTCCTCCGATAAAGCTGCCCATCTCTCGCAAAGTATCATAGTAGGCTCTAGGCAGGGTGAAGGTGCCCATACCGGTCATCCATAACACGGTGTAGGGTTGGCTTGTATCCAACCGGGGGCCAGGCAAATACTGGTAGATCCCATTTTGCACCCCAGTAACAGATGTTCCCAAGTACACCATCGGCATTTTTCTAATACAATCGCCTATCTTTTTTATGGCTGCTAAAAAGAGGGGCCGGGCACCCTCTTGAATACCTTGGCCTTTGAGTTCGTTATAGAGGACGGAAAGCCCCCCACGGGTATTGTAGAAGGTAATTAAATCACTTACCTGTCCTTGAAAACTTAACTTGATGGAGGTCCCAGCTATTTGCGATTCACCTCCGAAGCGCTCAATTAGGGGATAATAATATAGAAGCCATTTCAAAACCAGAGGACCAAATGGCAGTTTTACCTTATCATCAAAAATTTGGATATATGGGGAATCCTCTAATATAATCTCGATTGTACCCCTGAGCAGCGCAAACTTATAGGTGGAGGTTTTACTCTCCCGCTCAATGATTCGGTTAAGCGCTCGAAGCGTCTCCATAAAAATCATATTAATGTCTACCAGCCAAAATAGATATGCCTCAACAATTTAGGCAACCAGTTTCTTTTCTACCTCGAAGGAAGTACTTGTTTGGCTAGCCCAAGGTACTACAACTTGGTCAAATATAGTTGCAAAACGCTTGCCATGGCACCTTCTCCTTCCTTGGTGACTAAAAGGGCAAACAAGACAAAACAAGAAGGCTGGTTTAAACAATGGGGCAATATGTCGGCAACCAAACTTTGGTGCTGACTTAGGGCATCACATGCTCATCTAGGACCACATTAAGCCCTAGCCCAAATTCGTACAGTGAATTGGGTAGAAGCGCAACTTTCTAAACGTCAAGCGAGGCTAACGTGCCATAAATGAAGGCAAATAGGGGGTTAGGACACCTTCAATAACTGCACCTGAGTACAACCACCAATATAACTAACACCCCAACTTACCCAACCGCCGGGAATGGTTGCCACCTGCAAAGGCCGTGGTCAGGAACGTATCCAAGATCATGGTGGCATGGTAAGGCGCCGTAAACCGAGCACCCATGCACAAGACGTTGGCATCGTTATGCTCGCGGGTGAGGGCTGCCAGCTCGGTATTGTGGATCAGTGCCGCTCGGATACCTTGATGTTTGTTGGCCGCCATGCTCATCCCGATGCCCGAGCCGCATAGTAATATGCCGTAGTCAAATGTCCCTGCTTCTACACCGCTACAAACAGGATGCGCAAAGTCTGGGTAATCAACTGAAGCAGTAGTATGGGTGCCAAAGTCCTCCACAGTATGCCCTTGGGCCTCTAGGTGCTCCTTCAGGATAGCTTTAAGGTCTAGGGCAGCGTGGTCTGCGCCAATGGCTATGCGGTAAGTTGGGTTTTGCTGTGTCATGGATATCGCTGCTGGTCGGATTGTGCTAAGGTTAAGTAGTCTTGACTGGTGGGTACGGAATAATGCCTAACAATAAGGTGAGCGCTTACTGACGTCACACATCGGATGTTTTAGGCCTTGTGGTTGCCTTGTAGGTCCAGAACAAAGGTACACCACAGGCAAGCCGATCGCAACCACAGCAAGTAGTAGTTAGCCAAGGCCATAACTGACCATGTTTCAGCTCTGGAATCCTGATCAGTCACAATAGATATACCGAACTAAATCCGCTAAAATGCAACAAGCCCCAAGATTGATCTTGGGGCTTGTTTCAACAAAAGTAGGACGATTACTTTTTGACTCCAGCCTTTTTCTTTTCGATCACTGGGCGACCTTCCAGCTCTGGCAGCAAATCAGGCTTGGCTTTTTTGCTAAGGGCCATCGATACTGGGGCGACTACCTTGCCACCAACCTTGCGCTTAACACGGACGGCATTGTAGGCTTTAGCTACTTCGCTGGTTGTGGCGTTAAGGGCCTGGATCTCGTCGGTTGTCATGCCAAATTGGCTAGCGATGTTGCTATACTGATCATCAGTTTCGGGGACGTAGGCCATGGCACCACCAGTGTACTCATAACCTCCACGGATGAAGAACTCAACCCTGCGGTTTAGGGTACGGCCAGCTGGGTTGTCGTTGCCAGTCAGTGGTGCACCCTCGCCCAACGCACGGACGACCAAAGAAGTCTTTTTGAGGCCATGGTTCAGCAGGTATAATTTGGCAGCATCGGCACGGCGCTCGCTCAGCTCGCGGTTGTAGGTGCTCTCACCTAGGTTATCGGTACTTGCGTTTAGTTCAACCTGGATGTGTGGGTTTTTCTCACTGTAGTCAATCAGCTCGTCAAGGGTCTTGCGAGCCTCAGGGCGGAGGGTATCACCATCAAAGTCAAAATAGATGTTCTCGAACAAGAAACGGGTGACTTTGGTACGGGTCTTTTTGATGGCTACATCAGCAAGCTGAAGACTTTCGTGGTCGGCATTAGGTTTGGTAGCCTTCTTGACAACTGTTTTTGGCTCTGGCTTTGGTTTGCGGGCAGCAATAACAGGCTTGTATTTTTTGTCCTTTTCGTCCTTCAGGTTCTTGAACTTGAAAGCTCCATCTTTGTCAGTCGTGGTAGTCTCAATGACTTTGTCTTTTTCGTCCTTGAGGTCAACAACCGCATTTTCAACTGGTTTGTCACCATCTTTAACAGTACCTGTCACGTCAACTGCAGCCTCTTCTGTCACAGCAGCAATTGGGCCTTCTGGCTCTGGCTGTGGTTTGCGGTTTGCGATTTCCTCTTTGTTCAGGATCGCATTCTTGACACTACGATCAGCGTTATAGATATCGAAAAGGTAGATATCATCATTGCCTTGGCCGCCGTCACGGTTAGATGATAGGTAGCCTAGGCGAGCACCGATCAGGAAACCAAAATCATCACGGTTGCTATTGAATGGATAACCTAAGTTAGTCACCTTGCCATTGCCACGGTTTTCGCTCATGAAAACGTCAAGGCCACCAATGCCTTCGCGGCCGTTAGAGGCGAAGAACAACAGACCCTCAGGGCCAACAGCGGGGCTAACCTCTTGGTATGGAGTATTGATGTTTTTACCAAGGTTGGTTGCCTTAAGCCAAAGCTCAGTACCTGGCTTTTTGGTTGACATCCAGATGTCGTTAAGACCCAAACCACCTGGCCGGTCAGACACAAAGTAGATGGTATCACCAGTGACAGATATCGCTGGTTGTTTGCTAGCAGAGCCAGGTAAATTGATCACCTCGTTCAGGGCCTTAGGTGACGACCAACTGCCTCCGGTATACTCCGTGACCATGATCTGACAAGGCTCGTCAGCACCGCAAGAGGTGTAGTAATATTTTGTACGCTTAAGGTTAAAGACACCGGCACCGTCATTGACACGGGTATTGAGGCCGTCAAGATCAGAGTTGTTGCTTTCTTCCCAATTAGCTCCCTTTTTGGTATAGACAAACAGGTCACTAAAACGTGCGCCAGTGCGGGGATCGTTGATGTTTTTAGAGCCGCGCGGTCGCGAGCTCGTGAAAACGATCATGGTATCATGCTGGAAAGGTGCAGCTGCATAGTCGCTATACTCGGTGTTGACACCCTTTGGTAGAATGCCAAACTTGTAGTCAGGTAGTTTTTTGGTGCTTTCGGCCACAGCAAGGGCGCAACCTGCAGCCTCTGTGCGGGCTTGGTCGATAAAAATTTTGTCGGCAGGGTTCACCGGCCTGAAGTTGCCAGCAAAAGTGGTAAATGCGGCCTCAGCAGCGGCATACTTGCCATTGATCTTGAGCATGGAGGCATGCCAGTAGCCCACCAACGGAAACTCTTGCGCACCGTTGTTCTCAGATACGAGTCCATAGTACTTTTCGGCACTAGGGTAGTCGAAATACATGCGGTAGCTTTCGGCTAACATGTAACCACAGTAGTTGTCCTTAGGGTCGGCGTTGTAACCTTTACGATACTCTTCGGCAGCCTTGAAATACTCTTCACGAACGAAGAACCTGTCACCAACTTTGCTGAATTGGCTTTTGCTTTTGGCCTCGTTGACCACAGATGTAGTCGGGATTGCGGTCGTTGGCTTTTTGGCGGCAGGGGCGCCTTTTTTCCTGACCTGAGCCCAGGCACCGTCGTTGACACCAAGTGTCATTAACATCAAGGTAAGGGCGGAGGCTATCAGTTTGTTCTTCATGACGTAGTGACTAGGCACTTAAAGTTTGAATCGGGTTTAATGTTGCTAGCAGCGACAAACCCTCATTGCTGGAAATACCACTCGTTGGCTTTGTCTTGCAGTTGCTGTCCCATTTCGCCAACCTAGGTAGATAAAAGAACCTTTGGTCAACGCAACGACACAACTAAGCAAGGTATGCCATTGGCAAAAGTAAGTTTTTTTGGTTTAGTTCACTAAAGATGCGCCCTTTTTTATCAAAATTGTTGGCCATTAGGCGCGTTATGATTGTGACCCAACTTAGGTCTGATGGCCTTCTGGAGATCAAAAATGCCCTTAGATGCCTCTCAATGGCCTATACACCAGAGGTTAAATTAAGGTTAAAAGCCCTTTGGTTAACCGAGATTGCCTCCTAGACCCGAGGTAAGTTTTTGCCCATTTTTCAACAAAGATTTGGTCAGTTGGCCTAGGCTAACTTTATAATTTTTGGCCAAAATGCGTTTTAAGATTAAGGCAATAAGTCTATTTGCCCGATCTAATTACGTAAGTTGTTACCTCTGAGCTGAACATTTTATCAACTCGCGATACCTGAACCCACAACTAGTTAGGCGCTATGATCCTAACCAGAGTCATTTGGCATCTAAAGGCCAGCCATAGGCTTGTTCTAGCTAACAACGCCCGTTAAGGCCTATATTATCAAATTATGAAGCTGGGATCAAAGACCCTACCTTCAACGATCAATATCGTTGTAAGCAACAAACAAGGTGCAACGTTGACCAGTTGTAATTTTGCGATCACGCTGCAATTGCTATTATCAAAAAAGTTGGAAGGCGCAGCACAATCGTCTAGGCGGCATATTTGCTGTCAGATGGCAGACTTCATTGGTCGATACCTAGTACTAGGCCCTGATAACTTTTCAAAACCAAGGGCTAACAGTCCTACTCTCGTAATCCGCACACGATAATCAACAAGATGAACTATTGGCTAATCAAGTCCGAGCCCTTCAAATACCCATGGTCTCAACTACTGGCAGACAAAGTGACGCACTGGAGCGGTGTGCGCAACTACCAGGCCCGCAACTACATGATGGAAATGGCCATTGGGGATCTCTGCCTATTCTACCATAGTAACGAGGGCAAGGCCGTCGTTGGCATTGCGGAAGTTGTCAAAACCCACTATCCTGACCCGACCCAAACCACAGACGAACGTGGCAGCTGGGTTGTAGTGGATGTAGCGCCTTATGCAACGCTGCCTGTCCCTGTTACCCTGCAACAATTGCGGGACGAACCACGTTTGCAGGACCTAAACATCTTTCGGCAAATGAGGCTCTCGGTGGTGTCAGTCAGTGCGGCCCATTTTGACTTGATCGTCGCGATGGGTCAGGGCGATGCCGCATCCCAAAACTGATAAAAACGAGGCACAATAGAACAACAAAAAGCCGAGCCATACTCCTAATGATATAGGAGTATGGCTCGGCTTGATGGATGGACGCTGTAGTTGACTAGTTGTCTAGCAAAACCTTGTAATCATAACTCAGATCAAGCACTGCTCCTGGCTTGAGCACTAAGTTCCACTCGGCGCGGGCTGCGGCATTACGGCCCAGATACCGACCTGATTTAATCGCTTTGCCTTCGTTACTGACGGTCGTGACCTCTCCATTAAGGTGTTTGGTGACCTTGAGCGTGATCTCCTTGTTCTGGAGATTGGAAACCTTGACCTTGCCCCGAACGGTGATGCGATCCACCAACTTTTTGAGGTTGAGGCTGCGGTCAATTTCTTCTTCGTTATAGGTTACCTCGATGTCATTGCTTCGGCTGAGATCCACCTTGGCCTCGCCACCAACAGGTACATAGCTCAAGCGGCTTTGACAGAGCGGCTCCTCCTTTTCATCTAGCACCAATACAGGGGCTTCCGTTAGTGGTACATTACCCTTGTTGACGAAACTTACCCGGTGATAAGCTGGGTACTTGGTGTCAGGAGAAATAACTGCGCGGTTGTAATAGACTGGGTTAGCATCGGGGATTTCGGCCTCATAATAGTCCTTATAGGTCAGGCCCATGTTGAAGATCGGGATCACGGCCACCTCATTTTTGAGTAGGCTGATTTTGCCAGTGCGGTAGTAATAGAGCTCTTGTTTGGCTTCGCCTTCGGTGGCCTGGTTTTGGTTACCGACCATCTGGACAGCGTTGTCAGCCATTGTGGCCATTGCCATTGGTGCCCGCATGGCGGATTTTTCGTAGCGATGTTGCTGAACGTTATCCTCGTATAGAGTGGTAGTGACACCGCCACTAATAGGGTCCAGCTCGGTACCATAGGCCATACCCGGGTTGCCTACTACTAGGTCGGTTTCGACGTTCTGGACATTGAGGGCAGTGTTGGTGATCGAGGCCTTCATCTGGATGCGGGCAGCCTTGTCCTTATCAAGGCGCAACAAGTAGCTCGGGTGCCACATCATCCCTTGTTGGAGCGACACTACCTGAAGGGGTAGTTTTCCGCTAGCGGAGGAAACCAACAGCTTGGCACTCCGGACGATGGTGTCTTGGCTGTAATATGTGTTGGCGCCAGATGGCAAAATGATTTCCGTAATGCGGCCAACGTTGGTCACTAAGTTGCCTTTACTCTCAGTCAGGCTGAGCCGAACCATGCCAGTCAGTAGCTCGTAAGCCTTGATGATGCCTGAATATTCTTTACCAGCACCATTGGCACCACCAGTCAGCACAAGGGTAACAGGTTTACCGATATTGGCATTGATGAGATCCTCTTGGCTAATGGCGGTTTTTTGTTTTTTGACAGTGTCCTGACCAAAGATCGTTTGCTGGATTTTGGTGCCCTTGTCTGTGGCAATCCAATAGGTGCCTTTCAGGACTTGTTCGTCCCCGATGCCAAAGGCAGCACGCCCATTTGTGACCTCGACCTCACCTTCTTGTTTGTGGAAAAAGCTACCATTACTAAAGATCGTCAGACGAGTGGTAGGCAATTGGGTGGGTATGGGCCTAGCGGTTTGGGCCGTCGCAAGGCCAGACTGTAAACAAACGGCCAGTCCGAAACCGATCAGGAGGGGCAACTTTGACATCCTTTTGGTGGTATTGGTTAGGCCGACAAGGTAGCTCAAATCATGATTAGGTACTGTTATTAGGTAGTTAATGCTGACGGCGGACAAAAAAGACACCAGAAAAACCCATCGCATTGTCATGCAAGCTGGCAGGCAAGCCGGATGATTAGACCATAGCTAGTCAGGATTAGTCGATGATACCTAGAGATTGATGGAGTCTGCTTAATCCAAATTTAATGTTGTGTCGGCGGTATAATAGCTGACAATGCCAATCAAGATTCTGTCAGGACCAGCGCAGGCAAAATTTTTTCGGATTGGGCTGATTAGTTGGCGCCACAGATGCGCTCCTCTACACAGGCGAGCCCATTTTGGCGATCCTGCAATACCCAACCAACCAAAATCCCTTATGAAAAAGCTTTTACTGCTTCTATGCAGCGTACTGCTGATGTCCCATTGGGCTTCAGCACAAGTCGTTGGTGAGAATCTCATCGAGGACTTCGAGTCAACCAGACGAATAACGTATGGGTACAGGGGTGGCACACTAACCGAGCCACTTGCCAACCCACAATCGGGTGGGATCAATACCAGCTCACACGTTGGTCAATATGTACGGAATTCTGGTATCCAGTTTGACGTCGTCGTCTGCGATCTATCGGGCCCAGTGCAGGGCGTGGCAGACTACATGGCTGGCACTAAAAAGTTCAGCATGAAGGTCTTCACCAATGCCCCTATCGGCACCAATGTAGAGCTCACTGTCCAGAATGCTGCTATCTCGTCAACAGGCTACCCGAACGGGCGTCATAGCGTCTATAGTGCCATTACAACAACGACAGGTGCGTGGGAAACCTTGGTATTCAACTTCGCTTTCCAGCCAGCACCTGGCACTGCAACGACCAATCTTGATCAGTTGATCATTTCGTTCAATGCAAACTCCTTCACAGGGTATAATTATCTGTTTGATGATTTGGCTGGGCCATCCTTGTCTGCCCCTCCCGTTGCGATCACCAAGGACTTCTTGTGGTCCAACTTCAACACCGTCCAGAACCTCCAGTACTGGCGTGGGGATGGTCGGTTCAGCAGAGCTGCCAACCCAAATACCACCGTGCCAACCTTGTCTGACACCGTCGGCAAGTATATCCGGAGCACAACCCAGTATGACTTGGTAGCCTTCCGTTGGAACGCCCCACTTAACAACCTGTCGGACTACCGTGCCAATACCCGCAAATTCAGCGTCAAGGTTTACAGCCCTGCTGTTGGTACCCGTGTCCAGTTCACCTTACAAGACAGCACAGCCGCAAAAGCCAACTACCCAACAGGTCGTTTTGGTGAGTTTACTGGCGTAACCACCACTGCCAACCAATGGGAAACTGTTGTCTTGAACTGGGTCTATACACCAGATGGCTCAGTAGCCGATGCTAACGTCAACGAGTTGGCCATCCTGTTCAATGCAGGTAACTTCAGCTCTACTACCGTCTTTATGGACTCGCTTTACGGTCCGTCATTCACCCCGCCAGTACGTGTTGGCCAGAACATGATTGACAACTTTGAAGGCACCCGCTTGATTAGCTATAACAGCATGTCTGGCAGCTTGTCAGTCGGCTTCAGTAACCCAGCCATTAACGCTGGCAACCCAAGCACAACTGTTGGTCGCTACATCCGGAATGGTAGTACCCTGAACGATAAACTTGTCGGTAACCTCAGTGGTGTAGTCAATTCGGTAGCTGACTATGTTTCTGGCTACAAACAGTTCAGCATGAAGCTTTATACAACTGCCCCTGTCGGCACTCCGGTTGAGCTTACTGTCCAGAACTCGGCTTTGGCTAAATATGCCTATCCTGTTGGTCGCCATAGTGTCTATCGTGCCGTTACCACTGTAACAAATGCATGGGAAACACTTGTGTTTACGTTTGTCAACCAACCATCGACAGCCGTGCCGAGCCAGCAACTTGATCAGCTAGTCCTGAGCTTTGACAACAACAGCCTCAACAACGACACCTACTATTTTGATGACCTAGCTGGCCCAGGCCTAGTGGCATCAACTCTGCCACTGACCCAAGATTATCTCTGGACCAACTTCAACACTGTTGACAGACTTAAATTCCGTGGTGCAGATGGGTCAATTAGCAAGATCTTCAACTTCGCCCAAGGTGGTGGTAGCAGTGCTGATAGTGTTGCTCGCTACATCCGGAGTGGAGCTCAGTATGACGTGCTGCGCTATAAGTGGGATGCCCCACTTAGCAACTTGGCCGACTACCGTGCCAACAACCGCAAGTTCAGTGTTAAGGTTTACAGCCCTGCTGTTGGCACCCGTATCCAGTTCACACTTCAGGATACAGTGGCCGCTAAACTTGGCTATCCAAACGGCCGTTTTGCCGAGTTTACAGGCGTAACGACCACCAACAACCAGTGGGAAACCGTTGTGCTTGACTATGTCAACACCCCTGATGGATCAGTAGCTAGTGTTAATGTAAATGAGTTGGTTATCTTGTTCAACTCAAATACATTCAGCCCTGTTACTGTCATGATGGAAGCGATTTATGGGCCAACATTTGTGCCTAACGTCGTGATCGGTGAAAATGTGATGGAGGATTTTGAAACCAATCGGTTGCTGAACTACAGCATCGTGACCGGTAGCTTCACCCAGCCAATGGCTAACCCATTTGCAGATGCCAACAACAGCAGCAGCCACGTCGGAGGTTATGTCCGGAACGGCGGTGTGCAGTATGACGTCATCGTTGCGAACCTCAAAGGGCCTGTCATCGGCATCAATGACTACGTTATTGGTAACAAAAAATTCAGCATGAAGGTCTATACCACTGCCCCAGTCGGTACCAATATTGACCTCACGTTCCAGAATGCATCATTGGCTTTAGGTGGTTATCCTACAGGTCGACATAGTGTCTATCGTGCAGTAACTACAGTTACGAATGCATGGGAAACCCTTGTCTTCAACTTTGACAACCAACCTGCACCCGGCACCCCAGGTGGCAACCTAGACCAAATGGTCTTTTCGTTCAACAACAACTCGTTCACGAACGCCACCTATACCTTCGATGATCTTAAAGGCGCCGCCCTTAATGTGCCAGCTGCCCCGATCACGAACGAGTTCTTGTGGTCTAACTTCAACACGATTGACTGGCTTGCAACCAAACTAGCTGATGGTAACTTCAGCAAAGTAGCTAACCCAGATATGTCAGCACCGACCAACTCTGATAACGTAGGACGATACATCCGGAGCGGCAATCAGTATGATGTCTTGTTGTTCAAATGGGATGCGCCACTCAGCAACCTAGCTGACTACCGTGCCAATATCCGCAAGTTCCGCATCAAGGTTTATAGCCCTGCTGCTGGTACTCGTATCCAGTTCACACTTCAGGATAGTGTCCGGTCTAAGTTCGGCTATCCGAACGGCCGTTACGGCGAGTTCACTGGTGCCACTACCAAAACCAACGAGTGGGAAACTGTCGTCCTGGATTGGGTCAATACCCCAGACGGAGTAACCACTGCTGCCTCCGTCAACGAGCTTGCGATCTTGTTCAACGCTAACACCTTCGCTCCAATCACGATGCACATGGATAGCCTCTATGGCCCTGGTTTCACCCCACCTGCTAACAATTGGGTAGGTGTCGAGAGCAGTGATTTCGCAAATGCTAACAACTGGTTCAAACATAAAGTCCCTGGCAGCAATGACACCATTTTTGTTGGTGCATCTGTGCCAAACAGCCCTTTGCTCAACCACGCCGTTAACGTCGCAGGTGTCAAGATTAGCGCTGGTGCCAGCTTGAGTATTGGTAACACAGGCGTGCTTGCAATCAATAGCAAAATCAGCAATATGGGTACCATTGCAGGTACTGGCGAGATCAAGCTAACCATGCCGAGCACAACTACCATAGGAGGCGTACCTTCTATCGGGACCTTTACACTAGATGGTCCTACAAGGACACGTCTGCTAAGTCCGATCAATATCTGGAATGAGCTAAATGTCAAGCAAGGCCAATTTGATCTGTCAGATTACGTCGTTAAACTGAAGTCAAACAGCAGCGGGACTGCCCGTCTAGCCCCGATGGGTGTTGGTGCGAGCCTTTCGCGTGCAGTTAACTTCTATACTGAGCGTTACCTCGACCCTAGCAAAGGCGGACCTAACGGTGCTTGGTTCTATGTAACAGCACCTACAGTAAACGCACCTGTCAGCACATGGTCTTATGCCAACAACTACAACTGGGCGACCTACGATCCTAATATTGACTCTGTCAATTCATCGCTCTGGCTATATGATGCGCTTAGCACATCTGTCCGTACCAATCGTGGTTTCGTTAAGCCAACTTCGCCAGCTCAGATAATCGGACCTGGTGTTGGTGCACGTGTCTGGTTCTGGAACAGCTTCCTCAACAATGGTTCTTCTACCATGTTTAGCCGTGGCACACCTCAAGTTGGTGACTTTACGTTCCGTAACCTGAAGTATTGCGCTTCTGGCTGTGCTTACACCTCTGATCTTGGTGGTGCAACTGACAATGGCTGGAACTTGGTGGGCAACCCATATCCGTCTAATATCGACTGGGATGCTGCCGACTGGATCAGACTAAATGTCGCTAATGCGATCTATGTCTTTAACTGGAGCGATGGCAACTTTGCCTCTTATGTTGGCGGTGTTGGTGTCAATGGTGGCACCTCTGTGATCCCGTCGTCTCAAGCGTTTTTCATCCGTGCAACTGCTGCTAATCCGCAGATGATCGCGACCGAAAACGTTAAGACAACTGCCACTGCTAGCTTCCTGCGCCAAGGTGCCATCAGCAACGTCCTCAAGATGAAGCTTGTCGGTGCCAACAACAAAGCTGATGAAGCTGCACTACGCCTACTTGCCGGTGCTACTGACCTCCTAGATGATCAGTTTGATGCCGTCAATATGCGCAGCGACAACGGTGTGGATATTGCTACCACCACCATCGATGGCAAAAACTTGATGATCGACGCACGGCCTATGCCAACTGCCTCTGCCATCATTCCGCTGCGTTTGGTTGGTGTAGGTGCTTCAATCATCTTCAGCGGCCTACAGAGCTTTGATGCTGGCATCAGCCTTGACCTCCTAGATCAAACCAATGGTCAGACTAGCCCAATCAGCGAAGGAGCTGTTGTCACCATCCTAGCGGGACATCAGTATGCTATCGTTGTCAACAACCAAGTTACTGGCCTAGCCAACAACATTGGTCGCGCCTTTAGCCTCTATCCGAACCCAGCTACTGACAAAGTAACCCTTTCTGGTGTGTTGGCCGGTACACGCTACAATATTGTTAATGCCTTGGGCCAAAGCGTAATGGCTGGCACCTGGTCTGACCAAGCTATCAGCACCCAAAGCCTCCGTACAGGGATCTACTTCGTACAGGTTGAGGGCATGAGTACCCAACGCTTAGTCATCGAATAATTCCCAACCCATTTATCAATCAGGATAATGTGTTGAAACCCTATTCAGAAGTACCACCGACAGCCCCTCGCAATTTGTGAGGGGCTGTTTTGTTTGGGGGATAAGAAGCTGAGGGTATAGTCGAAAAAGAAATAATGTCTCCTATGAAACCGAGGTTATTGTTTGGGAGATACAAAAAACTATTATGGGTGCCTACATCAAATTGAATTGACCAATTCGGAGATTAGCCAACTAATACTAAACACCTACACCCAACGCCTCTGCCACTGAGTCCCACAACTTGGTGCGGGCCTCTAGGCTTTCGCCAACAATGGTAGCAGCACGTGCCCACATGGTCTCATCGTCACCCAATAGCTCTTGGGTCATTTCCCAAGCCAAGTGGCTATGATGGCCGCCATCGACTTCGATGTGGCGCTCTAGGTAGTACTTGAACGTCGATAGGCGGGCTTGTTCTTCGCTGGACATGCTCTGGATCATCGACAGGAACATCTTCGGGATCAGGTCCTCCCGACCAAAGGCAAACACGGCAGCACGAACGCCAACAGGTTCATCAGCAATAACGCGGAAGGTATGGTCCGAAAATGACACTGCTCCAGCAGGCCCTCCGCTTAGTTGGAGGCTTTCTGCAACAGGCAGCCCAGCACCTAAGCCGTCAAGCACCTTGGTAATAGCAGTGGTATCGGCCTTGGCCTGGTCCATGGCTTTGAGGTATAGCTCGAAATGGCTGATGCGCTTGTCAAACTCATCAACATCGGACTCCTCACCCAAGACAATCTCATTAATCAGGAAGCGCGTATTGGCACTGCCAACAGGTCGCCAAGGCAGCTGCACACAGGTCAGATCCTGTTGTAAAGACTTTACGAGGCTCATAAAATCCCAAACGGCATATACATGATGCTCCATAAATGTCGGGATGGCATCTGGGTGGCTAAGTAGCGCGTAAACTGGATGCTGGCTAAGGGCTGATGCTTTGGCCTCGATGTTGGCCAAAAATTGGTCTGAGAGAGTCATAAAGGCAAAACTACGGATACAGGTGTTTGGTTCGGATGTTGGCAATGTCAAGTTTTACTCCGGACCCAACCAAATCACCTACCACTGTTGGCCTAGTTTGCATGATGATCATAGTCGGTCCAAAACTAAGCCGTGTAAGATACTTTTCGTATTTAGGTTACTAATACCTCGAACTATCCCCTAGTTTTGTCAAGCTGAATATCGCGCCAAATTGCGATCAAGGCGAAAAGTCCTTTCTCTTCACCCAATACTCATCGAAAATCAATGACCTGGATAAAGAAGGCCATGACTTGGAATCAGGCCCAAACGAAAACTATGTACCATGCCACCTTGCTGTGTAGCATGCTACTATTAACCATTCTGAGCGCACAGGCTTGGACAATGGACAATACCTTTTGGTATCCTGATGGTCCCAACAAGTGCGTGGTCAGGTCGAGCAATACCATCTGTTTAGGGGGACAATTCAACAGCTTTGGTGGGCAAAACCAAACCAAAATTGCAGTTCGGAATGCCTCTACGACTTGTACACCGCCTACCACACCCACAATCACCGCCAGCGGCCCAACAACGTTCTGTGCCGGTGGCTCGGTGACATTGTCCGTCACCGCCCAAAGTACTGTTGCAACTGTAAGCACCCATGCCGGCTCCGCACAAGGGTTTGCTAACGGACTAGGAACCAGCGCTCAGTTTAACAATCCTCAAGGAATCGCTGTTGACGCAGCAGGAAATGTCTATGTAGCTGATGAACTCAATAGTTTCATCCGCAAAATCGACCCGACAGGGATGGTCAGCACCTTTGCTGGCTCAAGTGAAGGTTTTGCAGATGGTCAAGGAACTGCAGCCAAGTTTGCCGGACCCAAAGGTGTGGCCGTTGATGCTGCAGGAAATGTGTATGTAGCAGATCGGGGCAATCATAGCATCCGCAAAATTAGCCCGACAGGGTTCGTTACTACTTTAGCTGGCTCATCACAAGGTTTTGCTGATGGCCAAGGGGCAGCTGCCATGTTTGACTCCCCCAGCGGTGTGGCCGTTGATGCTGCAGGTAATGTTTATGTTGCTGATTTCCTTAACTCTCGCATCCGGGTTGTCAGCCCAACAGGATTGGTAAGCACGCTAGCTGGTTCAACATCCGGCTATGCGGATGGGCAAGGGGCAGCTGCCAAATTTAGGGCACCTATACACCTCTGCCTAGATCCGGCTGGCAACGTATATGTCAGCGATTTTGGAAACTGGCGAATCAGGAAAATTAGCCCAACAGGACTGGTTAGTACCGTAGCCGGGGGAGTTAAAGGTATTGCAGATGGCCAAGGGACAGCTGCTATGTTTGATCAGATCCAAGGTATTGCCCGGGATACTGAAGGTAACTTGTATGTAGCCGATCCGTTCTTTGAATTTAATTTTCAAACTGTCCAGGCGATAAACTATGATAGAGTCCGCAAAATCAGCCCAACAGGACTGGTAAGCACCTTGGCTGGTTCAACACGTGGATACGTAGATGGCCCTGTATCTGGAGCTAAGTTTAGTTTCCCGACAGGTGTAGCAGTGGATGCAAGCGGTACTGTTTATGTTGCAGATGCTAACAATCAAAAGATTCGGAGGATCACCCAACCTGTTACAATCACTGGATACCTTTGGAGCAATGGCGCAACCACAGCCGACCTTGTAGCAACAGCTAGTGGTAGCTACACTGTGCGTACGATTGCCAACGGTTGTACCTCTGCCGCCTCTACCCCTATTGTGGTGACGGTAGCAACACCAGCTACTCCGACAATTTCCGCAAGCGGCCCAACTTCCTTATGCACTGGCGGATCGGTAACACTAACTGGGCCAGCCATGTTATCTCAGGTTAGTACTTTTGCTGGAAGTATACAAGGAACGGCGAATGGTTCAGGAAGCGCCGCTCAGTTTTCTAACCCCGGTAATCTAGCCGTTGATGCCTCCGGAAACCTATATGTGTCCGAGGTAACCAACCATCGCATTCGTAAAATCACCCCTGCTGGTCAGGTTTCTACACTAGCGGGTAGTGTTTTCGGATTTGCAGAGGGAAGTGGCACTGCGGCCAAATTTGATGGTCCTGGTGGTATGGCCATTGATCAAAGTGGCAATGTTTATGTGGCCGACCCTGGTAATAACCGCATCCGGAGGGTAACGCCTCTAGGACTGGTTTCGACTTTTGCTGGCAATGCCACGAAGGGTAGCGTTAATGGTACAGGTACCGCAGCACAATTTGCGGTGCCATCTGGTGTCGCGATTGATGCCAGTGGTAATCTCTATGTTACGGACTTTGAAAACCACTTAATCCGAAAAATAACCCCAGCAGGGCTAGTATCTACTTTGGCAGGCTCTACCCAGGGGACGGCCGATGGCACTGGTACAGGAGCCCAATTTTCGCAACCTTACGGTATTGCCATCAATATGGATGGCGATTTGATCGTCTCTGACTACGGATCACACCGATTAAGAAAAGTCACGCCTACTGGCGTTGTTACTACAATTGCAGGTAGCAGCCAGGGATTCAGTGATGGTGTTGGCTCTGCTGCCAAGTTTAATCAGGTTGGCGGCTTGACCATTGATGCCAATAACAACATCTATTTGGCAGACAAAGGCAATAACCGAATCAGGAAAATAACCACCTCAGGGCTTGTTTCAACTTTTGTTGGTACCACACAAGGTTTAACTAACGGAGACGAGACTGTAGCAGAGTTCAACGGACCAACTGGTGTCGTCGTAAATCAGGAAGGAAACCTATTTGTAGCTGACTTTAACAACCATCTTATTAGGGTGGTCAAGTCAGGTTATCTCTGGAGCACAGGAGCCACCACCCAGTCGATCAATGTAATTGCTGGTGGTAGCTATACCCTCCGCACGATTGCCAATGGTTGTACTTCGGCTGTTTCGGCCGCTACAGTTGTTACTGTAAATACCCCGCCAGCTACCCCAACCATTTCTGCTGGTGGCCCAACGACTTTCTGTACTGGCGGCTCAGTTACACTCACAGCACCAGCTGGTTTCACATACCTTTGGTCAACCACCGAGACCAGCCAATCAATTAATGTAACTGCTGGTGGTAGCTATACCGTACAGACCATTGCAAGTGGTTGTACCTCAGCAGTTTCTGCTGCGACGATTGTAACAGTCAACACCCCACCAAGCACGCCAACCATAACCCCAAGCGGCCCGACGACGTTTACAGCAGGTGGATCTGTAACTCTGACAGCTCCTGCAGGCTTTAGCTACCTCTGGTCAACCAACGAGACTAGCCAGTCCATCAACGTGACAACAGGTGGCAGCTATACCGTCCGTACTATCGCTAGTGGATGTACCTCTGCAGTTTCTGCTACTACGGTCGTTACGGTCAATGCCGCTGCTAATGGCTTTGTTTTCACTGGTACTGGCGACTGGTCTTCGGCTGCTAACTGGTCAACCGGGACGGTGCCCACTGATACGGACTCGGCCACGATCGCCTCTGGTGCTGTCCTGAACCTTAATGCGGATCAAACTGTGCGTTCGTTGACCATCCTGCCGGGTGCCACCCTCAACTTCCGGAACGATAACCAACTAAAAGTAACCGATGTATTTGACAACCAAGGGACGGTTACATCCGTGCCTGGGCAGCTCAATGCATTGTTTATTGGCCAAGGTGGGACTTCACGAATCGGCCTAATCAAAGGCAATCCGTTGACGCTCAACTCCATCGTCCTGCGGGGACATGCTAAAACGGAAACCAACCTGACCCTATACCACTCGCTTGGTTTACAAGGCTTTACCTTCAACGCCAACGGCAAACGCATCACCCTCAAATCAACTGCCAATGGCACGGCATCGCTGGTCTTGGCCTGCGGAAATTTACTTGATGGGCAGGACTTTGTCGTGGAAAGATACCATAGCCCAAGCCTTGCCACTGCTACCGGTGCCTGGATCTGGGTAGGTGCGCAGACCACTGGTCAGAACGTTAACGTTTGGGCACAGAACAACCCCTACGCAGCTGCAACCTATACCAACCTTAACGTCGCAACAGGTGCCTCGCTTTATGAGTATGACCCTAACTACCCGCTATCAGGGGCCAATGGCTACAAAAAACTGAGCGGACCGACCATAGCAGCACCTATTGGGCAAGGATACCGTGTTTGGTTCCGGACACCAGAGTTTTTTGGCACAGGTGCCGCAACTTGGCGCACCAATGGTGCTCCGCTGATCACGACCCATACCTGGACCTTGAAATATTGTGCTGGCAGCAACTGTGCAGGTGGTGGCAACGCCTCCGAAAATGGCTGGAACCTAATCGCCAATCCATTTGCTGGCACCATCGACTGGGATGCGAGCAATGGATGGGTCCGGAGCGATATCTTCAACGCAACGTATATCGCCAACTCCAAAGCAGCCAACACTTCCACCTACATCAACGGAGTAGGGGTCAATGGAGGTAGCCGTTACATCCCATCTGGACAAGGATTTATGGTTTGGGCCTCTTCGTCCAACCCTGTCCTCATAGCCTCCGTGGCTGTGATCTCGAGCGATGTGCAGTCCTTTACCCGCGCCGCTGCACTGTCTGATGTTTTGAAGGTCAATATCCGTAGCAGCAACCAGCAAGCTGACCAAATCGCCATCCGCTGGGATAACCTAGCAACTACTGGCTTGGATCGCAAACTAGAGGCCCCAAAGATGAATAACCCAATGGGTGTAAACTTGGCCTTTGTCAATAACAGCGGAGCAACTAGCACCCCAATGGCCATCTTGGCTGAGCCACAACCAACTGTCACAACAGCCTATCCACTGGCATTGACGGCACCATCGGCTGGTATCTATACCATCACATTTGAGGGACTGTCTAGCTTGAGCAATCCACATTGGTCGCTCTATTTGCTGGACAATCAAACCAATATCACAACACAGGTGACTGATGCCGCCACCTATTCCTTCAGTGCGGTGCAAGGTGCGAACAACGGTCGCTTCAGCGTGGTCCTGAACCCGAACAGCGTAACTGGCCTCGGTAGTGCTGTCCAGAACCTCATCCTGATGGCACCGAATCCGGCCTTAAATAGCACCACCATCCAGCTGGCCAAACCAACCGAACAGGCAACAACCTTCAGCCTGACAAACGCAGTGGGCCAAGTGGTGATGACCGCCACCATGCCAGTCAATAGCACAGAGGTCAGCCTAGACCTTAGCAACCTTGCTAAAGGAGTTTATATGGTGCAGGCCCCTGGCTTTGGGGTGACTAAATTGGTGAAGGAGTAACGAGTATTATTTTAAGAGTATGCCAACGGGCGCCCTTGCGGGCGCCCGTTGGTGTTTATATCCTACCTAAAAATCTTGTTGCTGACTCATAATGACAAATACTCTTAGTCCATCAGCATTGAGCTACTTGTATGCACCTTAGCCGACGGTGCTTGCAAAGGATTATCAAAATTAGGGCCTCAATACACCAAATTCCGAATAACCTAATTTGGTAAATTATCGGACAAATAAATTAAAAACATCGACGAATACCCAATTTACGGTGATTGAATAGCATCCATGATGAAACCCATGTTCTCCAGCCATGATTAAAAGCCCATTAAACTTGACATCGCCCCAAAAATGATATACTTTAGTTCGTCTTTGTGTCTGGATGTCAAGTATGACTGCAGCACAACTCATCTTTTGCCTGAATAACCTGAATATGAACCTGAACCGGACGAAACAAGCCTTGTCAGCAAGGTTGGTAAGCCAATGGTGTACTAAGCTGCTTTTTGCATTGCTAGTAGGCCTCACCAGCCAGATGACCACTGGCCAGACTATTGACACAACACTCTGGATGGCCAATGGGAGTGTCAATGCTATCCAGAGATCTGGCAATACCATTTACCTTGGGGGCAACTTCACTTCTGTAGGCCCATATACTGGGTTTACTTCGCCGGTTAGCCTCACAACTGGTCAGCCACTCACGACAGCCATTCCGAAACCTAACAGCTCGGTCACGGTAGCGGTGCCAGATGGGAACGGAGGTTGGTACATTGGTGGCCACTTTACCCGGATTGGCAACGTGGCCCGGAGCTATATGGCCCACCTCTTGTCTGACTACACGCTCGATATGGACTGGAATGCCAACATCCTTGGTGGTGCAGTCAATTCCATCGTCATCAATGATGGTAAAATCTATATTGCTGGGTCATTTACAGTAGTAGGTCAACAAACCCGCAGTGGCCTAGCTGTTATTGACGAGAGCACTGCCGCTGTGCAGAGTTGGAACCCAGCTGCAAATGGTGCCATCATGTCGATAGCAATCTCTGGCTCTAACATCTTGGTTGGTGGTACCTTTACCTCGATCGGTGGGCAAACCCGCAACCGCATTGCAGCCCTTGACGCCACAACAGGCCTTGCTACCTCCTGGAACCCGAATGCGAACCTGACCGTCTCGTCGATTATTGCCAATGGAAACACCATTTATGTCATTGGGACATTTACGGCCATCGGGGGGCAGAGCCGAACTCGGATTGCGGCACTCGATGCCACAACAGGGCTTGCTACTAGCTTTAGCACAACCCTAAGTGCCAATCCTGTAGTATCCACAATGGCATTATCGGGTTCTACCCTATATATAGGTGGCACGTTCACAACCATTGGCGGGCAAACACGCAACAATATTGCAGCACTTGACGTCACGACTGGCCTAGCTACTAGCTGGAATCCTAATGCTAATAGTCAGGTTTACAACCTCCAAGTGTCAGGGACAACTGTATATGCAGCCGGATATTTCAACACCATCGGCGGGCAAACACGGAACTTCGTAGCAGCCCTAAGCCAAAGCACCGGGCTAGCTTCCACCTGGGACCCCAACCCTAATGCCTACGTAAACACCTTGGGGATCAGTGGTACGTCCATTTATATGGGAGGAGCCTTTTCGTCGGTTGGCGGGCAGACACGTAACAGACTTGTTGCCTTAAACGCAACCACTGGCCAACCCACTAGCTGGAACCCCAATGCTAATGCAGATGTTGAAACGATCTTGGTCAATAATGGTACTGTCTATGTCGGAGGCTCGTTCACAAGCATCGGAGGCACCACCCGCAACCGGATTGCAGCCATTGACTCGGTAACGGGCAACTTCACGACCTGGAACCCGAACATTGGCGGCACGGTCAACACCATGGCCATTAGCGGGACAACCCTCTACGCTGGGGGTAATTTTACCTCCATCGCTGGCTCAACAACCAGAAACCGACTTGCAGGCATTAACCTATCGAATGGTGCCGCCACAACCTGGAACCCGAATGCAAACGGAGAGGTTTATTCATTGGTACTCAATGGCACAACGGTTTATGTCGGAGGCGCATTTACGTCGGTAGGTGGGCAGACACGCAACAATATTGCAGCCCTTAGCACGTCGTCAAACACAGCCTCCAGCTGGAACCCAAACGCCGGAAGCTGGGTCACAACCATTTCCGTCAAGGGTCCATTGGTTTATGCTGGTGGGATTTTCACCACTATGGGGGGGCAGACACGCAATCGCCTAGCAGCCATTGATGCCACAACGGGCACAACCACTAGCTGGAACCCAAATATTAATGATGGCGTATCAGCAGTTATGGCTGGGGCCAGCACCATATATGTTGGCGGGCGTTTCAGTACCGTTGGCGGCATCACCCGTAACTATATCGCGGCCATTGACTCAGTCACAGGGCTCGCTCGGGGCTGGAATCCCAACCCAAACAGTGATATCTATACCTTGTCCCAAAATAGCACTACGGTCTATGCTGGGGGCAATTATACGACAACCGCAGGGGGTGGCCAATACGGATTTGCCGCCATTTCCAAATCTTCCTGCCCTACCACCCCACTAATTTCTGCAAACGCTTCTACCGCAATTTGCTCCGGAAGCGGTGTCAACCTTTCTGGCCCTGCTGGCTTCACCTATCTATGGTCAAATAACGAAACGACCCAGTCCACATTTGTAAGCACCGCAGGCACCTATACCCTGCGTACTATTGTTGACGGCTGTACCTCGGCCACGTCTCAGCCTATTGTTGTGACAGCTGTCAGTACACCAAGCAAGCCAGCTATCACCCCAACTACTGCTACCAATCTTTGCGAGGCAAGCGGGACAGTGACTTTGACTGCTCCAGCTGGCTTTTCCTATTTGTGGTCTAACAATGCAACTACACAGTCAATTAACGTTAATGCAACTGGTTCATACACGGTCCGGACCTCGGCCAATGGTTGCTTATCACCCTCTTCGGACCCCATTGTTGTCACTCAGACAGTTGTGACACCAACAATCACTGCCTCTGGCCCTATCACCATCTGCGCCGGTAGCAGTGTTACGCTAAGCGCCCCAGCAGGGTTCAGCTACCTATGGTCCAACAATGCGACCACACAATCCATCGTAGTCAACACCCAGGACAGTTATTCTGTCCAGACAATTTCGAACGGATGCACCTCAGCGGTGTCAGCGGCAATAATCGTACGGCTATATACACCATCAACCCCTGTTATTTCGGCTGGTGGGCCTACGACGTTTTGCTTGGGCAAATCGGTAAACCTATCAGTGCCTGCTGCAACAGCAACCGTTAGCACCTATGCCGGTTCAGCTACCGAGTTAGGTTCAACAGATGGGGATGGTCAAATCGCTAGGTTCACAAACCCACGAAAGTTTGCCATAGACCGCATTGGCAACATGTACATTCCGGACCAATCAGGCCACCGCATACGCAAAATTACGCCTGCTGGTGTAGTTAGTACAATCACTGGTACCGCATCAGGTTATGTAGATGGACCAATTGCAACGGCTAGGTTCAAAGGTCCAACAGCAGTTTGCCTCGATGCCGCAGGTAACCTTTATGTTGCGGATGCCGACAACTACGTCATACGCAAAATCACCCCGAGTGGGGACGTAAGCACTTTTGTAGGGGCTGGCACTACTGGTAATACTGATGGCCAAGGAACGGCTGCCAAGTTCTCTTCAATCGTCGCTATGGCCATGGATCAGAGTGGTAATATCTATGCTGTTGATTACCAAAATCACACCATCCGTAAGATTACACCTGGTGGCCTAGTTAGCACCTTCGCAGGTCTTGCAGGATCATCTGGCAGCACTAACGGATTAGGCTCAGCAGCTAGGTTTAGGTTCCCTACTGATGTAGCCGTTGATGCAAGCGGAAATGTCTATGTCGCTGACCCAAACAACTTCCAGATCAGGAAAATCACACCAGCCGGATTAGTTAGCACCTTTGCTGGCTCCACAAGCGGCACTGTGGATGGCAACGGGACTGCTGCAAAGTTTAGTATCCCTTCATCCATCGCTATCGACCGGATTGGTAACTTAATTGTTGGAGATAATCCACTCATCCGGAAAATTACCCCAAGTGGTGATGTCACGACCATTGCTGGCACGACAAGCGGAACTACTGATGGCCCGATTGCTGATGCCAAGTTCTCACAGATTAGAAGCGTAGGAGCTGACAGTACTACCAATATTTTTATTGTTGATTTTATTAGGGTCAGGAAAATAGCCCCTGCCGATGTGGTGACTGGCTACCTATGGTCCAATAATGAGACAACCCAAAGCATCGTCGCGACAACAAGTGGCAACTATACCGTCCGGACGATTGCGGCTGGTTGTACATCAGCTGCATCAGCCCCTGTAGTTGTAACCGCGGAGGTTGCGGCTGCGCCTACCATCACAGTTGCTATCGGCACAACAACTTTCTGTCCAGGCGGCTCTGTCAGGCTTTCGGCACCAGCAGGATATAGCTACTTGTGGTCAAACAGCTCCACAAACCGATTTATTGATGTTACGACATCGGGCAACTATACGGTCCGGACAGTTTTGGATGGTTGCACTTCGGCGGTTTCAGACCCTACGGTCGTTACAGTAAGTACCGTTCCAACCCCTGTCATCACGGCTAGTGGACCAATCAACTTTTGCCATGGTGACTCTGTTACACTTACAGCACCTGCTGGCTACAAATACGCATGGTCAAACGGAGATACAACACAATCAATCACGGTCAAGATCGGTGGCAACTATACAGTCAATACCTATAGTGGGGGTTGTGCCTCGGCAATTTCAGCTGCCATGCCGGTCATGGTATTCCTTCCACCAGGCCGTCCTAGTATCACTGCCAGCGGTCCAACTACTTTCTGCGTGGGCGGATCTGTCACTCTGACAGCACCAACTGGATTCAGCTATCTTTGGTCCAACAATGCGACAACGCAATCCATAGAGGTAAACACTAGTGGCAGCTACACCGTCAGGACGATTTCTGGTATCTGTACCTCAGCTGTATCTGTTGCCACTACCGTAACGGTGGTTACCCCGCCTAGCACCCCAATCATTTCCACAAGTGGGCCTACATCGTTCTGCTCTGGTGGTTCAGTAACCCTTACAGCCCCAGCTGGCTTCGGCTACTTGTGGTCCAACAGCGCAACCACACGCGCTATCAATGTCACAACCACTGGCAACTACACAGTCCGGACCATAACAGCAGGCTGCACCTCTGGAGTATCCACTGCGACAGTTGTAACCATAACCTCCCCTCCGAGCAAGCCAACCATTTCGGCCAGCGGCCCAACCACCTTCGGGGCCGGTGGCTCTGTGACGCTAACTGCGCCGGCCGGGTTTAGTTATCTCTGGTCTAACAATGCCACTACCCAATCGATCATTGTAAGCACTAGTGGCCTTTATACCGTCCAGACGATAACAGGTCCTTGTACCTCGGCAGTGTCTGATGGTGCTGTTGTAACAGTAACAGGCGGATCAGGATTTGTTTTTAGCGGCACAGGAAACTGGACATCTGCTACCAACTGGTCAACAGGCACCGTCCCCACTTTTCTGGACTCCGTTACGATAGGACCAGGTGCTGTGGTGACACTTACTGGCCGTACAGTTATCCGCTCAATCCTGATTAGCCCTAGTGCTACTCTATTTAACAACATCCAGTCTGACGGCCTTTATGTGACAAATATCCTCCATAACCAAGGTAGCATTACTTCCGGCTCAGGACTGGCTGCATTGCAAATTGGAGGCGGACCGCTTAACCCTGCTATCATTAAAGGGAGCCCGTTTGCGGCTAAAGTCTTGATGATATTTGGACAAACCAAAACGGAGGTTGACCTTGACGTTACCAATATCTTGGCCCTTAGTGGCAATACATTTGACCTTAACAACAATCGTGTAACCCTCAAATCAACAGCAAGCCAAACGGCGCAGCTGTGGCCCGATGGTGGTACCATGGCCAATGCTGCCAACTTCACTGTCGAGCGGTACATGGCCCCTAGCCTAGCATCTGGTGGAGGTGCCTGGGTCTTGGTAGGTGCACAGACACAAGGCCAAAATGTTAATCTCTGGTCGGCCAACAACCCGTATGCTATCGGCACCTATAATCAGGCCACGCCAACGGGGACTTCCATCGCATCATTTGATCCGTTCTACACAGGTGTTGGTGCTGGCGGATACAAAAAGCCAACAGGGCCAACCCAAGCCGCTGCGGTGGGTGTTGGTCACCGTGTTTGGTTCCGGACGGCAGAGTTCTTCACTGGTGCCGCGGGGCTCTGGAAATCCTCTGGTGCACCTAAGTCTGGCTCCCATACCTTCCCGCTTTTGTTTTGCACTGGTGCCAATTGTGCTGTCACCGGTACGACTACCGAAAATGGTTGGAACTTGATTGCTAACCCCTACGCCGCTACCATTGACTGGGATGCAAGTGGTGCCTGGACCAAAACCAACGTCTATAACGCCACCTATATCTATCGCCACAAGTTCAGCAACAATGCCACCTACATCAACGGAGTAGGCGTCAATGGTGGCACCAATCTGATTCCTTCGGGCCAAGGCTTTATGGTTTGGGCCAACAATGCTAACGCTAGCCTCAGTGTCAATGAGTCTGCAATTGATGCGTTTAGTAATCCTGCTATACAGCGTCAAGGCTCAGTCTCTGATGTGATTAAATTGAATATTGTTGGTGTCAATAACCCTAACCTGCAAGACCAAATAGCCCTTCGTTGGGATGCCACAGCAACCGCTGGTTTTGACCAAAATCTCGAGGCCAACAAGATGACCTCCGCAACCGGGGTTAACCTCTCGTTCCTGAACAGCAGCACCCCAATGGCCATCTTGGCCGAGCCGATCCCAACTGTCACAACTGCCTATCCACTAGCATTGACGGCACCATCGGCTGGTATTTATACCATAACATTTGAGGGATTGGCTAGCCTTAGCAATCCGCAATGGTCAATTTACCTATTGGATAACCAAACTGGTATCAGCACTTTGGTTGCGGATGCAGCAAGCTACAGCTTCAGTGCCGTGCAAGGTGCCAACAATGGTCGCTTTAGCCTAGTGGTTAATCCTTCAGGAGTTACTAGCCTAGGTGCCACGATCAGCAACAAGGTGTTATTGACACCTAACCCAGCTAGCAACAAGGTATTGCTGCAACTTGCCACACCAAGTAGCCAAGCGACCACCTTCCGCATCAGCAACGCAGTGGGCCAAGTAGTCCTAACCGCCACTATGCCTGCCAATACTACAGAGCTTGGCCTAGATCTATCGGCCCTTGCTAAAGGTGTTTACATGGTACAGGCACTTGGGTTTGGGGTGACTAAATTGGTGAAGGAGTAAGGAGTATTATTTTGGTGGAGTGTATGCCAACGGGCGCCCTAGTGGGCGCCCGTTGGTGTTTCTATCAAGGTCCTAATTTGGCAACATTTGCGCTTCCTGGCTTGGAAATATCAAGCCAATTAGTGCCTTAAGTGGGAAAGTAATAGACATAGGAGCCTAGTGGAGCTGGCTGTCTATAACCTCGTTATTAATGCCATTAAATATGGCCCTGCGGACCAGCAAATAGAAGTGTTGTTGGAGGCTAATAACCTTTTGATACGAGACCACGGCCAAGGATTTGATCTAGCCCAAGTATTAGCAACAGGCCGCAGCAATACCCCATCCGCCACATTGGGCTCCACAGGGCTAGGTTTACAATTGGTCCGCCAAATCTGCAAACGCTACGGTTGGCACCTGGATCAGGCTGTTATTGATGGTGGGAATCAGGTTGGGATTGGGTGGGGGTGATGCCTGCCGAGGCTATGGATCAGGTTGTTCAGGGGATAGCCGCGATTGCCGAAGATGTAAATTCGGCAACTTAGATTTTTTTGCGCTTTTGTTGTCTAGGTTGGCCTGTCTGTTAACTTTGCCTCAAATTTTGTGACATGGAACTAATCTTCATACCAGTAATATTTTTTTTGTGTATTGTTTTTGCCATAATGGCGATTATGAGCTACCAAAAGTCAGAGCTAAATGATCCTGATGGAAAGCGTGGATTACTTAGCAGTAAGTACGTTTTCGATAGTCTACCCGCACTTTTCCCAACGGTTGGTATTGGACTAACAGCATTTGGTATCGTACTGGGTTTATGGGATTTTGACATCAATAATACCCAAACGAGTATATCAGATTTACTTGACGGTCTCAAGATTTCGTTTATTGCGACAATCGCAGGTATAGTCGGTCTAATTGTTTTTCAGAAGTGGACTGAGGGCGTACAAAACAGGATAGACAACAACCCCAATAAACCCAAACGTTCGTCAGATGAGCTTTCAGCCTTATCGATGATGTCAAGCCAGCTCGGGGAGCTTCTTGCCTACTTTAAGGACTCAGATGCTACGCAAAGCAATCTTCAAACAACTGCTTTGAGAGATTTGGTGAAAGGGATAAACGACCTTAAGCTGGATAGCGACACCCAAACGAAGCAAATGACAAGCTCAATGGATCATGTAGAGACAGCTGTCAAAAACCTTGAGTATGAGTCTGCTAAGCGGTTTGAAGCAGAAAGTGCTCGTACAGAAAAGTCGATCAGTGACAATCTTAATCTTGGTAACAGTATCCTAGCCGTACTATCCAAGCAGGAGGAAATTATTGGTAAAAACATCGAGGAAGTTGTTCGAAGTATTCATGCCAGCAACAATTTGCTTGAGGTTAAGTTTGATGAATTTACCGATTTGCTCAAGAAAAGTAACACAGAGGCACTTGTTGAGGTAATGAAGGAGGCTACTGCTCAGTTTAATGAGCAAATGACCGAGCTAATCAACAAGCTGGTAAAGGAAAACTTTGCAGAGCTTAACAACAGCGTTAAGAACATGGTAGACTGGCAGCGGGAAAACAAGGATCAAATCAGTGCTCTTACCGCTCAGTTCGTACAGGTTCAGAAGAACCTTGCAGGTGTAGATACCAACCTAATGTCTGTTGGCAAATCTTTGTCAGAAATAACAAACGACTCTAGCAACCTCAGGAAGGCCACAAACGAGCTGAAAGAGGTATTCGTTGAATCGGGCACCCTCAACAAGGCTGCAACAAACCTTGAGCAGGCTGCTAAGACCAATAACACTGCTTCAGCTGCTTACGCAACGACGACCAAGAACTTGCAAGACTGGGTAGCCAAAGAAATCGAGTTTAGGAAAGCCGCAGAGAATCTAGTCGTTGCACTTAACGAGGTGTCGAACATGAAGTCAACAGCATGGGAATTGTATCGCAATGAGATGAGAAATGCTGCCTCAATGATCAAGGAAAGCAATGCTGAATTGACAAATGCTGCAACTAGATATAATGGGGAGTTCTATGAGCGGCTCAGCAATACGCTATCAAGTCTTGACCAGTGTATTCAACGTATGGTTATAGCAGCTAATAAACGATAGTTATGAAAAAGGAAAGCTTCTGGATCCCGTACGCGGATCTTATGACCTTGCTGATGGTTGTGTTCCTGTTTATATCAGCAGCGTTTATGATTCTCGTTGAGCAGCAAAAAAAAGACCAAGACAGAATTGTCAAGGACTATCAAGAGTCTAAGCTCAAAATATATCAAGAGCTTAATGAGGTATTCAAAAATAATAAACAAGCATGGGAAATGGAGATCGATAATGATTTATCTATTCGGTTCACCAATCCTGCGGTATTATTCCCTCTTGGTGAGTCAAAGTTGACACCACGGTTTGAACAAATACTTGCAGAGTTTTTTGCAAAATACTTAGCAATCGTATCTAAGGACGAGTATGCCAAAAAAATTGCAGAGATAAGAATTGAGGGTCATACGGACATATCTAAACGTGTGGAGTGTCCAGACCAGGACAACTATCTTTGTAACCTTCAGTTGTCACAAATGCGTTCAACAAGCGTAATGAAGTTTATGCGTAATCTAGAGGCATATAAACGGCTTGGTGATGCTCAAAAACTCCGACTTGATTTCTGGTTTACGGCCAATGGTTTATCTTTTGGCCGGATGCTAGATGCTGACAAACAACTAGTTTATTCTTCTGGAAAACAGCCTGACCTTGAGAAGTCTAGACGGGTTGAAATCCGCATTGTTACTACTTCTGACCTTGTTATCGACTCTTTATTGGCTAAATAGTTATGGACTCAAATTCAAACAACTCGTCAACACCTTTACATGATTTTGCTGGTTTGGCAAAACTGCTGGATGACTTAGGTTTCCCTCGTGTTGATAAACAAACCTTTAGGGTCGTAAAGGAGGATTTACAAAAAGCTATTGACGCTAAGAATGTTGTTTTTGATGAAGACGGTATTAAATACAAGTTTGAAGGTCGCCTAATTAAAGCATATGTTTACAAAAAGCGATATTATGTTGCAAGGCATAAAGATTTGCCTAAATTTCACATAGCGAACTGTGAAACCATTCAGAGTTTTATTGCCAAAAATCGCTTTGAATCAGATTACGTAATTAGTAACGCAAAGTTAGTTGATGTTATCGATATTGACAATGAAAATGCATTGTTAGAAAATAAGAATTTATATTCATGTAAAAATTGCCTTAAATTAAAGAATGTTAATTACACCACAACTAGCGAGTTTGGCACTATACAAGAGGAGTCAGATTTTGATTCCTCAAACACCCATCGCTCATCCGCTATCGAAGTGGATATTAATGGCTACACCAAAGACTGGTCAACTGTTAGTAAATCGGTACGTGAGTCTAAAGGATACACTTGTGAGGCATGTGGCTTTATTCCAAAGCCAGCTCTTTATCTGTATATACATCTTCACCATATTAACAATAACAAAATAGATAATAGTCCATCTAACCTACAATGTTTATGCATTGCATGCCATGCAAAGGTTGATGATAGCCACCGTGAGCGGTTTTCAAAAGGTGATAACCTTTTACAGCTGAATAATTTTCTTAAATACAAGCAAGAATCGTTTAAATGATAAATCAGTTTTTTTAATTGATTTAAAATCAAAACCAGACAATCCCCCCATCACAACGTACCAACGTACCCATTAATCAATGCCAACCCTTCATGGATTTCGAGTAACAGACGATCCAAATCTTGTGGGTCAATTTCTGTGACGGATGTGAGGCGTTCCTGTTTGCGGGCCAGATCGGCCAAGGCGATCAGGCCAAGGGTGGCTGCACTACCATATAGTTTATGCCCGACACGCTTAATGGCCAATAAGTCCTTTTGTTCAAACGCATCTTGTATGGTCTGCTTAATGGCCTCATAGTCTTGGTTGGCCATCGTGATCATCGCTTTAAGAACGGTCAAATCATTTCCACCATATTTCAGGAATGTCGCAAGGTCAAACCGTTTGTTTGGTATTGCCACATCCAGAGCACTAATTACTGCATTAGACCCTTTGGATATCAAACTAGAACTCTGCGGACCTAGCCACTTCCGTAAGGCCAACTGCAAGGTTTCCAGCACAAAAGGTTTGGTGATAAAGTCATCCATACCAGCAGCGAGGCAGCGTTCGCGTTCACCTTTTAGGTTGCCGGCTGTTAGGGCCAGGATGGGGGTTCGGCGGTCAGTTTCGGCCTGCCGAATCTGCTGGGTAGCCTCATAGCCATTCATGTCTGGCATCTGGATGTCCATAAATACGAGGTCCGGCTGGTTTGCCTTGCACGCTGCAATGCCCTCGGCGCCAAAGCTGGCCTCCAGCAAATTCGAGCCAGGCAAAAGCTGCTGTAACATGGTCATGATCAGCAGCATATTGACTTTATTATCTTCGACGATCAGGATCGTATAGGCTGGGGCTATCGTGCTTGTCTGAGGCTCGGTAGGCTCTAAGACCTCATGTATAGGCCTGTTGAGATTGCTTAACGTAATAAAAAGGTCAGGCATCCTGATTGGTTTGACCATCCGCTCGATGACGCCGAGCTCATTACAGGCTTGGCTCAGCTTGGCGTCATCAACAGCGCTATGGAGCAGAATAATGGGTAGGTCGGCTGGTCCAAAAAAGTTAGCTCTGATGATCCGGACCGTCTCCAGCCCATCCATATAGGGCATTTGGTAGTCCATCAGGACGGCATCAAAGGTCTGTCCCTCATCAAAAAGCTTGAGCGCATCTAGTCCATTTTTGACCTGCACGGATGCAATGTTGCGCAACAACAACATTTGCTCTAGGATGGTGCGGTTGTTGGCATTGTCATCCACAATCAGGACCCGCTTGATGCGGTCTAGCGCTGGCCAACTTTGTGGTTCGGCGACATCGACCTTGGCGGTCAAATCAAAATAGAAGGTGCTCCCTTGGCCGACTGTGCTTTCGAGCCTAAGCTCCGATCCCATCAGGGCTAGTAGCTTGTTGGAAATGGCAAGGCCAAGACCTGTACCACCATACTGCTTGGTGGTCGAGCCATCAGCTTGTGCAAAGGCCTCAAATATTTTGCGCTGCATTTCGGGTTTGATCCCGATGCCCGTGTCACGGACTTCAAACCGTAAGGAATATTGGTCGTTTTCGGATTGTAGGACGCTGATCTTGAGCTCCAACTCACCTTTCTGGGTAAATTTGGCAGCATTCCCCAACAGATTGATCAGGATTTGGGATAACCGCACAGCGTCAACCCAAACAAACTTAGGTAATGTGGGCGGCAAGTTCAGGAGCATTTCGAGATTTTTGCCCTTGACCTGAAAGCTGATCACACTAGCGGCCCTGCTACAAAGGTCATAGAGGTCGATTCGCTCGATGTCTAGGTCTAGTTTACCTGCCTCGATTTTGGAAAAGTCCAGGATGTCATTGATGATCGAAAGCAGGGCCGTGCCAGACTGGGAAACGATGTTGAGGTACTGCGCCTGGGTATTATCCAGACCTGTCTTGAGGACAAGGTCAGTAAAGCCGATAATGCCGTTCAGTGGTGTCCTGATCTCATGGCTCATGTTGGCCAAGAACTCGGATTTGGCTTTGCTGGCCTCTTCGGCTGCTATTTTGGCTTTCTGGAGCTCGTCCCGCTGTTGGCAGATTACGGTGATATCTTGGGTGTACATCATGATGCCGCCAATGGTGCCATTAAGCTGGTACCAAGGCCGCACTTCCCAACGGAGGTATTGTACATGATCCCAGCCAGTTGGTGTCCAGGCGTCCTCGTCATTTGTGATGATCTCACCTGCTAAGCATCGTTGATGGATGTCCTTCCAGTCGTCGGTAATGGTCGGAAAAATCTCGTAATGGGACTTACCAATCAAGTCAACCCCTGATAGTTTGTATTCATCTACCCAGCGTTGGCTGACAGCAACGTACAGCATGTCTTTGTCTAACATGGCCACTGCTGCAGGGGCGTGCTCCACAAATGCCAATAGCCGTGCTCGCTCGGAAGCTAGTGCCTTTTCGGCAAGGCGCTGGGCCGTGATGTCGGTCGCGATGCCTAGGTACCCGATGGTGTTTTTGTTGATGTCCACAATCGGGGTCATGATCAATGAGACAGTCAACTGGCTACCATCTTTACGGACGTAGGTCCACTCACGTTGTTTGGAGCTGTCGGCTGTGGCCATTGTTGTCAGGACAGCAAACTCATTAATTGCCTCGTCAAGACCCGATGAGAGCTCCTGTCTGCGGGCCGTTAGCTCAGCGTCTAAGTGGTAGGTTAGCGGGCTCTGGATGCCGATCATTTCGTCCGAGCTGTAGCCTAGCATCAGCTCTGCTCCATGGTTAAAGACCGTGATCAAACCATCCAGATCAGTGGCAACGATACTAACCTCGGAAGCGGCATGTAGTACGTCATCCAGGATTTTTTTGGACTTAGCCCTTTCGATCTCAGCCATCTTCTGGCCGTTAATGTCCTGAAACGTGCCATAGAGACGTTTGCAAACCCCGTCGATGACCTCAGCACTACCCTTTGCGCGCACCCAGATCGGCTCACCCTGGCGATTGATGATCTGGAGTTCTAGGTCCCACTCCTGCCCAGTGGCCATTGCTTGGTTAACAGCATGGGCTATTTTCTCCCGATCCTCACCTTCTCGATAGAAATTAATACTACTCTCGATGTCTGGAACGTGCTCTGGGCCCAAGCCATGGATTTCGTATGTGACGTCGGTCCATTTTAAAGTCTGGGTCGCCATATCGATGTCCCAGCCACCGACCCGTGCCACCTTGCTAGTATGCTCTAGCAGGACCTTGGTACGCGCTAAGTCCTGCTCTAGCTTATGCCTTTGTGTAATGTCGATCGCGTTACCAATCACGTATTGGTTGCCGTCCTTATCCACTTCCAGGACGTTATTGAACATCCAGATGTGGGGCTCACCATTTTTGGCGATTATAATCAATTGACCTTTATACCTTCCCTTGGTTACAATGGTGTCTAGGTATTGCCGCACCTGAGTATGAACTGCTGGCGGTGTAAAATCAAATAATGATTTGCCTATCAACTCCTTTACTGAATAACCAAGGGCATTTGCGCTCGCATTGTTTACTGTCCAGAATTTACCATCAATCCCATGGGTACACATCAAGCCTTGCGAGTTCTCGAAGAAGATCCGGAGCCGCTCTTCACTTTCGGCTATGCGCCGTTCCCTCTTGATTTCCTCGGTAATGTCGCGCCCAATGGCAATTATATTAGTGGTGTTGGTTTCGGGGCTAGCATTCCATTGCAGCGTGTGGTAACTGCCATCTGCGGCACGATAGCGATTGACAAAGTTGATCGTTTCGTGGCCTTGTTCTAATAATAGACCAGCATTGACTGTAGCATCTTGATCTTCCGGATGGATAAGATCCATAAACGCCGTTTGATATAGTTCAGTAGCGTTCCATCCTAATACACGGCTAAACGACGGATTGACCCATTTGAAAAAGCCATCCGTGCCCGCAATACAAACTAAGTCATTTGAGAGGCGAAAAAGAGACTCGAATATCCTGAACTCTTCGCGCTTGCGGTTCTCGAGCACTAGGACCATCACCTGATCTGCGAGCAGACCTAGTGCCTTTTGCTGGACAGGTGTGAGGGCCTTGGGTTTGAAATCAATGACACAAAGGGTCCCGAGTGTAAAGCCAGCAGGGTCATTGAGGGGGTAGCTGGCATAAAACCGGGCCTTTGGTGGCCCCTTTATATGCTGATTATCCGTAAAGCGCTTATCAAGGGTGGCATCATCAATGACTAAGGCCTCAGAGCTATCGATCACGAACTGACAAATAGACTGCAGACGTGGGACAGCACTATGGCTGACACCTACTTTGGCCTTAAACCACTGGGTGTCCGCACCCACAAAGGAGACCAATGCAATCGGAACCTCGCAAATGATGGAGGCAAGCTCTGCAATTCGGTCAAAAGCGGCATCCTGTTCGGTGCCAATTATATTATACTGATGTAGCGCAAGTAGGCGCTGCTTCTCTTTGGGAGACATAATTAGGTAATATCCGCCTCAGACAAAGCCTAAAGCAAATAGATAGGACTCTTTGGGATTATTATCGTCAGGGTCTTGGTTTGCCAACTTCAAGTATTGGCATGACCCAATTTAGTCAGGTTTAAGCAATATTAGGTAATCTATTTCAGCCCACTCACAAAGACCTCAAACGCACCATAGAACTTAGCGCTATCAAGGATGGATGCCGAAATGTGGTCACCACGCAGAGGCACCATACTTTTGGCCGAGGTAGCTGCTGCCAGCACTGCCTCACCCTCGGCATATGGTATGATTTTGTCCTCAGTAGCATGCAAGATAAGCAAGGGGTAGTTCACTTTGCTTATGCGGCCCTTGGTGTCATACCTATTTTTCATCAGCAAGCTAACAGGTAGCCAAGGGTATTGACCAGCTCCAATAGCTGGCAAGGAGGTATAGGGTGCCTCCAGCACAAGGCCGCCGGCATGGTTGTGCGAGGCTAGCTCGGACGCCACCCCAGTGCCTAGGCTATAGCCATAGATCACGATGTCGTCGCTAGAGACTTTGCGGGTTTTGCGCAGATAGTCATAGGCAGTTTGCGCATCAATGTATAGCCCTTGTTCGGACGGTGTGCCAGAGCTTTTGCCAAAACCACGGTAGTCAAAAGCCAAAACATTGAGCCCCATCTTGCTAAGGGCGACATATCGGCGGGGGTACTCCATATCGCTAATGTTGCCCGCATTGCCGTGCAGGAAAATCACCCATTGGCCATTGGCCTTGGCAGGGTCCGCATAGGTGAGCCAGCCAAAAAGAGCCTCCCCATCGGGGGTGTTGATCGTCACCTCATCAATGTCAAGGCCCAGCTTGGTTGGCAATAGGTGGTTAACCTCGCGGGTTGTATAGTCAGGGTGATAAACAAAATGGTCTTCGAGCAGCTTATAGACCCCCAAAACGAGGAAATAGACCAAGATAATGACTCCTAAGGCTATCCAGCCTATTTTTTTGAGGTTAAGGGTTTTGCGGTCCATGGTCTAAAAAAGGCGGGAAACTTCCCGATTTATAGGGAGATATGTCGGTGCAACCAGCGGCTAAGGCAAAGGTCGAAGGGCCCGAAAAATAGCCAACTTGGGCTATAAACAATAAGGTCTGATGCGCCATCTGGCACAGGTCTGTAGCCACTAAGGTAGGCAATGATGGTCAAGCAGCCTACTTACGTTTGGCAACAGGTGGCTAGGCATGGTGGTCTGGGTGCTATGTTTCGGTGTTTAGCATGCATAGAAGATGGGGTAAGCCTTGCCCAGTCGGTGAATGCCCAATACCGAACCTTGGCCGGCTTCTGTGCAGATTGCGTAAGAATATTGCTTACCTTTGCCACAGGTTTTACGATAAGCCTACCCTCGGCTATGATCATAGCAACTTTATTGTTCCTCGGTGGCCTCGGTGCGGGCGAAATATTCCTCATCGTCTTCGGCCTAGTCCTGTTGTTTGGTGCCAAAAAGATCCCTGAGCTTGCACGTGGTGTTGGCCAAGGTATCCGTGAGTTCAAAGATGCCTCTAGCGGTATCAAGAACGAGATCGAAAAAGGCATCAATGACCCCAACAACGCTGGCACCAAACGTGTGCAAGAGTAGTTAGGCTCCCACATTGCTGACTCCCTGTTTTTGTTTGATGGCCCAGCGATCCTAGCTGATTGCCGAGATACATCCCCGAACAATAGCAGCAGTCCAGCAAAGTCAAGACACTACAAATACAAGTCAAAAGGTGAGCCCACGAGCCACCTTTTGCTATTTTGGGGGTCCGTGTTGTGACCATTATTGGCACAGATGGCCCCCCAGACCCCGAACCAATCAGCCCACCCCATTTCCTGATAGTACATGTCCCTAGCGCTTGTCCCCACTAGTTTTGATGCCATCCGCTCAGCCCTTGCAGACGGTAGCCTTACGGTCGTTCGTCTGGTAGAAGGCTATCTGGCCAACATCAGTGCCCGGCCCGAGCTCAACGTTTGGCTCGAAGTTTTTGCAGAAGAGGCCTTGGCCAAAGCCGCCGCCCTCGACCAAAAACTACAGGCTGGTACCGCAGGCCCATTAGCTGGTCTTATCATCGGCCTTAAGGACAACCTTTGTTATCAAGACCATGTGGTGACGGCGGGTAGCAAAATTTTGGCAGGTGCACAGCCGGAAATCAAACCATTTGTATCGCAATTTACAGCCCCAGCCATCAAGCGATTGCTAGACCAAGATGCCATCATCATCGGTCGGCAGAACTGTGACGAGTTTGGCATGGGTAGCAGCAACGAAAACTCAGCCTTTGGTCCTGTGCTCAACGGGATCGACCCTACACGTGTCCCAGGCGGATCATCAGGAGGTTCAGCCGTAGCGGTGCAGGACGGGCATTGTACCATCTCTTTGGGCTCGGATACAGGTGGCTCGGTACGTCAGCCTGCTGCCTACAACGGTATCCTGGGCCTGAAACCAACCTATGGCCGCATCAGTCGTTTTGGGCTTTTGGCATATGCCTCATCCTTTGATACGATTGGCATTTTGGCCAATAATGCCGCTGACATTGCGACCGTGCTAGGTGTGATGGCTGGCCCTGATGGCATGGACAGCACCGCTAGCGAGCGCCCAGTGGATAACTACGCCGCAGTTACGGCCACCAAACCTACCGCCAAACGCATCGCTGTCCTCCGCAATGGGCTGGAGAGTGAAGCCGTTGCCGCTAGCACCCGTGCTGCTGTTGCCGATACGGTCCAGAAGCTGGAAGCCTTAGGCCACAGCACCAGCGTTGTAGAGCTTGAGATGTTGGACTACTTGTTACCGACCTATTACGTCCTGACCGCTGCCGAAGCCAGTAGCAACCTCAGCCGTTATGATGGCATCAGATATGGCCACCGCACCAACAAAGAGGTCGACCTTGAGGGTCTGTACAAAAACAGCCGTGCCGAAGGGTTTGGCCCAGAGGTCAAACGCAGGATTATGCTCGGGACCTTTGTACTCAGCGCAAACTATTACGATGCCTACTTCACCAAGGCCCAACGTGTCCGTCGCCTCATCAGGCAGGAGGCCGAAGCCATTTTGGCCAATCATGACTATCTGCTGATGCCTGTGGCCACGGATGTCGCCTTCAAGTTTGGCGAAAAAAGCACCGATCCGCTTAGTATGTTCTTGGCAGATGTGTTCACTGTCCAGGCCAATGTGGTAGGCATGCCAGCCTTGGCTTTCCCGACTGGCCATACTAGCGAGGGAATGCCAATCGGTTTGCAACTACTAGGCCGCCCATTTGACGAAGCTGGTTTGCTGGCCTTGGCCAACAGTCTATAGCCAATCAATTGATGCTAATACGCAAACGGGGTATGATCTAGTCAATGATCATACCCCGTTTTTTATTTCGACAAATAAATAATCTTAGCTTAATCAATTGATCTTACTTGCTGTTTTGATTATGCGTTTGCCAGAATGCAACTATTCATCCATGATGCTGGCAAGTAACACAAAAGCCTCTAGCCCTGCCGGAAACCGGATCCAGAGGACATTGTCTTCGTCTTGTTCGGACTCGGTTTCGAAGAACTGGTAGTCCAGAAGTTTGTAAGGCCCCGCCTCTGGGAAACTCTCCTTGATTTCGGCCCTCAGCTCCTCTTCTAGCTCTTGCGCCAATGGGCGATGCAGGGGCGATATTGATAGTTTGGGGATCAGGACCAGTAGGGGTTGACCCCATGGTTTGCCAAAGATGCCATAGAAATTGGCATAGGCCAGCTGGGCGATATAGGACTCTAGGGCTTTGACTTGGTCCAGCGGCAACTTGGCAGACTTAACCTGACCAAGGCGCAAGATCTCAGCTACCAATTGGCTTTCGTCTGCGGGTGGACTGGCATGGTTGGCACAGGCCGGGGCCTCAAATTGCAGGGCGCGGGCATAGTCTGATCCCCAGCCGACATGGGGTAGGGTCAGCATCTGGGTGGCAGGCTCGGCACAACAATAGCAGATACTCGTTTCGGTGTCACCCAAAGATGGGCTCAGGATCGTCTCATGGTCACTCATGGGACGAAAGGTAAGACAAAATTGGCTGGGATCGGGCAGCAATGACCACAGCAATAGGCATGGGTATAAGCCGAACATTGTATTTTTGAGCTCAATCCCTCAGATACACCTCCATCCATGCTCCGCCAAATCTGCCCCAAGTTGCCGATGCGCAATAAGTCCATCACCCGTGATTTTTATGTTAACCAAATGGGTTTTCGGGATATCAGCGCAGTGGATTACCCAGACTACCTATTGCTGCAAAAGGATAAGATCGAGATCCACTTTTTTGCCTTTACTAACCTTGATCCTCTCCAGAATGATGGGCAGGTCTATATCCGGACGGATGACATCCGGAGTTGCCATGAGGACTACCAAAGCCGAGGTGTCATCAGCAACGCGCTTGAAATCAAACCATGGGGTCAACTCGAGTTTTCTGTCCTCGACCCAGACCATAATCTCTTGACATTTGGGCAGGAGGTATAATTGCCTATCTAATTTTTGCCTGAATTCGGATTCCAGAAAAATGATATATCAGATTAATGGGATGGGTTTATAAATCCGAACCAAAAGGAACCTGAACCTATGTTGAGGTAAGCACACACGAATCCCCAAAATCCGTGTAATCTGATGCAGATAAGTTCAGACAAAGCCAGTCGAGTAACGGACCCTGTGGGCTCCCAGCATTGCCATATCAATACGGTTGTTATCTTTAGGTCTGACATTGACCTTATCCCCCCAGATAACTACCCTTGCTACACCTGACTGACATTTTGTTTAGGCCTTCGGGCCAATCCGGATTTTCTCGCTTTGCCTTTAGGACGCTGATTGCACTATCTGTGGCCACCGCTGGGCAGGCTATGGCCCAACAAAGCAGCGTACCCCTCACGATGGAGGACTGCTTCCGACCAACCAAAAGGCCCACAACCCTGCGTCAGCTGCAATGGATTCCGCCCGCAGCTGACAAACCGAATCCCAAATCAGCCGATCAGGTGGCCTATGTGATCTCGGCAGGTGGCAGAGACGTTTTGGTGAAACGCCAACCGACCGCAACAGTGGTGGACACCCTACTCCGTGCCACAGACCTGAATACTGGGGCAAAGGCCTTGCCTGGTATCAGCCTGACAAGTCCAACGACAGGCTATGCCATCATCGGTCAAGATGTCGTTACACTGGACTGGACGAGTGGTGTCCTCCAGAAAAAAACCGTCAATACCCTACCAGAAGAAGCTGATAATGCGGACCTGAGCGCAGCCAACTTGGCGTATGCCTATACCATTGGTCCTAATCTATATATCAGCGAAGGGGGCATCAGGACACAAATCAGCACCGAGCCAGCTGGCACAAACACCATCCTTTATGGCCATGCCGCACACCAACGAGAGTTTGGCATCACCAAGGGTACCTTCTGGTCTGGCGATGGCAAACAGTTGGCTTTCTACCGCATCGACCAAGGTATGGTGCCTGAGTACCCGATAACGGATATGGCCAGCAAACCCGCTAAGGTCAACCCGCTGCGCTACCCGATGGCAGGTACTGCTAGCCACCATGCTACCCTTGGCGTTTATAATCTCAGCACCAAGGCTACCATCTATATCAACCCAGGGGCTAACGGATTTGGCGACCCCGAACAATACCTTACCAACATCACCTGGAGCCCTGATAACGCCTTTATCTATATAGCAGTTGTCAACCGAGATCAGAACCACATGAAACTCTTACGGTTTGTGGCCAGCACGGGTACCTTTGACAAAGTCCTGTTTGAGGAGCGTCATCCCAAATATGTTGAGCCCGAACATGGACCGATGTTTATGCCTAAAGCACTGCAGTTTGCAGCTGGTTCTGGCACCGAGCACTTCGTCTGGATGAGTGAGCGTGATGGTCACAATCACCTCTACCTTTATCACAAAGATGGGCAAGTTGTCCAGCAGCTGACCAAAGGGGATTTTGACGTTTTGGAAGTTAGTAGCATCGCTCAGGAAGGTAAATCGGCCATCATCAACTGTCAGATCACGGCTAATGTTGGGCTGGACAAACACCTAGCAAGGGTATCGGTCATGAGTGGCAAACCTGCGCAGTTGCAGGACCTTGATGTCAACTTCCCTGGAGTGCACGTCGGCAAGGCAAGTCCCTCTGGCAGGTACGTGTTTGATGCCTACAGCAATCCCGATACGCCGTACGAAGTCCTGATCTGGGATCAGCAGACCAAGGCCAAACCTAGTTCGATTTATATGGCAGCTAATCCCTTGGCCGAAAACAATGTCTCGAAACCTGAGCTGGTACGGCTAACAGCTGAGGACGGCACCCCATTGCATGGTCGCCTGATCAAACCGGCCAATATGGTGCCGGGCAAACGCTACCCGACCATTGTCTATGTCTATGGAGGGCCGCATGCGCAGCTGGTCACTAACGGCTTCAATATGTCCGCTGACCTATGGATGTACCACTTTGCTCAGGAGGGATATGTGGTCTTCACCCTCGATGGGCGCGGGTCTGGCAATCGAGGCCTTAACTTTGAAAACGCCACGCATCGCCAGCTAGGCACACTCGAAATGCAAGACCAGCTCAAAGGGGTTGAGTACCTCAAACAATTGCCCTTTGTGGATCCTGCCCGAATGGGTGTTTCCGGCTGGAGTTTTGGCGGATTCATGACAACTAGCCTGATGACGCGTCAACCTGATGTCTTCAAGGCAGGATGCGCTGGTGGCCCCGTGATCGACTGGTCCCTGTACGAGATCATGTACACGGAGCGCTATATGGACAGGCCGCAACAAAACCCAGAAGGCTATGCCGCCAACAACCTCAAGTCGCAGGCCAAGAACCTCAAGGGCAAACTAATGCTGATCCATGGCACGGTCGATGATGTAGTCCTTTGGCAGCACAGCCAGCAAATGGCCAGCCAGCTGATAAAGGACAAAAAACTGTTCGAATACATGATATACCCTGGCCACCCGCATAATGTGTTGGGCCCCGATCGTGTCCACCTGTTCCGGACCATTAAGGCCTTTTTTGACCGCAGCCTTTAGGTTGACTTTTGCTGGTCAGTCTGATGATCAGGTATCTTACCATACACCAATAATCCGAATTTGTGATGACTAAAGCGCTGCTCCCAACCACCCGGTTGGCTTCATGGCCAATATATTGGTCCACCTTGTCACGAGTATTGTTTTGTTTGATTGGCATTCAAATAAGTCTAGTTTCAGCAGGATATGCGCAAGGACCTGATGCTAAAAAGCCGATAACGGCCAAATACATTCGTGCCAATTATACCAAACAGGTAGCCATGGTACCGATGCGGGATGGCGTGAAGCTCTATACTGTCATCTATGCGCCGAAGGACAATGCTAAACCCCATCCGATCCTGCTAACACGCACGCCTTATGGCGTTGGCCCTTACGAACCAGATAGCATGAAGCCATGGCTAGGTCCCAATCCGGAAGTAGTCAGGGCTGGCTACATTGTGGCCTATCAGGATGTGCGGGGCAAGTATATGTCCGAAGGGGAGTTTGTGGATATGCGACCATACAAAGGGCCTCATAACCAAGTGGCGGAAATTGCAGCGGCCCGCAAATCCCCGATGAGTAGCAAAACCGCTGCCCTGATCGACGAGGCCACGGATGCTTATGATGCCATCGATTGGTTGGTCAAAAATGTACCTAACAACAATGGCAGGGTAGGCACTTGGGGCATTTCCTACCCAGGGTTTTATAGCAGCCAGTCTGTGCTAGATGCGCACCCAGCCCTCAAAGCCGCCAGCCCACAGGCCCCAGTTGCCGACTGGTGGACAGGGGATGACTTTAGGCGCCATGGTATCTTCCTGACCCCACATGCCTTCAATTTCTTTTCGGGTTTTGGGCAAGAGCGACCCAAACCAACCGCCAAGGGAAACAAGGGATATACCCACCTCAACCCTGATGGCTACCAATTTTTCCTGCAGGCTGGCTCAACCTCCGATCTGGGCCGCTCTTACCTCACCCAAACGATCCCTTTCTGGGACTCATTAACTGCGCACCAAGACTATGATGTCTATTGGGTGGCTCGGAATGCCATACCTCATTTTCGGCGGGTTAAGCCTGCGGTCCTGATCGTAGGGGGCTTTTATGATACCGAAAACCTATTTGGTGCCTTGCAAGACTACCAAAGTATCCGCCAGAACAGCCCTGAAACACACGCCTACTTGGCGATGGGCCCGTGGTGGCATGGGCAGTGGGCGCGTGACTCGGGCAAGGCCATTGGGCCAGTTCGGTTTGGGTCCGCCACTAGCCAATGGTACCAACAGAACGTTGAGTTCCCGTTCTTCCAGCACTACCTAGATGGCAGCAGCAACACCAAAAACAATGCGGAGGCTACAGGAGCGCGTGCGCCCATTTCCACCGTCCATGTTTTTGAGGGAGGCAGCAACGTCTGGCAGCGGTACAACCAATGGCCTGCCCATAACACCCGCATGGGAAAACCTACCACTTTAGTCAAATGGTTTCCGCAGCAAAGTGGTGCCCTTCGTCGTGAGCAGCAGGACCAACCAGCCAGCACGGCCTCCTACCTTGCTGATCCGCTGCACCCTGTGCCACATTCTGCCGTGCTAAGTACTGGCCTCGAGAAAGAGTATATGTTGGAGGACCAACGCCCGAACACCAAACGCCCCGATGTGCTCTCGTTCCAGACCCAACCCCTGATGAAATCTCTGACCATTAGTGGCAAGGCCCGTGTACACCTCAAACTGCGCTCTACCGCCACGGATGCTGACTTTTTTGTCAAGGTAATTGACGTCTATCCGGATGTGCCTGAGGCTAATAGCAACCTGGCCCCTGCGCCGATCCCCAAAAGCAATTACCACCCAGGTGGATACCAACAGCTGCTACGGTGGGATGCCATGCGGGCCCGTTATCGCAACGGTGGCGCCAACCCAACACCTCTCACCCCGGGCGAAGCTACGGAACTAGTCATCGACCTAAACGACATTTGCCATACCCTTCTGCCTGGGCATCGGCTGATGTTGCAGGTCCAGAGCTCGTGGTTCCCGATCACAGAGCGGCACCCGCAGCAATATATCAATGTCCATACCGCCTCTCCAGCCGATTATGTTAGCGCCACCCACACCCTCCAGCTTGCTGACTGCTGGCTTGAAGTTGCTGTGGCGGAGTAATCGTGATTAGTCTGAACGCGGATTTATGGGATGGGCTTTTGTGCCTGTCTGAACTAGGATTTTAGAAATATGATTCAACGGATTTATGGGATGGGGTTGTAAATACCTTAAAATCAGGCACCTAGTCCCTTTGAGAGCATGAGTACACACGAATCCTTTAAATCATTTCAATCTGTTTAATCATGGTTCAAACAAATAACCTCCACTAGCTTTTACCCAAACCAACCTTATTCCTTTTCTTTTGAGCAGGACTGATAGCGGTTGCTTTAGTCAGTAGATTTTTGGGTATGTCCCAAATATGCATAGTATTATCATAATGGATTGTAAGAATCTTAGTGCCATCTGGTGAAAAGGTTAGCGATTTTAAAGCCCAAGTAAATCCTTTGAATCTAGCAATACACTTGCCACTGAGATCCCATAGACGAACATGGCCATAGGAACTAGTAAGAATCGTGCTACCATCTGGGGAAAAGACAGCCGACTCTATCCCTGAAGCTGGGTTGCTAAAAGTTGCAAGGCTCTTCCCTTTAAGGTCCCAAACACGTGCCTGTTTATCTTTTGAGGTGGTCAAGACCTTTTTTCCATTCGGGGAAAAAACATAAGACCAAACATAATCTTTATGTCCACGGAAAGTGGCAAGTTGATTTCCTTTAATGTCCAAAAGTTGAACTGAGCTATCATTAGATTGTATTAAAACCTTCTTGCCATCTGGGGAGAAAAGATAAGGTCCAGTATAATATTTATTGCCACTGAAAATAGCAGTTTGATTGCCATTAAGGTAGATAAGGCTAATCAGGCTGTCCTTGGAGGGGTTTATAGTCCTATCGCTATTCAAGGAATCGACTTGGTCAGTTAGATTTATAGGTTTATATTCATACGTGGCCTTATGATTGCCTTTTAAGTCGTAGATTGGCATGTGTCCATAGATAGTTGTTAAAATCTTACTGCCATCATGTAAAAATTCTACCGCTTCTATTCTGTTATTATTATTGTTGAATGTTGTAAGAACGTTGCCTTTTAGGTCCCAAAGGCGTGCCGTATCGTCTTCTGATTGGGTTAATATCTTGCTTCCATCTGGTGAGAAGACAACGGAGGTGACTTTTCCTTTATGCTCCCTAAGTTTCACTCTTGAAATTATTTGTAGCGCAGAATCCAAATTCGTAGACAATGACCATAGTTTGGCCGTAATGTCATATAGGCTGTTTTGTGGATTGCTACTATCATCCTCAAGATCAATGGTATGAACAAAACCTCTATATCTTAAGTATCTAGCTTCATTACGCCTTATCCGTTCGGCACTGTCCTGATATAGGGCTAGGATTTTTTTACCATCAGGTGAAAATAAAGCTGTCACTAAATTACTGTCCGGACTAGTTAAGGTTATCGATGGATTGATCTCATAGTTACTTGCCTCTGCCACCATCTCATTAATTGCCACAGTCATAGGCACTGTCTTGGTGTATTTTCCTGTTGAGTCGGTAACCTTCGCAATAATTGTGATTTTGGGCTTAGTGAAGCCTTTTGTTGTGCGAAACTTAAATGCTACTTCACCATTTTGTCTGTCTTCTAGGTCACCTAGGGTGAAAGATGCATTACTTAATGCCATAGTATTGGCGGGGACAGCAAAAGACACCTTTACGCCTTTTGCTGTTACGGTACTATTATTAAAGATAGTACAGTGTAAGGTGATAGGCTGGCCATTTCTGATCACCTTCCCATCTGATAAAAATTGATGCTCAACTATTTGTAATACAGGTTTATAATGGGATCTAGTCCGGTAGGTTAGTAAAGCAGGTTCGGCATCATAATCATTTTTGTCCTTGACCCTCAAGCTGAGTGTTTGTACTCCATCCTTTAACTCCCAAATGGGCTCGACATCTATATGTATGTTTGTACTTCCTCCAGGATCTAATGCATTTATAGTTTTAGGACGACTATAGAAGCTTGGATGGGTACTATATGCAAACACAGTAATTTCATGTGCGGGTCCTTTGCCTCGATTACGTATAGTGGCTGTAACAATAGGCTTTTCATTTGATTCCTGGATCATGTTGGGGCCTAATCCGCTAAGGGCAAGATTTTCAATGATCAAGTAAGGACGAAGGGTAGGTAAGGACACTTCATTCAAGCTACGCAACTTCCCATTGAAGTTTCTTGTTTTAGGCAAGATTGTATCGAAAGCTATTGATCTTAAAGTGGTTCTAAGGTTATCTGATATACTGTAGAGAGCGGATTTTAACTTACTAGAAAACAATACCTTAGTGCCATCTGTGTTCCAATCAATTTTCTGCAAATTCAAGCGGCTATAATTTACAAAAAGTTGCCCTCCTTTCAAATCCCAAATCCTATCTGAATCATCTGCTGAGCTGGTTAGGACAAGTTTGCCATCTGATGAGAAACCTGCAAAACTGACCTCATCATAATGACCAATATACTCACTAATACGATTTCCTCCTATGTCCCATAGTGCCGCGGTTTGGTCACGTGAGGCAGTTAAAACCTTACTTCCATCGGGCGAGAAGACTGCAGACAGTACGACTTCATTATGCCCAGTATATGTGGTGATGGTCTTACCATTTAAATCCCAAAGACGGGCGGTAGTATCATAGGAGGCTGTCAATATCTTGCTACCATCCGGGGAAAAAATAGCGGATGTAACACTTTGTTTGTGGCCATTAAGGGTTCGGATTAATCCGCCAGATAGATCCCACAATTTGGCGGTCCCATCCGATGATCCAGTCAAGACCATGTCTCCTTTTGGCGAAAAGCCTACTGATACAACTTCTGACCTTAATACTGATTGACCATCTCCTTTGAAAATGCAAAGAGTTTGTCCTTCTAGATCCCACAATAGTGCTGTGCCATCTTTAGATCCAGTCAAGATTCTATTTCCATCTCTTGAAAATGTTGCACATGTAACCTCGTCACTATGGCCTGATAACACTAGTTGTAACTCACCTTTTAAATCCCAAACACGGGCACAATTGGCCATTGGTACCCATTCCGGCTTCGTTTCTACACTAAATATTGCCGATTTTGTTTTGCTCGGCTTAATTAAAGTGTCATCAACCATCTTCTTTGTCTCAGTATTCCAGAACTGGTATTGCGAACCTGATGCTGTCAATACCTTAGTACCATCTGGCGAAAAGACACCTCCCTTGCCCAGAAATTCCCTGATCGGACTAAAGAATTCATTTAATTGGTTCTTTAATTTTTGATTAGTAGCAATGAGTTGTGAAAACTTTCTATGCTGTGTTCCTCTTCTATACAAATAAATGTAGTAGGTGCCAGGTTCATTTATAGTTACATTTTCTGGGTCATATCCTGGATGTCTGAACTTAAGGACCTCACCATGGCTAACCTTTATGTTGAACCTACCTTCGTAGTCGCCACTTTGCCCATATCTATCATTTGGATGTTGTTTGCTACTGAGAATATTCACATGACTAAGTCGTTCATTGGTACTGCCATCCATAATATAGCCATCGATCTCAAACACCGAGTAAATGTCATGCCCCCAACACGCCAACGAACAGAACACAAAAACAATAGTCAACAGGGTTTTCATATCTCGGAGATTTTCTTGTCAAAGATGTGGGTATGGTGACTTGTCGGGAATTTAGTTTGGAGTTCATCCACACTACTATTTATTCTTCAGTGATCTCTTGTTCCTCTTTGGTAAAGGGGTGCTAGCAACACCCTTTGCCCCAAGGTTTTTAGGTAGGTCATAGATGCGAGCTGTTAAGTCTGATGATGCCTTTATCAGAACCTTGTTACCGTCAGGGAAAAAATCCGCTGTAGCGACATTATATTCCATTCCCCTAAATATGGCGAGGGTATTACCTTGTAGATCCCAAAGGCGTGCAGTTCCATCCCCAGCAGAGGTCACTATTTTGGTTCCGTCTGGCGAGAATGTTACATTGTTGACCCACGTAGTATGCCCACGGAAGGTTGCTAGGGTCTTGCCTTCTAAATCAAAAAGGCGGGCAGTATTGTTAGGGCAGGCTAACAATACCTTGGTCCCGTCCGGGGAAAAAAGAGAACGATATGCCCTGCCTTTTCCGCCGCTGAAAGTTGCAATCGTGTTGCCTTGCAGATCCCAAAGTCGTGCTGTGCTGTCCCATGAGGTAGTCAAGATCTTGTCACCTTGGGGAGGAAAAGCAGCCGTAAGTACCCAAGTTTTGTGGCCCGTTAGCGTCGATATCGTTTTACCTTCCAGATCCCAGATCCGTGCTGTGTTGTCATAAGATGAGGTCACAATTTTAGAGCCATCAGGCGAAAAAACTGCTGACATTACATATTCCTTGTGTCCACTGAAAGTTGCGAGGCTATTACCTTTCAGGTCCCAAAGTCGAGCGGTATTGTCATTCGAGGCTGTGAGCACCTTGTTGCCGTCAGGCGAAAAAACCGCACCCTCTAACCAGTGAGAATGCCCTATAAATGTGGCGATGTTTTTGCCCTTCAGATCCCATAGGCGAGCCGTACCATCGTAAGAGGATGTCAACATCTTGGTTCCGTCGGGGGAAAAAACACCTGTCCTCAACCTACTCATGTGACCTTTGAGGCTTGCGAGCTTATTGCCTTTATTGTCCCAAAGGAAGGCAATGCTGTCCCAAGATATTGTCAGTATTTTGCTGCCATCAGGAGATATCGCAACCCCATGCACACCATATTTATGGCCTCTGAATGTCACAGATGGGTAAAGCTCCACCTGCCCCCAGCACACCAACGAACAAAAAACAAAAACAAGGGTCACCAGGGTTTTCATATCACATAGCTTTACTTACCAAATATGATGACTTTAGGGCAGGATTCCTATTGTAAAGTCCACAGGTACTTAGCTACCTAGGTTTTGCTTTTTGTTGCTGGTCCATATAAGGGTATAACGTTTGACTAGGCCCTATATTGATTGTTTTCCCACCCAACATCCACAAATACGTAATAAATTTGAAGCCAATTGTACCACCCATGCCCCACACGCCCAAGACAAGCATCAGACGCCTAATAGCCCCAACCGCCGAGGCGATGGAGGCTTTTATGGCTGGCGGCACAAAGGTAGTGCTACCCAAAAAGGGGCATTTGCTGCGGTATCAGGAGGTGGCTGATGCGGCCTACTTCATCGAGGAGGGCTTATTGCGGGTTTATACCGTGCTGGAGGGGGAGGAGCATACTAGCCAATTCTTTTTTGAAGGCGCCTGGATGACGGATTATGGCAGTTTCCTAACCCAAACGCCTGCTGAGGCTTATATCCAGGCACTTGAGCCATCGGTGGTCTGGCGTTTCGGTCGGGATGTGATCTATGACTGTTATGATCGGTTCCCGGAGTTTGAACGGTTTGGGCGCTATATGGCCGAGCAAGCTTACCTAGGCTTACAAAAACGCACTCAGGTCCTTGCCAACCAAAGCCCCGAGATGCGGTACCAAAACCTGATCATAGAGCGGCCTAAGGTGCTTGAGCGAGTGAACCTCAAACACATCGCCTCCTATCTCGGCATCACAGCGGAGTCCCTTTCCAGAATCAGACGGCGGGGGATGGAGCGGGACGCGAACCCGGATGAATAGCTGTGGGATTGGCAATTGAATTCGCAATTTGACTAGCAGGCCGCCGTGCATGGACCATCAAATAAATGCCTAGTGCAACTGCCCAAACTGACCATCCGATGTTGGCGATAAGGTTAATTAAGCCATAGATGGGTGCTTTGGGTCCACCAAAGTTCTCTGCTGTGCTGACCATAATCATCAGCCCTAACGTAATGCCAACAAAACCTAAGGCCCGACCCCATTTTGTCGTTTGATGGCTCAGGATATAGCCCAGCACAACTGTCCAGACGGCCATCAGGATAAAGCCGAGATGCTCACCAATACTTTGACCCGCATACCGATTCATCAATTCATAGAGGGATTCGGTCATTGGTCGGGTAGCAGGGTTGTCCTGCCATTGATGGGCCAAATAGGGCATCCAGAACACCCAGCGGACAAACCCAATCACTTGCAAAATAGCAGTGCCAATACCAGTACCGATTAGCAATTGGCTTGCCAAAGATGGACGTCCCTGATCTTGGTCCAGCGCATGGGCCAGCCAATAGCTCAGCGGAATGTAGAGCAAGGATGACCATAGGAATAGATAATAACAAGTGACAATGGTGGACTCTTGCGCCAAAAACCGAGGGATAACTTCCGCAGCGGGTAGGCGCAACACGTCGGGGAACTCAAACACGGCAGCCAATCCGTTAAAAGCCAATAACTGCAGCAATACTTCGGCCAGGACCAATAGGCCAGCTGTCAGTAGAAGGGATTTGGAGGGCGTTTTCATGATCAAATCATTGATTAAAATAGATAGAAATGATTGATTGATCAGAAGGTAACCAAGGCATTAACGCCTAACTGACCCGACTGGAACAACACGCCATCGCCTTTGCCATTGACCGTGCCATTGCGGCTTCCGTATTCGAACTCAGCCTCCAATGTCAGACCCATCGATCCGAACCAATGGGTATAACCAGTGCTTGCCGTCAGAACCTGGCCAATGGCATACTGATGCACAAATGAGTTGGTCTCTTCATTAGATCTTTTGGTGGTCATCTGGCCAAAACCTAGCCCTCCTTTGACGAATAGCCCCCTATTGAAGGTTGCCGAGAAGGGGTAATACTTGGCATGGAAGCCAAGGTTATAGTAGTTATAGATGTAGTCATCCTGATCATTTTTGCCCTTGACGCCGCTGCCAAAAGTGCCTTTGATGCGGGCGCCAAGGCCGATGCCATGCCAGTTGTCAGGGGCCACGAAGAAGCCCGCAATCACATTGCTGCCCAGCGTTGGGGTAAACTCGCCACCCAAGGCATCTTTGAGGTTGTCAGGGGTGTTGCCAAACATCAGGGTCTGGCCAAAGCCAATGCCGACCTCAGCAAAGACGGGCCACTTGTTGGCAGATGGTTTCGCATCAGCACTTGTCTGGGCGATGGTTTTGCCAGCCAATAGGGCTAACAGAAGGGCGATAGGGAGCAGGCAGATGAGCTTGTTCATATTTGTGGTGGGGGTTGGTTGTGAGAACAAGTGGTTAACTTGTTGATACAAAACTACCGGGGCATCTAGGCTCAAATCCTTGACTTATGGTAAGAAAGCACTTGAGGTGTTAGCCTAGAGCGCGATCAAACATCAATCACCACAAAGGGCGAGATAGCTTTGCCAAATGATAAACCAATCCTGAAAAATCCCTACTATTGCCTTAATGGGCGCATGTGGCCCCATACCAGCTAGTCAGTAAAACCATGGCAACAGAATCAAACAACAGGGTAGCGGATTTCTTTAATGGGCTGAGCCGTCTTTGGGGCAAACCAAAGCCACCAAAACAATATCAGTACCTGATCGACCTGATGAAGGCCGCCAAGGTAGAGGTAGAAAAAGGGCTATCAAACAAAGAGGTCAAGCAAATAGAGGCCATGTATGGCTTTACCTTTCCGCCAGACTATAGGGAGTTTCTGCAGTTGGTATTGCCTGTCTCAAAGTCATTCACGAATTGGCGCCTTGCTTTGACCTCAGTTGAAGCACGAGCGGCGATTGAGTCAGAGTTGAATTGGCCCCTTGAAGGCATTGAGTTTGACATTGAACACAATGACTTCTGGCTTGAAGTTTGGGGCAAAAAACCGTCCACGCTTGAAGAGATGTTCCTAGTTGCCAAACAAAAGGTTGAAGCTGCACCAAAACTGATACCAATTTACGGACATAGGTTCATCCCAGCTGAGCCGCATGAGGTAAACAATCCCGTTTTCTCTGTTTACCAAACGGATATCATCTATTATGGGCGCAATCTAATCTCATATCTCTTTAATGAATTCGGTGCAGCCCTTTTTCCAGACATCGAAGTCCCCGATCAACCGCGCAATATCCCGTTCTGGAGCGAGTTGGTGGAGGTTAATTTCCCTGATGAGGATTGATTGATGGCAACTTGGATACTGGTAAGTTTATTGGGTTAACTAAACGAGTTGACCCATTTGCAATTGATTGCAAACCATTGATTCGTCAAGGGTACCAGCAAACCTTCATGATCACCTACCTACTTCAACCCCTGAAAATACCGTGTTGTCTCCTGCTTATAGAAAGGAGTCAAATTGGGCGGCAAGGTCTTCAATAGCTCGACCTGTTGCTCTTTTTGCTTGAGGTATTGGCTGAAGCTAGGCGGCAGGTTACGCAAGATCTCTTGGGCCGATTTGCTTTCGCGTTTGGGGTCTTGTTCACGCTCGCGCATGGCGTTTTCGGCCTCTAGCAGACGGGTTAGGATGTCGCCTTGGCGGCGGATAACCTCGGGGGTAAGTCGTTTGTTGACCAAGTCTTGCTCGGTTTTTTCCATCAGGTCCTTCAGCTGGCCGATGCCACCATTGCCTTTATTGCCCTTGTCTTTGGACATCTGCTGTTTTTCGAGCTCGGCTAGGGCTTTGCGTAGTGCCTCTTGTTGAGCTGCCATCTGGGCTAGTTGTTCGCTAAGCTGGCGGCCTGATTTTTGACCTTGTTGCAGCTGCTGAATCTGCTGGTTGAGCTGTTTCTGGAGCTGGCTAAGGCTGCTACCCTGACCAGGTTTCGGCTTTTTCTTCTTTTTGCCCTTGCTGCCGGCGCTTTGTTGCTGCTGCTGTTGATCCTGCATTTGCTTCAGGACATCGCTAAGCAAGAGGGCAAGGTTATTCATGCTCGTCATCGCGAACTGCTGTTTGCCTGCAGCTATGTCCTGCCGCTTTTGTTTGATGGCGACGGTAGCGTCGTCCATGTAGTTCTTCATATCAGCCAGCTCACGGGTGATGAAGGTCGAGATCTGGGCGACACGTTTGGCCAAGGCCGTCAACGAGTCCTCAATGATCTTGGCATCGTCACGCAATTTGAGCTGTTTCTGCCCTAGGGGAATAAACCGTGGGTCAGACGGATATACGGCCCTAAAGTCCTTCATGAGGCCTTCTTGGTCAAAGCTGAGGGCGATTAGGTTGTCCAAGATGCGGGCGAGGTCATCGGCATTTTCCTCGTTCTCTTCCTTCTCGTCTTCCTCGGCAGCCGCAGCCATTTGCGCTGCCATTTCCTTCATCTTTTTGGCGGCCTTGCGTTGGTTTTTGCCTGCCTTTTTGTTCTGCTTCTGGGCTAGGTTTTGTTTGCTCTGCTCTTGCTCGGATTTGACATCTTTTTGCTGCTCGGCGTTGTCCGGCAGCTTGTTGGGTTGCTCTAGGTCCTTGTTGAGCTCCTCTAGCTTTTTGATGTCATCCTGTATTTGCTCAAACTCCTTCTGAAGCTCTTTTTGCTCCTCGCTCAGTTTGTTTTGCTCGGGGTCCGATCCTTTTTCGCCAGCCTTTTCATCAGACTTGTTCTGCTGGTCACCGTCCTTGCTGTCGTCACCTTTCTGATCTTTATTTCCTGCTTTGTCGTCACCTTTTTGGCCTTTATCACCTGCTTTAGGATCACCTTTTTGGTCCTTATCGCCAGCTTTAGGATCACCTTTTTGGTCCTTATCCCCTGCTTTAGGATCGCCTTTCTGGTCTTTGTCACCCGCTTTAGGATCACCTTTCTGGTCTTTGTCACCCGCTTTAGGATCACCTTTCTGGTCTCCCTTTTTATCTGCCTTGGCGTCTTTATCGCCGGCTTTGGGGTCTTGTTTTTCGGTTTTGTCCGCCAGTTGTTCTTGCCGCTCGGCTAGTTGATTGAGTTTTTCGACAGCCTTATTTAGCTGCTGATCGACCTGCAATTGTTTGAAGAGTTGCAGGGTACGGTCTAGCTCCTTGCTGAGGTTATTTTCCTTTTTCTGGAGCTGATCCAGTACTTGTTGGAGCTGCTCTGGACTTTTGGTTTTCTCCTGCAACAGGCGTTGGAGCTCGTCATACAGGCGTTTGGTCTCAGGGTCCAGCAGCTGGTCCATGATCTGCTTGAGGTCTTCTAGCTTTTTGGCCAGCTCCTCATTAGGTTTCTCAAAACGGTTTTGCTGCTCAGCCAGCTGTTGGTATTGCTGCTGCATGGCCTCGACTTCTTGGCGCACCTCTTGTTGCTTTTTCAGCAGATCCTCAACCGCTTTTTGGTCTTGGTAATTAAGCTGGTTTTTGCCCCTAAGTCGTTCTTCGGCTTTCTGGAGGTCACGGCGCAGGCTTTCGGCTTTGCGCAGACTGCTGGTCATTTGTTTTTCGGCCTTGGCACCAGACTCCGCCAGTTGTTGGCTAATGGCTTGGGCATCTGGCAAGGCAAAGCGCATCTGGGCCGTGCGTGTTGACTTAGGGCCATGGACACCATCATTATCCCAGACCTGGAGGTAGTAGTCGATCACATCCCCAGGGGCTAGGCCGAGGCTATCAAGTGCCCAGTTATAGACATACTGTTGGGCGATCTGACCCGCTGCGATCCGGATGGGTAGGGTTTTGTAATTCGACCCAGTGTTGTTGCTTCCTTGCTGTTTGCGTACGATGCGGTATTGAAGTGCTAGCCTAGTTAGGCCATAATCATCACCTAGGTTACCGCCCAGCAATAGGTAGTTATAGAGGTTGCTGTCTTGGTATTGCTCAGCGCTGATGGTAGGGGCTAGATCAGGTATAACATCTGCCTGGTACCGAATGGGCTCCTGATTCTGAGCATATTGATTCCGCAGGCCGATCTCATAGTTGCTGGACTGCATAAACCGCGTCCTGAGACTAAACTCATTGCCAGATCTTGTGGCCACTTGGCGTTTGCCATCTGCCCCAGTGATGAGGATGAGGCTATCGGTATCTTGGCTGTTGAACGACCAAGTGACCGTTGTCCCTTCCGGCAGGGTGAAGTTGCCGACATTGTCCAGCTGCTCTGTCTGGCGTCCGAGGTAGGCTGGGTAGTTCAGCGTCGCCCTAAAGTTCACCAAGGATGGACGGGCTCTAAGCTCAATATCATAAGCTTGGCTGTTAAAACCTGCGGCCTGAAACTGAAAAGTGGTTGGCCGCTGGATGTTCCGGATCACGAATACATATTGACCATCGACTAGGTCCATCTTCTGTGGCCGACCACCGATGGATACATAGACTTGTTCTGGCAGCGTTTGTCCCTCAAGGTTGAGTTTGATGCTGAAATCCTCCCCTCGGTAGGCTGTTAGGTTTTCAGTTAGCAGGTTAAAGCTAAAGGGTGCTTTGGGCAAATAGGCCAGCTGATAATTAACCAGTCGGGTTGTACCCTCGGTGAAGAATTGGGGGATAAAGATGCCCAAGACCATGGCCAAGGCTACAGGTGGCAGCACGTAGCGGAGGTATCGGCGGTTTTTGCTTAGGTCAATCGCCTTGACAAATGGTATCACCCGCAACTCATTGGTTTTCTGGCGGATGCTGGCCTCCAATAGGCTGCCCTCGGTGGCTGAGATGCTAGCCAGCTGCAAGGTGTTCACCAACTTATCCTGCACTTGTGGGAAGTGACGCCCGATCTGCCGTGCGGCTTCATCATTGCTCAGGACGGCATCTAGCCGCATTAGGTTCAGCGCGGGCACCCCTACTTGCCAACTAACCACGATGACCAACAGGGTCAGGTAGGCATAAACCAATACAGTCCGGACGGAGGGATCGAACTGACCCCAGAACTCAAGCGCATTAACGGCAAGAAAAGCTGACAAGAGCAGGGCAAGTGCCAGCAAGACCCCTCGGATGAGGTAGTTGAGGTAATATTTTTGTTTGTAGCCACGAAGCTGAGCCAACAAAGGGGCTATGTGCGTGGCGCCAGAGGCGGAGACGGGGCCATTTTGGTCCGGAAATGCAGCTTCAGGCATAGGGTTAGGGATACTAATGCGTTAGGTCGGTATAGCTGGTGCTGACGGTGGGAGCCGTCGGCAGCCCCAAGTTACGCACCAGATTGGTTTGGACCACGCTTTGTACCCTCATAACGTGTTTTGGCGCGGCTATGGTGTATACTAATCCATTGGTAGATCAAACTTTTGGATCAGTCCTTAGATAGATACGAGGCGCTAAGGAAACTAGGTTTGTAGTAGATTATGTGGTGTCAACTAGGTATCAGTATGTAACTGCCGCTCACCCTTGTCCATAAGTTAGACCTTATGAGGGCATAAAACCTTGATAGGAGCAAGAGTTAGGTAACTTGTGCCAGATAGTGCCATAATCAAAATCGAATATTGGCCTCAAACTTCAACTGGTGGACTAAGCTATAAACGAGCGTGCATTGGGTATTTATCCACCAATCTTCAGCAAGCGTTGTTTTTGCTAAAAATGCGTTCAAAAAGAGTCTTTTTATCAAACTCAATATAGTCGCCTGATACGATCAAATACGGGTGATTTGGCGAAAAGCCCACACTGCGGCTTCTAACCAATATTTTGTCGTTAACTTTCAATCTACTCAGCTGCTGAAATTCCTTTGGCGTGAATTGCATCATATAATCTTCGTCATTGATCCGGACAATGAGCCATTTTGGTCCAGACGGTTTACTGTCCGGACGCTGATAAGTAACAGAGGTTACCACCGCCTCCATATCGGCAAAGGCAGCTATGGATTTCTTGATTTTATCATGACTGGAGTGCACCTTTTTACCCTCGTGAGAAGCCTCCCACGCTTTGTACCGAATGCCATCCGGAGAAGCTTCCCATCTCTTCCTGACTTCCAGACTAGCTTTCTTATCGGCAATGGACAAGGGTTTGGGCGTTTGATCAGCAGGGCTCTCGACTTCCCGATTAGCAAATACGAGTCCAGCAACCACAACCAGTGGTATGAACAGCAACAAGATGAGTTTTCCTGAATTTTTCATATTTTTTTCAGCTTAAGTCAGCGAATCTGAGGTGAGCATCTAGGACTCAACTGTTTTGTAAAGATAGACAAAAAGGAAACCTGTAAGAATACTTAACATAGCTGTAACAATTCCTTTCATTACACCTTGATAAGCAAAGAAAAACAGGCATAAGCATGGGCGTTAAACTGTTAGCTACTGCAAAGCAAAAAGGCCCTAATGGTTCAGGCTTTCGATATGGCGGGAAGATTCGCATCATCGGTCCTGATGGAGAAACTTACACGCGCAAATAAATGCCCATGAAACCCTAGGACCTTAAAAACACAAGAGCTGTAAGAAGGCCACTAGATTGGTTGGTCTTACTACTGTTTCGCAACCTTACCTAGGTGTACCTCCTGAGCTGTGGTGACTATATATACATATACCCTTTTGCAAATTTGTTTAGTCAATACATGGCGAACCTAACACGGCCTGACTAATCTGTAGTTGACCGTTCCCATTATGTAGATTAATGGTTGCCGCGTCTTCTAAACCAAGTACAAAAAGTTCAGGACTAGTTGGCCTAGGATAGACTGTCAATGGCTAACCCTTGGACCCTAGCGGTACATAGATAATCATGCTCATTGAGGTCAGGCCACCATAATCCACTTTTAGTTTGCGATCGTGAACAGCGCGTGTATTTGGACCTGCAAAATTGATAGTTGAAGATATTAGGGCAATGTCACTATCATCGGACGCCTCCGCTGCAGTTGCCATTATCCAAGTTTTCCAGGGCTAGACACACTGTACAAAAAAGTGCTGTGAGCTCATGAAAAAGCATAACAGAAGCATGATTTATGATACAGGTGGAGCCTGATGGATGCACCTCATATCGGTGATGTAGATACAAGTGGACACTGTTTTTTTAGACTTGTTGACAAGAGCAACCGATCCCAATATCCTAAACTGGGCATACGCATTATGATTTAGCCATGCGGGAAAAGAGTCTAAACGAAGACTAGGCGGTTAGCGACCATCGGGTACCGTTTAGGCTGGTCAAGGTATGTTAGACCTAAACGGTACAGGTTTTAACCCGGCCAAAGTAAAGATTGGCATACAGGTACGATGGAAGGTAATGAGAATAGACTGGGTTATGGGTTATGGAACTGCAAAGCCAAAAGTCACCATGCACACTCTATTCGCCAAACTAGGACCTCATACTTATCTCATACTTGCCATTTTTATTTCGCAAAAGACTAAAAATTGGTAATAAACTTAGTCAAATCCTGACTTGGGTCCAGCAGGAGCTTCTTCTTAAGCCGGCTCCTGCTATTATGGATACTAGGCTCGGTGACGGATAGAAGACTTGCAACTTCCTTGATTGAAAGCCCAAGTTTTATGTAGGCAACCAACCGCTGATCGTAGGGTGTGAGGTCTGCACCGTACTCTTGCAGCTTATCGAAAAAGTCCGGGTGCAGCTGTAGGAATTTACCTTTATACGATTCCCATGCCTCGTCAAGCTCCTTGCTATCACCTAAAGTTTCTAGTAAGTCCTCCAGTTTACGAGATAGACTTGGGTATTCGCGGATCACAGTCTCTACCTTGCCCAACAAATCCTTGCGGTGGCCAGATAGCGTAAGGGCAGCAATCAACTCTCGTTCCTTAGTTTCTCGTGCAACTTTCTCGGCATCTGCCAGATCTATATGAAGCTCTAACTTTTCTTCGGTGATCTTAACCAAATCTATCGCCTCTTCCTTTTCCTGCTTTGCCCTAGACTTTTCTTGCTCTGCCCGTTCAATCTCTTTCAGGCTAAGGAGTTGCTTTTGCTTGGCAGTATTTACGCGTTGCCTCTGTATTAGTAACAACACAACTGCTAAACTAACTATTATAACCCCAAGAATAATGTATAGGTATCGGAGCTTGGCTTCAGTTTCGAGAGTTGTGGTTAGCTCTGAGTTTTTTTCCTCAACTTTCTGAGTGTCGAACTTGACACGCATTTCCTCAATGACTTTGACCTTATCTTGGGAGTAAATCGAGTCCTTAATTTGCTGAACCTCTTTTAATGCCGTAAGACTAGCCTTATAATTGCCTAATAGCGAGTCAAATCGGGCCTTTTCTGATAGCAATGGAGACAATACACTAACTTCGCCACCAGATCTGTAGAGGGCTATTGCACTATCAATGATGTTCCTTGCTTGACGAAGATGACCTTGGCTTTCAAGAATTTGCGCTTTTATGGAGAAGGCCTGAACGATGACATTGTTATCTATTTGCTTGTTTTGTGAATCGAGTATGGTATCGATTAAGGAATTAGCTCTCGTGTACTGCTTGAGTTTTAAATAGCAAACAGCGATATTATTGAGTGTAAAATAAGCATTATTTATGACACCTAATTTTATAGCGCTTTGATAAGCCAGATTTAGATATGGCAGTGCATCGGCAGGTTTATTGCCATTGACATACATATTACCTAGGCTGTTGGCAACCATAGCTTTTCGGTATTGATCTGTGGGTGGGATAAACTTATAGGATTCTTGAAAATATTTCAAGACTTTATCATGATTACCATCCATGCCATACAGTGTACCCAAAAGGAAATATATATCTGCTAAACTAGTTTTGTCATCATTCTGTCTTACAATTGGCTCCACCTGCATTAAAATGCTGATTCCATCTTTAATTTTACCAGTGCGTTGATATGCATTGGCTAAGCGAAGGCTAGCAAAAAGTCTATACTTTTCTGGGAAAACAATTTTATTTTCGTAAACTACTTCTTTCAGATACGGGATCGACTCTGGTATTCTTTCTACACTCAAGAGGAAAGCGCCATACCAAACATTGCCAATGATATTCATCGAGTCTCTTGGTTGATCTGCCATCATGTCAAGTCCACGTTTCAGGTACAGCGAGGCGGAGTCAACCTGCAACTTTCGAGCAAATTTATTGCCCATGCGTAGCAGGGTTAAGGCACGATCACGATCAGTTTGGTTAGCCGACAGCCTTAGCCGCAAACTATCCGAATTTCCCTGAGCTACCACCTTAAAGATCAGGCTAAAACATAGTCCAACGAATAGTAATGCTACTCTTAATGAAGGAAGTCTATGAACCATAAATTTAAGGAAACGCATAGAACTACTAAAGGTCTTTTGAAATAAAATATTACATATTTAAGCAATTAAGCAATATAACAATGTTGCAAAATCGTTCAGATACCAAAAATAAACGCTCAAAATAGCGTGTGCCAGCAAACCACCTAATGTCACTAATCACATATTTTACAGTTATACATGGCCAAGAATAGGCCTTTGAATTACGGTTGCCCAAAGAGTGATATCACAGGTGAAGACGATTTAAACAACCCTAAACCTACGTTTTACCTGATGGCGCATCTAACAACCGTATAATCGGCAAGGGAAACATAGCCAGCCTTTTGACTTGAGCCAACGTGGATATCTTTGGGGACAATATTGACTCATTTCGAAGGCTTGACCTACTATTTGGCCAATTTGGCTCCATTCTATAGCTGTTATTTAGCTAGAGGCGTAGCCTAAGGCTGTATGCTAGGCCTAGATCGAGCCGCACCTTATCAGCAGATACTACCACAACAATTACAAACAAGAGATCACTGACACATAGCTAGAAATCGGCAAAGGGGCTTACCAATTTTCGAGGTGGGACCACCCGCCAGACAAATTCTTCACACTTGGCACCGATTGCACCAACCTAGACCAAACCCGATAACTTAAATGCGCTAGGAAAAAAGTCCGTTTAACGACCTTACATGCTATTGCTTGGCAAATACCTGTGTGTATAGTTGTCCATCAATTGCGAGTTGAACCCTATAGGCGCCTGCCGGCAAGTCATTGAGGTGTTGGTCTAACGAGATGGTATTGTTGCCTGCCTGAAGCATGACTTGCTGCTTAAACACATGTCTGCCTTTGGCGTCGATACAGACGATATCCCCATAGGTAGTGGTTTCTGAGAAGCATATCAGACTAAGTCTATGCAATGCAGGATTTGGCCACAACTGAAAATCAACTGAACCTGTCTTTGACTTCAGCACCACCGTAGGCGAAATAGTTTCTTGGTTATCAAAGTCTATTGCCCTTATGCGGTAGTACACCTTCTCGGCTGTCGTCCATGTATCTGTAAATGCATAGATATTTGTATTAGAATTTCCAGTGGCCTGCACTGTACCTACCCTCTCAAAGAAAAGGTTGTTGACAGAGCGCTCTATTACAAAGTGGTGGGTATTGATTTCGGCCGTAGTAACCCAAGTTACCCTAGCTTGTTCCATACCGATTTTCTTTGCGGCTACTGAGCTGAAGGTTACTGGTAATGGATTGTTATCCGTGGCAATGGTCCAGTCGCTAAAAGCGGTAACAGGAAGGCTAACACTTCTGTTAGCAAAGACTAAGGGTGGCAGGTTTTTATTATGTGTCCAGGTAGAGCCCAAATTTGTACTGCGCCATACTTTGGCATAGGTTGCTGGGCTGGCGTAGAAATCGTCATCAGAATTCCAGCTTAAGGATAATGTGAGCGCACTTGTCGGCTGTTGAGTCGGCATAATACGCCACCATCTATTGATGGACCTATTACCATTTGCACTAAGGGATACCCCTGGCCCTGCAGTTCGGGTGATGACAACTGTACCCAGATTGCAGTTAGTACAATTAGATAGCGCAGCCCCCACATTACCAAATGTAATTGGTGACACCGTGTTATTTACAGTTCTGGTGGAACGCAGTCTACCAACTACATACCTGCCAGCAGCTTCATTGATCGCTTGCCCAGTCGTACTTAGGTCCAATGTAAAAGAACCAGTCAGGATTCTGGTAGTTGCATTAGTAGCAAAAGTAACGGCGTTCAAGACCTGTAAATCAGACCCAAGGACCAGATTTGCGGCACCACCACGGCGATTGATATTGAAATCTTGGAGCGTATTGCTACCAGTTGTAAATGCCAAGGTACCGACGTTTCCGCCACTAGTTCCACCAATGGTTAATACGGCAGTACTTCCGCCTGTTAGGGTTCCACTGCCAGTGGTTACGGTGCCGTTCAGGGTTAGGGATGTTGCAGGACGGATGTCTAGTGCGCCAGAGGTAAGGTTTATGGTATTATTAACAACTGGGACCGAAGCAGAGGCTAGGCTTACTGTTTGACCACTACCTACGTTAATGGTCACGCTACCAAGTAGGGAGGCTGACGATGGCCATTCGTTGCCTACCGTTTGCGACGCTGTGGTATAACCAAGGTTTACAACTGACCCAAAGACAGGAGCAGATGAGATTGAGCCGCCAGCCCTAATGATATTAATGGTGCTACCGCAGGTAAGGTTATTGGTAGCATTATTAAGCAATGCTGTACCCGCTAATGTTAACGTGGTATTATTCTGCATGCTAAAAGGCACTGAGAACGATTTGGTGCCAGATCCGCTGAAGGTGAGGTTTGCGAATGAAACCCCAGGCACAATAGCGTTATTCAGTTGATTACTGGCACCATTAAAATGAACGGTGGATGACGAGGGGATACTATAGGTGGCGCCAGTAGCAGTGAGGGATAGGGCTCCAGCGATACCTGTAGTACCTGCTCCGAAGCTTATGGCTGGGCTGCCAGTACGGGCACCACTCACAGTTAGGTTGTTGTAGTCAATTTGAGCGATGGTTTGGGCTCCGGCACCATTATAATTTACGGTAGACCCCGTTGTGGTATAGGTGCCGCTGCCAGTCGAAAAGGCGCCAGCTATAGATACTGTCCCAGTGAGGGTACGAGGGCCATTACCGCTATTGGATATACTGAAATAGCTAAAGCCAGGAATAACTGCCGCCGTAGATTTTGTGAAATCGATGGTGGAACCGGCAGTAGAAAACGCCCCACTGCCTGTAAATGAGGCTACATTGGTAAAGTCATTGGCAATGGAAAATGCCTCAGGGTTCAAGGATACAGTTGAGCTGCCACGGGCATTGCTGAGCATAAGGTTGAAATAAGGTCCGCCTGCTATGGACTGCGCTCCCGTACCATTGTAGTTAATAGTAGACGTCCCGATGGTGTAGGCCCCTGTACCACGTTGCCACGAACCTGCAATAGAAATGACACCTGTGCTGGATAAGACCCGCGGGCCGTTACCAGTGTTGGTAATGTTAAAATAGCCCCCTGGGGCAATGGTCTGCACACTGGCAGATGCAAAATCGATGGTCGAGTTTAGATTCGAATAGTTGGAATTGGTTGCTGTATTGCTATATGCCCCCGTTATTCTGATAGGTGCAAGAGCAGGAAATGTAATGGTACCCCCGCTTCGGTTGCCACTAATGATGAGGTTGTTATAGGTACGTGCATCGATGGTTTGGGAACCAGCACCATTATACTCTATTGTACTGCCAGTGGTGACAAGTGTGCCTGTACCAAGTGTAAGGACTCCAGCTATGCCGATCACGTTCCCGTTGGCCCCAGTAGTGCCAAAAATCGTATTGGCAGACCCCGTCCTGGTCAGGTTAAAATAGTTGCATGGCGGAATTACCGTAGCCGAAGTCGAAGAAAATATGACTGTCGAGTTGGCAGTATTATAAACCGAGTTGCCAGCCAAAAAAGTTCCTCTGATGGTTAGTGTACCAGCAATGGTCCTGGTACCTCCTGACGAGGTTAGGTTCTGGTAGGTAATATTGGTAATGGTTTGTGCGCCACTACCATTGTACACAACAGTTGACCCTGTGCCGAGTGCAGCAAAGTCAGTTGTGGCACGACTAGGAAAGGCAGCATTGACACAACCAATTAGGCATGGCGATTGCGTCATTACCGTACCATTGAGATTATGAAGGGAGGCATTGCCGAGGGTAAGCTGTTTGTCCTGCAAATCGAGGGTGCCACCTGTCTGAACATCCAGATAGTCAGCTGCTTGGTTTTGGCTAAGCGTAACATTGGTACCCGATGGGATGATAACGCCCGCCGAGGCATCAGGTATACCTAATGGCAGCCATGTTGTAGATTCATCCCATGAGCCACCCGGAAGATTTGCTACATAGGCATTGCCGAAATTGGTGTTTTCAGAACCAATGAAGTAGAAATCATCATTGAAATCTGCAGCGCCAAGTACATTGGTGCTGGTAAGTAAGTAGGACGGGAAGGTGCCAGTACCCGACCACGTACCCGCTGGTACAGCAATGCTGGCCGGAACATTATCACTACCCGAGACAGCACGTAGCAAGTTGCTGTTGGTAACATTAAACATACCAAAACTAGCAAAGGCCAAACCTAAATTGGTGAGACCGACAGATCCGGAGGTGATGCGCCAACTCCCTCTGGTGATCCTGTTAATCAGTTGGCTATTGACGGTAACGTTGTTTGGCGCTACCTGCGTATTGTTGCCTTCGTTGTAGGCTATACGGATGGACCATGTGCTAGTCGATGCGCGTGAGGTACTGTTTATTAGATATACTTGCCTCGTTTGGCTCGCAAAGTTTGCGATCGGGAAATTGAAGTGTTGGTTAGCGCCAGAGGGTGCAGTAATTGCTGGCAAGGTTAACCCATTAGGATATACCCGTACCAGAGCCCCTGTACTGTTATAGATCAACTGACCAGTAGGGCTTGCTGCAAAGTTGCAGAACAGGCTCGAGCTGGTATTGCCCATAATAAAGTCAAAGCCGTTTAACCTGACGTTGGCATTGAGTGTAATGGTTGATCCTCCGTCAAACCTGACATTGCTAAGGAGATTTTTTATTGATCCTGACAAGATAAGGTTTTGAAAAAATCCAGAGTTGTTGAGCGTGATACTTTGCTCTGTACTGGTGCTGGGCAGGGCGATGGTACTAATAGCTTGGGTACCTGTCGTTGTAAAGGATAGATTCAGATTGCCCTGGGCGGTCACCGTACTGCCATTGCCTATGGCTATGTTGGCTGCTCCTCTGTCGTTTATCACATTGAGGTTATGGTAGGTGATGCCCCCCAAAATGGTTTGAGCACCTGTTCCGTTATACGTCACGGTGCTGCCAGTAGTAACCAAAAAGGTAGCATCAGGCAATGTAAAACTGCCTGCTATCAGTATTGCACCCGGACCGTTCGTTGAGTTATCTAGAACACGGGTGGTAGAGTTTGATATAACAAGATTATTGTACTGGAAGTTAACGACGGGGCCTCCTATCGAATAATCAAAGGTTGACCCTGTGGATACGTAAGTAGCACTATAAGTGGGGGTAAACGTACCACTAACCAATATTGTACCGGTACTCGACAGCGTTACGGTGCGGCTGCCATTTGTTACCCTCAGGTTACAATAAGACTTGGCTGGAATAGTTTGATTCCCCGTTCCGTTAAAGTTGAATGTACTGCAGTTGTTTTCCGTAAGGTTGTTTGTAGTTCCTGTTAGGTCACCAGTCACCCCAATAGTACCATTCATATTCATGCCGCCAGCACAAGAAATGTCTAGGTTATGGAAATTAAAAGATCCGGCGTAAACCTGTGACGAGATTCCGTTGAATCGGAATGATGAGCTTGCTGTTTGGTACGCATTGCCAGTAGTAAAGGTGGCAGTTGTGGTAAACTGTCCTCTCACGCTGATAATGCCTGTCGTTTCAAAAACGACATTGCCAGATCTATTGCTGCCACTTATGGTCAGGTTGTTGTACTGTAATGGCTGTACAAACTGCGCAGTTGTCCCATTGTAGTTGACCGTGGAGGTATTGCCCAATGCCATTACTGGAGGTGTAGGCGCAACATTGGTTACAACATCAAAAGTGGAGGTGGCCGTTCCAAAAATCGGGCTTGCACTTGTGTTGGCGGTGTTCAGGGTGCCATTGATGGTCGAAATGCTACCAGCACCTAAGGTTACTTTATTGTTTGCCGTGGTAAAAATGGCGCCACTTTCCACCAAAACGGACCGACAACTGGCATTGGCAGTTAGGCTGACCGTCCTGCCACTAGGTATTATTACAACAGCGTCCGAGGCTGGTTGCACGCCTATATCCCAAACTGCACCTGACGACCAGTTGCCGTTGGCAATGGCTCTCCAGATGTTGGCCGGGAGATTAGTGGCTGATCCTGTAATGTAAAAGGTACCTAAAAGATCGGCAAGTGCTAGGCTTGTGCGCTCCACGATTGGTAAGGTGGTGGATGCTAGGGCAACCGGCAGATTGGTACCTACAGCACTTCCTACTTTGTTCAGCCTTAGGTCTTGGGCGGCAGCATTGGAAACTGGGGCACAAGTTCCCTGACCATAGACCTGTACTGCCATTGCACCTCCATTAGCCAATACGGGAGGTTGAATAGGACTAGCGAATGACCAGAATGATCTTGTCCTGTTTTCTTGTAGCTGTCCGCCATCGTTAAAAGTAGGCGAGAGGGCAACAATACCAGTTTCCTGACCTTGGGCAATGCCGATTACGCCACCTACTGCTAAGGCATTAGCACTATTGAAGTAGATATAAACATTGCGATTTTCGCCCGCAGTTGAAAATATGGGGTAAAATGCCGTGTTGCCAGCAGCTGAGGTAGGAAGGCCAGAGATGCCATACCATCTGTTGAAAGCACCAGTACCATTCAGCACAAACATGCCAGCAGTGTAGGTCAAACTGCCAGGTTGTTGAGGTGAGAGGCCTAGCGTTAGGTCATTATTGCCAAAATTGACAGTACCAGACGTTAAGTTAATCGTTCCGCTTACCGTGGCTGGGCCTGACATCGTTTTAGTGCTCGAGCTGATGGTTAGGTTACGGTAGTTAGGACTGCTGAAAATGTTGCAGTTAAGCCCCCCATCATAAGTCACGGTGGAGGTATAATCTATGCTAGTTATTAAAGTACCGAGGTCATGCGATCTGCCCCTGCAAAACAGGTTGTGGTTGGCCCCTGTCATATCAAAAGTGCCGGTTGCAGCCCTCATAACACCATTTATGACAAAGTTAAGGGCGGTGGTGCCGAACCTGACCCTGGTGGTACAGAACAGAGAGTCTTGTGCAGTTACACCTCCCGAAAGCAGTTTTATGCCTCCGTGAAGGCCAAGGCGAGTGTACCAGCGTGCCGTAACGGCCTGTGGCTGGTCAGCAAGATAATCGACCCGCATTCCGTTGCCTCCATCAGAATAGGTACCCCCAACAACTGATGCATTACCTGTACTGACAAATAATCCGTTCGGGTGCTTTGTTCTAGTCACGCCAGATACCCTGAGTTCAGTACCTGTGTTCAAGGTTATGGTGTTTTCTTCAAAATCTACATCAGTCGACCTACAAAAAAGATCATTTGATATGGTCATGTTACCACCCATGGTCAGCTTGCCGAAGAAAATGTTACCCAGCAAGGTAAGGCTTCCGTTCGGCGCTATAATCCAGTCGGAGTTGCCTGGTACGGTGCCATTATCTAATGAAGCGGAAACAATCTCACCTTGGCCATTGATGGTAATAACCTGACCATTGGTATTGAAAACGGGGTTTGTCGTTAGTCCGCCTTCCAAGCCTAACATACGGGTATTCCAGGCCGACCCACCTGACGTTTGTGAGCCGGTGATGGTAATTGGGCGTCTTAATGTTAGGCGTGTACCAGAGGTGCCGATGGATATGTTAGGAAGGATGATGGTACCGGTGCCTGACCCATTAATTTCGACTGATGTGCCAGACACGAACAAAATGCGTAAGGTGGTGTTTGCAACTGGCGTGCTCACCATCTGGATTCTATTGGCCGAGTTTTGGGTCAATGACCCTGTAAGGGTGATGCTACCCGTACCACTGACATCTACTAGGCCTGTGCCGCTGCTTACGACGATGTTCCGGACCGTGACGACGTTGGTGGTTATTGTATTGCCGATCAAGTACCGTTTAGCAGTAGGGTCCAGGATGTTTAAATTGGCATTATTGACCAATAGTCCGTTGGTAGAAACTAGGTTCAGAACCCCTGCCCCAATGGTTAAATTTCCCCTTATCGAAAATGTATGAGTAGTACTAAGTGCTGATGGCTGTTCAGTGGCAAGAGTGCCATTGGCTATGTTCAGATGGTTGAATGCAAATGTAAGATTAGCGCCATCAGCGTTGATCAGCGCCCCCATATCTGTACCTCCACTAGTATATCGGCTCATGGAATAAGTGCCATTAACCGTAAAGCTCATCGACCAGTTGGCCATGAACGTGTTTATGGTCTGCTCCACATTGTTAAATGTTGTTGTGGCAGTGCCTGTGGTGGAGTATATCGTACCAGAAATGCAGGTTGGGCAACCCCAATAGAGGGTACCCGCAGTATTATTAAGGGTACCATTGTTGAGAATATCCCTCCTTAGGGACCAACTTGCCGAGTTAATTACTGTAACGTTGCTTGCAATGGAAACCGAGGTAAAACCTAGGGTGGAGCCATTGGGGGCCGAGACTGTGCTATTTGCAATGAAGGTGACCAAACTAAAATTAGCATCCGTCTGAAAACCAACACTGCTGGTTGAGGCTACACGCAGATTACCCTGAATATTGAATTGGTTATTGGAACTGCCACCTGTCAGCCGTAAAATACTCTGGGCAGCAATATCGATATTCCGCATGAAGAATAGCTGCCCATTATTGCCAGCTACCACATTCTGGATACCATTGCCTGTAAAGAAAGCTGTACCCGAAAGGTGATTTAATGAGGCAAAATTGCCATTAGGAACATTGATAACAGTGCCACCATTTGTAAAGTACAGGTCACCTGTAGCAGCAAATGTTGTTGTGACAGTCGCACTACCTAGGGTCAATATGCCGTTAATGGTAATTGCAATCGCTGGGCCTTGTTTTGTGCCACCTCCGGTGATTGTAAGATTGTTATAGCCAATTATTGCGGTTGGTAGATTATAACTTCCAGAGCCAGCGTAGGACACCGTGCTGTTGGATCCGCTGCCAAAAAATCTTGTAAAGTCGCCAGCCGGCCAAGTTGGCTCTGCTGTATTAGCAGTAAACCGTAGTGTTCCGTCCCCATTTACCTCACCTAAGTTCTGGTTATTGGTTTCCATTAAGTCCAGCGTGCCGTTAGTGACAATATTTGCCTGACTGAGGTTGATATTGCTAACATCGGCAGTAATGACATGGCCAGCACCTATGACCACCACTGCGCCTGTAGGAGGCACTGTGGCTGCACTGCCAGCATGGCTAGCCGTACTCCAACTGCTGTTTGCAGACCAGTTGCCTGTCTGACGCGAATAGTAAATGGTCGCAGGAAATGCAGCCGACTCCCCAATGGCTAGGATATAATTGGCTGCAGCAACAAAAGAGGTCGAGATAGACGCCGTATGGGTAAACAATGGCGCTGAGCCAGCATTTGTACCTGCCAAGGTTTGCCAACCACCGCCTGCGGTCAGGTTGTACTGCCTCATGACATAACTGGCTTGTGTGCCAGTTACCACTGCTGTATTGTAGCCAATGTCAATTGTCCCTGTCAGACCAGCCCATGCACCCGTGGTAGATAATAGGTAATGCAAAGCCCCGGCATTGGTGCCTGTTGCTGATGGCCTATTAGCTATGGCACGTATCGTAAGCCCAGAGGCCGAAACTGTGCCAGCTGTGCTGTTGATCGTCAACGGCGAATAATAACCAGCAAATAGTGGATAGGTGAAGTTATAGTTTGCCCGGGTGGTGCCCAGGTTAAAAATCAGATTGCCGACCCCATTGGTTTCGATATAGGCATTGGTTTGGCCAAAAGTCCCTGTGATTGCAGGTGCCGTGCTGGCAGTGTAGGTTAGGTTTCTGTTGCCCAGCCTAATCCGACCAGCAGTACCAAGTACAATGGTCCCACTATTTGCAGCATCTCCTACGGCTATATTATTTCCTAATGTTAATGTGCCATTGACTGTAAGGGTAGCCAATACGCCCGCTGCGGGGTTGATTTCATATCCCGAGGTAGCTGACTGGTTATAAGTCAGGTTATAGAAACCGTTGGTGCCTACCACTCTCGGGCTGGTACCACATACGCCTCCATCCATAACAATGGTCCCACCAGTAGTTATGCGTAGCCCACTAGAGCTTGCACTAACCGACGGGTCATTTTCTAGGTTTGCAAGCAATTGTCCACCCCGAAGTGTTAAAAAGGTATTGACCAAAAGTGTAGCGCCGTTGGTAGTTTTCACCCCCGAGCCATCAATAATTAAGTTGTTATAGGTGCCCCCTGGAATAGATTGATTTCCATTTTTACCGAATATTACCGTACCCAGTGTGTTATTTGTTGCATTTATCGTCGCACCATACAAATCATTATTAAACCTTAGCACGTGGGCAATTGCAGAAGTTCCTAGGTCAAAAATGGCTGTTTGTACCAGTCCATTTACTGTTATGGAATCGGCAACACCTGCACCTGCAATAATGCTTGATGTATTGGTGGTAACGACTCCGTTCAACACAAGTTTACTGCCAGTGGCGGATAGCGTCAGGTTGCCGCCGCTCTGGATTATGAAATCCGAAGCGACCATGGTGCTACTGCCGAGGGTTTTAGCGCCAGCTCCCGTCAGGATCAATCGCTCGTAGTTTGCCCCGGCTAATGTCTGCGGTAGGCTAGAGTTGTAGCATACTGTTGACCCAGTGCCAGAGTTAATGATGGTATCAAACGAATGTGGTCCTGGACCCTGAATGGTTAGCTGGTGGGCCGCGCCTGACATATTAAGCAAACCGTTGCCAGAGATATTGCCGGTTATCGTGAGCAGGGCTGCATTGTTGCCTGTGGGCCAAAGCAGTGAGCCATCGTTTATCAGATTGCCTGCTAGTCTGCTGGACATGGTAAGCCGTGTACTGCTGCCGTTCGCGATGGCGACATCCACAAAACTATTATACACAAAACCTGCAGAGGCTATCGTGAGCAAATTGCTACCACTTGCAAACAAGAGTTGCCCCCGTCTGGTGCTTACCGGAACTGAAGCGGCAGACTGAAGTGTACCGTTAGAAAGCCTTACATCGCCATTAAGTTTGAGTGTAGCAGGCAGGGAAGCAACAGTGGATGGATACATATTGAATATGCCACCTGACTGCACAATACCTGCGGTAGTTACATCCAGCACATTCGTTGTTGCTGTGCTGGTATTGTTCTGGAAATTTACCGTCCCGCCACCGATCGTCAATGGTTTTGAAGATGTTACCACCAAGCTGCAGCCAGCGGCAGTGCCTCCATTGTCCGAAAATGTAGTCGTACCTGAGATGATGTTAATACCTGCTGCACTTATGGTGCTGGTATTGTCGTTGGCATTGCTTGATATAAATCTAGCTACCGTGTTTTGATAGCTTAAGGCACCTCCTACGGTCGCTGTAAATGAATTGCCTGTACCGCTTGTGTACAAGTAGTTGTGCTCAGACGTTGTAGTTGATATGAGGTTTCCGGCAAGATTGAGCACAAAAGCCGAGCTACTGCCTGCAAAACGCGTGGCACCATTGGCAAAGAAGGGCAGAAATGCGCCACTCGAGGCATGTAAAAAGTTGCCACCTGTACCGTTAACTGCCAGTGCCTCGATGGTGATGTTGGCACTATTAACGGTGTTGGAAGTATAGTAACCAGCTAGGGCAGGTCTGGGGGTGTTGGCTGAATTGAGGCCAATACCATTAAGCAAAACGTCACCATAGGTAGTGAACCTGACAGTATTGCCCGTGTTGGCCGTATTGCCGCCTACTATTCCTAAATAGCCACCACAGGTTGCCTGGATAAGACGACCAGCTATGCTAGTACTGCCCACGACAAGGGTTGCATTATTGTTGTTGGAGGCAGCAGATGCACTGCTCCACCAGATCCCGGCCAACAAAGCGTTATTACTTGCATTGTCAGCAACTGCGGCAGTGCCTACATAGGCATCCCCTGCTACGCTGAGCGTCCCGACGCAACCTACTGTTGTGCCTGGGTCCAGTATATGGTACTCGGAACGTGCACCCTGAAAATAGGAACCTGCAACATTCACCGTGCATGGTTTTGATGCGGTTGACTGCAAAAACCGTGGAGAAATAGTCTGGTTCAGGTCGCCCCTAAGGCTAAAATTACCACCGATGTTGAACGTAATTCTGTTGGTACCACTGGCCGCATTCAGGACTACAAATACATTGCTCGAGGCGGCATTGGGCGCAATAAGATTGAAGTTCTTCCCGATGCTAAATACCCTATCAACAGCCTCTGCCGAGCTATAAAGGGTAAGGGCAAAACCGATCGCGCTGTTCCCGTTGATGCCATTGGCTGCAGTATTGCTATTGGTGGTTCGCGTGACAGAGAAGTCATCACGAACCTGAAAGCCGTCGCCAATATTGAGGTTGATGTTGGCAGTTTGGCTAGATGCCCATGTTAGGTCAAAGAAGGACTGATTGATACCTGTGGGAGGGGCGTTGGTGATTCCTACAATTTCGCATAGTGTGCTACTGCCCCAAGTGGCAGTAGGCACTACCCCTCCGTTTCGGTTGTGCCTGTAATTACCGTTGGCACTTAGGTCAATGGTGTTGATGTTGATCAGGGCCGTGCCAGACGATGAGTTGATCAGTCGCGCTCCGTTGGTAATATTGAGGGTGCCAGTGCCTGAAAAATTTAAGTTGGCAGCTATGAACTCGAGCTGGGTGCTGGACCCTGTTACGGTGAAATTGGCATTGCAACTCAAGCTTGACCGATATTGTACTAGGCCACCAATTTGTGTGGAGTTGCCTAGGTAAGCCACAGTTATGCCTGTTGCAAAACTAACGCTTGTGCTCAGGTTGGTTTCGCCAGTAACCGTCAAGGTTGCAGTGACGGCGCTGAAAGTAATGGCTCTGTTGTTGATGCCACCTATCGTTAAGCTACCCAAACTAATGGTTGGTAGGTTGGATATGGTCTGGACAGCAGCGGGGTCTATGATGACCAGATCGCCAGCAATTGGCACCGTACTACCAGACCAGTTGGTGCCTGTTGTCCAGCTAAAGGTGCCAGTGGTCGATGGCAACCAAGTTTTGGTGCTTGCTAGGGCTAGCGTGGGCATCAGGCTGACCAAGGATGCCAGTATGACGACTAAACGAGTATAAACCTGTATAATCAGGCTGACCCGTCGTACGGTTCGAAACATATTTATTCAGGGTAAGGGTTGGTTGCTCAGACCAGTACTATGCGGGTCACTTAGCACTTTGTGCGACCCAGTGCAAAGGTACGAAATAAACTGCAATCAGGTTTAGTAAGGCTATCGTTGCAGCAGAATTAATCATTGTATACAAGCCATTACGACAAATCAGCATTTGGATGCCCAAACTGCCAACGAAATCCTGATTTTATTACCAGAAACGTATCGAAGCAAATGTACGAACTGGGATAGTCGACTCCTTGGCAAACTAAGTGCATAGCAATAAGGGCGATCAAACTCCCAATCTGTTACGGTTATGTTAAGACATTAAAAGATACTTTGTTTTACGCGACTACTTTTCATCGTTATAGCTACCCAAACATCCGTCGCTACTGACACCTTAACCCACATTCGCATACTAGGTGAGGTGGATTTGGCGATTGATAGTTTGGTGGTGACGAAGGTTTGTCCTATTTTAGCTGGCATGGATACGGCCTACAGATATCGCTACAACGGCAAGGAGAGCATGGGGCTTCTTGGGGGGCGGTATGATTATGGTGCACGGCTTTATGATGGGGGGATTGGAAAGTTCTTGACATTGGATCCGTTAACACACAAGTTAATAAATTTATCTCCATATTCTTATGGGGCTAATAATCCTATTTCACTTATGGACGTTGATGGGAAATACCCATGGCCGGTGTTTATTCGTTCATTTATTTCAACACCAACAGTTGCACTTGGAAAATTTGCAGGAGATGGTAGAGGTCCATCATTTACCGGCACTGCTAGAGTTAATTCCAAATTTACTATAGACCCATCAGCCAACAAGACTACACAACCTACCTCAAATAGTGATTATACTATTTTATTTGGTGGTCTTATTAATGCCAACCCAATGATTTGGATGCCTCCAGTTTTTAATAGGGCAGAACCTTTAAGTTCACTTGAGACAACCTTTGCAGAAGGATTTTGCTCATTTAGCTTTAGCCATTCAGGCAAAGATCCAATCACACCTTCATTTTTTACACCTAGTTTAGATGTACATGCTGGACTATCGTTTAGTGAAGATCTTAGCAATGGAACTCTTAGTATTACAGGTTCTTTTTCCGGTGATGCTTTCCCAAGTACGGAGGCGTTTATTAAGGACCAGTCTGGCAAAGAATTGTTTCTTGGTGCCAAAAGAGAAAATGGTGGACTTTGGGATCTTGCCGGTGACAACAAGAAAGATCTATTCAAAGTAAATATGAAAGTGCAGTTTGACAAGAAAGGCAACTTCACTGGTGTTAGGCAAGATAAACGCAAGTACACTGTTGAACAATGGAATCAAAAGGTCAAGGAGGACTTCAATAAATGAAAATAATTATTTTCATAGGTTTTGCATTCTTATCTCTGCTCGCGTCTTGCGACAGGGCAGAGCAAGAAATTGTTCTTGTTCCAGCGAATTACAAAGGTCATATTATAGTACTATTCAATCAAGTTAACGGCAAACCCATAAACTATAAAGATGGCAAGCGTGTTTACGAAATACCCCCAAATGGTATATTAAAAACGCAATTTTCAGAAAACCTTGGTTGGATCGGATTTGTAGAATTCTATCGAGGAGATCTCGACACAAGAAATCGAATACCCTCTTTTGTTCTACTAAAAAAAGTGCCTGACAATGTAATTGTAGGATTAATGGGCCCGTCAGGAACTCAAAAAATGGATAATACCAGCAATGATAGATATAGGTTTACAGAATTTTATATTGGCACAAAATCTGAAATAGATTCCTTATTAAGATTTACTGAAATCATTGATGTTTCTGTAATAGCAGAGTAATTTTTAAAGATGGAAGTATGCCCTTTCAAAGCTACTTCATTCTTGCACGACAAACTAGAGCTACAAATTGGAATACAACTATTGCCCAAAACAAGATTTTGAAACACGTTGGCAAAACCTCAAACTTTCCATACCTTAGCAATGCTAACTTTTACCTCCCCTTACTTACACTTTTAGAGTGCCATCTGTTAACAATTCATACATCCTCCACCACCTAGCAACCATCCTTGTGTTATTGCTAAGTGTGACAGGTATGTGCAGCCCTTGGTGTAAACCCACCCTCCAATACCGATATGACGGTGCTGGCAATCGGGTGGCTGAGGTGGTGCGCTCGTGCAAAAGCCCGCATTATGACTCACTAGTGACCTATCATGTGCGAGATTTGTCAGGGAACTCGTTGGCGGTGTACACCAGAAGATTAGACTTGTTGCCAATTGACCAAATCCCACAGACTGAAGCAGCCCCACCTGGTGGAGGAACGATGCCCATCCCAGTCATCATTTGCACCCAAATCGAGACTTCAATCTATGGGTCTGATAGAATTGGGATTCGCAAACCAAATATCATTGGAGCCCAGCTGTATACTGCTCTGGATAGTGGTACCGACACGATTAAACCACTATATAATCGTATATCCACCACCTACCCCATCCGTATCGCCACTGCAAAAACAGGCCAAAAAGTTTACGAGCTCAAGGACCATCTAGGCAATGTGCGTACCACCATCTCCGATAAGCGTAAGTACGAACCGACTGATGATGAGCGCAATAGACTACATGAATCTGGCAAAATGGTGATGCTTGATGGGGCTTACCGTGCCTACGTCCAAAACCAGATGGACTATTACCCATTTGGGATGATGAAGCAGCCAGAGATAAAAGATAGTGCGGCTGCTTGTGATGGGTATAGGCCGTACAATCCCGGGGCTTGTGGGTTGGCACCTATGGGGTATTGGGATCCCAATGAAAGCTGCTGTCAAGACATCAATGTCAACATGGTTCAGTTGGTGTTGCCAGCTGGACGTTATCGTATCCGATTCGGTGCCACGCTAAATAGCAATCAATACATCGCCATCCGCAACAAACAAACGGATGTGGACTTCTTTACCTACACCAACTCAGGCAATATTTCTGCCATCATTGAGCTGGAACAAAGTATTACCGTTCAAATTAGGTGTGATGGTGATGG
>JAIXYP010000002.1 GCA_027490155.1 Cytophagaceae bacterium | reverse complement strand
TGTGTAGGTGTTCACCTCTTCCCATTCCGAACAGAGAAGTTAAGCCCTGCAACGCCGATGGTACTTGGTTCATCCCTGGGAGAGTAGGTCGCCGCCAACCCAACAATTAAGGTCACTAGAAATAGTGACCTTTTTTTGTGCGTTATACCGTGGAGTTTGAGCCCTTGGGACATAACTTTTAGCCTTGGTCGACTAATAGAGCTGTATTTGCGCTTGTCTTGGTGTTGCATTGTAGAATTCGATCTCATTCAGACTATTACCCAATTGCATATCAACTTTGTATCTTTGCTTTATGCTCCTTGACCTTTCCCCACTCGCAAAGGCCATATCTCAATTGGAGACTTCTCTGGCTTATACTGAGTCAGGCCTGCATGGGCAAAAGGATGACCCAATGGTTACACAGCTCTTTAGGTTGGCTACCATACATACATTCACCTGCACGTATGAGCTGGCGGTTAAGATGATTAGGCGGTACCTTAGTTTAACCTATGATAGCCCTGATCAAGTCGAGAATATGACATTCTATGATTTGATTAGGACAGCTTTTGAGCTAGGGCTCATAAAGCAAGAGGTTCTTGTCTGGAAAGGATTTCGTCAGAATCGAGGCACAACCAGCCATGCTTATGATGTATCCAAGGCAAGCGATGTGTACGCTCAAATCCCAGCCTTCTTGTATGAGGTAAAGTTCCTGTTAGCTGTGTTAGATTTGCGATTGAAGGACCTGCAAATTAAACTAGAGGATGAGTAATAGAATCGACCTCCAGATCAGCCACTTTGATTTAACAAAGGCCATCCTTCAGGAAAGCCTTCCGATAGGAGCCATTGTTTATGTGTTTGGTTCGCGTGCCAAAGGTACTGCCAGGAAGGTCTCCGATCTTGACTTAGCCATTGATGCGCATCGTAAGCTGACGCTCTCCGAGGAGATTGCCCTCAAGGAAGCATTTGACGAAAGTGACCTGCCAATGAAGGTGGACATTGTTGACCTACATTTGGTATCAGAATCCTTTAAGGAGATGATTAGACCGGACTTGGTTCCGTTGGTTTGGAACTGATTGTCTGTCCTTCAATCGCAATTATTGCTCAACCTCCTAACACCGTCCCCTGCCTGTTGGTTATCTTTGTGGGACGATGCCAACCTTCAGCCACTTACACGTACACACCCAATATTCGCTCCTAGACGGACAAGCCAGTATCAAGTCGCTTGTCAAAAAGGCCGTTTCGGATGGGATGCCAGCTCTTGCCATCACAGACCATGGCAATATGTTTGGGGCCTTCAGTTTCGTGAACGAGTGTACCAAGGCGGGCATAAAACCTGTTGTAGGTTGCGAGTTTTATGTTGTTGAGGATCGTCACCGTAAGCAGTTTAGCAAGGAGGACAAGGACCAGCGATATCATCAGCTGATGCTGGCCAAAGACCAAGAAGGGTATAAAAACCTCAGTAAGCTATGTAGCCTTGGTTATATGGAAGGTCTTTACAGCAAATGGCCGCGCATCGACAAGGAGCTGATCCTGAAGTACCATCAGGGCTTGATCGCAACTACTTGTTGCCTCGGTGCTGAAATCCCGCAGCTAATCCTGAATAAAGGAGAGGCCGAAGCCGAAGAGGCTTTCAAATGGTGGCTTGACATCTTTGGCGAGGATTACTACATCGAGATGCAACGGCACAAACTGCCTGAGCAGGACAAGGTGAATATTGTGCTGGCCAAATTTGCACAGAAGTATAATGTCAAGGTCATCTGTAGTAACGATTCGCATTACGTCAATCGGGAGGATAGTGTCGCCCATGACATCTTGCTATGCGTCAATACAGGCGAGCTGCGCGACACCCCTATTGGCGAAGGCAAAGGCTATCGGTTTGGGTTCAGCAATGACGAATTCTATTTCAAGACCACCGCGGAGATGGCCCACGTCTTTGCAGATATGCCGCAAGCTCTGGACAATACCAACGAGATCGTCGGCAAGATTGAGCCATTGACCTTGCACCGTAAGCCACTGTTGCCAGACTTCCCGTTGCCACCAGGCTTTACGACAAATGACCAGTTTTTGCGGCATCTGACCTATGATGGGGCAGCCAAACGTTATGATGAAATAACTGCTGAGGTCACCGAAAGGCTTGACTTTGAGCTCATGATCATCGAGAAAATGGGCTATGCTGGTTATTTTTTGATCGTGCAGGATTTCATTAGGGCCGGGCGTGATACAGGGGTCTTTATCGGCCCTGGCCGTGGATCTGCAGCTGGGTCGGCGGTGGCCTATTGCATCGGTATCACTAATATCGACCCGATCAAGTACAGTCTGCTATTCGAACGTTTCTTGAATCCAGAAAGGGTTTCAATGCCCGATATTGACATCGACTTTGATGACGAGGGTCGTGAGAGCGTGATCCAGTATGTGATTGAAAAGTATGGTCGCAACCAAGTGGCCCAGATTGTTACCTATGGCAAAATGGCGGCCAAAAGTGCCATTAAGGATGTAGCCCGGGTCCTGAACTTCCCCTTACAAGAGGCCAATGCACTCGTCAAACTAGTGCCAGATGAATTGGATATTACCTTGCAACAGTCAATTGATAAGGTGCCTGAGTTGGCTGAAATCAGCAAGGGCACTGGACTCAATTCGGAGGTGTTGCGACAGGCTATGAAGCTGGAGGGATCAATTAGGTCCACGGGTTTGCATGCCGCTGGGGTAATCATTGCTCCTGACGACATCACTGAGTACATCCCGGTCTGCACCGCCAAGGATAGCGATATGATGGTGTCGCAGTATGACAAAGGGCTGATTGAGGAAGCGGGTATGCTCAAGATGGACTTTTTGGGCCTCAAAACCCTTACCATCATACGGGATGCTCTTAAGCTGATTAAACAACGGTACGGCACAGACATCGATATTGACAAGATTCCGCTGGATGACCCCGCAACTTATGAGCTTTATCAACAAGGTGATACCGTCGGTACGTTTCAGTTTGAAAGCGACGGAATGCGGACCTATCTACGCGAATTGAAGCCAACCAATATTGAGGATCTGATCGCGATGAACGCCCTTTATCGTCCAGGTCCCATGCAGTTTATTCCGAACTTCATCAATCGTAAACACGCTCGGGAGGTGGTCGAGTACCCGCACGAATTACTGAAGCCAATCCTCGAATACAGCTACGGCATCATGGTCTACCAGGAGCAGATTATGCAATCGGCCCAGATCTTAGCTGGTTATTCCCTTGGTGGTGCTGACCTTTTGCGGCGCGCCATGGGCAAGAAGGACAAGGAAAAAATGGCTAAAGAACGGATCAAGTTCACCGAAGGTGCGCTGTCCAATCATGGCATTTCGGCGGAAAAGGCTAATGAGGTCTTTGACGTGATGGAAAAGTTTGCTGAGTACGGCTTTAACAGATCCCACTCAGCTGCTTACTCTGTCGTGGCATACCAAACGGCTTACCTCAAGGCCAACTATGCGGCAGAATATATGGCTGCGGTCCTGACGCACAATATGACCAACATTGAGAAGATTACCTTCTTTATGGAAGAATGCCGTAGGATGAATATGTCGGTTCTTGGACCAGATATCAACGAAAGCCAACGGACTTTTAGCGTTAACAAAGCTGGCCAGATTCGGTTTGGCTTAGCTGCAATTAAAGGTATAGGTGACTCTGCGGTTGAGGCTATCATCGAGAATCGGGATGCCAATGGCCCATTTGCCTCAGCATACGATTTTGTGAGCCGGGTTAATTTACGCGCTGTAAACCGCAAAAACTTCGAGAGTCTTGCCTACAGTGGGGCCCTCGACTGTTGGACGGATATGCACCGAGCCACCTATTTCTTGGACGATAACGGCTCTGTATTTAGCGAAAAGCTGATGCGCTACGGGCAGGCAATGCAAAATGATAAGGACGCGGCCCAGTCATCCTTATTCGGAGGTGGTGTTGGTGGCAATACCATCGCAGAACCTAAGGTGCCCGCTGGTGAACCTTGGAGCGAAATCGAGAAACTGAAGTACGAAAAGGATGTAGTTGGTTTCTATATCTCAGGCCACCCGTTAGACCAGTTTAAGCTCGAGCTGGAAAGTTTTTGTACCCATACGGTTGACAAATTAGCCGACCTCAAAGGGCAAGAAGCCTCTGTCGCTGGCATCATCACCAAGAAGGTAGTCCGGACCAATAAGTCAGGCAATCCATTCACAATCTTCACCATTGAAGACCTGAATGGTAGCGCTGAGATGTCCTTATTCGGTAAGGATTACATCAGTTTTCAGCAGTACATCGAAGAAGGCCGGTTCTTGTACATCAAGGGGCGGAGCATCCTGCGCTATGGCAGCAATGATACATACGAGTTCAAACCGTTCTCGATGCAGCTATTGCAAGAAGTGCGGGCAGATCGTACGAAAGGGATCCGCATTACAGTTGATGTCGCCAGTCTAACCGAGCGCCGTGTAAATGATCTTGAACTTTTGGCAGCCAATCATCCTGGGGATTGTAATATCGTTTTCCAGCTTGTGGACCAGCAAGAGAACATTATTCTGAACATGAAGTCACGCGCCAAACGCATCAATCCAAGTAATGAGTTTTTGGCCGAACTAGAGGTGTTGGGCTTAGGTGACTATAAGTTGTTAAGGTCTGGAGGGGGGAACTAATCTGTCAGTATACCTGGCTCGTTGCAGATCATTTAGCTGTCAAGTCCTCCACATTCTAGATCCAGTACATTTTATCTACGTTATACTTTGCCCAAGCTCTGGTCTCTACCTTGGCCGATGCTACCTCAAAATCCCCCAACCATAACTTTTTCCCCTGCCCTGATCGCTGTACTTTTGTAGCACTATGCAGCCGACCGCACCGATCACCAATCGCTACAATTTAGACCTGACCAACTACCATCGTCGCATGAGCCGTGAAGTCTCTATTGGCGAGCTCAAACTCGGTGGGCTCAATCCCATCAGGGTTCAGAGCATGACGACCATCGATACGATGGATACGGTTGGATCTGTGGAGCAAAGTATTAGGATGATCGAGGCTGGGTGCGAGTTGGTCCGGATCACAGCACCTAGCATCAAGGAAGCTGCTAATCTTGAGCACATCAAACGCGAGCTTAGGGCCAGAGGCTATAATACGCCACTGGTGGCTGACATCCACTTCACCCCTAATGCTGCCGAACTAGCAGCACGTTTGGTCGAGAAGGTCCGGGTTAACCCAGGCAATTATGCTGACCGGAAAAAATTCGAGCACATTGACTATACAGACGCGACCTATGCCGATGAGCTGGAGCGAATCCGAGAGCGTTTTTTGCCCCTGATAAAAATCTGCAAGGAGTATGGCACTGCCATGCGAATCGGTACCAATCACGGGTCCTTATCTGATAGGATTCTGAGCCGTTTTGGTGATACGCCTCTAGGCATGGTCGAAAGTGCCTTAGAGTTCGTCCGGATTTGTGAAGACGAAGGCTATTATGACCTCGTCATCAGCATGAAGGCAAGCAATACACAAGTTATGGTGCAAGCCTATCGATTGCTTGTTCAGCAGCTGGAGGCTCAAAACTTACAGCCTTATCCATTACACCTAGGTGTCACTGAGGCTGGTGAGGCCGAAGATGGGCGCATTAAATCTGCAGTAGGGATTGGTACTTTGCTAGAGGATGGCCTTGGCGATACAGTTCGGGTTTCGCTTACTGAGGAGCCAGAGTTTGAGATTCCGGTTGCAAAAGCCTTGGTTGACCGATATACCAATCGGCCCAATCACAAACCATTGCCTCCTTTGCCCCACAAACTGTACCCGATCGACCCCTATCAATACCGTAGGCGTCAAACCCGTGAAGTGCTTAATATAGGTGGGCATAATGTACCTAGGGTAGTAGGTGATATGAGTGCTTTGTTGGCTACAGGTCCCATCGAGATGGCTGACCTAAAAACCATTGGGCACCACTATTTGCCAGCAACTGACAAATGGGCCTTGACTGACCAAGGTGCTGATTTGGTCTATACGGGCTCAGAGCCGGCCAGCTTTATGATCGCCAACGGCAGCCGTCAGGTGCTGGATGCGCCAGCTTGGACTGCAGATGGTTGCGATCAGAACAAATATCCCTTCTGGATGCTAGCCGAAGATTTCCTGAAGGCCGAACAACGCCATCCAGAGATCAACTTAGTGCGTGTTAAGGCCGAAACTGCTGCTGGTGCAGTGTTGCAACTCTTGAATCTGGACCCTACTGTGGTGGTGGTGCTCTACACCCAGAGTAAACACACTATGCCGGCCCTTCGTTGGTTTTTTGCTTGGGTCACACAGTGGGGATGTGATTTCCCGATTATCATCCAACGTTCATACAAGAACTTAGCCGATGATGAATTGCAGCTTTTTGCTGCCACTGACCTAGGGGGCTTATTAATCGATGGCCTCGGAGATGGTGTATGGATGACCCAAAAAAGGGTAGGTGAACAAACCCGCGCCGAGGTCCTCCATCACTGTCAGAACTACAACACGACCTCGTTCGGAATCCTGCAGGCGGCCCGCACCCGCATGAGCAAGACGGAGTACATTAGCTGCCCATCATGTGGACGTACTTTGTTTGACCTACAAGAAACCACAGCCATGATCCGGAAACGAACTGATCACCTCAAGGGGATCAAAATCGGGATTATGGGCTGTATCGTGAACGGGCCCGGCGAAATGGCAGATGCTGACTATGGCTATGTTGGGGTAGGTAAGGACAGGATTGCCCTTTATCGTGGGCAGAATGTTGTCAAAAAATCAGTACCGGCAGACCAAGCCGTTGATCAACTCATTGAGCTCATCAAAGAGGACGATTGCTGGATCGAAAAGGAACAATAGGTATCGCGGCTATCTGATTGGCGAATTGGCAACTTCGGGGATTGATCAACTTTGGCTTTAGGGTTGCATGCCAGACCAGTGTGCATGTATCTTGTGGTGCTGATCGCATCGTGTCTGACCTGATGGTCTGGCACTGATATCGGGTAGCACTGCTGACCATGTCCTTACAACTATACAAAGCCTCTGCTGGCTCGGGCAAGACCTATACCTTGGCCCAAAAATACTTGCTGTTGGTTATCCAGCAGCCAGCCAACTACCAGCGGATATTGGCCATAACCTTTACACGTAAGGCCACCGCCGAAATGAAGGGTAGGATCTTGCAGGAGTTGGCAGCACTAGCCAATGGGCATAGTAGCAAACAATTGCCAGATCTGATAGCTCGCCTCAACCAAGAAGGAAGGGTATATACCGAGGCCAAAATCAGGCAGCAGGCTCGTCTGGCACTTGAGCTCTTGCTTGGTGACTACTCCCGATTCAATATTAGCACCATCGACAGCTTCTGCCAACAGGTGGTCCGTGCCTTTGCCCTCGAAACGGGCTTGAGTTATGGCTATAACATCGAGCTAGACCAACCTAAGGTACTGAGTGCGGTTGCCGATGATTTATTATTATTAGCAGGTCAGGATGCCGCAACGACCAAGCTCATGCTTGACTTTGCCCTTAAGCAGCTGGAGGACAACAAGCGATGGGACTTTAGAAAGCAACTAGTTGTATTGGCTGGCAACTTAATGAAGGACGAGTTTGAGTCCCTGAGGCAATACATCAATACCCACCCAGAAGCAGACCAAAGGCTGGACGAGCTCAAAAAGCGAATGATGGAAACAGCTAAAGCCTATGAGGCATCGCTCAAAGGCCTTGGCAATGACATTATGGCAAAGGTCGCCACTGCTGGCCTGTCAATTGATGACTTTAGTAACAAGTCTCGTGGACCTATTGGTTACCCAGTCAAGTTAGCAAAAGGTGTCTTTGAGGGGCCAGGTCCCAGTGCCAAGAAGGCAGCTAATGACCCTAATGCATGGTTCACCAAAAAACGCCCAGCCAACGCTAGCGTTGAACTTGCAGAAGCGCTTTCGCGCCTAACTACCGAGGCCATTGAGGTACATCAAGCAGAGTCACCACGCTATGCCACAGCCAAATTAATCCGTAAAAATGCGTTCGGGCTTGGCCTCATGAGCAAGTTGTTGAACTTGGTTCAGGCGTACAAACGAGAGAATAACGTCCAGCTCATGCAGGACATCAATGATCTGCTTAAGGTCGTGATCGATGGCAATGATGCCCCCTTCATTTATGAAAAGGTCGGCACCCGTTATCAGCACTACTTCCTGGATGAGTTTCAGGATACCAGCAATATGCAATGGCACAATCTCGCCCCATTGCTCCAAGAGGGCCTTGCCCAAGGGCAAGAGTCGCTCATCGTCGGGGATGTTAAGCAGAGCATCTACCGGTTTAGGGGTGGGGATTGGCAACTCCTAGGGCGCAGACTTGCAGACGAAATTGACCCTGATACATTGCAGGTAAATGCCTTGGATCGCAATTACCGAAGTACACGCACTGTCATTGACTTCAATAACCTATTATTCGAGGCATTACCTGGCAAGCTTATTAGATTTCAGAATGCGCTGGTATTGGACACTATGCTCGAAAGGGAGTCGCTTCACTACCCTGAGCTTGAGGCCTTGGCTAAGGCAATGGAGGAGTCTTATGCAGGGGCACAGCAGATTTTTCCGCCACACAAAGCCGGCAACCCAGCTGACGAAAACGGATTGGTTCAGGTCCGGGTCTATGACAAAAAGGCTACCCAAAACCCTGCCGAATCCGGAAACGAGGCCACAACCGATGAAGACGAAGATCCAAATGACCTTGTCGATGCAAAGTTACCACTGCAGGAGTTGCCTCTAACAATCATCGAGCTCCAGCGACATGGATTTGTAGCAGCAGACATCGCCATATTGGTCCGTACCAATAAACAGGGTCAGGCAGTCGCCAATGCTTTGCAGGTCGTCAAAGCGGGCCAACTAGGTGCTGATAACCCTGATGTCGTCTTTGATGTGATTTCGTCTGACTCCTTGTTTTTGGCCAATGCGACTACAGTCCAGCTCCTGATTGCCGCTTTCCGATGGTTGCAGGCAGCAGATGATGGACTTGCCACGACAGTGCTGGTGGGGCTTTGGCATCAATATCAGGCAGTCAGTGGTAAGGGCTTGATGGACCTAGATGTTTCTACCAATCAACCTACTTGGGTCCAGGATATGCCGAGCCTGCAACAAGATCAGGATTGGGTTGACTGGGCGAAAAAGTACCTGCCTGCCCGCCTCGTAGACAGCCGTCTGCGCATGATGCAACAGTCAGCCTACGATGTAGCTGAGCAGCTGGTTGACTTTTTCGAGATCGCTGTCCAAGCATCTGGCGAAGTAGCCTACGTGCAAGGGTTGTTGGATGTAGTCTTGAGCTATGGCCGCAACAACCCCAATGACATTCGATCTTTCCTGAAATGGTGGGACGACGAAGGTAATAAACAGAGCCTCAAGATAGCAGGCCGGCAAAATGCCATCACAATTATCACCCTGCACAAGTCCAAAGGGCTAGAGTTTCCGGTGGTCTTGATGCCATTCGTGGACTGGTCCTTAGAGCCCAAGTCAGGTGCAACCCTCTTTGCAGCCTCCGACCCAGAAGCACTGATGGGTTTTCCGGGCCTGCCCTTGGCCTATGGCAATGACCTGAAAGACAGCCTCTTTGCAGCTGACCATGCCCGCGAGTTACTTCAGAATAGCTTTGACGCGCTAAATTTTTTATATGTAGCCCTCACACGGGCTTGTAAAGTGCTCAAGATTTGGATGCCACTGCCTTACAACAAAAAAGGAACCGTCACCAAAACAATCAATGCCCTAGTGATCGATGTTTTACGTGACAAAGGTATCCTTACGGATCAGCATTTAGAAGATGGTGGCCTCATTAGCCTTGGCAACCTAGCCGATGTGTTCCTAGAGCAACAGGATAACAATAATGCAATCACGACGATTCCCTTAGGTATGATGATTGCGGGAAACACCACCAATAGAATGATGGTTAAGGCGGATGCCCGCAAGTACCTCCAGACCCAAACAGGTATCGGCCAAGATGAAGAAGGCGAAAACTATCGCGAAAAGCGCATCCAGATTGGCCTTTATGTTCATCAATTGCTCAGTCGTCTGCAAGATGTTAAAGACCTCAGGCAGGAAGCTGACAAACCCTATTTCGCAGGTGATCTCAGCCTAGAGGACAAACAAGCCCTCGAGACTATGATCAACAAACTGATGGAGCTGCCCCAAATGCGGCAGTGGTTTGGCCTAGGTATAAGGGCTCTGACCGAGGCCAATATCTTGTTGCCAGACGGCCAGCTGCGCCGGCCCGATCGGATCGTGCTTCTGCCGACCGAGACTGTCGTGATCGATTTTAAGACGGGTAAGGCCAACCATGCCCATAAAAAACAAATATTAGGCTATATGGACCACCTATCTGCCATGGGACACACCAATGTGACTGGGCATCTGGTTTATTTGCAAGACCAACTGATCGTACCTGTGTATGCAGCCTAGACGCCGCACCTTTTTTGTCATTTTCGCTCTGCTGGGTGCCATGCTCTTAGGTGCTTGTGATGCCGAGTGGGATGACCGAGCGCGGCAATCGGTATTTTCGGAGTGCCTTAAAAAACAAAAAGATAGACCCGAAGGCGACAGGCAACGATATTGCAGCTGTTTCACCCGTAGTGTCGAAAAACAATACCACACACCTGAAATTCTTGAAGCTGACCCGGCCTTGTTCAATAGCTTGGTGTTTGACTGCAAGGATACGGCAAAGGCCTTCGTGATGGATTGGCCTGACTCGGTTAAGGACCAGTTCCTGAAAACTTGTGTGGAGGCTGCAATTTGGCGCAACATGAAAGATCCAGCATCCTATTGCCTCTGCCTGATGGAGCGTAGCATTTTGGCCATGCACGGTAACAAAGCAGGCAATGGTATGGAGCGAGCCTCCATCCATGGGGCAGTCTCGGCCATTGGGGTTGACTGCCAGAAGGCAAGCCAAGCCAACATCGATAGTATCATCAAGGCGGGTATGCCCAAAGACCGTCCAGAGGACCCTAAAACCCCTGGTGCCTTCGACCCTATGGGCCCTAAGAAAGAGGTCCAGCTGAATCCGTTTTGATCTCTTGATTGGTATGGAATTGATTGCCATCTAGTATTGGCCTAACTACTAAATGCGAAAAAAAGAAGCATTGATAGATCGTCATCTCAAAGAGTGGCTTGAGCCTACAATCAACTTGAAACAGCAGGCTGAGCTGAAGTCGCTCCTAGATCCTTTGGTAGATTATTATCAGCAGCCTGCATTTATCAAGCCCGACCCTATCAGTGTACCATGGGGCTTTGCAGGCAAACAAGACAAAGAAATTATGGGGCTCTTTGCAGCTCTGTTTGCATGGGGACGACGTGACATTACGCTTGGTAAATGTGCCGAGCTTATTGCTTTGTTGGACAATCAGCCGTTTGACTTTGTTATGTCGCATCAGGCTAAGGAGTTAGAGCGGATGTCCCAGTTTAAGCACCGAACCTTTATGTCTGAGGACATTATCTACTTCCTGACTTGGTTTCGGTGGTTTTATAACCAACACGAAAGTCTTGAGCATGCCTTTTTAGTTGATGGAAAGGCTAATTATTACCATGTGGGGCTAGGCATCTCGACCTTTCATGAGCTATTTTTTAGTTTAGCCTCGGCTCCTAGGCGTACCCGCAAACATATTAGTACCCCAGTTTCACATAGTGCTTGCAAACGGATTTGCATGTTCCTACGATGGATGGTACGATCTGATCGTACCTCGTCAAATGATAAAACCGCTGGTAATAGTGTTGACTTTGGCATCTGGACCCAAATCAGGCCAGACCAACTAATTTGCCCGCTTGACGTACATGTTATGCGCAATGCGCAGGAATTAGGCTTATTGGATACTGACAAATCAACTTGGCAGGCAGCGGTTCAGTTAACCTCTAATTTACGCCTACTAGACCCTATTGATCCTGTCCGTTATGATTTCGCTTTGTTTGGGCTTGGCGTTAATGGTGGGGTATTGGGCTAGATCCTTGACCATCGAAACAACAAACAGTTATTCTAACTTAAAAGTATGCATCTCTATTCAAAACGAAATTGACAGCCCAAACAAAACACCCACCAGCATATGCTAGTGGGTGTTTTATTAAGGCTAGAAATGGATCAATTTATTTACCAGCACGTACCCAACGGCCTGAGTTGCCTGCAACGGTGATAGCTGTACCCTTTAGTTCTTCGCCTGTTATGGCATCACGGAACGACTTGTAGGCATAACGGTTGCTACTAATGGTGGCAGTCACACTGCTTTCCTTGTCATTGATCAAGAAGTAATGGTCAGCTGCTGGCCCGCCAAGGCGATAGGTGGTAGTGCCTGTGGCAGTGTACGGATGTGCAATTGCCCCAACAGCATGTTTGATAACCATCTTCTCCCAATCTGTTTGGCCCGGCTTAAAGCAAGAGGTCGAGGCCTCATAGCCAAGTACAACTGCGGTGCCTTTACCCAGTTTGTTTTCGGTAATGGCTGGAAGGCCATTGCCATATTGCTCGATTACTTTACTGGTGGTGGTGCTTAGGTTGGTTGTAAATCCATACAAGATTTTGCCACCAAGGGTCCAGTTACGGTTGACGCCGCTGTATTGGTAGTCGTTAATGATGGTGCCAAACAGTTGCTCAAAACCAGATCCTTTGTCGGTGCTCAGCATGGCGTATGTTTCGTTAAACCAGGCTCCCGGCATATCGATCACGACCCTACCACCTTGTTTGACGTAGTCGGTCAGGATAGGCAGCAGGTCCTGAGGAAGCCCTAGGATACTTGGCAAGTAGATAACCTTGTAGCGACTGGCCAATCCTTTGCGAAGGTCCTTGGCAAGCACATATTCGAAAGGAATATTGGCATTGATCAAAGCACGGCTAATACCTACACGAGCCTTGATCGGTGCCATCTTGAAGCTATCACGGTTGCTGCTACTCATAGCGGACCAGAGAGCATCATTGTCCCAGTCATAAAGGACACCAACGGTAGGCTCTTTGCGGGCTTGCCATAGTTCGTCCCGATATTGCTGCATGGCTTGGCCAATCTTGCCAACCTGAACGGCACGTGGTGTGACCTTGTTATGGCGATCGAGCAGGGCATATTCGCCAGCCTCCCACCCAGCGGACCTTGCGTTCCAGCACCATAGGCCAAAACCTTTGAAGCCAGCCGCCAATTTGCTTAGCACAAATTGGGTCATAGTGCTTTCGTCCACCGTAAAGCCGTCCCCACCCTTGCCACCACTGAACTGTTGGGGGCCGCCAGTTGCCTCCCATGCAGCTGACCATCCTCCTTTGAAGAAGTCAGTACAGAGTGAGGCTTGCATATAATAGGGGAGGGTCAGCTCATGGTTCACCTCATCAAAATGCCATGCAAAGTGGATGGAGGGGTAGAAGCTGCCATAGTTCGGGAGGATATCGGCGATAGCAGATAGGTCAACACCCCAATGGGCATGGGGCAAAAACAATCCCATCTCCCCGCCACTACGGAAAACGGCGTCTGGCTCGAAAGTGTGGAACGTCTCCATCGATTGTTTGATGGACTCGCAGGCATGATCAACCTTGAATTTGAGGATGTCCCGCAGGTGCCGATATTCGTGGTCGCCAAGTTGCGTCCAACGGGCATCAAAGTCAGCCCAGTCCTTAAATGGCAGGCCCTCCTTTGGTGCTAGGCCATGGTGATTCATGTTCCAGACCTCATTAACCTTTTCGACGGCAAGGTAAGTCGCCTTGACCCAGCCCGCAAACAGGCGTTTACCCTCTTCGCTAAGGTCAAAACCTCGCCCACCGATAATGGCTTCATAAGCAACACTGCGGTCACGCATCATTTTGCCATCGTTGGCTTCTTTGTAGGCCTTATAGTGCAGGATCCTTTTCCTAATCACCTCCGTCTGGTGCTTAACCATCGCAGGGTGGTTCCGGACAGCATCAGGCGAGAGGACCAAAGGTATGTTCAGCTTCTTGAGTAGGGTGGCATTGATTGGCTCCCAGCCTCCTTGGCCGTACCAGAACGGTATGATGCCTTCGTCAAGGGCAATGAGCTGTACTTGTTCGATCGTCCAGCCAGGAATGACCATAATCTGCTTCAGGGCATTAAACCCCAGCTGTTTCATGGTCCTGAAATGTTGGCGCATTTCGGGCTCACCATCACCAGGTTTCTGGACATAGACCACACCGGCGGGCATTGGCGCAATCTGCCGGAATTTATCCTGCATCTTGCTGCCATGAAGCTGGTCATACACTTTTGTGTTGTACTCTTTATCCTCTGGCCTATCATATTTAGGCAGTGCGAGCTGGGCCATGCTTGGGCTCGTGCCCAGCATGGTCAGGACAAGGCCCTTTAATAGTAGGGCGCTCAATGTGGTTGGTCTTCTAAAGCTTGACATCTGGTGTCGGGTAGAGTGTAATGTGGTGAGGATAAATCGGCCCGGAATGGGGTCGCTAAATACTTGGTACAATAACCGACAAAAAAAGCGAATAGAGGTAATCTCTATTCGCTTTGTTACTTATGGTATGTTGGTTTTGCAGCTAAGCAGAGTCTAGAGCAAGTTCAGCCGTTTGATGAAGCTTTCTTTGTAGCTGGCCCCGATCGGGATGTGACGATTATTGATCTTGATGTTAAGGTCCTCAATGAGCTGGATACGGTCCAGATTGACGATGAAGGACCGATGCACACGACTGAAGTTATAGGAGGCCAAGCGCGCCTCTAGGTTCTTCATTGTGCTATGTACGATGATGCGCTCTTCTGCCAAATGGAAAAAGACATAGTCAGCAAGTGCTTCAATGTACAAGACCTTCTCTAGGTCGATCTTGATGAGTTTGGAGTCGGACTTGACATAGATATGATCTGGGCGTGATTCTTGTTTTGACCCATTTGCGTCGTGGCGCTCCTTAGCTTTTGCCACAGCCTTATAGAATCGCGCAAGTGTAAATGGCTTGACCATATAGTCAACCACACTATGCTCGATGGCATCTAGCGCATAATCCACCTTGCTAGTCGTGACAATGACCATAGGAGGATCCTGGAGCTGTTTAAGGAACTCCATGCCGCTCATTCCTGGCATCTCGATGTCGAGAAAGATGAGGTCAACACCTTGTTCAAGATCGTTAAGGGCCTCAACGGCCGAAGTGTATTCGCGTTTTAGGTACAGAAAATCAATCTGGTTGATCAGGTGCCTAAGGACGAGCCTTGCTGCTTCATCATCCTCAATAACTATGCAGTTCATATTGGTTTTTCGGTTTTCAACAACTGTCGTTTGGGTTATAGGTTGTTCGCAATCCCAAGCAGACGGGGCTGCCTAGGCTTATTCAGATCTAGAACATGACTTTAGTTTCGTCAACCAAGGGTCAAGATGTGGCAATGTATAGTAGTTTTGTGGTATAAACAGTCAGTATTAGACCTAATACGCCAAATTAACATTGGAAACCACCCAAACACTCTTTTTTAGACAAGTCGGCTCGGGGCCGAGGCCCTTGGTGGTTTTGCACGGCATCTTTGGTTCAGGTGACAACTGGCTTACAGTCGCAAAACGGTTTGACCCTCAATATACTGTCTATCTGCTTGATCAGCGCAACCACGGTCGGTCGTTCCAAGATCCTGTTTTTGACTACCCTAGCATGGTGCAAGACCTTGCAGACTGGCTCGACCAGCAAGGACTTGAGCAACCAGTCATCCTAGGGCATAGCATGGGTGGGAAGGTCTTGATGAACTTTTTAGGCCAGTATCCTCACTGGGTGCGTGCTGCTATTGTTGTTGATATCGCTCCACGGGCCTACCAAATACATCACCAAACGATTGTCGATGGACTTGCTGCGCTAGACTTGCAATCAGCTACCTCCCGCAATCAAGTAGAGGAGCGCCTTGCTGCCTATGTGCCAGAGATGGATACCCGCCTATTCTTGATGAAAAATGTCTACCGGACAGATGATGGCAAGTTTGCCCTCCGGATCAATTTGCCAGCTATTGCAGCCAATCTGGGTATGGTGGGTGATGCCTTACCAGAAAAAATGATTTGGGATGGTCCTGCATTGTTTATTCGTGGGGCAAATAGCCATTACGTTAGGGAGGAGGATTTGCCAAATCTGCGTCACCATTTCCCAGCAGCCCAGGTCGAGACCATCGTTCAGGCAGGGCACTGGGTACAGGCCGAACAGCCAGAGGCCTTCGCTGCTGTCCTTAATACTTTTTTAGGCTCCCTGGCCGTTATCTAATGCTACAAGGCTTATTTTGTAACAGATGCCTGATACAGATTCCGACAAAATGCCCAAACCAGAGCCTAATTTCTCACCTTACTCAACAGTGGTCGATAGACTTGACCTCGGTTACTGCGTATGGCCATCAAAGCGGATAGGTGGAAGGCAAATTTGGGTACTGATCATGGGGCTAGCCTTTTCGTTTTCGGTTATTGCCACAAGCTGCAAACCCCAAAAGCCTCAAGTCTTAGAGTCTGACAGACCAGAGATCTACAAGGATACTACCGAAAAGGCCCCAGAGCGCAAGCCCAAGCCGCCCAAACGTGGTGTTTATTATGGCATCAAGACCCGAAAGGCCTATACCAAGGTAGTCAAAAACAAAAAGAGGACGTTTGAGCTGTTCCATGTCCTCGCCAAACCACAGGATCCTAGTCCCTACAACCTGACCCACCTGCACTGGTTTCATAAACAAAAAAGGAAGATATTCATCGGCCCCATCCCAGACAAGGAGGCCAAGTTTGCCAAAATCCTACACGGACCCTATCGCCGCACGTTTGACGGCAAAACTGTTGAGGAGGGGATCTATTACATGGGAGCCAAACATGGCCGTTGGGAAAACTATGGTGCCACTACGGACCAAATTCTAAACGATAAGATCAAGTGGTACAAAGGGTTCCCGAAGGAGAGCGACATCACTTACTATGACGTTGAGCAGACCCAGTTCAAAGAAGTGACACCTGTTGTAGATGGTGAGCGGCATGGCGAATATTACTTCTTCAACTCGCAAGGCCAGGTCCTGATTTATGGCAAGTACGAATACAACCGCAAGATCGGCATCTGGTTGGAGTATTGGGAAGGCACCAAAAAGAAGACAATCAAGACCAAGACACAATATCCTGAGTCGTCTTTTGTGCCCCAGTTCGAAGGGTATGTTATGCAGCGCATGGATGCCAAAGGCAATGTCATCTATGATAAAGCAACTGAAGAGGCCAAAGAAAAAGCCCGCATCGCTGCCGAAAAGAAAGCCGCTGAAGATAAGGCTGTGATGGATCGACTCAATCCACCCAAACCAACCCCAATACCCAAATAACAGGTTATTCTATGGGGCAATAGCAAATAGATACCTTGGCTCTAGCTTCTATCCCCTTCGTATGCTACCCACAAGGTACAAGGTAGATATACTGCATACCGGATGGCGTGGGCCATTACAAAGCCAGTGACATCATAACGTGGCAGCAAAACACTGAGGGCCATTACATATACTGCTGTGCTCACAAACTCAAGGTATAAAAAGCGTATTGGCCGATTCTGGGCAAGCAACATGGTGGCAAAAAAGTAGGACGGTAACCGTAGCATATCGCCAATCGTTTGCCACCCTACCAATGGAGCTGCGGCCACAAACTCAATGTCGTTAAGCCAAACCATCAGGTCGGCCCGCAGCCACCAAGCCAGCACAAGTCCTGCCCAACCTATTGGCAATGCGATAGACATACCTGTGCGGATTGTGCGCCAGGCCTCGGGGCCTTTGCCGCTGGTCATGGCCAAAACAGGGAAGATCACCACCGTCAAAAAGGTATTCAGAGGCAACATGTAGGCATCTGACAGTCGCGCGACTGCTTGCCAATAGCCAATGTCCAGCTCGTTAAAGTTGCTGATGGCCATCAACCTTACAAGATACTCGGTTAGCCTGCCAAACAGTGCCACCCCAGCAGCCATCAACCCAAAGCGTCCAATGGCTTTGACATAACCCCATATAGTCGCCTGGCTATGGGCAATATTTTCTGAGGCGTCATCAACTACGACTAACCCTACCTGTTGGCGCCGACGCAGAGTAGAGAACCAGGCCACCAAACCACCTAGCCCTTGGCCAATCATGATGTAAAGCAAAGCAACCTCCACCTTCCCTTGGATGATGCCAAAACCAGCAACCGCCAAAGCAAGTACCGCTGTCAACCCTTGCACCCAACTATAAAGCCTCACCCTTCCTTCTGCCAGCCGCAAACCACACCAATAGCTAAAGGCAAATGACCCAGCCAATCCTAGTATAAACCACAACAACCAAGTACCCATTGATAGCTCTTGCCGGCTGAACACCGTCACGAAAGAGGCAGGGTAGGTCAACAACAGGAGAATCGATACCAGCAAAATGCCGCTATGCCAAGCCAAACCTGCTAGTTTGATCTTGCGGCGACGGCCATCATTACCGTTTAGGGTGGAAGGCAACAGGGCTGTCAGCCCTCGGTTGATTCCATCGTTCGGGATGCTGATCAGCAGGGCTGTGAGGTTCTGGAGGTGGTTCAGCATCGTGATACCAACCGGGCCAAACCAAAGGGCCATCATCTTCTGGACAGCTAGGCTGCAAATAGCACGGAAACCCGTGGCGCCGACAGCTTGTAAGCCTTTGATCCAGAAGTTTGACATTGACGGTTAGGGTGAGATATATAACCTCTGAAATTAACAATTCGATTATATCACTCGATGATAATCCCTACCTACTCAAATACAGGTTCCGCTCAGCATAAACCTGCTGGAAGTAATCATCCTGCAGGTCATCAATGAAGTAAATGGCCTCGCCGGTAGATTTCATCTCAGGGCCGAGCTCTTTGTTTACACCCGTGAACTTGTTGAAGCTGAAAACAGGCACCTTGATGGCATAACCTTGTTGGTGGGGTTTGAAATCAAAGTCCTTGATTTTGGCAGCACCCAGCATCAGTTTGGTGGCATAGTTGACGTAGGGCTCACGGTAAGCTTTACAGATGAAGGGGACGGTACGGCTCGCCCTTGGGTTTGCCTCAATTACATAGACAACTCCCTCTTTGATCGCGAACTGGATGTTGAGCAAACCAACAGTCCTGAGCGCCACTGCCACCCGTTTGGTTATGTCAGTGATCTGGCGGATGATGTCCTCACTGAGGTCAAAAGGCGGCAGCACGGCATAGCTATCACCACTATGGATGCCAGCTGGCTCTATGTGCTCCATGATCCCGATGATATAGACATCCTCGCCATCGCAAAGGGCATCTGCTTCGGCCTCGATAGCGTTCTCGAGGAAGTGATCGAGCAGGACTTTGTTGTCTGGCAGGTCTTGAAAGATTTGGATTACTTGGCTTTCGAGCTCATCTTCATTGATGACGATCTTCATGCTTTGCCCACCAAGGACGTAGCTAGGCCGCACCAATAGTGGGAATCCAAGCTCCCGTGCCAGCTCGATGGCCTCATCGCTGGTGTTGATGGTTCCGAACTTAGGGTAGGGGATCCCCATCTCCTTAAGTAAGGTGCTAAAGGCGCCACGGTCTTCGGCTAGGTCAAGTGCCTGGAAGCTGGTGCCAAGAATCTTGATGCCATACCGTTCTAGCTTTTCAGCCAGTTTGAGGGCCGTTTGACCCCCAAGCTGCACAATGACGCCAACTGGGTTTTCGTGCAGAATAATGTCATAGATATGCTCCCAGAACACAGGCTCGAAGTAAAGCTTATCAGCCGTGTTGAAATCCGTGCTAACGGTTTCGGGGTTGCAGTTGATCATGATGGTTTCGTAGCCACACTCTTTGGCCGCTAACACCCCATGCACACAACTGTAGTCAAACTCGATGCCTTGGCCAATGCGGTTAGGCCCACTACCAAGGACAATTACCTTGGGTTTATCGGTTACGATGGACTCGTTCTCGGACCCGAAAGAGCTGTAGAAATAAGGGGTTTTGGCCTCGAACTCAGCACTACAAGTGTCGACCATCTTGAATACCCGATTGATGCCTTCGTCTTGACGTCTGGCAAACACCTCGCTTTCGAGCACCCCAAGAAGATGGGCTATTTGCCGGTCGGCATAGCCTTTTTGTTTGGCCTCCATCAATAGTGACCGCGGCATCGTGCTGAGCGTATGCTGTTGGATGGTATGTTCCAGCTGGATGAGCTCCTCGATCTGGGTCAGGAACCACCGATCAATTTTGGTAATTTTCTCGACTGTTTTGAGCGAAATGCCAAGCTTGAGGGCGTCATAAATATGGAACAATCGGTTCCAGCTAGGATTGGCCAAACTTTTCAGGATGGCATCCTTGTTGGTTAACTCACGTCCATCAGCACCCAGCCCATTGCGTTTGATTTCAAGCGATTGACAGGCCTTCTGGAGGGCTTCTTGGAAGTTGCGTCCAATGCCCATCACCTCACCAACAGATTTCATCTGGAGGCCAAGGGTGCGGTCAGCACCTTTGAATTTGTCGAAGTTCCAACGCGGTATTTTGACGATTACATAATCCAACGCGGGCTCAAAGTAAGCCGAAGTTGTTTTGGTGATTTGGTTCTGGAGTTCGTCTAGGTGGTAGCCAATGGCTAGTTTGGCAGCAATTTTAGCAATAGGGTAGCCTGTTGCCTTGCTTGCCAAGGCTGACGAACGTGACACCCGTGGGTTGATTTCGATCCCGATGATGCTATCATCAAACGGCGATACTGAAAATTGTACATTGCAGCCACCTGCAAAGTTGCCAATGCCATTCATCATCTTTATGGCTAGGTCGCGCATCTGCTGATAGATGGTGTCGGGCAGGGTCTGGGCAGGCGCCACCGTAATACTATCCCCAGTATGTATACCCATGGGGTCAAAGTTCTCGATGCTGCAGATGATGATGACATTGCCTGCTGCATCACGCAACAGCTCCAGCTCATACTCCTTCCAGCCCAGGATACTTTGCTCGACCAAAACCTCGTGCGTGGGCGAGGCATGAAGGCCACGGGTTAGTGCTTCGGGGAATTCTTCTGCTGTATTAACGAATCCACCGCCAGATCCTCCCAAAGTGAATGATGGTCTGATGACAAGCGGGAAACCAATTTCTTGCGCAATTTCTTTGCCTTCTAGGAAGGACTTGGCAGTTCGTCCTTTGCAGACACCGACGTTAAGCTCCAGCATCTTTTGGCGGAACAGCTCACGATCCTCAGTGGTCTCGATGGCCTTGATGTCCACCCCAATCATTCGGATGTTGTACTTGGCCCAAAGCCCAGCTTTTTCGCAATCGATGGCTAGGTTAAGTGCCGTCTGGCCTCCCATTGTTGGCAGGACAGCATCTATCTGGTGTTGCTCCAGAATATGTTTGATGCTCTTTTTCTCGAGCGGCAACAGATAAACATGATCGGCCGTGATTGGGTCGGTCATGATGGTGGCTGGGTTGCTGTTGATCAAGATCACCTCAATACCCTCGTCCCGCAGCGAACGTGCCGCTTGCGAACCCGCATAGTCAAACTCACATGCCTGACCAATAACAATAGGACCACTACCTATAATCAGGACTGACTTTATGCTAATATCTCTGGGCATCTGCGCTTATGCCAAGCCATTCATAAGACTATGGCGGGGCGAAATTGGGTAATTTTGTGGCATATCCCATCATCTGGCCCCAAAATAGGCCAATTCTCGTGCTAGATGTAGCTCTTGACAGCTGACTAAACTAGGCTCGTATTTGCTGCATCCGGACTGTAAAAATAGAGCCTTGACCGGGGAAACTAAGCAATCTGAGCCTCCAGCGATGGGTGGTGGCTACCAGTTTTACATAGCACAAGCCAATACCGAATCCCTTGACATTGTGGACGTTACCTGTTGGCACACGGTAAAACCGATCAAAGACCATGTCCTGAAACTTCTCGGGGATTCCGATACCATTGTCCTGAACCTCTAGGGATACTTGGCCATCCTGCAGCTGGATTCGTAGCCTAAGCTCAGGTGGACGTTGGTTATACTTGGTAGCATTGTCAAGCAGGTTGTACAGCAAATTGGTCAGGTGAAGACGGTCTGCCTTGACATGGATAGGACCCTCCGGTATGTCAAGCATTAAGTGTCCGTCAGTCCGTTTGCTACGGAGGTCAAAGGTGTCAGCTACTTGGCGTAGCAGATCGGTCAGCTCCAGCACTTCAGGGTTGAGTCGCAGTCCTTGTTGGTCCGTTTTGGCTAGCTGCAGCACACGCTCCACTAAGCCGTTTAACCGTAAGCTTTCGTCCTTTATGATGCGGGCATAATTATCCAGGCGAGTTGGCTGAGCCTTGGTCCCAGGCTGGCCGATGATGCTGGCCGCTAGGCTGATAGTGCTGATCGGTGTCTTGAACTCATGGGTCATGTTGTTGATGAAGTCCCTTTGTACCTCACTCAGGCGTTTCTGCCTCAAGATTATGATTAAAGAATAGCCAAAAAAGCCAACTACTAAAACCATGATCCCCGTGCTCACCAACCAAAAGTCCAGCTGGGATACCAGATAATTGTTCCGTTGCGGGAAAAGTACCGAGAAGTAGTAAGGGAATTTATCGTATTTCGGCAGGTTGGTACGGGGTGGGGCCTTGATGTCCCTTTTTTCCTTTGCATCGTACGGGACATAGCCTCCATACATCACCTTTGTCGTGCTACAGTCATAAATGCCGTATTCGAAATCAGTCAGGACCTGACTACGGGCTAGCTCACGCCTCAAGTAATACTCCAACAAGTTGGCGTCTATCTGGGCGTTGATATTGACCACGAAATAATTTCCTTCGACCTGTTTGACAACACTGCTGTTCGGCAAGGTGAAGTTGCTGACACGAGCCATTTGCCTAGCAACATTTTCGAGGGCCACAAAAACCGATTGCCTAAATTTTGCCTCCTCGGTCCGGTAAGACTCCTTTACCCAATAGACCTGTAGCCCCAGCAGCCCAATCACCGACACGCTACCAAGCACCACCAAAACCCGGATGGCGCTTAAGTGTCGAGACAGACTCTGGAGGAATTGAAACATTTGTTATCGAGTTGTGGCTAAAGAAGCGAAGGTTAGGTTTAGGGTTTGGCCCTCCACACACTCGCATAGGCCCAACAAAGATAGAGTATGCAAACTAGACAACGTTAGCACCAAGTACCTTGCAGTGGCTTAAATGGCATGTTTTGGGCGCTTTAGTAGTCTTTAGGTATTGCCGTTAACCAGCAGTTAACAACCATTAACGTTGGCTTAGGGATTGGACTGTGCCGATAGTCGCACCTTTGTTGAGTAAAGTGTCTTGGTTGGCATAGGTGCTAGGCAATGACGCATTGTTCATCCATTTTTCCCCTTTCGAGTACCATGAAGAAAATTGCATTTGCACTACTACTAGGTCTGGGTGTTACCTGCATGTCGTTTGACAGCAATGCCCAAGACGCTGCCAAACCAGCCACCACCACTGCCGTCGCACCTAGCGTGAAGTGGAACAAAACCGAATATGACTTCGGTACCATCCCTCAAGGCGTCCCAGCGGTTGCCACCTTCGATTTTGAAAACACTGGCAAAGCACCACTTGTGCTGAGCAATGTGGTCGGATCTTGCGGCTGCACCGTTCCGTCATGGCCTAAGGAGCCAATCATGCCGGGCAAGAAAAACAAAATCTCGGCTACCTACAATGCTGCTAGCCCTGGTGCTTTCACCAAGACGGTAACTGTAACCTTGCAAAATAGTGCTCAGCCGGTTGTCCTGACCATCAAAGGCACCGTTGCTGAGAAATCAGAAAAGGCTGTTAAGTAAGCCTTTCCCATTCTGGTTAGAACTTTATGTGTTGCCGAACCAAAAAAAACTCCTACCAAGGCTTACGTCAGGGTAGGAGTTTTTTTTGTTTACATTATCTCATCCAGATGGTCTTCTGCGACATCCGCCTCTGTAACCCTAGCAGTTGGCGCCTAACATGGTTTACGGTGTTGCGGTGTCGAGACCAAAAACTATCGGGGCTCATTTGCATAAAATCTTGTAGCCATTCGGTATAGACTGCTGGTAGCCTTTCGGATAACTTATCAGCGGCTATGTTTCTGGACTTTAGGTACTGTCCAAAGGCCTCGTCAGTTATTGCTGGAGGCACGATGTTAACTAGGTTTTGGTCGTCGGCTCGGGTCATATCAGAGGTGAAAGTTAGGTCCTTGTTGGAGTAGGGGCTAAGCTGACCACATTATTTTGCTGGGATTGGGAAGCCTTAGTTGCCATAAAATTTCATTTTGGTCAGGTTAGGATTGTCAAAACCCTGACTTTCTTAACAAGTCCGCCTTCAAAAATAGCCAAAACAGTGGTGATTATTGGCTTTATACAGGTTTTCGGGGAATATTTGTAGATTACATGTTGCAACTTGTATGTTTGAACGTGTATATTTGCATTGTCAATCAGGATAATAAAGGCAAGGCAGTAGATCCGCTAAGCCAACAATACCCTTAATGATACATTGTAACGAAACAAGCCTTGGCTGTCAATGCCAAACGTAAAGGTGCCTACGGCGCAACTTAGGCTTTTGCAACCTGCAATAAACCACTATGAAACAGGCTAAGCCTGAACCACTTACCCAGTATCTCTACTGAACTATTACCAGTCCTATCCAACAACACTTTTAAACCCCACACTACCACCATGAAAAAACTATTCATCATCGCAGCTTTGGCTTTAGGTTCGTTCGCTGCCAATGCCCAAACTACTTGGAAGGTTGACAACTCGCACAGCAAACTAGGTTTCAGTATTACGCATCTCAAGATCTCTGAAGTAGATGGTATGTTTCGTACCTATGATGGTAGCGTCGTGACGACCAAAGAGGATTTTGATGGAGCCACCGTCAACTTCAGCGTCGACCCAAAAACGATCAATACTGAGTCTGAAGCACGTGACAAACACCTGCAACAAGCGGAGTTTTTCGATTCCGAAAAAAATGGCAAAATCGAATTCAAAGGCACCTCTTTCAAGAAAGTCTCTGAAAAAAAATATGCCCTAAAAGGCAACCTTACCATCAAAGGCATCACCAAACCTGTCACTTTTGACGTCAACTTTAACGGCATCGCTAAAGACCCATGGGGCAATACCAAAGCAGGCTTCAAGTTCTCTGGTAACATCAAGCGCACTGATTTCAATATTGGGGAACCTAGTACCCTTATTATTAGCGAAGAAGTTGCCATTGCCGGTGGCATTGAGCTCCAGAAGGTAGAAAAGAAAAACTAAGGACAGCCGGGCCAACGCTCCGCTTTCCTACAGAATTTCTTTAGTAGCTATGGATCAATCAGACAAATGGGCGCGCTATCAATAGGGTGCCCATTTGCTTTTAGGATGATTTTGGTGCTACCAATATACCGCTGTAACTGACCCCAAAGAAGTCCTCAAGTGTGTGGCTATTTTTGCTACATTGATCATCTCAAATGCGTGCCGATTGCCCTTTTTCATTTTTGCTAATCACCGAGCACAAATGCCTACGATAGAAGAAGAGCTCCAAACAGCCGAAATTAAGGATCAGCACCGCCGTGCATTCCTTAATATCTTGTTCACAGCCCATTACATCCAGAACATACAGCGTCAGATGCTCGAGCCTTTCGGGATCACTGGTACGCAATACAATGTCCTCAGGATTTTGCGTGGGCAGTGCAGCCAATGCCTACCTACCTATAGCATCAAGGATAGGATGATCGAGCGCAACTGTGATGCTTCGCGTGTTGTTGATCGGCTGATGGCAGCTGGCCTAGTGGTTCGCGAGGCCTGCCCTAACGACAAACGCAGTACTTTGGTCAAGATCACACAGGCTGGCCTAGATCTTATAGACACCGTCGAGCCTGTTGTTAGCTGCTCGCACGGTATGATGGGGATTTCGCCCGACGAGGCGGTTGAGCTCAACCGCTTGCTGGATAAAGTTCGGCTTGATGGCTTTGATGTTAAAAATACCGAAGAATCTACATGCTTAGAAACCAGCTAACCTACAGCTGTGATCAACTAGACTACTTGGTTAATGACCAAACCTTGCTTCCATTAATACGCAATACGTCGCTGGGGCTCAGAAGGCTTTAGGACAACAAAGGCCACCAACGCAAAGTAGCGCGAGGTGGCCTTTGTTATTTGTGGAAGGCAGCAAAGTGGCTTAGGGTCGTTTATGGTTGTTTTCGATTAACCTCCGTTTTGCGGTTGTCTTCCTTCAGGGGTTTTTCTAACTCTTTGTCGAAGGCATTGACGTCGATACCAGGGTCAAGCAGGACGCGGCAAAGCACTAAAACACCCACGGCAATCCCAATCGCAGATTTTGAAATCGGAATGTCGTCTAGGGTACGGACTAGGCGAATTGTTGTGATCTGGCGGCCGTAGCTGAACATGGCTAGTAGGGTAGGGATAAAGAACAGAACAGCCAAAATCTCGTAGTACTCCAGTGCAGGTAACCTAGGGAAAAACACAATTACTGAGCCAGCCCCAATCGGAATCAAGACATTAAAGAACAAAAACTCAACCCTTGCACCACCGCGTCGTCTAACCAAGTCGCTACGGGTGGCAGTTTGCAAAAAGGCCTTAACGGTGAAGAAACCAACCAAGATCATCATCACGATGCTGGCACCAATATAGATGTATCTAAGTGTCATCGAGGTACGGCCCCAAGCAATGGCATAGCCAACACCACGGTACGTATCTTTGATCAAGATACCCGATGCGATGTTACCGAAGGTCATCATCGCCCCGATCAGGAACATCCAGAGCAAAAAGTTGCGCATCAGGCTCACATTTTTCTGGAAGTACTTAAAGTACAGAAAGTAGCAGACCATCCCTGTCAAGAGGCAGGCCACGGGGCCAGCTGCATAGATCCAGATGATGGTTTTGTAGTTGTACAACCAGTTGTTATGGACTGGGGTGACGTTCGTGATGTAATACCTAATCACGGAGTTGAGAAACCGTCGATAAGCAATCGTTGAGGTCGCAACTTGGTAGATTACGAACATCAACATATAGGCTGTTACAAACAGGGCAGTGTTATTGACAGCATTCCAGATCAAGATACGCCCAAACTCGGCACCCTGTTCATCGTCTGAGTTGTCAACAGCCATTGTGTCGTCCTCAGACGTGAGCTTGCCGTAGTCATAGTCGTCATAACTACGTCCGTTATCGTAGTCATCATCTGTATTTCTTCGTTTTCGTGCCATGGAATCAGGGTAAAGGATTGGTGTTTGTCAGCTTGAAAGCTAGCAAAAATCAAACTAGAAGCAAGGTTGCTTGTTAGATTGTTAACCAAATTTTAATACGACAAATGTGGTTTTGAATCATTATGATTTGGCTAATCATGCATCTGGGTTATCAGGTGGCAGGATTTGTGCTATTCCGTTTACAACCATAAGCCTAACTAGGCTGCCAAAGGTGATGGCTCTGTTTTCTGGTACATGGCCTGCCGGGAACTGATCGAGTATTGGCACGGAAGGCAGCAATCGTTGGAAAATTTGGGTAACGGTACACCCAAAATCTGAAGCTAGGTCATGCATTTCCGAAAATTGACCTAGTACGATGGCTTTAACTCCATCAAGCACACCAGCCCGCAATAGTTGCATGGCCATGCGTTCTATTTTGTAATGCGCCTCGCCCACATCTTCAAGGAATAAGATGGAATCATTTGTCTCCAGTTGGGTTGAGGTGCCGCAGCTATCGGCGATCATTGCAAGGTTGCCACCTATAATGGGTGCTACTATGTCAAGGCCATCATGCTGATGGTCTGACACTGGCCAAGCAATGTTAATAGGCCAACCTCTGAGGGCTGCATACAGGGTCGCGAGTGCCTGCTCATTCCCATCCTGACCAAAAAGCCTCGGCACTATCCCATGGATGCTTCCTATTTTAAGGGCCTTGAGCTTGAGATGCATTGGTGTAAAATCACTAAAACCGACACACCACTTGGGCTTGACCATAAAACTAGTCCAGTCTAGCTGATCGATGATACGAGTCAGGCCATAGCCCCCTCTCGATGCGAAGATGGCAGCTGCAGTTGGGTGGTCCAGCGCCCATTGGAGGTCATGTAGGCGCTGAGCATCTGTGCCGGCCTGTTGATGAAAGGCTGCATAGACATACTTGCCAAGCTCTACCTCCAATCCCCAGTCTGCCATTGTTTGGACAAAGGCCTTTAGCTCCTCAGGGAAAACGTGTCGTGATGGCGAAACGACCACAACCGTGTCACCAGGAGTTAAATATGGAGGTAGACGCATCAGCATGAAGAAAGCTAGACTAAGTAGTATTGAAGAGACCTAACCAAAATAGATCGATCGAGGATGCGATATCTTTGGGTTTTATTTAGGCCAATAGTATTGGCTAAGGTAATGCCAGGTCCGCTAGTAACAAAAAACCAGCAAACAGGGGTTCGCTGGTCTTGGACTAGTCAATATGGAAATGCGAGTGTGCAAAAAGTAAGTGTTTTGCTTCCTGTGGCCTAAAAATAGAAACCAACTGAAGGGGCAAAGAACAACAGTGTTTTGAATCCTTCGGTATCGTTTTGGCACTGGAGACCTGCCATCACGTTGACAACCAATGACTTGTTAAGCAGTAAGAACTGATAGCCACCAGCTGCTCCATAGCGGAGTACAGAAGGCTCAGGAACGACATTGCGTTTGCTAGCGTCGTACTTAGTGAAGCTGGTATTGATCCCGATTGGGCGCCAAGTGCCATCTTCATAGATGAGATTGCCCATACCAAGGTGTCCTTGAAGGTAAAAACCTGAAGGTGTTTTGTCCTCGAAGTAGTATTTGGCGGCAAACTCGACCAAGTAGGTGTTTTTGCGGTGGTTCTCTAGGTAAGAGACACCATTGACAATTCGCTCCTCGCCAGACCCGACCTTATAGAGGACGTTGACACCTAGAGATAGGTTATCGGTGATCATTTTTTCGACCTCGATGCCAGCTGTCCTGAAGAAAAGCGCTGGCTCTAGCCTAACCATCCAACCAGTGCCATCGTAACGTGTCGGAGCTATTTGTGCTACCATTGAAGGACCTGCAAGGGTAGCGACATTGTTGGGCGACGTTGTACGGCGGCGGACTTGGGTAAATCCTTGGCTGCTCACCAACAGGATTGTCAGGACCGTGAAAACAAATAAGCGGATCGTAATCATTTTTTTCATCAGGCTGGTTATGTATGGCCAAATATAGGGCCAGAGGGTCAAAAATACAGCTAAAGAGGCTGAATAGTTGTAGTATATGGTCTTTAGGAGGTCAAAGGAGGTCTATTTGGCTGGCCTTTCAATATCCACCGACTTGGTTGGTAGCCAATCGTTTTGGTACTTTGGGGACAACTTTCTCGTCTGTTTGGTTACCATTTCAATCACATCTTGAGGCCAACTTGGTAACCATCTCTACACCAATTAGCACATGACCCAGCCCATTATCTTCGCTCATGGCGATGCAGCTCATAAGGAGACCCTCAACCAAATGATGGACACCCGTGCCAATGTGATCTGGTGGGATGATACCTTTAACTTGAAGACACTGGTGGACGAATGGCAGCAGCCAGACTGTGTGATAGATTTTGCGCCAAGTGCAATGGGGGATCTAAGCAAGTACGATTTTCTGCCCGATGGGACCGTACTTATGCTTCCAGTGCTAGAGTTGCCTTTGCATAGCTGGAAGGCCCCTACCCAGCGTCTTGACAATCCCTTGACTTTGGTGGGTTTTAACAACTGGCCAGGTGCCTTGGCCAACAGTACAATAGAGGTGTCGGCCAGAACCTTGGCTGATCAAACTCGGGCTGCTGAGGTATTTGCTAAATTGGGGTGGTCAGTTGGTTGGGTGGCAGACCAAGTGGGTCTGGTGACACCTAGGGTAATTGCGATGGTTATTAACGAAGCCTATCTAACTCTGCAAGAGGGCACGGCTAGTCGAGAAGATATTGACCTCAGCATGCGCCTAGGTGTGAACTATCCTTTTGGTCCGTTTGAATGGGCCAGCCGGATTGGTCTTGATAAGGTCTTGACATTGCTGGATAGCCTTTGGTCTTATACGCATGATCCGCGCTACCAAGCCAGCCTCTTGATGAGGCGTGAGGTGGCGGTCTTGGCATAAAAACAAATGCTGTAACATCTCGGGACATTACAGCATTTGGTAGGAAGACTATGGACGATTCATTAGCTTAGTTAGATGGCGACAGCCATATCGTAAGCTGCCTGATAATATCGCACTAATGATCGCCAGTCGAACATATCACTACAACGCTCGACCCTATTTCGCTGGGTGATGCGCTCGCGACGACTTTGTTGGCAGAACTGGAACAACTGTTCGGCTAGGTCCTCGGCTGCGACTTCAAAACTTTTAGCAGTTCGTTGCACGATCATGATGCCATTTTCGGCATGGTTTTCCATTTCCTTCATCACGAAGTCGCCAAAGCCTGTTAGGTCGCTGGTGATGGTAGGCACACCACTAGCCACACACTCCATAGGCGTGTAACCCCAAGGTTCGTAATAGCTCGGGAAAACGCCAAGGTGGCAACCGCGCACAAATTGGGTATAGTCCATCCCGAACAATGGGCTTGTGGTCGCGATGAAGTCAGGATGATAGACGACTTTGACCCTGTCAGAAGGGTAATTATGAAGGCCAGTGCTGACCAATTTTTGTAGTAACTCGTCCTGCAAGGGTTCCTTGAGGTGATGAGTGATCATGTTAGGCAGGCGTTTGGTTCGCCAGCTCTGGAGCGTACGGCGCAGACGCATTTGCCAATACTGGTCGACAAATTGGTTTAGCGGTGGGAGGGTAATCTCGCCTTGGCTAGCGACATGCATAAAGAGGCGGTCACCGATTTGCTCCTTCATGGCCTCTACTGTGCCACGGATCTCTTGCATCAGCGCACGAGACTGCAGGATATCAGGGTCAATGGTATGGACTGCCCGTTTGGTGACAAAGAACATTACCACAGTGGTGTCTGAACCTGAAGACTTAAGTTTGTGGTTCAGCCGGGCTAATGCCTCAGTTGTAATGTCGAACCCTTTGTTGCGGTATTCGTAGCGCCCACTTGTGAAGAAGTAGAGTGTGTTATCCAGATTGAAACTATAGGACTGGAAAAAGTGCCCCATCACAAACTCATTGATCTTGTCTTTATAGAGTTTGTGGAGGTTCTGGAACTCATGGAGGGCGGTAAAGCGCTCAACATTAAGGCCATTGGGCAACAGGAGATCCGGGACTCTACCCAAGAACTGGGTACACTCGCGTGCGGTCACCTCGCTTACTGTAGTGAAAACATGAGCCCCATGGGCACAGGCACGTTCGATCAGGACTTGGGAAACGGCATTGTATTGCGCCGCCTCTTTGGCCCAGTCCATAAAGGGGAGGTGGTCGTAAAAATAGGGGTCGTTCATCGCTACATACCGCCCCAGTAGGGTGGCGTGTGTCGTGAAGACGATACGAACAGGCAGATTTTCGCGTCGAATGGCCGGGATAGCACTACCTGCCATCCACTCATGAAAATGAGCAACAACACGGTGGTCCCGCTCGGCAGCCTTCCGGCTCAGCACTTGGTAGAATAGGCGTACCATCTCACCAAAGGTCACGACCTGGTCGAACAATTTGTCGTCGTAGGCGGGGCTGCTGATCCCATGATGGTCGTAGAGGAAATACTTGATGTCCCCCAGTTTGTCCATCATCTGGAAAGGGTTGAGCAACACAACATAGGGGTTGCCCGAAATCAGCCAACGGCCTAATATTGCCTCCAGCCCCATGGCCTGCATTTCCTGGACAGTATCACTATATATGCTTCCGTCTGGTGCTACAGGCTCGAATTCGCCTAGGACTTGGTCGCTCAGCAATGGGCCAAGGGCTAGATAGTTATCACCCCATGTCTTCACCACACTCGGTACCTTGGTCCGGATGACAGTATAGATACCACCAATCTGGTTGCAGACTTCCCATGCACACTCTACGAGTAGGGTTTTGTCAGTTGTCGATGTTGATGATAAGGTGGTGTTGGTTGTAGTGGTGGTCGAGGCACTCATAGGTTTAATCGAGGTCTAGGCATATTGTAGTACAACATCATTAATAAACGGCTGCTTTGCAAACAAATCGAAAAAATCCGCAAAAAAACCAGTTTAGGTTGACCCTGTGCGTCCGGTTGGCTCATCCCGACCAATCACCACAGCGGTTTAAGATCCGCAAGATTAGAAAAACAAAACCACCTCTGGCCTCACCTTCCACTTCTTATGAAAGTGGTGTGTGATTGGCCAAAAGTGGTCCTTGATTTTTTTGTTGTCGCTCTTGTGAGCCTTAACTGGCTTTGTCTTCGGTTGCCTCACTTGGTGCGTCAACTGCAGGTTCGTCAAAAGCCTCAGGAGCATATTTATGCAAGATGCTATACCAGGTTACAAGTTTTTTGAGATCACTTGTATAGACCTTATCGCGATCATAGTCTGGCACAACGGTGGCCATCAGCTCATGCAGATCAGCACCATCACTTTTGGCAGTGAGGGTCATGTTGTCCCCAAATTGTTTTTGGATATTGGCGAAAACTTCGCGCAGCGTGATGGCTCCCTCAGCATCGGTGGTATACATCGTAATTTCGCTCAGGATCGAAATTTTGCTGGTCGCTGCCGCCAGAAATCGGGTATGGTTTTCGTCAATGGTCTCGACGATGACGCCAGCCTTGCTGGGCTTCAGGATCTGGTACAGGCCTGGCTTGCCTGATATAGCTGCGATTTCGCGTAGTTCCATAACTTGATGATTGTGTAGGGGCATGACGAACCAAATTTTGGTTGATGTCGGATGTGGGGTTGCGAATAAACGGTGCAGGGACACATTTTCCAAACATTGTTTCCGATTATCCTGCCGGGTACTGACGCGGACCTAAGCAACAGATGAGCCAGAGCCTGCGTATTTTTTTGCCTAAAGCGGCGTCAGATCGGCCGTCAGGTCTGCTTTTGCGGCTTCCAAGATGCCAATGGTCAAGATATCACAAGCAATCCGGAGCTCGTCCTGACTGATGCTGATTGGTGGGGCAACCCTGATAGCGGTATCACAATATAGGAACCAGTCGGTAAGTAAGCGGTCGCCATTGCGTTGTAATGCATAGTCGATCACGAACCGGACACGCGCATAGCTGCCTAGTTCGACAGCCATCAAAAGGCCAATTCCTCTGATTTCGATTACGTTTGGTAGGTGGCCAAGCCGCTCGCGGATGTAGGCTGCCTTTTGGGGTACCTCATCCATCCAGGGTTGGCTTCCGAGGAGGCGAATGGTTGCTAAAGCAGCAGCACAGCTAACGGGATGTCCGCCAAAAGTTGTGATATGACCCAAAACGGGGGTATCGGCAAAGACGGACATCAGGCCATTGTGAGCGGCAAAAAAGCCAATCGGCATGCCCCCTCCTATTCCTTTGGCGGACAGTAGCACATCGGGCATGATGCCATAATGTTCGAATCCCCACCATTTGCCTGTGCGGCCAACGCCTGACTGGATTTCGTCCAGAATTAGCAAGGTGCCAGTTTCGTTGCACCGTTGGCGAAGGGCTTGCCACCAGCTCTGGCATGCCGTCCGGATACCCGCCTCGCCCTGCATGGTTTCGACCAAAACAGCAGCAGTCTGGTCACTAATTAGATCCAGCAGTTGGGCCGAGCCAAAGATGCCGCGCTGCATTCCGGGCAATAATGGGTGATAGCCTTGTTTGAAATAATCACCCCCACCAGCTGATAAGGCCCCATTTGTACCCCCATGGTAGGCATGATGACAAACCACAACATCGGGTCTGCCGGTTGCTCGCTTGGCAAGCTTGATAGCTCCATCAACTGCTTCCGAGCCTGAATTGGTGAAGTAGAAGCAGTTAGGTATGGGGTGGGTCGGGTCCGGATGATGGGGTAAGGTTGCCAATAAGGCCTCGGCTAGGGACGTTTGGGCGGTCTGGATCACCTCGCCATAAACCATCAGATGTAGGTAACTGTCGGCCTGCGTTTTGATTGCTGAAACAATATCAGGATGCCTGTGACCCACCGTGCTAACTCCGATGCCGCTGATCATATCCAGTACCCGATGACCGGACGGCTCATACATCCAGACCCCTTCGGCACGTTCGACCTCCAATAAAAGAGGGGCGGGGCTAGTCTGGGCAAGGTGGCTTAGGAAAAGTTGTCGGTTGGTCTTTGGCATCTGGATATGGGTATTTGCTCGATATTAAGTAGTGCGATTGAATGCTACTGATTTGCAACCTTGTCAATGGCCAATTTGCTTTAGCCTATTGATGAATGGGGTCAAGGCTTGGAGCAATCGACCAGGGTCGATGGGTTTGGTGAGGTATTGGTCAAGGCCGAGATTGGTGCTTGTTTCCTGCACAAAACTTTCACTATTGGCAGATAGCGCTACAATCGGGATAGACCGAAAACGCGAGTCCTCTTTTAGGATCCGGGCTAGTTGGTATCCGTCCATGATTGGCATCTCGAGGTCTAGGAGTAATACATGCGGAAGTACTGGTTGGGCGGTGGCTTTAGTCGTCGCTGCAGCCTGTGCCTCTAGTTGATCTAGCGCATCCTGACCATGGATAGCCTCGTCAAAAGAAGCACCCCAACGGCTCAGCAACTTGGTCAGCACCATGCGGTTTACACGGTTGTCCTCAACGACCAAAATGTGAAGTCCCGATAATGGCTTGTCTTGCGAGGATTGTAACGATACTGAATTCTGATTTTCATTATACGGTGGGTCGGGCGATCTTGAGTCTCTCGAGATTATGGTGCTTGGTCCTTGCTTTTGGGGCTCGGTGCTTGCCGCAGCCTTTAAATGTTGATTGGAAGATACTTGGTCGGAGGACAGGTGCCTAGATTGTTGGGTGACTAGTTCGTATGTGACTAATGGCATATCCGCGGCCCCATCGGGCACTACCATCGGTAAGGTGACTGAAAAACAAGACCCTAGCCCAGGAACAGATTTAACTTTTATCGTCCCGTGCTGTAGTTCGATCAGGCGTTTACAGATACTGAGCCCTAGACCTGTACCACCATATTCGCGTGTGGTGTTAGCACTTGCCTGATGGAAGGCCTCGAAAAGTAAGGGTACAACGTCTGCCGCAATGCCGATGCCAGTGTCTTCTACCTCTATATGTAGTTGCCCAGATGGCGACTGAATGTTGGTTAAATGGTCAATAGACTGCCGGAACCCGACCCGTATCAGGACATATCCGCTAGAGGAAAATTTAATGGCATTACTGATTAGATTGGTCAGGATTTGGTTGAGCCGAAGCTCGTCCCCTTCCAGCAGTCCTGGTAAGCCATCCTGAACTTGCAGCTTAAGGGCTAGTTTCTTCTGGGCAGCTTGAGGGCCAAATATCTGCATCAGGTGATGTAGGAAGGCTGCGGTGCTAAAGGGCGCAGAGGAGAAGACTATTTTACCGGCCTCAATTTTGCTAAAGTCCAACAAGTCGTTTAACAAGGCGAGTAAGTGTTTAGCCGAGTAGGATAGGGTTTCGAGGTTTTCTTGTTGGTCTGGTCTTGGGTTTTCCTGATAAAGGATGTCAGCAAGTCCAATTATGGCATTCATCGGTGTCCTGATCTCATGGCTCATTGTACTCAAGAACAAGGCCTTGGCCATGGTAGCATCTTCGGCTTTGCGTTTGGCATCAAAAATCTGGAGGGTAGCTGCGCGCTCTTGGGTCAGATCCTGGATCGTGAGTGTTAATTGGTTCGATTGTGGGATGACATCTGTTTTAAGGTGGCTATGGCTGCTGTCTTTGACTGGTTTGCGTAGCCAGCAAGAAAACAGCCCGATTCCTTTAATGTTCTCAGCTGATAATTGCCTCAGGTCGATGGTACTATTGGTATCGAACAAGTCCCAAAAATCACTAGCGGGCATTGTGAGTACTTGGTTGCCGAGGCCCAATAAAACGGCAGCTTCAGCTGTGATGAAAGCCAGGCGTTCTGGGATATTGATTTTGACCCTCCCAACTCGGACTAGGACTTGGGTTTCGTGCAGCTCGCGTTCGCGTTGTTCTAGGTCGGTCCGGAGCCGAACAGCCAAGGCTAGGTTATCTGCCAATGTTTCTGAGTTGCTATTGAGCTCCTTGGTCAATTGGTTAAACTCTTGGACTGCTATATCTTGTTTCTGCGCTTGGCTCAGGACAAAGTTTTTGAGGTCAGCCTCGCTTTGGGCAGACTTAATATAGTGTTGCGTCAAAGGCCACACTACAAATCCTATCAGGCTGATCAAACACAGAACTTCTATACCGATCGTGATTTTGGCACTCTGGTCAAGCCGATTGATGTTTACTGAAAGGCCCAATACCTGTCGGTTGACAAACTCGCTAGTCCAGTTGTGCAACAACACCTGACCTTGTCTGAACTGTTGCAAGTTGTATCGGTAACTATCTGGTTCGTGGTCTGGATCCGTCAGGACCACGGTGCCGAGCTTTGTTACCAGCATCTCGGAAGCTTGGGCAAGTTGGATGGCACCAGAGACGTCTGGGTTGAATTTATACTGCTCAGGATTGGGTGGGAAAATGCTTCCCTGTTTGCCATATCTTTCTACTCGTAAGCGCAGGTAGCTCAGGATTGCCTGATGCTGATGGAAAACATGAAGCTCAAGCTGAGCTGCAAATGCTCGGTCGGGCCCATGCGATGGTAAAAGTTGACATTGCAAGTCGGTGACCAAGCTGACGGTGTCTGCCAAGGCACGCAGTTGTTTAAGCGCAAGGTCATTCTCCTGGTTATCCCGCTCCACTTCAACAATCGTGATGGCATAGGGAAGCGAACCAAACAGTGCCAACAGGCCAATCAGGAGGGCGATGAACTTGATTTGCTGTGGCAAGACTGGCGTTGTGCTTTTCATCGGTTGTTACCTATTGATAACGCTGGTCAGATATCAAGTGTTAGATGCTATTTCGTTTGTTGGGATCTTTTATGATTGGTTATTGTCCTCTTGATGATCATGACAAAACAAGGGTCATGATCAATGGCTATTTGCCTATTGAGACCTTAGCCAGTACTTTCTCTATGATTTGACGTGTCGTAACACCATCCGCTTCGGCTTCATAGTTGAGAATGATGCGGTGATTAAGTACATCAGAGGCGGCCTCCTTGATGTCTTCTGGCAAAACAAAGTCGCGCCCATTGAGGAAGGCCAGCGCCTTAGAAACCTTATGCAGGCTGATGCTAGCACGCGGGCTGGCACCAAACATGATGTAGTTCCCCTCCTCCTTCATGCCATAGTCGGCTGGGCGACGAGAGGCAAATACCAACTCGATGATGTAGCGCTCCAGCGTTTCGCTGATAGTAACGTTATTGATCATATCCCGGATGCCAAGCAGGTCCGATTTGTTAAGAACAGGATGGACCTGTTCGCTATAACTCATGTTGGACATCCTGCGCATCACTTCCAGTTCATCTTCCCTAGACGGATAGTCCACAAAAACTTTCATCATGAACCGATCCACTTGTGCTTCGGGCAGGGGATATGTGCCTTCTTGCTCAACAGGGTTCTGGGTAGCCATGACCAAGAAGGGGTTGTCGAGCTTAAAGGTTGTCTCGCCGATCGTTACTTGCTTTTCTTGCATAGCCTCGAGTAAGGCAGACTGGACCTTGGCAGGTGAGCGGTTCACTTCGTCAGCCAAAATGAGGTTGGCAAAAATGGGCCCTTTTTTGACCTCGAACACGCTTTCGCGTTGGTTGAAGATCATGGTGCCGACAAGGTCAGCAGGTAAAAGATCGGGCGTGAACTGGATGCGTTGGAACTTAAGGCTCAACACTTGAGCCAATGTGTTGACTGTGAGTGTTTTGGCAAGCCCCGGAACCCCTTCTAGCAAGATATGGCCGTTGGTGAAAAGGCCAATCAATAGGCGGCTGATCATGGTCCGTTGACCCACAACGACCTTGCCGGCCTCAGTAAAAACTTGTTCTATCTTGACTTGGTAAAGCTCTTTACGCTCTTGTTCACTAAGGGCCATATCGTTCGGTTGTATAGTATTTTGATGGTCTAGGTCTGACATTAGGAACCAAGACCATGGGGATAGTAGCTATCGGATTTACCGCCTAAAGTAATAACAATCTGCCACTAGGAGGTTATGGGGTGGTCAAAAAAACCTTCACTGATCTGTTATTAGGTAATTGGCCTATGCTTCTTAGGTAGGTTGTTGCCTTGCTTCGAGCCGGAGGTAGTAATCGGATCGGGCGCATTTTGGCTTTGACTAGTGCGCCTTTAGTATATCTGCAGCCCCCATGATGTCGAGTAAGATGTTCGGGAAAAGCCCTAACCAAACACTGCCAAGGACCGTGACCAGTAGCAGGAAGGATTCCACCTTGGTGGTATCTGTCAGGGGTTTGTTGCCTAGGTAGGCAGCCACAGAGTCTGAAACCGAAAAAGTACCCAAGAACATCCGCCTGAACGCCCATAAAAAATACCCTGCAGTTAGCAAAAGGGTCAGAAGCAGGGCACCTACATAAATCCATGTCATTCCCCCGATGCTAGCTGCCTCTACTGCTCCATTCAGAACCATAAGCTCGGCTATGAAGCCTGAGAAAACAGGCAAGCCAAGAGAACCAAAGAACAGCATTCCGGTCAGGACGGTGTAGTAAGGCATCGGTTTCGCAAGCCCCTGATAGGTATTAATATCTCGTTTGTGAGTGCGGTCATAAAGGACCCCGACGGCTAAAAACAATCCAGCTGAAAGCAAACCATGGCTAATAAGCTGAAAACCCGCACCTTGAAGGCCTGCTGTTGTGCCACTTGCTATCCCTAGAAATACCAAGCCCATGTGCGAAACCGAACTATAGGCCACCATCTTCTTGAGGTCGGTCTGGGCCATTGCGACTAGAGCTCCGTAAACTAGGCTAATCGCACCTAGTAGGCCAACCAGCCAGCTAAGCGAGGTGGCGGCCTCTGGCAATAGGCCATAGCCTAATCTTAGGAGACCATAAGCACCGATCTTGAGCAAGATACCTGCCAGCAATACAGATATAGCTGTCGGTGCCTCGACGTGGGCATCTGGCAGCCAAGTATGGAACGGTATTGTAGGCAACTTGATTCCGAAACCAATGAGTAGCAGCAGGAAGGCTAGCCAGCGCGCATCTACCCCACCGATTGTCCCTTTGGTCAGTGGATTGAGCAAGGAATCGGGCACTTGGCTTTCGGCCTTGGCCATGTCCGTGATCGCAAATGTGCGGACCCAGTATTGTTGTGGGAGGGACCTTGATAACAAATCAACTTGGACATGCTGAGTTGAGATGGATTGGCCTGTCATCGTAGCATACCTTTTGGCTGTTGCCTCGGTGTCCAGTGTGGCGTTGGCCAGCCCAATGATCACGACCAAGATCATGACAGAGCCTAGCAATGTGTACAGGAAAAACTTAATAGCTGCATAGGTCCTTTTAGCGCCACCCCAGATGCCGATCAGGAAATACATCGGCAGCAACATGAACTCGAAACAGAGGAAAAACAAAAACTGATCAAGTGCCAAAAAGGTCCCCATCACCGCTGCAGAGAGCAATAGGTAAAGGCTATGATACCCTTTGCTATATTGTGTATGCACTGGGCTTGCAATCGCCCCCAACAACAAGACAACCGATGACAAGGCCACCAAAGCGAGGTTGAGCCCATCGACGCCTAATAGGTATTGGATATTCACCTGCCCCAATGCCCCTAGTGGTAAGCCAAACCAGTCGTGTCGCTCAATGAGCTGATAGGTGCCTATGCTTAGGTCAAAAGACCGATAAACCAAAACGACCAACCCTATCTGGATAGCCGCAGCCAATATATTGGTACCTCGATGCGCCTTTGTCCAGCTATCAGGCATCAGCAATAGTGCCACGCCTGCTAGGATCGGGACTATCAATAAAAACGAAAGAAGGGTCATCGGATGCAGGCTATCGATCTGCTGTAAGGCCCTAATATCTAACGGCCCCAAACCAGCGTCGCAAATGTAATACGGATTGTGCTACCTAAGGGCTATCAAGCCCTAGCAGCACAAATCGGAGCAGGGTTGTTGTTACTGATCCGCAAAAAAAGCCCCACCATCTTCCGACGGTAGGGCCTGAGGGGATAGGTGATTTGGACAAGGCCTATACCTTTGTAAGTTTGACATCAAGCGATAGCTCTGTCAATTGGGCTTGGCTGATTGTGCTCGGCGAGTCGATCATCATGTCTCGGCCTGAGTTGTTCTTCGGGAAGGCGATAAAGTCCCTAATCGAGTCTTGCCCACCCAGCATCGCGCATAGCCTGTCAAAGCCAAATGCGATTCCACCATGTGGTGGGGCCCCATACTCGAACGCCTCCATCAGGAAGCCAAACTGTTTGCGGGCCTCTTCTGGGCTGAACCCAAGGACAGCAAACATTTCTTCTTGGACCTTGCGGTCATGTATCCGGATGCTGCCTCCACCGATCTCGACTCCGTTGATGACCAAGTCATAGGCATTAGCCCGAACCTTGCCTAGGTCTTTGCTTTCTATCAGGTGCAAGTCTTCTAGTTTTGGGCTTGTGAAGGGGTGGTGCATGGCAAACCAACGATTTTCCTCTTCGCCATATTCAAGTAGCGGGAAGTCTAGCACCCACAAAACTTCGAACTTATCAGTTGGGCGCAGGCCTAGCTGGCTGCCTACCAATAGGCGCAGCTCGCTGAGGGCTTTGCGTGTTTTGGCGGCGGCACCGGCCAAAATCAGGATTAGGTCACCTGGTTTGGCTTCGGTGCGGGCAGCGATGGCGGCTAGGTGCTCGGCTGACCAGAATTTGTCGGCAGACGACTTCAATGTTCCATCCTCTTGATAGCGAATCCAGACAAGTCCTTTGGCGCCAATTTGTGGCCGTTTGACATAGTCTGTGAGTTCATCAATTTGCTTGCGGGTATAATTAGCACAGCCACTCGCATTGATGCCCACAACCAACTCTGCCTCGTCCATAACGCCAAAGCCATGGCCTTGGGTCAGGTCATTAAGCTCTACAAAAGGCATACCGAACCTAAGGTCTGGTTTGTCGTTACCATACAGCCGCATCGCATCGGCGTAGGTCATGCGGCGGAAAGCAGGCAGATCGATCCCTTTAACAGCCTTGAAGATATGCTTCGTAAGGCCCTCGAACACTTCTAGGATGTCTTCTTGGGTCACGAAGCTCATCTCGCAGTCAATTTGGGTGAATTCTGGTTGTCGATCAGCACGCAAGTCCTCATCCCGGAAACATTTCACGATCTGGAAATAGCGGTCAAACCCACTAACCATCAGCAACTGCTTAAAAGTCTGAGGGCTTTGTGGCAAGGCATAGAACTCGCCAGGGTTCATTCTACTAGGCACCACAAAGTCGCGGGCACCTTCTGGGGTGCTTTTGATCAGAACAGGGGTTTCAACTTCAAGGAAACCGTGGCCATCCATATAAAGGCGGGTTTCTTGCATCACACGGTGACGTAGCTCTAGGTTGCGACGGACCGGATTACGTCTAAGGTCTAGATAACGATATTTCATCCGTAGATCCTCACCTCCATCTGTTTCGTCCTGTATCAGGAAGGGTGGGATCTTGGCGGCGTTCAGCACCTCAAGAGCCTTCAGTCGAACCTCGATGTCGCCAGTAGGGATTTTGTCGTTTTTTGCAATGCGCTCAATCACCATGCCTGTCGCCTTCACGACAAATTCACGCCCTAGTGTACGGGCCAGCAACACAACATCTTTATCTGCATCAGACTCATTCATGATCAGCTGGGTGATACCGTATCGGTCACGAAGGTCGATCCAGATGAGACCACCTTTGTCTCGTACGTTCTGTACCCAACCACAAAGGGTAACAGTGGTGTTAATATCAGAGAGGCGGAGTTGGCCGCAGGTGGCGGTCCGGATATGCGTATGGAGCATGGATGGTTAAGCGTTGCTATGGGGTGATGATCTGGCAAAGTTCAGAAGCCACCCAATGATGGCGCAAATTAGGTTTTTTTGGTTGTTTTTGGCCAGTCATGTGGCATTCAGCCAAGTTTGAACGATCAAGCCTAGGTTTATTGGTGGACAAATCCTCCTTTCTCGGTTAGGTCATTAGTGCCCTGATTTGTTAGTGGCTGGCCTGGAAAGCCAGAAAATCAACGACCATCCGAACTTTTCGGAATCTAAGCCTGTCTTGTGGTTGAAACAGGGACCTGGAGGGCAAAAGCCAGCTTGTTGGTCCTAAATAAGTGCGTTTAGTTGGCAGCAGAGCTCAATAGTCAATATCTAACCATTGTGAAAATGCCACCTGATTAGGCAGTCGACCCTATTTAGCTTCATCAAAATAAAAAAGCTACTTTTGACTGCTATCTCCGTTACTGCTTAACACCCCAAATCGAGAAAGCTGTATTTTTTCTGCCGCATTTGCGCCAGACTGCCATTTACAAATGAAGATAATCACAGTAGTAGGGGCTAGGCCTCAGTTTATTAAAGCATCTGCCATCAGCAGAGCCTTCCGCGCTCATTATGCCAACCAAGTCACAGAGCTTATCGTCCATACAGGCCAGCACTATGATAACAACATGTCTGATGTGTTTTTTGATGAGTTAGAGCTACCAAAACCAGCCTATAACCTCCATATTGGCTCGATGGGCCACGGTGCCCAGACGGGTGAAATGATGGTTGCGCTCGAGAAAGTGATGTTGGACGAGAAACCCGATGCTGTCATCGTCTATGGGGATACCAACTCGACCCTCGCGGGGGCACTTACAGCTGCCAAGCTCAATATCCCGGTGATCCATATCGAGGCGGGCATTCGGTCGTTCAACCGCACAATGCCCGAAGAGGTCAATCGCATCATGACTGATCACGTTAGCACCTTATTGTTTTCGCCGACCAAAGCGGGACTCCAGAACCTCCAGAACGAAGGCTTCAACCGCAAAATGCAGGAGCACATCACGCCGTCCAAACCACTGGCCTACCATTGTGGAGACATTATGTATGACAATAGCCTTTATTTTGTAGAGGCTGCTGCACAAAAAAGTGATGTATTGAACCGCCTCGGGATCGAGGATAAGCCCTTTATCCTAGCAACCATCCACCGAAATAACAACACAGACGATCCGCAGCGGCTCGAAGGCATATTTAATGGGATTATGCGGGTGGCTAAGGACCAAGGTGCCAAGGCTGTGATTCCGTTGCACCCAAGGACACTTAAGGTATTAACCTCCGAGGCCAACGCTGCGCTTTATGGCTCTATAGTTGCTAATCCTGATGTGATCTTGTGTGAGCCTGTCGGCTTCTTGGAGATGAGCCTATTGTTAAAAAAATGCGCCTTGGTCATGACCGATAGTGGCGGTGTCCAGAAGGAAGCCTACTTTTTTCAGAAACAATGCTTGGTGCTAAGGTCTGAGACCGAGTGGGTCGAGCTGATTCAGCAAGGTAGCTCGATGATAGTGGATGCTGACCCTATGCGTATGATCTTGGCTATGCGTTTATTGAGGGCCAACGAGTCCAGTAGCTATCCGCCTATTTTTGGTGATGGCAAAGCTGCTGAGTTTATCACAGGCGAGATTGCGTCATTCCTTTCCAAATAGCATTTGCTAGTAGACATATACAACAATCATCAGAAGGCAACAACTAGATCGTCTGGTTGTTGCCTTTTTTGTAGCCAGCTCCGGACCAGTATAGAAATTAGAATCAAAGGATGATAGAGTTCACTACCTAGAGGCGCTACTCAGATTATTATAGAGGCATTGAGCGCAGCCTAAGGGCAACAAAAAAGGGCTTCGAGATGCTCGGAGCCCTTTCGGCACAAGAAAATTGCGTTATTAATGAAATATCGTTAGCGGTCTAACTCCAGATTCTGGATCATGACCTGACTGTTTTTAATTCGGTAAACCAGATACAGTGCAACCTCGGTTGTTTTGGCTTCTGGTTTAGGTGTGCTAGACTTTGCTTGGCCGATGTTGGTGAGACATTGGAGCTTGCCGAGTACATAATGGAGACCAGATTTTGTTCTGCCTTTGTGCACCCACTTCAACGAGGTAGGGGTGTACTGCTGATAGAAAAGGCTTAGCAACTTAATGGCTTCCTTTGGTAGGTATCTACCGCGGTTGCTCATCAGGTTGACTTCGAGGCCGTCTGGCTTTAGTAGCTTAAACATGGTAGTCTGGTTGGCTGTCAAAATTGCCTCTTGAATGATAAAAGGGGCTTCTTTGGCGACTTTTTGCTGTGCTTGACTAGGCTCGGTGGCACTTGTTTTGGCGACAGTATCGAGACGTGATGTTAAGGTATCACTGGTATGATTGAGGGCTCGTTTGCCATCAGATGGGGCATCAGAATTAGTATCTCTGGACGTTGTAGCTTGTTTCGAAGATCGGCGTAAGGAGTTACTCCGTTCTAAGTTTTTGTCTTTTGCTCTAGACCGTGTGTTAGACTTGGACTGGGCAATTTTACTTGACAGGCGGTCCTGACGTTTGGACTTTGACTTGCTACGTTGGTTGGGTTTTCGTTTATCCGAGCTAACCTGCTTTTGCTTGTTTGATTGGGCAGTTTTGGTTGGCTTGGCTTTACTTTTTGATTTCGCTTGTTTCTTTTGGCTTGGCTGGCTGGCAGAGGCATTGCGGGCAACTGTCTGGACCGATTGACCAAAGATCAATGCTGAAATCAGAAGGGAAAGAACGAGTATCCGCAAGGAGATGACTGGTAATGATGGTTCATGGTAAGCCAAAACCGTGCCAACCTTATTCGGGAACGAAAAATTGATGCAAAAAGGTGCTTTTTGTGATCTGTACCCTTAAAATGGGCAAATTGCCAAAGGATCAGAGGCCCTAGGCGCCCCATAATTCCAAAACCTTGTTATGAAAAAAGTAATCTTAGTGATCCTGGATGGATGGGGTATTGCCAAAAATCCGGAAGTATCTGCCCTGGACAAGGCAAATGTGCCTTTTTTCAAGTCTTTAATCAGCAACTATGCCCATAGCCAACTATCTGCATCGGGCCTAGCAGTTGGCCTACCCGATGGTCAAATGGGTAACAGCGAGGTAGGACACACTAACCTAGGAGCTGGTCGTGTGGTTTATCAGGATCTTGTCCGGATCAACCTTGCCGTAAAGGATGGCAGTATTGCCAACGAGCCAGCCATCAAAGACGCCATCAGCTATGCAAAGGCGCAGAACAAAAAAATCCACCTCATTGGGCTAGTGTCAGATGGTGGTGTCCATGCCCATACAGATCATATTAATGGGCTATTAACAGCTTTCCATCAAGCTGGCTTGCAGGATGTCTTTGTCCATGCCTTTACTGATGGGCGTGATACAGACCCTAAGGCGGGTGCTCGGTACGTCCAAGGAATTTTAGACCATGCAGCCAAAACTACAGGTCAAGTAGCATCAGTAATTGGCCGTTATTATGCGATGGACCGGGACAAGCGTTGGGAACGAGTCAAACTAGCGTATGACCTATTGGTCAAGGGCAAAGGCAAGCCAACACAGGATGTTATCCAGGCCATTAACCAGAGTTATGAAGCCAACATAACGGACGAGTTTATTGAACCTATTGTTGTCACTGATGCCTCAGGCCAACCATTAGCCAAAGTCGCGCCTGGGGATGTGGTGCTCTGTTTCAATTTCCGGACCGATCGTGGTCGTGAGATCACGCAAGTACTGACCCAAACGGCCTTCCCTGATTTCGGGATGGAGCCACTAGATCTTTATTACGTCACGATGACCAACTATGATGACACCTATAAAGGTGTCCATGTCGTCTATGATAAGGACAACCTAAACAATACCCTAGGTGAGGTCCTGGCAAACAATGGCAAAACCCAGATCAGGATCGCTGAGACCGAAAAATACCCCCATGTGACGTTTTTCTTCAGCGGAGGGCGAGAGGCTATTTTCGAAGGCGAAAGACGTCTAATGGCGCCATCACCAAAGGTTGCGACCTACGACCTCCAGCCCTCTATGTCTGCTCAGGATATCACAAATCTGATTGTGCCGGAGTTGAAGGCCGGCAGTGCGGACTTCGTTTGTCTCAACTTTGCCAATACGGACATGGTAGGTCACACAGGCATTATGGCTGCAGCCATTGCTGCGGCCGAAACGGTGGATGCCTGCCTAAAACAAGTCATCGAGGCGGCCCAAGCAGGCGGTTATACGGCACTAGTCCTCGCCGACCACGGCAACAGCGACTGCATGATTAATGAGGATGGATCGCCGAACACAGCGCACACTACCCAGCCAGTGCCGTTCATAGTCGTAAGTACGGACTTCGCCAATCCCACCACCCAGCACGTTAAAGAAGGCAAGCTTGGTGACATTGCACCGACCATTTTGCACATCATGGGCCTACCCATCCCAACAGAAATGACAGGTTCTGTTTTGGTGGATTAAGCGTCCTAGATCGACCCCATCCCGATTATAAAAAAGCAACAAGAAGCCCAGCCCTATTACTAGGTGCTGGGCTTTTTTGCATTTGGGTTAGTAAAAACGTAATGTCAGGCTCAAACGCAGCCTTTGACCTATTGGTGCGATTCGGTATACCCTCGATCAAAACAGGGCTAGACCATAACAGAATTTGATATTGGCTTTGGTTGTCATGCAATCATAAGTGTAGGTACATGTCCACCTATATGAAAAAAGAAAACCCCAACCAATGGTCGGGGTTTTCAGTCTGAGACGCTAGGGTCTAATCGGGTTTAAGACACGCTATTCAGACGGGTTAGAGAAAGCGCAAGCGATTAAGCTGCTGATAAGCTGGATTATTCTTTGACAACTTTTTGTTTGCCATAACCTGGGATGTCTAGGTAGTAGACACCAGCAGCCAAATGGCTGATGTTGATGACAGCAGTGTTGCCCTCCTCGGTCGAGCTGTAAACTACTTGGCCCAAGGTGTTGCGTAGGGTCAGCTTGTGGCTGGCGGCATCCGCAAAGTTGAGGGTCAGTTGGTCACGAGTCGGATTCGGATAGATGCTGAAGCTATTAGCCAAATTGTTGTTGAGGCTAGTAACGTTATTGACCACAAGGGCATAACGATTACCACCATTGACAGCAACCTGAAGGCCTTCGGCAACTGGAGTCGTCTGGCCAGTGGTTTGATCCAACAGGCTGAGGCTAACGCCATTGTCAAACGAATTGAGACCACTGAAGGTGATGATACCTGATCCTGTAAGTTTCAGCGCAAGCGGAATGGTGCTTGTACCAACAACAGGGCGGCTATCGACAGAAAGTGACTCACCATTGGCACCAATCGTTGCGATGTCTAGGTTGTCACCAGCAAGGTTACGACCATCAAGGTTGGCATCGTACCCAGCAGTAGCTGTTGGGCTGAAGCGAACAGCAGATTCGTCTGACTGATTTGCAGCATTGCTGAGTGTCAGGTGCAATACATTGGTCACTGCTCCAGCACGGCGGAACGATGCGTTGGCTGCCTTAGCAGCTTCTTTCTGGATAGTCAAGGCTGGCGAAGCTGCATTGGCCCAAACGAAGAAACCTTGTGACGACGCAATCATGTTGCTACCACCATTAACACCAACACCATTGATGTAGGTCGTGTAGCGGCCATTGAGGAAGTCATAGATATAGATGGCGTCTTCGAGGTTAGTTTTGGTCCAAGAGGCATCATCCCAGTCGATGGCGCTTGCATAAGGGTTAGCGACAAGGTTGAAGCCGTTTTCGTTAGCGAAGGTACAACCAGAGGCGCAATAGCGCAGGTTCGGGAAGTTGTAGGTACCCAATACTGGGGCGCCTTTAGCTCTGAGCCTGCTATCACCTTGTCCTACATTAAAGAAGTTACCGTTACGGATCCAGAGACGGGCACCTACACCTGGGGCAATAACGGTGCTGGCGCTAGATACTTTAACGTAGCCATTGTTATTGGCACTGGCTGGGGCGGTAGCATCATACAAGAACAACGACGAGCCACCTGCTACACTTGTGTTGAAAGTGTTGCTAGAAAAGACGTTAAATGCAGACCAACCACTTGCGGCAAAGTTCTGGACAGGGGCGCCCACAAAGAACCAACCACCATCAGAGCTTGTCCTAGCACGATTAATCCAACGCTCTACAGTGAAGTTAGATGCGTTACTGACGCTACCGTTGCCAGCACCTTGGTCAAGATAAGCTGTGCCATTGGCATCAGACACCATCGTGAATACACGGTTGTTGAGGTTGAAATTACCAACTTCCAAAACCAGTTTCTCGGTTACAGAGGTAGGGGATGTCAAGGTGACGCCACCGCTATTTCCAATCGAGATCGATTTGATCTTGGCAGGAAGGGCAGTTCCGGTTACTTGCGGACCTGTACCTCCGTAGAAGATATTAGCACCTGCATTGATCATACGGTTACCAACAACAGTGATGTCGCCAGTGTTGCCAGTAGCGTTGATACCAGCTGGGCTGGTGACAACGAGTGTTGCACCATCGGCCAGCATAAAGTCGCCAGGACCTGAAATGCTAAACCCACCTGTATTGAGTACGCCATTGACGGTCATGGTGCCTTCTACAACCAACGGAGCGCTGAGCGTAAGGAAGCCAGAAGCATCAATAGTTACGTTATAGAAAGTGCCGCCATTCGATTGGGCATCGCTTACAACAAGGTCAGAGCTGGTACGGTTTACAGTGACAGTCACAGGGGTGCTAGCTGCAGATGTACAACCATTGCTGATAGCTTGGACAGAGTAGTTGCCAGCGGTCCGGACACGGATCGATTGCGTTGTCAGGCCATTAGACCATAGGTAGCTACTAGCACCGTTAGATGCTGTCAAGTTCACGAATCCGCCAACGTTGAACGTCGTAGGACCAGAGGTTGAAACAAGTGGAGTGCTTGGAGCCGGGGTTACAGTGACATTGATGCTGTTACTCACAGGGCTGAAGCAACCTGTTGTTGTATTCAGAATCCGGAGAGAGTAGGTGCCAGCTGCAGAAACATTGATGCTTGCTGTGGCTGCACCGTTGTTCCAAACATAGACTTCGTTAGCAGTAAGTGGCTGTGAAGTCGATAAGGTAGTCTGGGTGCCAGCACAGATATTGGCAGTACCAACAATAGCCGGAGCTACAGCACGTGCCTTCATTGTAACACTAATGCCAAATGGACTAGTACCAGCAGAAGCTACAATAGGGAAAGGGATTACAAAGTCAGAGCAGAATGGTGTCTGCTTGCCTTCTTTGTTGAACCAGCCGCCAGATTGTGGACCACCTGTCAATACGAAGGTAAGGGCTTCGATGGCGGTGTTGCCTGGCACACCATTGTAGGTGCGTGGCATGAAACCTTTAACCCAACCGTCATTCAGGGCTGTGAATTTAGACCTAGAGTTGGTGTTGCCATCATTGGCACCAACAACATACTGGAATCCACTTCCGCCAATCCGGACACCAAGGTGAGCACGAACTTCGCTAGCGCCGACAAGGCTCTGGAATGCATTGTTAGCTGGCAATGGGCAGGTTTTGCTAGGGTTCAGGAACAAGAAGACGCTATCGTCAGCGGTTGCACCGATCGGATAAACTGTCAATCCAGAGGTTGTCGTACCACCTAAGGTATCAGACATACAGCCATTTGCATTGGCGACACGGACGGTAAAATTGCCAGCAGACTTGACCTTGATGGTACGTGTGGTGGCACCATTGTTCCAACGATAGGAAGTATATCCCATTGGTGCAGATAGTGTTACCGAGTCTCCTGGGCAAATTGCGGTTGGTCCGCTTGCTACGACCTGTACTGGCAATGGACGAGCTAAGATGTTAACGACGGTTGGGGTGCTAAGGGCACTGCCGCAGCCATTGCGATAAACACGTACGGTATAGCTTCCGCTTGTTTTGACGGTGATTGAACGGGTGGTTGCGCCGTTACTCCACTCATAAGTAGCACCTACAATGGCAGGCGTTGTCAGAACAACACTACCGCCACTACAGAATGTAGTAGGACCAGCTGCTTGGATAATTGGTGCAGCCGAAGAGGTGATCGTGATAGTAACAGGAGCCGATGCTGCTGATGTACACGCACCAGCGAAAGAACGCACAGAATAGTTGCCAGCAACTGTAGCACGGAGGGTATCAGATACATCGCCGTTAGACCAAATATAGTTACCAGATGTGCCACCTGAGGCTACAAGACGTACGCCTTGACCTTGACAGAAAGTTGTTGGGCCAGCAGGGGTAGCAGTCGGAACCGCAGGGGTGCTGTTGATTGATACTGTTACACCAAATGGGCTACGTACTGGTGATGCAACGATCGGGAAGTTGATCACGAAGTCACCGCAGCCTGGCTGTACTTTGCCTTCTTTGTCGAACCAGCCACCATTTTGTGGGTTGCCAGTCAAGACAAAGGTAAGTGCCTGAATTGGGGTGGCAGGGTTGACACCGTTGTAGGTGCGAGGTACAAAACGTTTTACCCATGCGCCTGGGCCATTTGACTGGAACAAGGACGGTGAGTTCGGGTTGCCATCATTGGCACCTACAACATTCGAGAAATTGTTGTTGTTAATCCGGACACCAAGGTGAGCACGAACTGAAGTTGCCCCGAACAATGACTGGAATGCATTGGATGTAGGCAGTGGGCAGGTAAGCGCAGGATTGAGGAACATATATACGCTATCATCGCCTGTAGCGCCAACTGGATAAACAGTAAGGCCAGATGTGTAGGTACCAGCAAGTGTATCAGAGAAACAGCCGTTGGCATTGGCAACACGTACTGTGTAATGGCCAGCGACGGTAGCGTTGATGGTGCGAGTCGTCTCGCCATTGCTCCAGAGATATTGGCTGTAGCCTACTGGGGCAGACAGTTGGACAGAGCCACCTGTACAGAAACTCGTTGGTCCGCTAGCTGTTACCTGGACTGGGAGTGGTTTGGCCAATACATTGACAACTAGTGCATTGCTTGGGTTTGAAAGGCACTCACCATCTAGGAACGAGGCAGTGAAGCTGCCAGAGCGACGTACAGTTGTTGTACGGGTGGTATCGCCATTTGACCAGCGATATTTATGACCTGCCGGGGCAACGCCAGCGTCAAGGACTACTGAACCACCTGGGCAGAATGTTAGGGCGCTACCAGCAGTGATTGTTGGAACAGCAATGCCGCTGTTGGTCACCACTACTGTAACAGGGGTTGAAGTAGCAGACGTACAAGCACCAACATTGCTGTTGACGCTATAAATGCCGCTAGTGTTTACAGTAATAGAGCTTCCGACTTCGGCTGTGCTCCAGTTATATCCTCCTGCGCCGCCAGCAGCAGTCAGTGTGACGGACTGACCTTGACACATCACGATCGAGTCGTTCTGGATCGTGCGGTTGGCAGAAATGGTTGGTGCTGCTGCAGGGGCAGAAAATGTGACAGTTACACCAAAAGGGCTCTTACGAGCTGCACCAACGATAGGCAGGTTGATGACAAAATCACTACAGCCGGAGACGTTCTTGCCTTCCTTCGGGAACCAGCCGCCGTTTTGGGCATTTCCAGTTAACACAAACGTTAGAGCCTGGATTGTAGTAGCACCTGCTACATTGTGATACGTGCGTGGTTTGTAGCCTTTCACCCAGCCTCTGTTGGCATCCAATGAAAACAATGATGGCGAGTTAGGATTGCCGTCATTAGCAGCTACTACGTTCTGGAAGTTGTTGTTGTTGGTCCTAACACCAGCGTGGGCACGCATTTGTGTCGCACCAACTAGGCTTTGGTTTGCATTGTTGACGGCCAATGGACAAGTGCCTGTTGGGTCTACAAACATCCAGATACTGTCTTCGGAAGTTGCACCTATTGGGTAGATGGTCACACCAGAGTTATAAGCACCACCAAGTGTATCCGAGAACACACCATTAGGCCCAGCAACCCGTACGGTATAATGTCCGCTAACGGTAGGGTTAATGGTTTGGGTGGTTTCGCCATTGCTCCAGAGATATTGGCTGTAGCCACTTGGGGCACTTAGCGTTACAGTTTGTCCTTGGCAGACTGTTGTTGCTGTCAGAGCAGTAACTGGAACCGGAAGTGGTTTTCCCCCAATGGGAACCAGTTTTTGCCCCTGAGCACTTGGTTTAGGCAGTGCCGATGGGCTTGGCTTGTCTGGTGAGCTAACCTTGTCTAGCAAGGTGCTTACACCTGTTCGGATTGATACGGTCCAGTCTGCCAGATTGGTAAAGGCATAGCCAGACCCTACCAGACCCAGGCCAAGGGCCAAGGTCAGTAATCGCTTCTTCATGGTATTTGGTTAAGAGGTGTTGGTACTGATATGGCAGCGTTCGGCCGAGGCCTTACACCGCATTTATCTAAAGCGTTGGGATTAACGTCCAGACCTGCGTCACCAGTTTTGGACAGAAAACTTAACCCTAAAGTTGGGCAAAGTATCTTGACTATGCAAGTTTGTTGTTTTTATCATGCAGTTCACTGGTTCAATATTTAAGTTGACTGTTATCTGTGCACATGGATCTGTCCTTCTCAGATTGTTGTTTGTAGGCCAGTATATGCAGACTTGTCGGTGCCGGTTGTAAGGAATTGCATGCTGATCCTAGAATATTTTTATTGTGCAGTACCCTAATTTTACAATCGCTAATAGTTCTACTTACATCCCTTTTGAAACCGCTAAGTGACTAAAAGCATAAAAACCAAGTCAACTAATGCCTTGCTTTTTCTGAGGGCATTTTGTTGACTTGGTTTTTGAAAAACTTAGCTTTGTGTTGACTCAATACCCAACCAAGTTGTGCTTGTTTTGCGGTTACTGCACCACCAACCGGCTACTATGATGGCCTTTGTCGGTCTCCACCTTCAGGTGATAGAGGCCCTTAGCCATGCTTGTCAGGTCAAGGCTAGGGCTTGTACCTAGTTCAATGGTTTTGCCATTGGCATCATAGGCTCTTATGTTGACTATCTGAGCATCTGTTGGTAGCACTAGTCGTGCCGATTCGGTTGCTGGGTTGGGTAGGATGCTGAGCGTTTTAAGCCGTGATGCAGTGCTGAGGCCGACCACTGTTCCCCCTAAGTAGATAGGTGTGCCTTTAACGCCCGCGCTATTGCTGATGTAGGCAAGTTCGTCTGTTTCGCCACTGTTTTCTGACCATGGCCCACCTGCCTTCTCGAAGTAACGATAATTGCCAAGTCCTACATTTTGGGGGCTCCGGAAACAGCCTAAACCGCCAGTTGCATCCTCAACCCAGGCGGCAGTATCCTGCACTTTTAGGCGATTACCAAGAGCATCAACACGCTGGAACAAGATCACCCGGCTATAGGGCCTAGCCGCTCCCCTTGTTATTTGAGCGAACGTAGAACTGTCCAGATAGGCTAGATCAGTATAAACGATGCGCTGTGTTTTGGTGCTGAATGAAGTGATGCCATTCCCTATTTTGACGCTATCAGCAAAGGTAAAAGTTGCCTCCGTCGGGATTGAGTTGTCAACGGCAGTTACTTTGCGCTTCGTGTATTTGATCGGTCCTCCAGGCCCTGCACATGCAGGACAATAGGTAACGATATGGTACTCATCCCCTGTGGCCATACCGTAAATCTCCCGGCTGCGTAGTGTCGCATATGGCAGTTGTGGTGTGGCAGCGCTAGCTCGCCAAACGGTATTGGTGTCGTAAGGGAACAAGTTCATCTGGTATCCCTTAACTAGGCCAAAGTTTTTGCTGACGATGATCGTCTTGCCATTAAAGAGGTGGGGCACAACATTCCCTTGGGCGTCAATACGGTTGATCGTGAAGATCCTGACGCTATCAGGGCGACCAAAGTAATTACTTAGCTCGACAGCGCTGAGCGTGAGCTGCATCCTGATGGAGTCGGTGTTCCAGGTGTTAAACTGGAAACTCCGACCTAGACTGACGTTCCACTTCAGGTTAAATGACCACCCGTTTTGGTTGATGAAAACATTGTCACGGAACCGACGGCTGATGGCATCACCAGCCCAGGTACGACTTTGGGTTTTGGGGCAGAGCGGATTTTGGTTGTTCATCCGGGTGCCACCATTAAACTCAGGCCCTAAGTACATAATGGAGTCCGACGCAATCTGGTCTATATAGTCCACTTTGAGTTTAACCATCTTACGTTGGTTAGGTGCTAGTGGGTCGGCTGTGTAGAAAAAGTCAACCCGCCGTTTATTGACGCAGGAATAGAACTGTGCCTCCGCTGCCATCGGGAGTAAGGCTAAAAAGGATAAGCAGAGTCCTAGAGCTCCATTAACAGTAAAAAGTTTCATCGTTCGGTTTGGGTGGGTGATTGTGGGTATGAATATGCCAAAGTCTCAGTAAACAGAATCTAAAGGCATTATGGTACTTCCTTCTCCAGACCTCAATAATACGAATATGGTTGCATCTGGCCTGTCAAAACAATTGCAAAGGTTCCTATTTTAACATTTGGACCCTCAAGGTCGTCAAATTGGATAAGCCTAAGCTTAACGATTGGCAAAACTAAACCGAGCCTTATAGTCGGTAGGGGTGAGGCCCGTATAACGTTTGAAGGTCTGCCTAAAGTGGCTCAGGTCATCATACCCGATCTGGAATCCAATCTCCTTGACACTCAGGCTTTGACTTTCGAGCAGGGCTTTGGCTTGTTCCACCTTGACCCGCTGGATATATTCGGAGGGGGTGTTGCCAGTGGCTTGTTTGAATCGGCGCAAGAAACTCCGCTCGCTCATTGCCACGGCAGAGCTTAGCTCGGTGATGTTGATTCGTTCCTGAGTGTCTTGCTCAATCATCTGCTGCGCTTTCAGGATATCCTGATCATGGTGCTGTTTTTGGCTGTTAAATATGGAGTAGGGCAGTTGCGAATCTTTGCCCTTGTCCACCAGGAAAAACTTGGCACAAAAGCTCGCCAATTCTTTGCTGTGGTACTTCTCGATGAGGTAGATGGCCAAGTTCATGTAGCTGAGTGTGGCGCCGCTCGTGATGTTATGGCCATTGTCCACGATGAGTTTTTCGTCATGAAGCGCGATATTAGGGTAGGAGACCCTAAAGTCATCAGCGGCAAACCAGCTAGTCGTTACCTCTTTGCCATCTAGCAAACCTGTAGCAGCTATGAAGAAAGTGCCAGTACAGGTGCTCGATAGGGTTACACCTCTCTCGGCCTCGGACTTAAGCCAGCCCACCAATTGCGGATATTGCTTCACCAATACGGGCATATATCCAACCGCTGCTGGTACAATAATAAGGTCGGTATCAGTTGGGCAATTCTCGAGTGTGTAGTGCGTATCGATCCCGATGGGCCCGTGTACCACACGTTTGTCTGCACCCAAGTTAACAAGTGATACCACAAATGGTGGGGCACCCTTATAGTCGGGATTGAGACGTTGGTTAAAGACCGCTGCGTAGTTGAGCATATCCATCATACCAATATAAGTAGCAGGGACACTTTCGGGGAAAACAGGGATCAGGACGTTCATGGCGCAGGTGGCTAGGAAAGGTTTGGGACTATTTGTGGCCAAAATGGCTCTATCAAGATTGGCTGACCAAATATAGCAGACGCAACAAGGTCAGCCATCTTCAAAAACAAGGTTGGCCGAAATGGCCCTATCTGTGGCGGATTTCCCCCTCTGCCTGCTGATTTGGCCAAAATACCTTTGTGTTATCAAGTTCGGAGGAGAAATCGGCCTTGTTACATTCACTTTCTTTTCATCACATCTACCCCCTCAAAAACAACAATCATGGACGCAAACAGCCACAACCTCAACTGGTTCGAGATCCCGGTCAGTGACCTAGACCGTGCCAAAACCTTTTACGAAACCATCTTCGACGTTACTCTGGGCACGTTTGATCTGCAGGGTACCCAAATGGCTACCTTCCCATCTGGTGAGGGCAAGTTCGTCAATGGTGCCTTGGCCAAAGGCCCCTTCCACAAACCTGGCGATGGCGGCGCTGTGGTGTACCTCAATGCCAACCCAAGCATCGATGCTGTAGTCGGCCGCATTGCTGAGGCAGGAGGCCGCGTGCTGTTGCCGACCACAAGCATCGGACCAATCGGCTTCATGGCCCTTTTTGCCGATATCGAAGGCAATGTCGTTGGCCTCCATGGCAATGCCTAGTTAATAGGTAAGTATCATTGACCAAAGCAGGTCTAGCCATTAGGTGTCTATGGCCTGCTTTTGTTTTTTTCCCCTATCGCAAATTCCAGTTTCTACAATCACTTTTTTCAAAATCTTATTTATCCATATGGACGCTTTATACGCTTTTGGCCGTCGGCTGTTTCCACTTTCGTTTTTGTTGTACGTCGGCCTGCATTTTGGCAAACCTGAAGTAGGTGCAGGCTTTATACCCAGTTTTATTCCCTTCCCATTGGCATTGAACTACATTACGGCAGTCTGTTTACTTGCCTTTATTGTATCCTGCATGATCGGCAAGTATGACCGCCTAGCCACCCAACTAATGGTCGTTTATGTGTTCTTGGTCACGATCTTAGTCCATATCCCACGTGCGGCAGCACCAGTTGACCCGGTAACAATGACTGGTGGCGAAATGGACATGGTTAATGTTTTCCGGAACGTAATGGTGATTGGTGCTTTACTGGTGTTTGCCAAGACATCTACAAAGGATGTACGGGGTGCGTTGGGGTGATTGGCGAATTTAGATTTAATGTAAATCTTCGTCATTAATTAAAATTTAATTATAATATTTGATCTCATGATTCTTTTTGTGAAATATATTTGCGCCGAACCTTACCCACAAATCAAAACATGAGAAAGTTAAGTAGCATTTTGGTGGTAATATTGTTAGGCCTAGCGATGGCTCTGCCTTCCCACGCAACCCTCTTTGGTGAAACCAACAAAGATCAATCAAATCAGGAGTCTAAAACATCCAAATACGCTCCTGTAACCAACAAGGCAATCAAGGTTGCTGGCGAACGCAAGGACGCCTATTACTTCGGCCTCATGGTAGGTCCATCGTTTGGTCTTGGTGATTATGGAAAATCCACAAGTGGCCTAGACCAAGTTGTTCAGTTTAACTTTGACCTATTCTTTTCGGCAAAAGTTTATCAAGGTCTGGCAGTTCGTGCTGACTGGGGTGGCTTTGGCTATGCAGGTAAGGTCAAGGGCACCGATGCCACTGGCTCTTTTTCAACAGGATATTTGGCCGTTGGTGCTGAATATCGCTTTGACCTAAGTGAGAAATCCCAATTTAGTCTGATGGCTGGTCTTGGTACAGCATCTGCAATTGTAAGGGCTAGTTCTGGAACAAATTCCGTAGAGATTACAAACCGAGGATCAGTCTTGATGGCAGGGGCGAACTTTCGTACCCCTCTTACCTCCCGTGTAGCATTTATAGGATCTGTAAAGTATTTGAGTGCACGCATGGAAAATGCGACCTCAAATATTGAGGCAATCAATCCTGCTGTAGGAATTATCTTTAATTTCGCTAAGTAGTAGAGGTTGCCTTTAGTGAATGCAAAACAATTATCAGTGGACCTTTGCTAAAGTAGAGGTCCTTTTTTTTCAAACATTATTACCCTCAAAAACGCCGCCCAACCTCTCCAAACACCATAGTTGCCTTGGCTTTCATTGTGCAGGACTAGGGGTAATGGTAGTCCTTGTGCTGATAGTGGCTGTAAATAGGTTTTGACTACCCAATTTTCCGCTTCATGGGGTTGGCGACGGTAGAGCTCAACCAATCGGGTGTCCATCAGCAGTTGTGGGTAGATCGTAAGATTGGTGGTAGTTTCGGACTCAAGGTCATACCAATAGAAAGGGAGTGCTGTACCTGCTCGCCAGCCTGGTGTATTGGCAAACATCAGGCTATGGTCCTCAGTAATTCCCAGCTCGATCAGTTGCCGATAGTGTCTTGGCAATCTGAAATGCAGGTAATGAAACCGACTCGAGGTGATTGGTTGTTTAATTTTCTGGCTCAAATCAGCCATTTCTGTTTGCCAGACCGAAGGCTTGGCCCCATTTTCGCCTCCTTGATAGCTTGGGTGGATACCGATCCTGATGTTGGGGTACTTGGTCTGCAAAGCCGTCAATAAGTTCGCTTTGGTTGGGCTGTTTTTGTCGTAAGGTCCTTGTTGCTGTGCATTCAGGATGAATACATCAATAGGATATTCCTTTAATAATTCAAATGTGCGCTCTGGGTCAAATGGATCAACCATAGCACCCATCAATACCTGCAACCTTTGTACAACTGATATTGGCCCAAACAAAAACAAATCCCGAACGGCCCCACCTATTTGTTTCCATATTGGTTTACCCTTAAAGGCATACCAGTTATCAATATCTAGGCTCAGGCGTAGCTTAGGTTGTGCTGGTAGGTTTGCAACTTCAAACCCTAAATGGCGGAGTGATTGTAATACCTGTCCTTTCCAGAGATCCAGAACGGGTAAGCTGTTTTTATAGATGCGTTTGAGTTTAGGGTTGCCCCTGAATCGATTATGCTCATCCAGAAAGTCATTAAAGTCTGGCAGGTCTGCCACAGGCGTCACTAGTTTGAGGCTAGTGTTGTTTGTGTCATACTCAGCAGCGCAGCTGAGCAAATAAAACGTTGCCGCTACAGCATCATACCCCAAATGTCCACCTGTCGGGTAGAGAATCGGTAGGGCATATGGGCTACCGTCTGGTAGTTGGTTCTCGGACAGGATTGGGGATGGGACAACTGGCAGGGTCCCTACTTCCCAAACGGTTTCGGCAGTGGGGCAGATGTGCAGTCCAAGGCTTGGTGGAGCAGAAGCATGGTACCAAAGCCTAGGTCCTTGGTGGCCTATCCACTTGGTGGCGTCCGCAGTTTGGCTCACTGCACCCAACAAATGCTCCAGTGCGTATGTCAGCCTGGGACTCTGGATGGTGGTATATACCAATATGCCTTGCACCAACCTTATTGGACTAGAATGGTTTGAACACGACGATCTTGCCCAAGCCTAAGGCTCACCATATAGATGCCCTTGGGCCAACCCATGACGCTAATTTCCGCCTCCATCGGTACCTTGCTTAAGGTATAACTGCGACCTATGAGGTCCGTAACGGTGATCTCTGCGCCACCCTTGATGCCGTGGGTAAGGTGCATTATATCCTGCACTGGGTTAGGCTTGACTGATAGCCGAACCTCACAATTGCATAGTGGATTGAGACTAGTAATCGTAGCTAGCGCAGTGTTTGATTGACTAATACTATCAGCGACTTCAACCAAACCACGATCAGCTGCCCTATTTAACACTTGGCCAAAACTTGCGTTGGAGGTACACATGAGGGCGATCAAACCTAGCAACCACACATAACCACGTGCGGCTGCCCTAGAATTTAGTAAAGTCCTAAAAGGTGTTTTCATCTGCAATCAGTGCCTAAAAGTAAGACCAGATAGTCGTTTTTGAGGCAGAAAGACCAAAATTTGAATAGTAGCCACTACCTGAGTTGGATGACTTTATTTACTCGCCCGTCCAATATGAAAATCTGACAAGACTTGGCCGATTTCTTCGCCCAGGACCACTTCTTGTGCCTTGAGGTCGGAATATTGTTGCAACAGCTCATCCACGACGGCGTCATCCGTAGCTGATTGAATCTGTAGATGGACTTCAAACACCTGTGCCCTGAGGACGATCAGCTTAAGCCTAGCGATCGTATTGAAGGCGGCATTCTGGAGGTCGTCTTCTTCGCGTGGAGTCACAATGAGGTGTTTATCCTTCCAATTGGGGCTCACCTCAATATTGAGTCCAACGAGGCTGGCAACGGCATTGGCCAGCTCACGGTCTTCTAGGGCCATATAATAGGCCATGCTAGGTAGGCGTCCTTCTTCAAGTTCCTGACAATAGAACCCATAGATACGCTCATACATCGGGTTGCTGAAAGCCACGTCATGCAGCTCGTGCAAAAAGTACTGGGCTAGCTCAACGGCTTGCTCACCCCCGTTATCTGTATGTGTGATCAGGAATCGCAAAACCTCTTTTTCGTATTCACCCTGCAGTTTGACCATCCGTCGGCTACGGTTGGCCAATTCTGGTTGTTCGGCTGCGGGTGCGTCGGGCAGCGGCGGCATGTACAGGCCGTCGCCCAAACCACTGGCAAAATCATCATCTGGGTAGGCAGCTCCAGCATAACCTTGCCCACCAATTTCATCTGTTAATGGGCTTCCATAGAAGGGATCAAAACCAGCCGGTGGGGCGCTAAAACTGGCCTCCCCATCTGTTGAAGGGGGGAGGCTCACCCCAGGAGGTAAATCTAGGCCAGGGACCGAACTAGGTCCCCAGTCAGGCGCTTGTTGCGGTGGATTACCTAGACTAGGGAAGTCAGGATTAGCCCTTGGTGGACCAAAAGATTGAGTTCCTGAAGGGGGTGGGGTGCCACTAGGCCTACCTTGGTTGCGGTCCTCAATTCGTTGTTTAGTTTGGGCCTCTTTTTGAGCCCTAGCCTTTTCTTGCTGGATGATTTTGTTGCCCTCGCTGATCAGCAGTTGTTCGTCCACATCGAGCAGGCGAGCACTATTGGTATAGTACATCGAGCGCAGAATGGCATCCTGCACTTTAGTGATACTACCGACTATATCCCTTACAATTGCCGTTTTGCGGATAGGATCGGCACGGGCCTCATCTAGGAAAAGGCTGGCCTTGAACTTGATGAAATCAACGCTATTGGCCGTCAGATATTCAATAAAAGCATCATTGCCGATTTTGCGGACATAACTATCGGGGTCCTCACCATCTGGGAAGGCAACCGCGCGCACATTCATCCCACCTTCCAGCAAAAGGTCGATCCCCCGCAGTGAGGCTTTGATACCAGCCGAATCACCATCATAAAGCACGGTGATGTTCTTGGTATGCCTGCTAACCAATTTGATCTGCTCGGGTGTTAGGGCTGTGCCAGAGGATGCCACCACATTTTTGACTCCTGCCTGATACAACGAAATGACATCGGTGTAGCCTTCGCAGAGGTACACATTATCAAGCTCACGGATGGACTTTTTGGCCTGGAATAGCCCATAGAGCACATCCCCTTTGTGATAAACTGTTGACTCAGGACTATTAAGGTACTTGGGTTGGGTTTTGTCCTTCCCTAGGAACCGAGCCCCGAACCCTATGACACGCCCAGAGCCGTTATGGATCGGGAAAATGACACGGGCCCTAAAGCGGTCGAATACCTTGCCATCCTCTTTGGCGACTAGCAGGCCCGCCCGTTCCATTACATCTTGGCTATAGCCTGTTTTGGTGCCAGATATTAGTAGATCGTCCCACTTGTCGAGGGAGTAGCCAAGCTCAAAGGCATCAATGGTGGGCAGGCTGAATCCCCGCTCACGGAAATAGGAAAGGCCAATTGCCTGCCCATCCGGATGTTGGTTTAGGCGGTCAACATAATGATCCTTGGCCCATTTGAGGGCAATGTATAGGCTTTCACGTTCGTTATGCGCGGCCTTGTCTGCATCCGTCGTGACCCTGTCTTCCTCAACCTTGATGTTGTACTTCTCGGCGAGGTATCGTAGGGCCTCAGGGTAGCTCATCTTGTCGTGCTCCATCATGAACGAGATGGAGTCGCCTGCCTTACCACAGCCGAAGCATTTATAGATTCCCCTAACGGGATTGACGTTAAACGACGGTGACTTTTCGTTATGGAAAGGGCAAAGCCCTAGGTAGGTTGCCCCCCTACGTTTGAGCTGGACAAAGTCACTGATGACCTCCACAACATCGGCGGCAGACCTGATTTTTTCGATCGTTTCGCGCGAGATGCCCATTGGTAATTGGTGGTAGGGGAGGTTTTGGCCTTGGTTGCACTAGTAGCAAGATAGCAAAGTTGGACCGCCTAGCGCAAGTTTTGTAGCTAAGGCAGCCAAGATTCATTGTGACCGGCCCAAAAAACTTGCCAGTTGCTCTCTTGTTATTTGACCAAGAAATCAAACATGGGGGCTTCTTGCACGGAGGGCAAATAGCCTTGCAGGCGATCGCCAGCCTTGACTGCTGCTACACCTTCGGGGGTGCCAGTATAGATCAGGTCACCATGCTTGAGGTGGAAAAACTGACTGATATAAGCCACCAATTCTTCTAGCGGGAACAGCATTAAGGCGGTGTCCCCTGTTTGGCGGCGTTCCCCATTGACGTCCAGATGGAAGTGCAACTGCTGCAAGGTTTCCCAGGCCGGGACCGGCATGATGTGTGAGATCGGTGCAGAGGAGTTAAATGATTTGGAAATCTCCCATGGCAGACCTTTAGCCTTGAGCCCAGCTTGCAGATCACGAGCGGTGAAATCAATGCCAAGCCCAATGCCGTCAATGTATTTGTGTGCAAACTGAGGCTGGATGTTTTTGCCTTCCTTGCCGACACGTAACACTAACTCAACCTCGTGGTGGATGTCTTGGCTGAAGTCTGGTATGTAGAAGTCCTCGTTGTTGCGCAGAAGGGCCGTATCTGGCTTCATGAACACAACAGGGGCAGTGGGGCGGTCATTGCCGAGCTCTGCAATGTGGGCCACATAATTACGTCCAATACAAAAAATCTTCATCCTCAGGAGTTGCTCTGCATCTCAGAGCGTTGAAATGTGTTGATAGGGTAGGTTGGATTGGATAGCGCAAAAATGATCAAAACCAGCAATAGATAGAGACCAACAAGGACTTACTCCACCACAGCGATTTTAGAAATACAACCTGTGCTACCATCTTCGGAGGCGATGAAGACCGTGTAGATACCAGTTTTGGCTTTGTCGCCGTTGTAGTCTCGCCCAGTCCAAGTGGCAGTGTTACCGTTGCTTTTTGTTTCCCAAACTAGTTTGCCATTCAGGTCTGTGATTTTGACCATGCTGTTATACGGCACGCCGTTTATGCTGACAGTACCTTCAAAATTGATGGGCACTGGCTGAGGGAAAATCTTGAGATCTTTGCACTCCCTGGCTTGTTCGCCTGGTACGCCAGTTGCATCGCCTCGGAAACTACAGATACCGACATCGGTACTAAAGAAAACCTCTCCCGTGACAGGATTGATCGTTATGTCGTTGACGTTGTTGGAAATCAGAGGTGAGTTTTCAGCCGTATAGGTGGCCATGACCCTAGTCACGTCTTTGTCAAACAAATAGACTCCTGTGTTGGCTGCTACCCATTTGCGGTCAGCACCATCGATGGCAATGGCCCGTACAACATCATTTTCGAGCACTGGGCGACCATTTATGATCGGTAAACTGATCTTAAAGCTAGAAGAAAATACTGCTGACGGATTAAAAAATACCCCAAATCCCTTATTCATCGCCACCCAAATAGCACCTTGGGTATCTTTGGCAAGGTCATAGACTATGTTACCAGGTAGCTCACCAGTTGACGAACCTGTGTTGACTAAGATTGCCCTATTACCTTCTGAGTTGTAAACCAAGATCCCAAGTTGCGTATTGAATCCTGAGCCGTTAATATCTTGTCTATTAGCCAGCAAAATCCATTTATCATTGTTGTTGGCGATGACGAAATCCATTCCGTTTTCCCAAGTGAAACCAGGGATTGGAACTGGGAAGGCTTTCATCAATTTGGTAACTGGGTCATATCTGTGCAGTGGAATGACGGTTTTGCCTTGTATACTCCCAAAATTGAGCATCCAGACTTTGCCTTGATTATCAACCCTGACAGCACTCATCCGGACGTATGCGGTGTCAGCACCTGTGCCTCTGAAAAGTCTTACCAAGCCTGAGCTTGCTGGTACACCTTCTGTCAGGGCATCAAAACTTCCGTCTGCCTTCTTGATGATGATACCTCGACCATAAGTAGCTGCGTAAGTAGCACCATCCGTTGGGTTGTAGGCAACATCTGTAACATCAACAGCATCAAAGGCAAAGTTGCCAAGCTCCACATTGGTATTGTCCCATTGGTTGTTCTCGAAGATGGCATAACCAGACCTATTGCCTAAGGCACGGTAGCCTGCGATGTCAATAGTACCACCAGCAGCCAAGACTTTGTTGCCACTAGCCTGGAGCCGGACATAAGAGTTGGCGTATGGCCCATTGGATTTGAAACTAGCAAAAGTGCCTTCTGGGTTGCCGACCAAACCACTTCGGATATCTCCCATCCAGAGGTGCCCTGTTTCGTCGATATCAACATCCTGTGGCTCGGTGAACAAAGGTCCGTTGTACAAATAGGCTCCTCCAGTGGGGCCAATGGCAGTAACTTGGTTATTGATGACTATGTAGAGGGAGTCACCTTTGGGCACCAGTTTTCTGATGGATCCGACACCAAAGTTTGTCGGTGTCCAGCGTGTACCTTGTTTGCAATAGATGCCATTGCTGACGTCTGGCTGGCCATTGGCAAAGTTTGCGTTGGCAACATAAACCTTATTCTGCCAGACTGTAATAGCACTAAGCGGCTGACCACTGATGCCGTCGGCATTGCCATAGCTTCGGTAGTTGCTACTGTTCATCAGGTTGCGCTGCAGGCTGACCGACTTGACACCTTCGTCAGTAGCAAGGAACAAGGAGTCGTTCAGAATGGCTGTACCACTGATCCTGATGGCGCTACTACCTGAGCCAATCTGGGTATTGGAGGACTTGATCTCGGCTTTGGCGACATTGACGACAACAAGTCCAAAATCACAACCCAGATAGGCATTGCCGTTTTGGTATTCAATACTATTGATTCGTTTGCTGCCGACAATCCTAGCACGCAAAATGCCTTCGATGTTGGTTACAGTGTTGCCCTTAAAGAGGTCAATATTGCCGTTTTCGTAGCCGATGATCAACATATCTAGGCTAGGCACATAGCGCATCGCCGAGATGTTGACATCCGAAAATCCATCTAGTTTGCTATAACTCCTGAGGCTGAGATCCGATCTATCGAGCTCGAACAAGCCCCCTTGGCTAGCAGCAAAGATGCGCGTTGCGCTGACTTCAACGTTCTTAACGGCTGTATAGCTCAGGTGGGTGCGCCATGTACCTAACGGAATATCTGACCCAACCTGGGCGACACTATCGATCCATCCAAAACAAAAGATGATCAGGGTCATGAGCCAAGCAAGTCGCTTGCATAATGGCTCACGTAACTCCCAAACAATCGATGGCCTGTTCTGGTTGTTAGGAGTCGTCATGAATTCAGCTGTTTTGTTAGGCATTGCGCTCGTCCATTGATTGGTAATAACAGTGTCGGCAGCGGGCTTCATAGGCTTCGGTTTCGCCCAAGAGGAAGGTCTCTTCGCTCCGGACCAGACGATAACTGTAGCTGGCCTCGTTACCGCACTTCATGCAGATAGCATGCAGTTTAGTTACAAACTCGGCTACTGCCATAATGGATGGCATTGGCCCAAATGGTTTGGCTGCAAAGTCCATATCCAGCCCGCTGACCACGACCCGTTTACCATGGTTGGCCAGCCATCCCACGACCTCAACGATGTTAGGGTCGAAAAATTGCACTTCGTCTATCCCGATCACATCATGATCTGGGGCGTGCATAATGATCTCCTTAGCTGACTGTACAGGGGTGCTGCTGATGTGGTTGTTGTTGTGCGAGACGATGTTCTCGAGGTGGTAACGGACATCAATCACCGGTTTGAAGATCGCCACCTTCTGACCTGCTAGTTGTGCACGTTTCAGGCGTCGGATCAGCTCCTCAGTTTTGCCACTAAACATACAGCCACAAATGACCTCGACCCAACCTGTAGGCTGTACCATTAGGTTGCCGTTGTGGTTGTTAGGATGTTGATTAAATCGATGTGCTTCGGGCGAGGGATGAAGTTGCAAAACGGAGGAAAGCGTTAATGGATGGTAGGTTGTGGGTTATCGAGTACTGTCTGCAATGTAGTTCAGACTAGGCCAAGGAAACCAAGGATTGCTCTAAGGCATTGATTTTGGCTTCAGCATCTGCTAGTTTTTGGCGTTCGCGCTCCACAACGTCAGCTTTGGCATTGGCCACAAACTTTTCGTTGCTGAGTTTGGCTTTAACTGAGTCACGGAAGCCGATTGTATAGTTCAGCTCTTTGGTGAGGGCTTCGCGTTCGGCCTCAACATCAATCAGGCCTTCCATCGGGATCAAACATTCATCACCTTTGACGACGAACTGCACCCCCTGGATAGCCTCTGCGCTTTCGGCGTTGATGCCAAGCTCATTGAGGTTGCCCAGTTTGCTTATCAGGCCGCCAAACTGCTGGTAGGCGGATGTGTCGGCTGTTTTGACCAATAGGGCCAATGGCTCACGAGGTGATAGGCCTTTGTTGCTGCGTACGTTCCGGATTTGGTTGATAACCTCAAAGGCATGATCTGCAGCGGCTAGTAGGTCGGTATCAACTGTTTGGGCCTGTGGCCATGCAGAGATGATAAGGGCCTGCTCGGTATTGCGGTTATTCAGGTTCTGCCAAAGCTCCTCCGTGATGAAGGGAGTGAAGGGGTGCAACAAAGCCAAAACTTGCTCCAGAAACTGGTGGGTAGCAGCCAAGGTTTGCGCATCGATCGGGGCCTGATAGGCAGGTTTGATCAGCTCGAGGTACCAAGCACAGAAGTCATCCCAGACCAATTTGTAGGTAGTCATCAGGGCCTCACTCATCCTGAACTTGTCATACAGGTCGTTAACCTCGGTGATGGCCTGGCTAATGCGGCTACCGAACCACGCAATCGCTACCTGATTGTCAGCCGGTTGCGCAAGGGTTTCATCAACCTGCCAGCCTTGGATTAGGCGGTAGGCGTTCCAGATCTTGTTGCAGAAGTTGCGGCCTTGCTCGACCAGTTTTTCGTCGTAGGGCAGGTCGTTCCCTGCTGGGGAGCAAAGCAACATCCCAACCCTGACGGCATCAGCACCATATTGGGCAATAAGATCAAGCGGATCGGGGCTATTACCGAGACTTTTGCTCATTTTTCGCCCTTGTTTATCTCGGACGATTCCTGTCAGATATACGTTGCGGAAAGGCGGAAGACCACGGTATTCATACCCAGCCATGACCATCCTTGCTACCCAGAAGAATAAGATCTCTGGGGCAGTCACTAAGTCAGCAGTTGGGTAGTAGTAGTTGATGTCCTCGTTATCTGGGTTTTCGAAGCCATCAAAAACCGAGATCGGCCATAGCCACGAGCTGAACCAAGTGTCCATTACGTCTTCGTCCTGCTTCAGCTGGTCAGCCGTGATGCCTGAGACCAAGGCTTGTGCCAAAGCCAATGCCTTTTCATCCGAGTTGGCGACTACAATCTGGCCATCTGGCAAGTAGTAGGCCGGGATTCGTTGGCCCCACCACAGCTGCCGACTAACGCACCAGTCGCGGACGTTTTCCATCCAGACGCGATAGGTGTTCTTGAACCTTGCAGGGTGCAGTTTGATGGTGTCGTTCATCACTGCATCAAGTGCAGGGCCTGCCAGCTCCTTCATCTTCAGGAACCATTGCAGGCTCAATCTTGGCTCGATCACGGCGTTGGTGCGTTCGCTATAGCCAAGGTTGTTTTTGATCTCTTCGACCTTAAGGATGTGGCCAGCCTCTTCGAGGTCTTGCCCCATCAGCTTACGTGCCTCAAACCGATCAAGGCCAATATATTTCGGTATGCCAACAGCCTCACTCAGGGTGCCGTCATCATTAAGCCCTTCGATGATCGGCAGGTTATGCCTAAGGCCGATTTCATAGTCATTGATGTCATGCGCTGGGGTCACCTTAAGGCAACCAGTACCGAAGGCAGCATCGACATAATTATCCCCAATAATCGGAATGAGCCTGTCGGTGAAGGGCACAATGACGTGTTTGCCAAGTAATGCCAGATACCTTTCGTCCTCTGGGTTGACAGCAATCGCAACGTCAGCCAAAATGGTCTCAGGTCGAGTGGTCGCTACAGTCAGGAACTCAGCGGTAGGTTTGCCAGCCGCATCTGCATAATAGTACTTGACGTAATAGAGTTTGCTATTGACCTCCTTATGGAAAACCTCTTCATCGCTAAGGGCTGTTTTGCCAATTGGGTCCCAGTTAACCATACGCAAGCCACGGTACATCAGGCCTTTGTTGTACAAGTCTACAAAGGTATCAATCACCGCTGCTGACAGTTTGGGTTCCATGGTGAAACGCGTACGGTCCCAGTCGGCACTGCAGCCTAGGTGCCGCAGTTGCTTCAGGATGATGCCGCCATACTTTTCTTTCCACTCCCATGCCCGCTCCAAAAAGGCTTCACGGCTCAGGTCCTTTTTGTGGATACCTTCGGCCCGTAGCATTTGGACCACCTTGGCCTCCGTTGCGATGCTGGCATGATCAGTACCTGGAACCCAACAGGCTTCCTTACCTAGCATCCTTGCCCGCCTAACCATCACATCCTGAATCGTATTATTGAGCATGTGGCCCATGTGAAGCACCCCCGTCACGTTAGGTGGCGGGATCACGACACAGTAAGGCTCCTTATCTGGGTTCGGCTTACTAGCAAAATAGCCATTGTCGAGCCAGTATTGGTACCAGTGTTGTTCTACTTCGGAGGGGTTATAGGTCTTGGTGAGCTCCATGCTGTGCTAATGTGGGGTCTTGACAGGTATCCACTTGCCAATGAGGCCCCAAAAGGGCTAAAAACAGGCAAAGGGGCTGCAATTTAGTGATTTGGGCGGGATTTGGGGCGTTGCTACCGTCAAGAATGTCACGATCTTCCTACCTGAAAACAAGACTTGTTGGGGTGAAATTACCTAAGTTTAGATGCCTCAATCTAACGAGCCTTTAAATTAAATAAACAATATTATTGTACCTAAAACTTAATCAAATAATAGATATTCCCTTTGGAACGAAGTTGTTTTTAACTTAACTATACCCCCTCCGCAATAATTTTTTCTTTCAGGACTTGATTGGTGACCTTGTCGTATGCTATTAAGTCAACCATCATAGGGAGGTTGTTTCGGCAAATGCTTCACGGAGTTCGGTAATTTGCCTAGTTGAGATGTTTCCAAACAAGGCTAAATCAAGGTCAGAATAAGGCTTGTAACACCCAACAGCCCAAGAACCCTCAATAGCAACTTTTTCGATATTACCGTATTGATTATGGTGTAATCGATCTATTTCGAGGACGATTTTCAATTGTGCTTCAGTTAGGCCAAACTGAAGCATGCCATATCTTCGTTTAACCGATTGCTGAAATCTGTTTTTATTTTAGTCCGAGCAGCCAAAAAATGGGTATCAATATTCTCTAATGCTGCCAAAAAATCAGTGCGGTCATACCTATAAGATAACCCATTACGAACATCTATCATCTAAAACAAAACCTCTGGATCATCAATTAGTTTGGCTACAAAAGGCTTTATTAATCACTAATCTTGGGCTGATGGTGACTATAACGATCCCTTGGTATTCCTGATAATCCTTCAAGACTTGCCATGCCAACTCCCAGGTGTACTCAAAGCGTTGGATTAGACCCTCCATAGCTAGCTGTGACAGCTCCCCACTACGGTACTGGATAACGGCTTCCTAAAGCAAGTCAAGAGCCTTTACAAAAATCTGGAACCGAAAGTTCCAACAGGGTGTTTGGTGGGTGTATTTCTTGTAGGCGTATGGTAGGTGTTATTAATTCTCTACCTTGTTAAAATCTTTTCTACAAAACCAACCCCTACCCCCCATTCGCCAGCAAATACATTACCGCCATCCGGACGGCTACGCCGTTCTCTACTTGGTCCAGGATAACGGCATGATCACTATCTGCTACATCGCTGCTGAGCTCCACCCCTCGGTTGATAGGCCCTGGGTGCATGATTACCTTAGGGGCATCTAGTTTATCAAGGCGGGCCTTGTCGATGCCAAAGTATCGGCTGTATTCGCGCAAGGACGGGAAGTACTGGATCTGTTGCCGCTCAAGTTGTATACGTAGCACATTGGCCACATCTGCCCAGGCTAGGGCTGCATCTACATCATGACTCACTTTGACTCCTAATTGGTGCAGATGCCGCGGGATTAGGGTGGTGGGGCCGCAGACCATAATCTCAGCACCGAGTTTCTGCAAACAAAAGATGTTGCTCAGTGCCACCCGGCTATGCGTGATGTCACCAATGATGGCCACCTTTTTGCCAGCCACATCCCCTAGTTTTTCCTTGATCGTGAAGGCATCAAGCAGGGCCTGGGTTGGGTGTTCGTGGGTGCCATCCCCTGCATTGACGATATTGGCTTTGATATGTTGCGCCAAAAAGTGAGGTGCACCAACACTTGCATGCCTCATCACGACCATGTCCACCTTCATTGCCAAGATATTGTTGACAGTATCCAGCAGTGTTTCGCCCTTTTTGACCGAGCTATTACTAGCCGCAAAGTTGATGACATCGGCACTTAGGCGTTTTTGGGCCAGTTCGAAGGATAAGCGGGTCCGGGTGCTATTCTCAAAAAAGATATTAGCTACAGTGACCTCCCGCAATGATGGTACCTTCTTGATCGGCCGATTAAGGACCTCCTTAAAATAGCTCGCCGTCTCCAAGATCAGCTCGATATCGGCATTGGTAAGGTTCTTGATGCCAAGTAGGTGCTTTACGCTCAGGACTTTCATCGGTAGGATTTGAGTGGCTTCGAAGTTTCGGTCAAGCAGGTAGCTATTAGTATTAAGATGACAGGGTAGGGGCGTCTGGGCTCAAAAGCCAAACTTCATCCTGAGTAGCATCGTTTTCGCCGGCCCAGTTGACTTGCACACGTTCGTTGAAGCTCGAGTTGATACTGGTGCCGATGTAACTAGCTTCAATTGGTAGCTCACGGGCATAATATCGGTCGATCAGGACCAGTAGCTCCACCTTACGAGGACGGCCATAGGCAATCATGGCATCCAGCGCACTGCGGACAGTACGGCCTGTAAATAACACATCATCGATAAGAACTACACGTTTGCCTTCTATTACGTAGGGCACATGGGTAGCATTGGGCTGGAGTGGGGTGTCACGCCGCCTAAAGTCATCGCGGTGAAAAGTAACATCAATCCACCCTATGGCGACGGCCTGACCACTAATTTCGGAAAGTTTAGCACCAATGCGTTTGGCCAGCAAGGTCCCCCGTGGTTGGAGCCCGAGGATAACAGTTTCGGTAAGGTCCTCGTGGTTTTCTAATAACTGATGGCAGAGTCGGGTGAGCATCACCTCAATTCTCGGTGCCGAAATCAAGACCTTACTTGTCATATCACCTATGCTGGTGCAGGGGCAGCAACTAGGACTGAGAGACTAGGATGTCCGGGACTTAGTGCTTGCTTTTATTAGGATCAACCTGCAACCTTGCTGCAAATTAGCGTATGATATTGATAGCAATGGCACTGCCCACATCAAAATCTTTTGCCCTTCAGTATTGCAGATTGTCCTCCAGCTAGTATGGTGCCAAGGGGAGCTGCCATTTTCCTGCCAACAACAACCTGTCCCTCACGAGGCATGGACCTAATTTTGCCCCTATCTTTGTGCTGATGAAGTTACCTAATCAACTTAATGGTGCCCACAGTTGGCAAACTACTTACCTAAGTAAAGCCGATAGGTTTTTCTCCTTGGTCAAGATAGGGGTTTGGGGTCTCATGATCAGCCTGATGGCCTTATTGAGCAGCTGCCAGCAACATGATGTCGTTTTTCAGGACCAAGTAATTATGGCAGATGGGCAATGGGTGCAGGATAGCGCTAAAACCTTTGCCTTCCAGATTGATGATGTGCAGGCAAGCTACAACATCTACTACTTCATGCGCAACAACCTAGACTACCCCTACGCTAACATCTACCTCAAAGACGAAATCGTGGGTCCCGGAACATCCAAACCGACAGGTAGCCTCAAGCAGTTCTTTTTAGCCAATCCCGAGACTGGCCAGCCCTTAGGCAGTGGTTTGGCAGACGTGCGCGATAATACCCTGCTTGCCTATAAAGAGGTCCAGTTTAAGCAACCAGGGCAGTATAGGCTTAGCCTAAGGCAATACATGCGCCAGAGCACCCTGCCCGGAATTGCTTGCGTTGGGGTGTTGGTCCAGAAGGTAAGTGTAGCAAAGTAGGGGCTTCCAGGGGCTCGTCCTACCTTGCTAATAGGTGGCCCTAAGGGGTTTGAGCAACCTTATTGAAACCGAAGCGACCGGCCAATTGGATATTTGGCCAAATATCTAGCTGATAATATCAGCTTAGGTATTGGGAAATCGGAGTCCATGCCGTACTTTTGCAGTCCGTTTGCGGAGCCTGTTGTGATAACAGTCGCTAGCAGCGGGCATTTTATCAATTTTAACACGGTAAAAAGTGGATACTCTAAGCTACAAAACCATTTCCGCCAACGCTGCCACTATCGAGAAGAAGTGGGTGTTGGTAGATGCTGAGGCCGCTGTTTTGGGTCGTCTCGCGAGTAAAGTCGCGATGGTGATACGGGGAAAGCACAAGCCGAGCTACACCCCTCACGCTGATTGTGGTGACCATGTCGTCATTATCAACGCTGACAAAATCAAGCTTACCGGGAAAAAGTGGGACGACAAAGTCTATACGCGCCATACAGGTTATCCTGGTGGACAGCGGTTTAACACTCCCCGCAGGCTGGCACGCGCTTCACGTTCGGCACAAATCATCGAACACGCCGTAAAAGGCATGTTGCCAAAAAACCGACTCGGTCGTAAGTTGTACACGCACCTTTATGTATACGAAGGGGCTGAACATCCGCACGTTGCCCAGAATCCGGTAAAAATCAACCTGTAACCTGTAACCAGAGGGAGGACCGCATCACATGCAAGTCATTAACAAAATTGGGCGCCGCAAAACTGCCGTAGCCCGCGTTTATCTCAAGCCAGGGTCTGGGGTTATTACCATTAACCACCGCACGTTGGAAGATTATTTTGGCGTCGAAACGCTCCGCACAATCGTGCAGCAGCCTTTCCACACGCTCGAAAGCCAAGGCAAATGGGACGTCTTCGCGAACGTTAAAGGTGGTGGCATCAATGGCCAAGCCGAAGCGATCCGCCATGCCATCTCACGCGCACTTGTTGCCGACACCGAAGAAAACCGCCCTGCTCTCAAGAAGGAAGGTTTCCTTACCCGCGATCCGCGTATGGTCGAACGCAAGAAGTATGGTCGTCGCAAAGCACGTCGTCGTTTCCAGTTCAGCAAGCGCTAGTCCGCATTGCTTACCTGGTCACACGCATTTGCGTTTGCCTTTCACACCTCAAAATAATCTTTCATCCTTTATTGATCCTCTATCATGGCTCAAAAAGTAGAATATAAAGACCTGTTGAATGCAGGGGTACACTTTGGTCACCTGACCCGTAAGTGGGACCCACGTATGGCGCCATACATTTTCATGGAGCGCAACGGCATTCACATTATCGACCTTAACAAGACCCTCACGAGCCTCGAGCAAGCAACCGCTAGCATCAAAAGCATCGTCAAGTCTGGTCGTAAAATCATGTTCGTGGCCACCAAAAAGCAGGCCAAAGAACTAGTTGCCGCCGAGGCCTCTCGCCTCAAGATGCCATTCGTTTGCGAGCGTTGGTTAGGTGGCATGCTTACCAACTTCGTGACCGTACGCAAGTCGCTTAAGAAGTTGACCATGATCGAAAAACTCCTCAAGGACGAAACTACCAGCGCCAACCTTAACAAAAAGGAAAAGCTGATGCTTAGCCGTGAGCGCGAAAAACTCATCCGTGTATTGGGTGGTATCAACGACATGCAACGCCTACCAGCTGCGCTCTTTATCGTTGACATCAAGAAGGAACACATTGCTATCGCTGAAGCCAAAAAACTGGGTATCCCTGTTTTTGCTATGGTCGATACCAATAGCGACCCTACATCTGTAGAGTTCCCGATCCCTGCCAATGACGATGCTTACAAATCAATTGCTGTCATTACCTATGCCGTTGGCCAAGCCATCGAAGAAGGTCTGATGGAGCGTCGTCGTGACAAAGAAGATGATCGCAGTGATGACGAAATCATGATTGCAGCCGAAGTTGTAGCACCTGCCGCTGCAGTAGCTAAAGCCGAAGTTGTCGCTGATGTCGTTGCTGAGGTTGCCGCTCCGGCTGTCGAAGAAATCGCAGATGTACCATCAACACCAGAAGCCAGTGCTGAGTAATTAGCCTAGCCTCAATGGCAAACATGCTAAGTTTTCAAAAAAGGGACAATCTGAAAAGGCTGTCCCTTTTTGCATTAGATTCACTTTTGCTTGCCCCAGTTTTTGCGCAGGTAATTACCTTTGATGATGTTGTGTAGGCCAGCGGTCTTTGCAACTTAGTCGGTAAGTTTTAGTTAGCACATGCCTGAAGTTACCTGTTGTAGAAACCCTATTTGCCAATTTCTGAAAGTGGGCCTTACTGGCCAAACTTTCCTCCCAGATCAGTTATGCCTACACCTGTTGCCGTCCTAAACCATTACAACTTACAGCCATTCAATACTTTTGGTATAAGGGCTTATGCACGGCAGATTGCCTTCATCAGTTCGGTTTCAGAATTAGATTACTTGCGTGAGCTCGGACTTTTTGAGCTTGAAGGTCCTTTAGTTTTGGGTGGCGGCAGCAATATGTTGCTCATGAATGACCTAGACCGTTTGGTCATCGTCAATAGACTAAAGGGACGCACCATCATCACACAGGATACGGAGACCATCACTGTCCGCTGGGCAGCTGGGGATTCTTGGCATCAAGTTGTGATGGAGGCGATTGCGCATGGCTGGGGTGGTATCGAAAATCTAGCACTGATCCCTGGCTGTATAGGAGCTGCACCAATCCAGAACATCGGGGCCTATGGTGTCGAGCTTAAGGATGTTTTCGTCCAAGCTGAGGCCTACGATCTCCGCACTGGTGAGGTCTGTACTTACAACTTGGTCGATTGCCAATTTGGGTATCGTGAGAGCATTTTCAAACAAGCGTTGAAAGGCAAAGTGTTGATTACCTCCGTGACTTTAAGGCTGAGTAAACCAGGCTTTCATCAGCTCAAGTTAGGTTACGGCGCAATTCAAGAGACGCTAGAGACCAACGGGGTGATTGTTTCTGGCCAAGTGCCATCCATTAATGATGTGGCAAAGGCTGTCATCAGCATTCGGCAAAGCAAATTGCCCGATCCGGCAGTGGTTGGCAATGCGGGTAGTTTTTTCAAAAACCCAGAGATCCCTCAATCACAGTTTGATGTTTTGAGCCAAGCCTATCCAACAATGCCGCATTATCCTGCGCCGCATGGTCTGGTCAAGGTGCCTGCTGGCTGGCTAATCGAGCAGGCAGGAATGAAGGGGTATAAAGCGGGGTCTTGTGGTGTTCATGACAAGCAGGCCCTCGTCTTGGTCAACTATGGTCCTGCGACAGGGGCTGAGCTCATTGCCCTTGCTGAGTTGGTCATCTCAAACGTTGAGTCCAAGTTCGGAATCAAGCTCACACCTGAGGTCAACTGGATTAGCTAGGATAGATTGCCAGTTGTTATCCCCCCCCAAAAAAAAAACCTGACGGGTAGCTTACGCTAGAGCCATCAGGAATACCGTTGCACATATAAATGTTGACTTCTTAACCCCGAGCCGATATGTCTGCCCGAAACTAGATTGACGAATTGATCATTTCGGCAATTAAGTGGAGATGCTATACCAACTCCTTGCCATAATCATTGGCAGCCTCTTGCAACTCATGCGAGGCTTCGTCTCCTAGGTATTTGTCGATCAAGTTATGGGCAAGGTAAAGCACCGGTGTCATACCGATGGCTACTGCCCCCTTATATATGTAGTTGATGATGCTTACGGCAATCACCTGATCCCAGGACCAAATGCCGAACACCTTAAAGGCAATCACTAATACCACGAAGCTATCTATGAGTTGACTAACCAGTGTGCTTCCAGTGGCTCGGAGCCAAATCATCTTTGAGCCTGTTTTGCTGCGCAGCCAATGGAACACCATCACATCCAGTAGCTGACCGATCAAGAAGGCCGTTAATGAGCCAAGAATAATACCTAGACCTTGCCGAAAGATGGTGCTAAACGCCATATTGATATCAAAGCCAGGGTTATTGACGTCTCCTTTATAGAGGCCAACCCAGAACGAAGCCGGCGTCAGGTAGGTCACCAGGGTGATAGCTACAAACATATAGGCGATAAAGCCTGCCGCCATATAGCTGATCTTGCGCACACCTGCCTTGCCAAAATACTCATTGATTAGGTCAGAGGTGATGAAGACCACAGGCCAGATCATCACACCGGCTGATAGGTTGAAGTCCAGGGCTTGCTTACCAAGTAGAGGTATTTGAGCTGGGTTAAACCCTAGGGTCTGCTCCAACGAAAAAATCTTGACACCGATGATTTCGGCCACGATTGCATTTGTCAAGAACAAGGCACTCAGGAACATAAACAGATTTTGCTTCTTGCGGCCTAGGGTCGGCATTCGATTGCTGCTATTAGGTGCTTTTGGAGCTGGATCTGATCCCGACTGAGGCTTGGGCATTATTGCTGGATGCGTGTTTGACTTTCGATGCTAGATACAGTTCTGACTGTGCAGTCTTATCAAGTAGTTGGATAACAACTTTTGTAGCCTATAGTTTTTTGATCTTGATATTCCGAAACCAAACCTTGTCTCCATGGTCTTGGAGGCCGATACGGCCTACTTTAGAACGGCCATAACCAGGGTATTTCTTGAACTTGCTGGCTGCTACTAATGCCTCCCACTCAGGGGTCCAGAGGGTATAGCTCACGACCAATGTGCCGTTCAGCCAATGCTCCACCTTACCTTTGTTGACGACTAGTTTGGTGTGGTTATACTCTCCAACTGGTTTAGTATGGCCCGGTAGGGGGGTAATGAGGTCATAGTTGGCACCAGCGCGGTGGTTTTCGTATTGACCATCTTTATGGCCCTCATTATCTAGGATTTGGTACTCGGGAGCTGTATTCCAGATGCTTTTATACTTAGCTGTGTCCTCGTTGACTAGGTAGAACAGACCGCTGTTTCCATTGGTACTTATTTTCCAGTCCAGCTCAAGGATAAAGTTCTCGTAGGCCTTGTCAGTCACGATGTCACGGCCTTGGCCTTGGCTCAGGTGGATCGCTTCATCGTCCACAACCCATTGGGGACGTACACCTTTGGTGCCATAGTTATGCCAACCATTGAGCGTCTTGCCGTCAAACAATAGTTTGTAACCAGCACGGCGCTCATACTTCATCAAGGTATTGTTTTGTGCGTTGGCGGGTGTGTTTATCAGGATCAGTCCTAGCCCCAGGGCTAAGACAAAAGACAAACGGCTGACCAACTGGCCGAAGGAATATGAGGGGATCATAAAGCGTGAGTTTCTTGTTTTGGTTATTGTAGAGGGTGACTGCTTGAGCAGCGCTTGAGGTTTGGCTATCTTATTAGCTAAAGACCCAACCCTAAGATTCTGGGTTTATTTCTAGCATGATAGACATGACAATAATACGGCAAAATCTGACAGCTATTGATCCCGCATGTGGCCTAGCTGCCCTAAATTGCGGACATGAAACGCAGCACCGTCAATGCGGCCATCCAGAAGGCCCAGTCCATTTTTGCGCAACATGGTTGGATTTTGCCACCAACACCTCGTTGGGATGTCACTGACTTTGGCCTAGGCAACTTCGAGCGCGAAGGGTTGCTTTTGATTAACCTAGCTGAAGAGGTGGAGTATTGCGAGAAGCTCATGCTGGCTTTTCAGGACCAAGTCACGCCTGCACATTACCACAAACAGAAAAAGGAGGATATCATCGCTCGCTTTGGTGACCTAGCTGTACAACTTTGGTCTGTTTCGCCTGATGCAACTACAGGTCCCGATGCTGTGGTCAAAATCAATGGGGCCGAAGTAACAGTACCTTTCGGCCAGATCGTTACAATCCCAGCAGGGCAGCGCATCACGCTGGTACCTGGGGTTTGGCATGCATTCTGGTCTGCCACGCCTTATTGCGTCATTGGTGAGGTTAGCACGGCCAATGACGATGCCAATGATAATTTTTTCATCAACCCTGACATTGGTCGGTATGCCGCCATCGAAGAGGATGAACCTGCTTTGCTCAAGCTGGTGAGTGACCAATAGAGAACGTCAACTACCTTGGTCCTGATCCTAGGTCGCCTAGTTGTTGACCCTAAACTCTGGTCTGCTCCTCGCGTACCTCTCTAACTTACCACTATAATTACTTCTATTGATCACTGATGTCCGATTTCTCTAGCCAAATCCAGTTTAACAACCTGCCCGAAAAGCCCGAAAACACCAAGGCCTGGCAACTTCGGCTGCAGCGCTGGATGGGCCAGCTAGACCAGCAGTTAGGGCCGCCAAATGACATTATGCTCATCCCAACTGAGGACGAGCTACCAGACGTTGTCGTCGTGGTCTACCATAATTGGCAGCAACCAGAACGCACTCTTTCGCTGACCTTTGGGGTGTCTGAGTGTCATGAACAGGTTCAAGGACAATACCTTCCGGAGCTAGCCCTTTTAGTAGATAGTACCAATAGTAAATGGTCAGAGTATCTTGGCAACCTTGTGGCCTGGATGCGGACAGTAGAACCTTTTGAAATCGGCGCAACGTTTGACATGAGCGTCCCCTTTGCTTTTCCTTCGTTGATGGATGGCTTCGTTCTAGATAGCCTTGATGCCAACCTTGCTAAGGACTTTCCGAAGTTCAAGATGTTGACCTTGAAGCTCCAATACCTTCAGGCGATCCCGATCTATCGCCTAGAGCAACATTTGCTCATGAAAGCAGGTCTCAACAAGTTCAAGGCCTTTCCAGGGTTTGATCCTTATAATGTCCTTCGGCCGAAAATCGCTGAGTCCATTACCCAGAACTAATCTCATTCTCTTGCAAGAGGAACAAGGACATGGTATTGCACCGATCCGACCTCAAGGCTAACCTACGAATTTGAGCCCAATAATGGAGGCTATTAGCAGGAACAGAAATGTCACCCGCCAAACAGTAACGGGTTCGTTCCAGAAAAAGATACCCACCAAAACGGTCCCGAGCGCACCGATACCAGTCCAGACTGCGTAGCCTGTACCCAAGGGGATGACTTCAAGTGATTTGTTGAGCAAATAAATAGAGGCCATCATAAATAGTGCAAATCCTGATGTCCAACGCCAGTCGCTAAAGTTATCAGATAGCTTCATGCAGGTCGTGAAGCCCACTTCGCATAGTCCTGCGACAACTAAAAGTAGCCAAGCGGTAGTTTGTGTCATGTCAGCGGTACTGGTTTTTGTGGACTGATGCGCAAATTGCGATCCAGAATCCAGAATCAGATATGAGTAATTCGTTCTTCAACAGCGTTCTTCAGTTGCTAGGTCAAGCCGCTAAGCAGCTTGCCGCTGCCTCTAGCAAGGCTGGGCCATCACCAACATTATTTGTGCCTGTTATGATAAAGGTAACAAAGCACCGCATGCTTGTTTTGGCTTTCCTGCTATCATTAGGGTTCATGTTATCTGCTCAGGCGCAAAAAACAAATTCTAGTGCCAGGGCTACCTCAAAAGTCAATAAAAAGTCAAGCACAGGCTTAGGCAAGTCCAGTTCCAGCTCAGCTGCCAATCCAGCCACCGATACGGAAACCGCTCCTAATCAAAGTCCTGCTTCCTTTTCGGGTGCAGCAGTCCTCCAAAAGCGTAGCCAAGACCAGCAAGATTCGGTCCATTCAGTCGTTAAACAACTACTGACACATTTGACTGGACCCATCGGCAAGAAGCGAGACTGGGAGGCAGTCAGGAAGTTATTTTTGCAGGAAGCCAATATGGTCATTAATGGTCCAAAAGGCGTCAAAGTCTTACCTGCATCAACCCTTTGGCTCAACGGGGATAGCCTCTATGGTAAGATTGCTTTTCAAGAAGCTGAGTCTAGTTTTGCATGCCAAATCAGCGGTACAATTGCAACAGTGCAACAGGGTTACTTCTGTGCTGTTAATAACAAGCCAAGCCACTATGGTACCAATGTCTATACCTTGATCAAGCGCCCTGAAGGTAATTGGCAGATTAACCACTTGGCTTGGTATCAATTACCGATCAAATAAGCTGGTGAGCGGCTTGTGATCAATTGGAGTTGGATTGCTTTACCACTGTTGGTTTTTTTGTTACTTGCAGGGTAGGGGATACTGAAGCTAACAATTGTTAGATGAGGTGGATCCTGGTGCCATACGAATTCCTTTAGTTCCATCAGCTCCCCAAACGACAAAACCAATGGCCAAACGCAGTGCCAGTATTTATGACCGCCGCTCAGGGTTCAAGACTGGGGTTGTCATTATGGCATTGGTGATTGGTATTTGGTCCTTGTTCTATACCAATAGGCTGGTGCAACAACTGGCCGACCGCGAGCGCAAACAGATTGACCTCTATGCCAAAGCCCTCGCACGCCTAGCCACCACAGAGGAGGGGCCTGAGCAATTATTCCTGATCCATGACGTTTTGGAGGCCAATAAATCAGTCCCAGTTATCCTGACTGACGAGAAGGAAAATTATGTTAGCCACAACAACTTTGAGATCCCGGTCAAGCTTAAGGATGAAGCCCGCACAAAGTACATCAAGCGCCAGATTGAGGAAATGAGGGCGCAATACCCTCCTGTTGAGCTCAAGATCGAGGCTTATGGTATCAAGCAGCTGATATTCTATAAGGACAGCGACATCATTACCTTGCTTCGCTACTATCCCTTGGTGCAGCTCTCGGTGATTGGCATCTTTGGTTTCGTGGCTTATCTGGCCTTTAGCACTAGCCGCAGGGCTGAGCAAAACCGTGTCTGGGTAGGCCTTGCCAAGGAGACAGCCCACCAGCTTGGCACCCCACTCAGCAGTCTATTGGGCTGGGTTGAGTACATGAAGGCGACCCCAGCTTATGCAGATGACGAGACTGGTGTAGTTTATGAGTTAGAAAAAGATGTCGAGCGGCTCCAGATGATTGCCAACCGATTTAGTAGTATCGGCAGCACCGTCCAGATCACCCTTGAGCCCGTCACTGATACTATCCGATCCACAGTTAACTACCTCAGCAAACGGATATCACATAAGGTCAAGATTGAGGTGCACGAAGAGGGAGATGAAACCAACGAGATCTTCAGTCCGGCTGAGGCCATGTTGAACAAACCCTTGTTCGAGTGGGTGATCGAGAACATCTGCAAAAATGCAGTTGATGCCATGAACTCCTCTGGCCATATCGGTATCAAAGTTTGGCAGCTACCTGAGGGCGTTGTCGCAATCGACATCACCGATACTGGCAAAGGCATGACCAAACTCCAGATGAAGCGCGTGTTTGATGCCGGCTTCACAACCAAAAAGCGTGGCTGGGGCCTTGGTCTCACACTTACCCGCCGTATTGTAGAGGACTATCATAAAGGTAAAGTCTGGGTCTTGAGGTCAGAAGTAGGCAAGGGGACTACTTTCCGGATCGTACTAGGGCGTCGTACAGACTTTGGCGTGACCGAAGAGGCAAGGTTTAGTTGACACCCTAGGTCTGCATTGATACGTCATTTTTGATCGGCATAATCAGGAGTGGCCCTTATCTTTGTGCCATGCACCAACCCGAAGTTTCAGCTGAGCAGACCATCCTCAGCATGACCTACAATCGATACAATTACACAGACCAACAGCTGCTCAGCCTATATTATGAGCTGCTGAAGCCTAGGATGATCGAGGAGAAAATGCTTATCCTGCTGCGTCAAGGCAGGGTTAGCAAATGGTTCAGCGGTATAGGCCAAGAGGCTATTTCCGTTGGGCTCACCCAAGCCTTGCATCAGGACGAGTTTATTCTGCCTTTGCATCGGAACCTTGGCGTTTTTACAGGTCGTAATCTACCACTGCCCAAGCTTTTTGCCCAGCTTCAGGGCAAGAAGTCAGGCTACACCAAAGGCCGTGATCGGTCATTCCACTTCGGAACGGTTAAGCACCATGTCGTCGGGATGATTTCGCATCTTGGCCCACAAATGGCCTTGGCGGATGGTATCGCGCTAGCCAATAAACTAGGCAACGAGGCCAAAATCAGTGCCGTCTTCAGTGGCGATGGTGGCAGTAGCGAAGGTGACTTCCATGAGGCGCTCAACGTAGCTGCCGTATGGGAGCTACCTGTGCTGTTCGTAATCGAAAACAACGGTTACGGCCTCAGCACCCCTAGCAACGAGCAGTTCAGGTTCAAGCACTTTGTAGACAAGGGACCTGGCTATGGCATGCGTACCGTCCAGATCGATGGTAATAACATCTTGGAGGTCTTTCATACCATTAACCAGCTAGCTGAGGAGATGCGCCATAATCCGCATCCTGTGCTGCTGGAGTGCCTAACATTTCGGATGCGTGGCCATGAAGAAGCCAGCGGTACCAAGTACGTCCCGCAACACTTGTTTGACGTCTGGGAGAAAAAGGATCCCCTAATCAATTACCAGAACTGGCTAAAACAAGAAGGTGTCCTCAACGATGCCCTTGAGCTAGAATACCGTACCCACATCAAGGCTGACATAGAGGAGGCCATCTCGATTGCCTTCCCTGAGGCAGAGCCTGTGCTAGATGTTGAAGAAGAATTAGGCGATCTTTTTGCCCCACATCCATTCAGCATCACTTTACCTAAAACCGCTGCCACCTCCGAAAAGAGGCTCGTTGATGCCATTAGTGACGGTCTTCGCCAGTCGATGGAGCGGTTCCCGAAATTGGTCCTGATGGGCCAAGATATTGCCGAGTATGGTGGTGTTTTTAAAGTCACTGAAGGTTTTGTTGAGCAGTTCGGCAAGGGCCGTGTCCGCAATACCCCACTTTGTGAGTCGGCCATTATTGGTGCTGGCCTCGGCCTTAGCATCAAGGGGTACAAAGCCATGGTCGAGATGCAGTTTGCAGACTTTGTGACCGTTGGCTTCAACCAGATCGTGAACAACCTAGCCAAGCTATATTGGCGTTGGGAACAAAATGCCGATGTTGTTGTCCGGATGCCGACAGGTGCTGGGGTTGGTGCAGGACCATTCCACAGCCAAAGCAATGAGGCTTGGTTTTTCCATGTCCCGGGCCTCAAGATTGTCTATCCGTCAAATCCATCGGACGCCAAAGGATTATTATGTGCTGCCCTAGAAGATCCAAACCCGGTCCTTTTCTTTGAACATAAGGCGATGTACCGCAGCCAAAGTGGCGAGGTCCATGACGACTACTACACCTTGCCGATTGGTGTGGCTCGCCGAGTACAAGAAGGTGAATCTGTCTCGATCATCACTTATGGCATGGGTGTACACTGGGCCACTGCCTTGGCAGCCCAGCATCCTGACTATAGCCTCGACATCATAGATCTCCGGACCTTGTTGCCATGGGATAAAGAAATGGTAGCAGCCTCAGTCGCCAAAACTGGGAAAGCACTTGTCCTCCACGAAGATACCCTCACTGGCGGCATCGGAGCTGAGATCGCAGCCTGGATTGGTGAACATTGTTTCCAACAGCTGGATGCACCTGTAATGCGGGTCGGTAGCTTGGACACTCCAGTTCCCTTCGCCCCTAGCCTTGAGGTCGACTACTTGCCAACCAAACGCCTGGCCGAAGCAGTTGCAAAACTAATCCAGTGGTAGGGTAGGACTGCACCAAATACCCCTTAATGACAAAGCCTAGCAATTGCTAGGCTTTGTCATTATCTAATATGGAACTAATGAGGTCTCTGATGGCAGGGCTACTCTCCCATCACATTGCCTAGCATGCCGGACATCATGTCTTTGAACTGGAGGCCGTTGTGGAGGCTTCCACGGCTGATTAGGCCATACTCAGCCATTCCATGCAGGGCAAACTCCATCAAAAACAGGAGCTCTGCGCCTTCTACCTTCGGGAAGTATTGATGCACTAGTCCATACAGACCATTGATGCCATATAAGGTCTGCTCATACTGCTCGGCGGTGGCATTGTTGAGTAGATCCACTTGGTTTCCGTCGCCAAACCAGTCCTGAATGGTGGTGTATGGGTTGGCTACAGCGTTGCCTTCCTTGTCCTTCTTCTTTTTCTTGAGCTTTTCAGGGTCAGGTAAGTAGTCTAGGTATTGCGCCCTGATCGCCTTGCCAATCAGGTTTTGGGCTACAAGGCCTGCGCCTTCTTGTTCACCTTCATAAACTAGCTCGATTTTGCCCGTTATGCTAGGCAAAACACCCCATAAGTCAGCTATGCGCGCCGTGGTTTTGGCCTCTTGGTTGATCAGAATACGTCGCTCAGCAGCCGAATAGAGGTTTTCGAGGGCGGATATCGTCAAACGCGCACTGACACCACTTTTGGCATCTACATATTCACTCTGGCGTGCCTGGATTGCAATTTGCTCAATCAGGTCAAGAGCCAAGGACGGCACCTCGATGCTGCTAAGCTGGCTAGGTTTGATTTTGGCCTCTTGGCTTGTGATGGTCCTACCGATGCTGATATGGCCTGGGTAATGGGTGATGATCTGCGAGTCGATCCGGTCCTTAAGTGGTGTGACGATGCTACCACGGTTTGTATAGTCCTCTGGGTTGGCTGTGAAGACAAATTGTAAGTCAAGAGGCAGCCTTAACTTAAAGCCCCGTATCTGAATATCACCTTCTTGCAGGATGTTAAACAAAGCAACCTGAATCCTAGGTTGGAGGTCAGGCAGCTCATTGATCGTGAATATACAACGATGCGCCCGAGGGATTAGGCCATAATGGATGGTGCGTTCATCACTATAAGGCAGCTTAAGAGTTGCGGCTTTGATAGGGTCAGAGTCACCAATAAGGTCAGCCACGCTGACATCTGGGGTTGCTAGTTTCTCAACATAACGTTCGTCCCGATGTAGCCAAGTTATTGGGGTCTCGTCGCCTTTTTCAGCGATCAAGTCTATCGCAAACCGACTGAGGGGATTGAGCGGATCATCATTGAGCTCGCTGCCTACCACAACAGGGATATACTCGTCTAGTAGTTTAACCATTAGTCGAGCTAACCGAGTTTTGGCTTGTCCACGAAGGCCTAGCAGCAAAATATGGTGCTGGCTTAGGATGGCACGCTCCAGCTCGGGCAGGACAGAGTCTTGGTAACCATGTACTCCACCAAATACGGTGGTACCCGCTTTCAAGTGCTGTATAAGGTTGTCACGCAACTCTTGACGGATGGGCTTGGGGGTGTATCCGGAGGCCAGGAGTTGGCCTAATGTCTGGATTGAGAAAGGGCTTTCGTGCGCTTGGTTGTTACCTTGCTTATGCTTGTTCATAGAGGCTTTGTCGTGGTTTGGGTCTTGACCTCATGTTGGCAAGGCTGGGAAAAAAATACCATGCCCTGCATCTTGAAGTCATTCCTTGCTGCAAGTTATGCCTACAAGGCGCAACTACCACCGATATAACCGCATTTCTGGACTACAAGTTTTGGAGGGCCACCATTAGTCACACGTCAATGGTCTTAAATGGAAACGACAACCTTAATCAAACAAAAGTTCGTTGTCGCTAGCAGGGAAAATAGGCAGAATCAACCCTAGCTTCAGGTTGAAAGTTAGGTCCAGCCTACTTTGATCGTTTAATGACCGAAGGTCATAGTCAAAGCGTTGGCTCTTAGTGAAGCCCTGCATGGTCTCTACGGCGATATAGGCGCCATACCAACGGCTTCGGTGCGTCATCATGTAGCCAGCTTGTTGCACCAAGGCGAGGCCATTACACATCCGGTCATAGCCTCGGCTACCAGTACCCTGAAGGAACTGGAGCTCACTCGTGACGTTGAAGGCCATTTGGTGCTGGAAGAATCCGGCCCCCACCATCATAAAAGGGCCACTACTTTGTTGGTCCATCCAGCTAGGTGTTACAGTCTTGAACAACTTGCCAACTTTCAGGATCGGTAACTTAATTGCCCTTTGCTGCACTGATACGACAGCATAACGGCCAACATTACCAATCACGGCCCCATCTTGAGTTACGAGGCTGCCCAATGTGCTTTCCTTAACATCCTCGCCAAACATGTAGCCAAGCTCAAGGGCATAGAGCCAATTGGTTTTAGTTTTGAACATAACCCCAAGGTTGGCCTCGCCATGGAAACCATAGCGTTTGGCAAGGTCACCACCTGGCAAGCCAATCCCGCCACCTACCATGATGAAGGTAGCGTTTGTTGGCTCTTGGTCCAGCCGAGGGACAATGGAGCTGGGTGCCTTCGGGAGTCGGGCCTTATTATAGATGGGCGGTTGAGCTGTGCCTTGACCGTTGCCATAGAACTGAGCCCATGACAAGCTAGGTAACATCGTGGTCATCAATGTCATGACCCATAAGTGTTTCAAAATGAAGTGCTTAAATGGCTTCAAAGTTGCGTAGGTGGGTAGTTAATTATTTCTTCACAGCAAAAATCAACCAGTGTTGTTGGCTCCGATGCCCAATATAGGCTACATTTGGACCAATATTGGTATTACATCCCAATCTAAACTCCCATTCAGAGCTCGTCTTGCCTAATCTTGGTTGTTATTAAACGTTAGGTGCAGGGCATTTATTGCAGTCCTAACCAATCGTAGCACACCAGCCAAATAGGCAACGACAGCAAGATCGACATATGAAAATTGCGGTAGTAGGTACTGGTTACGTCGGATTAGTAACAGGTACATGTTTTGCAGAAACAGGCAATAGTGTTACCTGTGTAGACATCGACGTTAATAAGGTCGAGAGCCTTCGGAACGGTAAAATCACGATCTACGAGCCTGGGCTCGAGATCCTTTTCAAACACAATCTAGCTGCTGGTCGTCTGAACTTCACGACCAACCTAGCAGAAGGAATCAAAGGTGCTCAGATCATCTTTTTGGCGCTTCCGACCCCTCCGGGTGAAGACGGTTCAGCTGACCTGAAATACATCCTGAAGGTGGCTGATGACCTTGGCCCGTTGCTTGATCAGTTCACGGTATTGGTGGATAAAAGCACAGTTCCAGTTGGCACAGCCGAGCTGGTGCGTGAGCGAGTTATCAAAGGTGCCAAAGTTGAGTTTGACGTCGTGAGCAACCCTGAGTTCTTGCGCGAAGGCGTGGCTGTTGATGACTTCATGAAGCCAGACCGCGTTGTGATCGGTACCAGCAATGATAAAGCTGCCAAGCTGATGTACAGACTCTATCAGCCTTTGCTTAAGGATGACACTCAGTTTGTGGTCATGGACGAGCGTAGTGCCGAGATGACCAAATATGCCGCTAACGCATTCCTAGCTGCCAAGATCACGTTCATGAACGAGATCGCGAACCTATGCGAAAAAGTTGGCGCCAACGTCGAGGACGTTCGTAAAGGTATCGGTAGTGACCACCGGATTGGTGCTAAGTTCCTGAACGCAGGCATTGGTTATGGCGGTAGCTGTTTCCCTAAAGATGTGCAGGCCCTAGCCCGTACCTCTGCCGATTTTGACTACAAATTCCAGATGCTGGAGTCAGTCATGGCGGTGAATGCTGAGCAGAAAACCAAAATGGTTAAGGCCATCACCAATCATTTTGGTGAAGACCTCACTGGCAAGAAGATCGCCCTTTGGGGTCTGGCCTTCAAGCCCTATACCGATGACATCCGTGAGGCACCATCCCTTGAGAACATCCGCGAGCTGACCGCCCGTGGTGCGAGCATTGTGGCCTATGATGCCGAAGGTGCTGAAAACGTTAAACGCCTATTGGGTGACCAGATCGGCTATGCCAATAGCATGTATGAGGCTGCCGATGGCGCAGACTGTGTCTTGGTCGTGACTGAGTGGCCAGAATTCCGGACTCCGGATTTCGGTCAAATTTCTTCCCTCCTCAAGAACAAACTTATCTTTGATGGTCGGAATATGTACGAGCTGGAGCAGATGTCCGAGCTAGGTTATACCTACCACAGCATCGGACGTAAAGTCATCAACGGCTAGATTAGTCTTTAGTGTCTGATTAGGCGAAACCTAAATGCCCGCTCATGTCAAGCTGACCAGAGCGGGTATTTTTTTTTTAGGGCTATGGCAAAACTAGAGGGTAGGAGCAATCAGGATACCATCGATCATGCTAAAGACTGATTCCTAGCTGGATGTTCCAGTTCCCTAATCCTAAGAAGTTACGGTATGGGTTCAGTCTTTGGTCATTGTTGAGCATATACATCACACTGATGCTGAATGCCGAACGTCCTCCAATTGGCAGGTAGGCACCACCACCAACGCTTGGGTTGTTAAACCATACCCGTTCGGTTTCTTGCGATGCAATGTCTTTATATGTCTCGACGTTGAGCAACATGTACTCAGCTGCGGCAAAGATGTTTTTGTAAACTGTATATCGTCCCACCAACCTACCACCATAGTTGCTACTGCTTAGTTTGAAATTGTTGCCGTAGTCAAAACTCCGATAAAGGTAGTTGGCACCCCCACCTGCCTGAAACTTTGGTGTGAAAGCATACAACAATCCGGGCGAAACATCCACAAAAGAGTAGTTGCTGCTAAAGCTCATGCTAAAGTTGCCGAAGGGCACGACCCGATCCCAGAATTTAGGTTCTGCTGGCTGTGATGGGGTAGTTGTTTGCTGCCCATAGTCGGGGACGTATTGTGAAACCGCTTTTTGAGTTCCTAAAACTGAAACAAGCAGTGCAAATACCAAGATACTTTTGAGGTTAAACCAAGGTCGATTTAGGGCCTGGGACTCAGTATTTTTTAGTCTTTGGAAGGGTGCTTTCATAGTGTCGGTGGCTTAGGGTAATTGACTACAAAATTGGTGCAAATTTTGGCTGGTTCCCCTTGATAGGACTTGTTCTTACCCAGGTTTACTTAGCGTATTTTTACAAATCTAGTCCCTACTAGCCAGTCTTGGTATTCAATCCGGACAACCTACCTACATTGGGTGATAAATGGTGAGTGAGTTGTGGTTGCATGACTATTTGGCTTGATATATTTTGGTCCTTACCCAATATAAACAAACAAGACTGCCCATATTTACCCCTAGCTACTGCCCCATCAAATTTCCAGATATAGAGATCATCCCACCGTTTATTTCATGCAGATCTTTCAGCATCTCGATTTCAGCCATCACCAAGTCATCAAGCAACGCAATCAGCTAAATAAGCAGAGGTGCGTATTATTGGGCTTTATCTGTTGTTTGCTTGGCGGGATATTGGCCCTGCATGGGTGCGTGCCCCTCAAACCAAACGGTAGCACCAATACAGTTTCTGCCGACCCAGATGCCCCAGTGTATGCACGGAATAAAGTCCTCGTGTTGGATGATAGGGTTTATGAAGCCAACTTTCGGAGTGTGATGTTGTTTCCGGCAAATAACAACAAGAACAGTATGCTTGACCTGCCAGTGGTCTTTTTGGGCGATCAAGTCAACAAACCACTGACGCTAATCTTCGACGAGCTTGGCAGCCAGTACCGAAACTATTATGTCAAGATCCTGGCCTGCAACTACGACTGGACACCCGCTATCTTGCAGGACTTGGAGTATCTGGAGCAGTTCAATGAGTTTCCAATCACTGACTACGAACTCTCGTCTGGCACCCGGGTGCCCTATACACGATATGCCATGACCTTGCCAGCAGTTAAACTCTCTGGCAATTATGTGGCCAAGATATATCGCAGCCAAGACCCAGACGATGTTGTGATCACGCGTCGGTTTATCGTGTACGAAAATGCGGTAAGGCTAACCCTAGAGCCCAAATTTGCCCTTGACCCTGCCTATCGCTTCACGCATCAGCAGGTGGACTTTTCGTTGTCCTACCCTGACTTTGACCTTTTTAATCCCAACCAAATGCTTAAAGTAGTCGTGCGGCAAAACGGACGTTGGGACAATGCACTCTACGACATCAAACCTGCTTTTGTCCGTGAGGAGATCAAAATGCTTGACTACCATTTGCTCAACAATGAGAACATCTTTGGTGGAAGTAACGAGTGGCGGGCCCTTGATGCCCGTTCGATGCGGTTTATGGGCCTAGGGGTTGATGCCAGTAGCTATGATAACAACAAGGCCGAGCTTGTCCTGGAGCCAGTCAAGATCCGGAACGAGCGTAACTACAACCAAGCCATCGATATCAACGGCCGATTTGTGGTCGAAAACTTCGAGACTCGTAATAGTACCGTTGTCCCAGACTATCAGTTCGTTACCTTTCAGTTCCAGCAGGCCAAGCTGCCAGGCGATGTTTATGTCTTTGGCGCCTTTTCGGACTTTCGGCCAGACCCTCGCTACAAAATGCGGTTTGACTCTGCGCGTTCGGTCTACAAGGCCCGCATCTTGCTCAAACAAGGGTACTACAACTATCTATTGGGCTACCTCAAACCAGGTGCTACCAATCTGGATCTAGCCAAGTTTGAGGGGGATTATGAAATGACCGAAAATTTGTATGATGTCATTGCCTATTTTCGCCCCATAGGCAGCCGATATGATCGTTGTATAGGCTATAACTCGTTCGACTATTTTGACCGAGGAGGTAAGAAATAGGTCTGTCCTTGTAGGTTTTGATTACCTAGTTACTTCAGTCATTTCTGCTGAGCCCACGCTCTTCCAATTCTCATAAATTCGCCCAAGATGCGTATCATCACCTACAACGTCAACGGCATTAGGTCTGCCATCAGCAAAGGATTTCTGGACTGGTTACAGGCTGCCAACCCAGATATTTTGCTGTTGCAGGAGCTCAAGGCAGCCGCCGAAGATGTGGGCGTAGCGGCCTTTGAGGCCTTAGGGTACCATTGTTATCTCAATCCCGCTGTCAAAAAAGGCTATAGTGGGGTAGCAATTATGTCCAAGATCCCGGCCAACAATGTCGAGATTGGTTGTGGTATCTCAGATTATGATAACGAAGGCCGCATCATTAGGGCTGATTTTAATGGGTTTTCGGTTATGAGTCTTTATCTGCCAAGTGGCAGTAGTGGTGAGGAGCGTCAGGCATTTAAATACAGGATGATGGATGATTTCCTGCCCTGGATCTTAGCCCAGCGGGACAAACACCCTAACCTCATTATAGGTGGGGACTATAACATTTGCCACCGACCCATTGATATCCACAATCCAAAGAGCAATGCTAAAAGCAGTGGTTTCCTGCCCGAAGAACGTGCCTGGATGGAGCAATTGATCGTGCAACATCAGTTCACGGATACTTTTAGGCATTTTAATCAAGATCCAGGTCAATACTCTTGGTGGAGCTTTAGGTTTTCGGCTAGGGCCAAAAATCTTGGTTGGCGCATTGATTATTTGCTTGCCAACCATGTGCTTAATGACAAGTTACGCCGAGCTGCCATTTTGCCCGAGGCGGTCCACTCAGATCACTGTCCTGTTTTGCTTGATCTCGACATATAGCTTATCCTTAATGGCATCCTTGTCAACTTCTTAAACTAACCAATTAACCAACTTTTGATAGCACTCATCGTAGCCCGCGCCATTAATGGGGTCATTGGCAAAGACAATGCGCTGCCCTGGCACCTGTCGGCAGATCTCAAGTACTTTAAGGCAATGACCCTAGGCTGCCCAGTTGTCATGGGGCGTCGTACTTGGGAGTCCCTTGGCAAAGCTCTGCCCAAACGACTTAATATTGTTGTTAGCCGTGGGCCTCGCCCTGCTGATTTGTCAGAGGTTGTACTCTGGGTTTCAAGTTTGCAGATCGCTCTGGATTTAGCCAATCAAGAGGGTTTGGCCTCCGGTGTAGATAAGGTGTTTGTGATTGGCGGCGCTCAGCTTTTTGCAGAGGCTATGCCAATGGCAGACTTGTTTTACCTTACGGTCATCAACCAACCTATAGAGGGCGATACTTACCTCGATTTGGACCTGAGTGGCTGGTCGCTGATGACGGCAACAGAGCCAACACATGATGAGGCTAGTGGTTTGCCTTACTGGTTCGAGGTGTGGCGACATCCTAAGCACCATGCTAATGGTGATCTAAAAGGCATGTCGTGATGCGTACATCAGACCATGATATTGACAAATCCATCCAGCAAGATCTTGAACTGTTCTTGACTGATACATCGGCTAAATTCTTGGTAGATCATGCGGCTGACGACCCAATTAAATTGGCCCTAGCTGCAAAAAAATGGCCGCAATTACCCGTCCGCTTGCTGGCTAAACAGGTTGAAGCTCGACAAAAACTTGGGTCTAAATTACCCAGTTGGGTTGCCAATCAGCAGGTGTTTTTTCCACCCAATCTCAATCAAGAGCAGGCTAGCTCTGAGGCCACGGCCAACTACAAGGCAAGTCAATGGTCCTGGTATCTTGGCATACAGGCCAAGGTTGAGGCGGTCTATGACATAACACTGGGTATGGGTACTGATGCGGTGGCATGGGCAACTACCAAGCCAACAATCGGTTATGAGCGCTCAGGCCAATTAGCAACGATCACAAAACATAATGCCATTGCACTTGGTGCTGACCTAATGGTGCATGCTTATGATTTTGAGGCGGACCTGGCGGTAATTGCTTCCACAAATGCTGTAAACCTGATTTACCTTGACCCTGACCGCCGTCCTGATACCCAACAGCGGCTATTTGATTTAGCAGACTGTCAGCCCAATGCATACGAGTGGGTACCTTATTTTCTGTCTAGGGGGCATTTTGTCGTGGTCAAGTGTTCGCCAATGCTAGACCTCTCATCCGCCCTACGCCGTCTACCTGCCCTTGCCGAAATTTTGGCCCTGAGTTGGAAAGGCGACTGTCGGGAGCTCATTTTGGCATTTAGACCTGAGCACCCAGATGCCACCTCAACCCACTACCGTGCAGTTGAGTTAGGTGCTGATCAATCAATACAGTCTTTTGAGGTAAATGGAGCTAGTTTGGTGCCAGCCCAGTTGGCAAAAGCCCTCGGTCAATACGTCTATGACCCAGGCCCAGCCCTTAACAAGCTCCATTTGGCCGACACTTGTGCCCAGAGCCTAGGCCTTGGCAAGGTCCATCCACAGACTTATCTTTATACCTCTGACCAATTGGTTGCGGATTACCCCGGCCGTGTTTTTAGGCTGACTCAGACCACTAGTTTATCATCATCTGACGTTCAGGAGGCTATTAAGACCCATACTGAAGTCAAACAAGACAAGGTGCTAAAGGCTCATGTTGTGGTCCGTAACTTGCCGATGGTGTCAGAGGTGGTTGCCAAACAGCTTGGCATCAAGGAGGGTGGAGATCTCCAATTATTTGTTTGCCAGGTTAGTAAATCCTTAAATCAACGAGAGAAGGTAGCGCTTGTTTGCAAGCGAATAGCCTAACCTATATTCTGATCTTTGACCTAACTATCAAGCCCCTTTGCATGGCCAAATTTTTTACCATTTTGTGTCTGTCGTTGATGACGATAGGACAGGCTTTTGCTCAGTCATTGAAGTATCGACAAGCGGTACAGACCAAGCTTAAGGAGTATGCCAAGGCCGAGGGTTTGCAGGCGGCTACATGGTCCTTTGGCCTGTGGGATGTCCAGACAGGGGAGGTTGTCGCCACAATCAGGCCCAATTTGCTGATGACTCCTGCTAGTACACTCAAGGCCTTCACGACGGCTGCCATGTTGGATCGGTATGGCCCAGACTATCGGTATGCGACCAAATTGGTTCGTTATCCGGACTGCATAGCCCTTGTAGGCTGCGGGGATCCTAGCCTTGGGTCCGAATACCAAGACGTTGCAGGTGCCACTATCATTAAAGGATGGGCACAAAAGGTTGCAGATGCTAATCCTAGTCAAGAAAAACCTTATCTGATTGCAGACCTTGATGCCTTTGAACAGAACCTGCCTGATAGCTATACCTGGGGCGATATGGGTAACTATTATGGTGCTGGCCCTCGGGCCATCAACTGGGAGGACAATACAACCAAGCTCGAGTTCAAGATCGGCCAATTGGGTGACTTAGCTACCCTTAAGTCGGTTAGTCCCAAGCCATATAATGAGGTGGACTGGCGGAGTAGTGTTACCTATGCTAAGCCTGGGTCTGGAGACAATGCCTATGTCTATGGCCTGAGCCATGACAAAGTCAGGGTTCTGAACGGGACGATTCCCGCTGGTGGCAAGTCTGGCTTTGTGATTAAAGCAGCTATGCCAGAACCCGAATTGGTGGTCCTGAGTCAGCTCCAGAGGGCGTTAGAGGACCGTCAGGTGAAGACCGAACCAAATGTTTATACCACCTCAGTCTGGAGTAGATCGTATAAACCCGTACCTGTTGGTGCCAAACCAACTAAGGTCCTGGATACATACTTGAGTCCACCATTGTCTGAGTTGGTAGCCAAGACCAACCAAGAAAGTCTCAACCTTTTTGCGGATGCATTTCTGCTCAAACTAGGAATGCCCAAGGAGGCCACAATCCAAAATAGCCCAGCCACAATCAAAAATGGGTTGGATGCACTAACCGCTTTTGCAGGCGCAATGGGTGTGGATAAGAGTCATTTCTTTGTTCAGGATGGGTCTGGACTAAGCCCTGCCAACTGCATCACGGCGCAAGCTTTTGGTACTTTTTTACTAGCAGTAACCAAACGCAAATGGTTCCGAGACTTTGATGCTTCGTTGGCTGTTGCCGGTCGCTCTGGTACAATGAAGGACCAATGTTTAGGTACAGCTGCTACGGGGAATCTCCATGTCAAGACAGGGTCATTAACGAGGGTCCAGAACTTTGTAGGGTATTATACGGGCAAGGATAAGCGAACCTATGCGGTAGTACTCATGGTCAATCGGTATACAATAACCTATGGTGCTATGCGCCGTCTGAGCACCAAGTTGCTTTCAGACCTGACCGAGATCACTAACTAAAGTCGCCTGGCGGCAACTTTGGGGCCGCAATCCGGGAGAAGATAGGCAGCTCAACACGCTCAAAATGATGAAGTTTGTCGAGTTCTAGGATTGTGACTCTGTTGTCGTCCGATGGATGGAAAACTGTCACAAACTTGGCCCCGTGGACGATTTCGTAATACTTATAGCTATGGCTGCTGTAGACAGTAGCTCCGAAAGTGGTATCAAAGCCTTTTACGGTCGCCACAACCTCGATGTCTAGCTGCTCCATATCTTTTTCCGTTAGACCGTTAAATGGGCTATTTTCGTCAATCGGATGGACAATTGTCCAGGAAAGGGTCAGGTAGGATACCTTTTTGAGCTGGAGCGTTAGGTTGAAAAACCGACGCACGTTGGTTTCGTCTTTTAGCGATACTAAAACTTCGGCCTCTGGTTCGATGATGGAGCTTTTGTTTTTGTTTGCGATCCGGAACATAAGGGCCGTTGCATCTTGAAAGGGTGCCAGGATCGCTTGGTTGCTATACATGAGGCGGGAGCTTGGCTTACTGAAGCGCCCGTAGAGCAAACCTGTTGCAAGGGCAAAACCTAGCAAACCTGTAAGGCTCTCGATAGCTGCAACCATATTAGCTCCCATACCTGTTGGGTTTACACGGCCGTATCCCACAGTGCTGATGGTCTGGGTGCTGAAAAAAAATGCCTCCCAGAATTCATTAAGGTTGTCCGTTTCCATGTAGCCAACAAGGTGCTCTAGGCCAACCATCCAATAGAGTGCCGCAAATACCAAGTTAAGGGAAAGGTAGGTCAAGAAAACGGTCAGATTAAACCGCCACCAAGGCATATGAATCAGCTCATGAAATAGGTGGATCGACTCCCAAAAAGGTAAACCACGCCGCTCGATGTTTACGCTGCCATCGCGCTTGAAGATGCGATTGCTCTGGTAGGCATTGATGGATGTAAACCCAGTTGTCGAGTTTTCGCGAAGTCGTTTGAAGAATAGTTTTGCCATATTCTGAGAGGTCCCGTGGTCATAGGACCGCCACCTTGGATGTGGGATTGAGTATGGGTTGGCAATAATTGGTAAGCAAGAATGTCCTAGAACTGCCTTAGCCAACGTAAAGCTAGTACATTGGACCAATAGTAGCTGCCCTCATCAGGCCTGCTCGTTAGCCAGCCGCAATGCCCGCCACCACGGGTTATCTGCAATTGGGTGCTAGGAGATACAATGACTGATGGTGATCTGATCTCAGGTGACAAGAATGGGTCGTTGTCTGCCTGGACGATCATAGTAGGGTGGGTAATGGTCGGAAGAAACCCTAGGCTGCTGTTGGCTGCATAGTAGGTGTTAGCATCGGGGTAGCCATGCAGTGGTGCTGTATACAGGTCATCAAAGTCCTTCAGGATTTTAATCTTGGACAGATGTTCAGGGTTTAGTCCTAAAGCATCGGGCATGATGCGATGTTTGGTTCTGATCTTGTTACTGAGGGCCTTGATAAAGCGATTTTCATAAAGCCGGTTTTCTGGTAGGCTTATCTGGGCACTGCAAGCCCCAAGGTCAATTGGCACACTGAAGGCGAGTCCTCCTACTACTTTTGTGCTGAGGTCCACCCACCTGCTTGATAGCTCACCCATAAATTTGAGGCACTGGTTTCCTCCAAGGCTGAAACCAATAACTGCAACTGTTTTGGCTGGGCCGCCAGATCGTAATAGGTGAGCCACGACTGCCGCAACGTCCTCGGTGGCGCCACTATGATAAAACCTAGGCAGGCGGTTAGTGGCGCCACTGCAACCTCGGTAGTTGATGGCAGTCACTGCATAGCCAGCTTGCTGGAGCTGATAGGCCATGCCGATCACGTAACCTGAGTGGCTGTTGCCTTCGAGCCCATGCAGAATTAGTACATGAGGCTTGTCGTTGTTCAGCCAGTTTTGACTATCCTCCGGGTCTTGGGTGTGATCTATATCCAAAAAATCTCCATCTGGCAGACTGATGCGTTCGCGCCTATACTCCAGTAGTCCCTTTTGGCGCAAAAGGTGGGGTAAGATGGTCTGGAGATGGCCACCAGGTAGTGGTCTGAAGCGTTGGTAAGTTGTTGACAAGGTGGAAGTCTCCTGAGTTAGTCCTGCAAAGGTAGTGTCTAACCAGCTGCGGTCAGTGGCTGCTGGGTAGGGAATGGTAATGCCAATTTGGGAATGTAGCAGTGGCCTAGATCGTGGTGTAGCTAGTGGTATAGCTAGTGGTGGTATTTGCGTAACTTAATATACTTAATAACAGGTTATTATAGTTTAATTCGCTAAAAAATGGTGGTTAAGTTTGTAAATATGTTGGTGGTGATTGTACTTTTGTGTAAACGAAAGAAACAATGCCACTACCGATCGACATTAATGGCCTACTCAACAACGAGATTTACGAAAGTGAACGGATTGAGTACAAAGAAGGATGGAATCCCGAGAAGATTCTGAGGACCATCAACGCGTTTGCTAATGACATCAATGATTGGGGTGGTGGCTATATCTTGATCGGGGTCAAGGCAGTTGATGGTGTGCCAGAACGGCCTGTTGTGGGTATCCCTCCTTCGGAAGTTGACAATATTCAACGTAAATTGGTTGAGTTGGGTAACATGATGGTCCTTGCTTATCACCCGATCAGCTCACCTGAGATTGTTGATGGCAAGTGCGTATTGGTTCTTTGGGTACCCGGTGGCGAAAACAGACCCTATTCGATTCCTGTTACGTTAGGAGAAAAAGCTGTCCGCGGGTATTTTGTTCGTCGGCATGCCAGTAGTGTCCGTATTTCGGCCCAGGAGGAAAGCCAGCTATTGCTAAAGGGAGCAAAAGTACCGTTTGATGACAGGGTGAACCATCAGGCAACGTTAGCAGACCTTGACTTGGGCTTGATCAGGGAGTATTTGCAGGCCTGCAGAAGCTCGCTATTCTCAAAAAGCACCAAGATGGATTTTGAGGAACTCTGTATGCACATGCAGTTGGCAAGGGGACCTCGTGAGGCTTTACGCCCGCTGAATGTAGCATTGTTGATGTTTTCGGAAGAGCCAAGGAACTTAATCCCTTGTGCCCAGATTGATCTCGTTTTTAGGTCACCTAATGGTGGTCGTTCCTTTCAGGAGCACATTTTCGCTGGTCCGATCCATAAACAGATCAAGGAGGCGTTGGCTGCTATCAACTTGGTGGTGGGTAGAGAGTACGTCCTTAAAAATCCGGAAGAGCCTGAGGCAACTCGCTGGACTGCCTACCCTAAGGCAGCCCTTGAGGAAGCCATTGTCAATGCTGTGTATCACAAAAGCTATGAGGTACGCCAACCAATCGAAATCAATGTGTATCACAACATGATTGAGATCTTGAGCTATCCTGGCCCAATGCCACCGATTACTGCCAAGGTACTTAGTAGTCATGAGCGCATTGTGTCAAGGTATTACCGCAACCGTCGGATAGGAGATTTCCTGAAGGAGTTGAAACTAACCGAAGGTAGAGCTACTGGCCTTGACCTGATCAGAACAGCGATGATTGAGGCAGGCGCGCCTGAGCCAGAATTTGAAACGGACGAGGGGGCTACTTACTTTTTGACTAGGCTACATAAGGTTATCAAATATGCTGACATGCCGCAACGTGCAACGAATACTTATGCGATAGGTACGGAAGACACCTCTGGCAACTATATGGCCGAACCTCCTGGGGCATACTATGGCGCACGTCTATCACACCCCAGCGAACGTCTTGAGATAGAAACAGCTAGGGGTAGGATAAGTCAGAATGAGAAGGCTCAAGTTAAAAGGGTATTCTATGGTTTGGAGGTGGCTGAAAATAAGGCAGACCAGAAGCAATCTGCTGAAACATTGCCTGCTGCCAAATATCGGGTGACGCTGATTTCGGAAAGGGCACTAGATGTATTAACTGCGGCCTTCAAGCCCAAGACAAAGGCCGAGCTGCTCACGGCTATTGGGCTTGGCGTTTATAACAAAAACTTCAGCACCCATGTGGTACCCCTTATCACTATGGGATATCTAGAGCTGACATTACCTGATAAACCAACCAGCCCGAAGCAAAAATATGTTTTGTCAGACGCAGGGGTGCGCTTCCTGCAGGGTAAGACTGATTAGCATAATGTTGGCTCAACTGTCCTAGCTTTAAAGCCCAAAGCATTGCTGACAAAAGCCGACTTATCATATCCCAATCACAAAAAAGAAGGCGACCAGTACTGGTCGCCTTCTTGATATATAACTGCGTTAGCACAATTACCTATTCACTTACAGCAGGCTCTGCTTTCCGGACATTGATTGTGATACCCTCGGCACCTTCAGGATAGTCGGCAAGGAGGGTGTCGCCTGTGCCAATTTCGCCTTTCAGGATTTCCTCGGCGATTGGGTCTTCTAGGTACTTCTGCAAGGCACGGTTAAGTGGGCGGGCGCCATATTGTTGATCATAACCTTTTTCGGCAAGGTAGTCTTTGGCCTTTTCGGTTAGCTCAATACTGTACCCAAGGTTGAGGACACGTCCAAAAAGTTTGGCCAAGCTAAGATCGATGATCTGGTGTATGTGCTCACGAGATAGGCTGTTGAAGACAATCACGTCATCCAAACGGTTCAGGAACTCAGGCGAGAACGCCTTGCGCAGCGCAGACTGGATGGTTGACTTCATGATCTCGTCCTGATTTTCGGCCTTGGCCTTGGTCAAGAAGCCGATGCCGGCACCAAAATCCTTGAGGTCACGCACACCAATGTTACTGGTCATGATGATAATGGTGTTCCGGAAATCTACCCGACGACCTAGGCCATCGGTCAAGATACCGTCGTCAAGGACCTGGAGCAGGATGTTAAACACATCAGGGTGCGCTTTCTCGATCTCATCTAACAGAACCACACTATATGGTTTGCGGCGAATTTTTTCGGTCAACTGGCCACCTTCTTCGTAGCCTACATATCCTGGAGGGGCACCGACTAGGCGCGATACACTGAATTTCTCCATGTATTCGCTCATGTCGATCCTGACCAAGGCATCCTCCTTGTCAAACAAGTAAGTTGCCAGAACTTTGGCTAGCTCGGTCTTGCCGACACCAGTTGGGCCCAAAAAGATGAATGATCCGATTGGCTTTTTAGGGTCTTTGAGGCCCACGCGTGTCCGCTGGATGGCTTTGGTGAGCTTCTTGATAGCTTCTTCTTGACCAATGACACGACCCTTGAGTTCGTCGCCCATGTTGAGCAATTTGAGTCCTTCTTTTTGGGCAATGCGGTTGGTAGGGATGCCAGTCATCATAGCCACAACTTCAGCTACGTTGTCTTCGGTGACGCTATAGCGTTTGGTTTTGGTCTCATCCTCCCAGCGAGCTTTGGCGGTTTCTAGCTGCTCCAGCAGGCGTTTTTCTTTGTCGCGCAGGTGGGCAGCCTCTTCGTACTTCTGGCTTTTGACCACACGGTTTTTCTCCTTTTTGATATTCTCGATCTGCTCTTCGAGGATCACGATATCAGTCGGGACGTGGATGTTGTTGATATGGACCCGTGCGCCAGCTTCGTCCAAGACGTCGATGGCTTTGTCTGGTAGAAAGCGGTCAGAGATATAACGATCGCTTAGCTTGACGCAGGCATCAATGGCCTCTTGAGTGTAGTTTACGTGGTGGTGACTTTCGTACTTGTCTTTGATGTTGTTGAGGATCTGTACGGTCTCATCAGGCGTGGTGGCATCCACCATCACGACTTGGAATCGGCGGGCAAGTGCACCATCTTTCTCAATATACTGACGGTATTCGTCCAGAGTCGTAGCCCCAATACATTGGATGTCTCCCCTCGCTAGTGCTGGTTTGAACATGTTGCTTGCGTCAAGAGAGCCACTGGCACCTCCAGCACCAACGATGGTGTGTAGCTCGTCAATGAACAAGATCACCTCTGGTGTTTTCTCTAGCTCGTTCATGACGGCTTTCATGCGCTCTTCGAACTGGCCACGGTATTTGGTGCCAGCTACCAATGAGGCAAGGTCAAGGGTAACGACCCGTTTGTTAAACAGGATGCGGCTGACTTTCTTCTGTACGATCCGGAGTGCTAGACCTTCGGCAATTGCTGTTTTACCGACGCCCGGCTCGCCTATCAGGATGGGGTTGTTCTTCTTGCGCCGGCTCAGGATCTGGGCCACACGCTCAATCTCTTTTTCACGTCCAACGATAGGGTCCAGTTTGCCATCTTCGGCCATCCGTGTTAGGTCACGGCCAAAATTGTCAAGCACAGGAGTGCGGCTTTTTTCAGTGCCGGGTTTGTTAGTCTCTTTTGAGGAGCCACTGCCGGCACCACTGCCCGAGTTACCAAACGATCTTGGAGTTTCTTCGTCACCATCGTCGGTCTCACTAGCGGCAGAAGGGGTATGGCTTTGGTACTCTAGCATTTCTTTGACGGTGTCATAGCTAACGCTAAACTCTTGCAAGATTTGTGAGGCTATGTTTTCATCGTCACGAAGCATGGCCAGCAGCAAGTGCTCGGTGCCAATGAGCTCGGTCTTGAAAATTTTAGCTTCGAGATGGGTGACCTTGAGCACCTTCTCGCTTTGTTTGGTCAGCGGTATGCTTGTTATGTTTTTGACGTTACCAGTGCTGGTCCCGTGGATGGTGCGTTCGATGCGTATCCTAAGGTCGTCAAGGGGGACACCTAACTTCTTCAGGACTGAAACCGCAACACCTTCGCCTTCACGGATCATACCTAGCAAGAGATGTTCGGCACCGATGTATTCGTGACCAAGTCGGACAGCTTCCTCGCGTGCCAACCTGATGACTTCCTTTACCCGATTACTGAATTTAGCTTCCATAGTGTTGATATTTAAGGTCTGTCAATGCCAGCCTTCAATTGGGTATCAGGTGGTAAGTAACAGGCAATGTGGGTAAGTCGATATTGTCATTGGGGCTTGGCTACCAATAGTAGTGGCTGGCCTTGATGACCTCTATTGGGGTAAATATAGGAGATGCGTTATTGCGAACAACTTTAAGGTTAGTTTTTGCCAAAAAATATCGCAACCTCCTGATAATATTTGCCATTTGACCTTTACAGCAATTTTTTGGGGTCAACAACCATGTCGGATTAGCTTCTGATATGGTGGTAATTTGGTTTGAACCGGTTGCCACAGGACTATGCCGGTTAATACAGTCAGACTGATATGGGTAACCTGACTTTATGTTTCGTCGTAGTTCCAATTAGTGTTACGTCGCCTTGCCTCCTTACAAAATATAGACGTAATGATGAGCGATTTGGTTGTCTTTGATCCAGAAAAAAACTCTGAATTGATAGCCTCAGCTATTTGCTTTGGTTACCATCTTTGTCTAATCCGGATTTTGAACCCATCGTTTCAAAACTAGTGCCACTAGCTTGGGCGGGTTGCTCCTAGGTCATATTTGGGTACAAAGTTTTTCGCAGCTGGGCCTTGGCAAAATAACAAATCGATCATCGATAGGCCAGGGTGGAAGACGCCATTGACTAGGGTTGGACCTTGTTTTGCCTCCTGACTTGTCCCAAAACACTGCCTATAGGCATTCAGGGCTGGCATTTCGGCAAAGCTTGTCTTCGTGATTAGGTCTCGGGCGTCGCACCAATCGGGTGAATCATCGCCCATATCTGATGCTGCATAGTAGTGATCGGTCTGCCTAATTGGCACTTGTAGTCCTAGTGCATCAAGACAAATAGTCAGCGCAGCCTGTTGCATCTCCTGCAAGTAGGTGTATGGCGTCTCGACCCAGTGGCGAATCATCTGACTATAATGTAGCCAGTAGGCTGACTTGCCGTAGGCTGCGGCTATGGTTTCGGCGTGTTGTTTCGGCCAGTTTTGGTCGTAACTGATCCTGACTTGGTAACTTGGTAGGTTGCTAGCTTTCTGGACAGGCACTGTAAGGTGGGTCAGCCCTTGAGCAGTTAGGATGTAATAGCGGTTCCTGAGGGTTTGTTTCGGAAAGTTGTCTTGATACTCCATCCAAACCTCTGAACTCGAGCGTACCAAAGCCATCATCCCAACAGTAGGGAACAGCTCAGGCGAAAGCAGGAGTTTTGGCGGTAGGCTGAGGGCTTTGGTCAAGGTTAGGTGATGTAGGCGTGCAAGTAATCGCAACTTATGTACCTAAATTTCAAGGTGGATGGTTACTTCTGTTGGCCAGCTTTTAAAGTGGATTTAGTGGACTTTTTCTTGTCCATAATTGACTGCCATGGGCCTGGACCTGCCTCCGCCAAGATGATCGCTTCCATAACGGTGGCCCTAATGAGATCTCGTTTTCCATCTAGTTCTGCCAAGCTGTGGATGAAAAGTTTACGAACAAAACTTGTCTGGCCTTCTCCGACCAACGCCCCACTTTCGTTGCTCAGCTCTGTCCCCCGGATGAAGCTCAAGTAAATAGACGCTGACTTGCTATCAAAGTTGAGATAAAGGATGTGGCCCTTGTAGTAATAGTGCGGACCGGCCCATTGGAACTTTACGTCAAACTCAGGTATGATCTGCAGTAGTAGCTGGTGGGCCAGCCGGAGGAGCGTGCTGTACCGCCCATCTTTCCACTCAAAAAACTCTTCCAGTGTTTTAGGGACTGCCATTTGAGTATTAGGAAAAGATGGATGGCTTGTTCCGGATTTAATGAGTTAAGTATTTTCAGACCTATAGCCCGACAACCACCTCAGTTATTGTGCGGAGCTTGCCACCACGCTCCTTAACGGTAAGGGTATTGCCTGTAATATTTAGGTCTGCCACGCCAGCAAAGTCAGTAGGCACTTTGATCAAGAAGGCCATATAGTGTTTGGTCTGGGTTTCGCCAGCATCGATATAGTCAAACATATTTTTGCCACGGAAACTCACGCGTTTTTCTAGCAAGAGTTTGTAGGGCTGACCAAGGCCACAAGTGCCAAACTCTAGGCCATGGGCATGTGGTTTACCATCCTTTTTCCAATGCCAGACGTTAAGCCAGGGGTATTCTTCTGTTCTAAAGGCATAGCCCATCAGGAGGCCGTGTTCTGGGTCAGTTGCGGTGATCCAGCCTATATTGACGCCAGGATTGAAAATGTGAGTCGTAACATATCCGCGGTCGTCATTTACGGTACGCAGATCAGCAGGGCCGCCATTAATAAGCGTTGCTTTGTCCCAACGGAAGGCCAATGAGTCTAGCTTTTCGGGGTTTGCTGCTTGGTCAAACCCATCACCAGCGTTGCAATCGATTAACGTTTTGGGGTTGAGAAAGGCTCCCCCAATGGTTGCATGCTGGACTATATTATGGATGCGGCCAGTGTTGAGTAGATTAGTGAATTTCTCTTCGACTTTGTAGCTGGTGCCAGTAGGGTGGGCCTCAACTTCTCGTTCAACGAAAAACTGGTCTTTGGGCAAGACAAGCTGGGTCTGTGATTGCAAACTAGTTTTGCCGGGCCCTTTCAGGACTTGCCATCTGAGTGTATTGGCCTCGCTGTTATGAGGGATTCCTTTTTCAATTTCGCCCTTGGACGGTGAGCCCCAGCGGCCAACACACAAAAAGTGCCCACGAAAGGGCGGGCCAACTTGGTTATTTTTGGGCATATCACCAGGTTTGAGGGCCCAATCATAGACATTGACTTTGGTATCCTTAGTTTGCCATGAACTGAAGGCGCATCCCCAGGTATCCATAACTAAAGTGGCTTTAGATCCCTCAAATCTAAGGGGTTCTGGTTCCTTGTAGGGGGCAGGTTGGGCGAAGACAGCCAATGACAATAGGCAACCCATTAGGGTCAAAGATAAATGTCGGCAAGGGGCTGAAGGCAAGGTTGACATATTTGGTTCACCCTATTCTAGGGGCATGAAAAAGCGTTTTGTGAATGTGGTAGCAGTTTAGTGTTTGCTGTTGTCATTTGCAAAACCAAACCAAAATTCGGTCCTTAACTTCGTGTTCGCTTAAGCATAGGCTTTTGTCGCTATTTCCTTCGCCCGTGATCTTGACGACGTTCGCCCCCATACAATTTTATTTGCGCTGGTCAGTCCGCTTAATGTTGGGGCTATTGTGGTTGGCCTTGTCTGGCTGCGAACAGGCTGAGGTCTTTACAACACAAACCAGATCAGGAAAGATATTGGAGCTTAAGGTCCAGACGGAATCAGGCTGGGGTCCTCTTCGGCAACGTGATCTATCAATCAGCACCGAGACAAAGACTTATGGGTACATTCAACTTTCGTTGCAGCGCCCTTACTATATGTTATCTGAGCGACCTATCAAGAACAAGACTGGGTATGCCTGGATGTGGGCTGATCGATTCGGGCCGGATGCTTTGTGGCTGGAGCTAGATACAACCAAGGTAAGGCCGACTTTATCGGTCAATTTTCGAGGGCGGTACATATTGAATTGGGACCCGCACTTGGCTCGGGTTGAACCAATACCCACACCCATAAGGCTTTCTTGGCACACATCGGAGGCAGAAGATGCTCCTGTTCAGTCCATCGTCAGCAGTTTGCCAGAAGGGGATACCACATCTAGAAGCCTGTTACTGTTGGCACTCTAAATGCAAGGGGTATAGTCTTCTATTACTAGCTATTCAACTCACCTATTTCAGAGATCAAACCCTTTTTGAAGGGGATCATTAATCTCAGAATCATGACCTTAGGCATTTAGTAGAATCTAGATCCCTGTTGGTATAAAAGTATTACATGAGGTGATATCTAACAAATAGGCAAGCAGCACCCAAACACATATTCTGGCCATCATGGGTCTAGGGTTAAGGGGGGATCGATGATACCCCATTTTTTACCAAAGAAATGACCGAATAATGGTTTTGGTTAGCTATTGGTCTACACGGGCATCAAACCAAGTTTGCAGCCATGCTAAGTTGATCTCCCGGAAATCCGTGATCACATGGTGAACTACTTTGGCTAGGTCTTCGGATGGGTAGGTGCTGGCGATGCCAATGACGTAACATCCGGCGCCTAAAGCAGCCTCGATACCAGTAAAAGAGTCCTCAAACACCACACATTGGTTTGTGGTGGCGCCCAGCAGCTCAGCGGCTTTGATATAGATATCAGGCGCAGGCTTAGGCAGTGCCACAGCCTTGGGTGTGATCGTGACCTGGAACACATGGCGGATATTGCCATTGTCAAGCGTGAAGTCTAGGTTGCTTTGCGGTGCGTTGGTTGCAACTGCTGCGGGGATTTTGGCAGCATATAGCTCACCAAGGAATTCAGGCAGGCCAGGGGTCAATACAAAATGCTCCTTGTAGATCTCCCTAAACATGGCTTCTTTTTCTTCTGCCCAGTCTTCAAGCTGTTGGTCGGTGAGGGGGCCTTCAAAAAGCTCAACCAAGATCTCTTGATTGGTTTTGCCAAAGACTCTAGCATGGAAATCCTCAGCAGGGACGCTGACATTATATTTCTGAAAGAAGACCTGCCAGGCATCAAAATGATAGCTATTATTGTCAGTGATGACGCCGTCTTTGTCGAAAATGACGTGTAGTTGAGCCATGTAGGTAGGGGCTAAGGCAGTGCCAGGGCGCAAAGTAGCTGCCATGGCAGTTTGGCAAAAGTAGTACCTAGCCTAATCTGAAGCTAATCAGTCTGCTTACTGATGGGTTATTGCACCACGAGCTTTTTGTGGACAGAGTTGGCCCCAGCACTAACCCGGATGGTATAGACACCTGGTGCTAAGTGGTTGGTCTGGACTGTGACCTTATCATTCTGGACGTCGTAGTCGGCTGGTAGAAGCTGGCCACGGAGGTTGAAGACCTGAATCGTAGGTTTATTTTGACCCAACGGCACCGTCAGCATTACGGCTTGGCCCTGCATAACTGGGTTGGGGTAGAGACGCACCAAGCTAGACCAAGATGAAGCTGAAAGACTCAGCGGTGCCAACACTTTGACCTTAATGGGCTGCGACCATGAGTACACTGGGCGAGGTGTGGCGCTTAGGTCGGTGATCTTGGCAGAGATAATCCTTGTCCCTTGTTCTGTTGGTGATACGTTCCAGAGGAAGTTGTCTAGCGAAGGAGAGCTGGTACTACTGAGCGCTCCCAGCAGTTGTGCATCCTTCCAGTACTCGACCTCTACGTTGTGGTTAACATCATAATTGAGCAAGGTCTGGATGGTATAAGCTACGGACCCGGCACTGGCATTGATGATGGTGGTATCTGTTGGGGTCTGGACCGAAACTGACGGGAAAACAGCTGGCCCAGGAACAAATGGGGTGCTGCAGTTTGCCATGTATAGCCTAGTATTGGTGTTGACTGTGGCCTGGTTGGGATCTGGGTTGAGGCTAATACTACAAGGCCCAGTGATCAGGATGGAGTCACGAGTCCGGCTACAGATGGCATTCGGTGTTGGCTCAGCTACGTTGCCGTAGCAAAAGATATCTGAGCTGCCGACCCCTGCTTGAAGGAGGATGCCTGTCCCTGGGTTAGTCCCACAGCCGGCAAAGATATTATAGTTGTTCCGTACTACAACGTTTCGCATCGCATAACAGGAACCTGTATTGGTAGCAGTACATCCATTGACGTTGGACTCGACATAGATGTTGGTGACGTTATTGAGGTTGTTGTCCTCGATGACTAGGTTCTGGATGTCCCGCATCTTGTAGATCCCGATGTAAGGACCATCGCCATGGAGGCTATTCCCGCCGATGTGGTAGTCATTGACCATTGACCCGCCACAACACTCCTGCACCAAGATGCCCTCGCCATCGACAGACAAGTAGTTGCTGCGGTAGAATCGGTGCCGATATACTTCTATGTCGTTGCTGTCCACCTGGACGGACCAGCCACTGAAGTCAATGCCTCGATTTTCGTAAGTGGCGCTAAGATTACGTTGTTTTGCTGTGCCTTGGGGGTTGAGATAAACCTCTTTGCCGTCGAGATCAGCGATGGTGTTGCGTTTGACCTTGAGGCCAAGGCCTGCAGTCATGATGCCGACCCGCATTGTCTTCAGGACCCAGTTGTCAAGGATTTCGCCACCCGTCCTGAACAGCTCAGGTGCCGTTTGTGGTGTGCCATAAAATGCGCCACTCCCACGGTTGAGCCCAATGCCATAATGGTCGGTATAACTAAAGGTGGTATAACGGTTAGGGATCACGATAGGTGTACCAAGGCTGTCGGCAAGGTAGCCTGGTTGTTCGAAACTATCGTTGGTGACTGGGTTGGTAGTGTTGTCGGTAAAATCATTGACACGGCAGTTGGCTATGATCGCATTAGCGTAGTTCCGGACCACGATATTGTAACCAAAGCGATAGCTGAAACGTTGCCAAGCGTTTTGTGTTGCAGTCGGTACGTCTGGTGAAGGTACTGCCACATTGTTGCTCCGGACACTCAGGACCATTCCGTTGATGGTATTTGTGTTGGTGCCTTGAGACAACGAAATGCGACCTCGGTTGACGTCAAAATCCACCAAGGCATTGTTGAACGAGTTGCTTGCCGTGATGACCTTAAACGCCGTGGTATCAGGTGTGCCAGTGCCTGAAAAAGTCGGTACATATTCTGGGAAGCTGAGGCGAGACTGCGGGCTAAAACCACGGCTTTTGGCCACATTATCAACCGATGGTACCCCACGCAGGATGATGTTGGGCTTCAGGTTGAAGTTGTTCTGGATGTAATAATCTCCAGCCGGGAAGTAGATCACCCCACCACCTTGGGCTACTAGTTGGTCTTGGGCGGTGATGAGTTTTGCAAGCCAATTCGGCCCAGGGACCGTGGTAATATCAAGCACTTGAGACCACCGCAGGTTTTCGGTCCAGTGGTCAGCTGGGGCACCCGGGTACATTGTACGGTACGGGTTGTCTGTCGGCTGCGCAAAACTGCAAAAGCTAGTGAGCACGAAGGCTAGCAGGCATAAGATAGATCGTGTCATTCGGGAGCGTTTCTTTGGTCGTACTGATGAATCGTGTTTCGGCAGGCCGAATCAAGTGTGGATAGGCAAAAATAACAGCTATAAAGATCTTCACCATTTACATGGTCAAAACAATCTAAACAGCAGCTGACTGAAAGGTAGAAAAATATAGGATCATCGCCAATCCTGATTTGGTTTTGCGCTACTGTTTGGCCTATTTGCCTCTGTACTGTTGGGGCAACTAAAGCCCAAATTCAACACGTTCACTTTTGTAGCCAACTGACCTAGTTGTTACTACATCAACAAACTTTCAAAAGCGCTTTCCTACACAGAATTAACATGACCCTATTAGGACTAGACATCGGCAGCTCAAGCATCAAGGCTGCACTGGTAGATGCAAATACCGGTATTTGTATCGCTTCGGCCACCTCTCCAGATACTGAGCTACCGATGATCAGCCACCAAACTGGCTGGGCCGAACAACATCCGGACACTTGGTGGGAGCATATCCGAATCTGTATCCAGAAGTTAAAGTCGAAGGCTCCCGCTGCCGTGGATGCCATCAAGGCAATCGGAATCAGCTACCAGATGCATGGCCTAGTATGTATTGACGAGGTAGGTAAGGCGTTACGTCCAGCAATTATTTGGTGTGATAGCCGTGCTGTGGGCATCGGCAGTGCTGCTAATGAGGCACTAGGATCTGACTTTACTTTGTCGCATTATCTGAACCTCCCGGGCAACTTCACGGCCAGCAAGCTGAAATGGGTGCGCGACAACGAACCTGAGCTATTTGCCAAAATCTATAAGGCTATGTTGCCTGGTGACTACATCGGCTATCGACTTGGGGGCAACCTTCAGAGTACCATCAGTGGCCTGTCCGAAGGGATCTTTTGGGACTATAAACAACAAGGAATAGCTACAGATCTGCTTAGTCATTATGGTATTGATACCAACTTGCTGCCTCCATTTACCGATAGCTTTGGTCATCATGGGGTGGTATCTGCGGCAGCAGCGGCTGAGCTTGGTATCCCAGTTGGTGCCATTATCAGCTATCGGGCGGGCGACCAACCCAACAATGCCTTGGCTCTTAATGTCCTGAATCCTGGCGAGGTGGCTGCCAACGCTGGTACTAGCGGTGTTATCTATGGGGTGGCCGATCAGCCATTGTACGATCCTGAAAGTAGGGTCAATACCTTTGTCCATGTTAACCATACAGCCTCAAGGCCACGTTATGGCGTTTTGGCCTGCATTAACGGAACTGGAATTCTAAACAGCTGGGTGCGCCGAACACTAAGTACTGGCAGCGATACCTTGCTGGACTATCAGACCCTTAATGACCTAGCCACCAATGTGCCTGTCGGTAGTCATGGCCTGACAATGTTGCCTTTTGGCAATGGTGCCGAGCGCACGCTAGGTAATCGCAATTTGGGCGCTAGCATTCAGGGGCTTGACTTCAACAACCATGGGGCTGGGCATGTTGCACGGGCAGCACAAGAAGGCATCGTGTTTGCGCTCAATTATGGCCTAGACATCATGCGAGATATGGGTATGGAGATCAACACTGTGCGAGCAGGGGCAGCAAATATGTTTCTGAGCCCTGTGTTTGCCCAGACCTTTGCTGATGTGACTGGTGCCGTTGTCGAGCTATATGAGGCCGATGGTGCGCAAGGTGCTGCCCGTGCTGCAGGTGTTGGAGCTGGCCTTTATCCGCTTGTGGATGTCGCCAAGGGCCTGACACTCAAGGCGACCATCTTACCTAGTTTTCAAGTGGATCAAGCTAAAGAGGCTTATCAGAATTGGCTCTCGATCCTGCAAAAACAATTGGCCTTCTAGTAGGCATAGTTTGAATAGTCTTTATCCAGCCAGCCATCGTATAATGTCATTCTCGCAGCCTTTCTCGCCACATAATCGACATCCGCTCGGCCAATTTAGATCTTGGTGGATGGGACGAATGATTGGAGTAAGGTTGGCGTTTTTTGCCTCGTTCATCGTTATGCTTGGGGCTGGATGCGGACTTTTGCTGGGCCAATTTGGTGAATACGAACTCTCGGTTGGTCCTCAATATGGAGATCTCAATTATGTAGCTAATGCGCCTGAGGAGCAGGCGCCTCCTGTTGCCGAGAACAAAACTGGTGGCAGAATTGATGCGGTTGACAGCATTCAGATTGGGGATTCGGCTGGTGAGCCATACAATCAGATTGCTGAAGGCGCTGAGAATGAAAGTAAGTACGTCAAGCTCTGGAAATCTTTGTCGCCGATTCCATCAGGAAGCAATACCAAATTACCTGGCTTTCAGCCCATGTATATGGTCAAGGGATATGATATTTTGCTCGATAGTGATGCAAGGGCTTTCCAGGCTTTTATCATCGAGCAGCCTATCGACCCCACAATCGATGCCGTCATTATCCCGCATCAGGACGAACCCCAGCTCAACGACACCTCATGGTATTTTATCATCAGCAACAGTACTGAGGGGCAGCCGATCAAGCAGATCACCGAGCCTGGATTTCAGAATCAATTGATCTTTAAGTCGCTAAAGCGGGTCGAAAACAAAAGCAATAAAGGTATGAAACGCTCGGGCCACTCCTCCTACATTACAGATAGTTGGCTGATCCCTCCGGCCTGGAAATACCAAGGAGCAGATACAGCAAAGTTTGAAAGCCCAGTCCTGACCTATGCCCTTAATCGACATGATGATAACGGCACTCGGTTTAACGAGTTGCATCATGTCTGGATCCGTCCAGAAGGCAGCACCCGGCTAGTGGGTATCAACCTAGCGGCAGGGTATAGCCGGATTAGGAAACCCTATGCTGATTTATGTAACCGAGCTTTGCTTGCACCGGATACCACACCACCTAGGCCAGACCTGAAGTATCAGGAGGGTACATGGAACGTCGAGGATTATATTTGTAATACCCAAGTCACGCTTGCCGAAGAGGGTTTTGACTTTGGTAGCCTGACCCTGACGATGTTCCTGATTGCGTTTCTCAACTTTTTGGTGATGATCATAATCTGGGTCACAGAAGGAGCCAGTAGCGAAGCATTTGTACCAAAAGGGGCCTCAAAACGTCGTTTCTAGGCCCCCATAGGTTTGCTATTATCTACTTGTCTAGGTTGCGGAGGTGTTGATACCCAGCAACAATCTCTATCAAGATTACTTGGCCCTATTGCGGGAGATTCCCATCTCTAGACCACGTAACTCGGCCAATCCACGGAGCCTGCCAATGGCAGAGTAGCCCGGGTTGGTTTTTTTGCGCAGATCGTCCAACATCTGGTGGCCATGGTCTGGCCGCATCGCAAGGGCTACACCACGCCGTTCCATTAACTTGACCAATTCGACCATAACGGCATACATATCTACATCGCCTTCGAGGTGATTGGCTTCATAAAAGTTGCCTTCCTCGTCTCGTTGGGTGGCACGGAGGTGAACAAAGTTGATCCGGTCCTGGAACTGAGCCACAATGGCTGGTAGGTCATTGTCGGCACGGACCCCAAAGGAGCCGGTGCAGAAACACAAACCGTTATGGGCAGAGGGCACAGCATCGACAAGAGCCTGTATGTCCTCTCCCGTGCTGACCACACGCGGTAAACCAAGGATGCCATAAGGTGGATCGTCTGGATGGATAACAAGATAGACCCCAGATTCTTCGGCCACTGGCACCACCTCTTTCAGGAAATCGATCAGGTGTTGACGCAGTTTGTTCGCATCAATACCCTCATAAGTGTCAAGCGCTTGCTGGAACTGGGCAATCGTGAAACTCTCTTCACTACCCGGTAGGCCAGCGATGATGTTTCGTTGCAGCAATGTCCTCTCCTCATCTGTCATGCTAGCAAACTTGGCCTCAGCTTTGGCATAATCCTCGGCTGAATATTCCGCCTCTGCGCCTTTGCGTTTGAGGATAAATAGGTCAAAAGCCATGAAGGCAGCACGCTCAAACCGGAGGGCCTTTGAACCATCCTCTACCTCGTATGCGAGATCGGTCCTTGTCCAGTCTAGCACTGGCATGAAGTTATAAGTTACGAGGGTAATGCCACACTGGGCCAAATTCTGCAATGAGGTTTTGTAGTTCTCGATCCAGCGTTTGTAGTCACCCGTTTGGGTCTTGATCTGCTCATGCACCGGAACAGACTCGACCACTGACCAAATCAGGCCAGCTGTTTCGATCTCGGTTTTCCGTTTCAGGATTTCCTCAATCGTCCAGACTTGCCCGTTCGGGATGTGGTGCAGTGCAGTAACGATGCCTTTTGCGCCTGCCTGCCTGATATCAGCGAGGCTAACTGGGTCATTGGGGCCAAACCAGCGCCAACTTTGTAATAATGCCATATCTAATGCGTACTAATCGGATTGTTGAAGATTTTGGATCCCGTCGGACACTTTAGGATATCATGCCCAAGATTGTCGGAACATAAATTAGGGTTGTTTAAGCCACTGTAGCAAAGACCAAGGTTTTATCAACTGGTCCTTGCTTTCTTGCCAAAGTGCATCGGTCATCGTGTCTTGCGAGAGGATGGTCGGGGGATTGCCATTTGGGGTTTGGCCCACGGTGATTCCTGTTGGCCAATTGTTCAGGTTGGTCAAGCCAATGGCTACCAAACCAGGGGTGCTGGTGGTGCTGAGAGTCTGATCTGAGATGGAGTAGCTATAAGGATGGACAGAGCCCATCTGCCAGTTATAGAGTACCAGCCCTGTGCCTATGCCAGGAGGTGTATTGCCTTTTGCTCCGCCGGAGGCATAAACACCGCCGTGCATATTATCGACTAGGTTATAAACACCAAGGCCTCCATGGCAGTCTAGGCCTCCAGGTTCGTTCATCAAGCATTGGAAGATGACATTTCCTGAGGCTGAGTTGGAAAAACAAAATGTATGGAGCTGATCACCCCCCTGAAGTCGTTCGAAATAACAACGCGTCGAGGTACCGTTGATCTGAAACCCGTTATGCCCACGGTTACCATCGATTTTGCAATGCGTTATGGTGCAGTTGAGTGAGGAAGATACTGAAATACCGGTCGATACGTTACGCATCAGGACTTTATTGACAATGCAATTGGCCGCATTCACGATCTTGATAGCATCATATCCATTGTCATGTACTGGGTTTCGGTGGTGGTCAAACTCTTCTGCCCAATTGGTTTCTAGCCTAAAACCTTCGATAACTACCCGTTCTATCATTTGATCTTGGACGATCAAATTAGCTTGCCAATCATCCTGAATCGGGACCAACAAGGGTGCCGTAAAAGTCACTTGCTTACCTACTAGTGACTTGATGCGGTAGAGTTGTTTGATTTTGAAGGCATTGTCGCCGCTCAGGTTGGCGATATTTTTACCAATGGTTTTACTGGGGTAGGTAGCATAGTGCAGGACGCTGCTATCTCCATTACGCTTGGCCTTGATTGCGAGCAACACAACTTGACCCGCTTTGAGATTTGAGATGTCATCTACTGTCACAGCTGAGCTGTGTTGTACTGCAGGTGCTGTGATTGTTGCGGTTGGTTTGTTGAGCTCTTTGTTTGGCATTACTCCTACCCTGAAAAAGCTCGGGTTAGTCCCTGCCAGCCATTTTTCGGCTTTGTTAGGCCAGTCGCTAGCATGGTGGTCATAGAGGGTGGTGCCGTCTGGCCCAGGCCCATATCCACGCAAGATGATATTGCTTTGCTTGATGTGGATATGCTGGAGTGTGGTTTTAACATCAAAATCAAACTTGCCAGGGCCAAACAATACCACCCCCCCGCCAGCCGCTCCAGCCGCATCTACTGCTTTTTGGATAGCCTCTACATCGTCTATGCCGTCATTGGCTTTTGCGCCATAATCCTGTACCTTGAAAACACGATGGGCTACATCAGGGTAGGTAGGCGTACTAGTGCTATTGTCAACCCCAGAAAGGCTAAAGTCAGGAAACCGACCCTTTGGTTGATGAGTTAGGCTATCATAGTTGGTGCTAATAAATAGTGGCAATAGTCCTTTTGTCGACTGACTTGACTGAGCACTAGCCGCAGTTGGCCCTAGCAGGATCAAGCACAACACCATAAATATGTTGTCCCTGGCTGCTGAAAATGGTAGACTGATATTACCCGTCAACATCGTGTACTAGGAGGCTAGGACTTCACCGTCAAGATTGGCCTTCTTGAGGCTCGGGACCAAAGCGTGCATAATACCCAAGGCGATCAGATAGGCTGAGCTAGCTATGATGAACATACCTAGGTAGCCAAACTTATTGATGATCGGTCCGCTATTAAAGTCCAGCAAAAATCCACCAAGGGCGCCAAACATCCCACCAATCCCGGCCACAGAGCTGACTGCTTTGCGTGGGAACATATCGGTCACGGTCGTGAACAAATTAGCAGACCAACCTTGGTGGGCCGCAGCAGCTAAGGCAATAAGGCAGACAGCTACATAGACATTATAGGTCAATGCGGTGTAGAAAACAGGGACAACACATAGGGCGCAGATAAGCATCGTGGTTTTGCGAGCTGCATTAGCTGACCAGCCACGCTTTATGAAACTACTAGAAAGCCAACCGAAGAAAACCGAGCCCAAGTCGCTTACCAGATAGATAAAAACAAATGGCAGGGCCAATTTCAGGCCATTGATCAGGTCGATTTTGGCAAGGTTCATCTCGAGCTTGAAACGGCCATTCTCAACAAAGAACTTAGGCAACCAAGTCATATAAAACCACCAGATCATATCGGTCATGAATTTGGCAGCCGCAAAGGCCCAAGTCTGGCGGAAGGGGAACAACTTGGCCCAAGAGACCCGCTCGGTGCTGTTGCTTTCGGCATCTTGACGGATGTAGGCATATTCGTCTTGTGTTAAGTCTCCGGCAGCCAGAGCGGTCTCTGGTTGTTTGTAGAATAATCTCCAGAGCACTAACAGGATCAGGGCAAGGCTACTAGTGCACAAAAACACCTGTTGCCAAGGCAGCATCGTCATCAAGATAGGCACAACCATAGCCGTGAACATGATGCCGACATTGGCGCCAGCATTAAATATCCCTGTCGCTGTTGAGCGCTCCTTTTTCGGGAACCATTCGCTCACGGTTTTGAGTGCGGATGGGAAGTTACCTGCCTCGCCAATGCCAAGTGTGAAGCGGAACAGCTTGAGTAAACCAATGCTGCTTGCCAAGGAGTGGAACATGGCCGAAAATCCCCAAAGGCCAATCGCGACTGAATAGCCCAAACGGACCCCAACTCGGTCAATAAACCAACCCATGATCAGGAAACCAAGACCATAAGCTAGCTTGAAACCTGCCTGAACTTCGCCATACAGGACTTTAAACTGCGCCTCTTGCTCAGGACTGATCACTTGCCCAGCCGCCAAATGCGGGATGCCAAGCATATCACAGATGAAGTCAGGCTTGGTGGCAATAAAGCTAATGACGTTGCGGTCCACATAGTTGATCGTGGTCGCAAAGAACAACAGAGCCACCATCCGCCAACGGTACCGACCGAGGGTTGTTAGGTTAAGCTGATTAACTGAGGTCATATTGGTCGAGGGCTACCTTGGGCGAAGGTAATAGGGTCTAAAGCGTTTGTTTGTATTTGGTTTGTTAGAGCTGAGGCAGGCAAATAGCGTCTAGGCCTGCGCCCTTACTTCTCTGATGATACTTAGGGCCTCGGCACAAACAGCAGTAACCTTGGCGTAGTCTTTAGCAGCAATTACTGCTTTCGGGAACAACTGGCTACCGATGCCAACACAAGCAACCCCAGCCTTAAACCACTCGGTAAGGCTAGCACGAGTAGGCTCTACACCACCAGTCGGCATGATGCTAGTCCAAGGGCAAGGGCCTTTGGCCGCAGCCACAAAGGCTGGCCCAAGTACAAATCCTGGGAACATCTTGACGATTTCGGCGCCGAGCTCTTCGGCCCGGCTCATTTCTGTCAAAGAGCCACAACCAGGTGCCCAAAGGATTTTACGGCGGTTACAGGTTACCGCCATGTCCTCTTTGACTACAGGGCTGACGATAAAATTGGCACCCAGCTGGATAAAAAGCGAAGCGGTGCCTGCGTCATAGACTGTACCTGCCCCGAGGATCATCCCTGGGAGCTCTTTGTTTGCGTACTTGACAAGGGCTCCGAACAATTCGTGTGCGAAGTCTCCACGGTTTGTAAACTCAAAGACACGCACCCCGCCATCATAGCAGGCTTTTAGGATGTCCTTACAGACATCTAGGTCAGGATGATAGAATACCGGGACCATGCCCGTCTCGTGCATCGTCAGGGCGACTTGAATGCGTGTGAACTGTGCCAAGGTGATTGAAAGCGTTTTTAGCGTGCAATAATTAGAGTGGCCAAGATAGCCAATATTGGGTTTTGCATTGTCGAAATATCTGCCAACTGAGGCCTAAACACGTTCGTACACCACAGCTATGCCTTGACCGACTCCTATACACATAGCGGCTAGGCCATATCGGCCATGATTGTTGCGAGCCATTTGGTGGAGCAAGGTGGCTGTAATGCGGCAACCCGAAGCCCCTAGCGGATGACCGATGGCAATGGAGCCTCCGTTGACGTTAACGATGTCTGGGTTGAGGGCCAGTTGTTGCATACATGCTAGGGCTTGGCTTGCAAAGGCTTCGTTGAGCTCAACAAGGTCTAGGTCTTTGACGCTGAGGCCTGCCTTTTTGAGGGCGATGTCGGTTGCAGGCACAGGGCCGATGCCCATGATTTCTGGGTGGACACCTGCTATGCCCGTGCTGACGACCCTTGCCATTGGTTTCAGGCCATGTTTGATGACCATCTCTTCGCTAGCAAGTAGGGCCACCGCAGCCCCATCATTAATGCCTGAGGAGTTGCCTGCCGTTACCGAGCCGTCGGATTTGAAGGCAGGTTTGAGTTTTTCGAGCGCCTCCAGGCTTGAGGCTCTTGGGTGTTCGTCCTTGTCGAATAGGGTTGTGGTACCTTTGCCATGGCGAACGGTGACTGGTACCACCTCGTTACCGAAATGGTGTTTTTCATAAGCGGTAGCATACCGGACTTGGCTGCGCACAGCAAACTCATCCTGCATCAGGCGGCTAATGTTGAAGTGAGTAGCAACGTTTTCGGCCGTTTCGCCCATTGTGTAAGGGTGGTAAAGCTTCGATAGGGCGGGATTGGTGAACCGCCATCCCATCGTTGTGTCATAAACCTCGTTGTTGCGGGAAAAGGCAGACTCAGCTTTGCCCATCACGAATGGGGCACGGGTCATACTTTCAGTTCCGCCCGCAAGGCAAAAGTCATAATCGCCACTTCCAATAGCACGGCTACCATCAATAATGGCCTGGAGGCCACTGCCACAGAGTCGGTTAACAGTTATGCCGGGGACCGACTGAGGCAAACCTGCTAGCAAAGCAGCCATACGCCCCACATTGCGGTTGTCCTCGCCTGCTTGGTTGGCAGCCCCAAGGATTACATCTCCGATCAAGGCAGGATCAATAGTTGGGTTGCGCTCTAGGATGGCCTTGATTACAACCGCTGCAAGGTCATCAGGGCGGACGGTGGCCAAAGCCCCGCCATAACGCCCCACTGGGGTCCGGACAACATCGATGACGTAAACCTGTTTTGTGCTCATGGTTGGTGGGTGTATTTGAGTTTTATTTTGGTGTAGGATTGGCTTGTTTCTAGGGTCAGTCTACGTCGTTGGGGTGTCAACCAGACCAAAGGAAACTTGATCAAGGCCAATGAACCGCTGCAGACTTAGGATTGTGAGGCCTCCAGATGTAAGGATCAATGGTCAGGACAACTGGATCTGGATTAGAGAGACAAAGTAAAGCCATTTTGAGGGCTTACAGGCAGCGAATTATGGCTAAAGTCAGCCGCAATATCCACTATATTTGGCCATCGATCAGGATTAGCTATCAAGTAGTCATTTGCTACCGCTAGCGATCGAAATCCTGACTATACACCAAAACCCTACATCCGCTCCGAAAAACGTGATGACAACCGAAAAATTGGGCATGACTGCCCTCGTCGAAGACCTAAACAAACGCCTTGCCGAGGTCAAACTCGGTGGTGGCCAAAAGCGTATTGATGCCCACCACAAAAAAGGCAAACTCACTGCTCGTGAGCGAGTTGATTACTTGATCGACAAAGGATCTGACTTTGTGGAGATCGGCGCATTTGTAGGCGATGGTATGTATGCCGAGGAAGGCGGCTGTCCAAGTGGTGGCGTTGTCTGCGGTATTGGACGTGTAGAAGGAAGGTTGGTGATGATTGTGGCCAATGATGCGACTGTCAAGGCGGGGGCATGGTTCCCGATCACAGCCAAGAAAAATTTGCGTGCTCAGGAGATCGCGATTGAAAACCGCCTACCAGTGGTCTATCTGGTTGATAGCGCTGGGGTTTTCTTACCGATGCAGGCTGAGGTTTTCCCAGACAAAGAACATTTTGGCCGACTGTTCCGCAATAATGCGGTCATGAGCAGTATGGGTATTGTCCAGGTGGCAGCCATTATGGGCAGCTGCGTGGCGGGTGGGGCCTACCTTCCGATCATGAGCGATGAAGCCCTGATTGTTGAAGGGACAGGCTCAGTGTTTTTGGCTGGTAGCTATCTGGTCAAGTCCGCAATCGGCGAGGATGTGGATAACGAAACCTTGGGTGGTGCCACGACCCACTCCGAAATCTCTGGAGTCACGGACTACAAATGTCCAGATGACCAAACCTGCCTTGATACTATCAGGAGCATATTTGGTAAGATGGGTAGCAATACACTTGCTGGCTATAACCGAATCGAACCTTTGGCCCCTAAACTGGACCCACAAGATATCTATGATATCTTACCAGTAGACCGCACCAAACCGTATGATATGTATGACATCATCAGTCGCCTAGTCGATGATGGAGCATTTGACGAATACAAGGCCCTCTATGGGAAGAGCCTAATCACAGGCTATGCCCGTATTGACGGCTGGGCTGTCGGCATTGTGGCCAACCAACGCAAGATGGTCAAAAGCAAAAAAGGCGAAATGCAAATGGGGGGTGTCATCTATAGTGACTCTGCTGATAAGGCCGCGCGCTTTATCATGAACTGCAACCAGAAGAAGATCCCGTTAGTGTTCCTGCAAGATGTCACCGGCTTCATGGTTGGCAGCCGCAGCGAACATGGTGGTATCATCAAGGACGGGGCTAAGATGGTTAATGCTGTGGCTAACTCGGTTGTACCTAAGTTCACAGTCGTAATCGGCAATAGCTATGGGGCTGGCAACTATGCGATGTGTGGCAAGGCATACGACCCTCGGCTAATCGTCGCTTGGCCGACTGCCCAAATGGCCGTGATGTCTGGCGCTGCAGCAGCCAAAACTTTGTTGCAGATCCAGGTTGCGACCATGCAAGCTAAAGGCAAAGAGGTCAGCCCAGAGGTGGAGCACGAACTACTGACAAGGATCACCAATAGCTATAACGAGCAACTCAGCCCTTATTATGCCGCAAGTCGGCTTTGGGTGGATTCCATCATTGATCCGCTAGAGACACGCAAGGTGATCTCGACTGGCATCGAGGCGGCCAATAATGCCCCTATCGAGCGCCCCTTTAACATGGGAGTGTTGCAGGTTTAGAGTTCTAGATCGCTTACATGATTTCATTGCAAAACCTAGGTTGCAGCTTTTGTGGCCTAGGTTTTTTGTTGGGGGTCGGAAGGCAAACTTTGTCTTAGTCTAGGCGCTCTAGTTTAGTAACCCAAGTAACAGAATGTTGCATTTGGCTACGAATGCGGTTTAGGTGGACTAATACAACTATTTGTGCGGAAGCGATTGTGTTGGGATAAGCGCCCCCAAAAAAAGCAAGGGCCAGAGTTGGCCCTTGCTTGGTATATTCTTCTAAATACAAGACTATAACCTAGTCCTCCCGGCGCTTAGCAGGGGCGATAATAAAGCCTTCAGGCACATCGGCAGTCGGTACACCAGCTGCTTGCAACAAACGCTCAGAAGGTGTGGCTTGGGAACGTGGTGTACCGGTGCTTTCCTTCTTTGTTACTTTGCCAGTGGTGTTCTTTCCGCCAGTTTTGCTCGCCGGTGGGGTTGGTGCTTGCCCGTGCATTCGGAGGGAGCCGATGCCGTCAGAGATATATGGTTTACCTTCGTAGGGGTAGTAGGCCTCTGGTTTTTCGAACTTGTTGGTGCCGTTGCCGTAAGCATAAAGCTCGTAGTACTCATGCGCCATGCGGCCAGACTCAAACCCCTTGACAACATCGATCATGTTGCGCTTCATCATCTTGAACCATTTTTCGGGATGGTCATAATAAAGCGGTAGGATTTCGTTCTCGAGGATGTTAAATAGGTTATTGCAGTCAAAGTTGTCCTGCTCATCAATCGGGCTTAACGGATCAGCTGCAGGCATCACGAAGGAGTTGACACCATGTTGTGCATACTCAGGGATCCAACCATCGTCGATGCTGAAGTTGATGCTACCGTTCATGGCAGCGGTCATGCCACTGGTGCCACTAGCTTCACGTGGGCGACGTGGCGTATTGAGCCAGACATCGCTACCTTTTTTGAGCAATGCGCTTAGGTTGAGCTCATAGCCAGTCACCACCGCTAGGTTCGGGATGCCTTTGCTGCTCTGGACGAGGTGATTAAACACGGAGATGGCATTATGGTCGCCAGGGTAGGGTTTGCCAGCCCAAATGATTTGGACTTTGCGTTTGCTGCGGCTGATCAAGGCATTGAAGCGGGCGATGTCACGCTTGATAAGGTCGGCTCGTTTGTACTCAGCAAAACGGCGTGCCCAAACGATGATGATGGCATCTTTGTCAAAATACTTGCCAGTTTGGTCAGCTACCAAGTCGATCAAGCGTTTACGCAGGTGCATCTTGCGCCACTTAAGCGACTCATCCTCACCAGTGTAGAGTGCCACTTGCATAGCATGGTCAGCCCAATATTTGTGGTTTTGGGCATTGGTGATGGCATAGATGTTACAGATATTCGGAAAGTCGCCCCACATTTCGCGACTAACGACACCATGTAGCTGGCTAACACCATTCGCAACCTTGGCAAGCCGTAGCGCACCTAGGCTAAGCGAAAAGCTGTCATCAGTAATCTCGGTCATCATCCTAACCTCGTCCAGTGTGAGGTTGCCGAAGTAGCCCATCTTGTCCAGCAAGTAGATGTTGTGCTCCTCGTTGCCAGCCTTTTCAGGGGTATGGGTCGTGAACACGACACGCTTCTTGACCTCTTCTTTGTCCTTGTACTTGCCTAGCAGGTGGAAGGCCATCGGCAGGGCATGGGCTTCGTTCATGTGGTAGATGTCCGCCACCGAACCTAGGGCCTCGATGGCTTTTGCGCCACCAATGCCGAGGACAATCATCTGGGCGATGCGTGCTGCAGTGTCGCCATCATAGAGCTTATGCGTAATGGTCCTGGCCAAGAAGTCGTTTTCGGGGATGTCCGTGCTCAAGAAGATCATCGGACATGTACCAAACTGGTCAGGCTTCAGGATATAGGGCTTGACATAGACTTGGTGTTTGTTGATATATACCGGGACCAGTAGACCAGTATCCTCCAAAAAGGAATAGCTCTTTTCTTGATACAGAACCTCCATGTTGTTATCAGCACTGCGGACTTGGTCATAATAGCCATACTTCCAGAGGATGCCGACTCCGACCATGTTTTGTTTGAGGTCGAAGGCACTCCGCATATGGGATCCAGCCAAATAACCTAGACCACCAGAGTAGATCTTGAGGCATTGGTCGATCGCAAACTCCATACTGAAGTAGGCGGCTTTTGTTTGGTATTGAGGGGCGGGTGTGTAATACTGTTTGGACTCAGAGGGGAAAATCATCAGTTGAGGGAATAAGTCGGTTTATCAATATGACCCATCAAGGCTAATAACGGCGCTTGAGGCTAGTTCGGATAGGTGTATTCTGTTGGTAATTATACTTAGTGTTGAGGTAAAATCCAAAACCCTTGCCCAGTTGTTTGAGGGTTATTAGGTCGGATCCACTAGCAAGGATGGGTTTTCAGATGCTAAATGCTTGCCACTTTTCTTGTACAAATGTCGCCCACTCTTGTCGGAAACGCGAGGTGCTAAACCGTTGGGCATTAGCTGCACAAGTACTAGGCTGGATGGATTCAGCCAAAGACTCAAACGTTCGGACGGCTTCCATGAGGCTATCCACGGATTGGTGCCCAAAAAGGATGCCAGTCTCACGATCCAGAATAATTTCGGCTGCTCCTCCCTTGCCAAATGCAATCACGGGGGTGCCACAAGCTTGTGCTTCGGCCAAGGTGATGCCAAAATCCTCTTCCGCGGCAAATACAAACGCTTTGGCATGACCCATCAGTCGTTGTAGCTCAGGGGCGGAGACATGGTCCAGGATTGTGATGTTGGAGGTGGCTAGTGCCTTGATCTTTTTGGCCTCCGATCCGTTGCCAGCTACAATTAGCTTCTTGTCAGGCATTTGGGCAAAGGCAGCCACCACTAGGTCCACCTTCTTGTAGGGTACAAACCGAGCGGCAACAAAATAATAGTCCTCCTTGTTGGCGACAAAGGCAAACTTGTCAATCTCGACAGGTGGATAAATCACGTCAGCGTCTCGGCCATAGACATTCTTGATACGTCGTGCTATGTAGTGGGAATTGGCAACAAAATGATTGACCCTCTGGGCACTGGCATAGTCCCAAATCCGGAGCTGTGATAGCATCCGCTGAGCCAAGAAACCCTTGATCCCCCGGCTGAGGTTGGCCTCTTCTAAGTATTGGTGGTATAGGTCCCAAGCATAGCGCATGGGGGAGTGGCAGTAGCAAATATGTAGCTGATGGGCACCCTTAAGCAAACCTTTAGCGACTGCATGGCTGCTAGATAGGATTATGTCGTAGGGTCTTAGGTCAAGCCCCTCGATGGCCATCGGGAACCAAGGCAAATAAGCTCTAAACTTGGACTTGCTAAACGGGAGCCGCTGGATGAGACTTGTGATCGCTTTACGTCCACCCAAATACCAACGCTCTTTATCCGTTAGATGATCTACTAAAGAGAACAGCTGTGCCTCGGGTGTGGTCTTGAGCATGTGCTCAACCACCCGCTCTGACCCTGCATAGTTTACAAACCACTCATGGACGATGGCAGTGGCCACGTCAGGTGTCTGGGGCATCATGTTGCGATCCGGGTCAGGCGCTGGCATAGAGGGCTGCTGGCTGAATAGGGGTAGGTGTTGGGTTATCGCTAGGGTAGGTCCTGTTAGGTCTTGATCTGACTTTCAAAGCCACTATTCTGGCCTAAAGGTAGCAGATCAGGTCTTAATGCTGGTGGATAACTTGATCAAAAACAGCGGCAAATTGCCCAGCTGCTTTTTGCCAACTAAATTGGTTTTGGCGTTCCCAGCCCTTCTGCATTAATGATTTGCGGAGCTCAGCATCTGCAATCAACGTCTTAATCGCTTCCTCGATGCTAGGTAAAGACATGGGATCAAAATATCGAACGGCATCACCACCCACTTCTGGCAGACTAGCTGCATGGCTGCTGATGACGGGCACATGGGCCGCCATGGCTTCCAGTAATGGCAGGCCAAAACCTTCGTAATAGCTCGGGAAGGCAAAGCCTAAGGCCATCTGATAGATAGCTGGCAAATCTTGGTTATCCACAAAGCCTGGTAGGACGACGTCATCTTCCAAACCAAGGTTGCTGATCAGGCTGTCAAGGTTGTCCATACCTGTAATAAAGCCCTTGAAGTTGCCACAGAGGACTAACTTGGTTTGACTGGTTTGGCCCTTGGCTTTTAGGCTAGCAAATGCCTGAAGCAGCCGAGCCAAGTTTTTGTGTGGCTTCAGGTTGCCTACGAATAAGATGTATTGATCTGGCAGACAGTATTTGGCCCTGATCTGCACCAACTGGTCTTGCCTGTAGCTTTGGCTGAAATGAGCAGTATCCGCAGCAAGGAGGATGGTATCGATTTTGGAGGCCTGCACGCCAGTATAGGATCTAATCTGTTGCTCACTAAAGTCCGATATCGTAATGATGCGTTGTGCCTTGTGGGCCGCAGCAGCCATCACCCAACGGGCATAGAGCTTTTGGGGCAAGGTTAGTGTGTCGTAAAAAGCTCTGTGGAAACAGTCATTGATATTGACAACATACCGACAGCGAGCATCAATAGCAATAGGAACGTTATAGTGAGGAAACCAAGTCAGGACGGCCGACTTTGGGATTTTGGCCCCTAGCAGTAGCTGCTCCTTGACGGAATATATTGGTGTGTTGACGACCGTGTGGGGTAGGTCATGCGCCCACTGATTGGGCTCAAACGAGTCTTGATTGACCAACAGGTGCCATTGATACCGATCCAGGATGTGGGGTATGACGTTTTTGATGATCATGCCGATCCCGGAGGACTCGAGCATACGGGCATCAACGCATAGGATTGGTTTGGCTTGCACTAGTGAGGCAATAAGGTGGAAAAAAGGTGGCTAAGCATGTTTGGGTTAGACCCAATGTGAGTCTTAGCCCAGAGCTGCAAATTGGCGCAAGAACCGTGTGTCGTTCTCGGTGAATAAGCGCAAATCCCTGACCCCGTACTTAAGCATCGCCATCCGTTCGATCCCCATGCCGAATGCATATCCAGTATAGACTTCCGGGTCAATCCCAACGCTAGACAATACATTGGGGTCTACCATACCGCTGCCACCAATCTCGACCCAACCAGTATGTTTGCAGATGTTGCAACCTTCGCCATGACAGATTTGGCAGCTGATGTCGATCTCAGCGCTTGGCTCTGTAAAGGGGAAGAAGCTTGGACGGAACCTAATTTTAGTTTCGGGTGTGAATAGTTCGCGGACGAAATAGTAGAGGGTATCCTTGAGGTCGGCAAAGCTGACACCTTCGTTGATGTAAAGGCCCTCCACTTGGTGGAATAAGCAATGAGCCCTTGCCGAGATGGCTTCGTTGCGATAAACCCGACCAGGGGATAGTGTCCGGATAGGCGGCTTTTGGTTCTGCATCACCCTAGCTTGTACCGAGCTGGTGTGTGTCCGGAGCAGCATGTCGGGGTTGCGAGCCACGAAGAAGGTGTCCTGCATCTCCCGAGCTGGGTGGTTGTCAGGAAAGTTGAGGGCACCAAAGTTGTGCCAATCGTCCTCGATCTCAGGACCTTCGGACAGGTTGAACCCAATATTGCTAAAAATCCTGATGATCTCTTGACGCACGATGGTCAGCGGATGTTGACTTCCGACACGGCCAATGATATCTGGTAGGCTTAGGTCTTGCGGTACATCTCCGGCTGGCAGTTGGTCCTCCAATGCTGTCTGTGCTGCCTTCCAACGGTCAGTTGCCAGGTCCTTTAGCTCGTTCAGTAGGGCTCCGATTGCCTTACGATCTTCGGCAGGCACCTGTTTGAAGTCTGCAAATAGGGCATTGACTTTGCCTTGTTTAGCCACATAGCTTAGCCTGAACTGCTCAACAGACGCAAGGTCTGTTATTATCGCAGCCTCTATTTCGTGCCTCAGGGCCTGTATAGATTCTTTCATGTCAATGGTTGGGCAATCGTGTTGCTAAGGCTGGCAATGGTTTGGACATCACGAGGCAACAGGAGCCATGTTCAGGCCAAATGGATTTGGATATTTGGGGTTGTGTAGAGACCTATTGTTTCGGCTGCTTGGCTGTTTTGCCAAACTGGCCTTTCTTCTGGTCATAGATCTTCTCGATGATCTCTACAACCTTGAGGCCTTCGAGGGCATTGGTTGTCGTGATGTTACGGCCCTTGAGCGTATCAACCACATTCTCGATCACATAATGGTGGTTGGCAGCACTGCCCTTGTAATGACCGTAGTCATTGGCGGGGTTGCTTTCAGGCAGGTCGGGCATCGTGTAGTCCTTGATGTTGCAAACCTCGACGTTGTTCATGTATTGGCCACCGACCTTAATACTACCATGCTCGGCAATGATCGTGATGCTGCTCTCTAGGTTGGTGTCATAGACACTAGTGCTAAAGTTGAGGCATCCACTGCCGCCTTTTACAAAGTCGAAGGTCACGAATCCGCTGTCCTCGAAGTCGGTATTGTGGCTATGGTTGAAGTCAAAAAAACGTGCCTGGACATTGCGCACATCACCAAAAAGCCAGAACATAATGTCCACGAAGTGGCTAAACTGAGTGAACAAGGTGCCACCATCTGTGACTGAGTCACCCTTCCAGCCACCTGCTTTGTAATATCGGTCATCCCGATTCCAATAGCAGTTCACCTGCACCATATATATCTGGCCAAGTTTGCCACTGCTAACAATCTCTTTGAGCCAAACGGAAGGTGGGGAGTAGCGATTCTGCATCACGCAGAAAACTAGCTTTTGGGCCTGTAGTGCTTTAAACAGTACCTCTTCACCTTCTGCCTTGCTCATGGCCATCGGCTTCTCGACCACAACATGATGGCCAGCATCTAGGGCTTTAAGCGCATAAGGGGCGTGTAGGTTGTTGGGTGTGCAGATGTTGATAACGTCCGTCTCGATGCCACTATCCAGCAATTGTTGGATGTCCGTAAAGAATGGTACGCCATAAGTAGCCACGAGGTCACCCTCTAAGGTAGGGTTGCTATCCACCATTGCTACTAGCTCGCTTTCGTCATTCCGGGCGATCATCGTGGCGTGGCGTTTGCCGATGTGGCCGCTGCCTACGATTGCAAACTTGATTTTTTTCTGTTGATCCATTCTTGAGTGGCGATCATGGGCTGCACAAGTGCAGTGGCGCTATTGCGCATGACCTTTTATATGGTCATTTGGTTGTAATGGGCCCCGATCGGGACCGCAAATTAAGCATATCGCCCATACTTATTACAAACCAGCCGCTGTGCCAACTGGCTCTAGGTATTTTGCACCAGATTAATTTGGAGGATAAAAGGGTGGGTGCTTGATCTGGCCTTGGCTTTCGAAAGACGATTTCCTCCCGATTAGGCCACCTTTTGTCCAACCACAATCATCCTAGGGCTGCTAGCAGGCATGAGCTCATTCAGCTCGTAAGTGCCCCAAAGATGCAGAAGGCGGATGCCTACCTGTTGTAAGGCTGACCTAAACCAGTCCTCGGTCAGGATCTGTACTTGCTCGTCAAACTTGAAGTCTTGGCCCTTGTCTCTGAATTTGATGTTTTTGTAAATGAAATCGTGGTCTTTCCATTTGCAGATGTCAAAGTCCACACCTTCTCGGCTGATCGTTTGGCGTATAGGTAAATTTGCAAGTATTGGGGCAGGGTTTAGATAGTCTATCACCACCAAACCATCTGGTACTAAGGCCTCCGCGATGGCTGATAGGGTTGCCATGTTTTCGTCCCGATGGCCAAAATACCCAAAGCTGGTGAATAGGTTCACGACCAAGCCATAGGCGTTATGGGCAAAGGGTTTGCGCATATCATGGACCCTAAATGTAAGGTTGGTGGCACCCTGTTCCGAGGCCATTTCGGTTGCCGCATGGATGCTTTCGGGTGATAAATCCAGGCCAGTAACCGTAAAACCAAGGCGATTGAAGCTACGCGAATGTCTGCCCTTACCACAGGCTAGATCTAGTACCGGAAGGTCCTTGTTGACCTTTAATGCCAGTACCAGATTGTCGATAAAGGTCTGAGCCTCTCCTTCGTTATGGTTCTGGTACAGCAGATGGTAGTATCCTGAGTTAAACCAAGTCGTAAACCAGTCAGGCCCTGGATAGATTGGTGGGCAAACTTGATTATCACTAGTTTCGGATCCGGACATGGTGGTTTGGGATTGGAGGGCCTAAGGACCAAGGACTTATATCCAGTGGAGGCTGAGCCAAAGTAAGATAAATGTTGTCGCCACAGGGAAAACGAACAGTAGGCTATCAATGCGGTCGAGCATTCCGCCATGGCCAGGCATAATGCCACCACTATCCTTGATGTTGAGGCTGCGTTTGATCATCGACTCGACCAAGTCGCCAAAGGTTGCAACGGGCGAAATGATCAAGCCTAGGATGATCCAGTCTGCCAATGTCAGAATGCCGATGAAATAGTGCATAAAAAAGGTTGCAACAAACACAAGTAAGGCCCCACCGATAAATCCCTCCCAGGTTTTTTTTGGTGATATCCGCTCAAATAACTTGTGTTTACCTAGGTGTTTACCTGCAAAGTAGGCGCCTATATCATTGCCCCAAACTAATAGGATGATCCCCATCAGGACCGATCGGGCGGCGTGGATTACAATCCCATGGGCCAAACAAAAAGGCAGCACTACGTACACAATCCCGAGGAAGGTGAGCCCAATGGTCATCATGGGGCTTTTTTCTGTTTTGTCGAATAGGGTAACGACAAAAATTACTAGCACCAACGGGAATCCTACCGAGAATGTCAACGGATGAATCTCTTCCTTAAGTACAAAGTAGGTAGCAAGGTTAAGCGCAAGTGCTAGCCCCATCCCTAACCAATAGGATACTTTATGGCCTGCTTTTTGGCACAACTGGTAAAATTCGTTGAGGCCAAGGAGCGCAATCCCGATGTTAATCAGCATATAGCTCCAGTCCGAAAACAAGATGCCAGAGATAATCACTGCGGCACCTATAATGCCGCTGACGATCCGTTGCTGAAGATTACTGTTTGCCATCCTGATGGGTTTGACGTCGTTGTCGGAGTTGGGTTTTAGGGTCTAGGCTTCAATACCGAGACTATATGGGCAAAGTTGGCAAGGTTTCTTAACAATACCGTAAAGTAGGGGCCTGTTTTGCCATAAGTGTGATTGTTGTCATGCAACAAATGGCAGCCAAAGGGTCTTAAATTAGCTCTTGTCCTGAATAGCTTCATTAATAGCGGCGTCGACGATTGCGATTGCCTCCTTGAGTTTACTGGCAGGGACATGGGCCTCATAAAACCCAATGGGGTACATTGACTCTCGTTTGCTGACGATAACGGCCTCTATCCCGTTGTTGACCAACAGATCAACCATCAATGCTGTGAGGTGTTGCTGTGGTGATGAGTAAACTCGGGTCCAAGTCATGGTTTGGGGGAGCAGCAATTTGAGTTTATGGGTTCCATATTTGACCGGTGCTTGGTCTGGACCTGGTGCAAAACTAGCCCAACAATATGGCTAATCCGCATCAGCGAAGGACTCATAAAGCTGCCGGCGGAACAAATAGGCGCCAAAGGACAACCCAAAAGCCGAAAGCAAACTAGCCCACCAAGGTGCTGAGTCTAGGGTGGTGTCCGGTAGTTTGGCTTCTACCAATGCAATCATGCCGATGGCGGTCACAAAATTGTTGATAAAGTGGCCTGCAATCGCAAGGTAGAGATTGCCTGACCAGTAATAAACATAACCAAATAAGGCTCCTAGCAGCACCCTAGGCAACATCGACAAAAACTGCATGTGGATAAATCCAAAGATGAAGGCCGTTACCCAGATTGCGAGGTGCGGATTGTTACTGCTCCTTAATAACAGGTTCTGGATGAGGCCACGGAAGAAAAGTTCTTCACTGATGGCCGCAATCACAGCTACCACGAGGACCAATAGCAGTCCTTGGCCTAAGCCAGTCACCGAAACCAAAAAGTGGGTTAAGGTGCCTAGTTTAGCCTCGTTGTCCGTGATATAGTTGTTAATATCGGTGCCGAGCCAGCCAAAATCGATAAGGCGATTGAGCTCGGATAGGTAGCCTATCGCTGGTAGGCTGATCATACAGAGTAAGGTGACCCATGCGGCATTTTTTATTTTGAAAGTAGGGCGGGTATTCAGCTCTGCAATATATGCATTGGCCGTCCAGGCAAGGGTTATCCAGCTGCTACCCACAAACATTAAGGTTGAGGTCAGGCCCTGCATCACCAACAGCAACACCCTGATGTCTCCAGCTTTGGGATTGTTGAGGTCAGGTGTAAAAATATCAGCTGTCGGCAAACCACTAAGCTGGATCAGGAACAGTGAAAATAGCTGAGCTGCTACAAAAAGCAGTAAAACACATCCCAGGAGGGTGAGCATCATGTTGCCTGGCTTGATATGGCTAAAAAATGCAGGCTGGGTCTTGAAGGTGGGCATCAGTTAGAGGGTAGGGCTCAACTAGTTGGGAGATAGTAGGGCCACCAAAGGGCTAATTACTTAAATTTGCAGCTTAAAATAACCATTGTGGTAAAAATAGGTACGATAGAGCTCCCGGACTTTCCGTTGTTGCTGGCCCCCATGGAGGACGTTAGCGATCCGCCATTCAGGGCTGTATGCAAGGCACATGGTGCTGACCTGATGTACACGGAGTTTATTTCGGCAGAGGGTCTGATTCGCGATGCCGAAAAGTCTTTACATAAGCTTGATATCTATGACGAAGAGCGGCCTATTGGTATCCAGATTTTTGGGGGCGAGATTGACTCCATGCGCGAGGCTGCTGCTATCGCCGAGGCTGCAAACCCCGAGTTGGTTGACATCAACTATGGCTGCCCTGTCACCAAGGTAACCTGCAAAGGTGCTGGCGCTGGCATCCTGAAGGACATACCTAAAATGGTTCGGATGACCGAAGAGATCGTCAAGCGGGTCAATAAACCGGTTACCGTCAAAACGCGATTAGGTTGGGACACCGAAAGTATCAATGTGCTCGAGGTTGCCCTGCGGCTTCAGGATATTGGCATACAGGCCCTCACAATCCATGCCCGTACCCGTGTCCAGATGTATAAAGGAGAAGCAGACTGGTCTTGGCTAGCCAAGATCAAGGACAGCGGCAAGCTCCATATCCCACTTTTTGGTAATGGCGATATTGACTCGCCAGAAAAGGCGGTAGCCTACCAGCAAGACTATGGAGTGGATGGTGTCATGGTTGGCCGTGCCTCTATTGGCTATCCCTGGATATTCGAAGAGATCAAACACTATCGGGCCACAGGTCTCAAACTTGCCCCACCAACAATGGAACAACGAGTGGCGGTCTGCTTACAACATTTCGAGAAATCTCTAGAGTGGAAGGGCCAACATGTTGGCATCGTCGAGATGAGGCGCCATTACAGCAACTATTTCAAAGGCATCCCAGACTTTAAACCATTCCGGATGAAGTTGGTCACGAGCGAAGATGCGACCGAAATTCGGGATACCCTGATGGAGGTAGCTCACCTTTTTGCAGATGCGTATGAGCATCAGCCTGCATGATCAAGACAGACCCTGACCTAGCGTCAGTTAATTTGGCCCCTAAGGCCGATACAGAAAAGCCTAGCCAAATTTTGATTTGGGGGCTGTTTATTTTTTTAGCGCTCATCTGGGGTACGTCGTTTCTGCTGATCAAGGTGGGCCTCGAGGTTTTTACGAGTATGCAGGTAGGTACGATGCGCATTGCAGTTGCCTTCCTGACCGTTTTGCCTTTTAGCCTCTCAGTGCTTGCCAAGGCCAAAAGGTCGCTTTTGTTCCCCTTTTTCCTATCTGGGATGATGGGTAATTTATTGCCAAGTTTGCTCTTTTCGGTCGCTGGTGGGCACCTGCCGTCCAGTATCAGTGGATGCCTCAATGCCTTTACACCCATTTTTACTATGGTTATGGGCATCATCATCTATAAGCAGACACTAAGCCGCTGGCAGCTTTTAGGCCTTTCATTTGGTTTTGCTGGGGCCATCCTGATCGCGAGCACTAGGGGAAGTATTAGTCTTGATAGTATCAACCCGTATGCAGGGTTAGTCTTGTTGGCTACCGTTCTGTATGCCAGCAACGTCAACTACATCAAGTACAAGTTGGTAGCTTTTCCGCCAATTCAGAATGCCATCATGGCACTTACCTTGGCAGGTTTCCCGGCCTTGCTTTGGCTCTGTTTCGACCAAGATTTTATTGGTCGGCTGACCACTGCGGGCATCACCCACCCATCGGTACTCGCAATCATTGCACTAGGCGTGGTTGGCTCGGCTATTGGCACCTTGTTGTTCAACAGGCTTATCAAGATGACAACAGCCATTTTCACGAGCTCAGTGACCTATGCCATTCCGTTTGTTGCCGTACTGTTGGGTTTATTAACTGGCGAGCCCTTTGGGTTGATCCAGATATTGGGTCTAGCGCTAATTCTGTGGGGGGTATATTCGGTAAACAAAAAATAGTTGCGATTTTTTTTGTCGCTTAGTTGCGATTTCTGAAACAATCATTACTTTTGTAGTACGGGTTTAGACACATTATTCAGTCCTTTCAACTAGAATTTACCTTCTCGACATGAAAAAACTATTAAGTCTATCAGCCATGTTCTTCATGGCTGTGGCTGTAGCAACTGCTCAGCCTCCTGCTGAACCGCCTGCAGGCCCTGATCCGGGAGGACCAGATCCGCTTAACCCACTTGCGATCCCTGTCGATGGGGGTGTCAGTTTGCTTTTAGCTGCTGGTGCTTCTTTTGGCGCTCGTAAGCTTAAGGGTTTTGGCGCTAAGCAAAAGGACTAACATCCGGACTGTTTTAATGGAACAAAGCCTGCTGCGTAATCACGTAGTAGGCTTTTTTTATGCTCTAGTATAACGCTAGAGCTTATTTTTTGACTGGCTTTTCAGGTGTCCATCTATGGCTGAGAAGACAAGGTGCCTGGTTCAGATGGATGTTACCAAACATCAGATCAAATATGCAGGCTTACTCAGATAGGACCTTGTTGGCAGCTGGTGCCCAACGCAGCAACTCAATTTTCTTGGTCCCTTATCTTTAGTTGTCTAAGATACAGGTTTACCTAGGAGTCTATCGTTTAAGGACGAAAAGCCCTTATTTGTGCGCTTAAACATAAATAGGTGAACCTGAATTAGGGCCTCAAAAATCAATCGAGCCCAATACTGGACTCTGTCACCCTATTTAGCGAGTTGAAGCGGATAAGCAAAACCACAGGGCGTCCTATCATGCTATCTTGAATTGGACAATCTGGGGCACCGCTGAGGTAATACAGGAAGTATTTTTGGCTCCTGCTGCTTAGGTCTTTTCGGTCTGCGGGGCCTAGTGTGGCTATAATCTCAGGTTCGCTCAAGGACTTGAAGTCAAGCAGATGGGCCTCTAGCAGGGGCTTGATAGAGGAGCGATAGCCATTGCAGCCTTTGGGGTCCTTGCCAAACTTCTCAGCATCCAACCCCGCAATTTTGGTAGGCTTTGTGCAGCCACTGAGGGCCAAAAGTAGCGCAACGGCGAGCCCGAGGACATATTTTGTTGATTTGCAGTTAGGCATGAGAAAACCTGGTGGTTGTGGTAGGATCTATCGTGTGGGGTCTGGGGCTATTCTAATACCTTTACAAGGTAAAGTATTCAGATCCGAAGCTAAAGATCCAGCACCAAAGGTAGGCCCAGAGGTAGGACTAAGGTAGGTTAATTGCTTGATTTTGTTCGATTGTTGGCAAAATTCGGATCCGGTGCCATCCAAAATCATATGATAAATACGGTATTGGTCTTTTGGAATGGCCAATGTCTGGTCGCAACAAGCCTGAAAAAACAGCTATGTTGTCAAGCCAAGGATCGGATTTGCAATATCCTGCCTATTATTGTTGCTTTGCCGCATGGCATACCCTTTGGTTTCCGCCTTGGCTGACCTTCGTACACAAATAGTGTTTATAGAGTAGTTTGTCCGGTTAGGTAGCCCCTTACATCTTATTTGTCTGTAGTGGAAAGATTTTCTGGCCTTTTGGGCGTCGTCCTTATTTTGGCGATCGCCTACTTTATGTCCAACAACCGTAAGGCGATTAACTACAAGTTAGTCGGCATGGGGCTAGGTCTGCAATTATTCTTTGCGATTTTCGTGCTTAAGGTCGAGATCGGACAGCGGCTTTTCGCTAAGCTAGGCGCCTTGGTGACCAACATCCTGAATTATAGCGACAAAGGGGCTGAGTTTGTCTTTGGCGTCTTGGTCAACAAGGGGATTATGGACAGCACCTTTGGGGTTGAGAATAGCTTTATCTTCTTCTTCAAGATCATCCCGACCATCATTTTCGTGGCTGTCTTGGTTAGCCTACTCTACCATATAGGGATTATGCAGCGGGTGGTGACGGTCTTTGCGAGGGTTATGCACAAACTGATGGGGGTCAGCGGAAGCGAAGCTCTTAGCAATGCAGCAAGCGGCTTTGTAGGCCAGGTCGAAGCCCAGATCATGATCAAGCCTTACCTAGCCGGCATGACCAATAGCGAGCTCATGGCCTCTATGGCCGGCAGTATGGCCTGCATTGCGGGGGGCGTAATGGCTATTTATATTAAGTTGGGTGTGCCTGCTGAGTACCTTTTGGCCGCCAATATCATGGCTGCACCTGGTGCCTTGGTTATCGCCAAAATTGTCTACCCCGAGACCGAAAAGAGTGACACCCAAGGTGTTGTTAAGGTCGAGGTCAAGAAGACAAGCAGCAACCTAATCGATGCTATTAGTCACGGTGCAGGCGATGGTCTTAAAATTTCGCTGAACGTTATCGCAATGCTAATTGGCTTTATTGCCTTGATTGCAATGCTTGATGGCCTGTTGGGCTGGTGTGGTGCTTCGCTTGCTGGTTTGGGATTGTCCTTAGATGGGATTGGCATCAACCTCGCAACCCTTAGCATGAAGGACATCTTGGGGCTGCTCTTCTCTGGTTTTGCATGGGCCATGGGCGTCCCAAAGGTTGATATACAGGCAGCAGGATCCTTAATGGGTACTAAATTGGTGGTCAACGAGTTTGTTGCTTACCTAGACTTGGTCAAGATCAAGGAGACACTTTCGCCTAAATCGTTAATCATTGTCAGCTTTGCCCTCTGCGGCTTTGCCAACTTCAGTAGCATCGCCATTCAGGTTGGTGGCATTGGCGAGCTCGCCCCTAGTCGCCGGCATGACCTTGCTAAATTAGGCTTCAGAGCCCTCGTTTGTGGTACTTTGGCAAGCTATTTGTCGGCAACGATAGCAGGCATCATCCAGAGCTAAACAAGGGCGTTTGGTAGGTTGCGGGGCCCCATTAAAACAATATTTGCCATTGCGTACTGATTATGTTGGTCTGCTACTTAGGCGGGTCTGCTGATCGACTCAGATGGGTCAAAAACCAGTTTAGTTTTGAAACTCCGGATGAAATGGCTATCTTTGCCAACTTTTTGATGACAGCGTTGTGAGACAAGAGGACCATTGGGCAGTAGATGTAAAACGAATGCCGCTTGGCAAAACCCAGCAGACATTCAGCATCCACGCAGATTTATTTGGTCGTTTTCCTTACAGCCCTATCAGCAAAGGTGCTCTAGTTGCGGACGTGCAACTGGAGAAAAGTGAAACGTTATTGGTAGTTAAGGCCGCGATATCTGGCACGATAGAGCTGACCTGCGACCGTACTGACCAACTTTTTGACGAGCCGATAACGGTCGTCGAAAGGGTGGTGTTCCAGTTTGGCTCGCAAGAGGTTGAGCATACCGAGCATTTGTTTGAGATCCCTTCTGGCATTGCACAGTTGTCCTTGGCCGAGTTGTTTTACAACATGATCATTACATCCATCCCGATGAAGAAACTTCATCCTGATGTTCGGCACCAGTATCATGACCAAGATGGTGAGGGCAACCTCCTGATCTATACAACTGCAACCAATGACCATGATGACGAGCCTGCCGACCCGAACACTAATCCGTTCAGTCAGCTACTAAAACTCAAGAATCTTAACTAAGTAATACCCCCACAAAAGACAGCCGTCGGTGCTAAAATCACCAACCGCTTTTATCCCGTTGAACAATGGCACATCCTAAGAGAAAGATTAGCAAGACCCGTCGTGACAAACGCCGTACCCACTACACTGCTAGCACAAAAACCCTCAGCCTCTGCAGCACCACAGGCGAGGCGCACGTTCGTCATACAGCCTACGTAGTTGAAGGCAACCTGATGTACAAGGGTAGTGTCGTGATCGAAAACTACGCTCCTGTCGCCTAGTTTCGGTCAGTCGCTGTTACATTTGTCCTAGACCCTAATCTAAAAGTCCCCTGCATGATTATTGCCGTCGATGCAATGGGTGGCGATTTCGCCCCCAATGCCATACTAGAAGGTGCTATACAAACGCTTGACACACTACCGAGTGGTGTGGGGTTGGCCTTGATAGGCGACGAAAAGATCATCAAAGACTATATGACCGACAAGGGTGTCGCCCATGATCGGTTCAAGATTGTCCATGCTCCCGATATTATCGAGATGGGTGAGCATCCTACCAAAGCCCTACAGGGTAAACCCAACAGCAGCATAGCTGTCGGTTATGGCCTTATGGCTGCTGGTAAGATAGATGCCTTTTGTAGTGCAGGTAACACAGGTGCCATGATGGTGGGGGCAATGTTCTCCGTCAAAGTGATCCCTGGTGTATTGCGTCCTGCCATTGTTGGCTTTGCGCCAAAGTTCAAAGGTGGTATGGGCATCATCGTGGATGTCGGGGCCAATGCTGATTGCAAAGTCGAGCACCTAAACCAGTTTGGTGAGATAGGTTACCTGTATAGCAAGTACGTCATTGGTATCGAAAACCCCAAAGTCGGCCTCCTCAACATGGGTGAGGAAGAAGGTAAGGGAACAACATTGCTTAAAGAAGCACACCAGCTCCTCAAAGCTAGTCCGCACATTAACTTTATCGGCAATGTCGAAGGCAGAGACATCTTCCTTGACCGAGCCGATGTTTTTGTCACTGATGGTTTTGTAGGCAACGTCGTGCTCAAAATGGCCGAGTCGTTTTACGACATGTACTCAGAAAGAGACGGCCATGCTGACGAATTCATCAGCAAACTCAATTTTGAAAGTTTTGGTGGTAGCCCGATCATTGGCATCAATGGCAACGTGATCATTGGCCATGGTGTTTCTGGGCCGCTATCTGTCGTTAATATGGTCAGGCAGGGCATCGCAGTTGCCAAGTCCGACATTCAACATCATATCACTCGCCTATACAGCGAGGCGGAAGCCTAAGCATGGAAAAAATCTTTGCAGCCATCACTGGCGTTGCAGGCTTTGTACCAGACTATGTCCTGACAAACAAAGAGTTGGAGACCATGGTCGAGACCAACGACGATTGGATTGTCGCCCGGACAGGTATTAAAGAGCGCCGTATCCTGAAAGGCGAAGGTACTGGCACCAGCCACATGGCTATCCCGGCCGTCCTTGATTTGCTTGCCAAGACCAATACCAAACCAGAAGATGTTGATCTGCTAATCTGCTGTACAACCACCCCTGATTTCGTGTTCCCAGCAACTGGTAACTTGATTTCAGCAGGTACTGGCCTTGTTAATGCATTCAGCTACGATCTTCAGGCTGCATGCTCAGGCTTTTTATTCGGCCTCACGACTGGGTCGCAGTTTATCGAGTCTGGTCGATACAAAAAGGTCATCGTTGTCGGTGCCGACAAAATGTCGTCCATTATCGACTATACCGATCGTGCTACTTGCATCATCTTTGGTGATGCAGCTGCCGCCGTTATGCTAGAGCCAAGTGCTGACCTAGGTATCATCGACTTCAAACACAGGACAGATGCTATTGGCCTGCCATATCTCCAGATGAAAGCTGGCGGTAGTCGTCGTCCGCCTAGCCATGAAACCGTCGATGCCCGCCACCATGTTGTCTATCAAGAGGGTGCAGTTGTATTCAAACACGCTGTCACCAACATGGGCGAAATCGCCGCCGAGATCATGGCCAAAAACAATCTCCGCAAAGAAGATCTTAATTGGTTGGTACCTCACCAGGCTAACAACCGCATCATCGAGGCCACCGCTAATAGGGTCGGCATTTCGCTAGATAAGGTGACGGTCAATATCCAGAAGTATGGCAATACGACAAATGCCACCATTCCGCTTTGTCTCTGGGAGTTTGAGAAACAATTCAAGAAAGGTGACAACCTGATCCTGACTGCTTTTGGCGGCGGATTTACTTGGGGTGCCATCTACCTCAAGTGGGCTTATGATGCCCAATAGTCCCGAAACACCTGGTCTGATATAACCTTGGCCTTTGGTGTGCGTGACAGATTAAAGTAATTTCATGCCATACCTATGCCACCAACTATACTATATTAGCGCAACCATAAAGGCAGGGTAGTACCTGTCTTTATGGTTTAGCACCATTTAAGCAGTCTCACAACACAATTTATGGCAACTACCGCCGATTTTTCGACCGGTCTCTGTATCGAATTTAACAACGACCTCTACACCATCGTTGAGTTTCAGCACGTTAAACCCGGCAAGGGTGGTGCGTTTGTCCGCACCAAGCTCAAGTCGCTCAACACGGGCAAAGTAATCGAGAACACGTTCACTGCTGGTGTCAAGGTCGAGACAGCCCGGATCGAAAAGCGTCCTCACCAGTTCCTCTACAAGGACGAGGTTGGCTACAACTTCATGGACAACAACTCCTTTGAGCAGCTCACCCTAGAGGCCCATAAGATCAATGCCCCTCAGTTCCTTAAGGATGGCCAAGGTGTTGACATCTTTTTCCATGCCGAAAACGAGCTTGCCCTCTATGCTGAGCTACCTCCGTTTGTGGAGTTGCTCATCACTTATTCAGAGCCTGCTGTCAAAGGAAACACTGCAACCAATGCCATGAAAAAGGCAGAGCTCGAAACTGGTGCTGTGATCAACGTGCCCATGTTTATCGAGCAAGACGAACTCATCCGGGTTGATACGCGCACAGGCACCTATGGCGAACGCGTCAAAAACAGCTAAGTGCCCATAAGGCCCCGTTTTTCCTCCCTATTGCTGCATCCATCCAACGTGCGTGACTATCTTTGTTTAGTGCGCCAAAAACACCATCAAGATGAAAGCTAACGAAATACTAGAGCTCCTAAACTTTATCGCCGCCTCAGGCCTAGACGAAGTTGATATCCAGGCCGAAAACAGTTTACGCATCAGCGTTAAGCGCCACTCAACTGTCCAGACTGTAGTTCAGCCTGCCCCTACTGCCCCTGCTGCTGTAGCCCCTGCTGCACCAGTTGCTGCCCCTGCACCAGTATCAGCTCCTGCTGCTCCTGCTGCTCCAGCCCCAGTAGCCGATGCTGCCAATGTTGTTATCCAGAAGTCACCAATGATCGGTACACTGTATCGGTCGCCGTCACCTGACAAGCCAGCTTTGGTTAGTGTTGGTGACGAGGTCAAAAAAGGCCAGACCATCTGTATCATTGAGGCCATGAAGCTCTTTAATGAGATCGAGTGTGAACACAATGGTCGGGTAGTGGAGGTTTTGGTCGAGAATGCCAATCCTGTTGAGTATGATCAGCCATTGTTCAAGATCGCTGTATCCTAAGTCAGCTGATCTATTTGCCAATTAGGTAGTTAGCTGCCAATTTTCAACTTGCACCTGTAACTAAGTTGTCATGGGGCGTCGCTTGATTGGATTTGCGGCTGTTTGCCTAGGCTATTACACTATTCATCAAGGCATGGTCAGTACCAATCCGGATTACGGAGTACGTACTGACATACACCAAACCCTCTAGCTTATGTTTAAGAAGGTACTTATTGCCAACCGTGGCGAGATTGCCCTCCGTGTGATCAGGACCTGTCGCGAGATGGGCATCCAGACCGTTGCTGTCTATTCCACTGCGGACAAGGACTCCCTCCACGTTCGGTTTGCAGACGAGGCGGTCTGTATTGGCCCCCCTCCCGGCAAGTTGTCCTACCTCAATATTCCGAATATCATCGCTGCTGCCGAGATCACCAACGCAGATGCGATCCACCCGGGGTACGGCTTTCTGTCCGAAAATGAGGAATTTAGCAAGGTTTGTCAAGACTATAACATCAAGTTCATCGGGCCAACACCATCCATGATCGCCCAGATGGGTGACAAGGCCAGCGCTAAGGCCACGATGAAAAAAGCTGGTGTCCCTACCATTCCAGGCTCTGAAGGCCTGCTAGCTGACATAAAAGAGGGGATCCGCCTAGCCAACAAAATTAAATACCCTGTCATCCTCAAGGCTACTGCCGGAGGTGGAGGTAAGGGTATGCGTATCGTCAAAAATGATGAGGAGTTCGAGAAGGCTTGGAACGATGCCAAAATGGAGGCTGCTAACGCTTTCGGTAATGATGGCCTCTACCTAGAGAAATTCATCGAAGAGCCTCGCCACATCGAGATCCAGATCGTCGGAGATAAATATGGTAAAGTCTGCCACCTTTCCGAGCGCGACTGCAGCATCCAGCGCCGGCACCAGAAGTTGGTCGAAGAAAGCCCATCTCCTTTCATGACCGACAAACTGCGTCAGAAAATGGGAGAAGCTGCCATCAAAGGTGCTAGCAGCATCGACTATGAAGGTGCAGGTACCATCGAGTTCTTGGTGGACAAAGACCGCAACTTCTACTTCATGGAGATGAATACCCGTATCCAGGTGGAGCACCCGGTCACGGAAGAAGTTACGGATTTTGACCTGATCAAAGAGCAGATAAAGGTGGCGGCAGGTGTGCCGATCTCTGGCAAAAACTATACCCCACGCATGTTTGCGATCGAGTGCCGTATCAATGCCGAGGACCCAGCCAACAACTTTAGGCCAAGCCCAGGCAAGATCACCAACTTCCATGCTCCTGGTGGCCATGGTGTCCGCATTGATACTCACGTCTATGCTGGCTATACCATCCCGCCGAACTATGACAGCATGATCGCTAAGCTCATCGTCAGCGCCCAGTCCCGTGAGGAGGCCATTGTCAGGATGAAGCGTGCCCTGAGTGAGTTCGTGATCGAAGGTGTCAAAACTACGATACCCTTCCACCTCAAACTCATGGACAATGACAACTTCAAGAGTGGGGAGTTCACGACCAAGTTCTTGGAGACCAGCTTTGATTTTTCGGATTTGTAGTCCAGTATTCCATATTGACCTAAAGAGAACTCTAGCCTCACCGCTAGAGTTTTTTTGTACCTTAGGCAACCCTATGGGTAGGAATTCTTGTCTAGTAGCTGAATGCTTTTGTTATGAAAGATAGATTTTGACTGGGATGGTTAGTCTGATTAGTTTTGCAGGTGTTTCTCATCCAAATAGTAAATGGGGAGTTCGATTTTTCAATTGGAGCCATGGGGCAACTACTGGATCAGCTGATACCTCTGTTTTTATTCAGCCTGATATTTATCTAGGAGGTCTAGAGGAAGGTTTTGGTAGCATTCGTTTAGGATTGGTTGGTTCGGTGCCTTCAAGCCACACTACCTAAATTCTCTCCACCACCGACACCCTCGGCAACGTTTGGCAAAACCCGTTGGTCTTGGTATCGACACCATCGAGTTTGCCTAAATCTACCATCAACCTCTATCCCAACCCAGCCACCAACCAAATTGTACTGAACGGCCTACCAGAAGGTCTTCACACCTTCACCATTACAGATGTATTAGGCAGGGTGGTCAGCACCAAACAAGTCAACAATTCTGAGGTCCTACCGATTGACCTATCTGCTGGCCCATACCTATACCAAGTGCTGGGGCAGAAGGGGCGGTTGGTGGTGCGTTAATGCGCGTCTAGCGATTGGTCCAATCTAACCACCAATAATCTAAAATGCAGAAGAGGGACCAATGGCCCTTCTTTTTTGTTTTCGATTGTCTCTGGTAAATGCGATTACATTCTCTCTGGCACCTGGATGCCCAATAATCCAAAGGCCTCTTTAATTGCACGGCCTGTTATCTCGCTCAGTGCCACACGGAACTGGATCAGCTCTGGGGTTTCGGCTTTGAAAACGGGGGACTCAGCAAAGAATTGGTTGTATGCCCGTGCCAACTCGTATGTATAGTTGGCGATGACAGCAGGGCTATAGTTGTCGGCTGCTTCTTGGACTTTGATTGGCAATTCAGAAAGCAGAATGATGAGTTCTCGTTCTGTTTTGTTTAGCTCTGTTGGTACTGGCACATTGGCCTCAATACCTAGCCGAAGGCCCATTTCGGTCCCCTTGCGCACAATGCTCCTGATCCTCGCATGGGTGTATTGGATAAAGGTAGCAGTGTTGCCTTGCATATCAATGCTTTCGGCAGGGTTGAAGATCATGGTCTTCTGGGGCTCTACCTTCAACAAATAGTATTTGATGGCACCAACCCCTAGCATTTCGAACAGGGCATTTGCCTCTTCAGTGTCAAAGTCTAGCACCTTGCCTAGTTCCATGGTGCGTTCGCGCGCTGTCTCGATCATCAAGGCCACCAAGTCATCAGCATCGACCACCGTACCTTCACGGCTTTTCATTTTGCCAGCGGGCAGCTCCACCATACCGTAGCTGAGGTGGTATAGTCCATTGGCGTAGGGCCTACCGAGCTTTTTCATGATCTGGAACAAGACGGCAAAGTGGTAGTCCTGTTCGTTACCTACGACATAAATACTTCTGGTAGCACCAAAGTCCGCATATTTAAGGTCCGATGTCCCCATGTCTTGGGTGATATAGACCGAGGTCCCATCCTTACGGCGGACAAGTTTGTGGTCTAGCCCTTCGGCAGTTAGGTCAATCCAGACGGATCCATCTTCTTTTGCGTAAAACACGCCATTGGCCAAACCCTCTTCGACGATGTCCTTGCCCAAAAGGTAGGTTTGGCTTTCGTAGTAATACTTATCAAAGCTGACACCGATAGACTTGTAGGTGGCCTCAAAGCCGGTATAAACCCAGCCGTTCATCCTGGTCCAGAGGTCAATAACTTCACGGTCACCAGCCTCCCAAGCCTGAAGCATTTCTTGTGCTTTGAGCTGGATGGGGGCTTGTTTTTTGGCCTCATCCTCACTCATACCTTGGTCCTCAAGTGCTTTTATGTCAGCCTTTAGGAGGTTGTTAAATGCCACATAATAGTCCCCAACCAAATGATCCCCCTTGATGCCAGTGCTTTCGGGGGTGGCACCATTTGCCAGCATTTGGTAGGCAATCATGGACTTGCAGATATGGATACCTCGATCATTGACCAAGTTGGCCATAACGACTTCATGCCCTGCAGCCTTTAGTATGTTAGAGACGGCATAACCCAAGAAGTTGGTCCTGAGATGCCCCAAGTGCATTGGTTTATTGGTATTGGGCGAGCTATACTCAACCATTACCTTGTCGGTCTTAGGCTCTAGTTGGCTCAGGGTAGGGGTGCTGACCTCGGCCTCAAAGGCGGTTGCCCAGAATGTATCACTAACCACCAAGTTCAAGAATCCCTTGACGACATTAAAGCCTGATACCAATGGCTCATTGGCCAAGAGGTATGCGCCTAATGCCTGCCCAATTTGCTCAGGACCCTTGCCCAATACTTTGGTGTAGGCAAAGGTTACCAAGGTTCGGTGTCCCTCAAAGTCCTTACGGGTGCTTGCCAAAGTGATGTCTGAGGCTGCCACAGTATGTTGGAAGCAGGCGTCAAAGGCATTGGCAATGGCAACTTTAAGTAAAGGGTCTATCTGAGGGATCATCTTTTGTTGGTAATAGGTTGGTGTTAGGGTGGAGTTAAGAGTTAGTCTTTGGTTGTTGTAGTGCAATTCCTAGACGAAGGTCACAAATATAGGTTGTATCAGGTACAGGATATCTCCATGCCTTTTTAGTTAAGGCTGGTGACCTCCTGCAGCAGATCGGATAAAATGTTACTTGGTGGTATAGTTAGGGGCCTCTCGGACGATCTGGACGTCATGCGGATGGCTTTCGCGCACGCCTGCTGAGGTGATTTTGACAAACTGTGCCTGTTGCAGGGCATTGATATCAGCAGCGCCACAATATCCCATACCGGCTTTGAGTCCACCAACGAGTTGGTAGAGCACCTCGCTGACTTTGCCTTTGAAGTTGACACGGCCAACGATTCCTTCAGGTACTAGTTTGTTGGCATCCGTTGTACTGTCCTGGAAGTAGCGATCCTTGCTGCCATCCTCCATTGCTTCTAAGGAGCCCATACCACGATAGGTCTTGAACTTGCGACCTTCGCTGATGATCATTTCGCCAGGGGCCTCTTCGGTGCCCGCCAATAACGACCCGATCATAACTGTGCTAGCACCAGCCGCAATTGCCTTGGCTACATCTCCACTAAACCGTATGCCACCATCTGCAATCACCGGCACACCATGTTTTTGGCCAACCTTAGCAGCCTCATATACGGCATACAGCTGTGGCACACCAACCCCAGCGATGATCCTCGTGGTACAGATAGAGCCAGGCCCGACACCCACTTTGATGCCATCAGCGCCGGCTTCGATCAGGGCTTCGGCAGCTGCAGCAGTAGCAATGTTACCACAGATCACCTGTAGGTCAGGGAAGTGGGCTTTGACAGCTTTAAGCGTATCAATCACTCCTTTGCTGTGCCCATGGGCGGTATCGATGCTTATAACATCCACTCCTGCCCGAACCAAGGCTTCTATCCGTTCGATGGTATCGGCGGTAACGCCGACTGCAGCACCGACCCGTAGACGCCCGAGGTGGTCTTTGCAGGCCCATGGGCGGAACTTACGTTTCTCGATGTCCTTATAGGTAATTAAGCCTACCAATTTGCCCTCCTTGCTAACGATCGGTAGCTTTTCGATTTTGTATTCTTGCAGAATTTCCTCCGCTTGGTCCAGCCCTAGACCCTCATGGGCCTTGATTAGGTTCTCGCGAGTCATGACCATGCTGACTGGTTTCTGCGGATCTTTTTCGAACCGTAAATCCCGATTGGTAATGATGCCTACCAAGACATCATTTTCGTCCACGACAGGGATACCACCAATTTTGTGGCTACGCATCAGCTCATTGGCCTTGCCGAGGGTGGCGTCAGCACGGAGTGTGACTGGGTCGGTGATCATGCCGGACTCAGAGCGTTTGACCCGCCTGACCTCTTCGGCCTGAGCCGTGATGCTCATGTTTTTGTGGATGATACCGATGCCACCCTCTTGGGCCATCGCAATCGCCAGATCACTTTCCGTAACCGTATCCATAGCAGCAGAAACCAAGGGGATGTTAAGCCCAATGGTACGGGTCAGCATTGTTTGGGTTTTGGTATCCTTCGGGAGGGTCTGGCTGTAGGCCGGCACCAGTAGCACATCATCGTAGGTGAGGGCCTGGGCCAAGAATTTTTGCGCGTCGTCCAGCATAGCAAATAGGGCGGGGTAGTGGTTGTGACTGCCTAGTCGGCAGGGCCGTTATTTGCGGGGCAAAGTTAGACCAAATATTGAATGCGAAAGCCTCTGACCTACAATTTACAGATTTGATAATGTTAGGGAGGCTATAATAGTGGATAATTGGTTTGTAAAATCATGTCCCAATTCTAGGTAAAGGCCTATCGACCCAGCCATCCATCTTGCCTGACGAATTGCACCCCTAAATCCTGTTAGGTGGCCTTGCCGACATCAAAAAAATGTTTTGCGTTGAGCCTGAGGAATTTGTACCTTTGCAGCCCTTTTAGTATTGTGGCCAAAATCTATCCTGTTCAATAGGGTTTATTGGGACATGTTGCCAAAAGCTTTTGTGTTTATGTCGCCCTGACAAATATTGTTCAGTAGCATGGCACATATTATGTCTCTGAATCCAGAGCCAACGATTGACCACCAACCCTCAGCTGCACGCGTGAAACTATCCGAGTTCAAATTTGACCTACCTTCTGAACTAATTGCCACCGTACCCAAAGACAACCGTGATGAGTCGCGCTTGTTAGTGCTTCATCGTAAGACTGGGCAGATCGAGCATAGGATCTTCAAAGACATACTGGACTACTTTGACGAAGGTGATGTGATGGTTGCTAACGACACCATGGTTTTCCCTGCACGCCTCTATGGCAACAAGGAAAAAACAGGTGCCAAGATCGAGGTCTTTTTGCTCCGCGAACTAAACAAAGAGTACCACCTTTGGGACGTCTTGGTGGACCCTGCCCGTAAAATCAGGGTGGGTAACAAACTCTATTTTGGGGATGGTAGCCTAGTGGCAGAGGTCATCGACAACACAACAAGCCGTGGCAGGACAATCAGGTTCTTGTACGACGGTAACAGCGAGGACTTCTACAAAACCATTGATACCCTTGGTGAAACGCCTATTCCTAAGGATGTCCTAGGTCGTGAGGTAATGCCCGAAGATCGTGATTGGTATCAGACGGTATTTGCCAAGAACATCGGCGCTGTTGCCGCACCAACTAGTGCCCTTCACTTCACGAAACAACTTGTTAAACGTCTGGCCCTCAAAGGTGTTCAGATCCCGACCCTGACACTCCATGTTGGTCTTGGTACCTTTAGGTCTGTTGATGTCGAGGACCTGACCAAACATAAAACGGATAGCGAGAACTTCAAGATCACCCAGCCTACATGTGATATTGTCAACAAGGCTCTGGATGAGAAAAAACGTGTCGCAGCAATTGGTAGCACCGTTATGAGGGCTATGGAGAGCAGCGTAAGTGCCAATAGCCGCCTTAAACCAGTAGAGGGATGGACTGATAAGTTTATTTTCCCGAACTACGAGTTCAAAATCGCCAATGCCCTGATCACTAACCTGCACATGCCAGAGAGTGTCCTCTATATGATGGCATCCGCTTTTGCTGGTCATGAGCTAATCAAGGAGACCTACCAAGTGGCGATGAAAGAGGAGTACCGTTTCTTCACCTACGGAGATGCGATGCTAATCATTGACTAAGGCCTAGGCTTGTTTCAAGTAAAGATATATTGAGAAACACCTCGGCTTCGGCTGGGGTGTTTTTTTGCTTTTGTAGGTCAGGACTGATCCCCAATAGTCAGAACTAGTCCTTATCCGTATTGGATCCACTGGATATGGTTGGTGGCTAGCTAGTGCACTTTTGCACTAAGGTGCCGCACTTATGATACGGTAGGGCCAAGGCGCTCCTGCAAAACAAAACAGCCAATCATTATTAGTGATTGGCTGTTGTTTGATGGATTAAAGTGCCCTCGGTAGGACATACATCCCCTTAGAACGTAAACGAAACACCATATAGGATCTGGCGTGGAGGCAGGAACCTTGCTGGATTGGTATTCGGTGTGCCACTATCGTCAGGGCGTGGGTAGTTAGGGTCGCGTACATCCCGAAGCACTGGGTCACCTGTTTGGTAGGCCGTGCCTGTGGTAGGGTTAACGATTTGGCTGTTCTGGGTATTGAACACATTACTACACTCGATGCTGAAGCTAATCATACGGCCCGCACCAAGACGGAAATCACGTGTGATACGCAAATCGGTCCAGAACCACCAGCTGCCGATTTTGTCAAACGGTTTGTTTTCGACCGACTCGTATAAAGGCCGGTTGTTGAGCAGAGTATCATATCCGACGACTTGGGCAGGTGTATAGCGCAAGCCAGACTTGGCGGTCGTGCTGACAAAGACTCTGATGCCTTGCAGATATTTGCCAAAGCTACTATCTGGGGTGAAGATCAAGGTACCTTTGAGGTCAAACGGGCGGTCCCAAGCTAGGTATTGCTCACGGCTTAGGTCAGCACCACCACGACGGATGATCTGGAGGCGACTTTCGGCAGCTGAGTTAGACTTGCCAGTTGCCATCTGGAAGGAGGCATTGCCCATTGCCCGAAGCCATTTGCTGAAGCGGTAGTTCACCATTACCTCAGCACCACGTACACGGGCATAGTCTTGGTTGATGCTGAATAGTTTCTCCGTAAAGCGGCCATCTGGCCCACGTACCGTAATCGTTTGGTTGACGATGAAGTCAAAGTAGTCTTTGTAGAAGGCCGTGAAGGTCACACCAAGGTCACGGGTAATTTGACTCTTGATGCCGAACTCATAACTAACGGCCACCTCTGGGTTGAGGTTCGGGTTGCCAAGATCGGCTAGATCAGAGGCATTTTGGTATTTCGGATCTAGACCTGCATATACAAACCTTGGGTGCGGCAGACGCATCGCATGGCCATAGTTGAAGTACAATACGTTATTTTCGGTGACAGGGAAGCTGACCCTGAGCTTAGGAAGCAAGCGGGCTTTGTAGCGGCGTCCATCTAGGAAAGGTGTCGTTTGGGCTTTGTAATCACTCCGGATAGCATCGATTACGGGGGCGGCTGGGTCTTCTACGGCATTGTCGGCAAATTTACCCGGTGCCCAGTACTCAAGGCGACCACCAAGTGTTGCAATGATGCCTTTATACCGAATTTCGTCCTGGAAAAAGAAACTACCTGTCGATGGTTTGACTGACCAGATATCATTGCTAGATCCAATGCGTTGGGACTGAGTGAAGACTCCGTTCGGCAAGCGGATAGGCGCTCCAACCCAAGGCTGGCTGATGTCAATCCATTGCATGTCTTGCTCTTTATGTTCTTGCCCAAAGCTGATGTAGTGCCGACGGTTATCAGTGAAGTAGCTAAACTTCCATTTGGCAGTAAGCTCCTCAACGTAATGGTCATGCCAAAGTGAGGTGATACCATTGTTGTTATTAAGGCCATCTGCTGGCAAAGCAAAAACCAATGAGTCAGGGTTGTTAGGTGTCGGATTATATCCACCAACAGGGTCCCCTACGATACTAGATGCATTATAGAGTCTATCAGCACTTTGATCCCTCCATGGGCGCCCATTGGCATCTGCACGCATATTGGTCATGAACCGACCAGCCGTTAGGTCCAGTACCCAGTTTTTGCTGATCAAGTACTTGAGGTTAAGTGCAGTCAGGTTGGTCCGGGCAGTATAAGTCGTTGCGTTGTCTAGCTGGTTGGCAAATGCCCATTGAAGGCCTGGTACCATGATCTCGTTGAAACCAATGATCTGCAACGAACGGGTGTTTTGGTTGATCAGTAGGCTATGTTGGTTTGTTACACTGAGTTTGAGTTTACTTGTGATGTCATAGCTCAGTTTGATTGTATTGGTCCATTTATTATCCTGCCGAGGGGCCCAGTTAAGCTGACCACCTCCTGGTAGGTTGGTATTATCGGTAATGCTGCTGTTCAGTTTGTTGGCTGTGTACCGGAAGTAGGTATTGGTCAGGTTCATGCTGCCACCTACGAAATAGCGCAGCTTTTTACCTGTTCCGGGGACGGTACCGCTGATCGCGAGCTCAGCATTATCGGTATCCCATGACGTTCCAGACATTTTGTTGACCCCGAAGTTATCCCGCTGCCATGATCCGTAGAATTGGGTTTTGTCACCACCTTCTTTGATTTTGGCCATGATGATACCGCTTGTGCCGTTGAACTCGGCATCACTGCCACCAGTTACGACAGTTACGTCCTGAACGGACCCAGAGCTAACTTCGGTACCAAAGCCTGTACCCGCCAAAGGGTCAGTTGCGTTAATACCATCGACCATAAATTGGGTTTCGTATACACGGCCTCCCCTGATCTGTAATCCATCTGGGCTTTGGCTTACGCCAGCTTGTAACGCTACGACGTCCTGTACGTTCCGGACGTTCATTTCTTTGATGTCTTTGGCACCAATAGTCACTTCAGATTTACCACTCTCAAGGTCAACCACAGCTTTTTCGCCAATGACCTCAATTGTTGTGCTGGTCTGGAGAGCGTCGGTGAGTTGCACGTTCAGGACCTTGATTTCGCCCTTGCCAATCCGAATACCATTATAGACTCGTTCGGCATAGCCGACCATGCTAAACTTGATGGTATAGTCTCCTGCCTTTATATTCTTAAGGGCATACTCACCCTCTAGGTTGGTAGAGGTACCCTTATAGGTACCGACGATGAAGATTGTGGCACCGACTAGCTCTTCTTTGGTTTTGCTGTCCTGCACTTTGCCTTTGAGGACACCTAGGTTGGCGTCATCAGCAGTGAGAGGTTGCTGGGCCCAAACTGGTTGCAGGGTCATAGTAAGCAATGCCATCATCCCGATAAAAAGGAATCGTATTGCCCGCAACTGAATAAAGGTCTGGAGCTGGTAACGATAGGTGTAGGACTTTATCATCATGGGTTACCAGTTAAATTCTTGATTGAGGACACGGTCAAGCACAGCTTGTTGTGCGGCAGCATCACCCGAAAAGAGATGAAAATCAATACCGAAGAAGACCAAATTAGTTTTGCCGGTAAAGGCATTCTGTCGCCTGATGGCTACCAAGTTATTGGCATAAGGGCTTCCACTACGGGTCATTGGCCCGGTATAAAGCACAGAGGCATCGCTTAGGTTGGCAAAGGGCATAAAGCCAGTCACCAAACCATTATATAGTTTGAGCGTCGGGTAGCCAGAGCCAGCAGCTGGTGACAAGGATACGTTTGACTGCATCCGGACATTGAGATCATTGTTGAAGATCGTGTCGATGGACAGGATGCGGGTGATCTGGGAGCCGTTAGGGTAGGACTTGGTGTTTGGCGTGCCGTCCGGGATGATGTAGTTACGGCAGCTGACCAATAGCCTGCCGTTGTTGTCAAGATAGTCTTTGAGGGCTGGGGCGGCTGTCTGGATCAGGGCACTATTGGGGTCCGCCACGTTGTTAATGATGTGGTTAGACACATCCGAGTACCAGAATACTTTGGCATACTGCTGTAAAATCAGACCAAAATTGACCTTCCAGAGCCTAGGCTGGATGGGTTGATAGGCATTGTTGTTTTGATATAGATCGATCCTGTCATATCCATTAGGATAGACCGCTCCTAACAAGGCAGCATTGATGGCATCTGCATTAGGAGCAGCTCCGTTCCAGGAGTCGATTACCAATAGATCGCTCGTCTTGCGACGGACAAAGATGCGCCTACTACTGGAGTCAATGTTGCTGAATGCACCTGCAATGTCCTTGCAGCGCACATAAACCCTGTTACTATCACCAACCCTAAGGCCAGAAGCCAAACCAGACTCTAGCCGGCTAATAATGCTTGTTGTCTCGACGGTGCTGTAGACTTTAGCGGCTGTGTTGGTTGAATTTGTGGTTGAGGGATCATTGGCAACCAAGCTAACTAATGAGGCTCTCGGATTGATCGGGAACCAACCCCCATTATTGACCCTAACAAAAAGGCTGTCAATGGTTTCAGCTCCGTCTGGGTCATTGGTGGCGACGGCAAAGGTTAGGACGCTGAAGACATCGTTGGCAACAGGCAGACTAGAGGATGGTATCTGGGCCTTTGGTGAGAAGTTTTTGACCTTAATCTGCAGATAAGCAGGTACGCCTGCCCGACCCCTATTGTCCAGTGCTTGCACATAAAAGTGCACTGTGCCACCAGCAGAACCACGAAGCGAAAACAAAAATGTACTGTCAACACCAGAGGTTATTTGTGACACTGTGGCCAAGGCGGCATTGGGGTCTGGTGCAGCGTTGTAGGCCCAGTATATTTTGTAACCAGTGATATAGCCATCCTTTACGGATCCTGACCATTGGAGACGGACCTTGGTACTGAGGCTGTCTGTCCGGTCGATTGATTCGAAAATCAACCTTGTGGTTGGTACTGTGCCAGCATCAAGTACATCATCGGTAGCATTGCGGCAGCTGTTGAGCGCAAAAGTGAATGTCAGCAGAGCTGCAAACGCCATTGTACCCATACGGACTGATCGCCCAATAGTCTGCCACTGAGCTGACAAAAAGGGTAGGAGGGCAGCAATAACTTTCCTGTAGGGTGCAGGCATTTTGGGGTTGTGGTTTGGCTGATCAGCCTGTCGTCTCACGCGCCAAGGATCTTGGCATGGCGACAATTGGTTGTCAGGTGTGGTAGCTGGGCAGGCGGCAAAACCCACCCAGCTATATTGGCTAGTCCTTTGATCTCGACAGTCGGTTTTAGGCCCCGAACTGTGGCAAAGGCGCTAGGCTAGTAGCTGTTTGCTAGGCTTAGCGAACAGCAAGTTTGTGTGTGCCAAGGTTGCGGCCATTGGCATCGGTGATACGGACTAGGTAAAGGCCAGCATTGATACCAGTAAGGCTCAGGCTATTGCCAGCGACTGTTTGGTTGGCAACGACACGACCAGCAAGATCAGTCAGGATGGCGGTGCCACCGTTGACCTCTGTGCTGCTCAGGATGTTGACAGTACCTGTGGTTGGGTTAGGATAAACACTGAAGGTAGCACTAGCAACATTGCTGGCAAGGCCTACTGTGTAGTTGCCGAAGTCACCATTGTCACGTGGTAAAAGTTTCAAGTCACCAAAGGTTTGTGATACGATGCCTTGGGCATAATCCCAACGTGAGTCGTAGCTGATGATGATTGGTGCAACAAACAAGTTAGAAGCGAAACGTGTGCTGTTGATGTAACCAACATTACGGCTGGTAGAGGTTGCCGTACCAGTCAGGATGATGGCTCCGTCTTGTGGGCTTGTTTGGTCATAACCTACACGCCACTCGCCAAAGTTACGGCCTGCTACTGGGGTGATCAGGTAGTTGGTATCAATGACGGCGATCTGTGTTGTGCCTTGTTTTTCGACACGGACAAGCATACTCTCATATTGCTCGTTGGTCAGGCCATTGTAACGTGCCAGAGCCGATGGAGAAACCACTAATGGGGTGATTGTACCAGTGCCAAGGTTGTTGTTGGTGACGGTGACGGTGCCCTGAATCTGGGTGATCTGGTTGAACTCACCAACGGTGCCACGTACGCGGACTTTGGTACCACGACGGAGGGTACTCACAACGTTGTTCGAGTTCGCAACATTGATTCCGCCCCAAGCCAAAGCGCCTTCTTCTTGAATCGTGATACTGCTGGATGGGCTTGAAGCTGCTGCAGCGTTCCAAGCACGGTTGTCAGCGGTATCAGATACGACTACACCTTCTACTTCAACGATCAGGCCCTTGTAGCCAGACTCGCCATTGGCATTTGACCCAGCACCTGTGACAAAAGGAGTGTACTGGATGTCACGAATCGTACAACCATTGTCATTAACTGAGTAGAAGTATGGATTGGCAGTGCCTGTTACGTTTGGCAATGTGTTTGTCAGGTTGATGCTGTTAGTAGCAGTGATATAGTAGCGGACGAAGGTACCATTAGCTTGTGCTGGGATTATAGCTGAGTAGGTGTTTCCACCGCCAGCGCCAACTGTCATGGTTAGGGTTTGATAGCCACCTGTACCAGTACCTGTTGCATAGTGCAAAGTAACAGCAGATACTGATGGGCGAACACCACCGGCTCCGTAGCCATTGGTAATCGTCGCCGAGACAGTAACAGCATCTGTACCACGAGGGCAAACTGGATTACGAGTCACGGCAAAAATGCCTGGTGCAGAAGGGCCAAAGACATAATGGCTGCTGTCAAAAGGGGCGATCTGGTATCCTCTGTTATTTGGCAATGAGCCTGGGCAACCATTGCGGCTATGGATTACAATTCCCATTAGGCTATCAAAGACATCACCAACTGATGGAGCAATGAAGCCAAGGCGCGGGCGCTGAGCAGCAAAACGATCAGTAACGTTCATTTGGTTGCCTGCTTGGTCGCGGACCCAGAAGCTAACGCGGTTTTCGCCACCAGAGGTGAATGGACCAACCTCAGTTACGGTTACATTACGTAGCAAGATGAACTCACCTTCGTACTGCTCGCCAGTTGGCAGGTTATTGATACGAGTAGTGCCTTGCAAGTCACCAAGGTTAACCAAGACTGGTTGTGGTTTGGCAACGCTTCCTTCGAGCGTGATAGTATCGGTAGGCGAGACGTTTATTTGTGTCTCTGCATCTTGCGAACCCATGAACTCGCCAACATTACCGACGACAGTGATACTATCACCTTCTTCTAGGTTCAGCATATCAACGCCAACATTTTGTTGGTTGGCAGTAGCACGCATACCGATGGCTGTGAAAGGACCGCCATAAGCAGATGCAGTACGGATCCAGACCTGACGGTTGCCGACTGACTGTGTTTGGGCTATACCACCACGGTTGATGACCACACCACGTACTTTGACCTTTTTAGTCACAAACCTAGGCGTGTCGATACATGCAGCAAGGTCCTGTGGAGAAACGGTCTGGATACCACTGATGGTGGTATTGATGATCTGGGCATTGGCCTGGGTTGCCCAGTGGCCAAGGGCGCAAATCGCTAGGAGTAAAATCCTTTTCATATTCAAAGGGGAAAACTGGTTTCTACTGTTTGGTAGGAGTTAATCAGAGTATACTTGTGGGTAATAGGGCACTAATTCGGAACCTAAATCACCATGTGATGATGAAGTGAGTTTGGGGTAATGGTAAGATCGTTATTTGACAACCGCAAATTTGCCAGCGAAGGTTTTGCCGCTATCCTTGTCCTCGACAGTGAATAGATAAAGGCCTCCGGCAACAATTTGGGTGTATTTACTTAAGATGTCCCAGGCATGTTCGCCGCCAGACATCGTGGTTTTGTCGGTTTCTGTTTTGGTCCTGAACCAGTTAATATCAGCCCCATTGTAGCTCTGGTCATGGTCTAGCTCGTCAATCAGGTCGCCACTAGCGTTCAGAATCCTGATTTTGGCACGGGCTGGGAGGTTAGCAAACAGGAGTTTACGGTTGGTACTTGCACCTGTTGTTGCAGGTCCTTCCCAGTTAGCAGTCAGGTAATAGGGGTTAGGATATACAAATGGTTTGTTGTCAGCTAAATTGGCATTGGCTTCTTTCCCTGGAAAAACCGAGCGTAAGGTGGTCTGAAGGCTAGACTCCTCGCTTTCTAGGCTTGAGGCAGGGTCACCACGGTCGAAGGCGGTAATGCCGATCTGCTGTTGCCAGCCATTGGGCACGTTACGGATGCTATACTTGTACACAAACGTGTCCTGACCTACAATCCAGGGCTGTGGCATCTTGATGCTCGCAAAGCCATTGTCGGCAAAGATGTTATTGCCTTTGATGTCCCACTGAGCCATGGTGTCCAACACTGACTCTGTATTTTGTGGGGTAACATCATAGGCAAACTTAGAGCCATAAATACGGTATCCCTCAAAGTCACGCTCTCGGGTTAGGCGGTCTTGACTGCGCTCGGCATTGGCTGTCCAGTAGATGTCAATGGAGTTATCACGAGCGATAATGGTATCCTTAGGGGCATCGGGTGGACTTGGTAGCAAAAAGCGACCGCCACCTGTCTCGGCACCAGCATCTGGTTTTCCATCATAGTTGAGGTCGTTGCCCTGAAAAATGGTCTGGACCCGTGTTGCTGCCGTCGTGAGCAACTTGCGCTGTTCTGGTGTGTCTAGCCAAAGGCCTTGACCATCTTCTTGCTTTTTGGCACAGACCACTGCAAATGAAAAAGTAACGGTATCCCCTGGGAAAACAGTACCAAACGGACCCGCAGAGACAAGTGAACTGCGGTTGCCAGCTCCTCGAGTGTCGTTCTGGACTTGGGTAGGAGTTAAACTATCAGTGGCAGAACCAGCTCCGAAACGGTTAAAGCCTCGGGTCATGAACTGATAGCGGATGTTATCGTTGGCTGGACGAGTGTACCACTGGCGGTTCGGGTTGCTGAAGAACCAAGTGTACCAATTGTTAGTGAATCTGCTTTTTATTACTGGGTTCTGACTATTGATGAAGTAGGGATTGCGTTTATGTCCATAGACCTGTTCACGCAGGATTTTTCCTTGAGCATCCCGCAATAGGTTGCCATTTCCATCACGTAGGACAAAGCCGTTGGCATCACGTACGGTGTCTTTATAATACCCGCCAAGATACTTGACACCGACATAGCTATTGGCTCGTTCCTCGTTGCGTGGGTCTGGGTTGGCGTCGAACTCGTATGCAATGTCAAGGGAGTCGATGTAGCCATTGCCACCCTTGTTATAGAAGTTGGTTCCAGCTGTAGGTTGGACAACATTGATGTTCCGGACAACACCCTCGAACCAGAAACCAGCAGCAAAATTGCTAATGGTGTCACGGCCAACATTCCGCACTTTATACTCGAGGATCACAAAATTCCGGGTGGCAGAAAGGCTCCAGTTATAGGAAGCCATATCTACTGCTAGGCCCAGAGGTGCGCGGTCTGTATTGTCAATCCTGATCTGGGTACCAGGTACAAAAACGGCAGCTGTATCTGCAAAGTTGGTATAGAAGTCTTGGGTAGAAAGGGCTTGAGGCCTGAAGAGATTACCTGCACTTTTGTCATTGCTGATTTCGGTCATCGTCTTGCCCATGGGGGCGAAGAACTCAAAGTCGCGCGAGCCTACACTGTAAGCTCGGCTAACGTTATAGGCTCCTGTACTTACACCAATTGCATTACGCTGTTTGCTGCGTCCACCCATCCAGATACCACCATACTGGATGTGCTCGACACCGCTACTGCGTGGGAATTGCATCGAGGCATACCGACCGTCGCTACAAACTCCTGGAACCCAAGTGCCGCTAAAGCCATTGCCTAAGACCCCGTTCCGATCTATTGTTACATAGACTTCGCTAGCCTTGGTCTGTTTTTCTATTACACCACAAGATACCTGCTGTGCCACTAGGATTGTGCCATGTAGCAGGGCAACCAGCATCAAAACTGGTTTGGTCAAGCGGGTGATATGTGTCAGGGTCCTGAGCATGAAGCGGTGTAAAGACTTGGCAGAAACGACTACCATATAAACAGTTTGGTAGGTTTAATGAGATTTGTGGAGCCACTGATTTGGACCCAATAGGCGCCAGTTGGCAGGTCCCCAACACGGAAAGTCACCTGATTGCCAGCAGTTTCCTCTGACTTGGCAACCCGTAGGACTTGTCCTGCACTATTGCAGAGCGTTATGGTTAGTTGCTGATCGAGAGCTGCAGGTATGGTGCCATTAATCAATTGTGTTGCTACGTTGTACCTTAAGCTAGGAGTCAGGACTACTGACTTTGAGTCAAGACTTGTAATTACAGGTCGATTTACCCTCAGTTTAAGGACAATTGGGAGGTGATCGCTAAAGTTGACCATGGCCGAAAGCACGTTAGCTGGGGCCGAATTGTTGCCGGAAACGTTAACTGTGTTATTATAAACACGGCCATTATTGCCTATGGCTTTATAACTATTTGGGACAATGGAAACGCCATTAGAGTCACGCAGTAGGTATTGGTTAGCCAAGAAAATGTCAAACCGATCATCCAGCCCACCGCCTGAAAGGCAACCATTGCTAGTCACGACAGAACTTTGGGTGTGGTATTGTGCAAAGTTCTGGTTGGATGTCCAGGACCCAAGGGCATTGAGCGGGTCTGATAACCTAACAGGGCCCCAGGTGTTGCGGGCCATAAGCCGTGTCATTGCTGGTTCGGACGCTGAGTAGCAATTGAAGTCACCCTGCATAATAACTGCGCCTCTTACACGGTTGGTCGTGAGGTAGTTGACGACTGCATCAGCCATTAGACGTCGGGAGGAGCTGTCAGAGGCGGTGTTACCTGCCTTGAGGTGGCATATCAGGATGTTGATGAAGGCCGTATCAGGGTTGGTGGCCAAGTCACCTGCTTTATAATACAACTTGTAATGATCTATCGTCCTGACTGGAGCATTGATGGCGGTGTGGCTTTTGAGGACGACCTTGTTGGTATTGTAGTACAAGGTATTGACCAAATCGCTACCTGTGTTGTTGAACAAGCGGTCACGGCCGAAAACACCGTACCCCAAACCATTCAGGATGTTTTTGGGCCGGTCAGCTGTTGCTTCGAAACGTACCATCTCGTTCACACCAAAGATGTCAGGGCGTGTGTATGACAAAATGGTCGTGAGGTAGGGGTCCTTGATAGCTACGCCATTAATGGCAGCTGTGCAGCCAGGGATGTTGAGGTTGCCATAGTTGGTGAGGTTATACTGCATCACCGTCAAGGTATCCTGAGCGTAGGCCTTAATACAAAGCAACCAACTAAGGAACCCAATGGCAGCCAAAGAGGTTATTAATCGGTGAAGATGGAGGTAGTATTTTGGCATAGCTCTATAGATGCAAAAATACCCTAGGCAGGCGGTGGCAATGTTATGCCAAGGTTAACAAAATGAGATAAGGTGTTGGGTTCCTGAAGCCTCATGATGGCTTTTTTATTTAGTTTTCGGATAGTTGCCTGATTTTAATTTACTTATTTGTTTAGGTGTAAAAATTTGAATAGTTAATTTAATTCCCTTCCCTTGCTTACAATACCTCATCTTCCCATAGATCTGTATGTTTGTCAGCTAGAGTTGGTATATGTGCATAAAAAAAACAGGCCGTGAAAGCACGACCTGCACAAGTATAAAGCTCAAGAGCTGATGTGCCCTTACTCGCGGGTGAAACCCTTCATGATGCCCCGCTCTGAGTTGCGGATAAAGTTAGTGATTTCGTCGCGCTCGTCACTAGGTGGGCATTCCATCTCGATGCGGTCAAGGGCCTTGGAGACGTTATTGCCTCCTAGGTAGATTATGCGGTAGATGTCCTGAATCTCTTTGATTTTCTGGTTACTATAACCACGACGGCGGAGGCCAATGCTGTTAATACCAGCATAAACCATCGGCTCCCGACCAGCCTTAATAAACGGAGGGATGTCCTTCCGGATAAGCGAACCACCAGCTACCATGGTATGAGCGCCGATTTTGGTGAACTGGTGGATAGCGGATGATCCCCCAATTACAGCCCAATCGTCAACGGTGCAATGCCCTGCAATCTGGACGTTGTTGATGATGATAACATTATCGCCGACTGTGCAGTCATGTCCCAAGTGACTGTATGCCATCAGCATGCAGTTGGCCCCGATGACAGTTTTGTACTTGTCGGTCGTGCCACGGCTGATGGTGACGCACTCACGGATTACCGTGTTATCACCGATGTAAACAAAGGTCTCGACATCGTTAAACTTGAGCGACTGTGGAAAACCAGAAATGCAAGCACCTGGAAATATTTTGACGTTTTTGCCGATCCTTGCACCTTCCATGATCGTCACGTGTGACCCAATCCAGGTTCCGTCACCGATCTCAACGTTTTTGTTTATGGTCACGAATGGATCAATGACCACGTTCGCCCCAATTTTAGCCTCGGGATGTATGTAGGCAAGTGGTTGTATCATGATGCTTTGGGGGCAAGAATGGCAGATAGAGTTGCCTCACAAACGATGGTGTCGCACACAAAGGCTTGGCTACGCATCTTGACGATACCACGGCGAATAGGTGCCATGAGTTCGCATTTGAAGATAACGGTATCGCCCGGGACGACCATCTTCTTGAACCGACACTCGTCAATGCCGAGGAAGTAGGTCCAGTAGTTTTCTGGGTCTTCGTAGGTGTTAAGCGCAAGGATACCACCAGTTTGGGCCATGGCCTCGATTAGCAGAACGCCAGGCATTACTGGGTTGCCAGGGAAGTGACCTTGGAAAAATGGCTCGTTAATCGTGACGTTCTTTACTCCGGTTACGACAGTGCTGTCCAGGTAGATGATCTTGTCAATTAGCCTAAATGGGTAGGCATGCGGCAACATTTTGTAAATCTTGTTTACATCAACCACTGGTGGGGTTTTAGGGTCGTACACGGGCACGGCCTTACTAATTTGTTCCATCATCTTCCTTTTTAGTTTTTTGGCGAACTCAAAGTTAGCCGCATGCCCTGGGCGCGCTGCCAAGATTTGTGCTTTAATAGGCCTCCCTGCCAATGCCAAGTCGCCCATGACGTCTAGCAGTTTGTGTCTGGCAGGTTCGTTTTTGTAGTGTAGCTCAACGTTGTTGAGGTAGCCTTCGCTCCGGACTTCGACCCTTGGTTTGTTGAACAACTTGGCCAAATAGTCTAGGTCGTTGTCGTCTACCACACGGTCCACGATCACAATTGCGTTGCTTAGGTCCCCACCCTTGATGAGATCCTGCTTGTAGAGAAACTCTAGCTCATGCAGGAAACAAAACGTCCGACAGCTAGCAATTTCCTTTGCAAACCTTGTGATATTAGTCAAGGAAGCATGTTGGCTTCCTAGTACGGGCGAGTTGTAGTCGATCATGACCGTCACCCTATAGTCATTGAGGGGTAAGGCGGCTATCTCAACGTCGCGTGCTTCATCTTTATAGATGATAGGCTCGGTGACCTCAAAGTAGTGCCTAAAGGCGTTTTGCTCTTCTACACCAACTTCCTCTAGCATCTCGACATAAGGGCCAGCGCTTCCGTCCAGGATTGGGGTCTCGATGGCGTTCATCTCCACCATGACATTATCTACTTGCATACCAACTAGGGCTGCAAGGCAATGCTCGACGGTGCTGACGCGTGCGCCATTTTTTTCAAGTGTTGTGCCACGGCTTAGGTCCACCACGTAGTCCACATCGGCTTCCACTACTGGCTCGCCAGGTAGATCAATGCGTTTGAACTTGATGCCATGGTTGATGGCAGCGGGCCGGAACGTAAGGGTGCAGATAACACCTGTATGCAACCCGACCCCTTCGATACTGATAGGGGCCTTGATGGTATGCTGTTTGGTATTCATATAAGTCTCAAAAGTAGTGACCTTTTTTCGTACCTAAAAGCCAACATCACACCTGTCTGTCAGATAGTAGGACCATAATTGCCTTATCTAGGTCTAGAAGGGCATTTTTGCCGATTGGTTAACGATTTGCTAAGGCTAAAAAAGCTTACCCTTATAACATAAAACAGACGCTGAGATGCAAACTAGACTGTTAGCTAGGCTAACCAGATCGGGTAAAACAGAAACCTATGCCTCCGGATGATGACGCTTTTCGTTCTGCTCTAGCTGATTGACCCGTTTGGCGAGCTTATCAAGTCGTTGCACATGTAGCACGCTCCGGAGATATTCCTTAATCGGCATCATCGGGCTGCCCATCCAGAGCTGGTCAGCGTTCGTGATGCTGGCATGGACACCTGTCTGAGCACCAAACTTGGACCCATCAGCAATTTTAAGGTGGTCCGAAAAGCCTACTTGGCCTCCGATGATACAATTGGCACCAATAGCGCTGCTGCCCGCTATGCCTGACTGCGAGGCCATAACGGTATTCTGCCCAATGGTTACATTGTGCCCTACTTGCACCAAGTTATCGAGCTTGACCCCTTGTTTGATTAATGTGCTACCCATTGTCGCACGGTCTATGGTGGTATTGGCGCCTACCTCGACATAATCTTCAAGGATAACGTTACCAAGCTGAGGTATTGCTTTGTATCTACCATCTGCCTGTGGTTGATAGCCAAATCCTGGTGTGCCGATGGTGCAGCCAGCGTTAATAACACAGCCCTTACCGATCACGGTGTTGGCCAAAATGCGAGCTCCGGGATGGATGATGCTGCTATCGCCAATCGTTACGTTGTCTCCTACATAGGCATGAGGGTGAATTTTGACCTGCTGACCTAGGGTGACATTGTGCCCGATATAACTAAAGGCCCCACGGTAGATTCCCTCGCCTACTGTGGTGTTTTGGCCAATGTAGCTAGGCTCTTCTACGCCAACCTTTGTCATTTCCTGCAACTTGGCATATTGCTCTAGCAGACCAACGAATGCCGCATGAGGATCTTTGACCACAATCTGGACTGCATTAATCTCGCCTTTGGGTACGAACGTGTCGGCAACCAAGACTGCGGAGGCAGTTGTGGTATAGATATACTGTTCGTAGTCGGCATTGGCCAAAAAGCTGATCGCACCGGGTTTGCCGTCATTAAGTTTGCAAACGTTGTTGATGGCTTGGTCTGGGTTGCCAATGAGCTGGCCTCCTATCAGAGCAGCAATTTGTCCGGTTGTGATTTGCATAGTGGTCTAGGGTGATAATAGTAGGGTAGTAGTTTGGTTTGGCCCGATCTAGGGCTTTTAGCCTATGTTAGTGCCTGTGCATCAAGGATGGAGCCTTGGGTCAGCCTAGGATGGCGGCAAAGGTAATATTTTGTAACGGCGTTGTCCATGGCCTGGACGTGTGGTGCATCGCTTGCTGTCATGATGTCTTTAACTTGGCCACTTTTGGTCAGGATCCGGATATTGTTGGCACCAGCAAAATAGGTAGTATTATTGATCTCGCCAGTGCAGAGTAGATATGGGATATCGGCTGTCTGGACAGATAGGTCGGCTGGGCCAAGGGGCAACATGGACGTGCTGCGCTCCCAGTCAAAGGGTTTGTCGCTGATCAAGACCTTGAACAATTTGCGCTCAAGTAAAGCCTTGCAAAGTTCGCTCAGGACCAAGTCAGGGTGCCGTGCCCAACGTTTGATTGCAGCCCAGATGTCCACATCATCTAGCAACAAAAAGTGCGCTAACCATGCGGGGGCTTTGCTGCTTTGGAGGTCGTTGGGCTGTATCCTAGGTTCTTCGCCTGGTGCAAGTAGGGTGGTCGGATGAAAAAAGTGTGCTAGTGGATCTGCAAGCTGAAGGGGTACCCCCTCAGCAACAAGGTGGCGAGCACGGCGGAGCAATTGCACCAACATCTGCTCGGTGCTGACGGTCGTTTTATGAAGATAAACTTGCCAATACATCAGGCGACGGGCCACCAAAAAGTTCTCGATGCTGTAAATGGCTTTTTCCTCAACCACCAGATTGTCATTGACCAGGTTGAGCATTTTGATAATCCTTTGGCTTGCCACACCGCCCTCTATCACACCTGTGAAGAAAGAATCTCGGGCCAAGTAATCTAACCGATCGACATCTAGCTGCCCACTGATCAACTGATGAAAAAATGGACGTGGATAGGTGTCATTGAACATCTGGAGGGCCAAGCTCATGTTGCCACCCAGCTCTTGCACCAGTTGTTGCATCACGAGCAGGGTGATATGTTCATGATCCACATTTGTCAGGATTGTGTACTCCAGCGCATGGCTAAAAGGTCCATGGCCAACGTCATGTAGTAGGACGGCTGCCTTGGCTGCCTCCCATTCGTCAGGGCTAATGTCGTGACCTTTGCTGCTCAGTGTTTCAAGGGCTAGGTCCATTAGGTGCATGGCGCCCAATGCGTGGTGGAACCGTGTATGAAGTGCCCCAGGATATACATATTCTGTCAGCCCGAGCTGTTTGATCCGCCTCAGCCGCTGTAACCATGGATGGTTGATCAGGTCTAGCAGCAAGCCGGCAGGCAAGGTGATAAAACCATGAACTGGGTCGTTAACGATTTTGGCTGTGCGGTTCCGCATCTGGAGGTGATAGATATTGTAAATTTGATTTGTGAACCCAAAGGGCTATGGATGTGCCCTAATGAGCAATCATAGTTGCCGAGGACTCTGGTGCCATGCTGGGCAGACGCTTGTCCAGCACCCTAAGTTGGTATTTAAGCCTAAAGAAAAGCGTGATTGAGGCTCCAAAAAGGCCTAGGCATAGCCCAATCCAGACCCCGAGTGCAGCAAGGTCGAACCAAAAGGCCAATACATAGCCAAGTGGCATAGCGACAACCCAATAGGCCACCAAGGTGATAAGGGTGGGGTATTTGACGTCATTGATGCCACGTAAGGCGCCAAGTAGTACAACCTGTACACCATCTGCCACTTGAAATAGAGCAGCAACCAATAGTAGCTGGCTTGCGATCAGGACCGAATTTGCCTCATGGAGGAACAACCATGGTATCAGCTGGTGAAAGGCGATCAGGAGGATAGAGCAACCCGCCATAAAGGTGGCAGCCAACCTGATGCCTGTCTGGCTAGCAAGCCGCAACTGAACGTTGTCACGAGCGCCAAAGAAGTTGCCAGCCCTGATGCTAGTAGCCGTCCCGATACCAGAGGCCGCCATATAGGTCAGACCTGCGAGTGTGAGCACTGACTGGTGGGCTGCTAGTGCCTGTGGGCTAATCCAGCCGATCATGATGGCTGCCGCACTGAAGACCGCCACCTCGAACACGAGCTGAAGACTAATGGGGAAACCGAACTTTATCAGCTCCCGCAACACCCCGATCCTGAAAGGTGTCTGAAAAAAGGACTGCCAATAGACCCTGTACTTTGGTTGAGTCAAAATGTAAGCGCCAAGGCTTAGTGCTAAGAACCAACGTGCAACATGAGACGCCATCCCGCTGCCGACCACACCTTGAGCAGCAAAACCTAAATAGCCGAAGATAAAAACGTAGTTGAGCCCAACGTTTATGCCAACTGTTAGCAAACCTGCGATCATGGCCGGACGTGTATCCCCGAGGCCCTCGATAAACTGCCGAAAGCCCTGGTAGATCATGACTGGTAGCAGGGATAATAGTAGCTGTAACATGAATGGCGGCAAGATGACCATGACCTCCTCTGGTTGTCGTAGGTATCGGAGCAAGGGCATCGCCATTAATCCACCCAAGACGACGATTGTGCCTATGGCCAGACACATCAGCATTCCGTGTTTAAAGAGCTGGACCGTTTTATGTTGGTCACGTTCACCCACGGATTGCGCTACCAAGGATGATATTGGGAAACTAAAACCAATGCTAAAGACCAATAGTACCGAGGTGATGCTTGATGCCAAGGCAGAGGCTGCCAGCTCTACCTCCCCAATGCGGCCCACAATCAGCGTATCACAAAATGTGATTAGCATGTGGCTTGCCTGGGAGATAACAACTGGCCAGGCTAGGTTAAGGGTCCGGATGAGGTGTAATCGTCGTCGGCTTGGCATCAGAATCGGGAGTGGATGATATTGGTTGGGATGACCGTTTTGCTAGTCATGAGCATATTGAGCCCAGTCCAGGCCTACACGCATCTAGTAAACCTGAGATCCAACTTTGGTGTATTTGGATGCAAAAGTAAACCATAGCGGTTGTATGCCGTTACATTTGCAGACCTAGGCCCGCCAACGTATCGATGCAGGTGCCTTTTTCGATCGGTTATGAATTTTGCGTCTGTTTGTCATTTGCTAGAGGTATGGGTACAACAAGGGCTCCGTCATGCTGTTGTTTCGGCAGGTTCTAGGTCTGCTCCTTTGGCATTAGCTGTTGCACGCCATCCTAGCATTACTGTCACCGTCCAGAACGATGAACGCAGTGCAGCCTTTGTGGCACTTGGTATGGCGCAGGCCACCAAGCTGCCCATCGTCCTAATTTGTACCAGTGGCACTGCAGGCCTCAATTACAGCCCTGCCGTTGCCGAAGCCTATTATCAGGAGCTCCCCTTGTTAATCTGCACTGCTGACCGACCTGCTGAGTGGATCGACCAATGGGATGGACAAACGATTGACCAGACGAACCTGTTCGGCACCAGAGTAGTGGCAAGCTATTCCTTGCCGGTGGACACTATGCATCCTGATGCAACTTGGCATGTCAATCGCATCGCGAATGAGGCTTGGTGGGCTAGCTTAGGCGCGAGTGGTGGATCTGTAGGTGTAGTTGCTGGGCCAGTTCATCTCAACTTTCCCTTCCGTGAACCATTCTACCCAGCGCCAGACCAGCTGCCAGACTTGTCAGCGGTACGTATCATCCAGCAAACGTCTAACAAACCACTACTCGGTAAGTACCTAGCCCATGATCTGATCAACCGCTGGCTAGCCACAGAGCGTAAACTCATTGTAGTGGGCCAAGGTGTCTATCAGCATGAGCTCAATAATGCCCTCTATGCAGCACAACTCTATAGTGGTGCACCACTTGTTGCAGACATCATCTCCAATAGCAGCCAAGTTCGGGACTCGATCAGCCACCATGACCTTTTCTTGATGGATGCCGACCCTGACCTTGCCCCTGACCTGTTGGTTACGGTCGGCAAGTCGGTCATGAGTAAAAACCTCAAGCTGGCGATGCGGCGCTGGAAACCTAAACATCATTGGCACATCGAGACCACAGGCTATGTCGCTGACGTATATCAATCATTAACCCATATTATCCGAACGGATCCCGTCGAGTTTTTTACTCGGGTAGGTGAGCAGGCTTTCTTCAGTGGCAATCAGGAGTCCCCTAATCCTTACTACAAGGCTTGGCAAGCTGCTGAGGCCAAGGCGCTGGCTACCCTCGATGATTTTTTGAATGAAGCCGTTCAGCCTATTTCAGACCTCGATGTGGCCAAGGCGGTCTTGAACCTGTTACCTGACGGATGGCAAGTCCATTTGGCTAATAGTATGAGTGTACGGTATGCCAATTTTATTGGGCTCAAACAAGGGAACCGTAACTTGGTTTTCGCTAACCGTGGTACCAGTGGCATTGATGGATGTAGCAGTACGGCATTAGGATATGCCATAGTATCCAGCGAGCCAACCCTGTTGCTGACTGGTGACGTCGGGTTCTTTTATGACCGCAATGCCTTTTGGCAGGCCAAACTCCCAACCAACCTCAAGGTGGTACTGCTTAACAATGCGGGGGGCAATATTTTCAGGATGATCGACGGGCCAGCCCAGCAGCCTGAACTTGGGGAATTGTTTGAAACCTGGCAAGGTCACACTGCTGCCCTCTTGGCACAACAGGTTGGCTGTCAATATATAGCGGCCCACACATTGGCTGAGCTAACTCAAGCGCTTGAGCAGTTATGGGCATCAGACAAGCTCATGATCTTGGAGGTCTTCACGGACAAAGACCTGAATGCGGACCACTTCAAGGGAATGAAAATGGCCTTTAGGCATTAGATTATCATCCATTGTGCTTTTCTTTGGCCTACATGCCCTTTGGGTGTGTACCCGTCTCCTGACAGTTTTGTGGGTCAGGTCTTTTTCCTCATTCTCATTGACAGCCAGAGACCTGAATAGTCCGCTGATCACAACCCAACTATGGCTAAGCTAGAGCAGTATTCCAATCCGTGGCTGACAAAACGTACCGACCTCAAGTATGCTAATCCCTGGATTACGGTCGAGGAAAACCAAGTCATCAACCCAAGTGGTAAACCTGGCATCTATGGAGTTGTTCACTTCAAGAACTTGGCTATCGGGATCGTTCCCGTTGATGAGGAGGGATACACTTGGCTAGTAGGGCAGTACCGATATCCACTTAACGAGTACACTTGGGAAATCCCTGAAGGTGGTGGCCCAATCGGCATTGACCCGCTCAAAAGTGCCCAACGAGAGCTACGTGAAGAAACAGGCTTGCTAGCCGAACGTTGGACCTACCTTAGCCGCATCCATACCAGCAACTCTGTCTGTAATGAGGAGGGGCATCTGTATTTAGCTCAAGGGCTTACGCAGGGACCCACGGAGTTTGAAGAAACTGAGGATCTCAAGATCAAGAAGATCCACCTACGGGAGGCGCTAACCCTTGTCCTTGACAACCAGATCACGGATAGCCTCAGCATCGTTGGCATCATGAAGGCCTGTAAGGTGCTAGGTTTATTGTAGGCTTGGCCTGAGGTTTCGAATGATTTTCTGTACCCGATCGGGTATGATTTTAACTCTTATATGACATTTTCGCCCCGATCGGGTACGATTAGCTTTATTTTTACCGCAATTGCGGTAAAAATAACCTAGATATTAGCTGGGCTTTGGTATTTGAGTTGGATTTGCTGGAAATGCGGTAAAATTTACGACTCTTTCTATACCCGTTCGGGTACACTTTTACTGCTATTAGTTGATTTTTGTACCCGATCAGGTATGATTTCGGAAATTTGCCTATATTTGTACCCGATAAGGATGATTTTTGACGTGGCAGCCCTATCAAGAACCAATATGATGGCAACTATCGGGAAATTCGTTGCGTCGAGACGCAAGGCATTGAGGCTCACTCAGGAGGAGTTAGCTTTTCAGTCTGGTTTGGGGTATCGATTTGTACGAGAGGTAGAGGGTGGAAAACCCACAGTTCAGTTTAACAAACTAGAGCAGCTTTTGGCTTTTTTGGGCTTTTCACTTGTGCCTACACCCAATTCATCGCAATCAACTGAGGGGTTATGAAACGACAGGCATGGATCTTATTCAAAAATCAAAAGGCTGGGTTGCTGACCGAGGAGACGGATCATTACCTATTTTCGTATAACCCTGACTACCTCCAAACACCAGGGGCGCAACCAATCAGCCTGACAATGCCTTTGAGAACGCAGCCATACAAGGATCGTCAGCTGCATTCTTTTTTTGATGGGTTGATTCCTGAGGGCTGGTTGTTAGATGTCGCCACGAGCAACTGGAAGGTCAAACCTAGGGATCGTATGGGTTTATTACTTGTCGCTTGTGTTGATTGTATAGGTGCTGTTAGTGTAGAAGATTGTTCAGTACCGAACTAACATGACGATATGGACAGATGTAGGATATGTTATGCCAAGCTAGCCAAAGATGCTCAATCGCATTACCACCCAGCATGTGCGCGCAAATTGTTTGGTCAGCCCCACCCACCCGTCATTGATGTTTCGGTAGCAACGCTTGATGCCATAGCTGAGCGTTACATCCGTAGCAAAGGATCGGTAACTGGGGTCCAGCCAAAATTGTCTTTGGGCGAGGATAAGGGTGAAAAAACCAAGCGCCTAACAGTTGTCGGCTACAGTGGTAAGTACATACTGAAGCCCCAATCAGTCCTTTTTAAGCAGCTACCAGAAAATGAGCACTTGACCATGCGCCTAGCCAAGACCTTGATCCTGCCGGTTGCAGAGGCAGGGTTAGTCTATCTGGTGGATGGATCGTTGGCTTATTTGACACTTCGGTTTGATCGTACCAACACAGGGTTGAAGTACGGCATGGAAGATATGGCTCAGCTGACAGAAACCCTGACGGAGTATAAGTACAGGGGTAGTGTCGAGAAAATAGCCAAGGTCATCAATAAGTATAGTGCTGTGGCCGGCCAAGACAAACTCTATTTGTTTTACATGGTGCTCTTTACTTGGCTGACGGGCAACTCAGACATGCACCTCAAAAACTTCTCGATGCTTGAAACGGCAGAAGGTTGGCGGCTATCACCTGCTTATGATCTTATCAATACCCAGCTAGCAATGCCAGAGGATAAGGAACAATTCGCCCTCACCCTTAATGGCAAACGTAATCGCCTCACCAAGGCAGACCTTATCGATCATCTAGGGAGCACCGTGCTTGAGCTACCTGCCAAAGTTATCGAGAATACCCAAAAGCGTTTTAATAAAGCCCTCCAGACTTGGCCTGACTTGATCAACGCCTCCTTCCTGACAGATGAGGCCAAACAAGTTTATCACCAAATTGTGGCCGAAAGAGCAGCCGTTTTGGGGCTGGACTACCAGTACGAACCAGCCTTACTTTCCGATACAGAAACGGGAGAAGATATTACCTAGCAGGTCATCGGTCGTGATTTCGCCCGTGATTTCGCCAAGGTGATATAGTCCGTGGCGGATGTCCAGAGCCAAGAAATCTCCAGTCAATCCGTTATGGAGGCCTGTTAGTGCACGTTCTAGGGCTGCTTCTGCAAGGCGGAGAGCCTCCACATGTCGTAGGTTACTCACGACTACATCCGTTTCGGAAGGGAGATGTAGCTGCACCGTGCTGATTAGTTTGGCCGTCAAGACATTGAGCCCCAAGTTGTTAAGTGCCGATATCAAGACCAAGTCAGGGAAGGCCTGTTGGTAAAGAGCCAAGACGGCTGAGCTGACGTCATCGACTTTATTGCCGACTAAGATCACTTGTTTTCCCTCAGCCAAAAGGGGGACAAGTGCAGCCTGTGCCTCAGCGATCAAAGCCCCATAGTCTGTTGTACGGAGATCGAGCATGTACAAGATCACTTGGGCATCCTGCATTTTCTGACGGGTACGGCTAACCCCCATGGCCTCCACAACGTCAGTAGTCTCACGCAGGCCTGCCGTATCGATGAATCGAAACTGAAGGCCACCAAGGACGATGGTATCCTCGACTGTATCACGAGTTGTGCCCGGGATGTCACTCACAAGGGCACGCTCTTCTTGTAACAGGGCGTTCAGCAAGGTGCTTTTGCCAGCATTGGGCCTCCCAGCGATAACGACAGGCACTCCGTTTTTGAGCGCATTACCTGTGCTGAAGGAGCTAATCAATCCGCCAATGTCCGCAAGCAGGCTGCCTAGAAGGTCCTTTAGGTCCTGCCGATTGGCAAACTCCACATCCTCTTCGCCAAAGTCTAGCTCTAGCTCAATGAGGGAGGCAAAGTGGATTAGTTTCTCACGAAGGGCAGATAGTCGTTTGCTGAAGCCACCTCGCATCTGGCTGAAGGCCATACGTTGGGCGGCTTCTGTTTCGGCATGGATCAGGTCTGCAACGGCTTCTGCTTGGGCGAGGTCAAACCGACCATGTTTGTAGGCCCGCAGGGTGAACTCGCCAGGCTGGGCCAAGACCGCACCTAGGCGACACAAAAGGCTGATCACCTGACGCACGATGAGTGGTGCCCCGTGGCAGCTGATCTCAACGGAATCCTCTTTAGTATAACTATGCGGGGCTCTGAAGGCAGAGACTAGCACCTCATCCAGAGTGGCTAGGCTAGCAGGATCCTGTATGTGACCGTATAATATGGTATAGCCAGGTGCCTCGGACGGTCGCTTACCCCTGAAAACTTGGTCGAGTATGCGATAAGTATCTGGCCCCGCCATTCTGATGATCGCCAATGCACCGGTCCCGGGTGGAGTCGAAAGCGCAACTATTGTGCTATTGGCAACTAGGTGAAGGTGAGGAAGCATGATGATGTACCGGGGCAGACTGGAACGAATTTGATATTAAACCAAATGGGCAAGTCCAGACTTGCCCACTTTTGGTCAGAAATGTTTGTCTATGCCTCAACTAGGGTTTAACCTATCCTAATGTTGTTGGGCAATAACTTTAGACTACTGAAAATCCGTCGTCAGGCGGAATCGGAGTACCTTCTTAAGACTTCCATCTACCACATAGACAAGCCTATTGTCATAGCCTACACTGATGGGGCGCACCAAGAGATCTGCACATGAGGTGGCGCCATTGTCAGCCACACCACAGATTTTACCGCCGGTGCTGACCTTTATAAGTTTACGGCTTGAGCTGGCAGCAGTGGGAGGCACACCTTCGAGACCATCGAGTGTGAACTGGTAAATACTGTCCTTATCCACCACAAAGAGGTAGCGGCTGTTGTCACCAGCAACAGTTAGGCCACGTGGACCTTTGAACCTTCCGAGTTGGTAAAGTACACCGTCGGCGGTCCCTGTCGGAACGGAGGTGGGTAGGTCTTTGTCTTGGTAAAAAGGGATCTCACCAGAGGTGTTCTGGCTGATGTAGCGCACCTTGACTAGCTCTTGGTCATCCAGCGAGCTGAAGATAAAGTCGCGACTCCGAGCTCCAATCAGGTTGACACTATTGGGTGGTTGGGCCAATGAGGTTATCGCAAATGGCTGGCTGAAATAGTTAAAGTTTGTTCCTCCAGCACCTACAATGTTGACAGGGGTCCATGCCCGCACACGGGCTTCGTTATCAGGGTCTGTGCAAAGCAGGACACCATTGTTATTAAAGTCGTCGCTTTCGTTTGACTTGATGTTGCTGCTGCAAGTGACATAATAATCATTGTCCCCTAACATGGCAATGGCATTGAGGTTGATGTTCGCCAAAGCTGTGTTACGCCCTGTTTGGCCCAAAAAGAGCGGGAAAACAATACGTTTGATGCGGGCTGACTTTTCCGCAGCAGATAAGCCATTAAAGACTGAAAGCCCGATCGTATAGGTGTTGTTCGGGTTGGTGGTCTTGATATTGATGCGGTTAATAATGCTAGTCAGCTGCGGTTGGGCACCTTGGATAATAGTGGCGGTGTCTTTAGTAATTGCTAGCAGATCTAGGCGCCGATCTTGAGTTACATAAGTCACGCCTGGTAGTGGCAAATAACTTTGCTCCACTCCGGCTTCATTGAAACAATAGATCCCTTTGGCGGAGTCCACTACATAGATCAGGTTATCAAACCCCATACAGATGTTGACTGGGTTCCAGCTCTGTCCACCCATAGGTACCAGGTTGGGGAACACTTGTGCATAGCTGACAGTAGTGTTGATGTTATTGGTGATGGGCAGGAAATCTTTGGAAGTTTTCTTGCCAAAAAAATCATTACAAGCCGTGAGCATCACCAAGAGGCCAAGGCAGACCATCATGGTAAATTTGCTGGACAGCATTGTGGTAGACTGGTTGGTTCTGGATGTCATCTGAAGCATCAGGATGGAATCGATAGGAGGTTCAGAAAGAACAATGAGGTAGAAGAGGATCTAGGACCTAGTCCGGAGGGACTACTCGTTACCCTTGGGCTCTTCAACTTGGGTTTTGTTGAGGCCAAGGCTAAAGCCAAGGCTCCAGATCATGCCGAGCATATTGCTAGGCTGGACAGCGGCATCAATGACCAAGGGTAGCTGCGCCACCTCTTGCCTGAGGCCAAGGCCAAAACTAGGCAGGGTTTCGTTAGGCACATTGATGCGGTACCCGGCACGGGCCAAAAACTGATCGTTGTAGCTGTACTCTAGCCCTAAGCGGACATTTTCTGTATTGTCAGACGGGTGATAGAGCTGGACGGCTGCGACTAACTTGTGTTTTTCGAAATCAATGGCATCTACTGAGGCCCCCATCTTGAATGTAATGGGTGTCGGGAAGGTCTCGGCCTCTTGGCTATTGCGGTTGAAGGGCTCACGGACTGCGCTACCACTGTAGGTTGCATTAGTCCCGAAATGCTGCAGGGTAGCAGCAAACCGCAGATTACGCCAATCTGTTTTGTATAGAAAGCCGATGTCAGCAGCTACTGCAGAGGCGCTATATTCTGCTACTGACTCGTACATGTACTTGGCAAAGACGCCAAAGCTGAACATATCAGACAGGTGCTTGGCATAACCCACCCCGGCAGACATATTGGTGGTGCTGAATTTGGCACCTGTTCCATCTGGCCTGAACTCGGTCCGGACATCCATCTGACCAGCAGATAGGTTGTTGACTGACAATACCCATGAACCTGTATTTCGGTAGGGTAGGATTATGGCGGCATAGTTGTGGTTGAGGCCACCAAAAACTAGGTTGCTGATCCCTGCTGTACCAGTTGGTACTTCGGCTGCAAGGGCAATATTATTGCTGGCTGCATAGATGTCTCCAGACAGACTCACATTGGCACCACCCATACCAACACTGCGAGGACTAAGGTCGTTTTTGAGAAAGGGCATCCCAGCAATACCGACACGCTGCCCACCAAGGTTGGGGAACAATTGTGCCTGTGCCATTGAGGCCACCATGATCATCAGCCCAGCACAAATTGCGGTCACAAATACCTTTTTGGTTGGCCACGGCATCTTACTAAGTAGACTTCGAGTCTGACCTATTGGTTGACGTTGCATTTCCGGATTGATGACTGACCTTGTAAAGTTGTCCATAGAAGCGGTTTGGGCTCAAGCTATAGCTTGTCGGTAGGCAATGTGTTTGTCGCACACGATGTGTAGGCTTGGTACTGAGGTTAGGGTCATAAACGAACTGCCTAAACAGCTTCAGCATACATCAGTGGGCGTATCACCACCTATAATTTTATATCTGCAAGATACTGCCACGGTAGGTCTGGAATGTTACCGTACTATTAACAAGTGTTCCTCGGGCTGCCATTTATGGTCTCCTTACATAGCAAATATGGGCCATTTTGTGGTCCTACCAAGCCCTAGTTTATGCCATGTATTGTTAGCGCTATGCTGGTCAGGAAAAACTGAGTGATTATTATTTTGACATTACAGATATGATTTTGCAATTTTGTAGCTAAACAAAACTGATAAGCCTATCATCCGTTCAAGATTTCCTCAGCCAAGAGGCCCGGTAGAGGAGCCCAACCGCATCAACGACAAAATTAAGGGAGTGCCGGAAGTCCGGGTAGTGGGGGAGAATATCGCCCCTGGGATCTACCCCTTTCAGCAAGCCCTAGCCATGGCACGCGAGATCAACCTTGATTTGGTTGAGATCTCTCCGACAGCCGTTCCGCCTGTTTGTCGGGTGGTGGACTACAGCAAGTTCAAATACGAACAGAAGAAAAAAAGCAAGGAGCTCAAGGCCAAAACCCACAAAGTGGTGGTCAAAGAGGTCAGATTTGGTCCTAACACGGACGAACACGACTTTGAGTTCAAGGTTAAGCATGCCATCGGTTTCCTTAAAGATGGTGATAAAATTAAGGCCTACGTCCACTTTGTGGGGCGTACTATTGTCTTCAAAGAGCGTGGGGAAATCCTATTACTTCGGTTTGCTCAGGCGCTAGAAGAGTATGCCAAGGTTGATCAGCTTCCTAAGCTAGAAGGCAAACGGATGTTCTTGTTCCTGTCCCCTAGGCCAGCAAAGGTTGTCAGCACCAATAATAGTGGCCGATCTTCCGAGTCTAAGGTTACTCCAGCTCCTGCACTCGCAATGCCATTTCCAGATCAGATTGACATGACGGGTCTAGACGAAGAAACTGCTGAGGATCGTTTGGCCGACCAAGTTACTGAGCCATCGGTTGACTCAACAACTGAGTCAGCTACCGCGTCAAGCATCGAAACTTCGGCTGAAGCATAGCCGACTTACTTTCCGAATACTGATATTGGGGCCGCAAAGATTTTTTTGTTATCTTTGCGGCCCTTAATCTTTTTTATCATGCCAAAAATCAAAACCAAGTCCGCTGCCAAGAAGCGTTTTACGCTGACTGGTACTGGCAAAATCAAGCGTAAGCACGCTTATCACAGTCATATCCTGACCAAGAAATCAACCAAGCGCAAGCGTATCCTTGCAGGTGTAGGCCTCGTGTCCACAGCTGACGAAGGACGTGTGCGTGCCATGTTGAACATCTAAGTTGATGTTTCGTTGGCCATGCGCCGACATCATCTAGTCAATATGACAACAAAGTTGGATCTCTTTAAGGCCAACAAAGGCAGATTGAGCACCTCAACGCTAGTAATTGGTTTATTCGTATTACCCGGCCATTAGGTACCTCCAAGTCTGGCAAGCCCAGCACCAATTGCCAAAAAACAACAAGAAATGCCTAGAAGTGTCAATTCCGTAGCGTCCCGCGCACGTCGCAAACGCATCATGAGCCTTGCCAAAGGCTATTTTGGACGTCGTAAAAACGTCTGGACAGTCGCCAAAAACGCTGTCGAAAAAGGTCTCACCTACGCCTACCGTGATCGTAAAGCCAAGAAACGTACTTTCCGTGGTATCTGGATCCAGCGTATTAACGCTGCCGCTCGCGAGCAAGGCTTCTCATACTCTGCCCTCATGGGCAAAATCAATGCTTCAGGGATCAGCCTCAACCGTAAGGTGCTTGCTGATCTTGCTATGAATCATCCGGCTGCTTTCAAAGCAGTGGTAGATAAAGTAAGATAAGGTGCTTGCCTGACTGAAGCTTTACGTTCAGGATTAGGCAAGCGAACAAAAAAGCTCTGACAGCAATGTCAGGGCTTTTTTGCGTTCAGGGCTGGATAAACAAAAAGGCCAACCTCAAGATGTTGGCCAATGTTGATGGATATGATATGGTATCGTGCTGACTCATTCTGAGAGGTGCTGCCGGGCGTACCTAATTGACAGCCAAATGGCATATATGATCCCGATTAGACCCATTACGTAGATCACGGTGCTGACCCGTTTGCCAGTTAACTCGGCTTCTTCAAAAATTTCTGAGATATAGCTAATTTGGTCATTCTCGAGCCTGTCGATCGGGGTTACGGCTTTGGTGAAGAGTTCCTGCGACCGATGCTGGTAAATGTAACGAGCGCTATCGCTTTTGCCTGATACTGCAAGCCGAATTAGTTGTGACTCAAGACGACGATAGTCTGTTGCGGCAGACACATAAGCTTTGAAGTCCTGCTGCTCAGCAGACTCCACCGTATGACTTGTGACATAATGATTGGCGATGGAGTCGATGATCTGGTTGTTGCGCCTAATGTCTAAGGCCAAGATCTCTGATGACCTACCCGTGCCCGTTATGAGCTCGTCAAGCAAATATCGGTTCTGGTACTGCCGCTCGACCGCATGAAAGATATCCAGCGTCGGAAACATGTGTTGGGTGAAGGCGTTGCCAAAATCTTTTCGTACTCGATTGATGCCTGTGCCAGCAACAATCCCCATCAGCAACAACAAGACCATAGCAATGATCACTTTGCCAAGGGTACGCTCACGTTCTATCCGCTTTTTTATTCGGTCCATATTCGCCGTGCAAGTTATCTTTGCCTTCAGACACAGCAAAACTAATAGGCTGACTGGTCTCGAGCCCTTATTATTTGTGGCCACCGCCTGTTTTTTTGTATATACTTACCTATTATGTACTACCAAAACATCACCGAACTGATTGGCAACACTCCCCTTGTGAAACTCAACAAGGTCGCTGCCGGCATCAAAGCCACCGTCCTAGTCAAGATCGAGTACTTCAACCCTGGCAACTCCGTCAAGGACAGAATTGCGATCACGATGATTGACGACGCTGAGCGCCGTGGACTGATTAAGCCTGGCGGCACAATCGTTGAGTGTACTAGTGGCAACACAGGTATGGGCCTAGCGCTGGTTGCCATTGCACGTGGCTACAAGTGCATCGTGACCATGAACGACAAGCAATCCAAAGAAAAAATGGATGTGCTACGTGCTGTCGGTGCTGAGGTGGTGGTCTGCCCGACAAATGTTGCTCCCGAAGATCCACGGTCTTATTACTCTATGGCTCGCAAAATCCATGGCGAGACTCCTGGGAGCTATTGGCCAAATCAGTATGACAACCCTGCAAACCTAGAAGCCCACTACAAGTCAACAGGCCCTGAGATCTGGCGCGACACCGAAGGTGGTGTAACCTGTTTTGCGGCTGGTGTAGGCACAGCTGGGACGGTTGTCGGGACTGCCAAGTACCTAAAGGAGCAAAATCCGGCCATCAAGGTTGTTGGTATTGATACCTATGGGTCTGTCTATAAAAAATATAAGGACACTGGTGTTGTGGACAACAACGAGGTCTATCCGTACCTAGTAGAGGGTATTGGCCGTGACGAAATCTCCGAAATAGCTGATGTTAACTACATTGATGCCTTCGTGAAGGTGACCGACAAGGATGGTGCACTTACCGCCCGTCGTATGGCCCGTGAGGAAGGAATCTTCATTGGTTGGAGCTGTGGCTCTGCGGTTTGGGGTGCGCTGGAGTATGCTCGCGAAAACCTGACTGAGAAGGATACTTTAGTAATCCTGCTACCTGATCATGGCAGCCGCTATTTGGGCAAGGTCTACAACGACGTCTGGATGAAAGACCATGGCTTCCTCGAGAATCGGGGCTTTGCCTCGGCCAAGGATATCGTCAGGTCTAAGAATGGTACCAGCAAGTTGTTCACGATCGTCCATACATCATCCGTTGGAGAGGCTGTTAAGCTGATGCAACAGTCTGGCGTTTCTCAGATCCCGGTCGTTAACCCAGAGGGGACCATTGTCGGCAGCCTGACGGATAGTGATATTTTAGTGTCTCTGATTGAAAACCCAGAGATACGTAACGCAGCTGTCTCGACCCTGATGAAGGCACCGTTCACATTTGTTGCGCTAGATAACACGGTTGAAGTACTTTCAACTTTAATCACGCCAACAAACAAGGCTCTTTTGGTCCGAGATGAAGCCAACAATGTTCATATTATCACCCAGGCTGACCTTTTGACGGCAATCGCCAAATAGGGTCTATAAAAACCACCATAGAGGTTAGTTGCCAGCATGGCCACTGACCTCTTTTGGTTTTTGCTCCTATATCAGTTAGAGCTAGCTTGGTCCGAAATTTGATTTGGTACTTGCTATCCCTGCCGTTGATCTAGTATTTTGGCCCATCATCGGGCTGCATTGCCGTTAGGCAAGGACCACTTACCATATCTCGGCTATCTGTTTAGCTTGCAAATTGATAAGTACGACTTTCCCTGCATGTTGCGTTGGCATTGTTCCTATTTGCCTAAGTGCCCTTGCTAGATTCATTACCCAGACTGCAAACTCATTATTACCTCAATCCACCCACAGTACCCTTCACAATCCCTTTCAATTTCATGTTCGGATCTTTCAAACTGAAAGCCAGCCTGCTCGCAACTGCCCTTTTGGTCAGTGGTGTCGGTATGGCCCAACGTCCCACACCGCCTGCCGCACGCAAAGCCGCAGCGGTAGCCACTCCTCCCGTCGAGATCAAACTCATTGAGCAATATGTGCCCAAGGGTGGTGAGATCGGTATCCCGTACAAAAAGTATGAGCTACCGAACGGACTTACGCTTATTATCCATGAAGACAAAAGCAACCCGATCGTCCACGTCGATGTTACCTATCATGTAGGTTCGGCACGCGAAGAGGTAGGCAAAAGTGGGTTTGCCCACTTTTTTGAGCACATGATGTTCCAAGGTTCGGACAATGTCGCTGACGAAGAGCATTTCAAGATCGTGTCTGGTGCTGGTGGTACCATGAATGGGTCTACCAACAAGGACCGCACCAACTACTTTGAGACAGTGCCTAAAAACTACCTCGAAACAGCCCTTTGGCTAGAGGCAGATCGGATGGGTTTCTTGCTCGATGCTGTTACCCAACAGAAATTTGAGGTTCAGCGTTCGACCGTCAAGAACGAACGTGGCCAGCGCTATGATAACGTGCCATACGGTATCTCTAATGAGGTTATGGGACGTAATCTGTATCCATTCGGGCATCCTTATAGCTGGAGCACCATTGGCTATGTAGCTGACCTTGACCGTGTCAACGTTCAGGATTTGAAGAACTTCTTCCTCCGTTGGTATGGACCAAACAACGCCACCCTTACCATTGGTGGTGATGTTAAAGAGGCTGAGGTACTAAACCTTGTTGGCAAATATTTCGGAAGCATCCCACGTGGCCCAGAGGTCAAGAATGCAGCCCCACAAATTGCTAAGCTGGACAAGGACCGCTACGTTAGCTACGAGGATAACTTCGCACGTTTACCTCGTCTTTATCTGACCCTACCAACCGTGCAGGCCCATCATCCGGATGAAACCGCCATTGATGCGATGTGCGAAAAACTAGGTGGAGGTGCCAACTCGATCTTGTACAAGAATCTTGTCAAAACTGGCTTGGCTCGCAATGCAGTCGCCTATCACCCAACCAGCGAGCTCAGCGGTGAGATCATGATCATGGTCGATCCGTTCCCAGGCAAAAAACCTGCTGATCTGTTGGCCATTGTGCGTCAGAGCATTGAGGAGCTGGGCAAAACTGGCGTTAATGATGATGACATCACCCGCTTCAAGTCTAGTCGTGAGGTTCAGTTCTTGTCCCAACTCAGCACCGTGAGCGATAAGGTTAGTATCCTTGCTGCCAACCAAACCTTGTCAAACGGTAACCCGAAGCAGTTTATTCAGGATCAAAAATATGTTGCTGACATTACCAAGGACAAGGTAATGTCTGCCTTCCGCAAATACCTAGAGAACAAGCCTGCCGTTATCCTTACAGTTGTGCCTAAGGGCAAAACTGATATGGTTGCAAATACCGACAACTATACCGTCATCGAGACACCAGTCAAACCAAGCAAGGAGTACGAAGGCCTTACTTATACCAAGGCAAAGGATAGCTTCAAGCGCAGTGTTAAGCCAAAAGTCGGTCCTACACCTATCGTCACGATCCCTGCATTTAGCAAATCTGTTCTGACCAATGGCATTACGGTAAATGGTATCCAGAGCGATGAGCAACCGATGACTTATGTTTTTGCCAACTTTAAAGGTGGCCGTGCCCTTGAGAGTAATATGCTTAGTAAAGCTGGCATCATGACCTTGACAGCCAATTTGCTAGAAGAAAGCACAAAAAAATACTCGACCGAGGCTTTTGCTAATGAGTTAGAGAAGCTAGGTGCTAGTATCAATGTCAGCGTTGCCAACGAAGACGTTACGGTATACATCGCTACACCAACCAAAAACGTTGTTCAGACTATGCGTTTGGCTGAAGAGCGTTTGCTGAACCCTGCCTTCAACGAGGAGGATTTCAAACGTCTGAAGGAGCAAACCCTAGAAGGAATCAAGAATGCGAGCGAGCAGCCAACAGCTATTGCTGGCAAAGTGGCTAACCGCCTAATGTATGGCCCTAAAAACATTTTGGGCATCCCAGCCTCTGGTACTGAAGAGTCTGTAGGGGCACTTACCATCGATGATGTCAAGTCCTGCTACAACCAGATGTTCCCAGCCAAAGATGCGTTCATGGTTGTTGCCTCGGACAAGTCACTTCCTTTCTTGTTGCCGCAGTTGCAGCTCTTCACCCGTTTCCGTCCGATCGCAACCTTGGCTCCTAAACTGGCCGCTGCTTTGCCGATCAGCAAAACGACCATCTACTTGGTCAACAAGGATAAAGCACCTCAATCTGAAATTCGTGTTGGTACTGTAGGTCTGCCTTATGACGCCACTGGGGACTACTACAAAGCAGGTATCTTTAACTACGCACTCGGTGGTAGCTTTAATAGCCGTATCAACCTTTTGCTACGCGAAAAACATGGCTTCACCTATGGTGCCCGCTCGGGCTTCAATGGTGGTAGCACCTTCGGGGTCTTTAATGCCTCAGCAGGTGTCCGTGGCAATGCTACCGATAGCTCTGTTGTTGACTTCATGACCGAGATTAGCAACTTCCGCAAAAACGGTATCAATGAAGAAGAGTTGGCCTATACCAAAAAAGCCATAGGTCAAGCTGAGGCCCTCAAGTACGAGTCAGCCGAAGAAAAACTTGGTTTCTTAGCCACCATGTTGCGCTACAACTTGGCCCCTTCGTTCACCGCTGATCAGAATAAGGTCCTGACCGAACTCACAAAGGCGGATGTAGATGCACTGGCCAAAAAGCTATTGACTGACGACAAGATGAACATCGTCGTTGTTGGTGATGCTGCCAAGAATCTTCCGCTGTTGCAAAAACTTGGCTACCCAGTTGTCGAGCTTGACAAGTTTGGTGCCCCAGTCACTGGCAAATAGTCTTCCCAAGACTAGATCAAAGCCCTAATAAGGAAAACGTCCTCGCTGTTATTAAGACAGCGAGGACGTTTGTTTTATAGGGGGGCATTGGTCTGAGATTTGGTTTGACAAGGTAGCTACCTAGCTTTGTAGGCTAGCCCTTAGTTATAGATGGCCTTGTCCATAGGTGGTACTAGAGTTGGGTCTGCCCAGAAAGCGTTGGGCATGGCTGCTGGCTGGGGCGAACCTAGGGTCATTGGTGCCCAAAATGGGTGTGTAGGCAAAAGGCCAAGGGGCATAAATGCAGCGCTAGCCAGATACAGACTGCCAGTACTAATATAGTCCTCGGCCAATGTGGGTTGGTGACCATTCAAGCCCAGCAGTAGCCAACCATCGGCACTATAGTTTGCTGGTCCTAAGGTTTTGGTGATGGTTGCGGTTAACGCTGCCCGGACACTAAGGGCTGGCATATCCTTAGGAAGCGAATCAGCATAGGCTACTGAAGCTAGGTGATGAAAAGCCCCACAGCGGTAGCAGATACTGCGACCAATGATCGGGAACGATCCGTCGGGCATAATCTGGCGATACTGGATCATGGCATAGCGACTTGAGCGATCCTTTTGGTCTTTGACGAGTGGCTCATTGCCTGACCCATAGCGTGCCAATACCATGTTAAGGAAAGGGTGGATGACGTAGCTATTGTAGTAGTCTGCATGGAGGCTAGGACCATCGCCATAGATGCCATCCCCCTTATACCACTCGTTATGTTTGCTTATGGCGGTGGACAGGACATTGTCTTGACGGACCTCACCAGCGCGCTCAAGCCCCAACTCGACCATAGCACTAAACAGTAACCAGTTGTTGTTGTAGGGTTTGATCTTGCGGGTCATGAGCCATCCATCGACAAGCTGGTCGCGGTTGGCCTCTGGTAGTTTTTGGAAAATGGCCTCCCAGACACCAGGTTGCAAAAGTGCATAGCAGATGAAAGCGGCATCAACTAGAAGCTGGTTGTCGCCTTCCATCACCATATGGTCCTTTGACTTAGGGTCTGTCATTTGGGTTAGGCCTTTTATGACAAGTGCTCGCCAGCTTGCTTGTTGCCGGATTTCGCTCTCCAGCTCCGCATTGGCGGGTTGGTCTATGCTTATGGCGCTGCTGAGGTCAGCCCCTAACCATGGCGCAAGTCCCATCAAGCTGCGCCCAATGGCCTCTAGGTGAGATACTGATTTGCGATTCATAGGGTTGCCAGGCCGCACTTCAACTGGCATGTTGGCCCGCAACTTACCTGCCGCTAAATTTTTCCAAACGGGATCAACTAACTTCTGCAACTGCTGGAGCCACCAAGTGCGAGGATTGCTGCCTTCTGTCAGGTTTTTGTTGATTGTTGGCGCTTGGCCATTTGCCTGGTTTGGGCCAACCATTAGCACAGTGCTTGCCGTGATACTACCAACAGTGGCTAGACCAGTCGCAGCCAGAAATTTGCGTCGTTGCATAGGGTAGGAGAGTGATGAAATTGATAGACTAGCTAAGCCAGGGCCAATGTATGACGAAAAAACGCCCTGATAGGTTTCTATCAGGGCGCTTAAGGATTAGATTGGTTTCGTGCCATAGCTGATGACAGATTTGGCATGCAACCTAAGGTGAATCAGTAGATTACTTGTTGCCCTTGGCATAATCAGCCAAGAATTTCTCGAGGCCTAGGTCCGTCAATGGGTGCTTGAGTAATTGCAGGATAACTGATAGTGGGAGGGTAGCCACATGTGCACCGATTTCGGCACACTTGACGATGTGCATCGGGTGACGGACGCTGGCGGCCAACACTTCGGTTTCAAAACCGTAGTTGTCATAGATGGTTACAATCTGATCTATCAGGTCCAGACCATCAACGCTGATGTCATCCAGTCGTCCAACGAAAGGGCTGACGTAGGTAGCACCCGCCTTGGCAACAACCAATGCTTGCGAAGCCGAAAACACCAAGGTACAGTTGGTCTTGATGCCTTTGTTGCTAAAATACTTAATGGCCTTGACGCCGTCCCTGATCATCGGGATCTTAACAACGATTTTGTCAGGATTAATTTCGACCAGCTCCTCGCCCTCGCGGATCATGCCTTCATAGTCGGTTGCAATGACTTCGGCACTCACGTCACCATCAACAATGTCGCAGATGGCCTTGTAGTGCGCCATGATGTTATCCTTGCCAGTGATGCCCTCTTTGGCCATCAGGGATGGGTTGGTAGTGACGCCATCCAGTACACCAAGGTCATTGGCTTCGCTGATTTCGCTTAGGTTGGCAGTGTCGATGAAAAACTTCATGAGGCGTTTTGTGGGTTGGGGGGACTAGGTTTGGGGGGCAAGCAATGTAAAATTGTATCAAATTTTACTTGCTAGGCTCGTCCGCAAATATAGGTAGGGCTGGGGTGCTGACCTCGATATTTTTGGCAGACTTCAGGCAACGGGTTTAGGTCGCAAAATCGTCATTGTAATGTGGTATATAACCAGTTCTAGCCATCGAGGAATGGCCTATAAACAGAAAAGCCCAAGAAGCTAGACTACTTGGGCTTTGTCTGGGGTTGGTATCACACATAGTGAGACCCATTTACTTACCTAACTGCTTAGGCAACAGTTACGCGTTTGAACGCGCTCACGGTAAGACCTTTGGTAACACCGTCCAGCAACTGGGCGATTGTCTTGCTATTATCCTTAACGAACTCTTGGTTGAGCAAGGTTTGCTCTTTGTAGAATTTCTGGAGACGACCTTGAGCGATTTTGTCAAGCATGGCTTCTGGCTTGCCTTCGTTACGAGCTAGTTCTTTGCCGACTTCGATTTCGCGCTCAACGACTGTGGTATCCACATCGTCTTTGTCGATCGCGATTGGCTTCATGGCTGCAATCTGCATTGCAACGTCTTTACCTACTTCGGTTACGTCTGTTCCGTTGACACCTTTCAAGGCCAATAGAACGCCTAGTTTGGCATTGCTGTGCAGGTAGCTGATAACTTTGTCACCTTCAACTTTTTCGTAGGTAACGATACTGATTTTCTCACCGATTTTGCCACAAAGGTCGATAATCGAAGACTCGATTGTGTAGCCACCGATGCTAGCGGCCAAAAGCTCGTCGGTGGTGGCGAATTTCTTGTGAAAAGCAAGCTCTGCAATGGAGTTGCCTAGGGCAAGGAACGATTCGTTTTTGGCCACGAAGTCAGTCTCACAACCTAGAGCAATAGCCACACCAAAGGTGCTATCGTCGCTAAGTTTGATAAAGACAGCTCCTTCGGTTGTTTCGCGATCGGCACGGGAAGCGGATACTTTCTGGCCTTTTTTGCGCAGAATATCTACAGCGGCTTCAAAATCGCCATCGGATTCGGTGAGGGCTTTTTTGCAGTCCATCATACCGGCACCTGTCATTTGGCGCAGTTTGTTTACGTCTTGAGCGGTAATTGCCATGATTTTTGGTCTTTACAGATCCGGGGAGTGCTGGGCTGATGGTGAAAGTAGCCACAGTTTTCCGGAAATCAGCCGCAAAAGTCGTGATTTTCTGGTACAATAGCAAACTTCCGAGCACTTTGTCGGACAAGGAAAAGTTTTTTCCGAATCACGTTGGTTTTTCAAATCTACTTCTATTTTTGCGGCCTCAAATACTGCCCTGTGTAAGGGCATTATCTGAGGTAAACAACTACACTTATGTACTGGACTCTAGAACTAGCATCTTATCTCGAGGATGCCCCGTGGCCTGCCACCAAAGACGAGCTCATCGACTTCAGCATCCGGTCGGGCGCACCACTGGAGGTTATCGAAAACCTGCAGGAGTTGGAAGACGATGGTCAGCCTTTCGAGAGCATTGAGGAGATTTGGCCTGACTATCCGACCAAAGAAGACTTCTTGTTCAACGACGACGAATATTAGGACGACAACTTTAGTCGGAAATAATCTGGAGGCGAAACGAGGGGCTGCATCAGCCTGCTTGTTTCGCCTTCATGCTTTTTCGTGTCAGTCTGGCGACCTAGTAGCTCTGGTGGGCCGCAATGGTGCTGGGAAAACCACGCTGATGCGCCATTTGGTTGCAGACCCAGGCCTTCGGGTATATGGTAACCTACAGCTAAATGGCCAAGACCTGAATGCGCTAACCGATCGGTTTGCTACTGGTATATTGGCATGGTTACCCCAACAAAAATTACCCATTTTTGATGCCACAGCCCTCCAAATTGTTTTGGCTGGTCGTTATCGGCATAAACACTTTTGGCAAGGATATTCCCCAGAGGATACCAGCCATTGCCTGCGGCTTATGGCCGATTGTGGGATTGGGCACTTGGCTAATGTTCCGATGATTAAGCTCAGTGGTGGCGAACAACAGTTAGTATGGCTTGCCCAAGTCGCAGCTCAGGATGCCGAGCTTGTTTTGCTAGACGAACCTACTCAACAACTGGACTTACACAACAAACGCCTCGTGATGGACATCATCAGCGGATGGGCCAAGGCAGGTAAATTGGTCCTGTTTTCGACCCATGACCTCTATTTGTTGCCCAGTTATGAATGCCATCTGCTCTACCTCAATGGGGTTGACAGTCTTTTTGCACCAGCTACCGAAGAAATGGTCAAGATTGTCTCCGAACGGATAGAGCGGCGCAATGACTTGGTGTAATTAGTAAAAGGAAAGTCCCTAAACAGGCAGCCAACTCCATGTTAGCGAGGCAAACTAGGGTTATATACTTTTTGGGCTAGGAAGGTTGATGCCTAGGCTTTTGCGCCGCCTGACTTAATATTGCATTGTCAATACTATAAGTGGCCTAACTATCGTTCGTTCTGGTGAATATGGTGACCGATCAGGCCCAGAGGATCCGAATAAAGTCCCCAATACTCTAAACTTAATAGCTTTTCCTAATCCGATATGAGGCGCCATTCTTTTTTGTTTCTGACCATTTCCTTGCTTTTGATTGGCATGGGGTACGCTGTGCAGGCCAATACCAAACCAGTCCGGGTAGTTTCGCCAGATGGGCAATTAATATTCACCTTGCTACCTGGGTCCCAGCTGTCGTACAGCATTAGCCTAAAGGGTGTAGAGGTTGTACAGCAATCTAATATCAGCATTGCGCTAGATAATGGCAAGGTGTTAGGTCATGATGCTGATGTTGACAAACGTACAGATCGGCAAGTCAACACAGTGGCCAAAGGTAATTTCTACAAAAAGGCGACCGTGCCCTATGTTTTTAATGAGGCCGAGGTGACTTTCGAAGGCGGCTATGGTCTTGTGGTGCGTGTTTTTAATGATGGCGCAGCTTATCGTTGGGTGACTACACAAAAGGGACGCGTCAAGGTGTTGACTGAGCAATCGCAAATCAAACTGCCAACGGATACTAAACTCTTCGCTGCCTACGCCAAGTACCGTGACTTGTTCTGTAGCTTCGAGAGTACTTATGACACCTTACCAATCAGCAAGCTGGACACAGCTAAAGTGATTAACCTTCCATTGCTGGCAACCACACCCAACAAAACCCGGATACTGATAACCGAGAGTGACTTGCAAGATTACTCAGGGTGGAACCTGAAATCTAACCAACCAGGTGGCAATGTACTAGACGGTGAGTTTGCCCGTGTGGTAACAACCATCAAAGGTATGGCTGGTGGTAAGGCTGACTATGACCTCAGTCGACCTACCGGAAGGGGTAACCATATTGCAGAAACAGATGGCGATCGGCATTTCCCGTGGCGTGTGTTTACTGTCACGAGTTCAGACGCAGACCTAGTCAACTCTGATTTGGTGTACCTTCTAGCCCGTCCAAGCTTGATTGAAGACCTTGCCTGGATCAAACCCGGCAAAGCTGTCTGGGAATGGTGGAATAACTGGAACCTATGGGGCATCGACTTCAAAGCTGGCAAAAATACTCAGACCTATAAATGGTACATCGACTATGCCGCGGCTAATAAGCTAGAGTACGTCGTAATGGATGAGGGCTGGGCCACTAGCATGGAAACTATGCTCAAGGTGGTACCCGAAATTAACCTGAATGAGATCGTTAATTATGGCAAGTCAAAAAATGTTGGCATTATCCTTTGGGGAACTGGCTATGCACTTGACAAGGAGATGACCGAAGTTTACAGCATCTACAGCAAAATGGGTGTCAAAGGCTTCAAGATCGATTTTATGGATCGGGATGATCAGTACATGGTCAACTTTATGGAGCGTGCCTTGCGTGAGGGGGCTAAATACAAACTCTTGCTAGATTTTCACGGGACTTTCAAACCCACTGGTCTTAACCGCACTTGGCCCAATGAAATCAACCGTGAGGGCATCTATGGTAACGAGCAAAACAAGTGGAGCAAAGAGCTTACGACCTACCAGCAAGTGCTTTATCCCTTTATAAGGCTGGTGGCTGGCCATGCGGACTTCACCCCAGGGGCGATGCGCAATGCCAATAAAAACGAGTTTAGGCCCATTTTCATCCAGCCTATGTCACAAGGTACACGTTGTCATCAGCTAGCGATGTATGTCCTCTATGACGGACCTCTCCAGATGCTGTGCGAGTCCCCCCTACATTACGCTCAGGACAAACCAGTAGAGGCATTTTTGTCAGATGTGCCCACCACTTGGGACGAAGTTAGGGTTATATCCGCAGAGCTTGGCAAACACCTGGTCTTAGCCAAACGGAAAGGCGACAAGTGGTATATTGGTGGGATGGCTCATACCCCAACTAAAGTGACTGTCAACCTTGGATTCTTGCCAAAGGGGCAATTCGATGTCCAGCATTTCCGAGATGGCTTCAATGTCGATAGGAACGGTAATGATTATGCTGTCAGCACTACGACAACAAGTAACAAATCCTCCATCAGTCTGGATATGGCTATTGGTGGTGGTGCTCTCTTGATCCTATCGGCACAATAGTTATACCTCTTGATGCAATGTATAAGACAGTACCTGCGTTCTGGATTGGCGCAGCATTAACACCATCGCTAATTAACCACGTACTTGTTAGGGCTAGGTTAAAACAAGACTAAAACGCCATCTTTGGAGCCCTGAATGGCAGACTTGGTTTAGTTTTGGTGCTTTAGACAGAAAATGCGACCTTTGCAAACTATGTGGCAACACTTGCATCAGCTATTGAATCAGATCAAAACGACAAAACGCACTTTTTGGGTAGTCCCGATGCTTTGGTTGTTGCTCCTGACGGGCTGTGGCAAGTTCTCTCGTCTGCAGAAGAGTACTGACATAAACGAGAAGTATGCTGGTGCGCTTGATTACTATAACCGTAAGGACTACTTCAGAGCGGGCACCTTGCTAGACGAAATTATTCCTCTACTGAAGGGCAACGAGAACTACGAAAAGTCGCAGCTGTATTACGCCTATTGCAAGTATTACATGAAGGAGCTGATCCTGAGTGCCTACTACTTCAAGACGTTTTACGAGACATTCCCTCGCAGTGCGTTTGCCGAGGAGGCCTACTATATGTATTGCCTGTCAATGGTTGAAGACTCGCCTGAGTACAACCTTGACCAGTCGAACACGTTGACGGCTATTGATGCGATCCAGAGCTTCGTACGGCAGTATCCAGAAAACGAAAAACGTGAACAGATACAGTCCTTGATAGGGCAGTTGCGTTTCAAGCTAGAGCGGAAGGCCTTTGAGAACGCCAAGTTGTTCTACCAAAAGGAAGACTACAAAGCTGCATTGATCGCCCTAGAGAACTTCCGGAAGGATTTCCCGGATAGCGAATACAACGAGGAGGCAGCATATCTCCGGATAGTGAACCAGTATAACTACGTCGAGAATAGTATCGAGTCTAAACGTAATGATCGCCTGTCGGACCTAATGGACATGTACGAGGCATTCGTTGACAATTACCCCAAAAGTAAGTTTATCCGCGATGCAGAAACCTATTATACCTTTGCAGCGAAGGCACTGAACCGCAAACCAGAACCCACAGCAGAGGTTGAACCGTCGAGCAAACGCTAAGATCAACACGGCAGCCTTCTATTGTTGCCTTGCCCTAGTGACGCAAGGACCAATAGCAATCTAGCCGCTACCTATACTACCACAACAGTTACAATTTAGTCGTCATCAAAATGCAAAAGCCGAAAGCCCCAGCCGTAAAGAACCAGTTCGCCAATGTGCCAACTGCCCTCATCACCCGTGATGTAGCCAAATTTGTCGAGCCAACTGGCAATGTTTATGAGTCGCTGAACGTTATAGCACGCTATTCGAACCAAGTGGCGATCACGATGAAAAACGAAATCAACGAAAAGTTGGCTGAGTTTGGCAACGGACCAGATAACCTTGAGGAAATCCACGAAAACCGTGAGCAAATCGAGATCAGCCGTATGTATGAGCGCCAACCAAAGCCAATCCAGGTTGCCCTAGAGGACTTTAAGGAAAGCAAAGTATATTGGCGCAATCCAGCCAAAGAAACGGCAGAGTAATCCGCTGTCCTGACAGTCCATAAATAGCTTCGCTTACATCAGCAAGATCAAAATGTCCATGGTCATAGACGCTCAATCCTTGGCTGGCAAACGCATTTTGCTAGGTGTAACTGGTAGCATTTCGGCCTATAAATCTGCCCTGCTAGTTAGGCTTTTTGTTAAGGCTGGTGCTGAGGTACGGGTAATCATGACTGAGGCTGCCTCCCACTTTATTCCTGCATTGACCTTAAGCACCCTGTCTCATAACGAGGTGCTTTCGTCGTTTGAACGGGCAGAAGGTGGGCTCTGGAATAACCATGTGGAGCTAGGTCTTTGGGCCGACCTTATGGTCATTGCCCCAGCCACTGCCCAAACCCTGGCCTCAGCTGCCAATGGTCTATGCCCTAACCTACTGTTAGCAACTTATCTATCTGCCCGCTGCCCTGTCGTCTGGTGCCCAGCGATGGACCTTGATATGTATGCTCATCCAGCCACAGTCCAGAACTTGGAGCGGTTGCAATCGTTCGGTAACCATGTTATCGAGGCAGAGTCTGGCGAACTGGCGAGTGGCCTCAGCGGACAAGGTCGTTTGGCAGAGCCTGAGCATATACTAGACTGGGTACGGCATTTCTTTAATGTTGCTTCATCTAAGGCCCCAACCGTTGGTCTAAACCAAGATTTGGTTGGCAAAACTGTCATGATCACAGCAGGCCCAACCCATGAGGCTATCGACCCTGTGCGCTTCATTGGCAATCATAGCACGGGCAAGATGGGTATCGCAATGGCTGATGCTGCTACACATCTGGGCGCTAGGGTTATCCTTGTGCTTGGTCCTACGCATTTACGACCTCAATCTGAAAAGGTATCGGTCATCTTGGTTCAGTCAGCTCAGGATATGCTGGCAGCCTGTCAACAGTATGCTCATGAGGCTCATGTTTGCATCTTTGCGGCCGCTGTGGCCGACTATCGCGTGGCGACGGTGGCTGAGCAAAAAATCAAAAAACAATCTGGTGAGGATTTTGCCATAACCTTAGTCCAGAATCCTGATATCGCTAAGACAATCGGCAATACAAAACGATCTGATCAGGTTATGATCGGCTTTGCGTTGGAGACGGAAAACCTATTAGCATACGCACAAGGCAAGCTTAGGGCCAAAAACATGGACATGATCGTCCTGAACGATGCCAAACAACAAGGTGCAGGCTTTGGTGCGGATACCAATATCGTCACTTTTGTTACGGAAAATGGGTCAACAGAGTTGCCGCTCCTCCCGAAATCGGAGGTGGCAAATGCAATTTTGGACTTCGCTAGCCGTCTACTAAATACCAAGCTAGCTACCCAGCTCGAGACACACACCTTACCACAACTGCTGGTGCTATGACCAAACTTAGGATCTTGCGATTGTTGGCCTGTTGCCTACTCACACTTTGTGGGCCGATTTGCCGTGCCCAAGAGCTGAGCTGTAACGTCATCATCAACACCCAAGGGGCAGATATTACGGATAGGCGTGTCTTCGAGGACATGAAAAAAACGCTCACCGACTTCATGAATCTGCGTCGTTGGACCAATGATAACTACCTGAATGACGAGCGCATCGCTTGCAACTTGGTGATTACGATCACGAAGGTGCCAAGCATCGGTCAGTTTGAGGCCACAGTCCAGATTCAGAGTGCGAGGCCTATTTACGGCACGAACTATGAGTCGGTCATGATGAACTACATCGATAAGGACTGGGCATTTGGCTACACAGAAGGCCAAAATATGGACTTCAATGAGGCCAACTTCAATAGCAACCTGACCTCAGCAATGGGTTTTTATGCCTTGATGATCATCGGGCTAGATGCGGATTCCTACGAACTCGGTGGTGGCAAGTCTTACTACCAACGGGCGCAAAATGTTATGACCAACGCCCTGCAAGGTGGCATGAAGGGCTGGCAGGCATTCGAGAGTACGAATAATCGGTATTGGTTGCTGGAGAATTTGCAAAACCAAGCCTTTGGGCCTTTCCGCGAAGGGCTCTATAACTACCATCGCTTAGGGCTGGATATGATGGCCCAAAAGAAGGAGGTTATGCCGCCAGTGGTAATGGATGTGCTGACCAAGATCAAGGCCATCAGGCAGCAAAAGCCTATTTCGGTGCTGCTGAATATGTTCTTTGATGCCAAAGGTGACGAGATTATCAGCATTTTCAAAGGTGGCACCCCGCAGGAAAAGCAATCCGCTTTCGCCTTGCTTACCGAGTTGGACCCTACCAAAACAGATGATTACGAAAAGTTGATCAAGTAAAGGTCAACGTGGCAAAACCGCTGGGCTAGGGGCGTGGTTATTAGCTTTGATATGGCCCACCAACAGTCCCTACCTGCTGCATTTGCTCCTCTTCAGATCCCGACCATTGCCCCCAACGCAACTTTTAGGGAGGTGCGGCTCATTTTGGGCGACCAGCTCAATCATCAGCATAGCTGGTTCGGCACACAGGATCCAATGGTGGTCTATGTTTTCATCGAGGCCAGATCTGAAACGGATTACGTCCGGCACCATATCCAGAAGGTAATTTCCTTCATGAAAGCCATGCGAGCTTTTGGGCGGCACCTCGAAGAGGCCGGGCATGTAGTGCAGTATTTTGCGCTAGACAATCCCGCCAATCAGCCAAATTTGGTGGATACGCTAGCCCAGTTAATTGACAGGGTAAGGGCAACTCAATGGGCCTATCAACTGCCAGATGAATATCGTCTGGATAAGGAGCTCAAGGGCTTGGCTGATGGATTGCGTGGCAAAGGGATAGAATGTGTGGTTGCTGATACAGAACATTTTCTGACCTCCCGCACTGAGCTGTCCGAAATGTTCGGCCCCAAATCCTACCTAATGGAGCGGTTTTATCGTAAGATGCGGGCCCGATACAATGTCCTGATGGAGCCCAATGGCAAGGACCCGTTATCTGGGCAGTGGAATTATGATGCTGACAACCGCAAGAAGTTTGACCATAAGGTCATGGTGCCGACCTGGCCAGCTGCGGACGAAAACCAACAACAGTCCACATCCGAAACCCAATGGATTGAGGCGATGCTTGGAGCACAGGGGGTGGAGACTATGGGTAGGCTGCCATCTGGGAGACAACTTTATCATCCGACAACAAGGGTGGCAGCTTTGAGATGGTTAGCCTTCTTTGTCGAAAAATGCTTGCCCCACTTTGGCACTTATGAAGACGCCATGGATGGGCAGCACCTGACTTTGTTCCATAGTCGGTTGTCTTTTGCGCTTAATGTCAAGCTCTTGCATCCACTAGAGGTCGTTAGGGCGGTAGAGACTGCCTTTCATCAAAGTCAGGTCACAATGACCCCGATAACCTTAGCCCAGGCTGAGGGATTTGTGCGGCAGGTAATAGGTTGGCGGGAGTATATGCGTGGGGTCTATTGGGCCAAAATGCCAGACTTCAGGATGCTTAACTTTTTTGGCCACAAGGCTGACCTGCCGCAATGGTACTGGACTGGCAAAACCAAGATGAATTGCCTATCCCATGCCATCAACGCCTCGCTTGACCATGCCTATGCCCATCACATCCGGCGCCTAATGCTGACTGGGAGCTTTGCTTTGTTGCTCGGTGTGCATCCTGACCAAGTTGATGCCTGGTACCTTGGCGTTTACATCGATGCGCTAGAATGGGTCATGATCACCAATACTCGCGGGATGAGTCAGTATGCTGATGGCGGGATTGTCGGGACCAAACCTTATGTGTCTGCGGCGGCTTACATTGATAAGATGAGCAACTTCTGTGGTGGCTGCTATTATGATAAGAAAAAGCGCCATGGTGACAGGGCTTGTCCTTTTAATAGCCTGTATTGGGACTTTTATCATCGGCATGAGGCCTTGCTGGCCAAGAATCCGAGGATTGGAATGGCCTACATGGCAATGCGCAAGTTTGAACCTGAGGAGCTGCAAAAGGTCCTGGCACAGGCTACGGACTACAAGGCGCGAGTGGATGAGTTGTAAGGCAGAAGAATTGTTGAGCCTGTTTTTCTGGGTTTTTCCTGCCAATAAATGTGCGGTCTTGGCCTAGGTATTGGTCAAAATGGTACCTTGATGGTATGAAACGCAGGATTTTTTTGTCGAAGGGCGCATTCGGTTTGGGTGCCATGGCCTTGCCAACCATTGTTAGCCAAGCCAATCAAGCCAATTGGTCTAGCGAGAGCCTAACAAAAGTGGCGGTGCAGAGTGCTCGCCAATACCAATACTATTACATCAATTGGGCTGCCTACGACTTGCTTTCGGATGACAAACCATTGACGGAAGCTTTGGCCATGCAGCAATTAGAGGCCTTGATCCAGATGAAGGCCAAAGGTTTTGTTTGCAATGGCTATATCATGGATGCCTTCTGGTACGAACCTAGTAGTAGATACCGAGTTTGGGACAAAACTGGTTTCCCAAACGGACCTGACAAGTGGCTTGCAGCTTGCAAAGCAGCAGGAATAAAGCCAGGGATTTGGTTATCAACAAATGTGGCCAAAATCAATTATACCCAAGTCATAACAACACCAGATGCTATTTGGAAAAAATCTCTGAGTCGATCTGGCTTGGCTTATTGTCTGATTGATGGGCCTTATTTGGCCGATTTAGTCTTGGCGATGCAAGGATTATATGATCAAGGGTTCAGGATTTTTAAGTTTGACTTTGCGGATTTTAGGGCAGCAACACCAGCCATCGAACGCAAATACCTGCTAAGGGACATTGTCCGGCTCAGTGAGCAGGCATTTTTTGATGCACTTAAAGCTTTCAAACAACGCAACCCTGCAGCTGAGTTTTTAGCCTACAATGGTTTTGGTGGGGATCAGTCCAGCACAAGCAAGCCTATTGTCAAGGTGGTGGATACCAAATGGCTTGCGGTGATGGATGCTATGTATTGTGGTGACCCTCGGCCAGGGGATGTTCCGCAGTCGGATATCTGGAAAAGTAAGGACCTCTATTCTTGCCACATGGTGCGGCAGTATCACGATAATGACATCCCTTTGGATCGCATTGACAACACTGCCTTCATGATAGGAAATACAGGGACTTGCTACAAACGTGGCAAGGCAGGTTGGCTCCGGATGTGGATTTTGTCATTGGCTAGGGGTGCGGCAATACAGACTTTCTATGGTGATCTCACACTGCTAGATGCGCTGGAGATGCAGCAAATGGCTGATGTGCAACGGATGTTTGCCGCCTATCGGAAGTCAGGCCAGACCTCTTTGATTGGCGAAGCACCGGGCCTTGGTGGGGTTCATGGATATAAGCTTATGGCAGGCAACAGCACAATTTATGTGTTGGTCAATCCGGGGCAAACTACCCAGACCATGAACTTAGCGGGTAAGTGGCAAGTGGTGTATTCAGATTACATAAGTCCTCAAAGCCTAGAGGATAAAATTGTCCTCCATCCTGAGCAAATGATTTGGATCGTTAATGGTGCCAAGCCAAAACTTAACCTACGAGTTGAAGGACAGCCTAATCCGCCTACCAAACCAAGTTTGGTGCACAACTTCTTACCCAAAATAGTTGATGGAGTTGGGACCGAAACTGTTGTATTAGATCGTGACTATACTGTACTTCGTTGTTGGTTCTCGCTTGCTAAATCAGATGGCTCAGCCTTTCGCCTATCTGGCGGTGCCCCTCCTAATGGCAAACTGGTGACGGACTTGTTACAGATCCAGATCCTAGACGCCGCCGGTATGGAGGTTAAGGTTCAGAATACTTACCAAAAAGCGATTTGGTCAGGTCTATCCTATATGTTTGTCTTTAGTCAGGAGACCATCAAGGCTGGCAGTTATACCATTCAGTTTCGTGTCAAAACTGCGGAAGCAGGGTATTTGGTAAAAGGTGGGCTGATGTTGGGGTAAATTGTTGCACCTTATAATACTGACTTTAGTTTCATGGCTTGGTGAGGCTATTCCTCCCTTTAGACGGGTAGCCAACTCGGTGATTAAAACTAAGTACTTAACCCTGAGGCTTATAACCATCTAGCACCCTTATGTACGAGGGTGCAATACTGTGCTCTATTTTCCCCTCATCGATTCCCTGTGCTATTGATTTGGTCATATAGATGAGGTAGTTTCCGAAATAGCGCTTTACAAAAATGCGACTAAGCAATCTTCGTTTTAGTTTATGGTAATGAGAAATTAAGTCTTCCGATCTAGAGATCCAATTTGCTTCCTTGTCATAGTAACCAGATTGAAGATATAATCTACATGTTCTAAATTCTGATTTATTATATTGGGATTTGCTTAATTCTATAAATTCAGAATAATTTGTATCTAAGTGGGTTCGAACACCTGACCAGTTTTGCAATATTAGTGAATCGCTCAAACTTTCCAATGTAAGACCAAGAGATATGTCATTGTTTGTAAGGATGGATTTAGCCAGTTCTAGTGGGATTATTTTCCCAGCAAGGCTAATATGCTCAGGATTTTTTTCGGCGTATCTTATCGCCCTGATCACTGGCTTTAAGCCTACCTCGTCGGCAATATCAAGGATCTGTGGTACCTCTGATGGAAAGATGTAGAAGTTAATTTGCCGGCCCATTTTATTGGTAACTTTTAGAGTGCTTGCCTTTAACAGGAGATGGTAGTTAATACTACAATCTGTTAGCGCAATTTATCAAAATCACTATTACCTTTATGCGGTTTGAAACTATTTTGTGGCTGATAGTATAAAATCCCCAATAAACACAGGCTTATTGGGGATTGCTAAGATACTTGCAGAGAGGAAGGCTCTAACCCACATACCGTAAAACAAACAAAAAACATACGCCACGATAACGCTAGAGCGGTTATCAAATAAGCATGTATGCTTTATGCGTCAATATTGACACTTGTTTGTGTTAGGTCTGTGTTAGGCGCAAAAATCTGGGTAAGGAGCTTTTCGACGGTGGCATCATCAGAACTGGACAGGTAGCTTTCGGTTACTGATAGATTGGCGTGGTTCAGAGTTTTGCTGATGGCATAGATGTCACCTGTCGTACGGCGGGCATGTTCGGCAAAGCTGTGGCGTGCCTGGTGCGTTGTGAGCCTAACCTCAAGATCAAGCGACTTGCCGATGGCCACCAGCTGCTTATTGATGCTCGAGGTGGCGGACTCGACCCGTCTGGTAGGATCGGATAGCTTGGTAGGACGATTAAGCCAAGGCAGCAAGTATTCACCAGTGTCGCGATACTTATCGATGATGGTTTTGGCCTGACCAACGATTGGTAGCTTAAGCGGTTTACCTGTTTTGTCGGCTACATATATTAGGTGTGTGCCTGTGACGTCCTTGTTCTTGATCTGAAGCACGTCACTAATGCGCATGCCGGCTAGGAAGTATTGCAGGTGCCATGTGTCAAGGGCAATGATGGCTGCCTCGGTTGTGGGTTTGGCGGTTAGGACCTTGGCTAGCTCGGCAATGGTTAGTTTGGTCTTGATGACCTTGCCCGACTTGATCCGGTAGCCTAGGAAAGGATTGTCCTGGACTTGTATAGCCTTTGAGGCGACGGCATGCAAGATCGAAGTACGGATAAAGCTGAGGTGGCGTGCTGCGGTGCCAGACTTGTAATGCCCTGCACCTTCTAGCCAATGGCGATAGGTGTCTAGCCAGCCTTGCGTGATGGAGGCGATAGGCAAGTCTTTGCCATTGAG
>JAIXYP010000017.1 GCA_027490155.1 Cytophagaceae bacterium | reverse complement strand
TAGGTTCTGTGGCGGTGGGGAAGCCCCTTTTGGCCGTATCTAGTGTCAACGGGCGCAAGTCAGCAGTTTTTGCAGGGTTGGGTTTGTGGCAATGGCGCTTACAGGCTTTCGTCGAAAGTGGTAACCAAACCGCTATTGACCAGCTGATTCAGCGTACAGCACTATACCTCAGTGCCAAAGACGACAAACGTAAACTTAGGTGCTACCCTGTGAACACCGAAATCTACGAGCAAGACCAAGTTGCCCTCCAGACGGAGCTCTATAATGACCTTTACGAGCCGATCTATAACCAACCAGTTGCTGTCAAGATTAGCACCAAGGGACAGCCTCCGAAGTCTTTTACAGTCACCCCGACAGAGAGTAATAACAAGCTCAACATTGGCGTGCTCAAGCCGGGTGTCTATGCCTACGAGGCGACAGCGACCGTCAGTGGCAAAGCCGAAAGTACTAAAGGGCAATTTACAGTACAGGCACTGCAGCTAGAGGCTAGTAACACCACTGCCAACTTTGCCCTTTTGCGTGAGGTTGCAGCCAAATCTGGTGGTTCATTTGCTCCCGCATCACAAGTGGATGGACTGGTTGCCCAGATTCTGAAACAAGGTCCCAAAGGGCAGATTCGGTCTTTCGAAGACCTTTCGGACTTAGTCAATATCAAGGTCATTGCCATTGTAATTGCTGCCCTTGCTATTCTTGAGTGGTTTGTTCGGAAGCTGAAGGGGGCCTACTAAGCTACGTTTCAAGCTATTTCTTGGCACTGGCCTTATGTTATGGTCTGGTTATGTTTTTCGTTATTTTGTGCCGTAGGGCCATGATTTTGGTCCATACCCATATCTTATTGGCCTAGAAAGTTGCTATTGGCGTCAGATTAGCGGATTTTTGCAGGCTTTTAGTATTTTCTCAAAACTACTTAATCCGCACCTCCCTGCCCCGCAATGCTGGAATACGTTGACCTTATTGAGCAAACCTTTGACTTCCCGACTGAGGAGTTCAAAGTCATTGATAACGAGTTACACTTCAATAATGTCCCCCTAATGCCGATCATCGAGCAATACGGGACCCCGCTGAAGCTCAGTTATCTGCCCAAGATCAGCCAGCATATCCAGAAGGCCAAGAGCTTTTTCCGTGAAGCCTTCACGAAGTACAACTACGAAGGCTCATATACCTACTGCTACTGCACCAAGAGCTCGCACTTCAAGTTTGTATTGGAGGAAGCGCTCAAAAACGACATTCACCTCGAGACCTCATCTGCCTTTGATATCCCGATCATCCGCGAGGTGTACAAACGTGGGCTGATTAACAAGGATACTTTTATCCTTTGTAACGGTTACAAACGCGAGCTGTATATGCAGTATATCGCAGACCTGATCAATGACGGTTTCCATAACTGTGTTCCCATTCTGGATAACATGGGTGAGATCGACTTCTTTGAGCAGAATGTCAAGGTAAACTGCCAAGTAGGTTTGCGTGTAGCAGCTGACGAGGAGCCATCGTTTGAGTTTTATACCAGCCGCCTAGGCATCAGGTATAACGAGATCGTTGACTTCTACAAAAAACGCATCGAAGGACGGGCCAAGTTCCGCCTCACGACCCTACACTTCTTCATTAACACGGGCATCAAGGACACAGCCTATTACTGGTCCGAGCTTACCAAGTTTGTGGAGATGTACTGTGAGATCAAGAAGATATGTCCGGACCTGACCAGCATCGATATCGGTGGTGGCCTTCCGATCCAGACCAGCATGTCTTACGACTTTGACTATCAGTACGTCATTGATCAAGTCGTCGAGAACATCCAGTACATCTGCCAAGAGCAAGGGGTGCCAAGCCCTGACATCTTCACCGAGTTTGGTAGCTATACCGTCGGCGAAAGTGGTGCCGTGATCTACAACATCCTAGACCAAAAGCAGCAGAACGACAAAGAGCTTTGGTACATGATCGATGGGAGTTTCATCACCAACCTACCAGATGCTTGGGGACTGTCCCAGAAGTACATCATGCTCAGTATCAACCACTGGAACAAACGGTACCACCACGTCAACCTCGGTGGGCTCACCTGCGATAGTATGGACTATTACAATAGCGAGGCCCATAGCTCGGTTGTGTTTTTGCCAAAGGTGGATGTCAATGCCGAAAAACTTTATATCGGATTTTTCCATACAGGGGCTTATCAAGAGTCACTTGGAGGTTATGGTGGTATCCAACACTGCCTAATACCTGCACCACAGCATGTGTTAGTCAGCCTAGATGACCAAGGCAACATCGTGACTGAGCTCTTTGCCAAAGAACAAGACAGTGCCTCCATGCTCAAGATATTGGGCTATGCAGCTGAGGATGAGGTTAAGGCATAGTCACCCTAACCTGTCCATTATCTGAATAGTGCCGTCAATCCAACAAAATGCCTAGCCCTACTGGTCTAGGCATTTTTGTTTCTAGGGCGAAGATCAAGGTTCGCCCAATAGTCGCCAACCAACAAAACTCAATGGTATGGGCGGATTTTGGCTTAATTTGCAATAGCCAATCATGCACCAAATGCAGCATTGGCTCATAGCTTATGTTCGGTTCTTTGTTCGGAAAGCGGAAACCTTCCGCCGATCTTGATTTTCCTGTTGTTGACCTCCATTCACACATGTTGCCAGGCATTGATGATGGGGCGGCCAATGTGGAGGAAAGCATAACGATGCTACGCGCTTTTCAGGAGATGGGCTACCGCAAAGTGATCACAACTCCGCATATCACGACAGGTTATGACAACACACCTGAGATCATCCGAGGGAAACTAGAAGAGGTAAGGAGTGCAGCAGATGCAGAAGGTCTCACGATCCAGATTGAAGCAGCGGCTGAGTACTTCCTAGACGAGCGCTTTATGAGCCTAGTCAGTGAGGGGCAAGAGATTCTGACCCTCGGAACCCGTAATCACGTCCTGATAGAGACCGCCTTCATGACCCGCCCCATCATGTTGGTGGAGGTTGTAAAGATGCTCCAGAGCTTGGGCTACCGACCCATATATGCCCACCCTGAGCGCTATACCTACTTGCAGAGCAATTGGGATTCGGTCAAAAAGATTTATGACTCTGGCATCCTGTTCCAGATCAACGCCATGTCCTTGATAGGCTATTATGACAATGCCCCACGCAAACTAGCCGAGCGCCTCATTGACGAGGGAATGGTCAGTTTCATAGGCTCTGATTGTCATAAACCCAAACATGCCGAGCTCTACAAAAAGGCTAGGGAGTCCAAGTACTTCGCTAAAGCCCTAGAGCTTGATATCCAGAACAATACCCTCTAACTCAATTCTACAATAAACCAACACGGTTCCTTCCTATGACGACCATCTTTAATCATTTGGGACAACGTAGGCTGAGGGCCTTGGTCGTATTTTTTTTGCTTGGCTTAGGGTCCATTCCCTACATCTGCGATGGTCAAACCACCAAGTCATCGCTCGTTAAAATTGCGCCACAAGAAATCGGCTGGGGTACCCATGATGTCAGGAGTGTGCTGACCCATGTCCATATCGATGCGCAGCAAAGGGCCAAAGGGATCGTCATAGGGCTGCACAAAACGGCCAAGAATGGCGAGCTATTTCTGACTGAGGCCCTAATTGGTCGCAAAACGAAGGATGCTGAAGTTGTGACCATAGGGGCGCATAACAATCCATTCGATTCGGGGAAAGATGGGGCCTACACATCCTGCACCATAGCTTGGCAGGGGGCCACCTTTCGGCTTGAGACCTATGCCAGATTCAGCCAATGGGCTACGGTCGTGACCTGTCTTCAGCAGCCCGCAATGCCGGTTTATCTCACCGTTACAACCCGTAATTTCTGGTCAGGACCTTACCCTCTGTTTAAGGAGCCAAATCTACTAGTCCTTAATCCTATCTCAGGTAGCCGCCTTGCCCACAACTATCCGAACGGGGGCGACGCAACTGAGGTATTGATCAAACAAGGTGAGTCTAGGGTTATCCAAGCTGCAATTGTTGACCAAAAAATGGTAGGCAACCTTCGTTTTCAGGCTGATAGCTCGGTCAAGAGGCAGGTCGCCGCACTAGCAGATGGCATGAGTACTCGTGACGAAATGTACCGCAAGTATGTCGGTCCGATAGACCAGGACTCAGCCACTGTGGCCCGGGCAACTTTATCAACCTTAGCTTGGAACACAATCTATGACCCAACTAAAAAACGGCTTTTAACAGTGGTTAACCGCATTTGGAGTGTCGAGCGGGGTGGGTATGTCGTGTTCTGCTGGGATAACTTTTTTGGGGCGATTCTCTGGAGCAAGTTTAGCAGAGAGGCTGCGATCAGTAATTTCGTAAGTACCCTTGATGAGGTCACCCCTGATGGTTTTGTGCCTAATAACAGCCAAGGTAATGGTCGGGCTGCCTGGGATCGGTCACAGCCGCCTGTTGGGACGTTGGCGCTCAGGGCTATGAACCTCGACAAGGAGTTGATAAACCAGCGTTTAGCTCCTGAGATCAAAAAACTGATCACTTGGAATAACTGGTGGTGGGCCAACCGTAAAAACGGAGCACTCCTGAGCTGGGGTAGTCGCCAAGGTAAAGTCCCTAACCGATTTGCTGATGCCGCATGGAACAATCGCCTAGCTGCTGCCCTTGAGTCTGGGGCTGATGACTCTCCTGCCTACGATGATGTCCCCTTTGACCCTAAATCAGGCCTGTTGATGTTGCATGATGTAGGTCTCAATAGTCTCTATGCTAATGACTGTGCACTGCTGGCTACCTACGCTAAACTCCTAGGACTTCTAGCCGATGCCGACACGTTGCTGGCCCGCAATACCTATATCAAAACGCACCTTGCCAAGCTCTGGGATGATAAGGCTGGCATCTACAAAAATCGCCATGTGACGGGCAACCCAGCGACAGACACCTTGTCCTCTGTCATAACACCGTTCAACTTTTTGCCCATTTTGGCTGGTGTACCATCTCCTGCCAAAGCCCTCAGGATGACCCATGGTTGGATGCGCAATCCCCTACATTTTGGTGGGCCCTATCCGCTGCCATCAGTTGACAAACAGCACCCAAGTTATTTCAGGCAGCAATATTGGCGTGGGGCCACTTGGCCACCAATGAACTATCTGGTCTTGACAGGCCTCAGGACCTATCCTAACCTTGCTGCAGATGCCCACTGGCTAGGCGAGGCTAGTTTTCAGCTATTTCTGAACGAATACCAGCGCAAGGGCTACATTGGCGAAAACTACAGCAACATCACTGGCACCTGTGACGATGGCCTCGTTAAGGCCGAGACTAACTATTTCTGGGGCTGTCTGCTTGGTATTATGCGCTAATATCTTCTGCATATCAACGGAGTAAACTTGGGCAGGGCGAACCTACCCCTTGAGGTAGGAATTTAGCGATTTAGGGCTGCACTAACTATTACCAAACCATTTCGGTGAGTAGGAAGTCCTGACTATTGATACTTAAGGGCCTAAGGCATATCAAAAAGCCATGCCTAACATCAGTTAAGCATGGCTTTCGATTTTTAGACCTTTAGGCTTTGCCTAATGTGGTCCAGATGGTATCACCAATTATTGGATCGCGAGTTTGGCTACCTGACGAGCTCCATTGTTTGATACCACAACACGGTAGATGCCTTTGCTTAGGCCTGCCAGATTGAGGTCGGTAACTTCGGCAATCGTTTTGCCAGTATAGATAACACGGCCTAGGGCATCAGTTACCTGAAGGTCGTAGCCAAGGTCAGCACCAGCCATTTTGAGGCTGAACTGCCCATTGCTTGGGTTCGGGTATAGGTTGATTGGCGCCAGGGTCAGTTTGTTGTCAATGCTCAAGACTAGTTGGCTAACCTGAACTGCGGAGGTCTCAAGTTTGAAAGTTTGCGCACCATCTGTCAGGTCAGCTTTGGCACTAATATAGACCACAGCACCGTTGCCAGGCAGGGTATAGTCAAAAGTGTAGCGGCTTGATGTGACCAAGTTTCCTACACCAATCAGTTGGTTATCAGCAAAGAACTCAACGTTAGCGATGTCGCAAGTTCCACCACCAGTGTTGTTGTTTACAAAATCAGCCACCAAGGTGATGGTAGTGGAAGCAGGAGCGACAACCGTATCACGACGCGGCACAGCCATATTAGCTGATGGAGCAGGTGTGAGACAAGCGAATGTGTTGGTAATGGCAATACACTGGTTAGGTGTCAGTACGGTATTGGTATTGACAGTAGGTGTAGCAAGGTTCGGGTTGAGGCTAACGTGGCAGTTACGTTGGATGACTTTGGCTAATGTTTGGCCAAGCGGTAGGCTGCCGGCAAACCCAGTATTGTTGGTTATGTAGCACTGTAGACCGCCATTATTACCAATAGAAGTCATCTGATAGACGTTGGTGTTGCTATCGATAACGCAGTTGCTGAGTGTACCAGCACCGGCGTTGAGCTCGATCGGGGTGCCACCAAGGTCATTATGTTTGATAGTCAGGTTCTGGACTTCATTGACTAGCGTGAGGCCATTGACACCTTTTTTAGTAGCACCACTGACGGCATTCTGTAAGCCAATTAGGCTTGTCCGGATGACGTTGTTCGTGATCATGGTGTTGCGCGGATTGACGCCACTTTGTCCTTGGCTATAAAAACCTTCGCCATCCGCTGATCTGGCAGTGCTGCTCAGTGGTTGCAGGATGGTGCGATAAACATGAATGTCGTTATTCTGTACACGAGCATCCCACCCGTTAAAATCGATACCACGGTTTTCGAACGTGACGATAGGGTTGTTCGGGTTGATGTAGGAGGTGCCAGTAGGATCCACATAGCTCACCTTAGCACTATCATCAGCGATAGTATTGCGACTAGCCACCAAACCACGACCACCAATGTGGATACCGACACGTTGGGTTTTGAAGATCCAGTTGTCAGTGGCCATGTTGCCTTTAGCGAACAAAGATGGTTCCTTATCCTCAGTGGCATAATCTAGGAAACCAGTAGCTGTGGCAAAACGTACTGGGCGCTTGAGTCTGTTGATGATCACACCATAGTGGTCTGTATATCTGAAAACTGCTTCGTTGCCTGTCAGCACGCGACCGCCAGGGGTATTGCTTGGTTTGTAGCCTGGCTCTTGGAAGTTGTCAGACTCAATCAAACGACTGAGGTTAAGGTTGTTGTTCAGGTCATTGATCCGGCAGTTCGTTACGATGGCGTTGCGGTCCACAAACAAGTTGACGTTAGCCGAAAAGCGGTAAGGCCAGCGGTGCCAGCTATCGATGTTGTTGCTCGGTACGTTTGGCGAGGGCTCTACAACGTTATTAGACCGGACGGAGAGCACCAAGATGTTATAAACACCAGGCACAGCCCATTGGGTAGACTGGGCGCCAATTGTGACTGGGGTAAAATTTGGTTGGAAATAGATCCCACCCCGGTTGATATCTACATTGACAATGGCTACGTTATTGGTGCTGCCATCCCAGTTGATAATATTTTTGAACGCGGTGCTGTTTGGTGTACCACCTGGGCGCGACACGCCAGCGATGAAGTTGAAGTACGGGAACTCAAAGAAAGTCGGCATGTTGAACTTCGCATTCCTAGCATCCGAGCTATCTGGGGCTGGTGTAGCACCACGGATTATGATATTGGCTTTAACGCGCATGTCGTCACCAAAGTAGTAGCTAGAGTCGGTGCCTTCGTAGCCATCTTCACGACGGATAGGAAGGGCGGGGAAGTAGATCACACCACCACCAGCAGCGATAGCATCATCTTGGGCGCGATAGAAGGCAAACAACCAGTTCTGGCGACGCACCAAACCGTTGTTAAACAAGGTGTCTTTTGGCGCATAGTTCTGGATATTGAAGGTACGGCTCCACTTAAGCGAGTCGGTCCAGTGTGGTTGAGGGATTGGGAGGTTACGACCTGCTAGGAAGGTAGTATAGGCGTTATCCGTAGGCGGGGTCTGGGCCCAGCTGCTGGTTGCGAACAACATCAGCACAGCGGCGATCAGAAAAAAGTAGCGTTTGGTCATGGTTTCGGTAAGGGGAAAGCGTTTTTGGTTAGGTGGCGCTGCCTGTAAGACAGGTATTTTTACTAAAGCGTTGCTAGCACAAAGATAAATATTTAGTTCCGACGGATATTAGGGTTGCTGCTGAGTTCTGCGTCGGGTATCTGGAACAAGAGTTGGGGATCATTGACATGGATATTAACCAATACACGTTCACATTGGGTACGGTCGGTATTGGTTAACTGGAAGTTGTTACGGGTTTCGGTAAGGCCCGTAGGGACCCCATTTTCGAACAAACGGGCCATCCGGCGCAAGTTATAGAGGCGATCTCCTTCGAAGGCCATCTCACGGATGCGCTCCTGCCTGATCTTGCGGACGATGTCAGCCACAGGTAATGAAGATGGGATGTCCACCGAAGTGCTGGTGTTAGGTACGCCAAATGCACGGCGGCGCAAGGCATTGACATCTTCTAGCGCAGCTGATATGTTGCCTTTGTAAGCATTGATCTCTGCACGGGTGATGATGAGCTCGCTCAGGCGGTTGACGACAATATTGACAACCCCGATCGTAGGGTCAAATGGTGATGGTAAGGAACGGAAGAAATATTTGCCAACCACTTTGCTGTTTGTGCGGTCCACAATGCAGCTAGTCACGCCTGATATGTCAGTAGGCAATGGTTTGGTGAAAAACGAATAGCGTTTGTCGGCGCCACCATCGACACTATAGCCTGCATCATCAAAGAACTGCCTGCTGGTCAGGAAATAGGAAGGAAACTGCGCATTGGCTGTGGACCAGACATAGCTACTGGTGATAAGATTGTTGCTAGTATTAAACGTTCCTGTTGCCTCATCCACAGTGTTCACGACCTGGAAAATGGTTTCCTTGGCAGATTCAAAGCCACGAAGGTTGAACGAGTTGGGATCGTTTTCAGCGAGGTTAACACCGTTAGGCGCGATGTAATCATCCAATAAACCACGGATGGCCAAAGTATTGGGGGCTGGTAAAACTAAGTTGATGTAGTGAAGGGCCGAGTCATTACCCAAATCGGTCCCTTGCTGGAAATAAACCCGTGATAAGTAGGCGAATGCGGCCATTTTGGTTGCTCTACCACCTTTAATCCCGCCATAAGCAGGCAAAAAGCCAGGTGCCACGCCACCACGCTCCTCTGGCATCAGGGTAGCAGCTGCACGTAGATCCTGAAGTACTTGATCATAGACTTCTTTTGTGGAGCTCCTGATGGCGCCATTTCTGTTTTCACTGGCAGTAGTGCTTATGATGACTCCTCGCTGCCCGTTCGGGTCATCATACCCCGGTTCGCCATACTGGATACCATACATACGGCAAAGCTCGAAGTGCATTACAGCCCTCAAGAATAAGGCTTCTCCCCTGATGCGGCCCACATTGGCAGCATAGACACCATCTTGGTTCTTGACAAAGCCCTTGTCGATGGCAGCCAAGATGTTGTTGGCACGGTTGATGGCTTGGTAGCAGCTTCGCCAGGTAGGGTCTGCCACACCAAAAAGTAGCCGACGGTACATGTTCTGGAGGTTGGCAGGCAGATTACCTCTGGTGACGGCAAAAATATTTGATGAAGTATGGTCACTGATGACATCCGGAAAGAGCCGGAGGCCGCCACCCAAAGCTGCGCCACTAACTGCTGCATTGTAGGCCCCGTTGAGCGCAGACTCTAAGTTTTCGGTTGTGCTAAGGGCTTCCTCAGTTGGCACCTCAAAAGGGGGCTCAATATCCAGCGGGCTTTTGCAAGCATACAAGACCGCAATCCCGACTGCAAGGCCAGTCAATAGGCTTGTTCTGCCAAAAAAGGTCCTGAGTCTACGCATGGTTGAGGTCGGTTGGGTGTTGGTTCGGTTTCTTGTGCTAGTCTGATTCATCTGATCTGTTGTCCTGTGAGGATAGCGATAATTAGAAGCCTACGTTGACACCAATGGTGTAACTACGCACTTGTGGAAAATCGAATGAAGTTCTGCCCTGCTGGAGGTTACGCTCAGCATTACTCTGGAGGTTTCCCACTACTTCGGGGTCCCATCCAGGATACTTGGTGAACGTCAAGAGATTTTGCCCACTGAAGAATACACGCGCACTGCGCAAACCTGCTTTTCGGCAATAGTCACCTGGCAGGGTATAGCCAATGGTTAGTGTTTTGAGCCTGACATATGATCCATCATGCAGGAACCTAGTAGAGTTCCGGAAGGCCATAGGGTCATTGACGTTATAGCTCCTGAGGTCAGTGTTCGACGGTCCATAAACTTCAGGCGCATTTGAATAGTAGATTTTTGGGATGTCACTACCTGTATTGGAAGGCGACCAAGCATTGAGGGCACTCCTGCGTAAGGTATTGGCACCGTTGAAATAAGACTGCTGACGTTCGCCATCATCCAAGATCCAGTTGCCATAGGTGAATGTGACGAGCACGCTGATATCAAAATCATAGACCTTGAAGTTGTTCGTGATGCCGCCATAGAATAGTGGCTGCACCGGCTTGTTGAACACTGGCACCCTGTTCGAGTCAATCAGACCAGTACGGTTGATACCTGGGCGGATTCGCTCGTCCGTCACACGACCAGTGAGGTTGCCATTGGCATCACGCTCAGCACGGTAGATCAATTCGTCACCACGGACCCAACGCCCATTCGGATCGTCGGACTCAGCAACACCGGCAAATACCGGGAGGTAGAATGTGCTCACTTGGCCGCCGATATAGCTACCATAGTCTAGGGATCCTGTGATCTCGTTGGGTTTGAGGCCACCAAGGTCAAGGATCTTGTTCACGTTGGAAGAAATATTAAAGTCGGTACTCCATGTGAAAAGGTTCTTTGGAATAACATCGCCTTCGGCCTTACGCATCTTGACGATGTTTTTGGTACTGACGTTAAACTCGAGACCAGAGTTGGATACACGGCCTACGTTCTGGATGTAGTTACCGTCATTAAGACCTTTCGAGCCAGGAATTGGCAGACCCAAAAGCATATCACGGCTAATGCTACTGTAATAGGTGATGCCACCTTCGATGCGGTCATTAAAAAACGAGAAGTCAATACCGATATCGAGCTTTTCAGAGCGCTCCCAGCTCAAGTCAGCATTCTGGAACCTTGAAGGGCTGGTACCCGGTTGGAGGGCATACCCTGCTCCACTTGTGTACAGACCATAGCTTTGGAAGTTGCCTAGGCCACTAGCGTTTCCTGTCTGGCCATAGCTCGCCTTTATCTTGAGGAGGCTGAGCCAAGTGTATTTCTTGAGCCACTCTTCCTCGCTAATGATGTAGGCACCACCAAGGCCAAAGAACCCGCCAAACTTGTTGTTGCTGCCGAAGCGGGACGATCCGTCGTAACGGTAGCTGGCCTGAGCGACATATTTTTCTTTGTACAGATAGTTAGTCTGGGCATAGAAGGACATAAAGGCAAACCGGCTTTCGTTACCGCTGAAGTCCAGCAGACGTTGTGCACTAGATACCGAACGGCTATCGTCGTTAGGCAGACCCTCGCCACTGACGCTGTTGTTATAGCTTTCGGACCGTTGGAAGCTGGTACCGATGCTGGATTTCAGGTTGTGGTTTTCGTTGAAGATGTAGTTGTCGCTCGTCAGGAAGTTGTTCGTGTTAAAGTTCACGAAGTAGGTGCGGGAGTCACTGATACTAGCTGTCGGCAATAGGTTACCACCCAAGGAGCTTACACGCAAGAACCTGCTTTGGTAGCTTTGGTCAACTTGGTTGTAGTAGTCTATGCCGTTCTCAGTCCGGAACTTGATTGTGTTATAGACGTTGTACTCGGCATAGATATTACTGATGTTCCGGAAGACAGCCCTATTATTATAGGCATAGTCACGGTTGCTTGTGAGGGCAATGTTGGTGCCTGCAAACTGACCGTAGGCATTATAGAACGGGTTGAACGGGAACTGGTTGCTGGCCTCATTCGGTTCGTTTTTTAGTATGATATCCGGATTATTGGGGTCACGTGTTGGCACGCTATCGGGGTAGTTGATCGGCATAATCGGCAGGCTACGGTATTGTGCCGTGCCAAACCCACCTTGCGCCCCGCCTGACCCTGGCTGACCAGAAGGTACCAAGTTGTTGAGCGTGAACGTAATCGAGGTAGAAACACCCACCTTGAGGCGTTCGTTCACGATGTTATCAACCGTAAACCGACCTCCCAGACGTTGGAAACGGTTGCCTTTGAGCACGCCGTTTTCGTCCCGATAGCTAAGGCCTGCGTAGAAGGTTGTTTTTTCGCTTCCGCCACTACCACTTAGGTTGAGATCCATCATGGGTGCATCTTTTCGCATTAGCTCGTCCATCCAATTGGTGTTGGTGTACTGGTAGTTACTTGGGGCTAGTGAAATTAGGTATGGGAACGTGATGAAACGACGTTCTTGAATTGGATTTGAAGGAGGGTTTGCTCTGTTAAATTGGCTGAAATTGAAGCTATTGTCAAAAGCTTGATTGACCACACGGCGGTATTCCTCACCATTAAGTGTTTCCACTCGGTTGGTCGGGTTCGAAACGCCAAAGGTTAGGCCGGCGTTGAACTGGGTCCTGCCGCTTTTGCCACGTTTGGTTGTGATGATCACGACACCATTGCTACCCCTAGAGCCATACTGCGCTGTAGCAGCGGCATCCTTCAGGACGGTGATATTCTCGATGTCGCTGGTGTTGAAGTCAGCTAGTGGGTTGACTTGGTAGCCGACGTTATTGCCGATGCCACCACCGCCATCACCGCCAGCACCTGTTGTGATCGGGAGTCCATCCACGATATATAGTGGGTCAGAACCTGCAGACATAGAGCCAACACCCCTAACCCTTATTGTGACACCACCGCCAGGCATACCAGAGGCTTGTGTTACCTGAAGCCCTGCTACCTGGCCTTGGAGACCCGCATCAAAGCTTGAGATGCTACCAACGGCCACTTTGCTGAACTCAATGTTTTCTGTCGAGCCAATGTCAAGCTTTTTCTTCTGGACCTGGCCAAGACCTGTTGCCACAACTTCGATTGGCCCCTTACTTTGGATATCTTCCTGCAGAGCAACTTTGACCTCACCACCGTTGGCAGGGATCAGGACCTCCTTTTTGCGATAACCGATATAGCCTACGATTATCGTCTTGGCCTCTGGCCCGACTTTGAGTTTGAACCTACCTTCGAGGTTGGTGGCGGTGCCCTTAGTCGGTTGCTCCTTAATGATGATGGTGGCACCGACAATGTCCTCCTTGGTTTTGGCATCAAAGACGTATCCTGTTACATCGCGTGGGGTGCCTGGGGCCTGAGCTTGTACCAATCCGCTGTAGCTCACCATGGCCAGAATTAGTAATGTAGTCCAGGTGCGCAGTTTTTGGGCCATTGTCATGAGTTGCTGAAGCGTGTGATTGCTGGTTGTGATGCCAGCAGGTACTGTAGCGTTGACTGAATGTGGTGTTTGCAAAGATGTCATGGATCGTGCTGGGTAATTAGAATGTGACAGATAGACCCAGCATATAGGTCCTTGCTTGCGGAAGATCAAAATAGGTAGTGCCGAAGCCAACATTGCCCGCTTGCCCAGCGCCTAGGTTACCTACAACCTCAGGGTCCCAACCCTTAAATTGTGGCGCATAGGTCCAGAGGTTTTCGGCATTGACAAACACCCGTCCGCCTTGTAGGCCATGGGACTTGCACCAAGTTGTGGATAGGTTATAACCTAAGGTAACGTTGCGCAAACGGATAAATGAAGCATTGGTCAAGAACCGATCCGTGATGCGAGAAGCTAGTGGATCGGCTTTACCATTCCCATTATAATAGAGGTTGGCTTCTTCCAGTGCAGACTCCCGCAGGTTGCTATTGCCAGTGACATAGCTTTGACGATGTGCACCATAGTCTAGCAGGCTTTGGCCGAGGCTATAGGTGAAATAAACGCCAAGGTCAAAGCCCATGAAGGTGACGGTGTTGTTGAGGCCACCATAGACGGTTGGTGTCGTTTGTTTGCCATCGATCAGCACACGGGCAGAGTCAATCTGACTAACGGAAGTTGGGCGGAATTGGTTGCCATTGCGGTCAAGCAGCAACTCATCACCAGCTTTCCAGCGTCCTTGCGCATCGTCACTGCTAGCAGTGCCAGCCCAACGAGCCAGGTAGTAGGTGCCATAGTTATTACCCTCGATCAACCGAACGTCTCCGTAGGCAGGTGACTGTGCTGTGTTGAGGCCAGATAGATCATTGATTCGGCTTGTGGTGTAGCCAAGGGTGAAGGCGGTAGACCAACCAAAGTTTTCCGTTTTGACATTCTGGCTTGTAAGGGTGACCTCGATACCTGTAGCCGAAAGCTTGCCCTTGTTTTCGTAGCTATAGCCATTGATCACACCCTGCGATGGGGCAACTGGAAAGGCAGTTAGGGCATTCGTATTTTGACGTACAAAGAAGTCAGCTGAAATCATTACCCGATCAGCAATCAGCGCAGCATCAAACCCAGCAGTGAAGTGGGTGATTTTGTCGCTGGTTAGTTGCCCGTTTGACAGTCGGAATTGTGAGCGGCCTGGCACAAACGTTGCAGGATCGACATACGATGGTCCACCACGCCAATAGCCTACCGAAATATCATTCTCGAACATCGAGTTGCCTGTCAAGCCATAAGAGGTGCGGAGCTTGAGCGCTGACAACCAGCTATTGGTGCCAACCATAAAGTCCTCACGGCTGATGACCCAAGCTGCAGCGACGGAAGGGTAGAAGGACCATAGGTTGTCCTTGCCGAAACGGCTACTGCTTTCAGCTCGGCCACTTACGGTCAGCACATATTTGTTGTTGTGGATAGCAGTCGCTTTACCAAACCAAGCATTGTAGGCAAATCCTGTGGCGCCACCAGTTGGTAGGCCAAAGCCGATTGCACCTGCAGAAGTCAGGCCGCTATATTCGTTTGGCATACGCTCGCTAGCTGCCAAGTTGTAGGACGAATAGCTATTGGTGTACTGGTTACCTACCAATGCCGACACCTCTGTTTTATCAAAGGTTTGGTTGTAGCTCAGGTAGTTGTTAAGCTGGGCATTGTAGGTCAGCTGGCGGGCATCAGTGCCGACAGCCGTTGGTGTTAAGGCGAAAGTGCCACGTGGTAATAAGGTGTTACGTAGGCGCAACATGCCAGACCTAAACGTACGGTCGTTATTGTTGTAATAATCCAACCCTGCCTCTGAGCGGAAGTTAAAATGCTTCAGGAAGTCAAAAGAGGCATAGATCACACCTACATTCCGGAAGACGTTACGTTGGTTCCGGAAGAAGTCATTGTTGGTCGTGAGGTCACCATTGGTGCCACGGTATGGGTTGAAATAGGTATTGCTCAGGTTATACGGGTCTGTAACACCATTGGGCAAATTGGTAGGGAAGATCGGCAAGGCTGCACTTTGTGCCATTCCGAAGCCAGCAGAGGTATCGGTACCTGATGGGGCATAGTTGCCAAAGCTGAGCGATAGCTGGGTCCGGAGGCCAAGTGTTAGGAATTCGGTAGCTTTGTTTTCGGCATTGAACCGAACCGATAGGCGGTCTTGGTTGGTGCCTTTCAGGATCCCCTTTTCGTTACGGTAGTCCACAGAGGTAAAAAAGCTAACCCTTTTGCTACCACCACTGATACTAAGGCTGGCATTCTGGATGCTGCCAGATTGTAATGACTTGTCAAGCCAATTGGTGTTAGTGCCATTTGCGAGGCCGGTGTTGAATCCAAAGATGCTGTCTCCACCAACAAGGTAACGAGCGCTGCCATTGTCAACTGGGGCTGCGCCGAAGCTATTGGCAAAGGCTTTATCTACTGCTTGACGGTATTGGCTACCATTGGCTAGTTTGACAGTGTTGGTAGGCTGTATGATACCAACATTGTAGTTGAAGTTAAACCGTGTTTTGCCGGCCAATCCTTTTTTGGAGGTAAGCAGTATGACGCCATTGGCACCACGTGCACCGTACATTGCTTGGCTTGCACCATCTTTCAAGACTTCAATTTTGTCGATGTCGCCTGCGTTGATTTCGGCCAAAGGCGAGTTGTTGTAACCATAGTTGTTGCCGATGCCACCGCCGCCATCGCCATTCGTGCCACTTACAAGGGGAACTCCATCCAGCACAAATAGGGGCTGTGCATCGCCCATCACATTGACTAGGCCACGGAGACGGGTAGTAACTGCTGCGGATGTTAGTCCTGTGCTTTGGGTGACTTGCAAACCAGAAATACGGCCCTGAAGTGCGCCTTCGAAACTATTGGCAGGATGTTGTCTGATCGTAGCTGCGCCTGATGTGCCTATGCTGTAAGGACTTACATCAGACCTGATGCGTCCGATCCCTAAGTATTGATATTCAGGCTCAATCACTAGGCGAACAGATAGGCCTTCGGTGATGTCTCCTAGCCTAACCTCTTGTGGGATGTAGCCAGCGAAGGTCACCAATAGGGTAGTATCTGTTTGCTGATATCCTTTGATGCTAAAAGACCCGTCGGCCCCACTGATGGTGCCTTTTGACTTGCCCTTAAACTGAATCTCGGCATTGGCGACACCGACTGTTGTGTCAGGCAATAGGTAAACCCTACCCGAAGCAGTGATGCTTGTTGTATCCCGACGCGAATACTGGGCCATTGACTGCTGGCTCATCATGGCCAAAAGCAAGGCAAGGATACAAACCGCCAACCCGTATTGGTATGGTTTGGAAACAGGAAAAAGAATGGAACGCTTCAAAACTAGGAAGTTATGTGGGTGCGACTAACGATTGAGTGATGCATTTATAGCCGTTTCACTAATCGGAATCGGTAAGATGGACTTTTCGAGCGGCAGGTTGTAGTCGGGGATGTTCTCGGATCCTCGCTGTCCATTGCCTGAGATAACGGTCAGGCCTTGGCGACGGATGTCATGCAGACGGTCACCTTCACCAAAAAGCTCACGTTGGCGCTCACGGTTCAGTTCCTGGTCCAGCAAGATCTCAAAGGCGGTGTTATTCGGTATCCTGGCGTTGGTGTAGCAGTAGTTGAGGTTGTCAAGTGGGCGAGCGGCACCAGTAGTTAACCTGCGCGACTTTTTCTTGACATAGAACATGTCATGTAAGGCCTTTGTCAGGTATTGCTGACGCAGGGTAGGGTCCGTGGTTTGCTGGGCAAGGTTAAAATGGATACGTGCACGTGAAAGTACCAGCTCGGCGCTCCTGATAACGATGACGTTAAAAGTCGGTGAGGAGTTAAACCACTTCTGGATGCAAAATCTACCGTTGTATTTGGTTACACCACCTGTATAGTAGGCAAAGCGGGCATCTGTGCTGAGGGTAAAGTTTCGTAGGCGGAACGTGTCAGACAGGAGGTAACGTGGGTTAGTGCCAGCCAAGGTAAGATCGTAGGTATAGCGATAGAATATTTCTCGGCTGAAATCCTGATCTCCACGGTTCATGATGTTGAAGATAACCTCAGGGAACTCATTATTTGGAATAGCAAAGGCAGCATAAGATCCACGGCCTACTACACCATAGTTGGAATAGGCAGCACCAGGTCCAATATCACGAGTGTTGCTACCAACCATCGGGAAGTTTTCTGGATAATATTGGCCATCAACCAAGGAGTCAACTGTGCCGATGGTTTCGTTAATCGCCTGCAGGGCCTGCTGCTCGTTACTGCCGCCTTGCTGGAAACAAACCTTGGCTAGGTATGCTTTGGCTGCCGCCCCTGTTGCATTCCCGAAAACCGAAAAACTACCTGACTTGGCGGTGGTGGTGGTATATCGGAAGGGTAGGAGGGTAGCTGCTGTGCTCAAATCTTGCTTGACCTGTTGATATAGTTGGTCAAGGGATGGAATTGGTGGATTTTCCCGCACTGTTGCAGGACTTAGTGGCATAGGGATAGCAGGCTGATTGGCAGTGCTATTGCTATAGGCTGGGGCGAAGAAGCGCGCTAGCTCGAACAAGGCCACCGCCCTTATGAAGTAAGCCTCGCCCAGGATGCGGTCACGGTTGCGGCTGAAGGCTTCACCAGAAAGGCCTCCGTTCTGGACCTTGTCAATCACTTGGTTGGATAAGTTAACGGCACGATAACCTTGCTCCCATGCCAAAATAATCAGGCTGTCTGATGCGTTAAACCTGCGGTTGGCTATATCTGTCTCCTTCAGGGCATAGGGCGAAGCTGGGTTGATCACAATCTGGTCTGAGATCACGTCAGGCCAAACCTTCAGGCTACTACCTAGGAAATACTTGGAGGCAATGCTCGCATATGCCGAAGTCAGGACTTGGTTGAGGTCATCTACATTTTTGACGGATTGTGCATCAGGAATGTCGAGAGATGGGTTGATGTCGAGCCTTGGGGCGCAACCCATAAGTATCGATACCAGCAGCACAGTGGCTAAGCCCGGACGGCTGACCTTAGTGATGACAGAGACAAGCCTGTCACCAAAGCCAACAAAAAAGCGACTTGATGTTTTCATGCAGTAATGCTATACCAATATGATAAAACCTTGCAAACCAATTAGGTGTAGCAGGCTGGTATTGTCCTGATAAGGTGGAGCGTCAATTGCCTCCGTTGGCCTTGTTAGGTTGGCATTACTTGCTTTGGTCGGCAGAGCGGGATGGATGACCTACACGGCTCGGACCAAGTGCAAAGTTGTCAGACAACAAGACTAGCACTGAGGCTAGCCTGCGCTAGTAATTGGCAATACGCTATGCTATGGCCTAGTTTTTTCGCAATCATCTAAAGCAGACAGTCCCAAAACTAGTTATTAGGGACCAAAGTATTGCAAGGGCATCGTAAGCATTGGTTCATTTTTAATATTTTCGCAAAAATGGGCCTAATAAACAATGCGTATCGCAATCCTAAGGCCCTCAGCCACCTTTTTGTCATTCCGTAACCTATCCAGAACATTGCCCAATCAGCGACTTGGGGTGGTTTGGGCTGGTAAGTTTTGTACTCAAGACCCTAGACACAAACAAACCCACAACGCATGTCGTGGGTTTGTTTATTACATTATTTATGTGCTATCCGTACTAGAACAGGTATTCGTTAACCAAGTTTTCGTAATACTCTTGGCGGCCACTTGTTACACTTGGTTCTCCAGCGGTGGCGGCATGGTTGCGCAGGTCCTCGAGGGTCAGCTTACCACTTTCGAATGCTGCACCATGGCCACTGTCAAAGCTGGCATATCGCTCGGTCCGTAGTTTTTTATACGGGCTTTCGGTCAGGATCCTGTCGGCAATCAGCAATGCACGAGCAAACACATCCATTGCACCAATGTGGGCGTAGAAGATGTCCTCCAGGTCGGTGCTGTTCCGGCGGGTTTTGGCGTCAAAGTTGACACCACCTGTGCCAAAGCCACCACCTTCGAGCACGACAAGCATAGCTTCGGTGATTTCGTAAATGTTGTTCGGGAACTGGTCGGTATCCCATCCGTTTTGGTAGTCACCACGGTTCGCATCGATGCTGCCGAGCATACCGGCATCTACAGCAGTCTGGAGCTCGTGTTGGAATGTATGGAGCGCCAGCGTGGCATGGTTGACCTCAATGTTGAGTTTGAAGTCCTTGTCCAGCCCATGATGACGTAAGAACCCGATGACGGTAGCAGAGTCAAAGTCGTACTGATGTTTGCTTGGCTCCATTGGCTTAGGCTCGATCAGGAAGGTACCATTGAAACCATTTTTGCGGCCGTAGTCACGTGCCATGGTCAGGAAACGGGCCAGGTGCTCTTGCTCACGCTTCATGTTGGTGTTCAGCAGGGACTGATACCCTTCGCGACCACCCCAGAATACATAGTTCTCACCACCCAAGGCGATCGTAGCATCGATGGCGTTTTTGACCTGTGCACCAGCTTGCGCCACGACGTTGAAGTCTGGGTTGGTGCTGGCTCCGTTCATGTAGCGAGGGTTGCTGAATACGTTGGCTGTACCCCAAAGCAACTTGACACCACTAGCGGCTTGTTTGCCTTTGGCATACTCAACGATGGTAGCTAGGTTCTTTTCGTACTCAGCAAAGGTGTTGCCCTCTGGTGCCAAGTCGATGTCATGGAAGCAGTAGAACGGGATGTTGAGTTTGGTCGCAAACTCAAATGCGGCATCTGCTTTGTCTTTGGCCGCTTGGATAGGATCAGTCGCCGTTGACCATGGGAATAGCTTAGTCCCTGGGCCAAATGGATCGCCACCTGTGCCGCATAGGGTGTGCCAATAGGCTACTGCAAAACGGAAATGCTCTTCCATCGTTTTGCCAGCCACTACTTTGTCGGCTTGGTAGAACTTGAATGCGAGCGGGTTGCGGCTTTCGCGACCTTCGTACTTGACTTGGTCAATAAACGGGAAATAGACTTTGTCGCCTGTTGTGACTTTTAGTGCCATGATTGAGGTTGAGGCAGTATGAAAAAAGGTGAATGACTTGTTTGATTGGAGTGCTAGATAATGGGGGACCTGAGCTATGCTTGGAAAGGAACTTTAGTCATTTCCTTAGCTATACACACAATAATGAACCAAGTGGGTCAGGATTGCAAATGATCCTTAGCCTAGTCCCTGATCTTGAGGGAAGAGTTGATTAGCTCGACAGGCTTGATGCCAGCAACACTTGGTTTTGCAAGTGGGATATCAAGATAGCCACTATTGACATTGCGACCCCAGAAAACCCCAAGGTCCGTCTGATGACTTTTAGAATAGTCTGGTGTGAAGACGCGTTTGCCTCCATGCTCAATGCGCTCTTTCATGGCATAGTCCTTATGGACGGCACTATCAGGATGCACCCAATTGATGGTCAGGTTGTCGACCACCAAGTTGTTGATGTTATCCGCAACGATGGCAGCCTTGGCTTTGCGGGCCTCTAGGCTGCGGGGCGAAAACTGTTTGCTCTGAGCCCCAATGACATATAGCTCAGGGTTTTCGATGAAGGGGTAGGTCAGTTGCACGTCCCTCAGGGTAATGTTCTCGAGTTTGCTACCGTCCTCAGAGGTGAGCATGATACGTCCATCGGTGTTAGCGATGAAGTTCGATATCAGGACATTACGGACAGCACCCCTGGTTTTGCCCATTTGCAAAAGGCTGATATGGATTGGCCTGTTGAAGATAAAAGGGGCCTTGGTATCACAGACGATGTTGTTGATTGTGATGTCCTCTAGCACCCCGCCATCTTGGGAGTAGATGCCGACCGCTCGGCTAGAGCCATAGACTACACAGTTGCTGAACGTCACTTGGCTCATATCCTTATAGCTTTCGTTGCCGAGCTTGAGGGCCACACACATGGTCCGGATGATGCAGTTGGTGACTGTTACACGTTTGCATTCGCGGCTGTCGGGGCTAGTTTTGAGGCAAATGGCATCATCACAGGTCGAGATGTAGCAGTTGCTGATCATAATATCCTGACCACCAGTGATGTCAATGCCATCTGAGTTTGGGGTAAAGAGGTTATTGTCGATCCGGATGCCATCTATCACAACACGGTCACAGTCGAAGATATGGCAGGTCCAGCCAGCAGGATTGGTCAAGAGCACGTCACGCATACGTACGTCTTTACAGTTCCAGAGCTCGACCATCGGGCTGACCTTTGTTTTAGCAGCTAGTGTCCATCGTGGAGTCTTACCATCATTAGGCAAGAAGAAGGCTGGTCCGTTCCCGTCGATGGTTCCGGTGCCGGTGATTGCTATGTGGTGGGCATCCTTGGCAGCAACCAAGTGAAAAGGCTGGCGGTCGATGTTACCATCACCACCCCAAGCCATAAAGGTATAGTCCTTAATATCCCCACTTCCTTTGATGACGCCATTAGGGTCAATCTGGAGGGTGGTATTGTCCTTGATAAAGATAGTACCAGTCACAAAGGTGCCTTTGGGGACTACCACTGTGCCACCACCAGCCTTGGTGCAGGCATCGAGGGCCGCCTGAATCTGCTTTGTGCAAATCGTTTTGCCATCACCTTTTGCCCCAAAGCGCTCGATATTATAGATCTCGGCAGCCATTGTGACAGGCGCCAACAGGGTTATAATGGCTAGGATGGCCAACATCCGCAAATTGCCGATGTGCAACAGGCTTATGGACCGCAGGGTCCGAACTGAAAGGGGCATAATCTGGTGCTAAAGCGTCAAGGTACTAGGCTTAGACTTTGCCTCCTACTCAATCAAATAGATTAGGAGGTGCTCGGTCATAGCGGGTGCAAGATAATTAACCTCGGAGTGTTTTTAAGGTCTTTTCATCCTCAGGGCGCAATTGGCCTAGGGGAGATGGTGAGCAGTTAAGCAGCAAGTTGGCATTGAGGTTCTTGGCCGTCTTGAGCCAGCCATTGATCTGGTCATGAGAGGCCACCGAGTGATCCCAATCATGCCAAAACCACGACCCACTCTCGAAGTCCCCTTTAGGGCCTTTTTGGCTCATCGTCGTCTCTATCTGGAGTGGGAGGTATCGGTCTTCACCCAGCCAGTTCCAGACTTTAACGTCTTCTGCTGTACCAGTTGCTTTCTCGCCACAACGGATGTCGCAGGGGAATAATGGTATACCAGGGAAGGCAGTGGTGCTATTGTTCATGACCAAACAGTTGGGTTGCACGGACTTGATGTACTGGTAAATGTAGTCCATCTGCCACCTGAAGGCACCTTCGTTGCGCCAGGCTTGCATAAAGACCTCTGAGTTGGACTTGTTAGTATCCTTGTTCTGCCAGCCGGTTTTTTGTTTTTTCCACATGCCGTCAAACCACAGCTCGCAGATGTTTCCGTAGCGAGTTAGTAGCTCCTTTAGTTGGGCCTGCATATAGGCTACATAGCGTTGCTCGTCCTTGTCGTGTAGGGGATTGTTGCGGTCCCAAAGGCTGTAATAGAGGCCTAGTTTGAGGCCATGTTTGGCACAAGCATTTGCTACTTGCTCAACAATATCCTTTTTGTAAGGCGTATGTTGGATCGAATACTGGGTATGAGCTGTCTTAAAATTGCAGAATCCATCATGGTGTTTTGTTACCATCACGAGGTACTTCATGCCAGCGGCTTTGGCGGTCAGAACCCATTGCTCAGCGTCAAGTTTGCTGGGGTTGACCTTGATTTTATCAAGTGTGCCGTCACTCCACTCCTTGTCATAATACGTATTGATTCCGTAGTGGATAAACATCCCGAAGCCAAGATCCATCCAGGCTTGTTGAGCGGCATTAGGAGCGATCACTGGCTTTTCTTCGCCTAGGATTAAGTCCTGACGGTCTTGACCAACGAAGGATTGGCTTCCGCCAATGGCATTAGCAAGGACCGGAAGCCCTGCTAGCCCTGCGGATGCAAGTGCCCCTTGACGCAAAAAGTTGCGACGTGATTGTGACATGATGATGTTGGTGATTGTCTGTGTTTCTGAAAGCGTTTTTGCGTGCTAAGGACAATCTGGGCAGGATGAAGTTATGCATAGGCAATCAATAGCGCATGCAAAATACTATTTCCGACAAACTATTTTGCACACCATGCATATAAATGGCCAATAGTTAGTTTGCCAGTTTTTTGCCAGTCCATTTTTGCCTCATTTTTCAATGCTATTGAGGTAAATCAGTTCATCAGGAGTGTAGGTTGGCACCCTATCTGGCAGCCGTATCACACAAAAGCCCTTAACTGATTTGCGGTTTAGGTAGGCAAGTAGGGTGCTTGGTCCGATTACGACTTTCTGGTATTGGCTACTAGCATGCAGGAGGTACCAATCACCTTTTTGACGGACCACAAACCCAACATGGCTGATCTCGACCTCTGGGTTGTTGGCAGGTACAATGCCGATGATGTCGCCTTCCATCAGATCTGGCAGGACCATCTGTGCTAACCGAGAAGGGATATATGTAAATGGCAACTGACGCAAGCTATCCTCAATCTGGATCATCGTTGCTTTGCTTTCCTTGTCTGCTTGCCGACCAATCACCCTATATTTAGGCTGATGCCTTAGGGTGTCATTGGGCCAGAGCCGAGTAATATTGACCCAAGTGCCACGCTTTTCGTTATCGGCAACAAAATCACGGGCATAGTGTAGCCTGCTGCTAAAATCAGTGTAGCTGCCTCCCCTGTATCTGATGTCCTCTAGTGCAGATATGAAATGCAATCCTACCCCATTAACCCAATTATTCTCAGGTACTTCTCCTTTTTTGACACAACTATCAACCTGCTGTTGCCAGCGCATCAGGCCTGTGGCCAAGGCTATGGTGTTATCCACAAAGGTGTAACAGTCCAGCTGATTAAGGCAAAGAATGGGCTTGGTGTTGACATTCACACCAATAAGTTTGCCTTTAGCGTATGGTTTGCCTAATAGCTGCTTAGCCACCTTGACCGTCAGTTGGGGTAGGGTAAGGCTATCTGGGATCTTGCGGAAGTGGCTGTTAATAATTCTGTTGGCAGTCGAGACAGATGGGTTGCCATGATACCAATGGTCCCAATCTGGAGAAACAAATTTAGTCTCTCGAATGTAGGAACTATCGATTTGTTGGCTCAGAACACCAAACGATGTGCAACAAGCTAACAACGTGGTCAGCACATGGCGCATTATTAGGCCTATAACAGCACTTTCACCATGTGTTTTGTTGAACATCCAGTGATTAGTCTATGCAATCCAAAAGTCAGCAATAAGGATCTATTGTTTGCTCAAGGTTGTCTGCCAAGTACCGCTAGAAGTAACCAATCGCACTTGGTACATGCCAGAAGCTAAGTTGACTAGGTCTAGCGCCTGTCCACCAATTAGGTCACGTTGCAATATCGTCCGTCCAGATAAATCACGGACCTGTACCTTGCCGACAAACTCAGTTTGTCCTGGGATGGCAATATAGACACGGTCAACCGTAGGGTTAGGCCAAACCGAAAGGTTAGCAGCTACTAAACTGTACTGGCTTATGCTTGTGACTGGGGTGACATTAAATCGTCTGCTGGATGTGATTGCCTCGTTGGTGGCATTGACGCGCACTGTGGTCGGCACAAATCGGCTTCTGATCTTGACCTGTTGGCCTTGGACAAGGTGATTGATATAGACCGTGGTATCAGTTGACAAACCATTGCCAAACGTAAAGGGCACAGCACCAGGGAAAAAGGCTGTAGCAGCAGCACTGCTTGGGCTTTGGTTAATGGTAAACTTGAGGGTGTCCCCGGCGAGCACCACGTTTGTGAGGGTATAGTTCGGGAACCCAGGCTGATAGATCCAGGCATCAAAAAAAGCTGCCATTGACTGACCTGCAGCGGCAGAAATATTGCGCTCCAGATCACCAGTGCGGGCAAGGTTAAAGCGAACGATTGGGTCGTTCAGATAGTTTCGGATCCCTTTGAAGAAGGCCGTGTCGCCAATCGTTTTGCGCAGTTGGTGCAGCAGGATGCCTGGTTTCTGGTATGTTGTAGCATAGTCAAATATGCCCCAGACGTTCGCTGTGTCGAATTTATAGATCCGTCCGTTTGGTGCACCGATGGCCGCCGCTACTGCTTGTTGCCGCCAGGAGGCCAAGCCACTTGGGTTGAGACCCTCATCAGTTAGGTATTCGTTATAGCTCGCAAAGCCTTCGTTAAGCCAGATTTCACGCATCCCTTTGCAGGTCACTAGGTCGCCAAACCATTGGTGGGCCAGCTCATGGGCCATCAGGTCAAAGCCAAGGTCTGCCATGAAAGAGTTGGTTTGGTGCTCCTGCCCACCACCAAAGGTGAATTGGGTATGGCCATACTTTTCACGCTGAAATGGGTAGGGAGTCCAGATGCGCTCAAAGTTGCGTAGCTGTGCCTTGACAACTGGCGCATCTCGAAACCATGACAGCCGATTTTGGGGAAAAAAGTAATCCTCCAGATTCATCAGCCCACCCTGTAGGTTGACGGTATCTTTCCTGACTTGATAGTTGCTGACAGCCACCGCCACCAGATAGTTAACGATGGGATATTTATGTTTCCAGTGCCAGATACGGGCATTGCCGACGGTTGATGTATCCTGCAAAACACCATTCGAAATGCCCTTATAGCCAGCCCGACGTGTCGTAATAAACACATCGATACTATCGATCTTTTGGTTGTAGTCCTGCCTCGTGGCCCACCAATCACGGGCGCCATAAGGCTCGGATAAGGTGGCGAAAACGATGCCAGTGCTATGACTAGCAAAGCTTACGGTGCCAAGGCCAGTTCCGTTCGGGACACCACCATACCAGATTGATATGGTGTCTTGTGGCAAGGGCGCCGAGCCGAGTGGCATTAGTACCAACTGATCCGCTGTGCGGCTAAATGGTAGCACCTGACCATGAAACTTAATGCTATCGATTCGCAATGCACTTGACAAGTCAAACACCAAAGTATCTAGTGGACCAGTTGGCCTGAAATGGATATCAGTCCGCCCTGTGATGGAGCTAGTGGTAAAATCAGGCTCGATCCAGAGGTTATAGTGGTTGACGTAATAATTATAGTATCCCCGTGGGTAGTTGACCGCAGCGGTAGACCTTTTGTGCATCAAGGCAGCACCATTGCCTTTACACACCCTGTTGATAATCGGGATGTCCTTAGGCTCCCAAGGGGCTTTATCTTGCCCTAGAGCCGACCACGACATGCCAAAAATGGTGAGTAAGGTCAAACAAAATCCGATATAGGGGGCTCTGGTCGTAGTCATGGTGATTGTTCGGTGTGGTGCGTAAGGTGGATGCCTTGGCTGGTATGCTGGTTGTCTTTTCGGCTGGCGCTTCAGAAATCCTCACCGAGATGGCCCTAAATATAGGTAAGTTTGACCAAACCAAGGAGGTCATGACCCAGACCTAGCCTAGTCGATCTTTTGGCCCCATTTGCTTAGTTGGGCACCCATCACGAAAACGAGTTTGCCACCTTTGCTGAGCTGAGTATGGGTGATGAAAGGTTTGCTGATTGGCTGGCCATTGAGACTGGCAGACTGGATGTAGATGTTTGATGGGCCATAATTGCTGGTCTGGATCTCAAGCGTTTTTTTGCCTTCGAGCTCAATGGTTGTTGTTTGCCACAATGGGCTACCGATCAAGTAGAGATCCTGCCCAGCTACAGGCATTAGGCCCATGCTGGACCATACATACCAGCTGCTAATGGCGCCGCTATCGTCCTGCCCTGGGAGGCCCTTGCGAGAGGCGGTGAACTCATGTTGCAGCAGATTATGCACCCTAACCGCTGTTTTATCAGGCCGGCCGGCATAGTTATAAAGGTAGGGTACCAAGAAGACTGGTTCGTTCTCAAGCTCAAAATCACCGCCATTCACAAACCGATCTAGCCACTGGATAAATTTCTCATTTCCACCCCGGCGGCTAATTAGGCCAGGGATGTCATGCGGCATGTAGAAACTATAGGCCCAGCAAGAGGCTTCGTAAAAATGGGGGCCGTTCCAGCTATCGGGGCGGGTATTGACCCGGTTGAAGTTCGGTGCCCAATTGCCATTGCGGTCCTTGGCCCAGAGGTAGCCAGTGTCGGCTTTCCATAGATTCCAGACACGTTGGCTGTTGGTCAGCAACGTTGCGGCTTCTTTGGTTTTACCCAGCTTAGTCGCTAGCAGACTAAGGCAAAAGTCATTGTAGGCAACCTCGGCTGTGATCGAGGAGCCGCATTTGACATCGGCTGGAAGGTAGCCATATTTATCTAGCAAGGCAGTGTGCCTGCCATATACGCCAGGCCGATCGGTTTGTTGGGTGGCATTGCGATAACAATACTTCCAGATGCTGTCACAGGTGGCCTTATCAGTAGTCGGGATCAGTCCTTTCATGATCGCATCCGTCATCACGATGTCTGCATTGGTGCCTCCTTGCTGTTGGCCGTGCCCACCAGCGACCCAAGCATCAGGCAGCCACCCTGTGTATTTGCCTACCCGCAGCAGACTTTTGATGATATCTCGTTGGAGTTTAGGCGCTATCAGGGTATGTAGCGGCATCACGGACCGATGGACGTCCCACAGGCAGTAATGATCCCAGAACGTAGGTTCTGTTGTTTCGTATTCTGGGCTTTGGCCGGTATGGTTATGCGGCATCAGGAAGGTGTGGTAGAGGTTGGTGTAGAACTGCACTTGTTGCTCGGGCACTCCACCTGCCACCTTGATCTTCCCAAGTTGCTCATCCCAAGCGCTGGCAGCAAGGGCCCTCGTTTGATCAAAGTCCCATCCCGGCTGGGCCTCCAGATTGGCTTTAGCATCCGCCACTGACCGCATCGATATGCCGACCTTAATCAGTAGCTCTTGTTGTTGGCGGAAGTTATACTTCAGATAAATGCCACAGGACCTTCCTTTGGCTTGGGTTGAAACCTCTGTGAAGACGCTATCTTCTTGCCAAGCACCAGTTGCGATAGGCTTTATGTTAGGAAGGATATAGAAGTAAACGGTATACGGATTTTGGCCTCCCCATCCACCAGCAAAGCTGCCTTGCCCAACTATTGCACCATCATCATCTACCTGAATGTGGGACTTAAGGCAACGAGAATCGAGGCTATCACGACGGCGGGAGATCACGTGTGTTGGATCGATCATGACGGTTGCCTCAATGGTGGGTCTTTTGTCCCAAGTAAAGAATCGGTAACGATGCCAGCCCGCCCTTTCGGTGAGGGTGAGTTCGGTCCTGACATCGCCAGGTTTGCGCCCGAGGGTGACAGCATAGTAACCAGCCTTGGCCACTTCACTTGTCCGGACCCCTGCACGAGCCTTGAGGGTAGGCCCGCCAACCAATGGGGTTAGCATGATGTTACCGTACCTACCGCCTCCGCCGGTTCCGCTAAGGTGGGTATGGCTAAAGCCTTCTATCTGGCCGTTGGCTGAGTAGCCTGTTGTGTTATAGGGTGGCAAGACATCAGGCCCTGGCTTGGCAAGGCTAAATGGCAAGGCAGCGCCCACAAAAGTATTGCCCACATCGGTGCCAATCATCGGGTCCACCAAGGCAGAGGGGCGCATGGTAAGGATTGTGTTGGCGGTGGTTTTTGGGGCCTTAGATGATTTGAAGGCCTGTTTGGCTAGCTTTTGGCCAATTGCTAGGCTTATGGAAAAGCACGTTACTAACCCAACAACTAACAACGTTACCCTTATTCTGAAGCGCATTTTGAGGACAATTTTGCTTGCAAGATAGGTGGTTTGGCTGGATTTTGAGGGGATGGGGGGACCCTATAAAACAGCAACGCCACCCATTTCTGAGTGGCGTTGTGTTAGTTATGTATGATCTAACGATGGATCAAGCAAACGGCCTAACCCTTACATGGGCGGTTTCGCTTGCTTTGAGGGCCTCGCGAACCCAAGCACCACGGGTTTCGGCTTTGCGGCGGACGGCTAAACGCTCTTTGTTGCAAGGGCCATCGCCATTGATGACACGTTTGAACTCGGCCCAATCAGGCTCGGTATAAAGCCACTGACCTGTTTCGGGGTCTTTGCGGAGGTTAGGATCTGGCACTGTGAGACCTAGGTCCCAGATCTTAGGCACATACATGTCCAAGAACTGCTGACGGCACTCGTCATTGGTGGACATTTTGACCTTCCAACGAACTAAGATTTCTGTATGTACGCTCATTTTATCTGGCGGACCGAAGAAGTGCATTAGCGGTGTCCACCAACGATTAAGGGCATCCTGCACCATCGCACGTTGGATCGGGGAGCCAGTTGCAAGGGTCACGACAGCATCGTGGCCGTACTTGAGGTGGAACGATTCTTCAACACAGATACGCTCAAGCGCGCGGACGTACGGGCCGTAGCTGCCACGCGAGTTGGCTAGTTGGTTAACGATGGCGCCTGCATCAACCAACCAGCTGATGATAGTGCTATCTGCCCAAGTAAAGGCGGGATAGTTGAAAATATTGCTGTACTTGCTTTTGCCATTGATCAGATCCGCAATCATGTCCTCACGGCTTTTGCCAAGGGTTTCGGCGGCACTGTACAAGAGTTGTGCATGACCTACTTCGTCTTGCACCTTGGCCATAAGGGCCAGTTTGCGTTTGAAGCCAGGTGCACGCGTGATCCAGGTACCTTCGGGTAGGGCCCCAATGATCTCGGAGTGGGCATGTTGCTCGATCATCCGGATCAGCTGGTTGCGGTACAAGGCCGGCATCCAGTCTGTTGGTTCGATCTTTTCGTTAGCCGCAATGCGGGCCTCAAATGCAGCCAAGAGGGCAGGGTTTTCCTGCTCCAATAGCTCATTTTTCGCTGGCCCTTCAAATGAATTTCCGCCTCCGTACATAGTCTCTGGCAAGTTTTGGTTATTGGCTGTTGGTGTACTTTCTTGCCTTACAAATATACTGTCTTATCCCTTTGTTTTCAAGGTCTCAAAAAATGAATGCTGGTTGGCCGAAAATAGGGGTAGTGGTACTGCTTTTGGTGTGGTTTGGGCTACCTTTTGTGTTGCAACAGGATCTTTGGCCAATGTTCCGTATGGGTATGTTTTCCCAGTCAGCTAAGGGGCCGATGGCAGACGAAAATTGGGTAATCCTGCACGGTAGTCTGGAGCTTGACCCCACAACTATCGGCTTTAGTAGGGGTGGGATGCAGGCATTATGCCGCAAGGCGTATTATACCCACAAGGCTCAACAATTGTTACAAGACCTAGCTTCTACAGATATCAGCCAAGCCAACCCAGCACAATGGCAGCTTCTCCGCATCCAAGGCGATAGCACTCATGTCGTTGCTGAATACAAAGTGCTCCAAACCACCACTAGCCCTGCTGCCCATGACTAAGTCAACCTACAAGTTAGGCTTGCCGTCCTTGCTGGTATGTGCTCTAGTCTGGGGTGGGTTATTGTCTATTTGGCTTATCCTAGGTAGGCCAGCGGTGCTGGCCTGGCTTGTTGCAGGTCTTTGGCCTATTGGCGGATTAGACCAAGTGTTGAGCTGGTGGCAGCACCTGGTATTAGAGCTTTACCCACGTCTCCCAGTTGAGCTACAAAGATTGGGGCCTGACTTTTTTATTGCCAAGGCTGATCAGGTGATTATCAGATTAGGCCTAGTGGCATTGGTCGGACAACAGCTTTTTGTCAACAGACGGTTGGTTATGGATTGGCTATTTGCTGCACAGGATGTAGCTAGTTTTTATGTGCTGTTTTTGCGTTGGGCGGCTTCCTTTGCCTACCTCTGGTTTGGTTATGACATTATTTCGGACCTCTGGTTGCGGCAACCGATGGCTGATTGGCACCAACCTTTGCGCCTAGTCGGCTGGATTCCGGGCTTAATCACCGCACCCAATGCGGCGAATATGATCATAATCGCCGCATTGGGTATTCTTTGCCTCATCCTCTGGTTGGTTTGGGACTGGGTTTGGCTTGGAAGGCTGGTCTTTGTGACTTGGATGATTGGGCAGGCCTGGCTGTATAGCTGGGGCAAAATTGACCACACCTACGCTACCCTCAACTGGCTGATGTTGGTCGTGTTGGGCACCAAGGACCCAGTACAATACTTAAGATTAGTAATGGTCTTGATTGCAGCTACTTATGGACTAGCTGGTGTCGAAAAGCTCTTAACTACCGGCCTGTCTTGGGCTGCTGAGGCCAATCCCTACTTGGTTAACCACGGGACAGCCATTGGGCAGGTATTGGGCCAATTCCCGGCTGTGTTTACTGTCCTAGCAATGATTGGACTGCTAGGCCAGCTGCTAAGTCCTTGGCTGATGTTCAGTAAGCGGAGGTGGCCAATTTGGGCCGTTTGGGTGCTACTGTTCCATGCCGGTACATGGTTGTTGCTTGGTGCAGGTGCTTGGCTCCACCCATGGTATTGGTCTATCGCTGTTTGTGTGGTTTATCATCAGCTCTACGACCTAGACCATAATATGGACTAGCTTAACGGCTGTAACTAACTATTCCATAGCAAGGCAATAAGGTAAAGAGTAGGACTGATCCTGCCACATCAGTTCCCCAACAGCCTTGATTACCCTCAAAAACAAACAAGCCAAGGAGGTTATCCTTGGCTTGTGTTTGGATGCAAAAAGAGTGCTGATACCTTGACTACTCGACTGTGACGCTTTTGGCCAAGTTCCTAGGTTGATCGACGTTGCAGCCACGGATGACGGCAACGTGGTAGCTCAAGAGCTGAAGCGGGATCACTGACACCAATGGCATCAGGATCTCGTTTGTGTCAGGAACCTGAATGGTGTAGTCTGCCATGGATTGAACAAGGGTGTCACCTTCTGTCACCACAGCGATAACCTTGCCTTTGCGGGCCTTCACCTCCTGGATGTTGCTAACGATTTTTTCGTAGCCACTATCATGGGTTGCGATCACGAAGACCGGCATCTCCTCGTCGATCAAGGCGATTGGGCCATGTTTCATTTCGGCAGCTGGGTAGCCTTCGGCATGAATGTAGCTGATTTCCTTGAGTTTGAGGGCCCCCTCAAGTGCAACAGGGAAGTTGTAGCCACGGCCTAAGTACAAGGCATTGTTCGAGCTTGCGACCATTTCGGCAATGGCTTTGATCTGACCATCTAGCTTCAGGGCTCGCTCTACTTTTTGTGGGATAGACTCGAGGTCAGCCAAGATGGCATGGAATGTTGAGGCTGAGATGGTGCCACGTTTTTCGGCAATCATCAAGGCCATCATTGTAAGGACGGTAACCTGAGCGGTGAAGGCTTTGGTACTCGCCACCCCGATTTCAGGACCAGCGTGGGTGTAGGCACCAGCGTGGGTGGCGCGCGCGATGCTGCTGCCAACTACGTTGCAGACACCAAAGATGAAGGCACCTTTGCTTTTGGCTAGCTCGATGGCGGCCAAGGTATCAGCCGTTTCGCCACTTTGGGAAATCGCAATGACCACATCGTTTTCTCGGATGATCGGGTTGCGATACCGGAACTCAGACGCATACTCAACTTCTACCGGGATGCGGGTCAGTTCCTCGATCACATACTCAGCAACAAGGCCTGCATGCCAGCTAGTGCCGCAGGCAACGATCATGATGCGGTCTGCATTCACGATCTTGTTCATGTGCTCGATCAGGCCACCAAGGACCAGATGGCCTTGGCTGCTGACTAACCGACCACGAAGACAGTCGGCGATGCTGCGTGGTTGCTCATAGATTTCTTTGAGCATAAAGTGGTCAAAACCACCTTTCTCGATGCTTTCTAGTTTCAGGTCAAGCTCATGGATGTACGGGGTCATGACCTCGTTCTCGATGGACTTGATGCTAAACTCACCACCCTTGACGACAACGATTTCGTAGTCATTAAGGTAAACAACCTTGTTGGTGTACTCGATGATTGGGGTAGCGTCGCTAGCGATAAAGAACTCGTTTTCGCCAATACCAAATACCATTGGGCTGCCTTTGCGGGCTGCAATGAGTTTGTCTGGCTCAGAGCTATCCATGATGACGATGGCATAAGCTCCGATGACCTTGCTAAGAGCAATGCGGACTGCCTCTTCTAGCTCAATGTCATTATTGTTATAGATGTCCTCGATGAAGTGGATAAACACTTCTGAGTCAGTTTGGCTCCTGAATACATGGCCACGATCTTCTAGCTCCTTCTTGAGGGAGGCATAGTTTTCTATAATACCATTGTGGATAATGGCTAGCTTTTCGTCACTGCTGTAGTGAGGGTGGGCATTAATGTCATTTGGCTCTCCATGGGTGGCCCAACGAGTATGGCCTATGCCAATGGTGCTGTTAAGCGACTCGTCGGCTAAGTGATTTTCGAGGTCGGCGACTTTGCCGCGTTTTTTGTAGACATTGAGACCGCCATTCAGGAGGGCAATGCCAGCACTATCGTAGCCACGGTACTCTAACCGTTTGAGGCCTTTTAAAATAATAGGGTAGGCCTGACGATGGCCTACATAAGCAACAATTCCGCACATGGGCTTTGCTAGTGAGTTTTGAAAGACGGGTCTGCCATTAGTATGTACCTACCGAGACTGAGAGAATGGTCCAGAAGACCAACCTCGGGTAGGCGCAAACTTAAAGCTGATTGCAATAACGGAGTTTTCGGGCAGATATTCCTTACGGATTTGGCTGTCTTACCTTGCACACTGCCAAGGATTGGCTGCTATGGCTGCTTGATATAATAGATCTTGAGCCGGATACCATTGTTTCCAGAGCTTGCCTTTAGCCTGACAAAGCTGGTCGTGATGTCACTTTCGCCTAGGTAGAACAAAATGCCTTGGTTCTGGTAGTTGCCTCTGAAAACCTTTTGGATATAGGTTGTGATGTCTGCCTTCAGCAATTGGTCCGTGCTAGCAAAGTTGAATTGGGAGTATCCTGAGGCAAGTCCGCGTCTGTTGTCGTTGTAAATGAACTCTGACGGGCGATCGATGGCACTTCCTTGTAACAAGTAATACAGGTAAGGTTTGTTATTAAAGTTGGCGATGGTGCTGATTTGTGTAGGCATTACTAACTCAGCTTTTAACACGATGATCTTGCCAAGGCGACTTGTGAGTTGGTTGTAATAGCTAGTGAGCGTAGGAATTTTTAGCAGGGCACGTAGGCCAGACCCACCTTGAATCAGGACAGAGCTATCATTTGCACTGTTGGCTGGCATGATGGCTCCAGTCCGGTTGAGGCTCTCGAAGGGGCTACCTGCTCGCGAGCTAATCACCTGCGTGAAATGACCCGAGGCAAGGCCATAATTGAAGAAATAGACTTTGGAAAGGCCGTCAGTGTTTTTGTAGTACAGCACCAAGCTGTAGGTTGACATATCAACTGTGACGATTTGATTGCCCGTCCGGGGCACAAAGACCAAACCACGCAACTGTCTGGAGAATTTATCTGGGTTGGTGTAGTCTAAGGAGTCGCTATTGAGTTTGATCAGCCCAGCGAGCTGGTAGCTCACATTTACTTTGATTTTGGTAGTTGCCTCTGTCCTGTAACCAGTGTTTTGGACAGTGAAGCTAGCAATAGGGTTGGTGTTGCGCAAATAGTTTATTGGGCGTAATGACCGATAAGAGGTCGTGTATTGAGGGACGGAGTCCGCTTGAAAAATATCAATTACAAGGGGTTGGGTGGTGTCTCCGCTTAGCCTATTGAGTGTCATGCTGAGCATTACAGAGTCCACTGTTTGGATCGGCTCTAGGTTGGCGCCACTATTGGGGCGTATTTCGACGACACTACGCGTCTCGAGGTTACCAAACCAAGGGTGATTCACTTTTCCGAACTGGATGTAACTAATGTTACCCGTCGTGACACTATCGATCTGGATGGTTGAGCCCTGAACCTCAAGTGAGTCGAGGGAGGCGTTTGTGAGGTCAGCTTCGGTGGCAGTGAGGGCACCGAACGTTTCGGGTGGTTGTTGTTGGCAGGCCTGGAGGCCCATGACGACCACCATTAAAATGGCAACTAATTTCGGAGCTGGCATATAAAAACAAAAGGCCAATGCCCGCAAGGGCACTGACCTAGTCAAAATGTTGGTAAGCCTAGTTGGCCAAAGTGTTGTAAAGATTGTAATAGGTATCCGCATAGTTGTCGTTTTCGCCCTGGTTATCGGTCAGGATGCTCTCGACCTGCTTGCCACCATCCACAGCACTAAACAAACGCTCTAGCTTTTCGCTATATTGTTCGTTGGCCCTGATAACGACATCCGCAAAGTCCATCCCGATCCGCATAAAGCCTTCAAAATCAGCCGACTCTAGGCTTGACAACATGCTGTCATCGATGTCCATCATCCGGACTTTCTCGAGCAAATTGCCCTCAAACTTGTGGTCGAAGTTGTTGTTGTAAACGCCAAAGATAGACTTTGTGTCCTTAAAAACAGGGTCCAGTTTGTAGGTTGTTTTTAGGTAGAGCGGGATAAGGCTCGTCATCCAGTCGTTGCAATGGACGATGTCTGGGCTCCAACCTAGCTTCTTGACTGTCTCGAGTACGCCTTTGCAAAAGAAGATGGCACGCTCGTCATTGTCGCTGAAGAAGATGTTGTCATTGTCGTGGAACACGTTCTTCCGGTGGAAATAGTCTTCGTTGTCAATGAAGTAAACCTGGAGCTTGGCATTCGGAATACTGGCAACTTTGATCACGAGTGGTTTTTCTTCCTCACCAACTGTGATGTTGATGCCCGAAAGGCGGACGACTTCGTGTAATCTGTTTTTACGCTCATTGATCAAACCAAACCTCGGGACCAGAATCCGGATCTCCATACCACGCTCTTGCATGGCCTGGGGTAACTTTCGTAAGAATTCTGCAGCTTGGGTGGTGCAAAGGAAGGGATCTATTTCACTTGCAACATACAGGATGCGTAACTTAGACATAGACGTATTGGTTGTTAAGATTCCCACACGGGAATTGCGACACAAAATTAAGTAAATATTATCTAATCTGGCAACAAGTGGGCAAAGATTATTTGCCGAGACTTGTTTTGGGGTCTAAATTATTTTGTCAGAACCATTTGATATGTCATAAAATTTTTGTAAGCAAAGATGTTGACTATCCAATTTTCAGCCCTAAATAGGCCGCCTTGGTTGTCATGGCCAAGTTCTTGTCTCGTATTGGGTTTATGGAGGTCGACGGATGACCTAATGATACATTTGCTAGGAAGGCTCTGTGTTTGCCTTACTCACATCCTATTGACTCAATGTTGTCAGGTACAGCATTGCTAATTGATTTACTGTCAGCCAATTGATTGATACTTATGGGGTAGATAGGTTTAAAGCCTTGGTTGTTGCCATCGAATCTGCATGATGGTCCTACGGGTAAGTCAGTGAGAGTCGCAAAATGTCCGTCTCTGCTTTAGGCATTGCCAATTGATGAGTTCTTTGGCTGATTGACTAAGCCCATTTTTAGATTTTTTGTGGTCAATCGGTAAACGATGCCTTACTTGCCAGCCACGTCTCGACCTAATCCTTTTGTCAGTGCAAGTAGTCCGAACCAAGGCCGACCTCCAACACCTGCTTGATGCACACCGGAAGGCCTATTTTGTCCAACATGGCCATTTGAGTAGCCAGATCGGGTTCGTGCCCACCATGGGCGCCCTACATGCCGGGCATCTCAGCTTGGTATCTGCTGCCAAAGCAACCTGTGACTTGGTGGTGGCTAGTGTTTTTGTCAATCCGACTCAGTTTAACGACGTTACAGATTTTGATAAATACCCATCGACGCCTGAGCAAGACATCAATCTACTAGCTGGTGCTGGCTGTGATGTTGCTTTTATGCCAAGTGCCGAAGAAATCTATGGCCATCATGGAGGAAGTGGGAAACCAGGTACCCTGATTGAGTTTCGCTTTGCTGGCCTTGATGATCGCTGGGAGGGTAGCAGTCGACCTGGGCACTTTAGCGGCGTTGCCTTGGTGCTGTCCAAACTGTTTCATATCCTGCGCCCGACGCATGTTTACATGGGCCAAAAGGACTACCAACAGCTAGCTGTTGTGCGGCAATTGGTGTCCTTGTTGGATTTTGACCTTGCCGTGGTCGGGGTACCTACGATGCGTGAGCCTGATGGACTAGCAATGTCGTCTCGAAATGTCCGTTTATCTGCCAAAGCTCGTGCGAAGGCCCCAGCGCTGTATCAGGCCCTACAAACAGTAGCAGAACTTGCCACTAGGGTATTTGCAGATCAAGCTTGCCAAGAGGCTATCACCAAACACTTAACCGATGCTGATTTTCAGGTTGATTATTTGGCCTTGGTTCACCCTAAAGATCTAGCTCCGATTCAGCTACCAGACCCTTCAGCTGGTGCTGTTGTGTTGATTGCTGTCTGGCTGGATGGTGTGAGGCTTATCGACAACCTGATCATTGCGCCCAAATAGATCAGATATTATGGCGCAAGTTTGGCAGTCCTCAATATTTGGCGAAACTTTGCAGGCCATAGTTCAGTATCAGAAACAAGATCGGAAGGGGTACTAGCCTCACCTGCCCTTACAATCATTATTAGGCCACAGAGCTTAGATAGCCCTTCCCCCCCCTTCTCTCTTAACCTTGGGCCCTAATCGGGGCCAATTTTATGCAAATCCAGGTTCTCAAGTCCAAAATCCACCGCGCTACCATCACCCAAGCCGAGCTACATTATGTCGGCAGCATCACGATTGACCAAGATCTGTTGGATGCAGCTAATATGATCCCACACGAGAAGGTCCAGGTCGTCAATGTAAACAACGGCGAACGCCTCGAAACCTATATTATCCGTGGGGAGCGCGGTACAGGGACAATTTGCCTCAACGGACCAGCTGCTCGTCTCTGCCAAGTCGGTGATGTTGTCATTATCGTGAGTTATGCCACAATGGACTTTGAAGAGGCCAAAAAACACGAGCCTACCATCATTTTCCCTGATGACAACAACAAGTTGATGGCCTAAGTGGATCCTTACCAAGTTTTTTTGGGTTCTGATCTGCTATGGTGGTACCAAATCTGCAAAGCATAGCTTAGTATTGCCTACGGACTTCCGCTTACTTAAACTTCATGCAGAACCGAAAGCGGTTAAGCTTGGATTTGTATTTGGCACGAGATTCCTGCCGCACTCTGGCTCGATCAGTCCACCCTCATCATTACTCCATTTTCAGCAGCGCCCATGTGGCAACTTTTGCGTTCTTTTTGGCAAGTCATTTGGCGGCAGCTCCGACTAGGTAGGTTGTGGCCAAGGTTTGGTGGCAGACCAACAGCAGAACTTGGCTATGGTGGCGTAAACCCTGTGCCTGATCCTATGACCATACCCCAACGGGCCGCCATCATGTGGTGGAAACGCTTAGGGTATATGCTCGGCAGTATTGCGCTCTACCTGTTGGCAGTGGACTTTAACCTACTTTGGTTGTTTGGCAGCAGTCCAAGCATCCAGAAACTCCAGAGCCCGAAGCTGGAATTAGCTAGTAGCATCATCACTGCAGATGGGGTTTTGGTTGGCAAGTACTTCAAGAAAAACAGGTCGCCGATCGAATATGACAAAATATCGCCATTGCTGATCAAAACCCTGTTGGCAACCGAGGATATCCGGTTCTATGACCATAGTGGGGTAGACCCAGCGGCTTTGGTTGGAATAGCAGTGTCCGCTATTAAAGGAGATGGACGTGGTGGTAGTACGCTTACCCAACAACTGGCCAAAAACCTGTACAAGACCCGCTCGCTTAGTTCGAGAGGTTTACTGTCATATATTCCATTGGTCAGTACTGTCGTTACCAAAACAAAGGAGTGGATCACGTCTGTAAAGCTTGAGCGAGCCTTTACTAAAGAAGAGATCCTGACGCTTTACCTGAACACGGTGGACTTCGGGAACAACTGTTTCGGGATCAAGACTGCGGCCGACTATTATTTCGCCACGACACCTGCACGTCTTAAAGCCGAAGAATGTGCACTCTTGATTGGCATGCTGAAAGCCACGTCGAACTACAATCCTAAAAAGAACTACGATAGGGCTATCAAACGCCGGAATACTGTTTTACGCCAAATGGTTAAGTATGGTTTCTTGACAGACCATCAAGTAGATAGCATTTCGGAGATCAAGATTCCGTATCCGAAAGGCGAGGGTCGCCAAGGCCACCCAGATGGCGTGTTGGACTATTACAACCAGTATCTCACCAATTTCCTGGAAGGTTGGGCTGAAGAGTACCGAGAGGAAACCAATACTGATCTGGACATCTACACCTCTGGCCTCAAGATTTACCTGACGATCGACAGCAGGATACAGGCGCATGCCCAGGCAGCAGTGGCCAAGCATATGGCCTCCCTGCAAGGACGTTTTGATGGCCATTGGCGTGGGGAAAATCCTTGGATTGACGAAAAGGGTGTTGAGATCCCTAACTTTCTTGACAACATGGTTCGTCGGACCGATGCCTACAAAATTTTGGTGCGCCGTTTTGGCAAGCGCACAGATAGTATTCAGTATTACCTCAATAAGCCACATCGTATTGTGGTCTTCAACTGGAAAAAGCCTAGTGGTGACACCGTCATGATGAGCACCATGGATAGTCTTGCGTACTATAAGCGGCTGCTCAACACAGGCATGATGACCATGGATCCCTTCACTGGCCATATCAAGGCCTGGATCGGCGGGATTAACTATAACTACTTTAAGTACGACCACGTTAAGCAGATGGCACGACAGCCGGGCTCAACGTTTAAGGCATTTGTCTATGCGGCGGCAATGGACAAGGGCTATGCCCCATGTTTTCGCATCCAGGACAACCCGGTGACAATGCGTTATCGTGATACTTTGGCGGATGGGCGGATGGTTGATACCAGCTGGTCTCCGCATAATGCGACTGGGAACTTTTCGGGCATCAACATGAGCTTGCGTTTTGGCATCGGTCGTTCGGTTAACAGTATTGCTGCCCAAATGACATCCCTACTTGGTAACGGAGATCCCGTCAAAGGTGCGGCTGTCGTGGCTGAATACGCCAAGAAGATGGGCATTAAGGGTAAACTCAAACCACGTCCTGCTATTGGCCTTGGTAGTAACGATGTGTCGCTATTTGATATGGTGGGTGCTTATTCTACCTTTCTGAACAAGGGGGTGCATCAGGAACCTATTATTGTTTCTCGCATAGAGGACCACAACGGTAACGTCATTAAGGATTTTAGGCCTAAACAAAGCAAAGCCTTGAGTGAAGAGGCAGCTTGGCTGATGGTTTATATGCTACAGGGAACCCTGCAGGAGCCTGGTGGTACGGCCCAAGCCCTTTGGTCTTATCAAGTTTTCCGGAATAATCAGCTTGCTGGCAAAACAGGCACCAGCAGCAACCAAAGCGATGGTTGGTTCATGGGCATGAGCAAGGATCTAGTGACAGGTGTATGGGTTGGTGCTGAAGAGCGCAGCATTCACTTCAGAACCCTTAGGCAAGGAGAGGGTAGCAAAACCGCTTTGCCGATCTATGGGTTGTTTATGGAGCGCCTTTACGCCGATCGGAAATTGGGCATCACGGAAGGCTTCTTCCCTAAGGCAGATGTCTCGATCAACCGCAAGTACCAGTGTACGACCATCCTGCCCCGGGCCGAGGTACGCCAAGATAGCGTCAGCACCACGCCGACGGACCCCACCCAGGACGAGACCCACCCGGACAACATCGACGGAGCCGTGGTTGAATAACCTCGAGGCTTGTTCTATGCCCTCTTGGGTGTTGCCTAGGAGGTGAATTTTGTCATTGCATCCTACCCAGCCCCAGGTTATTCATGCCGAGTGTAACGTTAGGCCACACGTTTAGGGTTGTGTCCCTTCGATCGACCATGTTTTTTGGCTAGGTATTGACAACGCCATTTGGCAGCCGACGTATGGTTCAGGATGAAACTGTCTAGTTTCAGATTGATTTCACGGGTGGCTAAGTCAGGGTGTTTGGCAAACGACTCGAGGGCTTGGCAGCAGTTGGAGGTAAGAAACGCTGTGCGAGCTCAATAATGGCACTTTATACAATTATCAGCTCAAAGTCTATCCATCAATTACTTGGCTGATCAACGATTTTTTGGTGATTTATTCTGTGTGTAAGATAGTTGGCAAAATTATTGCTACATGATATGGCGAAAAACAAGACCTTCGTTCTGTTAACCAAGCAGAGGTCAAAGGTCTGCAAACTCGCTTCTTCCTCCATAGGACCAAATCTATTCCATCCAGAACAAATAATCCGAACGCTACCTCATGCTAACTGCCACCCAAATCAGGAAAGAAGACATCAGCAACATCCATTTTGCACACAAGGAGGTGCTGAGCCTCGACTTTGACCGCAAACAACGTCAATGGTCGCTCAACAAAGCCTTGGCACTTGGTAATGCCTACCACGGGAAGGTTCATATCATCTTCGAGGCCGAAAGCGGCGAAAACCTTGAGGTTGACACCACGATCTGGGCCGTTACGGACAGTCACATTTCGCTCAAGGGCGGGGTTTCGATCCCGATTAGTGCGATCAAGGACGTCTATTTTAGCTAGGTTAATGGGGTTTGTATATACAAGCCAAAAGTGACTAATACATACAAAGTTCATTCAGATATCAAACAAAAGCCCTGTAGCGATGATCACTACAGGGCTTTTGTATTTTAATATGGTACCACTAGGGGGTGGATTCTGGCGGATTAAGCGGTTTTACTTTTACCCTCTCGAATCCTTATTTGACCGTTGCCCCATCCCATACCGTTTGGCTAGGGCGGACAAACACCAGTTTACCATCGGTATCTTCGGCCATCAGGATCATTCCTTCGGAGGTGATCCCTTTGAGTTCGCGCGGGGCAAGGTTGGCCAGTAAGCAGACCTGTTGGCCGATGATGTCTTCGGGTTTGAAGTGCTCGGCTATACCACTGACAACGGTCCTAGTGTCTAGGCCAGTGCGGAGGGTGAGCTTGAGGAGTTTCTTGGTTTTGGGCACCAATACGGCCTCAATGATAGTTGCAACACGGATGTCCATTGCGCCAAACTGATCGAAGGTGATGGCGGGCTTGGCGGACTCAGGGGTTTTGGCAGCTGCATTGTTGGCAGCTTTTGTGGCCTCTAGCTTGGCTACTTGGGCCTCAATGACGTCGTCTTCTATTTTTTCGAACAGTAGGTGTCCTTCTCCTAACATTGTTCCTGGCTCCACTAGCAAGGCACTACCAGCATTGTTCCAACGTAGCAGGCTCGGAATGTCTGCAGTAGGCACCATGCGGAACATCGCCGCAGCGGCGTTTGGCAAGAAGACCTCACCTAGCAAAGCTAAGTTGGCCACGATTTGCAGCCCGAGGTTCAGGATCGTGGTCACCCTTTCAGGTTCCGTTTTCCAGAGTTTCCAAGGCTCGGTCTCGGCCAAGTATTTATTGCCTGTCCTTGCCAAGTCGATATAGTGGGCCAATGCCTCCCGGAACCTATATTGGTTGAGGGCTGTGCTGATTTTGGTCGGGTAGGTAGCAAGGTCAGCAACCAAGGTTAAGTCTAGGTCTGTCAGGGTGCCTGGAGCAGGAACTTTACCTCCGTAGTATTTGTGGGTCAGGGTAACGACACGGTTTACGAAGTTGCCTAAGATGGCCACCAGCTCGTTGTTATTGCGAGCCTGAAAGTCACGCCAAGTGAAGTCATTGTCCTTGGTTTCGGGCATATTGGCTGCCAGCACATAGCGCAAAACATCTTGTTTGCCCTGGAAGTCCTGTAGGTACTCGTGCAGCCAGACGGCCCAGTTCCGGCTTGTGCTGATTTTGTTACCTTCTAGGTTCAGGAACTCGTTAGCAGGTACTTGGTCCGCCCAAATATAGTCCCCAGAAGCCATGAGCATGGTTGGGAAAATGATGCAGTGGAAAACAATGTTATCCTTGCCGATGAAATGGATCAGCTGGGTGTCCTCACGTTTCCAATAATCCTCCCAGTTTTTGCCCGTCTCGGCAGCCCAAGCTTTGGTTGCCGAGATGTACCCAATAGGCGCATCAAACCAAACGTAGAGCACTTTGCCATCGGTATCTGGGAGCGGCACCTTCACGCCCCAGTCTAGGTCACGGGTTACAGCCCTTGGTTGTAGGCCTTGGTCTATCCAGCTGCGACATTGGCCTAATACATTGGGTTTCCAGTCGTCTTTATGGCCTTCGAGGATGTATTGACGCAGGCGGTCCTCCCATTGGTTGAGCGGGAGGTACCAGTGTTTGGTTTCCTTTTTGATCGGCACGGCACCGCTGAGCATGGACCGTGGGTTGATTAGCTCGTCTGGGCTAAGGGTGGTGCCACAGTTTTCGCATTGGTCGCCATAGGCATTTTCGAACCCACAGCTAGGGCAGGTGCCCTGAATGTATCTGTCGGCCAAAAACTGCTCGGCAGACTGGTCGTAGAACTGAAGGCTGGTTTGTTCGGTCAACTCACCTTTATCATAGAGGTCCCGGAACATCGCCGAGGATGTCTCGTGATGGAGTGGGTCTGAGGTCCGGTGATAGATATCGAAACTGATGCCGAAGTCCTGAAACGATTGTTTGATCAGGCTGTGATATTTGTCCACCACCTCTTGCACCGTGAGTCCTTCTTTGCGGGCACGCAGGGTAACTGGTACACCATGCTCGTCACTGCCACAGATCAGTACCACATCCTTGCCTTGCAGCCGCAAATAGCGGGCATATATATCCGCAGGAATATAGACACCAGCCAAATGGCCAATATGCACGGGGCCATTGGCGTAGGGTAGGGCAGCGGTAAGCGTATGTCGGCTAAAGTGTTTTGGGGCTTGGTCCATGGTTGTCGGTTGGCCTGTGGGCAGTCTGGCAAGTGGCTCGGTTCGGGACACTTACACGGGCATCAGTAATAAAAGCGCAATTTATGCCGATTGTTAGCCCCTTGGTAAGCACTAATTGGTTTATTTTGGCCCACACACCAAACAGCAGCGCTCCTGCTGACTGACACATCACCTCAACACTACCCACAGATGGAAGAGAAACTACTCCGGATCAAAACCATGGCAGACTTTGTCGCAGAAGGCAAAACGCCTGATGTCCTGTTCTGGGTGGGCTGTGCGGGCTCCTTTGATGACCGGTACAAAAGGGTAACTGTTGCTGTATGCAAGATCCTGAACAAAGTGGGTATCTCCTTTGCTGTCCTCGGGACAGAAGAGGCCTGCACTGGCGACCCTGCACGCCGTGCTGGGAACGAGTATCTGTTCCAGATGATGGCCGCAACTAATATTCAGGTCTTGGATGGGTATGAGGTCAAGAAGATAGTGACGGCTTGCCCACACTGCTTCAATACACTCAAGAACGAATACCCTGCCCTAGGTGGCAATTATGAGGTAGTGCACCATAGTCAGTTACTACAGCAACTGATTGATGGCGGCAAAATCAAGATGCAGGGTGGTGGTAGTTTCAAGGGCAAACGCATTACTTATCATGACAGCTGTTACCTAGGCCGTGCCAATGACATCTACGAAGCCCCACGCGCCGTCCTCGAAGCCTTAGACGCCGAGATGAGCGAAATGAAACGCAGCCGAGCCAAAGGGTTATGCTGTGGTGCTGGTGGTGCCCAGATGTTCAAAGATGCGGAGCCAGGAAACAAGGAGGTCAACATTGAACGCACGGAGGAGGCCTTAGAGACCAACCCAGATGTGATCGCTGTGGCCTGCCCTTTCTGCATGACCATGATGACAGACGGTATCAAAAACAAGGAACAAGAAGCCAACGTAAAAGTGATGGACCTAGCAGAGCTGTTGTTGGTCGACATGATCTAGTCTTGTTGGGAACCCGTATTTGCAGTTTGGCACCCAAATTATCTTCAAGCTAGTATCCTAGGTCAGTTTGTAGGCCTATTGGAGGGTTTAATGACTACCCTTTATCGATACTTAGCATAATTACCGAACCAAAAAACATGGTAATTTTCGTAGATTCCTCGGTTTTTGCTTGGGTTTCAGCAGGCCAATTTTGCTGGAAGGACACGTATTATGCAGGGTATTGGGTTCCTCTGTTGTAATCTCAATACTGGTGGTGGTTTTAAAATAATATAGATTAAATTGTTGATAATCAATGACTAACCAGATATAATGTTCGGATAGGAAGGTGGACGGCATTATTCAAAAATTAAAATTGCATTAAATTTAAGTCCATAGACAATAATTCAAGAAGTTGGGACTAGATTTGCCATAGTTCAATCAAACACATAAACTTATGTTAAAACGCTTATTTGCCGCTTCTGCATTGGTCCTAGGACTTGGCGTTGCTGGTTTTGCTCAGAAGGTTGAAAAGCCATGGGCCCTTGGTATTACCGTTGGTGGGGCTTTTGGCCTTGGGGATTTTGGCAAGACTCAAAAGTCAACTGATGCTGGAAAGGAAAATGGATACGCTTCGTATGGCTACACTGCAAATGTGCATGGTGCCTACTATTTCCATCCAAATATCGGCCTAGCTGCACGTGTCGGTTACAATACCTTTTTTACCAACACAAGCAAATTTCAAGAGGAGGCAAAAAGCAGCTATAACAGAGCTGGTTATAGTTTAGCCAACTACGAGGCAACAGGTGGGATTTACAGCGGCATTAATGCTATGGTTGGTCCACGCGGTGCAGTTCAGCTTGGCGGTATCGAACTCTATTTGCAGCCGATGGTTGGCTTCTCGAGTATGATAGCTAGCAATTTTGTTGTGACTAGAAGGGAAGTAAAAACGGGTTCGCCTGAACAAGATTCCTATACTGCGACACAAACACCAACTATCAACTCAGGCCTTTCTTATGGTGCCTCTCTTGGTCTAAGAACAAGTCTGAACGCATCAGTAGGTTTTTTTCTTGACTTGAACTACTTGAATCTAGGTAATAGAGATTTCAATTACTCCACAGCTGTCGACGCGTCCTCTGTTATTGTCCTTCCAGGTGGGCAATTATCAACATTAAGCGGCTCGAGTACTAGCACAGCCACCTCAAAGATGGCCATCTCAAGCGCATCTGTCAACTTCGGCGTAAGCATCCATTTCTAGAAATAGCGGCCATTGCGCCAACCTTAATACCCCTCAGTAAGGCAAAAGACCTGGCATCACTGTCAGGTCTTTTGCGTTTATAGGAGATGTGATTATTTAGTTGGTTACAAGATCCAGCGAGGCAAGTTCTTAGCCCAACTCCCGTATACCTTGCAGGATCTTGGCGGTCTGTTTTTTGCCAGGTGACTTGAGGCCCGATACATATTGGCTGATGAGGGTGTTGTTGATGCCCACCCGCTTGCCAAACTCGGTCGCGTTGATGATGCGATAGGAGCGGAAAAAGCTGGCGACGTCTAGCGTTACTTCGAAGTGATTCCAAGTGACGGGATAACCCAATGGCTTTGCATCATTGAGGACATCTTCTGCGGCATCGATCAGGTTTTTGCGGAGCTCTTCAAACGTATCTTCCATGGCAGTCATGAGACCAACCCTCCTTTCTACTCAACCGCCATAGCCGCCGTTTGGGTCATCTCGATGGTGACTTTGAGGGTGCACATGAGATGCCTGATTAAGTAAGTTCAATATGGTGTTACTAGGCCAACATATAAAAAAAACACCCTCCGTTGCCAGAGGGTGTTTGCTGATAAACGTCGGTAAACTACCTATCGGGCTGTTATTGGATACTAGTGCGTAGCACAGCGCTAGCTCCTTTAGCATCCGCAACGCGTACCAAGTAGGTACCTTTGGCTAGGGTGCCAAGGTCAACTGGTAGTGTGTAGTTATCTTGATTGACCATGATGCGCTCGGTGCGGAGGATACGGCCAGCCAAGTCAGTAATGGCAATAGTCATCATTTCGTTCTCATGACCTTTGATGCTGAGGTTAAACTGTCCGTTGTTCGGGTTCGGGAACAAGGTAATGGTGTTGGCCAAACCTAGACGGCCAGCGATTGCGGTCACCACCACTGGGGCAGATAGGGCAGAGGTACAACCTGCTGCCACTACACGGACGGTATAGCTACCAGCAGTACCCCACTTAACTTCCGGACCAACAAGGGAGGCGACTCGGGTACCGTTCAGGAACCATAGGTAGGTCGTACCAGCAGAACCGTCAGCCCTTAGGCTATCATTGCTGCCACCATAGACAGTGATGTTTGGTGTGCCAGGCAATGGATTGATGGTTACGACGGTTGGTGCTGAGGTGCGGCTGTAGCAACCAGTAGCTGTGCCACGTACCTCGAGGGTATAGCTGCCGGTGGTTTTGACAACAATGGCACGGGTGGTAGCCCCAGTGCTCCAACGGTAGGCATTGCTAACTGGGGCCGTTAGGGTGACGCTATCGCCATCGCAACGAGTGGTACTGCCAGTGGCAGTGATGGTTGGCGCGTTTGGCTGTGTAGCAGCTGTTGTATTAAGAGCCGTTGAGTTAACACTTGTACATCCACCAGTGGTGATGGCACGGACAGTATAACTACCAGCACCACGTACCCAAATGGATTGAGTTGTAGCTCCGTTTGACCAAGCATAGCTACCGAAACCAGCAGGTGCTGATAGCTGAAGGCTATCTGTTGGGCAGATGGCAAGTGGGCCAGCAGCAGTAATCGTAGGACGGGCTGGAGTAGCAGTGATGGTGAAAGTATCAGTTGTAGCGATGCCAGTGACAATTGGCAATGAGCCATTGACACGGATGCGGTAGCCAGTTCCGGTAACAGCGTTAGCAGGGATGGTAACCAAGATGGTATCAGAATTGGTGCCAGCTAGGGTGCCGACAGTAACAGCTGGGGTGAATACACCAGCACCAGTCGAGAGTTGAGCAGTAAATGTATTGCCTGCTGGGAAGGCTGCTGAGGCTGTGAACGGAACTTTGAGTGTGCCACCAGCACAGACTTCAGTCGTTGCAGTTGAGCTGCCGATGACAACTTTATTAGTTGTGATCGTAGGTGAGGTAATAACAGTCAACAGGCCACCAGTGGTAAAGGTTGGCACGGTGGTCCGGCTGCTATCGATGACAGCAGGTAGCCAAGTACCGTTAAAGGACACCAAAGAGGTGGTGTTAGTCGCTGTCTTGAGGCGGAATGAAACTGCAAACAGGACGCTGTCGTCAGCAAGGGTGGCGGACTGGTCGTTCCAAGCAAAGCGCAGCATGCCTTGTGTGGCGGCAGTGGCGTTGTTGAAGTTCCTGATCGATAGGTTATTGAGGCCGAAACGGGTTACAGTTACATATCGTGCTACTGTTGTATCCCAAGTGAGGCTACCTTGAAGGCCACGGATTTTGTTAAAGTCGCGGGCATGAATAGGTACTACAACGGTTTGCCCAACAAAGCCTGAGGCAGAGTCAGCACGGTAGGCGAATGTTTTAGTGGTAGGTTGGTTGAGGGTATCTCCCATCCAAGCACGGTTCAGGTTTTGGCGGGTGCCTACGAAAACACGGCTCCAGGTTACACCAGCATTTGCTGTAGTCCAAGCCAAACCACTATCACCGACGATGACGCCAACGCTATCGTTCAGGAAGTGAACATCATTAAGGTTACGGGTCGTGATGGTGGCACTGGTCCAGGTACGGGCGCTGTCCTTGGTACTGTAAACGATTCCACCATCACCTACAGCCCAACCTTGTTTGACCGAAGTGAAGTGAACCGAACGCAAATTGCCCGTCTTGAGGGTATCTCCAATGTAGCTCCAGGTAGAGCCACTGTTGGTGGTGCGGAAAACTGAACCACGGTCTCCAGCGACAAATACATGATTTTGATCCAACACTTGGACATCACGGAAGGTACCAGCTACAAAACCTAATGGGCTGAGTGGGGTATAGGTGTTATAGTCTGTGGTGGATAGAGCCTTGCCAAATGCACCAACGGCTATGCCTTTATTGAGGTCATAAAGCGGAGATTGGGCGTTGCCATCAGTGACCTGAGTCCAGGCAAAGCCTCCATTGGTTGTTTTCCAGATTCCGATTTCGCCTGCTGCATATCCTACAAGTCGGCTGGTGAAATAGAAGGCATACTTGCCTGCACGGTCAGTACCAACATTGTTGAAGTTTGCTCCGCCGTCCGTGCTGATGTAAATCTCTCCACTACCAAAGACGCCAAAATGCGACACCAACATGGTGTCTGCATTAAAGACTTTGACACAGGAGGCATTACGGTTGTTAACAGGTCCTTGATATTCAGTCCATGTGACACCACCATTGGTGGTTTTGTAGATAGCATTTTCGTTGCCATTACTGCGCCAACCACTTGCCATAACACCCAATAGTGGGCCGTTCATGTCTAGGGTATAGTTGTCTTTTGTAAAACGGGTGCGGGTGCCGAATGCTGATATTGGGATTCTTGTCCAGGTGCTGCCAGCATCTGTTGACTTGAACAATGGTAGCTGTCCTACGGCATCTTCAATGCCGCCAACAAAAACGATGCTATCCGTAGCCCACTCAACAAAGTTGAGGTTGTTAATACCAATCGTGATTTTGGTCCAGGTACGGCCAGCGTTGTTGCTAATTGCAGAGTAGCCTAGGTCTCCAACAGCGATGACTGTTGAGTCGTTAGAGGAAGCCCGCACATGGCGCAGTTTGGTGGTGCCAACATTAGGCAATACCAAAGGCTGAAAACCAGAGCCCCCCGCGTTGCCAATAAATGCTCTGCCAGCGTCCGCTACCAAGATTGTGCTTGTTGAGGTCCGCTCGACGGAGTTGATTGATGGCACGCTGAACTGGTTGGTCCAGTTGTTGCCTCCATTCGTGGTTTTGTAAATACCACGTCCACTGTTGTATAGGCTCCAACCAAGATTACTGTTAGGTATCTGGTCTAGTCCGGTCGAGACGCCTAGTGCGTTACCGTCATCGCCCCAGGTGGCACCATTGTCAGTGGAACGCAATTGGTTGATAGGGTGGGTGGAGTAGGCACTGTGGATGGCGATTCCACGTCTGTTGCTAAAGATACCAATATCGCGGATGGTAACGTTGTTTTTGCCTCCGACTGCCCGGTATGTTTTGCCGTTTACTGTGCGGTATAGGTCGCCGTTGTTGTTTTGCCTTACACCACTAGTATATACAGTGTCTTTACCAGCTACCCTTATTCCGATCAGGTTAGTGACTGCTGTGCTGTCATTGTTGGCCTGCCAAGTTTTACCTTGGTCGGTCGTCTTCAGGATAAATCCTCGGTCTCCGACGATGTAGTTTTGGGCCTTTGCCTGAAGTCCCAAAATCGAGAGGGCACCTAGTGCAGTTAGCCTAATTAACTTAAGTGTATTGTTAGTCATAGCTTTTTTGGTTTGATGTGGTCCTAAAGCAAGACAAATATAGGGTTTTATCAGGCCTGAAAAAGATTGGGCAGTCTCGGACGATCATTGCGATAGTTGCCATATCTTTTTCATTACTTTTCCATTTCTTACCCATCTGAAAAGTTGTCAGCTGTCTCCTGTCCGTTGTTTTTTGTCCGATCAAGAGCTTTTTGCGTTGCAGATTCGGCTTTTGTTTACTTCTTGGTTGTTGACCTAAAGCGTGTGTTAGGGCCTGATTAGGTCTCTCAATACTGGCTTTTTCTTGTTTTGGTTGGGTCCAGAAATATGTTGCCTTGCCAGCGGATTTGGCCTACATTTTACGTCATAGTTGGCATTCCGCTCGGCATTGTTCTGATAGCGAGACCCTATGTTGTCACCTCACAAACAGGTTTCATTTCTTCTGAGCCAAATTTAGCATTGGGCAATTGTTTTGTAGGGTTGGCCATGGCGGAGGTGGCTATGTCTATTGGTCTTTGCAACAAACGGGAACTAATTCCCGGGTGAAACTGCTGATCTGGGCCTATTTTTGCATCCCAAGCCATCTCAGATCTCGAATTGTCAACCGTATCAGCAGCCCTGACCCTTCTGTCCCAGCTCCAGAGCCAGGGGGACGAATTGACACAGCCGGGGGTGTTTAGAGGGCAGCGATTCAACCCCTATTGGGGGAAGTATCACCGCGAGGAGAACAATATCTTTTTTGCCCTGACGGTCCTGCATATCCTGAAAAGGGTTGAGCCTTTTGTTGGTGAAGCAGATATAAAAGTGATCAATGAGATTGATGCAAAGGTCAAAGCCCTATTGCCATACTATGTTAATCCGTTTGATGGGCTGAGCTATAACTACTGGCCAAGGTTTCCAGCAGGGCACTTCCCGAACGGGTTCCTTTATCATCGGTCGGCGAGGTTCAAAGCGCCAGACGATATCGATGACACGGGCTATGCCTACGCTATCTGGGGACCTTCGATTGCCGATTTTGAGGCACTAACCAAGAAAGTGATCCCGTACTGCCAAGGAGTGACAAGGCGGAACCACAAAATCCCGAAACACCTAGCAGCCTTACCAGCCTATAATACCTGGATGGGGCATCACATGGCAGTAGATGTGGATGTATGTGTGTTGGCGAATTATTTGCCCCCAATGCTTGCGGCCAAACGTGACCTTAACCAATATGACGAGGCCAGCTTAAAGTTCCTTCAGGAGGTGGTTCAGGATAAATGGTATCTCAAGATTCCGCACCTAGTTTGTGGTTATTACCTCAAGGTGCCCGTCATGGCCTATCACCTAGCCCGTCACCTCGATCTGTTACCTGATCCTTGGAAATCAAAAATAAGAGCGGCGTTGGTCCGGGACTGGGAGGCAATCGTCAAGACTCAGGAGGAGCCGATGCACGGCTTGGTCCTGGACTCTGCTGCACGATACTTAGGACTTGGGCCTGTGCAAACGGTGCCGATGACATTAGAAAATGTGCGCCAGCCCTATACCTGTTATTATATGGGTATGATAACCCCGCTGGACTTCCCTGTCATTAACCAGATCGCGGATGGTGGGCTTTTTCAGGTCCGGAAAACGTGTGAGGCTTTTAATGTTGCCCTCTGGATTGAGAACCAAGTACTGCGGGCTGGGCATAAGCCAGGCCGACTTTGGTGGTCTTGACAATCTGGCAAGGCTCTGTCTTGGTTGCACGGGTGGCCTTGTTCAGGAAGGGTAAGGTGAGCTTCGTGACATGATAGTCCTGTAACAGGGCTACCGTTTCGTACTTGAGACCAATGCTATCTAGTTTGGGCAGGTTGCTGTCTTTGATCAGTATGAAGTAGCTGAGGTCAGGGCTAAGTTCTTGTGCTAATTCTTTTGCAGATCGGTAGTCTGGGATGGCGGTGCCAGCATAGAAGTCTGCAGCATGGCTCTCGAACTCATAGGTGATGTAGTGGTCGAGGTTGATTTTTTTATCAGCCAAAATCGCAAGAGCTGTCGTTGGCGCTTGGTAGCTTAGGATGGTGGGGTAATAAAGGCTGCTAAGGGTGATATTTGCTAGGCAGATTGACAAAACCAAGGACGTGAACAGAGCCAAAGGGATTGCCTTTAGCCTAACCTCTAGATAGGTTTTTAGAAGCCATCCCAAAACCAAAGTCGCCCAAATTAACCATGCCAGTGTGCCGAAATCTGTAACGTAGAACGCAAGGCCGAGTAACAAGGCACAAAAGCCCGACAGCAAGTAGGCGAAGTACCATCCCAATATAGAGGCCAACGGGGTTTGGTTGCCGACGACCATCGCCCTTGCTGCCAAGACAGCCACTAGGCCCAGCAACACATAACTATAATGTGGTAGCTGGTAACGAGAGGTGGACAACATCAGAAGTGGAATCAGAAAACCGATAATGCTAGCTGCCTCTTGGTGTTCTGTCAGGCGTAATTTTCGTTTGACTAGGTCCTGAAAGGCAAGGTAGATCCCAGCTAAGAACCATGGAGTCCAGGGCAGGAATGACCATAACAGATTCGTGAATAGAAAACTCAGGTCGGCACCATTATCCCATTCGCTTTCGCCGGTGATGCGGCCAAAGCTTTGTGTCCAGTAATAAAACTTGACGCCATGCCACCCCCATTGTTGGTATAAACCATAGCTCATTGGGGCTAACAAGGCAGCCACCACAACTAAGGCACTAAGCCACTCTAGGCGCAGGATATTGCGCCACTGTCGTTTAATGGCCCAGTCGGCGCCGAGCGCAACCACGGGCACAACCGCACCGATCGGTCCCTTAGTAAGTAAGGCCATACCAAGTCCTAGGCAAGCCCCATAGAAGTTGAGCGACCGATTGGTTTTCACATAGCTTGTGGCCTGCCAGATGCAGAAGGTAACTGCAGCCATCAGGATTGTATCCGTTCGACAATCATGAGCGGTCAAGATCAGGGCTTGGCAACCAAGAAGAATGATACCAGCTAAACGGGCCGTGAGCTCGGGATAAAAAAAGCGACAGTATTTATAGATACTGTAAGCAGCCAACAAGGCAAACAATAAGGTCGGCAGTCGGTAGGCCCAATCATGCGGCCCCAGGATCTGGATGAAAACTGCTCCGAGCCAGAACAACAAGGGTGGTTTGTCTAGATAGTCATGATAACGATTGGTGACCTCTAGGTAGTTGCCGGTCTCGGCCATCTCGCGGCTGATACTGGCATACTGAGCCGCATCAACATCCATTAATGTGATCTGGTAGCCAGCAAGATAGGTCAGGACGATTACCCCGACCAAAAAGCCCCAATACCAATTACTACGGATATTGAGGTCGAGGCCTGTGCTAGAGTCTAACTTGGTCTTTAGGGTGGTTTGCTGTGCCATTTCAGCTGCAAGATAATGCCAAGGGCCTAACAGATATTGATCATACCTCGCAAGACGCAACACATCCTAGGTTTGAGGCCTCATCCGTGGTAGGATCAGCAAGAAAGACTAAGTAAGAAAAATCCGAATGATATGGTCAGCTTTTAGCCTTGGTATAGGTCTGTTATTTGCCCAAAAATCAACCCGGGATCATTTTAGGTTGACCGGGCCAAAATTGACTTTCTTTTTCTTCGCCCGAATCTGATTTTGTCGAAATCTGGGCTTATCGAATCGGGGTCATATGGCTGTTTGGTAACCCTAATTTTAGTGCTATGGCATGCTGGTATGGTCTGATAATTTGTGGATCCTAGGGCTGAGGACGGGTAGTTTCGTCGTACCTTTGCGTAGCTGATTTGTTGCACTTTGTTCACCCCCGCACGTTTCAGTTTCCTGCGCTACTTGATATGAAGTTGCCCCGTTACACCGGCCTAATTGTTTTTTTATGGATAAGCGTGATGGCCTTCGCAGCCTACGCATTTTTGGCTAATCCGTTCCAGCTATCGGACGATTTGGCCATCAACCAATGGAGCCTGAAGGACTTTTTTGTTACCAAGCCAGCTCCGAAAAAAGTGGTCATTGCCAAGCCAGACACGGTGCTTGTCGTTGCCAAACCTGAGCCACGCGATGTTGACAGTAGCAAACAGCGCATCTTGCTTGCAGGCGACAGTATGGCCGAGTGCCTACTCTATGGCCTGCGCGATTATGCCAAAAACAACGGACATAAGATTAGCGAAGCAGCTTGGTCTGGGTCTAGCACCATTAAGTGGGCTAAGTCTGACAGCCTAGAGGTCGCCATCAAACGTTTTAAACCTACTTTGGTTATCTTCTGCCTCGGTGCCAACGAGCTTACGATTCCTAATATCTGGAACCGTGAAAAGTACCTCAAGACGATAATTGCCAAGCTGGATACCTTTAAGTACCTATGGGTCAGCCCACCAAACTGGACAGAGGACACTGGCCTGACCGAAATGATCAGCGCCAACGTACCACAAGAGCAGCTCTTCATCAGTAAGGACATCAAACTAGAGCGTCGTCGTGATGGTGCCCACCCGACAATTCCTGCTTCCCGCATCTGGGCAGACTCAGTAGCCAAGTGGATTGTAGAAGAGTCCGCTTTCCCGATTGTGTTGGCTAAAGCCCCCAAGACTAAAGTAGGTAATCCTGATGCTGCTAAAGTTTCTATCGGGATAAGCTCAGCCTCTGCTGTGCCTGCTAAAGTTGTTGCCAAAGCTGGGCGCAAGGCATAGGGTCTGCCCAGACACAAACCCCAATCTATCATAGGATTAAGGATCAGATTTTGACTAATATGTCTATCTGATATTCACTATCTTTGCGGCCCTGTTACCCAAACAGAGACATCTATACTTCCGCAACACAACTTGTCAGCAGCAGACTTCAAGGCCGAATGGCTTCCGTTTCAGGACCTGAACTGGGACCGAATTGCCTCTTTCTGGACCTATGATCCGGCAAGGCCGATGCTGTTTAACAGTGGGCAGTTTTTCGTGCTGTTCACGATCTTTATCACACTTTATGGTTTAGTTTATCGCTATAAAGTGGTCAGGATCAGCTATATCCTGCTTTTTAGCCTATTCTTCTATTACAAGTCTAGCGGGTCTTACCTCCTGATCTTGATCGCAAGCATCGTGATCGATTGGTTGGTGGCGCTCGGCATTGTTCGGTGGCGCACTACACCTTGGGCCAAGGTATTGCTCGTAGTTTCGGTCGTGCTCAACTTGGCCTTGTTAGGCTATTTTAAGTACTCCAACTTCCTGCTCGGCAACCTGTTTTGGCTGCATGGAGAGCCCTTTCATGCTTGGGATATTTTCCTTCCCATTGGCATTAGTTTCTACACTTTCCAGACGATAAGCTACGTAGTTGACAGTTATCGGGGGACTATCGTGCCGACCAAAAGTCTGTTGGACTATGCCTTCTATATGTCCTTCTTCCCCCACTTAGTGGCGGGGCCTATAGTACGAGCACGTGATTTTCTGCCCCAGATCAAGAAGATTACCTTTCCGTCGAACGCAGAGATCAACTTAGGTGCCTTCCTTGTGATTAAGGGCTTGATCAAAAAGGCCATCATTGCAGACTACCTAGCCCGATACGCTGATTTGGTTTTTACCCATCCGGCGGGCTACTCTGGGTTTGAGAACTTGGTGGCGATGTATGCCTATACCATCCAGATTTATTGTGATTTCAGTGGCTATACTGATATGGCCCTAGGTTTGGCTGCCATCATGGGTTATACCCTAGCCGAAAACTTTAATGCACCCTATACAGCCGTTAACATCACCGAGTTTTGGCACCGTTGGCATATTTCGCTAAGTACATGGCTACGGGACTATGTATATATCCCATTAGGCGGCAACCGTAAGGGCGAGGCGCGCCAGTCAGGAAACCTATTGGTTACAATGCTGCTGGGCGGCCTTTGGCACGGTGCCAGCTGGAAATTTGTGATTTGGGGGGCCTTCCATGGCACCGCCCTGACACTGCATAAATATTGGTCAAGGCTGACCAAAAATGTGCGCTGGCTTGATAGTCCTCTGATGCGTGTTGTTGGTGTTGTGCTGACCCTGCACTTTGTGGCCGTGCTTTGGGTCTATTTCCGCGCTAGTGATCTAGACCTTGCCAATGAGATGCTAAGCCAAATTTGGTATGACACGGACGTAATGACCTTGCTGCCTGCTTTTGTGGATACACGTCCTTTGGTTCTGGGCGTTCTGGGACTAGGTCTTGGCCTTCATTTCCTGCCTGCTAGTTGGAAAAAATGGTGCCAAGCTATGTTCACCAAGGCGCCATGGGTAGTCAAGTGGCTGTTTTTCCTGGCTGTGGTCCAAGTCATCCTGCAGTTTGCAGACCAAGAGGTGCAGCCCTTTATCTACTTTCAGTTTTAGGACCTGCTGATCATTTGGCTGTTTGGTCTTAACTTGATGCAAGAACATCAACCTAATAGCCACCATGCCGATCTACCGAGCCACCATTGCAGACCTAGAGCAACTGGTCCCGCTTTACGAACAATATCGGTCCTTTTACGATCTGGCTAATGACACTAAGGCAGTTACCGATTTTTTGGCTGCTCGACTTCGGAATCAAGATACAACACTTTTCGTTTCTCCAGACCGGACATCTGGCGCCATAATGGGTTTTGTCCAGCTCTTCCACAGTTTCTCGATTTACGAGCTGAGTGCCTACTTTATTCTGAATGATGTCTTCGTGGTGCCAGCGTTTCGAAAGAAAGGAGTAGGTTCTGCATTGCTAGAGGTAGCCAAACAACACTGCCTCGATGCTGGCGGCCGCGGGCTCTTGCTCGAGACAGGTATCGAGAATTACAATGCGCAATCACTCTACCTTAAAGCAGGGTTCAAGCCCATGGCCGACGTGGTCTTTATGGGCTGGGAAGCCGACAAAGCCATTGACTATAATAAAGTATGGTAGCCTGTATAAGTATAGAACCTCCGCCAAGGAGTGACGGAGGTTCTTTGTATTGCTTAACTGCAGAAGACCTATTTGCTTTAATTAAGCATTCTGGATAACCTGAAACTTGGCTTTAGGCTGGCTCATCCCTCTGATAAGAGACGAATTGCTGAATCCGTAGTTATTGCTCTCTATGATATCAAACTGAACGGGCTCGCCTATCCAGTCCTCAATCTCCTCATTGGCCCGGAGGGACATGAATAAATTGTAACGGTCAGGCGATAGATCTATCGATGGAATCGAGAATTTGTAAACGTCACTTGGTTGAAAGGACAACCTATCAGCACCTAAAAATATGTTTGTTAGGTGAATTAGTTTGTTGTCATACCGATCATGAATGGCGAAGTCTAGCAAGAGATCTTTATACTCTTTGCCAGGTTTGTGATTTTCGAGTTTGATTTCGATTTCCCAATTGTCTCCTACGACAAAGGATGCCTTGTTGAACGTGATTGTCGAGATAGTTAGGTTGCCTAAGCACTCTTTACGCGCAAATGGCCTGATGTCTCGCACAGGATTGCTGAAATCGGTAGCTACTCCATCTTCATAGTAAAGCGAAAGTGCCTTGTCGATGTCACCTTCGAAAATGCTAGTGCCTGACCTCAAGAAAAGGCCACGGTTGCATAGCTGCTTGACAGCACTTAGGTTGTGCGATACAAACAAAACGGTTCGGCCAGACCGGCTGACTTCCATCATCCTGTCAAGACACTTTTTTTGGAAGGCTGAGTCGCCCACAGCCAGAACCTCATCTACAATCAGGATTTCGGGCTCTAGGTGGGAAGCAACAGCGAACGCTAACCTAACATACATGCCAGAGCTGTAGCGTTTGACTGGAGTGTCGATATATTGACCTACACCAGAGAATGCGATAATCTCGTCAAATTTCTTGGTGATCTCAGCCTTACGCATTCCGAGGATGGCTCCGTTCATGAACACGTTTTCACGCCCAGTGAGCTCGGGGTGAAACCCTGTGCCGACCTCTAGCAAAGATGCTAGGCGTCCGTAGATCCTGACCTCGCCCGAGGTCGGGGTAGTGACGCGTGATAATATCTTGAGCAGGGTACTTTTGCCAGCGCCGTTTTTGCCGATGACACCCAAAACATCGCCTTCGTTAAGGGTGAAGCTGACGTCGTTTAACGCCTGGTGATACTTCTTTTTACTTTCCTCAGCTGGCTTGGCTTTGGCGCTGAGCTCTATTTGGCCAGGATTATACCCCCTTTTAGTTAGGCGTCGGTAGTATTCGCCTAGGTCATTTACGAGGCTCCCTGTATTGATGAGGCCAAGTTTGTAGGATTTGCTTAGGTTATTAACCTCAAGGACGCGCTTTGTCATGGTGCTGATGGGCTAGATGGGATTAGACGATGTCCATTGAGTTTTTCTCAACCTTAGAAAACAACGAGATCGCAAACAAGGTAGAGACAAGAGTGAACCCTATGCTGTATAATAGTACCCATAATTCTGGCATCGGCGTACCAAACAAGGTAAAGCGGACAGTCTCAAAAATGCCTGTTAACGGATTGAGCTCGATAAAGATGCGGTACTTAACTGGCACTGTAGTAATCGGGTAGATCACTGCCGAGCCATACATCAGGAGCTGGATCCCGAACTGGATCAGGAAAGCCACATCACGATACTTGATCGTGATAGAGGATACGATAAGACCTAGGGAGAAGCTAAGTAAGGCAAATGCAAACAGAACCACAGGTAAGAGCAATAGGTTGAGCGCATTATAGCTGCTAGCGCGCTCTGACCCTGGAAACATGAATAGGTACAGGATCGTGAATAGCCCAAACTGGATGCTAAATTTGATGAAGTTCGAGATGATTTGTGATATCGGAACCACTAGCCTCGGGAAGTAAACCTTGCTGAAGAGGTTGGCGTTCTGGACAAATGTGTTCGATATTTTGGTCAGACACTCGGCAAAGTAGCTCCAGAAAATGATCCCAGACATGTAAAACAACATTGACGGAATGCCTTCGGTAGGTAGCTTGGCGACCTTTTCGAAGATGATCGTGAAGGTCAGGGTAGTGATGATTGGCTGGATTACAAACCAGAATGGGCCAAGTACGGTTTGCTTGTAAATCGAGACCAGATCTCGGTAAACGAAAACTCTTATCAGGTCACGATACTGCCACAATTCGCGCAAGGTAGCAAGGCTAAAGCTACGCTTATTGCTGATGATGGTCGGAGCTGAACTCGAAATATGATTGGACATGAGGGACGTAAAAACTATTTGTCGATGGGTTTAGACAAGTACTGTTGAAGCGACATTGCTAAGTGCAGTGGTGCTTTCGGCTATTTGTTGCGGCGAGATATAGTGACTACTGGCTTGATTGTCCTTCAGGAACTGGAAGATCTTGCCGCCATTAGTGTAGTCGATGGCGATGAAAGGAGTATCAAGGGTATGCGCAAAGACAACCGAGTGGAACCGCATCGTGATATTGAGGAAGCTCTGCTTCATGGCCTTCGTGATCTGATCGACTGAAGAAGGCGTTTTTTCGTAGGATATTAGATCTGGATAGTCAGCAAAGTGTTTCTTGATGAAGGCACGATAGTAGATCCTGTCATCACCGCCTACCCAAAAAGTATGCATGGAGTACAGCTTAATGGTACAGTCGTTCGTGAGGGCTAGATCAAGAATAGACTTGGCTAACTGATCCTCGAACTGTTGGCGTTTTTTTTCGAAAACCGCTGGCTCGACATCCATATTGTACTCAGTTGGCCACTCGCGAAGGAAACAGGCGATTTCGCGTTTTTTAGGCAGATCTTGGTCAAACTTGAGGCTTCGCAGATAGACCAAACTAGGATCGCCAGTCATCGGGATGTCTTTGCGGCCTGTCCAGTCCATGGCCTTTTGCTGCGACTTTGTGTCCCGGACTGAAATCTGGGTTGCTAGGGCAAGCATTTCTTTGACGGCAGACTCATATCGATCATGGAATAATGGTCCGATGCCGCAGCCTGCAATCACCCGCTCTTTGCCCATAGTCTTGGCAAGCCTAAACCCTAGAAGGGCGACTGCCAACTCGTCAATATCCATCAATGGGCCGCCACCCATCACGATGTGCTGGCACGAAACAATGGCATCAAAAAAGGCAGACGAATAAACATCAATCACCTCAAAGTCCTCATTCATTTCCTGACGCGTACGCACCGTGATAAACGGATTGAGCGAGCCAACAACGAATGTGACGCCGGGATGATCTTTCCGGTAGTTGGCCATTATGCCACCTAGGATTGCCTTATCTCCGACGGTTTCGGTGCCATACCAACCGACTATTAAGACCTTTAGGCCAATAGGTAGTGCTTGGTTCTTGCTCCGAAGCTTTGCAAGTTGAAGGTGTCCAAGAAGAAGATAATACTTCTTCCGGCTATAACGGGTATCGAGGTGGATTAGGGACCTAAAGTGTTTCTCTTTGAAGGCAGTTACCTCCTCGTTGTATGTGACTGGATAGTGATAGTCATGGATACAATCATCACACTTGCTGCTCAAGAGGCCTTTTCGCTCGTCCAGATTATCTTGGTAGAGGTTGATTGAAGGTGTTTGGATTGCGTTCCCGATGATCTCGGACTTAGGGGCACAATAATGCAAATCCGCTTTTGAATCAAGTACGACACCCTCTGCCTGATATGGGCAGCCTATGGTACGTTTGCCACCGCCAAGGACGCTCTGGATTGACTTGTACGTCCGTTTGTAAACAGGGTTCGTTTCGAAGGTGTGCTCTACCTTATGAAAGAAGCACTGAAGCGCGTAGAGTTCGTCATCACTATAGTTCCTGATTACATCATTGCGATCGTCGTTATAGAGACGTTTGATGTACTCTGCTACACGGAAACGGCCATATATGCCGTTCTCGATCATGTACTCTAGCAGCTCATCGATGTCATAGACATTGTCCTTGCTAATGGTGCTGCCGGTGGCAACAGGAATGTCTGTATTCTTGGAAAAGTGGTTGATGACATTAATCGCAGTCTGCCAGTTGTTTTCGCGCCCACGGATATGGTCATGCATGGATCCGAATCCGTCCAGAGAGACCATCATCGAGAAGGATTTGTTGTGCTTCTTACACACCTCAATCACTTCGGTCACCCGTTTGATGACGTCTTTCTCCTTAATGGCGTTTGTGATGATAGACAGCCCCTTTAGGCTTGGCAGGCTTTTTGCGCAGGCTTCATAGAGTTGAGGTAGATCTTCACGAAGGGTAGGCTCCCCACCAGTTATGCCAATATGCTGGATGTCGGAATAAAGGGGATCCTTCAGGATTTTGGCAAGGTCATCAGGCGAAAACTCAAAGCCTTGTTTCTGTTTCCAAATGTTGCACATCGTGCATTTGGAGTTACAGATGTCATTGGCATTGAGGTTGATAACGACAGGTTTTTTCGGAAAAAATTGGTATAAATACCTCCGCTTGAGGTCCTTCGTTTTTAGCTTGGCTAAGTGAATCGCAAACTTACTTAACTCCTTTACCATAGTAGATTAGGTCCTTACGTGTTGCCAAAGTAGATCTACACGTACTACAAAGGTAACCTTAACAGTCTGCAAAACCAAACTACCCGCCCTAGACCATGGGCGTATCTTAGCCATAGGATTGCCAACTATTGGTCTTGATTTTGTGATTATTTTTAGCGTTGAGGTATTTATTTTATTGATTTTGCATTTTGGTCCCCAGATTTGGCTTCTTCCACTGCACAATCGTATTCGATGGGCATAGCCATCAGGTCTGTCAATATTGTGTTACGTTTTCTGGTCCGATCAAACTTCGGGATGGTGCCTATTGCTACTCCAGAAGGTAAATCTGGATTGACTGAGGCGCGGGGTAGATATGGAGTTAGCCTATTTTTTAGCAAAAGGAAGTTGCTTTTAGATTGTCTTGTGACTTAATTGTAGCCATTGGGTTGATTAGTTTTTAGGCGCAATTGGCGCCATCCGTAACCATGGTCCCGGCCTGGTTGTTACTAGGATAATGGCTTCATCAACTCTTAGCCATGATATAAGTTATGGGTAGTACGAAGTCGCCTTTGTTGTTGGTTTTTGATGGGCGTGGCATCTACTGCCCCGTTGGGGATTTCTATATTGACCCATGGCGAAAGGTCGAGCGCGCAGTTGTCACCCATGCGCATAGCGACCATGCTAGGCCTGGTATGGGGCACTATTGGGTATGCCAAGACAATGTGCCGCTGATGCAACATCGACTTGGTGGCAAAATCGGAATTACTGGTGTGCCTTACGGTCAGACCTTCTTCTTGAATGGGGTCAAGCTCTCATTCCATCCTGCGGGTCATATCCCGGGTTCGGCCCAAGTCAGGGTCGAGTACAAAGGGGAAGTTTGGGTGGCCGCTGGTGACTACAAGGTCGAGGCAGATGGTCTGACCCCTGCCTTCGAGCCTGTCAAATGCCATACTTTTATCACGGAGAGCACCTTTGGCCTGCCCATCTATCGGTGGAAACCCCAAGCCATGATTGCTGAGCAGCTTAATAGCTGGTGGGCCCAAAACCAAGCTGATGGCCGCACGACGGTTCTCGCTGGGTATAGCCTAGGCAAGATCCAGCGTTTACTTCAGCTACTGGATCCGGACATTGGCCCTATTTATACACATGGCACGGTGGCCGCTACTAACCGCGTGATGGAGGACAATGGCTGGAAACTCAAGGCAACAATACCTGTAAGCCAAGTCAAGGACAAAGAAGATTTGCGTCGTGGCATCGTGTTATGTTCACCTGCCGCTCTAGGTAGCGCCTGGATGCGCAAACTTGAACCACTAGAAGCTGGAATGGCCAGTGGTTGGAATGCACTAAGGGGTATTAGGCGTAGAGCTGGGATGGACAAAGGATTTATCCTGAGCGATCATGCCGACTGGCCTAGTCTGCTTACTGCCATTGCGGCTACTGAAGCCGAAAGGGTATTTGTGACCCATGGCAGTACGGAGATTTTGGCACGATTCCTCAACGAACAAGGTCTTGAAGCCTATCCTGCCAAGACGGAGTTCGAAGGGGAGTCAATGAATCAGAAGGCCGATGAAGAAACCATAGAACTAGATCCTGCTGAGGCCACTCATACAAACCTAGGCCAACCTAATAAACTAGGCGATCAATTAGCAACCGAAGATCAATCGCAATCCCAAACTACCGCACTAGTATGAAGCAGTTTGCCCAACTGGTTGACGAACTGGATGCCACATCCAAAACAAACGCCAAGGTTGCTGCCGTGGTACGGTATTTTGCGTCAGTACCAGACGAAGATAAATTATGGTGCATTGCCCTGCTGACAGGCAAAAGGCCCAAGCGCACCATTAATACTACCTTGATGCGGCTATGGGCTGCAGAACTAGGAATGGTTGAGCCTTGGTTGTTCGAGACTTGTTACCATACTGTTGGAGACCTTGCCGAGACGATTGCCATCCTGTTGCCGCCTCCTACTGCGCCTGAGCCTATTGGTCTTTCTCAAGTCATGATGACCTTAATAATTCTTGACAAGGCAGATGAAGACACTAAAAAGGCAACATTAGTAGGTCTTTGGCAACGAACTGAGCCAGACGAGCGGTTTGTGCTCAATAAATTGATTACAGGTGGGTTCCGAATTGGGGTGAGTGAAAAATTAGTAGTAAAGGCATTGGGCCAATACCTCGGCAAGGATGCGGACCTGCTAACACACCGATTGATGGGCAAGTGGGAGCCGACCAAGACAACTTTTGATCGGTTGCTGTTGGACGAAAATGCGGCAGATGCCCTTAGTCGTCCCTATCCGTTTATGTTGGCGTACCCGCTAGAGCAGTCCGTTGATACACTTGGGCCAATCACAGACTGGCAGGCCGAGTGGAAATGGGATGGCATTAGGTGCCAGATCATTGTGCGGCAGGGGCAACTATTTGTCTGGAGCCGAGGCGAGGAGCTGCTGACGGATAAGTTCCCAGAGTTTTTGGGGCTAAAGGATAGTTTGCCAGATGGCACTGTAATAGACGGTGAGCTATTAGGCTTTCAGGATGGTAAACCGCTCCCGTTTCAGGTTCTCCAGACCCGTATCATGCGCAAAAATGTGAGCGCCAAACACCAAAAGGAATGCCCTATCCGTATCTTAGCATACGATGTGCTGGAACAAGAGGGTCGTGATCTGCGGGATCAACCCTTGAAGGTTCGTCGCCAAATATTGGAAAGCCTCCTTGACCAAGCCCGTGTAGATGCCGTGATGGATTTATCTCCTGTGGTGGCTTTTGAAAGTTGGGAAATGCTCAGCTCCCTGCGTGACCAAAGTCGTGATTACGTTGCCGAGGGGTTTATGCTCAAGCGCCATGATAGCCAATACGAGACTGGGCGCAAAAAAGGTAGTTGGCACAAGTGGAAGGTTGATCCCTATACCATTGATGCTGTCATGCTCTATGCGCAGGCAGGTCACGGCCGCCGTGCAAACCTCTTTACTGATTTTACCTTTGCCGTTTGGGATGGTGATTTGTTGGTTCCTTTTGCAAAAGCATATAGTGGCCTTACGGATAAGGAGTTGGTGGAAGTGGATGCCTTTGTCAAAAAAAACACCAAGGAAAAGTTCGGGCCTGTACGATCAGTCAATCCGGAGTTGGTCTTTGAGTTGGCTTTCGAGGGGATCAACAAAAGCACTAGGCATAAATGTGGAGTTGCTGTCAGGTTCCCACGCATCGTGCGTTGGCGTCGAGACAAGTTGCCCACCCAAGCAGATACCCTAGATATGCTCAAACTATTGGCAAGCCAGACATCAGAACCTGCAATAGCCGATAACCAACTTGGCTGATTTTGGGTTAGTCCTTCTGATCGTCAACAACAATTCAACCTAAGTAGTGTTAGCCATAACCACCAAAACGCCCACTTTTCCTGCTCAGGATGTGCTTATGCAACTTCCTACAGAGGAGTCGTTGACAGCATCTGGTGTTGAATCGGCGAAAGATCCGGACCCTCTCAATTTTGAAGGGCAACCAAATACCGCTGTTGATCAAGACCATCCCTACTTTCAGTTTTTTAGGCGGAAAAATTGGTTCGCTTTCCCTTGGCAGCAAGATGTTCTCGCTGCCTACAATGCTGGGCATAGTGGCTTACTCAATGCCCCAACAGGCAGTGGCAAAACCTACGGGTTGTTTATCCCGATTTTGTCGGACTGGTTAGATCGGAATGGTGGGCAACCAGCCAATAAAAACACTGGCTTGGTGGCCCTCTGGATAACGCCTGTACGGGCTTTGGGCGGGGATATCAGCCGCGCGATGGCCCATGCCTCAGACATTTTGGAGGCTAATTGGTC
>JAIXYP010000019.1 GCA_027490155.1 Cytophagaceae bacterium | reverse complement strand
TCAAGCCTGAGGATTTAGTCCTGAATGGCAATGGTGCAGCTGACAAACCAAGTCTCCACATCACGAGCACGACGCCAGATCTGATAAAGGTCGAGCTACGGCTCCCGATCGTGGGCAATGCCTACAACAAACACATTAGCCTCGTCCGGTATTATGGCACCAATTCGGACTATAGTCGTGACGAGGTGAAGCAGAACCAAGACGGCATCGGGCAGGTGCGTGATGCCCGTATTGGTCTTACCATCTTCCCGTTCCAGATCACGGACAATGCCCGCTACAACGACTTTTTCAAGGTTACCCTTAGCGACTCTGGCAAAGTAGATCTTAACCTCTCCTTCGTCGGCCCAGATGGCAAACAGATGATGAATAGGGCCAAATTTGCCGAGAACGAATTGGGTATCGACAAGGCTGGTGTGGCTCGCAAGGACGTCCGTGCCGAAAAGGATCCCCAAAGTGGGGCTCCTGCACTCCATGTTTATGAGGTTCGCAATAACTACCCAGCCGCCATCCGCCTCGAGATCAGCTCCAATGCTGGGCCAATCACAGGCTACATCTTGCCCAATTGGCAGGCCGGCCTAGTGCCGCTCGGTAGCAAGGAAGCCAACTTTGCCGTGGACTTTGGCACCACCAACTCCCACATCGCCTATACCATTGGCTCGGTCAACGTGGTTAACACCCTGACCTACACCCCTGATGATAACATGATCATCCGGCTGGATGCGCCCGAAAAAACAGGCAGCCTCGTCGAGATGTATGACCCTATGATGGGCGGTACCACCCAGCGCAATGACATGTTGGACTTCCAACGCCGTGCCCTGATGCCTTCGGTCCTCGGTAAGGACAAAAGCCAATTTGGTTTCCCTACTCGTACAGTGCTCGTTGAAAAGCGAGCTTTTGGTATAGGTGCCGAAACTTCCATTTTTGGTAGCCAATCGCACCAGTTTACCTATCAAACATGGGGTGCCCAGATTACAGATCAGGCATTTACCAACCTTAAATGGTCAGAGAGTGAGCGTAATCCTGATCGTATCAAAGGCTTAATCATGCAATGGATGTACATGATTAAAACGCTTGCCATCAAGGGAGGCGCACATCCTAGCAAGGTCAAAATCACGCGCTTTGTGCCAAATAGTATGTCCGAGTGGCAAAAAACGAACTTTGAAGCTATCTGGAACGAAGTAGTCAAACAAGTTTTAAAACAGGAGACACCGAATGTGCTTACCCTCAGTGAGTCTGAAGCACCTTACCATAGGCATAATCTTTCCCTAGGGCCAGATAGCATCACAACCATCATGGATATTGGTGGAGGTACAACTGATATACTTGTTGTGAAGTCAGACAGGCAGAGTAGCACCCAAAAGGCCTACCCCGACTCATTCTACTTCGCAGGAAATGCGTTGTACGGCGACTTCCACGATTTCCTTGAACCTAATAACGTAACTAAAGCCAATGGTTTGATGAATGCCTACATGAAGGCAGCAGGTGATCGACTCAAGGATGCCGCAAAAGACCAAGTTAGTGGTGAGCGGTTAACCCTGTTTCATCAATTACTTGCAGGGCAAACTTACAATTCTCAGGATTTGATTGACTTTATGTTTAAGCATAAGGAGACTGGGTTTATTGATTTCCTCAAGGGCCAATCGCTAGCAGCACGGCAAATGAGGACAATCTATCTGTTCCACTTTGCTGCCATTTGCTATTACACGGGGAGGGTTTCAAATCGTTGTCTCGGTGCTAGCCCAAATGAAATCATTGTATCTGGCACGGGGTCAAAGTACTTGTTCCTGATAACCCCTTCACCGAGCACAGCCCTTCAAGAGTTTGCAACAATGATGTTGGCAGGTGGCCCTTTTTTAGCAGAAGGTAAAAAGCTGGTGAAAATCATTAACGTTGAACGACCGAAAGAAATTACTTGCGAAGGCGGACTCGTTATTAAAAACGAGATAGAGGTTCAGAAAAACCATCTGCCCTTTATCGGGGAGGATTGGACTGTGAATGGTCAAAAAGTCGAACGCCTCACAAATGGCGAACTTTTGGCTGCCAAATTCGATGCTGAGCATGCCGAATACCGAAAATTGGTCAAGTGTTTTGTGCAAACTTGCAAAGCATCTAATGTTGTAGACAAGTTTAATGTGGAAATTGATTACGAAACCATTGAAGGAAAACTCCTAGAGACTTTCCAAGAGGACATGGAAAATTCCGTATCCTATAGACACAAAGGCGAACACATTCAACCCCAATCCCCCATTGTAGAAACACCGTTCTTTTACCCTGTGATCGGAGCTATCGATCGTTTACTTAAAGATCTTCCAACAGTAGGCTAAACCACATATTATGAAAAAGCATACCATTGTGATCATGCTGATTTTTGCTTTCCTCTTTATCGGCTTGACACCAGACTTCGCGCAGAAACTTGGTGAAGGGAAAACTCCTGCAAAGAAAACCCTAAACACAGAGCTAACATCAGAGCCATCTGAAAATCAAGGCAACAAAAAGACAACAAAAAAACCTAATGAAAGGGCGGATCCCAAAGCTGAAGAAAAGAAAAAATCTTCTTCGCAATTAAAGGACAAGTCCTCAAAGGTAAAACCAGCTGAAGGGAAGGAGAATAAAGACACTAAGGATGACCCAAAAGAAACCGAGAAGCGATTACGGCTTGAAGTTGATCAGTTAAAATCCAAAATTGGGTCTTTAGAATCTGAAAACGATGATTTGAAGAACTCTCAGAAAAACAACACCCAATCTATTATCGATACCCAAACCGATATTGGTTTTTGGAAATACGTTAGCTATGGACTAATTTCCTTAGTTATTGGCCTATTAGTACTAATCTTCCTACTCTTCAAAAAACTAAAAATGGAATCTATAAGCAACATTGCTAAGGAGTGCTTTCTAAAGTATTCTGAAGATTTGTTAAAAATTGAAAATCTCGACAAAATGGCAATCGCTTCTTTTTTAAGGGATAAAGATAAAAAGTTCAGGGCTGAGCTGGGAACTCCAAAATTCTTTGAGGCTTTAATTCCTTTGATTAATAGTGAAAAAAGCAAGAGACCATATTCTCTCCCTGTCAAAGAAGCAGTGATAAAAGTCTTGAAAGTACTTGAGGATTCAAAAGCTGAAGAAGAATATTTTCAAAAGCCCCAATCATCTGCTCCATCAACACCACAGCCTGTTGTAATAGAAAAGAAGCGCCTTGAACGTTTCTTCAAAACCGAAGGTCTAAAGAGCTTCCATGCAGGAAAAGGTGATGATAGACCGACTACAAACGAGCATTTATTTTGCCTTGTTTGGAAAGAAGACACTACTACCGCTGAAGTGAATCTTACGATTGTATCCCCAAATCGTGGGGAAGAGGTCCGGCCATTTGATTATATCAAATTTCGCTATGAAAAATTAGCCAACTACATAGTAGTTGACGGCGATGGCAACACCCAAGTCACCCAAGTAGAGCCTGGCGAGGCCACCCTCCAAAATGGGCAATGGGTGATTACCAAACCAGTTAAGGTACGTTTTAGATAAGGTTGGTTATGTGGGTCTGTCGGTCGCTATTGGTTGTTTTCTCTTTTGGCTTATCAGCCTATGGCTGCCATGCCGTTTTGGTGCTATGGTCCAATCTAGAAAGCTTTTACTTCAACGGTCATGCGATCACAAATTCATCACTAGGGCTATGAGACTACTTTGGCTGTTGGTTTTCCTGTCGTTTTTCTTCTGGCAAAATGTGCTGGCTGATAACTCGCACCCGAGAAAACGTAAACAACAGAAAATTGCTAGGCGTACTTTAGCCAATCATAAGCATAAAAAGAAATTGCCCAGCAAATCATTTAAGGCTAAACCAAGAATCAAAAGCCAGAATAAGGCAACAAAAGTTGCCACTGTTACTGAACAGACACAAACTTCCCTCTCTAGGACCTTACGGCCAGCGATGGATTTTGTCACAAAAAAAATCTATGAGCATGGTGTCCCTATAGACCGTACTATTTTTGAGCAAGCTGCTAATATCAAACTAGATACATGTAACTGGGTTAGGCAGTACGATAATACAGCGGTCTTTTATAGCCTAAGGGATACGCTTTACTTGGTTTATAGCATTCCTCGTTACGACTATGAAAGGGGTTCTGAGACTGATTCCTTTTTGGTTTTTAAGTGCGTCGATGTTCGGCATCTTGAGCCAATCATAAGTGTCAAAACAAAGGAAAAAACTGCAGATTCTGTAAGTACTGTTGCAACTAAACCTAATGAGAAATCCATGTCTGATAAGGCATTAAATGTTTGGATACTCATAGGGCTGGTTTTTGGTTTTGTTGCTTTGTGGCTTGGTCCAATATTATTGCTCCGATCAAAAAAGGGTAAATCAGCCCCCAAAGTTCAACAAAGTACAGAAGAACAGGTGCCGGTTGTTTGGGAACATCAAGATAAAGTGGAAGAATTTTCTTTGATTTACAAATACCGGATGAATATTTCTCTGTCGGAGTTGCACGAAGAGCTCCATAATCGTAATATTTCTATCCCAAGCAACGCTGAAGTGAATAAATTGCTTTTAGCAATTAACGAAAAGCTCAAAAAAGACCAAAAGTCTGAACAAGATTCAAAAGCAAACATTACAAGTACACAAAATGATACTTTAGTTTCCATTACAGATCTATTTGAAGACAATGTTGAGCTATTTGCAATAATTTATAAGCACCGAATGAAGATTGGCCTTTCAGAATTAGAGACTGAACTTACAAAGCGAGGTATTATAGTTGGTAGTCAGGCTGATCGAATGCGATTATTTGTTGCCATAAATGAGAGATTACAAAATGTACCTAAGTCTACGGTCGATAGTGTAAACAAAGATGTCTCTGCAAACAAGGCAGGTGTATCTCAGGTACCTCAGTCTGGCCCAACACCCACGTCATCTACCAATTCAACCAAAGAGCCTACAAATCCACCGCCACCAACACAACATCGTTATTACTTCGAACCAGCTGGCGGGCGTGTTCTGTGGCCGCAGGGTGGTAACGTATCTCCACAATCTAATACTCACTTTTTCTGTCTTGAGTGGCGTGGCAAGGAAACGAAGGCAAAAGTGCTACTTACGCTCGGCGAACTCAACACTACCAATGAGGTTCGAATTTTTGATTTTTGTATCAATAGGTTTGGCTCCCTCAAAGATTATCTCGCAGCCGAAGGTTTCGGCAACTCCCAAGTCACCCAACTAGAGCCAGGTGAAGCAACTCTCCAAAATGGTCAGTGGGTCTTGACTAAACCTGTTAAAGCACGTTTTAGCTAAAATCTTATGTGGTTCTATCGTCTTGCACTTATTCTGTTTTTCTTTTGGTTGTTCTCCCTTGCAGGGCGGCGCAATCAAGCAGCTGCCTTTTGGGCCTATCTGATCTGTTACGTCATTTTGGGTCATGTGGTTCCTTGGCTTTTTAGGTCAAACCCAAAGGCAACGGCTACACCTTTGCAAAGCCCTCCTCCCTTGGAGCTTGAATCCGAAGATGAGGATGAAACGGAAGCGAACGATTTGCAAGCTACTGATCATGCAGCATGGCCACCACCGTTGCACACCAATCCACCTGCCTTGCCAGTAGAGAAGCAAAATGTATCTGTCGAGGAAGTCAATCCCATAACTAGGCGCGCCAAAACCATTCAAGAGCGGCTTGCAGAGGATTCCGATTCTAACACCCCTGCACCAATCCAAGCACCAGAAATAACCCCAGAACCAGCTCCCCGTCGCCAACCTATGCCACCTGCTGCGGCCCCAGCCCAAGCAGGTGTCGGCCCCCAATTCGCTATCTATTTTGCCCCCAACTACCATGGTGAGCTAGACTACAACTTCGCTGCTGAAAACCCAGTCGATCGGCAATATATGTTGCGGATCAGGACACGAGCCAATGCCTCCGAAGGTGAGCTTTCACTTAGCATAGACCACCCCGGCCAAGAGGTGCGGCCCTTTGACATTGCCCAAAACAGAGATGGTTTATTATCCTCCTTCATCGAGGCCGATGGCTTTGGTAACCGTGTTACAATCTTGGCTAATGGCACCGTTCGGCTTGAGGGAAATGTCTGGCTAGTGGTGGAAAAAATTAAGGTTCGGTTTACTTAAACGCGGGCACTATGGCATCACAAGATCATAATGGGCGGGGATATGTGCCGCACCAAAACAAGTTTGACAAAAATCGGGGCTTTATTCCGGGGACCGAGCC
>JAIXYP010000045.1 GCA_027490155.1 Cytophagaceae bacterium | reverse complement strand
GCACTCAAGGACTATGTCCAGAATGGCGGGCATTTGGTCCTAACCTGCCGCTCCCTCCAGAAGGACACCAATGGCCACCTGCTACCAACAGCCTTTTCAGCCCCCTTGGCAGACCTAGCTGGCGTTGAAGTCCTTTATTATGATGCCTTGCCTAAAACGGCTATGGCCAAGGTCAAATCCGCAGATGGCCAAGTCTTCAGCTGGAACAATTGGGGCGAAATCCTGAGACCAATAGACGGCAAAACCAGCGTTTGGGCTCAGTATGCCAACCAGTTTTACAAGGATAAACCAGCTGCCACACATTGCAGCCTCGGCAAGGGCACAGTTACCTACGTCGGGCTAGATACCGATGACGGCAACCTTGAGCTTAACCTGATGACCAAGCTATTCGCCCAAATCAAGCTCCCAACCACTGCCCTTCCAGAGGGTTTGATGGTTTATCAGCGGCAGGGCCTCAAGGTGGTGATCAATTATGCTGAAGCACCAGCCAACTATGACATCCCGACCGGTGCCAAAATCCACCTCGGCAAACCAGGTACCAACGTCCTGAAACAAACCGATATTTTGGTCTATGCCGAATAGCCAGAGAAGTCCTTTGTGCAGACGCCCTTAGCAATTGCCACTACCCACGTTGGGCAAAACCAATTGGGCTCTGTCGGCGTTATCTTTGTGACAATACACCAAGTCAGCACCAGATCATGCCAACCCACTACACCAACGAGCAAGTCACCGACTGGCTACAAGCCGTCAAGGATCCCGAAATTCCTGTACTATCATTGGTGGATCTAGGCGTGATTACAGACATCGATTGCAGCGAAGTTGACAAGGTAGCAGTCACTATCACGCCAACATTTTCAGGATGCCCCGCCATCGACCACATGCAAGAGGAAGTCATTTCCGTGCTGAAGGCTCAAGGTGTGCCCAACCCTTCAATCACCGTCAGCTATGCCACCCCATGGTCCAGCGACCGCATCAGCCCACAAGGACTGGCTTCACTTAAGGCGTTTGGCCTTGCATTACCGGGCAGCTCCCTAGCCGTCGATGATCTCGACCTGTTGGAGCAAGCCACTTGCCCCTTCTGCGATAGCTCCCAAACAGTGATGAAATCCATGTTTGGCCCAACCCAATGCCGCAGCCTCCACTATTGTGACAACTGCAAACAAGCATTTGAGCGGTTTAAGCCGTTGTAGGGTATATTCTGCCCTACCCCTCTAATAACCGCTTCAAAGCCACAAGGACCTTATCCAGCGTTGGCAATACGACCTTTTCCAGCTCCACATGGATCGGGATGGCAGGTACCGCCTCGGCTCCGATTGTCATAATCGGTGCATCAAGATCACGGAAACATACTTGCGACAAGCGCCCCGCTAAGGACTCCGCAAAGCTGTTGAGCAGCGGCTCCTCTGTGAGGATCATAGCCTTGCCATGAACTTTAACACGCTCAACCAACAGGTCATAGTCGATAGGGTTGAGTGTCCGCAGGTCAATGACCTCAAGCCTGCCAGTCAGCTGTTTTGCTGCCGCTAATGACCAATAGACCCCCATGCCATACGTAATGATGACGGCTGTGGCTCCTTCGTCTAGCATGTCCTGATCAGCTGCAAGAGCGATGCGCGCTTTGCCTAGGGGAACGATATAATCCTGATCTGGCTCCAATGTTTTGGCCTCTTCTGTACCGGGAACCTTGCTCCAATACAGACCTTTGTGCTCCAGCATGATGACCGGGTTAGGGTCCAGATAGGCAGCTTTCATCAGGCCCTTCATGTCAGCGGCATTGCTCGGATAAACCACCTTGATACCTCTGATGGTCAGCAATGTACTCTCGATGCTGCCACTATGATAGGGTCCACCACCACCATAAGCACCAGTCGGAATCCGGATTAGGGACTGGATCGGGAACTTACCCTTACTGAGGTAACAGCTTTTGCTCAACTCCGAAACCAGCTGATTGACAGCAGGCCAGACATAGTCCGCAAACTGAATTTCGACAATCGGCTTGGCTCCGACAGCTGACATGCCTGCCGTGCTACCAACGATATAGGCTTCTTGAATCGGGGTATTGAATACCCGATGATCCCCAAACTTGCCTGCCAAGGTAGCCGCCTCGCGGAACACACCACCTAGGCGTCCTCCCACATCTTGCCCGTAGAACAAGGCCTCAGGATTGGCATTCAAGATTTCCTCAACAGCGTGGAGGGCTGCATCAACCATCATAATTTTTTCAGCACCTGCCGGGGCACGCTCGCCCACTTCAGTGGTGGCTGGGGTTGGCGCAAACTCATTGGTTAGTGCTGTGGCCAAATCTGGATCTGCTGAGGCGAGGGCATCATCATAAGCCTTCTGTACCTCGGTATCAATTAGGGATTCAAATTTGACAATCTGGGCCTCAGTGAAGCCAGCAGCTAAAACCTGATGCCGCAATTTGGGCAATGGGTCATTCTTCAGATGGTCGCTTAGGTTTTCGGAACCACGATACCACTCTTTCCGGACCCCACTAGTATGGTGCCCTAGGAATGGACATTTGACGTGGACTAAGATGGGTGCTTGGTTTTCACGGGCATAGGCTATCGCCTCCTTGATTATTGGGTATGCCTTAACGAAATCAGTACCGTTGGCTTTGCGCCGTTCCAGACCCTTAAAGCCTGATGCATATTCGTAGGCGTCACTTTTCCGAAACTCATCATGGTAAGCCGATATCGACCAACCATTGTCCTGGATCAGGTACACGATCGGCAACCGTTTCAAAACCGCCATCTGGAAGGCCTCTGAAACTTCACCCTCGGTCACGCTTCCGTCACCAAGGCTACAAAGCACAACCGCCTTTTGGTCAGATCCTGGGTGGGAAATACTACTCAGGTACCGAAGCCCGTGGGCAGCACCTGTAGCAGGAATCGCCTGCATTCCCGTTGCAGAGCTTTGGTGTGGTATCGTGGGGAAACCTTCGCGCCGATAGGATGGGTGTCCATAATAAGTCTTGCCACCACCAAACGGATCATCTGCCTTGGCCAGCAGTTGCAACATTAGCTCCTTAGGGCTAATGCCCATCGCTAGCAACATGGCATCATCCCGATAGTAAGGATAGGCATAATCTTGTGGCTGGAGGGCCATCCCCGCAATAATCTGAGGCACCTCATGGCCTCTGGCAGTGGCATGCACATAGCGCGCACAGATTGCCTTGTTATCTTCAAACAGCTGGGCCATGCTGGCTGCCGTGTACATATACTTATATGCGCTCAGCAAAATCTCTTTGCCTGGTGCTTGGTTGTTTTTGCTGCTCGGTTTGTCGGCCATGGTGTCTTTGGTCCTCTTTCGCCCGATCGGCATCCCAACAACTTTTGGCTTGCCAATCGATGGACAAATATAGGGCTGGTCATTGCAAATCGACTACTGCGAACTCCCGTGACCTCTAGCCTCAGGGCAGAATCAAATCCTTTTGATTATTTGACAAGATTATCTTTTGGCCGATACCTAAAAATCAGGTGCAAACTATCCCCAACCATACTGCCCAAATTGTTATTCTGGAGGCGAGTCTGGACCAGATCAAGTATATGGCCATCATCCCCTATAACTACTTTGCTATTATGCAGATGGCTGACCAGGGTACCACCATAATAGTTCTTTTCGTCTGCTGCTAACCAAGCCAGTCCCTTATGTTTAGGATAATCCAAGCCCACTTTTGGCAATATAAAAGGGGTTTTATGCTCATGATAAGTCAACTCGGTCATCGGAAACCATTCTTCTTCTGGGCCAAATTGCTCCTCTGCCTTTACCAGACGATCTTGGTTATCATACTGATACCGACGCCCTACCAACATACTATCCGGCCCTGAATAATAGGTAAGAACGGCAACGTCTACTAATCCTTTAGCGCTATATCGCTCCACTGCCTCTTTGCTAAGCAAGGTACTATCGTAGGCCCCAGTCTGCGGATCTCGACTCACTGTCCGCTCGAGCAAAAGGGTAGGTTGTTTTTTTGCATTGAGATACAGGATCTGACGTCGCTGCAACTTGTTCTGGTGCAAGGAGTAGTAAGAGAAAATCTCGACAAAACCATCACCTAGCTTGCCACTGCTGAACGTGAATGTACCTGGCTTGTTACCATGCGTCACCCTGATGATGTTTAGCTCATGGGTCTTGCGATGATAGAAATAGTTATTGCTAGGGTCCTTGACGATATTAGTGGGATCTGTGGTCCCGACTTGGTCCAGTCGATTGTCCTTATAACTGTATAGCTGGGTATAAATCGCCTTACCGTCCTTGACTTGCGTTGCCTCTATCATATCCAGCAATTGATCCCCTTTCTCTTGTCCATCGCCAGGTTTGCTTGTACAGCCCAAGAGGACTAGCTCAGCACACAAGGCCATTCCAAAAGTTAACAAGCACCTACTCATACCGATAATCCGTTTCATGGCACAAGTATAACGGATTGTAGGCCATGCTCATCACCCTACCTCAATAGGTAGTTACTTTCCAATTTCCCATACAAGCTTTGTCCTTAAACAGATTATTATTTTAGGACATCTACCCAGCCTTTATAGACGGAACCTCTAGCATCAACCATGGTGTAAAAATAAGTCCCGGCTGGTAAGCTTTGGCCCGCCCAAGTGTTGGTCAGTAGCTCTTCTTCGAAAACACGAACGCCCAACCGATTATAGACCTGAAGCTTGCCACGCCCAGCCATACCGTCAAAAATCAGCTGATCATTGAGGTTATCCCCATTGGGTGTAATGACATTGGGCCACGTATCCTGACGCACCGACACGGTCTGGCTAGACTGATATTGGCAGGATGCGAATCCAGTTGCTGCATTGTCATTGACCTTAAACGTCACGGGGTAAGGGTTATTTGCTGCGGTTTCGGCATAGTAAAAATGCTCTACCGATGACAAATCAATAGACTCCTCTGGGGCCGTACCATCTCCCCAGTTAATCTGATACCGAACAGTTGCTGACGGCGGCAACGGCACTTTGGTCGTACCATTTGTCGCCAATGCTCTTGTCAAATTCGTGAGCCGTACATGCAATGGGTAGGTGGGTGGATTGTTGAGGGTATCGATCTTAAAAGCTGGTGCCAAGCCTAGGGCAACTGCTATAAAGCTAGGTGCTGTAGGGTCAGGCGATGGGCCAGTGGCATCCTGATACGTATATTGGCAATTAGTGCCTTGTTCGGTCAATACAAAGGTCAGGTTGCTGGACTGCTCTAGCCTAAGACCAGTGAAATCGGTGGTATGGGTGCCGCTCCCAACCGTATTGCCCGCTTGATCTTTGATTACCACAGCAAAGGGTGTCGAAGGTGTGCTTGTAAAGGAGAGTGCAATCGGCTCGTTATAGCAACTAGTGGCATTCTTGTTGAATAAGATATTGGATATCCCTGCTACCCTAATGGTAGTCGTAGCAGTGCCACCGCAGCTGCCTTGGTTCAGATTGTAGGTGATGGTATGACGACCGATCCCAGCCACATTCGGATTAAATTGATCCCCCGTAACCGCCGTGCCCGACCAAGTGCCTCCTGCTTGTGCAGCTCTCAAACTATATGGCCCACCGCCAATACAGACTACACTATCGGTCAATAACAGCAGATTCGGTGTCGAACTTATGCCGATAGATGCCGTGGCCGAATCAGTACAAGACCCGTTACGCACAACGTAGGTGATTGTGATACTACCGCTCAGGCCAGCAGGATTGAAGGTCGTGATGCCTCCACTGGTACTAAGACCTTGGCCCTTAAAAACCCCACCTAGCGGCAACGCACTGAGTACAATTGGTGGATTGATTGGGCAAATGCTAGCCGGGAAACCAATAAAACTAGGATTAAGCGCAGGCCTAATCTGGACAGTTTTTTTGACTGTATCAGGGCATGGACCAGGGACAATATACTGAATCAGGTACTGGCCAGCAGCAAGGCCTGCAGGGCTAAACCGATTGCCAGTCATCGCGGCCCCTACGAAAAACCCATTGGGTTGATTGCCCACCAACGTAACAGGCCCAGCCCCACCACAATAAGCTGTATCGAGCCCTGTAAAAGCACCACGAGGCGCTGCATTGACCGTTATCGACTGGATGATCGAGTCCGCACATGGCCCAGCTTTGACCTTATAGACCAAGCGATAGGTACCATTGAGCCCAATGGGATTAAATACACCAGTAGCCGAAATCCCCCTACCAGAAAACACCCCACCTGTGACAGCCAAATAACTTGCCTGTATTGGGCTTTCGTTCGCACAAATCGTGGCCCTTGGCAAACTAAAGGTTAGGGCAGGAACAGGGGCATAGACCCTAACCGTTTGACGGATTGTATCAGGACAGGCCGCTATCGTGTTCACGATGTGGGTCACGGTATGCAGGCCAACACCCGCAGCTGCTACGCTAAAGGTCGTACCAGTTACACCAGGCCCGCTAAATACACCCGACTGCAAACTCTGCAATTGTGCTACGGCATTAGATAGGCAATAGGCTGTATCAAGCCCAATAAACCGCCCATCAGAGCCAGAGTTGACCGTGATCCGGATGGTGTCACGTTTTTGACAGGTGCCAAGGCCACCTGTGGTGTAGAAGATATTGCGCGCCCCAAGGCCAGCAATCCGAGGATTAAACAAACCAGTTGGACTAACTCCAGCACCCGAAAACTGACCTCCCGGAGGGGTAGCTACCAACTGAAATGGAGGTGCACTTGTGCAATAGGCATTGCCATCCTGACCTGGGGCAAAGACCGGTAGCTGGTTCGGATCCCCAGTCCGGATCATGTTAAACATCACTCGAGACTGAATTAGGCGCTGGAAATATTCCACTACGAGGTCCACCTGTCCGCCTAAAACGATTCCGCAGCCATTACCGGGGATAATTTGGGAGAACTGCTGCTCACGCCAAGAATCATATAGCCAGGTTGCACCACCATCGGTGCTGATCCGGATCCCATCATCGGCCCCATATTGGAAAGCATAGTAGCCCAGTGGCAGATTTTCCCTACGTCTAAACCGAATAGCAAAGCTTTCACGGTACTCGCAACTAACCTGGTTGCTATCTATGCGTGCATTATTACCTGCTGGGATCGGTCCGCGGTCCCAATCAAAGTCAAAGGATAAGTCCGTCTTTGTGAAGTAACCTTTGTAATTAGTAGGGTTGAAGAAGTCTTGGATGGCAGGATTAACAAGATTATTAACCAGTGGCAATACAGTCTGCCAGGTATAAACATGGGCGACCCATTGGTTGACCCCATAGCGGCTAGGTTGTGGGTTCGTGATCTGCAAAGTCCTCAGAACCTTAAATGCAAACTGATTGACTTGGCTAATGATCACTGGCGAGCTGCTAACTAGGCGAATCTTATATCCCCTTGTAACGGTCGGGATGGTCGGACCAGGAACAGTGTTGGCCGGGATCATGAAGTTGATGAACATATTCTGACCATTACCTACCGGCATCGACCCAACTACCACAGGCCTAGCAAAGCTGCCCACACTGTCTGACAGCTGCACCGTCATGATGTTGCCAGCATTCATTCCGCCAGCATCGAACTTGATCTGGAGACCAAAGCCTTGGCAAAAGTTGTAGGACGCATTATAGTAGCCAACAAGCTCGGGGGTGCCAATAAACTGCGCTTGGGCGCCAAAAACGCAACAGAACCAACCAATAAGGCAGAGGAGACAATATTTCATTTGGGCAATTTCGGTGTGTGAAATCAAAAAAAATGGATGTGAAAGTAACAAACACACCAGTCAATTGCAAATTTGCCATTACCCCAGTCGGCAGGACCGTCATCTGTTGGGGTGCAATGCGATGGCCTTACAGAGTCCTCAGGAACATGCAAGTATTAATAGAGTAGAGAGGCCTCTATGTGCCCCACAATAACCTAATGGAACAATATTTATTTCTGCTGGATCATCCGATTATCCTTTTATCATGCACAGGCCCTACCCGTTGAAATGTTAGGACGTGTTTACGACCTGAACCACAAAAAGTTAATCCTCGGGCAATCCCGACCAAAAACTAGTATATTGCGACCGTCACGAGTACCAGTTGTACGGTGCTGAGGTATGACGAAACATCATGAATATCCAGATAACGCTGCCCGATGGGGCAGTGAGGGAATACCCTCAAGGGACTACCGCACTACAGGTAGCATCAAGCATTAGCGAAGGCCTAGCCCGCAACGTGCTAGCGGCAAAAGTCAATGGCATCGTCCAGGACGCAACCCGCCCGATCAACGACTCTGTCTCGTTGCAATTACTCACCTTTAACGACCCTGACGGCAAAGCTACCTTTTGGCACAGCAGCGCTCACCTCATGGCCGAGGCGCTTGAAGCCCTTTACCCTGGTGTGAAGCTAGCAATTGGCCCCGCCATCGAGAACGGCTTCTATTATGATGTCGATTTTGGTGACCGTAGCCTCAGCCCAGACGAGTTTGGCACCATTGAGGCCAAAATGCAGGAGTTGGCCAAGGCCAACAGCACCTACACCCGCCAGGAGATCTCAAAGGCCGAAGCAGTTGCCTACTTCGAACAGAAGGGTGACCCCTACAAGTTGGAGTTGCTCGATGGCCTCGAAGATGGTAGCATCACGTTCTACACCCAAGGCAATTTCACAGATCTTTGCCGTGGACCACATATCCCCTCTACCGCACCAATCAAAGCTATCAAGCTGATGGCAGTTGCAGGTGCCTATTGGCGTGGGGACCAGAACCGTCAACAGTTGACGCGCATCTATGGCATCACGTTCCCGAAAGCCAAAGAGCTGACTGACTACTTGACCCTGCTGGAGGAAGCTAAAAAGCGCGACCACCGCAAGATCGGCAAGGAGATGGAACTCTTCACCTTCAGCGAACGTGTGGGTGCAGGTTTGCCGCTTTGGCTGCCAAAGGGCACTGTCCTACGTGAGCGGCTCGAAAGCTTCTTGCGCAAGGCCCAGGTTAAGGCAGGATACACACCTGTCGTGACTCCGCATATAGGCTCCAAACAGTTGTATGTAACCTCTGGTCATTACGAAAAATATGGCAAAGATTCGTTCCAGCCAATCCGTACCCCAGACGAAGATGAGGAGTTCTTGCTCAAACCCATGAACTGCCCGCACCACTGCGAGATCTACCGCCACAAACCACGTAGCTACCGCGAGCTTCCCGTTCGTCTCGCTGAGTTCGGCACCGTGTATCGATACGAACAAAGTGGGGAGCTCCATGGCCTGACTAGGGTACGGGGTTTTACACAAGACGATGCTCACATTTTCTGCCGGCCAGATCAGGTCAAAGAAGAGTTTCTGAAGGTCATTGACCTCGTGATGCATGTATTCAGCACTATGGGCTTTGACAAGTTCACTGCCCAGATCAGCCTCCGTGATCCAGAAAACAAAGCGAAGTACATCGGCAGCGACGAGGCCTGGGAACGTGCTGAGTCCGCCATCATCGAAGCAGCCGCTGAGGTTGGACTCGAAACGGTAACAGAAGTAGGCGAGGCTGCCTTCTATGGCCCCAAGCTAGATTTCATGGTCCGGGATGCACTAGGCCGCAAATGGCAACTAGGTACCATCCAGGTGGACTATCAGTTACCAGAGCGTTTCGAACTAGAGTACATCGGTAGTGACAACGCCAAACACAGGCCTGTCATGATTCACCGAGCGCCTTTTGGTAGCCTAGAACGGTTCATCGCCGTCCTTATTGAGCATTGCGCAGGCAACTTCCCGCTTTGGTTAGCGCCAGAGCAGGTTATCGTCCTGCCGATCTCAGAAAAACACGTGGAATATGCACGCCAGATCAAGACCGAACTAGAGGAGCTTGACATCCGTGGCAGTGTGGACGAACGTGACGAAAAAATGGGCCGTAAAATCCGCGATGCAGAGGTGAGTAAAGTACCGTTCATGCTCATTGTTGGGGAGAAAGAACAGCTTGAGCGCTCAGTCTCTGTCCGGATGCATGGCATGCAAGACCTAGGCACCATGCCGATCACTGGCTTTGTTGATCATTTCCGTAACGCTATTTCCGACTCCATGTCCAGCAAAAAGACCCCAACTGCGCCAGCAGCCACAGCCTAAGTACCAGATTGGCCCATTTCGGCATATCATTTGTGCCTATCGTGGCCGACAACGCTATCACAAACCACTAACATCATCAATCCTAGTGGCCTTGCGGAATAAATCGTGACAAGCCGTCACACAGTTTAACTTCCACAGGGCCACTTTTCTACACCAATGTCAAAACTACACATGGTCGATCTGGTGACGCAACACCAGAAAATACAAGCCGAACTCGAGGACGCTATCCTCTGTGTTGTGCGCTCCGCTGCCTACATAAAAGGGCCTGATGTCAAATTGTTCGAGACCGAATTGGCTACCGCAATTGGTGCCAATCATGTTATTGGCTGCGCTAACGGAACCGATGCCCTCCAAGTAGCCCTTATGGCGCTTGATCTCCCAGCAGATGCTGAGATCATCGTACCGAGCTTTAATTACGTCGCTACAGCCGAGGTCATCAGCCTGCTGAAACTGACCCCAGTATTTGTCGATGTCCATCTCGATACCTACCAGATCGATGTGGCCAAAATTGAGGCGGCTATCACACCCAAGACCAAAGTCATCATGCCAGTCCACCTCTTCGGGCAGTGTGCTGATATGGAACCCATTTTGGCATTGGCAGCTAAGCACAACCTCTACGTCATCGAAGATACGGCACAAGCTATCTCAGCAGAATACACCTTTAGCGACGGTACCGTCAAGAAAGCAGGTACGATGGGCAACGTCGGCACAACTAGCTTCTTCCCAAGCAAAAACCTCGGCTGTATGGGCGACGGAGGGGCAATCTTCTGTAACGATGATGCTCTGGCAGATCGACTAAAGACTATCGCCAACCATGGCCAACGTCAGCTCTATTTATTCGAGCGAGTCGGCGTCAACTCACGTCTTGATACCATCCAGGCAGCCGTCTTGCGTGTCAAATTACGCTACCTTGATGGCTATAACGCTGCCCGCCAAAAGGCCGCCGATACCTATCAGGAGCTTTTAGCACCGTATGCTGACATAATCGTGCCTGCAACTGTTGGCAACAGTACACACGTCTATCACCAATACGTTTTGCGACTCGCCAAAGGCAACCGCAACGAGGTCAAAAAAATGATGGACGGCTACGGCATTCCAACTATGATCTACTACCCTTTCCCACTGAACCTTCAGGAGGCCTTTGCCTACCTAGGACAAGGAGAAGGACTGTTCCCAATCAGCGAGCAACTCTGTCACGAGGTAATCGCCTTGCCAATGCACACCGAGCTCAGCCACGAGCAACAGGCGCGCATCGTCGAGCATTTGGTTAAAGCCGTGCAAGCAACCCTCTAAGTAGGTAACATCCCGCGCGCCCAATACAACTGTGTCAGAATAGTAAAGCGACTCGAAAATGTTCTACGTTATCGAGTCGCTTTTTTATTGGCTCAAATAGGGTAGCTCAGCTCACTAAAGCTAGACTAAAAGGACAAAGACCTCAGCTACTAAGAATTTAGCCTTATCTACGGCCTAATTTCAATCTTGAGTGGGACCTTGATCCAGGCCCAAAGCGTATCCATCTGGGCATCTGAGACCGCAATACAACCATCGGTCCAATCGATACCAGCACTTTGGGAGATGGCATATCCGGGCCCGCCACAACCATGCAACATCACCAAACCACCAGGGGAAACACCCATACGTTTAGCCTTTTGTTGGTCGGCTTTATTGGGGTACGAAATATGGAACGACCGATAGAAATTACTATTTGGATTGGCATAATCAAGCTGATATACGCCTTCAGGTGTTTTTGAGTCCCCTTCTTGGCGTTTAGGGCCGACTGGATCTTGACCCAAACACACCTTTATCGCCCTAACAAGCGTATCTCGATGCCAAACCTCAAGCCTGCGGTCATGTTTATAGACCACTAAATGACTAACCAAACGCCTAGGTATTAACATGTTAGAATGACCAGGCCTAGACCTTACCAAAAATGCAGAAGCCACCAAAATGACCACCAAAAACAAACCTGCGACGAGGGACCACCTAAGGAATTTGGAAGTTATCACCATATCAAAAACTAAACTAAACGCATCAGCAATAGCCTAATGCCAAGCTGGACCTTAAGATAACATAAATGACAAGCAAAAGCCAAACTGATAGCTGACAAAACAAAAAAGCCCCATGTATTGCTACACGGGGCTATCTATTATTTGATCATTGATCCTACACGAATAGGAGTAGATCTAGGCTTTATTCTCGTCTTCGGCGGCTTCGTCAGCAGCAGGAGAATCATCACTGGCAGATGCTTCTTCAGCAGCAGCTTCAGTAACCTCGGCTTCCGCAACTGGAGCCTCGGTGGCTTCTACTTCGGCTTCCGCAACTGGAGCCTCAGTGGCTTCATCAGCGACTACCTCGTCAGAGACAGCATCAACGACGATGGCCTCAGAAACAGCGCTAGCTGCTACTTTGGTACCACCACCACTGCGGCGGGATCGACGTGTTGACTTGGCTGCCTTTTCTTCTTTGGCGGCCAACAGAGTTTCGTTGAAATCAACGAGCTCGATGATGCACATCTCAGCATTGTCACCAAGGCGGGTACCCAACTTGATGATGCGGGTATAACCACCAGGACGTGTTGCTACCTTATCAGCTACGGTACCAAAAAGCTCTTTCAAGCTCTCCTTGTTTTGCAAAAATGCAAACACAGTACGACGGCTATGGGTGCTATCATCCTTGCTTCTGGTCAGTAGAGGCTCGACATATTTGCGGAGCTCGCGTGCCTTGGCAACGGTGGTCTTGATACGCTTATGCAGGATGAGCGACGATGCAAGGTTGCTCAACAAGGCGGCACGGTGAGATGCGGTGCGGCCTAAGTGATTATTTTTTTTGCCGTGTCTCATGGTCTGTTATTCTTCGTCTAGACGATATTTGGAAACGTCAAGGCCAAAAGTTAGTCCCTTTTCAGCAATCAGCTGCTCAAGCTCAGTAAGAGATTTCTTACCAAAGTTCCTGAACTTCATCATGTCTGATACCTCTAGGCGGGCCAAGTCACCTAGGGTTTTAATATCGGCAGCCTTGAGGCAGTTGTAAGCACGCACTGACAGATCAAGATCAGTCAATGAGGTCTTGAGTAACTTGCGCATATGCAACCACTCCTCATCAACAACCTCTTCTTCGGCAGGTTTGGTGCTCTCAAACGTGATCGTTTGGTCACTAAACAACCGGAAGTGGGCAATCAGGATATTGGCAGCACCTTTCAGTGCGTCTTCGGGATGGATGCTGCCATCCGTCTGGATGTCAAGCAGTAGGCGCTCATAATCAGTACGCTGCTCAACCCGGAAGTTTTCGATGCTATACTTCACGTTCTTGATTGGCGTGAAAATAGAATCGATAGGGATGAGACCAACGAGCTGCTCGTTTACCTTGTTTTCTTCAGCAGGGACGTACCCACGGCCTTTATCAACAGTTAGTTCTACTTCGATTTCCTTAGATGGATCGACGTGGAAAATAACTTGCTCAGGGTTCAGGATCTGGAACGAGTTCGTGAAGTTAGCGATATCGCCAGCCTTGAACACGCTTTGTCCTTTAACGGTAACTACGATCTTGGTTGCAGCAACCTCACCGATCTTCTTGAAACGAACCGTTTTCAGGTTCAGGATCAATTCGGTGACGTCTTCCATAACGCCCTCTATCGTGCTGAACTCGTGCAGGACAGACGGAATGCGTACGGAAGTGATCGCATAGCCCTCGAGGCTCGAGAGCAAAATGCGACGGAGTGCATTACCGATGGTAACGCCGTAGCCTTTCTCTAGAGGTTTGAACTCGAACGTGCCATGGAAGTCGTCCGCCTTCTCCATTACTACCTTGTCAGGCATTTGGAATGACAGTATTGACATAGGTCTTAGTCGGTTAGTGGGTGAGAAAGGGATTAAGATTATTTGCTATAAAGTTCGACAATGAGCGACTCCTGGATGTTTTCAGGAATTGCATCACGCTCAGGGTAACTCAGGAAGGTACCACTAAGTTCGGCCGAGTTCCAGTCCAACCAGTTGTATGCGCGAGCGCTACGTCCGGCAAGGCTTTCGGTAATAGCTGATAACGACTTGCTCTTCTCACGGACAGCAACCACGTCACCTGGTTTGACACTGTAGCTAGCGATGTTTACAACATGGCCATTAACAGTCACGTGTTTGTGCAGGACCAATTGGCGAGCACCACGACGGGTAGGGCTAATGCCCAAACGGTACACTACGTTGTCCAGACGCGACTCGAGATAGCGCAACAAGTTTTCACCTGTAACACCGTGCTTGCGAGCTGCTTTATCGAACAAGTTGCGGAACTGACGCTCCAAAACTCCGTAGATGAACTTAACTTTTTGTTTCTCAGTAAGCTGAACGGCGTATTCGCTTTGTTTACGCCTCTTACCACGACCATGTTGTCCAGGGCCATAGTTCTTTTTCTGCAACGCCTTGCTAGCACCAAAAATAGGTTCGTTGAAACGACGTGCGATTTTGGTTGTGGGTCCGGTATAACGTGCCATTGTTTTTTAACTTGTTATGGGTGAAAAACGGTAAGGTGGTTGCCCAACTTACACACGACGACGTTTAGGTGGACGGCAACCATTGTGCGGCATAGGGGTAACGTCACGAATGAGCGTTACCTCGAGGCCAGAGTTTTGTAGAGTACGGATAGCACTCTCACGACCTGAGCCTGGCCCCTTAACGATCACTTCTACTTTGCGGAGGCCAAGCTCAACAGCGACTTGTGCGCAGTTTGAGGCAGCCATCTGGGCAGCGTATGGTGTGTTTTTCTTTGAGCCTTTAAAGCCCATTTTACCAGCTGAAGCCCAGCTGATAACCTGCCCTTGCAGGTTGGTGGCGGCTATGATGATGTTGTTGAAGGAGGCACGGATATGAACCTGACCTACGGCTTCTACAACAACAACCCGCTTTTTGGCTTTGTCTTTACGTTTCTGAGCCATTAGTCTTATAGACTGTTGTTTGGGTAATACATGGAGGTGATCAAGCTGCAGCAAGCAGCCCTATGGACACAAAAAGACGGGACAACATCACGTCATCCCGACTTAATGGCCTTGCTACTGAGTTATTACTTAGTAGCTTTTTTCTTGTTGGCAACCGTTTTGCGTTTGCCCTTACGGGTGCGCGAGTTGTTCTTGGTACGCTGACCACGAACAGGCAAGCCTTTCCGGTGACGCAGGCCACGATAGCAACCAATGTCCATCAATCGCTTGATGCTCATTGATACCTCGGACTTGAGCGCACCTTCGGTCTTGAACTCGGTGCTGATCACAAGACGGACGGCATTGGACTCTTCTTCAGTCCATTCCTTCACGCGCTTATTCTCGTCCACACCGGCTTTGCCTAGGATGGTAGAGGCCGAGCTGCGGCCAATACCAAAAATATAAGTTAGAGATATTACGCCCCTTTTGTTATCAGGGATATCTACGCCTGCGATACGTGCCATAAGTGATTACCCCTGTCTTTGTTTATAACGTGGGTTCTTTTTGTTAATAACATAAAGCTTGCCTTTGCGACGGATTAGTTTGCAATCCACGCTGCGCTTCTTGATAGAGGCTTTGACTTTCATCGACTCCGAGGTGTTTATTTATAACGATAAACGATACGTGCTTTACTAAGATCGTACGGCGACATCTCCATTTTTACCTTATCGCCTGGCAGGATTTTGATGTAATTCATCCGCATCTTACCAGAGATATGCGCTATCACTTGGTGGCCATTCTCGAGCTCCACTCTAAACATTGCGTTTGAGAGGGCTTCCATAATGACTCCGTCTTGATCAATGGACGATTGCTTCGCCATAAGTAGTTTTAAGCACTTCTTCTATAAACTTGAATGTGGTCAGCACCATCGGTTTCCCGTCATGCACTGCCACCGTATGCTCGTAGTGGGCTGATACCTTCCGATCCACTGTCCTAATAGTCCAGTTATCTCGCTCAGTCACTACATTGCGGCGGCCTAGGTTAACCATGGGCTCCACCGCTATTACAACTCCCTCCTGTAATAGAGGGCCGATGCCTCGTTTGCCGAAGTTAGGGACATCTGGGGACTCATGCAGCTTAGCACCAACCCCATGACCAACTAACTCCCTTACTACTGAATACCCAAGAGACTCGACATAGGTCTGGATGACATTGCTGACATCACCAACTCTATTCCCGGCCCTAACCTGCGCTACCCCTAACAGGAGGCTTTGCAAGGTGGCATCCATCAATGCTTGGGTTTCTGGCTTGATCTCACCCACAGCAAATGTGTAGGCACTATCCGCATGAAATCCATCTTTGAACACCCCACAATCGACTGAAACTATATCTCCTTCTTTAAGGACAGTGTCGTTTGGTAACCCATGGACCACAGCCTCATTAACGGACGTAAGTAATGTCGAGGGGCAGCCATACAATCCTTTGAAAGATGGTTTGGCACCATGGTCGAGTATATACTCGTACGCGATCGTATCTAGGTCAATCGTTTTGACACCAGGTACCATACGTTTGGCTACCTCTGCAAGAACCCTGCCCAATAGATCCCCATTTTGTTGGATGATCTGCAATTCGGACAATGATTTATAGACAATAGGGCCTTTACCCATGGGTTCGACTAGGCGGCGACTACACCTTCCTCGCGGGCAGTGAAGTTACCAGTTTTCATTAGAGACTCATAGTGACGCATTGCACGATATGAGTCGATTTGTTGGAGTGTATCCAGCACTACACCCACCATAATCAGCAACGAGGTACCGCCAAAGAACTGGCTGAACTCGCGCGACATACCAAGGCTTTGGCCAAGGGCAGGGATGATAGCGATGACGGCAAGGAACAAAGCACCTGGTAGGGTGATACGGTCTATCACGTCAGCGATGTGGCTGGTTGTATCTTCACCTGGCTTGACACCGGGAATGAACCCGTTGTTGCGCTTCATGTCATCAGAAATCTGTTGAGGATTGATCGCGATGGCCGTGTAAAAGAAGGTGAAAATAATGATCAAGACAGCAAACATTAAGTTGTATTGCCAGCTGAACTGATCGTTAAAGGTTACTGCCAAGAAATTACCAACGCTGCTGTCACGGAAATACTGACCAATAAGCGTAGGAAGGAACATCAAGGACTGTGCAAAAATGATCGGCATAACACCAGCTGTGATGACCTTAATAGGCAGGAATTGCCGTTGACCACCATAAACTTTATTACCAACCATTTGACGAGCATACTGGATAGGTATACGACGAGTGGCTTGAGTAAACATGACGACCAGCATCACGACGAAAACCAAGGCAACTAGCTCCAACATGAAAATCATAGCTCCACTCATTGACCGACTAACGGCTTCTGAGATAATGGCACGAGGGAAGCGGGAAATGATCCCGATCATGATCAACATGCTAATACCGTTGCCAATACCCTTCTCTGTAATCTTTTCACCAAGCCACATACAGAACATAGTTCCGGCAACAAGGGTGAAGATACTAGAGGCGTAAAACAAGGTGTTACTTTCGAACACGCTGGTCATGATAGCCTCTTGTGGCACAGTAGCTGAAAGGTAACCAAGTCCTTGTGCTGCCGTGATGAAAACAGTCAGGACGCGTGTGTATTGGTTAATCTTCTTCCGACCACTCTCACCTTCTTTCTGCAAGCGCTGGAAATATGGCAAGGCTACGGTCAGTAGCTGCAACACAATACTAGCCGTGATATACGGCATGATACCCAGCCCAAAGATGGAAGCCTTACTGAAGGCGCCTCCAAGGAATGTATCAAGTAGTCCGAAGATACCACCGTCAGCGGCATTGAGCTTGTCAGCATCAACACCAGGCAATACGACGTAAGACCCCAGACGAAAGATCGCCAGAAAGAGAAAGGTGTTGATGATCCTAACTCTAAGGTCTTCTATCGAAAAAATCTCCTTAAGGGTGGTAATCAGCTTATTCATGAGGGCTATTTACAATACGACGGCTTTGCCGCCAGCTTTTTCAATGGCTTCGGTTGCGGAGGCAGAGAACGCATGCGCATGTACTTCTACAGACGCATTGAGCTCACCACGACCAAGCACTTTTACTTTATCCTTGCTCGACAACAAGCCGTGCAACTGCAAAAATGCAACATCTACGGTAGAAGTGCTATAAGAATCTGCTAAAGACTGCAGCAAATCCAGGTTGATCACCTTGAAAGTGACCTTGTTCGGGTTTTTGAAGCCGAATTTAGGTACGCGACGATAGAGTGGCATTTGACCACCTTCGAAGCCGACCTTGCGTGAGTAGCCTGAGCGAGACTTAGCACCCTTGTGACCGCGGGTACTAGTGCCACCCATACCAGAGCCAGTTCCACGGCCCAGGCGCTTCCGCACTTTGGTTGAGCCTTCTGCAGGCTTAAGATCGTGTAGGTTCATGGTACTTAGACGTTAGTGACTGAAACAAGATGATTAACGACGGCTACCATACCACTGATCTGAGGGTTGAGTACAACCTCGACAGACTTGTTGATACGGCCCAAACCCAGGGCACGAAGTGTAGCTTTTTGATTAGCGGGCTTTTTGATCAGGCTGCGGACCTGAGTAATCCTTACTTTTTGCATGACTGCTACAGGTTATGGCTTAGCCGTTAAAAAGTTTATTGAGAGAGATACCACGCTCACGAGCAATGGTATGTGGGTCACGCATGTTGGCCAAGGCGTCGAACGTAGCCTTAACCACGTTGTGTGCATTGGACGAACCTTTTGACTTGCCCAATACGTCTTTGATACCAGCACTCTCCAAAACGGCGCGCATAGCACCACCAGCAATAATGCCGGTACCCTTAGAGGCAGGCTTCAGCAGGACGAAACCGCCTGAGAACTTACCGTAGTTTTCGTGAGGAACAGTACCAACTTTGGTAACCGGAACTTTAATTAGGTTTTTCTTGGCGTCGTCAATGGCCTTGGTGATGGCATCGGTGACCTCATTGGCTTTGCCGAGGCCCCAACCAACAGTGCCGTTACCGTCTCCGACGACAACAAGTGCCGAGAAGCTGAAACGACGACCACCCTTGACAACTTTGGCAACGCGGTTAATGGCGACTACCTTGTCTTTGAGCTCTACGTCTGATGCGCGAAGTACTTTTGCGGTTTGCGGGATCATGAGTGTTAGCGAGGGGTGCTGATTAGAATTTAAGCCCGCCTTCGCGAGCACCTTCGGCAAGGGCTTTCACCCGGCCATGATAGAGATAACCACCACGGTCGAACACTACCTCGGTGATGCCAGCGCTAACTGCCTTTTCGGCAAGTTTAGAACCGACTAGTTTGCTTACGTCAACTTTGTTGACCGTCTGCTCGCCCAACTCGTGCGATGAGGCAGAGGCAAGAGTGCGACCATCGACATCATCAATGAGCTGTGCATAGATGGCCGAATTGCTACGGAAAACGCTCAAGCGCGGCTTTGTGGCCGAGCCATTGACGCGCTTCCGAATGCGCATCTTGATTTTATTTCTGCGAATTGTTTTGGCAGTTGCCATAACCTTTCAGTATTGCTAAACAGTGAGTACGATTGATATAGTATTGCGACAGTCTGTCCGGATAGATTGTGGCACGATGTGCAACACAAAGCACTGTACACAGCGCCACAACCTATCTGACAAGGCTACCTTATTTTGCTGAGGTTTTGCCAGCTTTACGACGAACGACTTCGCCCACAAACCTGACACCCTTGCCTTTGTAAGGCTCTACTGGGCGCAGACCACGCAGTTTAGCAGCGACCTGACCAACGAGTTGTTTGTCAGTACCTACTAAGGTCACAATTGGGTTCTTACCTTTTTCGGTGACAGCCGTGGCAGTTACCTCGATCGGCAGCTTGAAGACAATAAGGTGGGAGTAACCTAAAGCTAGCTCTAATACGTTATTGGCTGCTACGCTGGCTTTGAAACCAACACCCACAAGCTCAAGCGTAAGCTTATATCCTTCGCTCACACCGATGACCATGTTGGAAATCAGGGAACGATAGAGACCGTGCATGGCACGGTGACGTTTTTGGTCAGTTGGGCGCTCTACCAAAATCTCACCATCTGCTACTGATACCGTAATATCGGTATCAACTGCCTGAGAGAGGGATCCTTTAGGGCCTTTGACGGTTACCAGATTGTTGGCGGCTACGCTTAGCTCTACACCACTAGGTAACACGATGGGTTTTTTTCCTACGCGAGACATTTCTGTTTGGTGTTAGAGGATTAATAAACGTAACAAAGCACTTCTCCACCGATGTTAAGGGTGCGGGCTTCTTTATCTGTGATCACACCTTTACTGGTGCTGAGGATGGCGACTCCTAGACCGTTAAGTACACGAGGCAGGTTATCAGAAGCGACATACTTGCGCAGACCTGGCTTGCTTACACGGGTTAGAGCCGTGATCGCTGGGCGACGGGTTTGAGCGTTGTATTTGAGCGCTATCTTGATGGTGCCTTGAGGACCAACTTCGTCAAACTTGTAGCTATGGATGTAGCCCTTGTCAAAGAGCACCTTCGTTAGCTCCTTCTTGATGTTTGAAGCCGGAATCTCCACCACTATATGGCGTGCCTTCTGCGCGTTTCTCACGCGGGTCAGGAAATCGGCTATGGGGTCTGAATGCATGGTTACCGAACCGTTTTGCTATTGTCAAAAATCGGATTGCAAAGGTAGGCAAAATGTCCACGCACACAAGTCTAGGCATGCAAAAAGTTTAGATGATTTATGCAATGGGCTGAAAATGACAGACTTATATCTAAAATATTTAATATCAAGCACTTAGATAGTAGTCCAAATCGGTCGTTTGGCTTTGTCAGAGTGCATTGGTTGCGACACGGACCACACTACCCTGCCCAAGTACAGCTGGGAACGTGATCTGGGACGAAAAATCAGCCCAGTTCTGGAGGTCTGTACTCTTGAGCATACCCATCTGTTTTGTCAGTGGTCGCTCGAGGTAGATGAACCACTCCTTGCCGATCCGGGCCAAAGTTGGGCTCTTCGCCTGATAAGCCCCATGGATGGGGTCAGAAGCCTGCCCATAAGGCCCTGTCGGGAAGACACTAGTGCTGAGGGTAATGTTGTAGTCCGAGCTCGGCAGGGTGGCCGCATTGACGCCAAACAGATAAAAGTACTTCCCTAATTTCATGATCGTCCCGTCGATGAGCGGAAAGCCAAGGTCCGAAATCACATTGGCCGGTCTGAAGCTTCTGAAGTCTGGCGTAACGGCACTGTAGGCCCTAAAGTTAGCTCCTACAGGTGTCAGATTTTCTGTTTCAACATAACGCCCAAACACGGATGCTGAGAAAACGATCTGGAAACGTCGGCGGGCTCTGTCATAATACAGATCTGGTGTCGTTACCGCCTGTGCACCTGCCACGGTATCCATGATCCCGATGTAGGTGGGGGCGGACCAAAACTTGAGGTCACGGCTTGTGGCATAACCTATCCCTTTGGCTAAGGGTCCAATACCATAGACCATGTGGTAGATACCGGCACTGTCACGTACCACGGACGGATCATGCACAGCAGAGTCCCCAAGTGTGGATACGAACTGAGGTAGCACTTTACTTTCGGCCCAGCGATAGCCATCCGTACTTGTGCAAAGTCCTAGGCTAGCTTTCTGCCCGCCCATTTGCTTGGCATAGACGAAAACATATGTACTATCCTGCTGCGCATGAGCTTGAAGACCAATGGTGGTCAGAGCTAAAATCAACAACAGACCAATAGGATGAAGGCGATCCAGAATAGGCATAATCGATAGGGGTTATCTTAGATTTCTTTACTGATGATAATGACCATAGGTTGCTATAATCTTTCGGTCGATACCCTAACGCAAAGTTTGTTCCAAATGTTGGCTAAGGAGGCAAAACGCAATATTTGATAACATTTAATTACCTGTAAAGACCTCTGGCTATGGAGCAACGATGGATGCCTCCTGTATGTTCGGGAAGTTGACCCTGAGCGATTCATAAACTACGTCATGGATCCGGCCGCGCATCTGGTTCCTGGTTAGTTTGTTGTTGGTGGCATCGGGATAGACCCTGTTGCTGAGGAAAACAAAGACCAGATCATATACAGGATCGACCCAGACACAGTTGCCTGTAAAGCCGGTATGTCCATAAGTTTCGGGGCTCGCATACTGGCTGATCGGCGCCTTTTCGCGTTTTTCAAGTGGTGGTTTGTCCCAGCCTAGGCCACGAGGGGCCCCTTCAACACGACGACCAAATTGCGCAACAATCCCAGGAGGCAAATAGCGTTGGCCACCATAATAGCCGTCTTGCAGATTCATTTGGAGCAATACCGCTAGGTCGTTCGCATTGCCAAATAGGCCAGCATGGCCAGCCACACCGCCCAAAAGCGCAGCAGTCTGATCATGCACGGTGCCGACGACAAGGCCCTTCCGCCAGGTACTATCCAGCTCGGTGGGGGCTATTAAGCCTGGTGCCATCGTGTTCAGCGGATTGTAGGTCAGGCGAGTACCAAGTTTCGCAAATAGTTTGTTGGTCAGGTAAACATTCAGCGGCTGGTGTGTGATCCGCTCAACAATCCGTTGTAACAACAAAAACGAAAAATCGCTGTACTTCGTGTCATATTTGCCGTCCTTATTGGTTGGCAATCTGTCGGACCTCAGGATCCAGGCCCAGACAGAGTCAGTGGTGCTAGGTTGGGTATAAATATGTGGCGTCACCTCCTGCGTGAAACCTTCCTCTGGCCGATCGCAATACCACTTAAAGGATAGCTGTTTGTTGATCATGGTCCGCTTCCAGAACGGGATAAAGGGCTGCAAACCCGCACGATGCTCCAATAGCTCCTGCAACAAAATGTCTTCCTTGTTGGTGCCCATAAGCTCTGGCAAGTAATTACTAATCGGCTGGTCTAGGCTGATCAGCCCCTTACCAACTAGCTGCATTACAACTTGAAGCGTGCCAACCACTTTGCTTACAGAGGCGAGGTCATACACGCTTTGTTCGGATACTGCTCGGTCGGTAGTATCATAAGTATGACGACCGTATGACTTGTAGAACACAACCTTGCCTTGCCGAGCAACCAAGATCTGACAGCCTGGTGCCATCTTGTCTTTAATGACCTGCGCTGCCAAGGTGTCAATTTTGGTCAGGACCTGGGCATTCATCCCGACGGACTCTGGGTCATCATATTGGAGGCGGGCGATCTGGGGTGTCATGTTACCTGCACCACGGGGCAGGCCAGGGCGAGGCGTAACTGGCAGGCGCCCCTCGGCATCTAAGCTACCAAATACAATCTGCGGAGCTAAGGCACGTGTATAAGCATTGTCCTCATACATCATGACATAGGCTTCCGCATTGCCGAAATTCCGAAGTGAGTAGGCATTACCAAAGGCCACAATGACAACATCATAGCCCATAGCTTTTAACTTCGGCACCAAAGCGACGCCAGAGTCTGGTAAGTTATAGTTCTTGGCTTTGCTGATGAGATTGTGGTAGCTCAGGATTACAGTACCTGGTTTACCATCAGGCCCCAACAGGAAAGATTCCCGACGCAATTGACTACGCAAGGTGTCCCATTGGCTGTTCTTGGCCTTTTCTGGCACCGAAAACAACTTGATAGGCGCATAGCGAGCCATTAGGGTTTGATAGTCGCCCTTAGGATCTGCCTGGATTGCGATTGAAATCAGCTTTTTGCTCTCGAGGGACTTAATCGGCAGGTAATTAGTTGTCGCATTGACGACCGTTGCTGACTTGGCGTATAGCCGCCGGTTCAACTGCTTGAGGGCAGGCGGGTTGAGCTCGGCATCCAGTCGGTCTAGGTTGATGGGCGCATATCGATTGAGCCCAGCCCAGTATTTGGCCTCCAACACTTTCCTGACTCGTTTGTCTAGGTCATCCTGATCAAGGACTCCTGTCGTGATAGCTTGTTTAACGGCTTCGACGACTGCTGGTACATTTTCTGGGCCTAACAAAACGTCATTCCCAGCAACTAGGGCCGCCACCTCAAGCTGTCCTGGTTTGTAATGACTGGTAACACCCTTCATCGCCAAACCGTCTGTAAAGATCAACCCTTTAAAGTTAAGCTCCTTACGCAGCAGCTTGGTTACTGTATTTGGGCTGAGACTGGTGGCACGTCTGCGGGTGGTGTCCAGTGCGGGTATGAACAAATGGGCGACCATTACGGACTTGACCCCAGCCTTAAACAAGGCCTTGAACGGCACCAACTCCACAGAGTCCAACTGCTTGCGGCTGCGGTTGATGATAGGTAGCTCTAGATGGGAGTCGGCCGCCGCATCGCCATGGCCGGGAAAGTGCTTGGCATTGGCGATGACCCCATGGTCTTGTAGGCCAGCCATTAAGGCAAGGCCTCGTTGGGTCACTAGGTCTGCATCCTCCCCAAAAGATCGGAAACCGATAACGGGGTTGTTCGGATTGCTATTGACGTCTATGTCGGGGCTGAAGCTGATATTGACACCCAACCGGACGGCCTGTCGTGCCATTTCAGTACCAACTTCGTAGGTTCCTTTGCTGGTCTGCTGTGCACCTAGGGCCATCTGGCGGGGGAAGGACCAAGTACTATCTAAACGCATCGAAAGGCCCCACTCTGCATCCATCGCAATCAGCATCGGGACTTTGCTGGCTGCCTGTAACCTGTTACACATTACGGCCTGTCGCTTGGGGCCACCTTGGAAAAAAATCAGCCCTCCTAGTCCATATTGTTTGACCTGCTGCTCTAGCTCCTGTACGTGTTTTTCGTCCCGATTGCTGTAGGCGGAAGCCATTATGAGCTGCCCAATGCGTTCGTCAGGTGTCAAAACCGACATAACACTATCCACCCATTGGTCCTGCCGGCGTCTTTGTTCGGCCTCGAGGTTGTCATCAGCACGGATGTTAACCAGGACGGCCCCTACCAACCCTGCAACAATTATACAACCGACGATAATTTTGTTCAACACGCTTTATTTTGTCTTTCTAATCAAGGTGGATGGGCTGCCGTGATTTACGTGTGAGGTCATCAAGACGTATGACGGGCTTAATCCGCAAAGATAAAGTAAAACAATAGCCACAAAGGCTTTAGATGGATCTAAGGTAGCATAAAATATACCAATCTGCCCATCAAGGCCCTATTTTTGACCGTCCAAAGCCCAAACCAACATTAAGATTGCTTAATTTTAGTTTGAAAGTCAGCCTAAGATTTGCTTCTTTGTAGGTACCTAGCTCCTTGTCTGGCGCTGGCGGGCCACTCTGCCTGCCGAACTGGACATGGTACTGGGCAAACAGGTGTATAAGTCCAAGAGCTAATTTGATCCTATGTTCAGCAGCCTCGGCGAGTTTGATCGCAATTTGTTTTGGGTCATCAACTCGATGAATAGTCCATTCTGGGACCAAGTGATGATTGCCGTTACTGGCAAATGGATATGGTTACCGTTCTACCTAGCATTGGCAGTGTGGTTGTACCTAAACCTCAAACAACGCGCCGTCACGATCATCTTATTCGCCCTCCTAGGGCTTGGCTTAAGTGATGCGATCTCTAGCCGCCTCTTCAAACCATTTTTTGAACGATTAAGGCCCTGTCACGAGCCATCGTTTGCGCCGTTTTTGCACACGCCAGACGGCTGTGGAGGCGAGTTTGGATTCGTAAGCTCGCATGCGGCCAATACATTTGGCTTAGCCTTTCTGCTCTGGATTCTGCTTCGCCGTCATGTCAAAGGTGTGCGGTGGCTATTCGTTTGGGCTGCTATCGTGAGCTATAGCCGTATTTATCTGGGCAAACACTACCCTGCCGACATCGTTGGTGGGGCCTTAGTAGGAGTCCTTTCAGCCTTTTTGATGTACAGGATCTATACCTACTTCGCACTGAGGGCAGGCAGCACTTGGGGCAAATGGTGGTTCCGGAAATGGATGGAACTCAAGTACTAATTGCCTCAGGAGCTACCGTATTGCCTCACATTGGGCTTTGCCAGGATGGAAGGATTTTCTAATTGCACTTAGTTCCTAAACACTAGTTGATAGGCAAAAGATATGTGGTGTTTGTTTGCGGTGCTGGTCGTTACCCTTTGTTGGCATGCTTACAGGGCGAAACCGTCTAGTGAAATTTCAAATGGTGAGTCTATCACATCCTGGCACCGGCTCAACTACTTTATGGTTTTGTTGCCTTGGTTTTGGGCAACCTCTGCCTTGTCCTTTGGCATTTTGGCCATCGTGCAGGATAACCTAGGAATCCTTGATCAATCTGTCCCATCAAATCTGCTATTGGCCATCCTATTCGGATCTATCGGCTGGGGTGGACGGTTGTTTAACAAACTAAATCGGTCATTTGGTCGACCTTATCAAGTAGCTATCCCGTCTTCCGATCCTTCTGCAAATACTTATCCACTTTCAGTTGCAGAGCGGATAATCTTGGTATTTATCGGCCTGATGGTGGTGCTGACCTTTGCAGCAGGCTGCCTGCTGCCACCTAACAACTGGGATAGCCTGACCTATCACCTCAGCAGGATGATGTTCTGGTACCAGCACAACTCCTTGGAGTTTTATCCCACGGCCAACACCCGCCAACTTTATCAGCCACCTTTTGCGGAGCTGGTGGGCTATATCGGTTGGTTGGTAGATGGCAAATCAGACCGTGGCCTATTCCTGATCCAGTGGTTGAGTTATGTCAGTAGCTTGAGTCTTGTTTGGCAATTATTGCGACAAAATGGCCTATCGAGGCTTGCTAGGTTGGTCGCCATTGGGGTCATGGCCTCCACACCAATGTTTATCCTACAGGCTTCCAGTACCCAGAATGACCTCTTGCTTGGCTTCCTACTATTGCTGATGCTAACAGCTTTACTCAAAGCTAGCCCCTATGGCTGGGGATGGCTATTGCTGGCTGGCCTGATGGCGGTCCTGGCTATCATGACAAAAGGTACTGCCCTTATCTACGTCCCTAGCCTGTTGACTGGCTGGTTTGTCTACAATTGGCGCCAAATCAGGTGGGCAAGCTTGGTGCCGATCAAGATAAGCGTCCTGGCCCTCTTGACCTTGCTGTACGGACAGCAACTGTATCGCAACTATCAGTTCACAGGTCATGTACTGGGAGTAGACGCCGCAGAACAACTGATGTACGCAAATCAAACCCATTCAGCAGGACCAATGGTCAACAACCTGCTGTGTAACATTACAATGCACCTAGGTGTAATTGGCTTTGACAACGTGATGTCAAAGGCCTTAACTCTTGGGATAGGCACCCTCACTAACACAGATGTAAATGACCCATCCATTACTTTTCAGAAACAGACCTTTGCAACCCAAGGCTCTACACACGAGGACACCGCGAGCAATCTGATTGGGCTGGTCTTTATTATCGTGGGCGGGATTACGGCTATATGGCAACGCAAAAACCTTCGGTCCTTAGTTGATCTTCGACTCTCAGGTAGTATTTGGCTGGGTGGGGTCCTTTCGTTATTGCTTTTTTGCTATGTTTTTAAGTGGCAGCCATGGCACAGCCGCTTACACCTACCCTTCTTTATGCTCATGGTGCCCCTTAGCACCGCCATCACTGTTCAATATATTGATCGCCGCAAGGTTGTCTGGCAGGTATTCTTATGCCTTAGTGTCGGGATAGGTTTATGGTTCGTCCTCAAAAATGATCGTCGCCAACTAGGCAACCCCAAACATTGGCAAGCAACTGGAATAGAGGCCTACTACGCAGCCAACAATGAGGGCATGGCACCTGAAGTGGCTAACCTTACTCAGTACCTGAAAGCGAATCGAATCAACCACGTTGGCCTCTTTATGGAAGGTGATGCTTGGGACTATCCTTTTCTCCAATTCGGAATTGAACACGAGATAATGATGACCAATGTCGCTACAGGTAATGCCACAAAAAGCCTTAGGCAAGGATCAGATCAAATCCCGCAGTACATTATTCTTGATTTATGTCGGCAATGGGATACTATAACAGTACGCCCCTTCAAGGTACTTGATGGACAGCATTTTTGGCTCATAAAGGATACCCCTGACCGCAAGGCCATGGTTTTGCTAGATCGTGAGGAAAATAAACGAAGGACCAAAGACGAACTAATCCCTTAGACTGCCATGCTGCAACTATAGGCCAAAATAACTAAATCCGCCTCAAGGTAATGAGGGTTCTACAGGCCGATATCGACGCCATTTCAATGTGCTCTTTATTGCATGACAACTTAAGGCTTACAGAAAGCATATCTTGCTAAGACTATAAGTAGCTATTATTTCACGACCCTAAACCCTGAGGCATAAGTCCCCATGCGTGTTTCGATCTTGCCGCATTCGTAGTTCGGGATACAAGGGAAAGTACTGTTCCAGCACTGATCACCTTCTGAAACCACATGTATGACTTTTTTGTCCTGGGTCTGCCACTGATAGACCTGCTTGGTTGGTGCTGGGTTGCCAACGATCCAACATCCATCAAAGCGTTTGGCGGCATTAACTGCAATCAGAACAAACCCCACCGACTGAACTACTACGAGGCCATAGAAGGTATAAGTCTGGAACTTATTACTGATTTGAGCTCCTAACACGCCTGCCGAAAACGCAATCACAAGCCAAGGTTGGGCATAGATAAACCTCAGATCAGGCACCATATACAGCATCTGGACAGTTAGTGCCAACAGAACCCAAGTATAAAGCAACAGCAGTGGGCTGGTACGTTTACGCATGATCCATAAGGCAACCGCTCCTAACAAGGCGATAACGACTGGTACTAGGATATCGCCATTGGTTTTCTCCACCCATTGGATAAACCACTCGGATACCGGGACAAACCGATTCTGAACCCACACATCTAGCGGCACCAATTTGGCTGCGTTCTGGATACTGAGTCGCTCGAGCTCGACCTCGGCAACTGGTACCTGCCAGTCCGGACTTCCAACGGCCGTGAAGGTCAGTGGATAAAACAAATAACCGCTCAAGACCCAGCCCCTAGCCATAAAAGGCAGGAGGATCACACCAGCTAGTAGCAGCAACCTAGGCCACAATAAATATGACTGGCGCCAAGTATAGCCTACCAGCAAAGCCCCTGTGACACAAGCAAAGGGCAGGGAGGACAATTTGATTGTAAGGGCCCAAACCAACAATCCAAAAATCAATAGTAAGGCCGATCTGCTGACTTTTATTAAGCGACTAAAAATTAGTAAGATCAGGTAGCCAACAAAAAAACCAACCACAAAAGCCGGGAAATCAGCACTGATCGAGTTGGCTTTGGAAAAAATATTGGTCATCAAAAAGACCCAAACCAACAAGAAAAACAGCCTGACATCCAGTCCTTGGCGCAGCACCTGTCCCAGTTGCCCGGCGATATAGATAACCATCGACAGAAACAAAGCAATGCCAAGATCATTATAATAGCCATCGCTGATAAAGGTGAACCCAGACGCTAAGGTGTGCCAGGAAGCATTGTAGGCAAAACGATTGTGCAGATTGCCGAGCCCGGGTACTGTGCCGAATTCTTGTAGCCAACGGACTGTCTGGATGTAATATAGGCCTTCGTCAAATCCGTCTGCGGTTTCATTAGCGGCAAACACTGCCCCAACAACTACGGCTAATACCAATACTTTCAACAGGATTGGCAATTCAGTCAGCTGTCTCAACTCTTTCCAGATGACTTGGCGAAAGGAGGGTATCGACGCAACCATCAAGAGCCCAAACAACACGACCCCGACACAATAAACTGGAGTAATAGGCCCCCAAAATGACCAAAGCGTCAGCACGGTAGTGTTAAACGCTGCCCCAATCAAGAAGGCCGGTAAGGCTTGGCCTAGGTCCGACAACCGCAGTCGTTGAACCACCAAAAGCCCTGGTAGGTAGTTGCCAAAAAAACAGACTAGTACTGCTAGTACGGTTAAAATCATGTGGATAGTCAATCAACGAGCTGGACAAGAAAATCATAACTACCAAATCCAGAAACAACAAATGGCCTTGGATGAAGCTTTATTAGAAGGCAATGATCTTCATACCTCTAGAGACCGAACCATCAAGAAAATAGAAATCCATGATAAGAAAAGGCCATTTACAAAAACAAGATCCCAAATAAAAACAAAACCACCCATTTGCCAAATCAGCAAACGGGTGGTGGGATAATCTTACAACTATTTATCCTCGGGAAATTTTTTACTAAAACACTGGTTATAAACCCTTTATTTAACGCTCCCTATTGGGATTAGAACTCTTGCCTGTCCAGTGCCATTGTCATGCAACGAGGGCCACCAAGGCCACGGCTGAGCTCTGAGCTCGGGATGCGCAGCACCTCAACACCCATTTCGCGCAGTTTACGGTTGGTATGGATGTTTCGATTATAGCTTATAACACGGCGTGGGCCGATCGCAAATACGTTGGCACCATCGAACCACTGCTCACGGCTAGCAGAGTCTGGATTGTCTCCACCGCAATTGATGACCTCGAGGTACTCGATCTCGTTCTGGAGGACGGTCAAAAGACTTTTGTTCAGGACCTCTGTGCTTAGGATGGTCTGCCCATCGGCATCAACACCCTCTTTGCGGTAAACACGTGTCTCAAGGACAGCTTGCAATGCATCTGGATAGGTGACAACCAAGTTTTCATCAATGATCGTGAAGACAGTATCCAAGTGCATAAAGTTGCGTTTCGGAGGCAGGATAACTTCATAAACCCGCTCAACGTCCCCACTGGCCAGCACTTGTTTGGCTACTTCGCGGATGGCCTCGCCAGAGGTGCGCTCGCTATTGCCAATCGCAAGAGCTTTTTCGGATAGGATAATAATGTCACCTCCTTCTATGAAAGGATAGGGTTTGGTTGCTGCACTTTCGAAATTCTCGTTCGGATAAACGATGTTGGCCGCACCTTTGAACAAGGGGTGATTCTCCATGATCAACCGCATCAGCATCGCCTCCCGACGACGACTAGGGTATTTCATCTGGCAGGAAATAACACCTGTTTGGATGACAGCCGCAGGATCCCGCATGAAATAACCATTTGGGTTTGGTGTGATCACGAAGCTATGATCTGGCATATCGTCCAGTACCTTAGCATGTAAGCGTTTGGCCTTGAGGTCACGTACCTTGACCCCAGCAAGCATGGCTTGGGCACACTCCATCGTGCTCATCCGTGCAATTACGTCCCCTGCCAAATAGCTGAGGCCTTTATCCGCCAGGGCAAGTTCCATGGCATCCAACAACAAGTTGTCGTCGATCATGGTCTCGACTAGCAAGTCCAGCAACCGATAGACGGTGGCGCCTGTAGCCCCCTTGATCAAGCTCCTGAACTCATCATGTTCGCGCTGCATCTGCTCCAGATAGGGCATGTCTTCGAACAAGTACTCCTCGATGTTGTATGGAGTCAAACGATCGATTTCGGCACCCGGGCGGTGCATCAATACGGCTTTTAGCGTGCCATATTCGCTGTTGAGGCGTAGTCTCATAGATGTAGCGGGGACGGTTTGGTATGCAACAAACCACCCCGAATTGGTGTATCTGATTGTCGATAGGCAGCGAAAATTGCCAACCCAACTCAATATCCACAAAGATAAGATTATTGGTTCAATCTTTAGCCCATAGAGTGACTTTTACGGAAGGTTCATCATGCCCCTCATGGGTCTGAAATACACAAAACACACTCTAGAACCACGCCTTTGCAAGCTAAAGTCGAATATCAAATTACATTAGCCACCAAAAAATTGATTAAACCTTTCGGCCCCAGAATGGTCATACAAGGGTATAGTCCGTATAACGATTGCAGCCCCACAAAACTCTTTCTGCAGGTCTATCCCCACTAGATGAACAATACATACTCTAAGGCCCTTCTGGTAGTTATTTTTTCAATGATCAGCGTCCTTGCTTTTGGGCAGGCCACGCCCCCTACCCCAGCACCAACACCACCAGTAACCTACGGACTTTCCGGACGCCTGACAGATAGCACCGCTGCTGAAACACTTGTCGGCATCGCAGTCCAGCTTTGGTCCTTGCCCGATAGCACCCTCAAGGTGGCCATCACCAATGTGGAAGGCAAATTTGCATTCAAAGATCTGAAACCAGGCTTGTACCGCATTGTGGCTAAGTATATTGGCTACCGTGACCTGCGTCGTCGCGTACGCCTCAGTCCCGAAGCTCCCTACCGCGACCTTGGTGTCTTGAAGATGAGCACCAAACCCGAGCTCACGACCGAGATTGAGATCATTGGAGAACGACTTGCTGTCCAACAAAAGGGTGATACAACCCAATTTGATGCCGCTAGCTACAAAGTCAACCGTGACGCCACAGCTGAGGACTTGATCCAGAAAATGCCTGGTATCTCCTCTGATGGAGGTACCCTCAAGGCACAAGGCGAAAACGTCAAAAGAGTATTGGTGGACGGAAAACCATTCTTTGGCGATGATCCGAATGCCGCCGTCAAAAACCTCCCAGCCGACATCGTCGACAAGGTAGAGGTATTTGACCAAAAAAGCGAAGCCAGTCAGTTTTCGGGCTTTAATGACGGGAACACCAATAAAACCCTGAACTTCATCACCAAGTCTGGCATGCGGAACGGCATGTTTGGCAGTGCCTCCGCAGGCTACGGTAAGGATAACGGCGACATCCCGAACGGTGCAGATCGTTACAAAGTGGCTGGTAGTATCAATCGGTTTGCTGGGGACCAACGCCTGACTGTTTTAGTTAACCTCAATAACATCAACGAGCAAAACTTCTCGATCGACGACATCTTGGGTGCAACAGGCAGCGGCGGAGGCCGTGGCATGGGTGCCATGATGATGATGCGCGGCATGATGGGTGGCCGTATGGGTGGCGGAGGCGGTGGTCGTGGTGGCAGTGGTGGCATAGGCGACTTTTTAGTCCAGCCAAACAACGGCATCACCAATACTTGGTCCGCTGGCCTCAACTACACCGACAATTGGGGCAAAAAGATCACAACTACCCTATCCTATTTTGCCAACCGTGGCGTCACTACGGCCGAAACCTTTACTGACCGTCGATTTTTCTCTACCTCAGACACGGCCCAGCGATATAACGAGCAAAACACCAGCACCAGCACCAATACCAACCACCGCTTCAATATGCGGCTGGAGTATAAGCCCACACCTAACAACTCCATCCTGTTTATCCCACGATACACCATCCAATTAAATGATGGGCAAAACAACATCTTGGGAGGAACCAACCTTGGCGACGCCATCTTGAGCAATACAGCAAACCAGTTTGGGTCTAACCTAACTGGCTACAGCCTCAATAACGACTTGATGCTCAGGCACCGGTTCGAAAAAGCAGGACGAACAGTATCCCTCGGGTTCAACAACGTCATCAATAACAATGATGGTAATAGCACCTTATTTGCCTCCAACAGTTACTTCAGGGCGGGCCGCTTAGGTTATGACACCTCATACCAGTCATCTAATATCGTCAAGCGGGGTACTACTTGGGGCACAACGCTAGAGTATACCGAGCCTATCTCTAGCAAGGTACAGCTCAGTTCTAGCTACAATCTCAGCACCCAAATCACGGACTCTGACCGGCGAACAAATAGCCTTAAGGCAGCTACACTTGGCGAGCAATATGACTCACTGAGCAACAAGTTCAAGTCCACCTACACCACCCACCGTGGCAATATAGGTTTGCTCTACAACACAGACAAAGCAAACCTTACGGTCAATCTAGCCTATCAAGTTGCGACCCTAGATAACAACCAGACCTTCCCACTGAACCTGACCACCGGCCGCATGTTTGACAACTTCTTGCCTTCGGCATTCTTTACCTATAAGTTCGACAACAAACGCAGCATGCGCTTGGTCTATAACACCAGTACCAATGCTCCTAGTATCGACCAGCTCCAGAACGTAGTCAACAACAACAACCCATTGCAGCTTAGCTCTGGTAACCCCAACCTCCAGCAGGACTACAGCCACCGCATGATCGCGCGGTATAGCTCAACCAACCCGGAGGCCAACAGCAACTTTTTCGCCTTTGTAATGGGCAGCGTTTCCCAGAACTATGTCGCCAGTAGCACTACCATCGCTCGCCGCCCTGATACCCTAGACAACGGTGTGGTCCTGACACCCGGAAGCCAATATACCCGCCCTGTAAACGTCAATGGATACTGGACAGTGAATAGTTTTGTCAACTATGGTTTCCCGATCAAATTCATCAAGTCCAACCTCAATGTAGGGGGTAATGCCATGATCGCCAACACCCCCGGCATCATCAACGACCAGACCAACGAGGCCCGCAGCTATACCACTGGCGCCACGATGACGCTAGGCAGCAATATCTCAGAGAATGTGGACTTCACGATCTCGACAATGCCTAGCTATAACACCGTCGTTAACAGCCTGCCGACCAGCCCCAACACGAGCTTCTTTAGCCAGAACAGCAACGTCCGGCTCAACTATGTCATCTGGAAAGGCATCACGTTTAACACCACCCTACGTTACCAATACTATAACGGCCTTAGCCAAGGCTTCAACCAGAACTTCTGGCTCTGGAATATGTCAGTCGGCAAACGATTATTCAAGAACGAGGCTGGCGAGATCAAACTCAGCGTCTTTGACCAACTAGGCCAGAACCAAAGCATCAGCCGTACTAGTAACGAGACCTATATCGAAGACACCCGCACCTTGGTCCTCCAACGATATTATATGGTGACCTTTAGCTATCGGTTGCGCCAATTCAAAGCCCCTGAAAAACCCATGATGATGCCATTTATGTTCGGTGGCTAGATCCTGACAACGACATTCTAATTTGGGAAATCACCCATCAAAAAAGGCCATCTGTGATTCAGTAGGCCTTTTTTGATGCAGCAACTGCGAAAGTCAATTCAATCTTGTCGCTCCAAGACCGTAATGTAACGAGCGTTAGTCCCGTTCAGCGTCAATGGGTAGAATTCGATCTGGGTTCTTGATGTCAACTCTTGTTGGTACAGTACCTTATACTGACTTGGCTGATCTAGCGGAAACAAGGGACGCATTAACACCTTCTGTCCTGCCTTCAACCCAGTAAGCGATAGCCTCTCGCTTATGCACAATAATCGCCGAATGGGTTTTCGGAGTACAGGACCGAATGGTGGACGGATGAGATTGAGATTCGGCTGACCATCATTAATTATCACAATCGGAATTTTAGGAATGTTGGCCCGCATCAATAACACCGATGATGACCAATCGTAAGCCATGACGGCGTTTGACTGATGGTCCTGAATCAATCGCTGAATCTGAAGCGGATCAAACTGGTTGTTGCGTGTCTCTTTGTAATGCCCAAGACCTAATGCCGTTACCATCAGCACTGTTAGGGTCACACAGGATGGCCATAGCCATCCATAGACCTGTCGTGCCAAACAATCAAGTCCAAAGGACATCAAGACCCAAAGTACCGGCCCATAGATCAAACTATGCCGAGTAGGGCTGTAGGTCACGAGCTGTCCAAAAACCATCAGCACCCAAGTCAATAAAACTAGGCCAGCAAACAGCACAAGCCGCCTACGAACAGCTCCCCCATACCAGCCATGATATGCTCCAAAGGCAATGAGCATTGACAGCAGACCCGCAACTAAACTACCAACCAATCCATCAGCCCATTCGTATGGAATGGGGGTCAGGATGGATAACAGAATCCATTTTGTGTTCGTGACCCAGAAGGTGATGGTATAAACCAGTTTGTCCCACAGTCCATCTGGCAACGTGAACAAAAACGCCGAGTCTGGCCCTGCGTTCCAATTGATGCCTTTGGCTGCTTTGCTACGCAAAAAGAAAACGAACAAAGTCAATACTGTCCCCCCCAACAGCCCAATCTGGAACCAAAGGTGCCTTGTCAGCCAACGAACTTTACCAATAATGGTAGTTATCGGAACAAGACCCCATACCACTAGCACTAAGGCGGGCAACACAAACAGAACCTGGAACTGGAATACACAACCTATTGCACCAACCACGATCATTTGCTTTAGCCAAGGCCGCAAATCTGGCGAAGCCTGCAGTTTATCTCCAAGTTCAAGGGGCCAACTTGGCCCTGATACGATCCAAAACATGGCCAGCATCATGACGAGGCCCCCTGCATAAGGCGACATCTGGCTGCTGTAGATAATGTGTTCGGGGCTATAGGCCAGCATAGATACAATGCTAATGATCACCCACTGATTGACCCTTAGTCTAAACAGCACAGCCGCCAAAAGTCCGATCCCGACAATGCCGAACAAAAACGAACCTAGGCGGCCCATCATCAAATTGAGGTGATAATCCCCATAGTCATTGATCGAAGGACCGAAAAGCAGGTATTGGCCAGGGGCATAAGTGGAGTTCCTGCTTGGCCAGACCAATCGTGCAGGATTGATGTAATGGTAAAAGTCAGCCAGCAAACTGAGTCCATGCCCGTACATCCAGATAGCAACTGCTTCTTGGGATTTGCTTCGCCTAAGTGGTGCATAGCTAATGCTTGTATCAGCGACTGCTATACTAATAGGAGCATCTGCGTTATTAGGCCCTGCAAAATGAGGCAGCTCACCACCACCCTCCTCGGCCCTTGCAATGCCTACATCCCAAGCAGTGGGCTGTGTGAGATATTGATAGACGAGTAGGTCATCAATATGGGTAAAATGCGACTGCCATGACCAAATCCGTAGCCATAGTGCAGGCAAAACCACGACGACCAAAACCAGCAACCCAAACCACCGTTTGTGATAAAATGGGGTCATCGTTGGTGCTGTCATGGTAGGTTATCACAAATTGTTTAGGCTTACCGATCAGGCTGAAAATGCCTAGTTCTAGCTTTTGGTATCAAGCCAAGCGTTGATAACGTCTTCTAGGGCACGTTCGTCAAACCTAATGCTATCCCTAATGCGTTGGTAGATAGCTTCACCATCTTCCATTGAGCTTTGGTAGCGCAGCTGGATAAACCAGACGTTATTACCTAAGGCGAAGATTAGGCCCCTGAATACCCAATTGGTCCTAAACTCGGTTATCGTTCCGCTGACCATCTTACCTGGCACGCCAAACTCTGTGATCGGCTCCTCAGCAAAATCAGTAGCCTTGAGTTTGTAGTCCCGGACGTAAATCTCCTTGAGTTGCTCTAGGGTCTCTTCGACAGAAATATCCTCAGCCTCTGTGCTCTGGTACCCACAATGGATGTTGAAGTTATAGAGGCTATCTGCACTGTAAGTACCTGAAGCTAGCACCCCCTCCGTTGGTGGTGCAACTGGCAAAGCAGTTAGTTCAATTGGGCTATCAAAACTGAAAATACCATCCTCAACGGTAAATCGGTTCCACTCAGCTTCCCAGATATTGTCGAGGTCAATGTAAGGTAGCTCAATGTCAAACTGGATGCTATTGAAGACCTGCAACGCTAATGCTCCTGCCTGTTTGTAAGAGGCATCGTACAAGATATTGAGGTTCCAGAACTTGTTTTCTGACAGCATATAAAGGTGGCGAAACTCATGGTAGAGCTCTTCCTCCTCTGATGCCGTAATGGCTCCCATCAGCATATAGCCATCCACCCCTTCAAACTCATATAGGTGGGCTACCTTATAGTCGATCCGGGCCTCGGGAAAAAACTCAGAATACATCTGTAGCGTTTCGCTAACGGCGATATCGACGTTTTGGTTCTGGTCAGGCTCAAAAACCATATAGACGAATCCCATCTTGAACGGCAACACACTGGGGTCAGACACAAAGCGTTCGATATGACGGGTGTTTTTAGTCTGCTCGGCTGGTAGCTCGATTTCGTCCTCTACCATCTTGTAGGGCACCGTAATAGTGATGGTCCCGTCCTTGGCCTTGAACTTTTGGTTCAAGAAGGGGGGCAACATCTTGGTGCGGCGCATCAGGCGGTTGAGCCAAAGATTGCGACGGGGACGGCGGGGGGCATCGTGTCGATTCTGACGGTACTGGCTGATGAGCCAAACTGCGCCCACAGCCATCATGATCAACCAGGCGGGTTGCCAAGTTGGCAGAAATAATGTTGTTGCGTACTGTTCCAACACGTTGTTCATAGCGGAAAAATCCCCACCGACCAGGCCTTGCCCCGCATCTATATACGGTGCCCTTGGTATTTGGGGTTGCAAAGGTACTAAATATCTAAGCATTGGTAAGGTAAGCGATTCCAACTTAGGAACAAGTAGGTTCGGCAACATTTCCATCACCCAAGGCCCAGATCAAGACCAAACCCAAGCTGCCCTCTTGCTTACAATTATCAAGGACCAACACCCAACCGCATCTGGCCAGTGGTTTTGGGTGCGGTGATTAGAGTAGCTATTCGCCGCATAATTTGCGGTGAATAATGCCTAATTTTGCCAAAAGCAGTAACCAATCACTGACTAGCAATGCAAATACTAGGGCAAAATAGCTGGATCTATCAAAAAGAGGGCTGGCCCACTTTCCATTGGGATCATGACCTAGTGACCCCAGCATTGGCCCAAGCCCGATTTGAACAAGGCCACCTACACGCACAGTTATTAGGTATGGGTATGGAGATTGGCGAAGCAGCGGACCTCCAGATGTTGGAGCAAGATTGCCTTAACACAAGCAGTATCGAAGGGATTAACTATCCCCCAGCTTCAGTCAGATCATCACTGGCTCGGCATCTTGGCGCGAATTTGCCGAAAGCTCCAGCTGATGACATCCAAATTGAAGGGCTGGTTTTGATGACCATTGATGCTACCCGCAATCGATCCCAAATGTCAGCAGAACGATTATGCAATTGGCATCAATGGCTATTCCCTATGGGGCGAGTTGGAACCTACCAAATTAGCATTGGTAGTTGGCGACAACCAGGCAAGGGACCGATGCAAATTGTCTCTGGCGCATTGGGCAAGCAGAAGGTTCATTATCAAGCCCCCGATGCAGAAATGGTTCCATCTGAAATGGAGCGGCTACTGGACTGGATCAACATACCCAAACCTCATCTTGACCCGGTACTTGAGGCTGGCATAGCCCACTTTTGGTTCGAAACAATCCATCCTTTTGATGATGGGAATGGACGTATTGGACGTGCAGTGATGGATTATATCTTAGCCAAAGATGAGAAATCTAGACTGCGGTATTATAGCATGAGTCGAGCGATCAATAGCCGCAAACAGAGCTATTATGAAATACTAGAGCGCACCCAACAAGGCACACTAGATATTACTAAATGGCTGGTCTGGTTTCTAGAAACCTTTAACCACGCCATCCTAGATGCCCGGCAGATTGCCAAAAAAGTAATTATCAAGGCAGCCTTTTGGCAAAGACATGGGCACCACTCGCTAAACCCACGCCAACGCCTAATGCTGGACAAGCTATTGTCAGACTTCGAAGGTACCCTCAGAACATCTAAATGGGCCAAAATGTGCAAATGCTCCTCCGATACAGCCCTGCGTGACATCCAACAACTACAAGCCTTAGGCATCCTCCAGATGGTTGGAGGGGGAAGGAGTGTGCGGTATGAGGTGGTTGGGCTTGCAGATTAGTAGCTAGCCCTGATAAAGAAATTGGTTGGTAACAGTAGCTTGGCGGGATCAGTAGTTTCGCTAGTGACCATACCATTTCAGCCTGAGCACCCCTACCCACGAAACCCCATTCCTGCCGATATTGCGGCATGATTGCTCCGGACCCATCCAAACCTGTTGTTGCCCTCATCCTGAACTCTCAATACCCAGGTGGTAGCGAGCTTGCCTTGGTCGAAACGGCCCACGGTCTGCATAATTTGGGCTATAACCTACAAATCATTCTTCCAGAGGATGGCCCCTTGACTGCCTACTTGAAGCCATACGCCACAGGTCTGCACTTTGTGAACAATAACTGGTGGGCATCTGGCAAACCGATCATGAGCCTAATGCGGCGGCTCTGGTTCATCAAAGGGTACTATACCGCTGCCGAGCGTATGGTCAAGATCTTTATGGCCGAAAATGTGTCGATCGTCCTGACCAATAGTGTTGTGATCCCGACGGGGGCAGTAGCTGCCAAGATGGCCAAACTCAAACACGTTTGGTACCTGCACGAGTTCGGCAAGGAGGACCACGGCTTCGAGTTCTGGTATGGGCAAAAGCGCAGCTTTAAGCTAATCAACACCCTGTCTGACCATTGTATCACGAACAGCGATGCAGTGAACAACTATTTTGGTGAATACGTGCCGGACCAAAAGCGCTCCAAAATCTACTATGCGATAGATATGGCCAAAGGCGTAGCACCTACAGTTTCCCAATTTGCCCCAAAGGACCGTCTGGATTGTATCGTCACTGGCAGAGTGGCCCCAGGAAAGGGCCAGCTAGAGGCCGTAATGGCCATCCAACAAGTGCGGGCAAAGGGTATTAACGCCTACCTCAACTTGCAAGGCACAGCTGACGAGACCTACAAAAACCAAATTCTGGCCTATATGGCCGACCATGAGCTGGAGCCATACATCAACTTTTTACCCTATAACCCAGACCCCCATAAGGCCGTGCGAGAGGCAGATATTGCCCTTGTCTGTAGCCGTCTAGAGGCCTTTGGTCGAGTAACTGTAGAGGCGATGAAACTAGGCATCCCAGTGATTGCGACCTCAACTGCTGGTAGCCTTGAGATCATCGGGAAGGACCAAACCCGTGGCCTGCTATACAACCCGGGCGATGTTACGGCATTAGCAGCATGCATCTTGCAATACCATCAGTCTCCAGAGCTCAGGCTCAGCCTAGCAACGACGGCTTATGATTGGGCATGGCAACATTGCAATCTTGAGACCCATGCCCAACAAATAGACGCTATTCTACAAAATGTAGCCTACAACTAACTATTTTTGTAGTTAGGTAAGTACAAATACCTACCTCCTACTTAGTAGCCTCAAAAGCACCACTACAAACCTCCACCTCCGACGACATAGTTGCACCATGGTCACCCCATTTGCCATGGCTGCCAACGCCACTACTCAGTAAGTGAATAGCCACTCCCGCCAGACTCGTTTTTCAGTTTCCAGCATTGTACCTATTGCTACCACTTGGTTGCAAAGGCCTACTTATGGCCCGTCAGGATGGTTGCGGAGCGGGTTAACATTAGGCTTACCAACAAGCATGGTGATGCGGCGGCCAATGGTCTCGCCCCAAATGATCTGGACCATCTGCTTGGCTGGATTAATGCTCGCCGTAGCCCTGGCACCTGACGCCAATGCACAACGACGTCGGCATAAACGCAGTAGTCATCGGCGGGGGCATAGTGCCAAGGTATATAAGCAGCAGGCAAGCAAACGTAGCCTAGCCTACCAAGCCAAGACCCGTAGGTATGCCAAAATGGTCAATATGGATGCAACGGGTGAGTTGTTCCAGCAACCACATGTAGAGGGACGTGGCCTCTATGTACCCCCCAGCTTTGGCCTGCCTGCCTCAAGCGCCAAAGGCCTACAACCAGGTGGCGCCACTAATGATCCCCTAACTTTTAACTATGGCCTAAAGCGAGGTACCAACCTCAGCCACTGGCTATCCCAGTCCGCCAAACGAGGGCAGCAACGCGAAGAATTTCTGCAAGAAACTGACATCGACTGGATCAAATCCGTAGGCCTAGACCACGTCCGACTACCAGTGGACGAAGAGCAACTTTGGGATCAGAATGGCGTTCGGAACGATACCGCCTTCGTGCTGATGCACAAGGCCATCGGTTGGTGCATGGCCCGTAATATGAAGGTGATACTGGATCTGCATATTATCCGTAGCCATTATTTCAATGCCAAAAGCAACACCCTCTGGACAAGTGAGCAGGACCAAAATCACCTCCTGATCCTTTGGCGGGATTTGTCGGAGGCGCTGAAAGGATACCCCAACTCGATGCTGGCCTACGAGCTCATGAACGAACCCGTGGCACCAGACCCAGCCCAGTGGAATTCCCTCGTATCCAAACTCCATCGGTTCATTAGGGTACTGGAGCCAGACCGCTGGATCGTGATTGGTAGCAATATGTGGCAGGCCACCGAGACTTTTGACCAACTCCAGATCCCGGAGGGCGACCCCCATATCGTGTTGAGTTTTCATTTTTATGAGCCCTTTTTCCTGACTCACTACAAGGCTGCTTGGGTCCCACAACGGAGCTGGACTGGCCGGGTGCGCTACCCTGGCTACACCTTCGCCATAGAGGACACCACTGGCCAAGACAGCACGGTGGTCCAGATGATGAAAAAACACCACAAACTCTGGGATGCCCGTGCGCTGGACCAAATGTTGGCCAAACCGCTGGCTCTAAGCCGCAAGATGAACCTCCCTCTCTATTGTGGTGAGTGGGGCTGTTACCAAAAAACGCCGATGCCCGACCGCCTTAGGTGGTACCAAGATATGCGCCGTATTTTCGAGCTCCACCGCATACCCTGGGCCAATTGGGACTATAAAGGCAGCTTTGGCCTCAAACTACAGGATGGGACACCTTGCCAAGAAATCATGGTCGTTCTGCTTGACGCACCGATCAAACGGTAGTACTTGTTAGCTAATACCTGCCTACTCCCTTACCACCCGTGCCACATACCTTTGCCCACCGACGACAAGGCTGAGGTGATACAAACCAGCAGGAAGGCCCGAAAGATCTAGCCGATAGCCGCCAAGGTCATTAGTAGCTTGCAGCTGGTACCGAACCCCACGCATATCGAGGGCATCCACCACAACCGATGACGCCTGCCCCGCCACCAAGGACGGAATGCCTAAAACAACTGCCCCCGCCGTAGGATTAGGATAGGCAGAAACCGCCTGCACCTGCACACTAAGCGGCGTACTTAGCGGTGGTGCTGGGTAACCCACGTTGGCGATTTTGGCGAGGAAGACGCTGGTTTTGGCAATCGAATAATCAACTTTTCTACCATATGCTAAACCCCAACCTTCATAGGATGGAATTATCGCACCAAAATTACGGTATAATTGATTTATTGTATTAGGGTAACTAAGACGCCATAAAAGTGTTCCATCGTTCTGAATACGTTCAAATCGATAGTTTGTACTTCCTGAATCGCTTCTACCGATAGTAATTGAACCATCTGAAGCATGGATCATTGGTATGCTGACACCTCCACGTCCATATTCTCTCCAAATCGCGGTACCAAATCGATCGGTAATTGCTAAACAAACATAGCCAGGTTGCTGAATACCACGAACAAAAAACCTTGAATTTGGTAGTGGTTGAATGATAGTATTGGTGTTATAGTACAATGAGTCTGGCGTAAAGAAGGTGGTCAATGGTGCCACACGATTACCATTTTCATCCAGCTCCATGCCTACAATAAGTGCACCTGTAGTGCCGCCAACCATAAAGTTACCATTCTCCATCTGGGCGATGCTGTAGCTCGCCTGTAGCGGACTGCCCCAATCGTAAAACTTAAACCAATCTACCACCCCAAAAGAGGTCATACGTAGGCAGAATACTCTACTGTTGAACCCACGGACAGTATCAAGGTCCTGATAGCCTGTCATATAAATAAACCCATTGGTATCGATACAGGCGCTTTGGATAATATTAGTTCCCTTAAGGGAGTCTAAATTTAATATCCACTGGAGAGTGTAATTCAGGTCATAACAATCAGCACGTCCTTTGAAAATCTGATTGCTATTGGCAACAGTACCAACTGCAAGCACCTTGCTTGAGTCTAAACGTATCAATTGATTGATATTACCTTTTTCTGGCAAAACAAAACTATTTAGCGTATCTAGATTTCTATTCAGCCTTAAAAGACCTTTACCGATGCCAAGATTAGAAATAAACCTTGAATCAGAATACGAAATTAGAAAACTAGAATCCAGTAGTAGAGTGCCACTCGTGGCATAGTCGCCGTTACCAAAGATAAATCTTTTCTCTGAAATAACTTGGCCCTTGCTAACAAAGGCCAAGTTTAGGATTAAGAAAAGCAGCCAGCTACTCTTTAACAACTCTTTCATAGTGATAGGTGTTAGAGGTCTTATCAAAAATGCGGAAAACAAAAATGCCAGACTTTAGCTTTGTGAGGTCGTCAGATGAAATAGAGATTTCTGTTTCAGAAATTCTTTCCCAAGACGGAACCATTTCACGACCATTTAGGTCGAAAATGCTGACGTTGCAGTCTTGTCCAACTTTTATTGTGAGGTTATCAGAAAATGGATTCGGATAAACACGCACCCTCTTCATTTGCTTAACTACCTCTAGGTCAGTAATTGGGGCTGCCATCCGCAAGAAATACGGGCCGTTTGATACAAACGAGTTTTGGCAACCTTGTACAGAACCAACTGGTGGAGTGCCACTCCCAGTATATAGGTTGGCAGATACTGCTGCAAGATCCCACCCTAAATAACTAGTATCGCCAAGTTCTTCGTTTGCAAATCTATGGTATCTAATCACTGAAGCAGGCGAAGTCAAATTCTCGTTCACTAGACTTACCCAACCACTAGGCGATACTTTTGGTGTTGTACTCCAATTCGCAATTGGCCAGGCATTGCCACCAGGAGGATTGACGACACTTTGGACATCTATAGATCCAAGGTCACGAACTGTCCCAGTAGAGGTGATTCGAACGCCATATCTTGTTTGACCAACAGGTATTTCACCAGTTGTAAATGCGTTACATTCAAGAAAAAGATTAGATGGTATGGAGCTTTCCAATTTAAGGCATTCACTCTTGCAGTTCTCAAATAGATTAGCTTTTACCTCTATCATGACTATGTTAAACCCAGAGGCACGGACAGGGCCTTGAGCCAGCACAATGGCCGTGCCGTTGTCAATAAATCGGGTATTGAACACATTGGTAATTCCTGAATGCGGGCTCGTAATCCGTATGCCATGGCCCCATTCAAAGCGGCAATTATTGATGGCCACGGCTGCCCTAGAGCCCCCAAACTTATAGACCTTGGTGCTAGCTGGGTTCGTGGTGAGGTTGCTGCTACCTAGCGGTGTTTCCCGCATCGAGACGTAGTTCAGCGTCAGGCCGCCATTGCTGGTTGTAGAGCCGCAATCCAAGAGGCGTATACCATACTCAGCCGCATTCGCAATTACAATGTCCTCGGCGGCAGCCCCATTGAGGTTGATCGTGCCGCCACTTTCCAACAGCAGGCCTTGCCACTCTAGGTTACCGCAACCCGGAGCCGCAGCCCGTAGCACCGCCTTGGTGGCAGTCAGGCTACCGGTTTGGGTGATGTAGAGGAAGGCATAGTTAGACGGTGTCGTCTTGAGGTTACAGAGGGTGCTAGATGTGATCCCAGGATCGGTAGCGACATTGGGCACAAAGACAACCGTCGTGTTCGGGGCCAGCGTGAGGGCCGAGGTTACCACAATCGGGCCCTTGACCATGACATTGCCTGAGAGCGTAGTTGGGGTGCTAATCGTCGTGATCGTATTAGGAGCGCCAAGCAAGGTACTAGGGGCTAGGGCGCAATATTCGCAATCGTTAGAGATCGTCACCACTTTAGTAGTTGTGCAGTTGACACCGTTCAAGGCCACAGTATAAGTAAGCGTATAAGCCTGTCCGTAGTTGGCAGAAGCAGGATTAAACACCCCATTGCTAACAAACGGTCCGGACCAACCCCCACCAGCAGGTAATCCAGTTAAGGCAAGGTTACCCCAGCCTTTGCAGTGGGTGATGGTATCCATAATCGGCGCTCCTTGACGGTTCAACATACAATCACTAACCAACCTCAAGACCTGAGGCCTTGCTTTGCCAGAATCCGTTGTCTTCGTAATCCATGTTGCAAGCATTTCAGGCACCAAGTCATTCGTCTCCTGCCGGACAAAAACCGTGGATGCGTTGGCCAAAGGATAGGCGGCAAAGGACGAGCCACTCAAAAGGAAAACCCAGCCGAACACCAACATTAACAAAAGAGGCACATAACTTCTTGCTGGTCTGCAGTAGTGCCCAAAAGGCACCTCATAATGGCGTCTCAATGTCGACGTTAGGGATATTTTCCTCATAAAAAACCAAGTTTAAGGAATACGCAAGCACTGTTTCGGACTACTATCACAATAAATAAAACCAGTCCACCTTAGGGTTAAGGGATGACCTAGTAGCCATCAAACCTGGACTAGAGAATGAGCCGATAGCCTACCTTTTGCCTATACAACTGTTTATCAATCAGATATAGGTAATTTAAACTTGGCCAATGGGGGCATGGTTGCAGCAAAATCACCCAAGCGACTACAGGCTAGGTAAGACCATCCTGACCAATTCTAACAGATCCGCCGTCGGCACTCCATCTACTAGACAGAACTAGTAAACGGATGGTTGCCCACGTACCTAGGATTTAGGCAAAAAAACACGGGTAATCAGAATCCACCCTCGCCCCACCCCAGCAACCACCGGCCCCCAAAATCTCACCGTTCATACAAAATGCAGATAGGTACCTTGCATTGTATAGTACCTGTCGTACATTTGTAGCGGGCTAAGCCATGTACTGTCCATCACCAGCTATTAGGCCATAGGTTAGCGGCCCCAGATTCGGTCCCCTACCTCCACCTTATAGCAGGTCCTTAATAAAGGCCACACTGCCCACCAGATGACTAGTTATCCCATTTGTCACCATTGTCAACTTGACGCCACACCATTATGAACGTAGAAAACACGAACGTGCAGATGAAGAAGGGCATACTCGAATACTGTGTGCTCCACATCATCAGCCGCGGCGAGATTTATACCTCGGACCTCATTGCCGAGCTGACCAGCGCCCGTATGGTGGTGGTCGAGGGTACCTTATATCCGCTACTGACACGCCTCAAGAACGCAGGCTGGCTAGAGTATAAGTGGGTGGAGTCGGCTTATGGACCTCCACGCAAATACTACACCCTCACGACCTCCGGCAATGATATGCTTGCCCTGCTGGACCAAACCTGGCAAGAAATCAAACAAGCTGTAAGCCAAATCGTCGGGGACAAATCCCCCACTGATCATGGTGCCCAAGGCCCAGGCATGACAACCAACGCCACAGCGTCCGATCTGCCGCCAGACCTACATTCTGATCAGGCACAGGCATTGCCACCAGACCTACCGACCGCATCGCAACAAGATCCAGAGACCGACCAACCCTCTGATCAGCCAGACCAACCCAGCACCCCACCTCAGCTTAGCTAATCCAACCCCACCTCCTTTACCTGTATGCTACCCCTGAAGTGCCCAACCGGCCAAGGTGGCAACACAAACTAACGAGATCATGAAAAAGACTATCAGTATTACCATAGGCGGGGTGCTCTTCCAGATAGAAGAAGATGGATTTGACCAACTGCGCCAGTACCTAGACCAAGTCCACAAGTACTTTTCGACCTATGAGGACAGCCGCGAAATCCTGTCCGACATCGAGACCCGTATCGCCGAGCTCTTCATCAGCCGTCACCCAGACCGCCTAGAGTCCATCACCCAAGAGGACGTAGCCGCCATCGTAGCCACCATGGGTTCTGTAGCTGACTTTGCAGCTGACGAAGCCGAGAATGACAATGCTGGGTTCAATAATCCGCAACAAACCGCAGGACAGGCTAGTGGACAAGCTAATGGCCAAGGATATGCCCGCAGCTTCGGCACTGGCACACCGCCCTCCACTGGCAATATCCCGCCTGATGCTGAGCACCTAGACGATGACAAAAAGCCCCCCGGTCTCCGCCGGAACCTCAAGCTCAAGATGCTGGGTGGCGTTTGTGCAGGCCTTGCACAGTACCTCAACATTTCGGCAGTTTGGGTCAGGTTGGGTTTCTTGGCCTTGTTCTTCGGCTTTGGGTGGCTACCCTTTATCCCCGTTACCATCTTGTTGTTGTATGTCGCCCTTTGGGTTTCGATGCCTGCCGTTTATCAGGACGAGCTCCGGACCGTGCGCAAACTGTTCCGCAGCAACAAGAATAAAGCGATTGCTGGGGTTTGCGGTGGTTTGGCCCAGTACTTTGGCATTGATGTTAGTGTTGTTCGGTTGCTAGCCATCGTCTCCTTCTTCGCGTTCGGAATCGGATTTTGGGTGTATGTGGTCCTTTGGGCAGTTACTCCACTAGCCACCACCCTGACCGACGAAATGAAAATGACGGGTACCCCCATCAACCTAGCCTCTATCGAAGACACCGTTAAGCGTAACCTCCAGCCCGAAAATGGCGACATCGAGAACGGCCTCACCAAGTTAATCCTGCTACCATTTCGGCTGATTGGTACCGTCTTGACAGGTTTGGCACCGATAGCGGGCGCCATCTTACGCGGCATCGGCATCCTAGTGGGGCTCATTCTGCTCATCGCGATCTTGTCCCTGATGTTTGCCTTGTTCTTGGCCGTCATGGCTGCTACCCATATCATCGACTGGACCACCATCCTGCACATCGAGGACTTCCCGGTATCATCCATCATGGATTCGATCCCGACGGGCCTAATTACCTCAGTTTCAATCGTTGCTTTCTTGCCACTGTTGCTGGCCTTTTTGTTGGCCCTGCGCTTGATCTTTGGCCGGCCAAAACTACCGATGTTTGCCACCCTAACTCTACTGGGCCTCTGGGTCCTGAGTATCGGCTGGGTCACGATCGAAGCGCTGAACTTTGCCTATTTGTTCCACGAAGAAAGTAGTGTAGAGCGCACCACCACCCTAGGCACAAATGCCAAGAATCTCCAAATCGAGATGGGCCTTTCAGATCAAGATCATGACTGGAGTAGTGTTGGCCTAGAGGTCGAAACCACCACTGGGGACAGCATCGTGATCATCAGGACGTATGAGTCCAACGGCAAAACCGACGAACAGGCAACGGCCCTAGCCAACCAGATCAAACATAAAGTCAGCCTCACGGACTCAACCTTATACATCGATGGTCGATTTGAGCTTGAAGACAAAACGCCATACCGCGGTCAGCACCTCAAGGTCAAGGTCTTGTTGCCACATAGCACCCAGTTCACGATCGACAAAAAATTCACGACCAACCTCAATAACATCTATTGGGAAGGTTATGATAGCTACCGTAGGCTCCATAACGGTGTTTTCAAATTCAAGGGAGACACACTTTGGTACCTAGACAGCAAATCCCAGAAGCGGATGGAACGCCAAAGCCTTCAGAACGAAAACGGCAATTACTATTTCGAAGATCCTGAACAAGAAGAGGAGACGGACGAGGACCAATAACAGCAGACAATTGCCGTCTCCGCACCTAAACCTTACGCAAGCAGATTGGCAGGTAGCCCTTTGCACCAAGTAGCCCCAAATGGCCAAAGGTCCAGGCTTCCTGTCAACTGTGGTAAGGAAAATGCACTGCAAATCGCTCTACCGACCCAATCAAAATTCCCTGCGTGGTACCATTCCCACAAAACCCCACTAAAGGACCCAACCAGCCCATGAAACTGATCCCTAAAGACCATAACCTGACCGAGGACTACATCCCCTTGATGATGCTGCTTATCGGTAGCCTAGGCCTCTGTTTATTGCTACTGACGCAGATTGGTCTACGTCAGCCCGACCGCAAACAACAGGCGCATCACCTGCCGAAAAGCGGGCCAGAACTTCTGAAAAAGCAGCACCTCTTAGGCCATGGTTTTGGTGCTTGGGTCTCCGTCCGGATGTAAATAAGTACAATTACCTATCAATAAGGGAATCTGATAGCATGGCCTAGTGCATTTGCGAAACCTTTATGGCAGATGTAAGGTTTGACTCGATATCGAACCTGATGGTTACGGGGGCTTTGCCGTAGTTTGTCCTACTTTTCAACTGGTGCTATCCTTGTCTTAGCACAATGATTATTGATTAGGCCAATGTATCTTGCGCAACGCTCCTAGCCTTCTGGGCATTACACCAGCACAACACCGACATACCATGCATACTGCGCTCAAAGAGCTCCTGTTCAAAATGGCCGACGACCAACTAGTACTTGGTCATCGCAACGCCGAGTGGACAGGCCTTGGCCCTCTCCTAGAGGAAGATATTGCTTTTGCTTCCATCGCCCAAGACAAAGTCGGCCATGCACGCCAGCTCTATATTCTGCTCAATAACCTAGGCGAAAGCGACCCAGATCACCTTGCATTCATGCGTCGGGCCTCCGAATACCGCTGCTCACACTTTGTGCAACTGCCAGTGGGAGAGTATGATTTCTCGCTTGTCCGTCATTTCCTGTTCGACCTAGCCGAGTTGGTTCGTTTTGATGCCTTGCGCAGCTCGAGCTACAAACCGCTTTCGGACCTTGCCAACAAGTATTATGGCGAGATCAAGTACCACGCCATGCACGCCCGCACATGGCTCAAACGCCTTGGCAATGCCAACGAGGATGCTATAGAACGGATGCAAATAGCCCTGAATTATGCCATGCCTTTTGCACTCGGCATCTTTGAGCCTTCTCCGTATGAGGATATCCTAGTCGCCTCAGGTGTCTTTATTGGCGAGCAAGAGTTGCAAGAACGCTGGCTTGTAAAAATTACCGAAGTCATCAACCTGACTCAACTTGAGCTTCCCGACGTCAGAATCCTGTCACCAGTATATGGAGGACGCATGGGAGAGCATACTCAATTCCTAGAGCCGCTGCTTGAGGAAATGAGCGAAGTCTTCAAACTAGACCCCCACGCCGAGTGGTAAAACACAGGCTCGGGCACTATATGAGATTGCCATACACACCAAAAAAGAGCCTCTTTAGGCTCTTTTTTGGTTAACAATGGCCCAGCTGTGGTTACCTATCGGGATCGCCAGATAATCAATGGCGAAGACAACAATCCACCATATATTATTGCACTCATTTACACAAAAGACTCGAATACTGCTATCAATTCCATAACTTGGCATTATTAAACGAATTTTGACCAGCATTAAGACAATGTACAACTCCTTCCGACTATCCAGCGCTCTAGGCAGACTAGGCATCGCAGCAGCTATTGCAATCTCACTTGCCAATTGCAAAAGTTCCTCGTCCTCTGACCCAACACCCAATCAGGCGATCAAGAACACCACCATCCTGACAACCAACTTTGTGATCGCCGCCAACGCAGCGGAGCTTACTACCAATATCGTCAGCCCAAGGTCACGGAGCTTTTCGCTCGGCTACGGATATGCCAACCGCATATTAATCGACTGGGCTGTAGGAGACAGCATTGTCGGAAAGCTATCCCTAAACGCCAATGTGGATGGTATCATCCTTCCCTATTCAGACCTCGTGAGCCGTAACGGTAAGTACATCATCGCTTACGTGGGTGAGACCACTGCCGGCAGCAGCCATCCGCCCCAAAGGCTAGTGGTTCCTAACTTTGCCAATCCATCAGGAGACAGCGCCCAGCTAGCATTCCTGCATACACATCCTGGCTATGGTCAGCTAAAGGTGGCACACAATGGCCATACCCTTGGCACTGTTGATTACGGCACCTTCGCAACTTTTAGTGGCAGGATCAAACCTACTGCTGGCGATACCATCCGACTGTACAAGGCCAGTAATGATTCGCTCATCAACTCCACTACGGTGTCAGATGTCTTGAGCCAGAACAAAGTCAAGCTTGCGGTTATTAGGCCTTACGCTGTAACCACTGCCGGACCCAATAGCAGGGCGCAGTTGCAAATCGTGGCGCAGGATCAGGAATAGATTGTGAGGTTGGATTTATGTCCGCTAAAAAATCAGCTGAAGTAAGATCTGTTCTTGCTTACTGTTAGCTTGCAAGGATACTGTACCTCTGGCGAGTGACAGTATCCTTGTAGGCTATTTTATTTTGCTTTCAATCGATGCCCTTCGATGATATTAGGTATGATGTAGTCGGCGTTGGATCACTAGCCAATCTACACATCAGAACCAAAACAGGACTACTATGTATAATTTTGGAACTTGAAAGTTGGGTTAAGCATCAAAATCTAATGCTGTGCTAACCCCATCTACGTCATACTCCATTACAAAGTCAACTTCAGACCCGCCTATCCCACGCCAAGCGGTACGTAGAATCTTCAGATGCGATTGACCGCTTTGATTTGAATTATAATACCATGAAAGCTCATTAGCCTGGGCTTTCAATCCAACATTACGCAATGGAAACGATGCGGTGTTTGACAAATAGGGACTGTTAATCGCCCAAGTATTGAACTGCTCAGGGAATTGATTGGCCATATAGCTAAGGCCAGCTGCAGTTAAATTAGACCATTTTCCTCCCGGGATTCGATGCGTCCCCAAAGTCAATGATATTGGTCTTGATGGAGCCTCATAGGTACGTGCCAATTGTCTTGCTTCTGACCTGTTAAGTTCCACAGGCGCTGCAAATACCTTCAAAACGTCCGGCACCAAAGCCTCTGCCCTAGCTAATGCCGCAGCCCTATTCCAAACTGGCTGGTCAGCAAAGTACCTATTGAGCTCGTAGTTACTCTTATTAAGTGCATCTTGTTTATATGTCCATAGTTTATTGCTGAGCTCCGAATTGTAGCCAGTCAGGGTCAAGTTACCAAGCGTATGGATCCATTCATTATACCCCTCTTGGTCCTCATCAGAGAGCATAGCCTTCCAAGGGCCTATTGTTTGAGGTGCAAGGTGCTCAATGGAGGCTCTTGTTAGATCAGCCTGCTCTTTGTGCCCATAACCTATCTCTAACATTTCGAGGATCGTCCGGCATTTGACAACAATCCCCGGCTGATCATACAAAGGTCTGGTTGGAACGGCTTTGGCGACAACCGCATCATCAGGACAAAGATCAAGGGTCAGTCGATTGAGCAAAGTTTCATAATACGTATCTTTCTCTTCGGATAATAGATCACGAAGCATAGCGCCAACCAATCGCACAACTTCGTTTGATTTACTCTCAGCAAAGAACCGCCGTATCATCACATTCAGCAAATGCCTACCGAGGTCTTTAGCTTTCAGCGCAAGGTCTTCCCGATCATATTGATCTAGGAACTGGAACATCAACGGAAAGAAACTACTCATATCCATCGCCCTGATCCAGGCAGCTTCCGCACTAGGCATCACGCCTTGTGGCACATCAACAAAAAGGTTGGCCAACTGCTGCGCCCGCTGATGAAGTGTTTCCAGAATATGCTCCTTATGTCCTTCAGCCTCAAGTTTAAAGTCCGAATAAACGTTATAACGGGCCACCTTCTTGCCATTGCGCATCAGATAAAGCCGAATAAAGCTCGATAAACCATCCTTACTTTTGGCGAGTAGTTGCTCCATTGGCAGCCAATATTGCTCGTAAAGTTCTGTTTGGCGCATTTCGTCAAGGCCGGCAAACAAATAATTCCTAATCAGATCAGCAACTGCCAATGGTTCTCCTTTGGCATTAAGGCTTTCAAAAATTTGGTACGGATCCTCGTCCTTATCAATATAAATACAAACCGCCTGCAGTCGATTAAAAACAACATCATACATCCTGATACAATCTTCGACGTTGGTCCCGAACTCTTTCCTGACCTTATCTTGAAAGTAGGTATAGGCCCTTGTAATAGCATGCGAAGGCAAAGTACTGGTCCGATTGATCAAGGATAGAAAGGCTTCCTTATCTGGTCTTGAAGGCAATAGTTTGTAACGCTTATCATTCTTCGCATACTGATTGACCATATACCGATCCCTAAAAGAAATATGGGATTCACTACCTAATGCTGTAATCGCATCGGCCAGTGCCAAACTAAACACGATCATCGTTGTAAGCCTTTGCTGACCATCCACAACGCTATAAAGAGGCACATCACCCTTTGCACCAAGCTCTGTGAGCACGATACTGCCAATAAAATGAGGCCGCTCTGACTTATCGGATTCCCTTTCGTACAAATCCAGAACATCAGTCCAGAGGGTAAACCATTGCTTTTTATCCCAGGCATAAGTCCGCTGAAAAATTGGGACTTGGTACTGGACTTCCTGCTGAAGCAGATTTGCAAGGAATGATTTCTTGGGTTCCATACCCGCAAAATAGTACAATCAACCTTGCAACCTATCACTTACCCCTGATAATTTCCACGGGGTCAATCTTGCTAGCTTTGCGGGCCGGGAAGTAACCTGCCAAGGCTGTGCTCAAGATCGCAAAACCAAAACCAACAGTATAGAACAAGGGATCAAAGTTGATAATCAAATGATCTATCGTGACCAAACCTCGCAGCTGCACCTTTAGTTGACTTGCCAATAATGATACACCATAGCCCATGCCTAAACCCGTAATCCCACCTGCTACACCAATGATCAAAGCCTCGATCATGAATAAATTCCTGATATCTGAATTCCTGAACCCTATGGATTTTAGGATAGCGATGTCGGTCATCTTTTCGTAAATCATCATCATCAGGATATTGAATATGCCAAAGCCCGCCACAATCAGGATCGATACAATCACCAATCCGGTAGCCATATTCTGGATCTTGAACACTCCAAAAATACCTGCATTCGCTTCCTTCCAGCTCTGGGCCTTGTACCCCAACGATTGCTCAAACTGAACTGACAGCCTGTCAGCTGCGTCAACATCCTTTAGTTTGATATTGAGGTCTGTAATGTAGGTGCGGTCTGCATTCACTAAGTTTTGCGCCAGTCTGATATTGATATAGGCACGGTTATCATCTACTTGTGTGATACCACTCTGGGTAATGGCTACCACCTTGACATCCACAATGGCATTGGTTGTGGCAAGGGTCAGGATATCCCCTACCTCCGCGCCAATTTTATCTGCAACACCAACACCAAGGATCGCCCCGTTATTGATTACTTTTAACTGATTGATATCACCTGCGATAACCTCCTTATTGAGATTAAACAATTGATTCTCCTTATCAATCACGATGCCGTTAAGGGAAGCAGGTGTTTCCTTAAATCCAGACCGCAGGATCCCTTGTGTATTAACATTTGGTGCAATACCCAAGACTGCAGGATGAGCCTCCAAGATCTTCATGAGGCCCGCTCCATTCTTTAGCTGCTTTTTAGCATCCTTTTGTTTTTGATTCCGAACTAAGACCCAATCTTCCTTATGCTCTGGCAGCTGGCTCAGGATGCTTGGTGGATGTTTGTCTGGTTCGTTATAGATATGGATGTGCGCCTGGTTATTGACGATTTTATCCAACATATAGATCTGCAAACCAGTGATCAGCCCAGCCTGAAAAATAAATACCGTTATCCCGAACATCACCCCCAGCATGGCCACGATGGTCTGCCGCTTTTTGGACACCAAATGGACAAAGGCAATCCGATAAATTGGGTTGCTCTGTTTTTTGGTCCTGGCCGGGATGTTGGGCTGCGATTGAGACACGATAATTGGGGTTGGTTCTGCTTTTAGACTAGATGCTGTTAACCAAGACAGAATGATACTTTTGGTGGTCTATGGTCGGACCACTTCGTCTTGCTCGGTAAGGCCAGAGGTAATCTCGACAAACTCGACATCTGCAGCACCTGTGTTGATTTTACGTTTCTGGATCCCAAGGCCACTTTTGACAATGACCGTGTCGTTCAGGACATAAAACCGCGGGAGTACCAATACATTTTTGCGTTCCCGATAGACAATGTTGGCCTCGATGGTGCTGCCCGCGTACATCTTGACATCGGCAGGAGCTTGAACAGAGGCAATGGCCTTAATACTTTTATTGAGTAAGGTGATCTTGGGATAGACCTGGGTGATGGTCCCTTTTAAAGTACGATCGCCCAAGAATTCGGCACTGAAGACAACTGCTTGACCCGGCTTCACAAAGTTGGCATCACTCTCGTCAATCGCCAACTCGACCTCATAGCCATCTGTACTACCGATCTCCATCACAGGGATCTGCGGGGCAATTAGTTCACCTACTTTAGGCAGAATGTCATAGACACGACCATTGATTGTAGCCAGAACAGTAAAATCCTTCTGTTGGCTACGTGCCGCCTTCAGTTGGTTGCTTGCATTGCGTACATCATTACGAAGTTTGTCCTGATTGGCAGCAAGGTTACTAAGGGCCTTTTGCCAAATCTCTCGGCTGGTATAGGCCAAGGTGACAGCATTGTCTAGCTGTTGCTGGGTGCCTGCGTTCTGTGCCCTCAGGGCCCTGACACGTGCCAGATTCGTACTATCCAGCATGGCCTTTGACCGAGCTGCCGCTACCTCAGCTGCCATAGCCGCCAAAAACGGACTATCCTGAGCCGCATAGCGAGAGGCGAGGTTGAAGTTATTTTGGGCAGTAGCTACGGCAAGGTCGCTAACCTCGTTCCGAACACGGAACAATGGCTGACCTGCCCGGACGGTATCCCCGACCTTAACATAGATTTCCTCCAAGAAGCCCGCCAGACCAGCATTGGCCTTGTAGTAGTGCTGCGGATAGACCTTACCACTAGCATAGACCGCCTGCACTACATTACGCCGGATGGGGCGCAATGGTGCATCGGTATTGCTGCAGCCAAACGTGAGGGTCAGCAGGGTGAAGATGTAGGCTAGTTTGATTGACAAGGGACAAGTGGTTTGTACTTCCAGAAAAAATAATGAGGGCCTTGTCCTAGGCCCTCATTTCAATAATGACTAGTGTGCAGTCCGTGTGACCCATGCCTGGTGGATTTCCTCGAACGTAGTGCGAAGATCCTTCGTGATGTCCCAGTTAGGGAAGTGGGCACGCATCTTGTCCAGATCACTATAGTAGCAGATATGATCGCCGATGCGGTTGGTTTCGTTATAGGTATAGACCATTGGCTTGCCCGAGATGTCCTCGATGAGCTTGAAGGCCTCCAAGATTGAGATACTATTGGCTTTGCCACCACCGATGTTATAGACCTCGGCAACACGTGGGGTCTCGATAAAGGCCTCTACAAAACGAGCGACATCTAGGCTGTGGATGTTATCGCGCACTTGTTTGCCTTTGTATCCGAAGACGGTATAGCTGCGGCCCTCTAGGTTACACCTGATGAGGTAGCTCAGGAAGCCATGGAGCTCAACACCTGTGTGGTTAGGGCCAGTAAGGCAACCACCACGCAAACAGGCAGTTGGCATGTTGAAGTAGCGACCATACTCCTGTACCATCACATCGGCGGCGACTTTGCTGGCACCAAACAGACTATGTTTACATTGGTCGATACGGAAAGTCTCTGGGATGCCATTAGCGTAAGTTGGGTCAGCATATTCCCAGCGGGTCTCGAGCTCATCCATCTTGATCTCGTTTGGTGCATCGCCATAGACCTTGTTGGTGCTCATGTGGACGAAGGGTGACTCAGGACAAGCGCGGCGGACGGCCTCAAGCAGGTTGAGCGTACCGACGGCATTGGTATCAAAGTCATCAAACGGGATTGCTGCAGCACGGTCATGGCTTGGCTGAGCTGCTGTATGGACAATGGCATCTGGCTTTAGTTGCGCAATCAGGTCCAGCACACCCTGACGATCACGAATGTCAACCTCGTGGTGTACAAAGCCATTGAGTGTGCTCTGGAGACGTTGTTGGTTCCAGCGGGTATCACCTTGGGCGCCAAAAAAGACGGCCCGTTGGTTGTTGTCAACCCCATGTATCTGCCAGCCACGCTCAGCAAAATACACACACACTTCTGATCCTATTAGGCCTGATGAGCCCGTCACGAGTACTTTTTTCTGCGACATAGTTGAGTTTTTTGGAGTCAGCCTTCGCCAACCATCAAGGTGGATTTCTGGTCTGGAAATCTGGTGCAAATATAGGCAAAACTAGGTACACCTAAGTTTAGGCCTAGGTTATGCCTACCAGATATTAGGGCTTTTGTTCATGCCGATAGTAGGTTGGGGCCTTGTTGTTTACCAAATTTGCAACCATGACAGACCGCAAAGGCAACCTCATCCTGATAAGCAACGTCCAGGCAGACAACATTTTTGCGGGCGGCGCCATCATCCGTAAGATCCTTGATATACTCCCCCAGGACCTTGCCATTAAGTGGTTCTATCCCCAAATAGGTACTGCCAAGCAGGAGTACCTGAGTTCGCTCACTACCCGCGGAATCAAGTTATATCCGAAACAAAACAAAGTCTATGATCAGCCTTTAGCCGATTGGGTAAAGCGTTATATCCGGCCCTCGATAGCTTGGCGCATGCGCATTGCTGGGCAGAAATCATACCTCAAGCAATGGGTAAAGGCATGGGCCAATGAGATCATTAAAGAAGTTGGCCCTGATGATGTACTCTGGATCGTGATGCAAAACGAGTCCGTCTATCTGGCCGAAATCCTCTTGCGACAGGTGCCAAACAAGGTCCACCTAACGTTCCATGACGATTGCCGATTTGACTTTTTCGACCCTGATAACTTTGGTATCAACACTGAGGCCCTGCGCTACGTCATTAGCCGAGCCACCTCGGCAGACGTGATCGGTCATAACCTTCGTGCCGAGTTCAAATCTACATTTGGTCTCGAGAGCTTCATTTTCCGCCGCGGTTTTGCCCCTAGTTCCATCCAAGTACTGGCGCCACAACCAAAGGACACTTATCAGCTGCTATTTGTCGGTAGTTCGCACTCTGACAAAAGCTGGCAGGTTGCCCTAGGGCAACTCCAGAAGCTGAGCCCGCTGAAGTTCCGTATCCATTGTTTTGGCCATACGGGGAGCTGGTTGCCAGGTGTTGATGCTTGGCGTGCAAGCAGTTCGATCGATAATGTGACTTTTGTGGACGGTGGCGTTGTGCCGGAGGCGCAGCTCATGGCACGCAAACACGAGTTTGATTTTGCCATCTTCTTGTGGGACCACTTTGAGTTTAAGTCAGCCTGGATGAAGTTCAGCGTCTCCACCAAACTAACGACTTACCTAGGTGCCGGCCTACCAATGGTGGCCCTGATCAGCCCAGACAACGAAGCCCACAACATGTTTGGTGCTGGCGTAGGCTACGACCTCTATCAGGCCTCAGCTGAAACTTTTAACAGTTTTGTGGAGACACCAGACTTGCAGGCCAAGTTTGATACGTACATCAACCATGCCTTCAATGAGGTGGCTTTTAACCATGACTTCCTCCATGCCAAAGCCTTCGAATCCCTTGGCCTGGACTAATCAGTAAAGCACTACCTTCTGAGATTTGCCTATGCCAACCAAGGTGTAAAGCCCTTTTGGCAAGTTCTCGATGTCTAGTCGTACGCTTGCCCCTTGGTCATCGGAACAAACTGGATAACTACGCCCATCTACGGCTATCATCATGACATGGCTCGGCAAATACGGGCTGGCCTTAGAAACCATGAGGTAGGCCCCCGAGGCAGGATTGGGCCAGATATTGCTTGTGGAACGTTCTGTTAGTTTTGGTCCTGCACTTACAATGGTTCCAAATCCCCAAAAGTGGTAGTTGGCCCAAGCAGCAGCCATCTCAGCATCAAAGTGGAAATAGGTACCTGCTAGGCTATCCTGTGGCCAATGGACAACAGGACGCATAAAACGTTGTCCCAAAGTGGGCTGATTGCCTGCCATGATGTAGTTGAGGTTCGTATCGCTGACGTAACAAGTAGGCAAAGTATTGTTGATAGGCAGTAACTGCAGTGGCCCAAAAATGGACCCCGTGTCTGGCAAGCGGTATCGGCAAGCCTTGCTGATATATAGCGCCATCACCTCCCATGTCCTGATATTCCAATTGGTATGGGCACCACCTCGATCCACATATTGGCTAAAAGGCCATTGGACTTGGTCGGTGCGGTATTTGGTGATCGAATCACGGACAGACCACCACTGGATCTCGCGCGAAACACCGGGCGGAATCACGCCGCTAGGGCCAGGGCCATATTCCTCATACTGCCCATTAACAGCCATTAGCGGTACATCAGCCATGGCGCCCCAACGACTGCGGGGCAACCAAAGCGGCGGGGCGATTTTGCCACTTTTGTAGGTAATAGCCCCAATGCTGCGCTCGGGTTTCCACCACGGGATGTTATAGGTCAGGATACCACCCGTGCTATGACCGACCGTGAACCATGGGGCATATCGATATTCTGGGTGGCCAGAGCTAAATGCAATGCGATCCAGCACTTTCTGCAGCAAGGTATCATGCCCTTTGGTTGTATCAAAGACACTGAAGGGTGCCCTATTGATGTACACGATGCCGATACCTACCGTATCAACCATCGCACGACAAGGGATGCTTACCAAAAACAACCGCTCGGATAAGGTATACGGCGATAAAATAAAGCCGCGTGCCACTGGCGTATTAGCCGGGTGATAGAGGTTGTACCGTATGCTATCCCACCGAAAGCCACCGCCTGTCACGGCCCGCTTATACATCATCGTGTCCGATAACGTCCATTGACCTTGAGGAGGTTGGGCAAAAGCCATTTGAGCAAAAAATAAAAGCCCAAGTATGAAGCCCAAATGACCCCAAGTGACCTCGTAGCGAATCCATATCGGCCTTTCAATTTTCAACCTTGTCTTCATAATAGCGTTTTTGGTCCTGGTGCCTAGCTTGCTTTGTTCGGTCTTGGATGCTTTGCCTACTTCTTTTGCCAGAGGTCAGCTTAACTAACCTCCTGATAGGATTACCTTAGCTTGCACACCCTATGTATCCCAAAGTACAAAATCTAGAAAGCCAATGCAACGCTCCAGGACAAAAATCAGAACAGAGAACCCATCAAACTAGCCCCTAATAACCAAACAAGCCCTGCCAACATTGCTGTCGATAGGGCTTGTGAGAATCATCTGACGGACATTGGAAAACTATTTGAGTTTACCCTCGGCAGCCAGTTGTTTTTTGAAGTATTCGTACGTGATTTTGAGGCCCTCCGCACGGTTAACCTTAGGCTCCCAGCCCAAGATTTCCTTGGCACGGGTGATATCTGGTTTGCGCTGCTTCGGATCGTCTTTCGGCAATGGGTGATAGACGATTTTTTGGCTGGTACCTGTCAGTTTGATGATCTCCTCAGCAAACTCAAGCAAGGTGATCTCGGCAGGGTTTCCGACATTGACCGGGAATGCGTAGTCGCTGAGCAACAAACGGTAGATGCCCTCGATAAGGTCATCAACATAGGTAAAGCTGCGCGTTTGAGATCCGTCGCCAAAAACAGTCAGATCCTGACCAGTAAGGGCTTGACTCATGAACGCTGGCAACGCTCTGCCGTCATCCAGACGCATACGTGGGCCATAGGTATTAAAGATCCGGACAATGCGGGTCTCTAGGCCATGGTAAGTGTGGTAGGCCATCGTGATCGCCTCCTGGAAACGTTTGGCTTCGTCATACACACCACGCGGACCAATTGGGTTCACATTGCCCCAATAGTCTTCGTTCTGCGGATGTACTTGCGGATCGCCATAGACCTCACTGGTGCTAGCGATAAGCATGCGAGCCTTTTTTGCTTTGGCAAGGCCCAGCAGATTGTGCGTACCTAACGAACCTACCTTCAGTGTCTGAATCGGGATTTTGAGGTAGTCGATTGGGCTGGCAGGGCTAGCAAAGTGCAGGATGTAGTCCAGATGACCAGGCACGTGGACAAACTTGCTCACGTCATGGTTGTAGAACTCAAACTGCTTGAGGTGAAACAGGTGCTCGATGTTAGCCAGCGAGCCTGTTATCAGGTTATCCATGCCGATGACATGGTAGCCCTCATTAATAAATCGATCACACAGATGTGACCCTAGGAACCCGGCTGCACCGGTTATCAAGACTCTTTTCACTAGCTTAGACTGAGGTGGTTTGCATCTCTATTACGTAGGCAAAGTTGGTCAAAAATCGGATAAGACCGACCCCAAGACCAAACTTTTGGCCTTCATGCACTTGTTTTGCTACACATCACACGTTGATTTGCTGTAATATTGCCAACAGGTCAGCGTTATAGCGTTGGTTACATTAGTGCCTAATCAGGACACCAGTAACCTAAACCTTAGTTTATCGCTATAACCAACAGATCCAGGTATTAGGTACCTACCGATAAGCTTAATTATCACGCACTTTTCCCTCGCATGACCTACAACCGTAGTAAAAGATCCCTCCTACCCTTCCACACAGTCCTTATTGCATTAGGACTGATGGTCACCATGACAAACAAGTCCATGGCCCAGTTTTATGAAGTTGGGGGTGGTCTAGGTACGTTTTTGTACCAAGGGGAACTTGCTGCCACTTACAACCCAACCTATGCGAGCCCAGCTGCTAAGGCCATGATTAGGTTCAACCTCAATACAGCCTCTGTGCTCAACATCTCCCTGATGGCAGGCACCATCAAAGGAAATGCCACGGATCAGTCAAACCGAATGGTCAAGAATTTTAACCAAAGCTCATTCAGTAGCCCATTGGTTGAACTCAGCACAACATACGAGTACAACTTTTTTGACTACCGCAAATACAAAAGCCGTCGTCGGGGTACTCCTTACATCATGGGCGGGTTTGCTGGTTTCTTGTTCTTTCCTAACCCTGTCGAACCCAATGGAAAAGTAAGTCCTGTCCAGGCCTCAGTTCCATTTGGTGTGGGATACAAATATGCGCTGACCCGGACGCTTAACTTAGGTGCCGAGGCTACGTTCCGCAAAACATTCACTAGCTACCTAGATAATAGTGCCGACTTTATCCCAAGGGACCCAAACACCCAACAATACAATCCTAAGGGAGATCCACCACAACGGGGCTACAAACTGAATAGCGACTGGTATATGTTTGCAGGAGTAACGCTGACCTACACATTCTACTCTGTACCCTGCCCATTCCCAGAATATTGGTAGGCCCTATGGGGTCCATTGGCTAGGTCATGATGATGCCGACCTAGGAAGCAAGTGTTTTAGATATTGTTGTGAGATCAGGAGCGGTCGTAGAGTTTAATTTCGTTGATGGTTCCCCAGAAAAATAACCGCACCACCCTTTTTGACTTGGTCCAAAGGCTGACTACAACAGAGTGTAGGACCTTCAGCAAAGGGCAGCAATCTACCAATGGGGCTGAAGAGTCATTGGCCTACCTTCAGCTATTTCAGTTGGTAAGGGGCGCAAGCAAACCCGATGATGAAAAATGGCGTACCCAGCTTAGCCTAGACAAGGACGGATACCGCCAGCTCAAGAAGTACCTGACCGACAAATTGGTTAACTCCCTAGCAAGCCAGCAGGAGATCAGCCCGCGGGTAGAGATCACCCGTCTCATCAGCCATGCGGAAGTCTTCTACCTACGTGGCTTACTTAGCCAAGCCCAAGTCGCACTTCACCAGGCTGATGAAGTTGCATCTACCTACGAATTTATTGAAGAGCGTATCGCCATCCAGGAGTGGCTCATGAAGGTTCACCTCCACAATGGTGATCTTGAGGCAGCAGACCAAGCACTGCGTTTGGGCCAAACCGTCATCCAACAGCTAGCCCAGCTCAAGGAGTTGCAAGGACTACATCTGCAATTCCAGCTTATAGAGCGCACCATTTTGGCATCATCTTCTAGCTTAGTAAGTGATACCCATACAAGTCTGGAGGCTATCAAGAACCTCTTGCATAGCCCCATGCTGACCAAAGGAGATTCGATGCTCACGATTAGGGCCAAAATAGTCCAGTCAGCCATCATGAGTATTGGCCTTAGGCTACAAGGCCAGTTTGAGCAAAGCCTAGTCTGGCTCCAGCAACTGATGGACACCTTGCAGCAAAACCAAGAGGTACGGCTTAGCAACCCCAATTTGGTAATTGACAGTTACCGCAATCTGGGTTTGACCTATCTAGCGCTTGGCCAAGGACAACAACTTGACACCTTATTAGGACAGCTGCGGCAACAGAGGTTTCTGTCCCAAGGGCAGAACCAGAAACTTCAACTTTTAGTCGGTCGGCTATCTATTAGCCAGCACCTATCCCAAGGTGCCTACCACATTGCAGCCGATGAAGGAGCCAATCTCGAAACCCAACTAAAAGACTTCCACCTCGACCCAGCCTTTGGCACCGATGTGGCCTATACCATCGCACAAGCCTACGTGATGGCTGGGAAAAACAGCGATGCCATCAAGATGCTTGCCTACCTCATCAACGGAAATAACATTTATGGCAAGCTACCAGAATATGAGTATTCAGTTCGGTTAATGGAACTTGCTGTCCATGCTGACCTAGGAGATGAATCTTTTGTGGCCAGCAAACTCAGGAGTGTGCAACACTTCTTGAAGACTAGCGGACTTATGACAAGCGGAGACCAATTAGATCATGGTTTTTTCCTGAAACTCGCACGTGCCGGCACAGCTGCTGAAAGGCAAAGCATTAAATCGGCATTTGTCCAGAGGCAAATATCCAATACATCTAATGCAATAGGTGGCAGCTTTGGGTACCAGTTTGATTTGGTGGGGTGGGTTGAGCGGTTGGGTTAACTAATTGACTCTAAAGATTTGTATTGAATAATCCATGAAGTAGTAAATTCGATATATACGCCCTTTAAAACCATAGTCGTAAGCTACAAAAACATTACCTTGCTTGTTTATTCCTGAAGTATACAAATCAATTTTATTAACTTTATACCAATTACCAAGAATTAACTCAATGTACTTAAATCCTCCTTTGGGGGATTCAAGAACTAGAATCTCGCTTTCGACACCTCTTTTCTGTATCCAAGTAATAGTTGATTTAATTGATTTATTGTTCCTTATATAAACAAGATTATAGTAAGGATCATACATTTCAACGGAAGTCGAGTCTTGGTAGATAAAATTACGTTTCTTATATCCCATTTTTTCTAACTTACTTACAGAATTATATGTATTTTCAGTAAGGAAACCACATAAATCGTCAATAGTCAAATCTTGACCGATGGAGTTAAATCCTAGCACCATAAGAACCAACAAAATAACATACCTCTTCATTATTCAGTAGGGGGTAAAATTCTAAATAAACTAACTTGATTATCTAATTTGGCGGCGTGATATTTGTCGTCACCAATATAGAAGGTATAAATTTTCATCGAATATTCGCCACTAGTTTGTACAACAAAATCATTGCCAATAGTTTTTTTTTGCTACAACCCAAAAATCGTTAATTATCTTGATACTAGATTTTACATCCATGGAAATTATATTATTCGAGATATACTTAAAATAAATATCAGAATTCACAAATTTATTGGTACTTTTTATAAATTTCTTGGCTCGCCATTTCCAAACAAAAGAGGTATCCTCCCATACATCAAAATCTACTGGGCCCTCGGAATTTAGATAATACCCTTTCTTGACTAAAAATTTATCGGTTTGCTTCATACTTTGATTATAAACATAAACCATCTCATCCAACGTTAGCATCTGCGCCTGCGCAAACGACCCCATCAAGGCAAGAAATAGCACTAGTAGCCACTTTTTCATGACGCAAACATACTAGACCCCAAATTTTCTTTACCTTCGCTTAGCGGTCCAACATAACCGCTTTTCCGTATGAAGATTAAACTTGGCTCACGACTGACAACCCTCCGCGAAATGAAGCGGCTCAGCCAAAACGAAATGGCAGACCTCTTGGCCATGTCGCCTGCTGCATACGGTAGGCTGGAGCGGAACGAAACCAACGCCAACTTCGAGGACCTTCAACGATTCTCCAAGGTGCTGGACATCCCCATCACAGATTTGTTGCCAGAATTGATGACCATCAATAACAACAACAACCAGCATCAGAGTGGTTTGATTTTTGGTAACATCAACAACTATTACGACAGCACTACCTACACCAAGGAGCTTGAGCACCAAGTAAAACTATTGGAGCAAGAGGTAGCCTCCCTCCGCAGGCAGCTGGATGCTCTATTGCCTCAGTAAGGTTGTTTGAACTGTATTTTATTTAGCTCCCACAAAAAACGCCACCTTATCACTAAGGTGGCGTTTTGTCTTGGTCCAGAGACCACTAATAGCAGGACTATTGCTTCGTGATTCGTTTGGTGACACGTTGGTCTCCACTCACAATCTCGGCAGTGTATAGGCCGCTAGATAGGGCTGACAGGTCAAGGTCTAGGCTTGTGGTTCCTTCTGCTGCTTTGGCTGTGCCAGTCGTCAAGACAGGGCGGCCAAGGACATCAAGGATACGGACGGAGACAATTTGTGACGTACCGCCATTGATGTTGAAGGTCATTTTGCCAGTAGTAGGGTTCGGGAACAACTCAACATCAGAAGCAGTCAATCGATCGTTCAGGCTAGTGAGTGGGCCTAGTGTGATGCTTGAGCCGCAGCTGGTGATCACCAAGGTATAGGCACCTGAAAGGGTACCATAGTTCCAAGAGGTATCAGTAGCACCAGTGATGTTAACACCTTGACGGCGCCATTGGTAAGTAGCACCAGGTTGACGCGGTACAGATAATGTAGTAGTCGCTTGGTTGTCCTGGATGGTCTGGTTAACCGGAGCCTCATTAACGGCAGGTACAGTCAGATTACGTGGGGCACCTTGACCACAGGCATTAACAGCACGGACCGTCATGATACCACCTGCACCAGCAGCAGCCGTAACGGTCAGGCTTGGGGTAGTTGTTGTCAGGTTTGTAGCAGACCAGTTGGCACCTGGCAGGGTCCAGACATAGCTAGTAGCACCAGTTACAGCACCGGCGGTGTAGATACGGTTAGTACCTGCACACATGGCATTGGCCGAGCCGTTCGGGCGACGGATAGAATCAGATGCAATCAGGGCACGGGTGATCTGGAATTGACGACCAAAAGCAAGGCCTGCGCCACACTGACCAGAGGCACGTACACGGATTAGGCCTGTGCGGGTAGCAGTATCAGCCAAGAAGATCTGGATGCTATCAGCGCTCGAAACGAAGACAGTATCAGTAGGTTGAGCACCAACAGGGACCCAGCCAGAAGTTGGCATCACCCAGCGGTAGCTGGTGGCACCAGTAACAGTGCTGATACGGTACCAACGGGTTGAGTTAGCACACTGAGAAGTTGTTGACAACCCTGGAGAAGGCAACAATTGCAAGCTAGTAGGGCGACCTGTGTTACCTGGACGACCAACGACCAATGTCGCAGCAGGACCAGCACCACACTCGTTAACAGCAACTACACGCAGCGTTCCGCCATTGCCAGCAGCACCAGAAATAGTGATGGTATCGGTGGCAGAGTAGCCAGTGTAGTTAGTGCCTGGAAGGGCCCATACATAATGTGTAGCACCTGGTACTTTTTTGATGATGTACTGACCTGGTTGGTTAGCACAAGCCGACGCAGGACCGCGGAGGCTATCTGGCATTGCTGGCAGACCAGCAGTACAGGTAAAGTAAAGATTTGCTAGCAAGGCAGACTCACCATCTGGGCGGGCTGCACCCCATGTTGGGATATTGGTTGTTGGGACTGGGCCACCATCAGAAACCAACGGAGCGACCGAAGTTGCTTTGTGGTAACCGACAACACTAATGTGGTCTGGTGTAGCACCAGCAATGACGTCAGTCAACTCGACAGTGCCACCACCAGTACCAGTCACTGGGTCCCAGACATTGCTAAGCAAGGTGCTGTAAGTGATAGCCGATAGGTCAGCATTGTAGATACGAACGAAGGTATTGGTACCCGGCAAGGAAGGCGCATTCGGATCAGCTTTCAGCATTTTCTGGAACGCATTGTTTGTCGTGATAATGCGGCCATCGCTCTGACCAACTACCAAGATCGATCCGTCCAAGTTGAGGGATAGTTTGGTGATTTTGGTCATGGCAAGTGCTGGGCTACCTGTGTTTGGGTCATGCCAGCCATCCATAAGGGCAGCAGTGAAGTTGGTGCCTGTTGTGGCGTCTTTGGCCACTTCGCCGACATAGGTCGAGCGGACAATCACACCATCGCTGATACGGTACTTGCCAATCCAGCGGACATCAGCCACATCACGCTCTGCTTGGGTACCAGTGATTTTGTTCTGGAAACCATTACCACCAGGGTTGGCAGTGATCTGGTCACCATGCCAGAAGTTGTTTGTGGCATCTCCGATAGAGCGACCCAAAACAACCAGTTGGTTATTATTATAGTCTAGCTCAACTTGGTCAATGAATTGCAAAGCAGAACTGCCAGCAGTATCTTCTTTGTAGCCACGTGCCCACCACTTCACATCTCCGTTGCTACCAAGTGCTGTGATGCTAGACTCAAAATCTTGAGCTGGATTGCTGTAACGGTGACGTGACCAGGTGCTGGCGCCGAAATAAAGCTCATTGGTGCGTTTGTCCACCGTGATGGAGACGACGCGTTGCGTAGCGGTGTTGCCACCGTTGGTGTTTATAGAATATCCTGTATAGCCAGGGCCATTGCCGTTGCAACCAGTAGTACAAGGCTCAGCGTAGTAGTAATCGTCAGGATATTTGCCTTTGCGACCAGGGTTTCCGTTTTCGTCGTTCAGCAAGAGGTTGGCCTCATTGATGTCATACGAACGTGAGTTAGAGCCATTGCGGTTAATCTTGAGGATGATACCACTTTGCAAGAGGCTATCAATTTTGACACGATATGGCACACTGCTCACGGTCACAGTTACTGAGTCGCCAACACGCACATTGCGGTAGCGTGTCTCGATGATGCGGCCATTAAGGCTTGGCAATGAATAGCCAACAGTACGAGCACGATTGTATGGCATCGCGGAGGCAGTGTCAGACACCAATACAGTAGCACCATTGCGCTGCACAGGCTTCGCCTTGAATAATGCAGACCAATCATCACTGAATTCGCGGCCAGTTACGTACCAGATCTTGCCATCGTTAGTGACATCCCAAGGTTGGTTATTGAGGATACCAGCGTCAGAGTTGGCACCATAATATGGGTAGGCTGATGTATTGTTACGGATGGTGAGAGCAGCAACATCAAAGGTCCACTCAAGGCCAGATGGAGTTCCGGTGAGGTAGTTGGCGTTGAGCTTGGCAATGTAATATCCTTCGAAGCCAGAGTTACCGGCAGTAGCACCGTTACGCTGCCTAGGATAAATCCGGCGTCCGCTGATGTAAACGTCACCTGTGGTCTGCCCAGGTACGGTGTTGGTTTTGATTTTGGACACGTCAAGCACGGTGCCAGACGGGAAACGCACAACTGACAAGATATTGGTCATGTTGGCATTCATCCGCAGGACATAGGCGATTGAATTGGTCGTGTCCCGACTATTGATCCCGAGTACGGAGTCAAAGCTAGCAGAAGGAACCTGCGGGATTGTAAGCGTCGTGACAGGAACCGATCCTGGCACCCAGCTGAGGCTTTGGGAGCGTCCTGCCACAAGTACAGTGCCATCAGATAGGCGGAGCGTACTCATGAAACGGTCACGTCCGGTCGTACCGGCATACGTCACCATGGTTTGTTGTGCCTCGGCGGCTAGTCCTGCAGTGAGCAAGATAGCTGCTATGGCCCAACGTCTAAAGCGTGTAAGCATTTGCATAGCTTTTTTGGTAATAAGGTTGTTGGGTGTTACGACTTTTGATACAAAACTGATAAGTCTGGCATCAAGCATTTTTGTTGCACTTAGGGGCTAAGATAAGGACTTTGATACAGATTTGCCAGACTAAGTCTCCTGATCCTACAAATATGACAGCTAAATGCATCAAATGGTTGCAAGGCAAGCGGGACAATCCTAAAAAAAATTAGCCCCACTACCTTCCTTAAGATGGCAATGGGGCTAATCATGTTTGTGATAGATGGCAGCAAAGATCTCCTATCAATATGCCATCGATACCGAGTATGCTACCTCACAACTACGAGCTTTTTGTTTGATACACCAGCAGTACCAGTCACCCGCACCAAATAGGTAGCTGGGCTTAGCTGATCAAGGTCAATATTAGCCTCAGTCTGATCCGGCCGGAGGGTTAGTACTACTTTTCCGACAGCATCTATGACCTCAACCTGCTGCATAACCTGACCAGCAGACCGAACCTGAACGACCGAAGTGGCAGGGTTTGGCTGAAGGCTAAAGGCTGTTTGGCGCTCTAGGTTGGCCCCAATTGTCGTGGGTGATGATTGGCCAAAAACGAGCTCAAGCCCAGTGCCCATGGCAGCCGTTAGAGGCAGATCCATACCTTCTGTCAACTGTATTGGCTGAGCAAAAGTTGGATGTGTCAGATAAACAGACAAACCATTGGTAAGGCTAGCCAAGCCCGCAAAATGCAGCATTTGGCCTTGGCGAACAGCATCTAGGAGAACCGGAATGCGGACCAAGTCATTAGCTATTGGCAAGGTTCTAGCCTGTATGGCATATTGGGTTGAGCCCAGCCCTGTTGAGTAGATATTGGTATTATTACCCATGATTTTAGGAGCTTCCAGCTGGTTATCAAATCCATCAGTGGCAGTATTGGTTAGCCGGACCGCAATTTCATCCTGCATCTGGCCACCTTCCAGGACGCTTACCTTTACTAGATTATCTACCGATGCTTGGCGATAGAATGTTGTGCCGACTGTTGAGATTGCTGCAGTTGTAATGCTGAGGCTACCACTGCCGTTAAGGGCCTGCACAAAAAATGCTTGGCCCCTAGCGATCAGATTGCTACCACCGTTGACACCCACACCATTAACGTAGCTGGTGTACTGTAGCCTATCCTGCCGCCATACTGCCACACTGTTGACCATTTGGTTTTTGGTAACCAAGTCCCAGTCAAGCGAGCTAGCAAACGGATTACCGACTAGGTTGTATCCATTTGTAGTACCATAAGTACATCCAGCGGCACAATAAAGCATCGATCTATTGACAGTCGTGTTGTCTGGGAAACCAGTAAAGGTCAAGACACCTGCAAGGATCCGGGCCCTGCTAACCCATACCCTAGCGCCTTGGCCACGGCTTAATGTTGCATTGGCCGTTGTTTTGACCCAGCCTTGGTTGCTCGGCCAGACACCATTCGTTGGGTCATATAGGTAAAGCGAACTACCTGTAGGCACCGCATTGTTGAACGTATTGGAAGCAAAAGTATTACCCACACCAAACTGACTCACGGCCATCGTATTGATGCTATTACCGAGGAAATACCATCCGCCAGCAGCACCTGCTTTAGACGGATCTAGCCAGACTTCGTGTACAAATTGGGTTGCATTGCCAACGAAGCTCGCATTGCTAGAAGCATGGTAGGATGCAGATCCTGTTGCAGAAGCACCCAAGGTGAGTTTATCAGCTGCGCCCGACAAGGTAATGGTGTTATTGCAGCGCATGGATGTCGTTGCCCTAAACCCTCCGATGACCGTCACGTTGCCTGTAGAACCTAGGATAATATTGGGCAGAGTCGTGGTACCAAGGCTGCGGGCTGTCCCCTGCCCTATCGTGAGGACACCAGCGGCAGCACTACTAACAGTGCCCAGATTCCGGAACGTAGCACTGGTTGTAAGGCCAAAAGCCCCTAGTGCAAGGGTACCACCGGCACGGACAACCACATTAGGATACGATCGGTTTTGGTCCAGTGTACAAGTACCACTGTTAATATAGATGGTATCTGCAGCGGTGAGGCCAGAAGGTACGGTGTTGCTAGACCAATTAGCAGCGGTACTAAAAGCACCCGTGCCATTCCAAACATAGGTTGGGGCAGCGGCTAGCGTAACCACAACAGCCGCTGAGGAAGCAGATGTACAACCTGCCTGGATCGTACGGACAGAATAGCTACCAGCTGTACTGACCGTAATGGACTGGGTGGTCGCACTGTTAGACCATAGGTAACTAAAACCAGCAGGAGCCGTCAAGACAGTCGGGCCAGAAATTTGGAGTGGGCCAGCTGGGCTAACGGTTGGTATGCTCAGGTTCGTGACAGTGGCAGCGTATGTAACAGGGCTACTTGGGCAACGTGTATAGCTGAGCTGGATGTTGTAGTACCAATAGACGAAACTGGAGCTGAAGTTTGGTGGGCCGCCATTGTCAGCACCTAGCATCTCGCAGACGCCAGCTACTGAATAAGGATAACCTCCGCCCGAGTTGGTGCGATACAGGTTGGCAGTTGCCGAGCCTGACATCAGATAGACCCCTGGTTGCAAGGTGATCGATAGGCCAGTTACATTGGTATTACCACTGTTGTACGAGTAGTTTGCAGTTGCTGCCAATGACTTGGTCGCAGAGTCCAATAAGTTAATGGTGCCTGTGCCCGCAGCATCAGCATTGACTGTAAAGCCTGTAATGCGCATGGTACGGAATACACGCAACCAGTTCCCAAAACTGGAAGCAACTGATCGGTTGCTACCGCCAGTGGCTGTCGTTTTTCCCACTGAGGCAGTTGCAGTTTCTGTCTGGACGTAGGTATAGTTAGCCGAGGCGTTAAGGGTCGGTGTGGTGTAAGAGGACGCAGTGCTGACTTGGCTGCCAAGTGGGCTAAACCACTGTTTGGCAAAGGTGTTGACTGGGGCGGTGAACGTCACCGGGCCACTGCCGCAAAGCGACTGGGCTGATGGTGTAGTAGGTGCTGCGGTCCTAGCAACAACAGATACTGCTAGCGGCAACACATTGGTATAGGACGTTCCTCGGTGGGAGGTTACGACGCGCAAGCGATAGCTACCAGCACCTATGCTAGAAGTGCCAGTTAGGGAAGTATTGATGGAACTGGTATTGGTAAATGTGCCCAAGACAGTCGGCGAAGCAAAAGACCCCGAAGCATTACTGAGTTGGACAGCCATGCTAGTACCAGCTTGCGCCACCCCGTTTAGTGTTGCTGCAAATGGCAGATTATCGCCTACGCAGAGCGAGGCCACCTTACTAGGGTTCGTAAGGGTCACACAAGACTGGGCAATCAGGACAGGGCGTGCGGTGTAGGTACAGTTATTGACCGTCACTTGCACAGTATAGGTTCCGATGCCAGTGCTAGCCAAGTTGGTGCGGCTGATGCTGGCGGTATTGGCCGTGTAGCCATTGGGGCCCGACCACAAGTAAGTAGCCCCCGCAACAGTATTCACGGATAGGTTCACAGTCTCACCAAGGCAGGTGCTGGTGGATCCAGTGGAGGCCAAAGTTGGTGCTGCAACGCCCGAAAGGCAGCTAGCCCCAGCAAACTCAGCTCTGATGGTAGCCCCCGGTAGTGGTCCAAATCCATTAGCCAAATCAATACTGCCATTTAGGTGACAATAGCTCATGATGGTGCCAATGCGGGCCACTGGCGTACCAGTATAGCAAGCAGTGCTTCCGGCAGCGGCTTCTGTCGCATAGCAGCTATCGATGTTGCCGATAACGCCGCCGCCTTTGTTCCAACCACACCATTGGGTATGGCGGCTGCCGCAGTTGTGGCCCATTTCGTGTGTCGTGACCTCGCTATCCCAGCTGTAGGCTGGCAAGGAGGCGATATCAAGATTCAGATCGCTCATACCAGTCCTGAGATTGGCCTGAGACCGACAAAGTATATCTACATAAGCCAAACCGCCGAGGCCCTCTTGCGCAGTGAAGTAATGGGCCAAGTTTTCGGCAAAACCACCTGCTTGGCGGGCCGAAAAATCATCTAGGACGGTATTAGAAGTCGTTGTACGGGTGGCGTCAGATGCGGTATTGATCTGGACACGGCTGAGGGTATGGTGCAGCTGCTCGATGTTGTAGAGCTGGTTCACCACATTAAAAATGGCCGTTAGGTGGTTGGTAGTTGTGACCGAGCTACTGCCCTGTGCTACATACATTGTGAAACCTGCCTCCCAATAGTTCGTAATGGTTTTGCAATTGGCCGCCACACCCTTCTCAACTTCGTTTTTATAGTTGGGCATCAAGCCGCCTTTATTGCTTTTTTCGGGTTCAAACTCGTCTGTCGTGCCACACATAAAGTTGTTGTGCACCTTTAGGTCCTGATCGTCATAGATCACGACCGGGCGCTCCGTAAAGGGCACACCCTTTGTCTCGAGCCTACCAATGACCAAATTACCCCCTGGCTTCGCACTGAAAGCCACCCCAATGATCTGGCCATTCGCAAAGAAGCTTATAGCGATATGGCTAGTTGGGTCACCTGCAAACTGACCTTGGTAGTGTAAGCCTTTTTGGTATGCCAATGGTTTGACCCCATTCTCATCCCGGACAGTAAACTTGACATCCGGGCTCATGAAGTTGCTGACGCCAAGCTCGGCCACTAGGTCTCCATCCTTGGTCGGGATACTGATGTTGACATTCAGAGGCCGGTCCTTGATGAGCTCAGCAAATGCAGTGGCATTTGGCATAGTTAACAGATATGCCTTTGAGACACTATCGAGTCTTTCAGTCAGCTGGCGAGAGGCCGTAAATGGCTCGAGCAACCTAACTGCAGACTGCTTGTTATGAACTTTGGTGTTAATCCGTTTGGCTTCTGCTATTGGGGCTAAGGCACTAATTGCTAGAACTAACAAAAGCGCCCAACCATTGGCAAATATTCGCTTCATAAGGACTTGGGGTAAAGGGTAAAACATTTGGTGCGTGTGGTAGCGATCACATGGCCTTATCCAGACTGTATGATGGCTAAATATGATGATTTTTTTCAGATTAACCAGCCTTTAATCTTAGGCTTGCGACCTAGTTGTTCTGTGAACTCATAGTGGCGAAAATTTTGCAAGCATGCATTGCTCATTGGTCTATACTTTTACGAGTAATAGTGGCCTAAGTCATGATCCTAGTACCCATCACCCACAACAATCAACCTTTAGAATGACCCAACCTAACCTCAATAAACGCAATACCTCATTAGGCAGTTTGTTTACTATTGGCCTAGCTGCCATGCTCGGTTTTAGTTGCCAACAAAAGCCAACAGACCAAGCAAACAGCGGCGGCACCAAGCCCATCGACGTGGCCAACGTGCTCTATGTACCCACCTTCAAGGCCACTCCTGCGGAGATCGATACCCTGAGCAAGGTGTTTAGCATTGCGGTGGGTGACATCGCAAGCAACCTTAAGCCTTTCAAGGGTGGATTGCTGCCTGACAGCCAAACCTGCCTCTATGCCGGCCTCGACTATTACGGACCATGGGCTCGGGATGGAGCCCTCAGCATCAGCAACGGCATGGCCATGCTGGCACCCGCGGCCTGCCACAATACCCTTATTTCACAACTGAAACGTGACAAAGATGGCCGCCTGATTTTCGCTGGTGAATACTGGGACAACTTGCTCCAGACCCGTGCACATTATGACTATTACCTAGCCACTGGCGACACCAGCCTCGTTGACGAAGCGATGACAGCTTCGCTTAATGCCTTAGCCGACCGCGAGCGTGATGAGTATAACAAGCGTTATGGCCTATTCCGTGGTGCTGCAGGTTTTAACGACGGCATCTCGGGTTACCCTGACCTTTATGCTAATACTGGTACCTGGATCGAAGGTGGCGAACATTGGGTCAGCAACATCAAAAAATGGCCATTCGAACCTTCCAATGCTGACAAAAAATCAAAGGTTGGCTTTGGTTTGCCCCTGATGGCACTCAGCACTAACTGCGTGCACTACCAAGCATATCAGACCCTCCCGCTACTAGCTACCATCCTAGGCCGCAAATCAGACCCTACTTGGGCCACAAAAGCAGCTACCCTTAAGGATAATATCAATAAGCAGCTTTGGCAACCTGACCGTGGCACCTATCTCTACTTTCAGGATCCGAACGGACCATCAGCACATCAGGAGGGCATGGGCCTCGCACTTGCCATTTCAACCGGTGTGGCCTCTGCCGAGCAAGCCAAACAGATAATGGCATCTGCCCACCAAACAAATGCGGGTATGCCTTGCCTCTGGCCAGGCTTCAGCCGATATGACGCCTTTAAGCCAACCAAAGCGCAGTCGAGCATCAAACACTATCCACGCCATGCCCAGACCGTCTGGACGATGGTACAAAGCCTCTGGGCCCATGCCGCAGCCATCACCAATGATAGCCTCAGGCTACATCATGAGGTAACCCTACAAGCCGAGCACGCCTTCCGTGACCGCCAGTTTATGGAGATTTACCATCCGGATAATCGCTTACCTTATGGTGGAGTGCAGGAGGATAACGATCGCAAATTGGTGTTATGGGAAAGCACCACCCGCCAAACTTGGGGTGCTAGTGGCTACCTGCGCAACCTCTTGCAGGACGTCCTAGGGCTCAACCTGACTGACCAAGGCATCGTCCTGAAGCCCAACCTCAGCACTCAGTATCCGAAGGCAAAACTCGAAGGGCTGCTAATTAGGGGCTGTCAATATAGTTTTTGGTATCATGGGACAGGCCATATCGTCAAGTCTATTTTGGTGGATGGCAAGCCGCTGACTTTGACAGGTACGCCAACAATTCCTTTTGCCAAAGGGTCTAGGTGTCATGTCCTAGTCGAGCTACAATAACGATACTTGTTCAACATTGAAATTTAAACAGAAGAGTAGTGTTATTGGCACTACTCTTCTGTTTTTTGTGCCTTGCGCCTTTGTGCATCGAGTTGGCCAGTTTTGGCCTTGTAGGCTAGGTCCAAGCTGCGTTTAATGCGTGTATCAACTGTTTTTGCCGTCGACACGTAAAAGGCATAACTCCGCTGGCGGCCCTTTGTGATGCCAAAAAAATACTTGGCAAATTCTTCGTCCTGCTCTAGCACGACCTCCAGCTCTTCGGGCAGATCAACGGCGTTTGGGTCTGGGTCCACCTCGATCCTGATATCCAGCATGTGCCCTATGCCGCATCCCAGCTTCTGAAGCACATCCTTACCTGTCATAATATATCGGCCACCTTCCCCATCACTTATGGCGGCTCGTTTCAAGACCAGACCTTCGGTATGGACCAATATCCGTTTTACACCCTCGGCTGCTAAGTAGTCGGCAATGTCACGTGGCAGAAATACGCAGGCCACAGATCCCATCGTATTTTGGTCTTGTTTCTGGATCCGGCCCTTGAACTCCATTGTCATTCGTCTGGTTTTTGATTGGTTTTTGAACAAGAATCAGCTAGGCAATATCACTAAAAGTGATCCAAAAACTCAAAGCAATAAAGACGATAAGCAAACTACTTTCTAAGCTAAAAAGAAGCAACATTTTCGCCCTCTAAAGGGAAGATTGAGTCCACGCTTAGCCCCAACGAACGAGTCAGGCTAGCCAAACTGCATTCGCTATTGGTTCTGGATAAGCCCTACGCACACAACTTCAACAAGCTCACCTAGTTCGCAGCAGAGCTTATTGAAACTCTTATGGCCTTGGTCACCTTGGTAGAAGGCAAACGGCACTTAACAAAAGCATCAAAGTCGAAACCGAGTAACGTGGTCACCTATGCACACGCCATCCTTCGATACCTTATCTGGAAAACGCCCGATACCCTCAAAAACAAATAGCGTTACGCGCTTAAAGTCCTTACCTGCTAGTAGACCTAAGATCGGGGCTATAGCAACCTGCAATTATTGAGTGAGAGCCAGAGCTGACCAAAGTGTTGGAGGGATTTACGCAGGCCAAAACTTATACCGCCTCTGATTATGTTGCTAATGGTTTTGGTCTAAGTATGTCGACAACCTTGGTCTAACTTATCGGTGGACAGAGTAATCTGGATACAATAATTAATGCGGATTCGACCTTTTCGTTTATCTTAACGTTCTATTACTCTGTGGAGGCCAGCAATGCCGTCCCACTTTCGAACATGAAACCTCTTCCGATTGGCGATTTTGCCAAACCCAATATATTACTGGCTGAGGACAACGAAATGAATGTCCTAGTGATCACGAAGTTCCTGAACCGCTGGAACATCTATCCTGAAGTTGCTCAGGATGGTCAGGAAGCGGTTAACATGGCATCAATAAAAGTCTATGACCTAATCCTGATGGACCTCATGATGCCCAATTTGAGTGGCCCTGAGGCAGTCCAGATTATTCGTAACCAAGGTGGGCTTAATGCACAAACGCCTATTCTAGCCCTGTCCGCAAGCCCTGAAGCTGATGTAACCGAGCTAGTACGTACCTCAGGCTTCACGAACTATGTCAACAAACCCTTCATGCCGCAAGACTTGTTTGACAAACTCAGCACCTATCTTCCGACTAAGCCAGAAGCCCCTATTGCCTAATTACCGACCTAATTCAACCGCCCGGTCAAGAGCGGCGTTAAGCCCAATGCCGATGTGCTCCGCGATTTCCTGCTGGTCGAAGGACTTAAGGGCAGCTTCCGTGGTGCCCCCTTTGCTGGCCACCCGCTGGATCCATTGTTCGCAGCTCAGGTTGTTACCCTTCAGCAAGTGGATAGCACCCATAAAAGTCTGAGCCACTAGTAGCTCACTCTGTGGTTTGCTGAAGCCCATTGCCTCAGCTTGGCTGATCATGGCCTGCATAAAGTAGAACACATAGGCTGGCCCACTCCCACTAATTGCAGTGACGGCATCTAGGAGGTTCTCATCCTCGAAATACTGGCTCCGACCTGTGGTATTGAGCAGGTTATGGACCTCGAACAACTCAGCCAGCGTAACTGACTTATCTGCCGTAAAGCCAGTCATCCCCATGCCGATTTGGGCTGGCAGATTAGGCATGGCTCGCAAAATCTTGGTTGTTGGCAGGGCTGCTCGCAGTTTCTCGATCCGGACCCCTGCCATGATAGTCAGGACCATCTGCTCTGGCTTGATGTATCGTGCTAGGATAGGATAAAGACCCTCCGCATCCTGGGGTTTTACAGCCAAGACGATCAGATCCATTTCGGACACCCAGTTGCCACCTTCACAATAGGTGTTATGGTAGCCTGCATCAACAAATTGAGCCACCTTTTCCTGATAATGCTCTAGTATGTAAAGATCGGCCTTGCTTACTGTTTGGTTGGCAGTGAAGCTATCAGCGTATGTGCGGCCCATATTGCCGCCGCCCGCAATCATTATTTTCATGACAATTGTTGGTCTGCAGGTGCATACGCCCCCAAACTTTGAAATTGGATATCACCACAAGGCTCGTCCTAAAGAGCTTATCGTGGCCTAAAAATTCGTTGGATTTGGTGTATGGAAATTATGGGATGGCAATGGTCGCCAATAACTTTAGATCAAGGCCGCATTCTTACTAGCGGTTTGGTCTAGCCTTTTGAGTTAAAGGCCAATTTGAGCTCGAAGAGACCAAACTCTTGGCGATAAGCCTTAAAGACCCGCATCAAAAAGTCGGTCCGGACCTGAGACAGATTGGCAAACAACTTGGCTTTAAACCCTTTGCTACGGTCGCAATAGTCGTTTATATTCACATGAGGGATCACATAAATCTCAGCTTCCTCGCTGGTCACGACCACATTATAAATGCGTTTCTGACCAGGCAATAGAGCCTCCTCACCAAAAAAACCATAGTTCCGAATCGTTGTTAGGGTCTCCAGCCTACCTTCAATGTCTAGGCTAAGCGTGACTGACCCCGACTTGACCAGATAAACTGCCGCTCCAGGATCCTCCCGGAAGAACACGACATCATTCTGCTTGTACTCACGCAGAAACAAGTAGGGTAACAGACCCGAGAGCTCTTCATTGGTCATGCTACCGAACAACTTAACCTTGCTCAGGAACCGGAACTGGATAAGCTCTTGCTGGGTGAAGGTGCGCTTGAAGGGGTTATACCATGCCATGCCTGCAAGATACTGATATTCTGACTCAAAACCTGCGCCAAAGGCCACTAAGTCCCCGTTCGGCTCCCTAGCTACCATCGACGAATGGGCTTGATTGAGGGACCAAAAAGATGGACAGGTGCAACCAACTACCTGCTCAAATCTCCCATCTGGATCACCTGCTGAAAGCCAACATACTCTCTGGCATCATTACTGGCAACAAAAACCAGCTTATCGCCCCCCAAGGAGCTAAGTTGTTCCTGATACCAGCCAATGTACCTAGTGTCAAGATGCGAGGTTGGCTCGTCTAGTAAGATAAGGGGCAACGCAGCCCACATTGCAAGACCCAACTTGACCCTCTGCCGCATACCGCTACTGAATAGCCTCAAATCTTTATCCAGATGCCCCGCCAGATCCATACGATCAGCTATATGCTTGACATCATTATCCCCTATCAAGGGTTTTAGCTGCACATGAAAGGTCAACAATTGGCGCAAGCTGAGGCTTTCGGGCAGTTCTAGAGCAGGCGAGGCAATACTAAGGTAGCGGTGATATCGCTCGATATCAATCACTTGGCCAGCTTGATGATAGCTCAGCTGCCCTTCTGTTGGTGGGAGCATGCCAGATAAAACTTGCAGAAAGGTGCTTTTACCGCTGCCGTTCCCTCCAACAATCGCAATACGTTGTCCTTGTTGCCAATGCGCTACTATCCCCCTGAAGATCCAGTGTTGCACATAGCGTTTCCCAAGATTTTCTGCTTTGATTTCGAACACGGACTGACTCTGCATAGCCGCAGGCTGGCTTTGCAAAACTAGCACCACTCGCCGGATTTGGTGCTGGACCCTAGACCCTCATCTGGCATCGATGCCAGGACTTTAGCCAAGGATATTCTGTCACCCAGAAAATGGCATGGTCGTGGAGTCCTTTTTTGATAAATTTTGCACGAAGCCAATCAAACCTATGGAAGCCAAATATGGTCTTACCCGTGTGGCTAAATGCTGTAAATCCTATCCACTCCGTCATGATCAAGTCAAATATATTGCGCTCACTTTTTTTGTTGCTGACCTACTTTGGCGCCATTACTTTTGGTCGAACCCAGACATTATACTTCCCCCCAGCAACTGGTAATGTTTGGGACACGGTATCGCCTCAATCCCTAGGCTGGTGCACACAATACATCGATAGCACGTACGACTTCTTAGACCGTACGGACACTAAAGCCTTTATCGTCCTCAAGGATGGAAAGATTGTGCTCGAGAAATATTTCGGGACGTTTACACAAGACTCCGTTTGGTATTGGGCCTCAGCTGGTAAAACCCTGACAGGGCTTGCAGTAGGGCTGGCGCAACAAGAAGGACGTCTTAACATCAACCAACGCACTTCAGATTTCCTAAACCCAGGCTGGACCTCGGCACCCATTGTCAAAGAAAATCTCATCACGATCAGGCACCAGTTGACCATGACCACGGGCCTAGATGACAACGTCCAGGACAGAGATTGCACCCTGCCCTCATGTCTGCATTACTTGGCTGATGCAAGTAGCCGTTGGGCTTATCATAATGGCCCTTATACCTTGCTTGACGAGGTAGTAAGAGCAGCAACAGGCAGTACCAACCTTACTCTCTATATACTCAATCGCCTGAGGCCAACCACAGGTTTTGCTGGAGCTTTCATTAGGTCCGGGTATAACAACGTTTTCTACAGCACCCCACGGAACATGGCACGTTTTGGCCTCCTGATGCTCAACAAAGGAACTTGGGGCAACACCCCTATCCTGACCGATACGGCTTACTTCAGGCAGTCCACCACCACCTCACAGTCCCTCAATCAGTCTTACGGATACCTCTGGTGGCTTAATGGCAAGTCCAGCTATCGAGTGCCACAGTCCCAGCTTCAATTCAACGGCAGTTTGATCCCGAACGGCCCAAGTGACATTTATGCTGCCATTGGCAAAAATGGGCAACTGATCAACATAAGCCCTTCTGAGCGATTAGTCATGATCCGGATGGGAGTCAATTCGGGGACAGGGCTAGTCCCCTTTGGCTACAATGACCAGATTTGGCAACGTCTTAGGCGGGTAATCTGCACCACTACTAGCCTAAATTCTGATGCCAAATCAACAACTATTAGTCCAGCAATTTGGCCCAACCCTAGCAATGGTCAATTCCAGATTCAAGTCCCTGAAGACCAGAAAGCAAGCACCTCATGGGTCATAGTCAACACACTGGGGCAGACAATTTGCACTGGCCAAACCATAGGAACAACCACACTAGCACTCGACCTGAGCGCTATGGCAAAGGGAACATATATCCTAAAGATTGGTGCAACTACGAGCCGACTGGTCGTTCAGTAAATGCCTATTTGATAAAAACTGGTTGTCGATCCTAGTTGCTAGTCGGCAAGGTTTCTGTGGCCGAAGCTTGCTTCTTGGTGATGCCAATCCGAGCCATATCGATGCCAATCGTGAGGACCCCTGTGCTGCCTTGGGCATGGTAGATGGCCTGGGTATAGGCGATCTCGAAGGACTTGATCCGCATCATCCCACCAAAAGAAAAACCACTAGCGCCACCCGCTTGCTCTTGTTTCAGCTCGCGGTTGATGAGGTGGTTATACCCAGCCCTTATGTTAAAGCCCTTACCGAGCAAGAACTCCCCACCAATAACCACCCGCCTAGCGATCTGGTCAAAAAACGGTTTGTTGTTCTCCTCGCTTGTCCGGGTACGTGGGTCGTTACTAGCCAGCGGATTTGGGTTTTGGTAGGTTACGTCCCAAACGTTGAGGCTATGGGTCGTGACACTGAAGCGTAAGGGCATATGGGCCAATTTATATGTTAACCCTGCCTGCACGTCAAGGGGAAGACGTAGTGTTGGCGACTGGTCTGTATAGTTGCTGAGGCCAAAACCTAGATTCTTGACCACGAGACCAATCCGGAGCTCCTTCTTTGGGTGGACAAAAGCCGCACCAAGATCAACAGCGATGGCTTGGGCACTATACCCACCAATGGAGCTTGAAGCAAACTTGAAGTTACCTCCCAACCTAAAATTACCTTTAGCCTGAGCTGCACCTACCACCAAGGCAAAATCACTTGCCGTAAAGTCGGTCGTTGGGTTGCCGCCAGCGTCTAGGCCCACAAACTTGCCATAGTTATTGAACACAATCGTACCACCGAGTGTCGTCCCGGACTCCTCAAGGTGATGCGCATAGCTGCTGCCAAAGTTGTTATAGGCAAACCATGGCGTGTAGGACATATCGAGCCTACCATGCATCTTGTCATTAAGCAAGGCAGGGTTGCTAAGCTGAAGGCTCGGGTCATCACTAATGATGCTGGTATTTTGGCCACCCATTGCTGTCGCTAAGGCACCTACCGGACTATTCAGAAACCCCATGCTAGACTTACCACCAATTTGGGCCCAACTAAGAGTTGGAAGCACCGAAAACACCAAACCCAAACAAATAATCAGGTATAGACCCGCCTTGCGCCTAGGCGAAATGAGAGCTATTTGCCTGATGTACAGATGGCCTTGTGGCATGGTGGTTTTTAGGGCAATTAGAGTTTAGGAGCAGGATAATTAGACAAGGTCTGGGTTTGGCCTTGCTTGGCGTACAGACTGTCCCAAAATGGCTTCATTAGGTTGTTGTGCAGGTCCTTATGCATAAAGAAGTTATCCCGTATGGCATGGAACAACCTAGCGTGGTCCGCCTTCAAAAGCTGTAAACTCAAATGTAACGAATCTGCCCGATCATTGAGCTCGCTGATCGTGAGGGTAGGCTCCTTAGGATAGACTCCGTTGAGGTATCGTTTGGTTTGTTCGAACGTGAGATCTGTGGCCTCTGCGGTTTTGAGAATGGCACGGTAACGTCCTTCGTTAAGGTAATAATCTTTGTTGGCCTTATCAACCTCGCCGCGGACAAGCTCGAGCCGTTGCACACTTTTGGCATCAAAGAGCCTGAAGAACAGGGTGTCTTGGTACATCAGATTGGTGTAGGTCGTGGCCTGCCGTGGTAAATAGTTAATGCTGTCCAAGTATATCGTTACCGAGTCACGCAAAGGTATCCAGCGGGTCTCGAACTCAGCGAGTTGCTTTTTCTGGTACCAGGTGCAACCAGACAGGGTCGTGAGGGCAGCCACCAGTACAATCATCAGGTACGGACGCCAGAAGCCGACCAGGGATCTTGGCTTGTCGGAGTTTGTATAAATAGTCGTGCGCCAGGGCATAAGTAAAAACTGTAGCAATATAACTGTCAGTAGAGGTCCAAAATTGTAATTGGGTCTGTAAAATGCTCGGGTAGCGTAATCATGCCTGATGGGGGGTACCACAGCCAACCTTGGCAAAATCATCATGAAAAGACCAGCAGGCAAGCCAAGCGTTATTCTCCCTTTGTTTTGCGTAAGGAAGGCCCCTTGGTATCGGCTACTGCCTTTGCCTTGGCTGGTGCCTTTGTTTTGCCGGCGGGTGTGCTAGCTGCCTTAGCCTTTGGAGCTACTTTGGGCTTCGCTTCAGCTTTGGGCTTAGGTGCTGCTTTGGATTTGGCAGGTGCCTTTGTAGTTGCCCTGGCAGCCGGTGCTTTGGCCTTCCCTTTGGCACCACGCCCTTTGGCTGGGGTTGGCGGCGCCTCAGCAATAATGGTCAGGCACTGCTCATAGGTTAACTCGGCAGCCTCCTGTGTTTTCGGGATTTTGTAGTTGCTACCATCCTTGGCCAAATATGGTCCCCATCGACCATTCAAGATCTGGATGGTTTCATCTTGGGCAAAAGATTTGATCAGCTTTTCGGCATCAGCCTTGCGTTTGGCAGCAATGATCTCAAGCGAGCGATCATAACTCACCACCAGCGGATCCTCACCCTTAGGTAGGCTATAAAACTTACCATCATGCTGCAGATAGGGGCCGAACCGGCCAGCTGCTGCCTTGATGGTCTTGTCCTCAAAGTCACCTACTATACGTGGTAGCTTAAACAGCTCAAGGGCATCCTCCATCGTGAGGGTCTCGAGGCGTTGCCCAGTTTTGAGGTTAGCATATTGTGGGGTGTCGCCATCCTCAGTAAGGCCAATCTGCGCCACGGCACCATAGCGTCCTAAACGAACAACTACCTTTTTGCCAAACTCGGGGTGGATGCCAAGCTCACGAGCGGCACCAACGTCTGCCCTTGCAATTTGGGCACTGTCCTCCACATCCTTATGGAACTTGACATAGAACTTGTCGATCATCTCGTTCCAGATCATGCCACCCTGTGCAATGATATCAAACTCCTTCTCGACCTCAGCGGTGAAGGAATAGTCAATCACGTTATGGAAATGGGCGACCAAAAAATCAGTCACGATAGTCCCCATATCGGTCGGGAACAATTTGTTTTTTTCGGCACCAACCATTTCAGTCAGCACTTGGGCGCTCAGCTGACGCTGTTTATCCAGGGTGAGCTCAACGTAAGGCCTAGGCTTGCCATCACGGCTTTCTTTAGCGACATACTCGCGGGCGATGATGGTACTAATCGTTGGTGCATAGGTGGATGGACGACCAATGCCGAGCTCCTCCAGCTTCTTGACAAGGCTGGCCTCGGTGTAACGAGGGGCTGGTTTGCTAAACCGCTCGGTTGCCTTCAGGTTCATCAGTCCAAGGACCTGCCCTACTGCCAATGGCGGAAGGAGCTTGCTGTCTTCCTCGTCTCCGCTATCGTCTAGTTTACTTTCGATATAGACTTTCAGGAAACCCTCGAACTTAATGACCTCGCCATTTGCAAATAGTCGTTGAGACATGGTGCTAATGCCAATCGTGGCAGTTGTGCGCTCAAGCTCTGCATCTGCCATTTGTGAGGCGATGGCACGTTTCCAGATTAGCTCATAGAGTTTACGCTGGTCATTGTCATCCCCAGCTGTGTGGCGGGCAAAGTCAGTAGGCCGGATGGCTTCGTGAGCCTCCTGAGCACTTTCGGACTTGTTCTTGAACTTGCGCACCTTGACGAATGTCTCGCCATAGCTGCTCTTAATCTCATGCGTTGCCCCCTGGATTGCGGTATCACTCAGGTTAACTGAGTCAGTACGCATATAGCTGATCAGACCAGCCTCATAAAGCCGTTGGGCCAAGGTCATGGTCCGGGCGACACCATAGCCCAATTTGAGGCTAGCCTCTTGCTGTAGGGTGGATGTCGTAAACGGTGGAGCAGGGCTACGTTTGGCTGGTTTGACCTCTAGCGCCTCAACTGTATAAGTGGCTGGCTGGCACCCTAGCAAGAAAGCTTCGGCATCTGCCTTGGCTGCTAAGTTTTTTGGTAGTTCGGCTGTCAGGGTCCTACCCTTTTCAGCTTCAAACAAACCACGGATGCGGTAGCTACCTTGGCTGTTAAAGGCCTCAATTTCACGCTCACGCTCTACCAAAACCCGGACGGCGACAGACTGCACTCGACCAGCAGACAAGCCGCCTTTGATCTTTTTCCAGAGGATGGGGGATATCTCGAACCCGACCAACCTGTCAAGCACACGGCGCGCTTGCTGAGCGTTCACCAAATCACGATCGATCATCCGTGGATTATCGATTGCCTTCAGGATAGCTCCTTTGGTAATTTCACGAAACACAATGCGCTTGGTGCGGCTTTCAGGAATGCCTAATGACTCGAGCAAGTGCCAGCTAATGGCCTCTCCTTCGCGGTCATCGTCAGTCGCTAGCCAGACGGTTTCGCTGTCCTTAGCCAATTTGCGCAACTCGCTGACAATTTGCTTTTTATCGTCTGATATTTCGTACCGTGGCTGATACCCATGTGCGATGTCGATGGCATCGTTACCCTTTGGCAAATCCCGCACATGCCCAAAGCTGGACTTAACAGTAAAATCTTTGCCGAGGTAGCCTTCGATGGTTTTGGCCTTGGCAGGCGACTCGACAATAACTAGATTTTTCGGCATATGGAACTGGGTCAGAAGGTGTTTAATCAGCACGTAAGCCTTCAGGTTGGGCCTAAGTACGGCATTGCGGCAACAAAGCAAACGCTAAAAAGCCGAAAAAACGAACATTTCGTTCTGGAGACATCCAGAGTAGCTAGTCAAAACCTATTGGGTGATGGTAGGCGTATAACCTAGGTAAGGCTTGCCTTGTTCGGCATTTTGACTAGCCTAAGCCCCGCCTATGCCAAAAGCGTGCTAAAGTTTTGGTCCAAAGGCCATCGGGTACTGCTGTACTCTAAAAACACCTATTCGGAGGGCAATTATGTGTCGCATTCGCAAACAATAAGCGCACCACCAAAAGGCCAGCCTATGCCTAACAATTGGCTTACCTACCACTACCTTACACCTAGCCAATTGGCAACATCGTCATATCCAGACCATGTATAGGGCTTGTGGAATGGCCTATTTTATGATCGTAATAAAAGCAATTGAGATTGCCTAAACCAAAATACCAGACTAAAATATGGCATGGTCAAATTCAGGTTATTAGTAGGGCCAGAAAAAAGCATGGCCACCTAAATAGGCAGCCATGCTTGGTCAAGATCAATTTGCTAGCCCAAGGACAAAGCATGCAGGACATAACACTAACGTTTCATGGCGCCATGTTCTGTTTTGGAATGGGTGCAGCCATTTTGGGCCTTTGGCGATTGCGTGGAACCACTGCAAACGCAACCAGTAATCCGACCCTCAGGCGTTTTCAGGAAGTCACAATCTGGGCAAGTATTGCCAGCACATACATGGACCTCGGTAGTGTTAAAATAATAGAGGCTATCGTTTACTGGGTCATGCTCCAACTCGATGGCGACTGTATACCGCGAGGTGTCCTGGATGTCAAGCCGGCCGACTAAGTACTGCGTTTCCTTTCCTAAGATAAGCAGACGGACGTTTTTCCAAGCGGCCGTGTCTGTCGAGATGATTTTGTCTGGCATCACAGCCTCTAGGTTAGGATGCTGCACCAAAAGTGCTTTCGTGAGCAGATTCTTGAACAACTTGGTATCGTTGGTCAGGTTGAAAGCCGTGTTGTACTTGTAGCCTACAGCATAGCGCCCTTCGTTATAGGTTGGGGCGACATCAACGGCATCCACCGTGTTGGGTGTGTTTGACTTGGTGCAAGACAATAAGAAAGAACTCAGCCCAGCTATCAATAGCAGGCTGGCAAAGTGCACGTAACGCATATTCGGGAGATATAAGTGGAGATAATTATCAGCAAAATCACCAGCAAAGTTGGCCCGTAAAAGGCAATCAACCCTACCAGCCTCTATCGTGCAATGAACGCCCACACTAGGTCCATTTGCTGATAAGCCAACCTAATAGCAATAAAGGTACCGCCAAATCGATCAGCAATCTAATTATCTGAAAATCAGAATATTAGATCCTAGCATTATTCAACCAATATCCCGTAAACCAACGACCATAAACGATAGCATAGACCCTTTAAAGGACTAAATGGAGTCACTAGTAGACTACAAAAGATTTCCTATTTGAGATTCATTACTTGACATGGCCTAGTCACTTAACCTATAATAGGTAAACCAAACCTGACGGCCTTTTGGCCAAAGACCTAGGTGCATGGATCGCAAAAGCTAGAATAAATACCAAAGACGGTTAACCCAACCCTCAAGACGCCCCCAATCATGATCACGAGTCAAGCCTGCCTAACCAAGTTCGGCAAACCAACTACTCAAAATGCGCATTACATGACGCTTTTTACCTTCCCCAAAGCACTACGGGACCATATACCCGCTTTGCCCACTAGGGTTTATTGCCACCAATTGCTAGCTGGCCCGCTACGCCGCGCACTCGACAATGTGGCAGCAGCAGGGCTAGGGTCTGAAATAAAAACTTGGGATGGCTGCTTCAACATCCGATGGCAAAGGCGCTATGCTGGGGTCTGGAGCCTCCATAGCTGGGGCCTAGCGATCGACATCAATGCCAGTACCAACCAGCTAGGGCAAAAATCAACAATGAGTCTGGCCTTGGTGGACTGTTTTGCGAGGGCTGGTTTTGACTGGGGCGGGCATTGGCGTGTGCCCGATGGGATGCACTTTCAGCTAAGTCGATTATAACAACGACCAAGGCTGACACCAAACCTACAAACCCGCCCCAACTTAGCTGAGATCCTACCTAGCCACTCGGACGCACAAATCATGGCCAATTCTGGCTTGATCGTGAAATTGGCAGGTATGGTGAACTCTGGCCTCATGGCAGGGCTGCCTTCAGAGGATAATTCTACAAAATGTAGCTGAACGGGCAACAAACAGACAAGATCTATGAGGCCAAGGACTTAGGCACTAGCCTAGGTATGGCTTCAGCGCTTTGCTGCGGCTATTATGACGCAAACGACGAATAGCTTTCTCCTTGATCTGGCGGACACGCTCACGGGTCAGATTGAACTTCTCACCGATTTCTTCGAGCGTCATGGCATGTTCGCCATTAAGACCAAAGTAAAGGGTGATTACGTCTGACTCGCGCTGGGTCAGTGTACCGATGGCGCGTTGCACCTCACGACGCAAGCTGTCGTTAATCAACTCGCTATCTGGGGTGACTTCGCTATCGTTCTCCAAAACGTCAAGCAAGGAGTTCTCTTCGCCCTGAACAAACGGCGCATCCATACTAACATGGCGGCCACTGATCTTGAGTGTATCAACTACCTCAGCAGTGTTAAGGTCCAGCTCTTCAGCTAGCTCGTCTGGGCTTGGCTCACGCTCGAAGCGTTGCTCTAGCTCGCTAAACGTTTTGCTGATCTTGTTAAGCGACCCTACCCTGTTGAGTGGCAGACGTACAATGCGGCTCTGCTCGGCCAAAGCCTGCAGGATCGACTGACGGATCCACCAAACGGCGTAAGAGATAAATTTAAAACCGCGGGTTTCGTCAAAGCGTTGTGCAGCCTTGATCAATCCAAGGTTACCCTCATTGATCAAGTCTCCGAGGCTGAGACCTTGGTTTTGGTATTGTTTTGCAACAGAGACCACAAAGCGCAGGTTGGCTTTCGTGAGCTTTTCAAGGGCCAGTTGGTCCCCTTCCCTAATGCGTTTAGCTAGGTCAACTTCCTCTTCTGGTGTTAGCAAGTCCACCTTCCCGATCTCTTGCAAGTACTTGTCTAGCGACTGACTTTCACGGTTGGTAATCTGTTTGCTGATCTTTAGCTGTCTCATTGGCCAGGGAGGCTTTCGCGGGGGGATTGCCCAGATGTCAGCCAGCACAGCATAGTGCGGCAAATAGGTGGGCGCTTTTGCAAAACTGCAAAGTTAGCAGATAATACTGCCATTGTCAAGCACGATGTCGGACATAATGACAAAATGTACTACCTAAAGATGGCTCATGGTGCTTTTCAGTTCCGTACTGATTGTGTTTCGACTGCTGATTGTGCCTTTGCAGACAGATTGGCTTATTGCAACTTGCGTTCCAGAAAAGACAGGCTGTCAGGTAGATACCTGTATTTGATAGCCCCTAAACCTGCCTAAATACTCAAGTTTCGAGATCAACATTTGGCACTTAGGTGCTTAGGCCTTCGTTTCGGCGTGCATCTATGTACATATTGATTGTTTTGCGGCCAAAATCAAGAAAAAAGGCACGGAATTCTTCAAGGTCCTTCGCAAACATCGAAGCCTGGACCAAGCCAACCGTTGCAAGCCCGTACAACCTTGTCAGTGGCAAGGTGTCAGACTGAAGCTCATAGACCATAGCGATCATATCTCGCTGGAAGTACTTGGCCATGATCGGCATTGTCTTCTGGTCGGCAGACCCCTTCTTGATCAGTGCCCAAAGGTCCTCATCGGACATAGGCTCAGGCACATCCAGCTTTTCTAGGTAGTCACCCAATGGCAAATAGGCCGACTGAGCTGGCAGGGCATCCTTGTCCAACGTCGAGATGCCACCAAAGGCCGACATGGCAGGCAATGGTTTGATGGCCTGGTTAGTTTTGGACTTGGTGCCTGAGCGGGACGGTTTGGACTTGAGATTACGCATCGGTCACAAAGATAAGAATGAGAGGCATCCGCAATGCTATTGCTAGGGATAGGTCAGGTGAGGAATCTGGATAAGATCACATACAATACAAACTGGTTGCACATGCAGCCTGACCCAGAAGGCTAAGCACCAAAACAGAGACCATTACCCCGATATATTACAAATCATATCTAATGGTTTTGCATACCCCCTTAACTGCCATATATTGGCATCTGTTTGCTCTAGGTGTCAGCTATTACGCCTATCCTTTGCCTGTATAGCATAGTACTACTAGCCTTCACATCCCGAACCAGCCCCACAAAATCTATGTTTATCCCACGATTAGGCCAACCAAAATCCGTTGGTTTTGTCCTCATGTTCATGATGCTGGTAGGTATGGTGTCAACAGCTTCTGGCCAAGACCTTGAGGACTACAAGGACACGATCTATTATGCTGATGGCAGGGTCTGGAAATGCCAGGTGCTTGCATATAAAACCAATATCGTAACCATCAATAGATCGCCCGAACATGGTGGTGGACGATTTGATGCCAACCTAAATGACCTGCGGGGACTACGCGGACCCAGGGCCTATAAGCGCTTACCCATAGGCATATACGAAGCCATCAACAGTTATGAACTCGGCAACCGACCAATCACAAAACCTGGCGCTCGTAAGTTTAGATTCTCGAAGTCAGACACGGTTAACTATATGCCCATCAAGGCCCCGATCTCAAACAGGTACTTCCCCTACCGTGCTAACTATACCGCTGAGGCCAACGTCGAGCTAAAGGCCTGGCAAAAACGAGAAAATAGCATCGACTTTTTAGGAGGGATCTCCATACCACTTGGGCTAGGCCAAGCACAAAAGAAAGACTTTTTAGAAACGAGTGACTTCGAAACAAACCCAACCATAGCGGTGCAACTTCAGTACCGGAGTAGCATCAGCGACCATTGGCAGGTATTAGTCATGGGTGGATTGGTCGAGCACCAATTTGCGACCAACATTCAGTCAAACTTATTCTATAGCCAAAATAGACTGTACTCGGGTGCGATGTTTATGACCTATGCCTCAGTAGGACCATCATACCGTGCCATTAATCGCCCTGGCACCATACTGAACCTTTACGGCACGTTAGGCTTTGTCCACAATGTATTCCGGATCGAGAGGAGAGGATCTGACCCAAGAAGTTCAGTAAAGGATGTCGTCTCTAGGGCTGGTGCTAATGCCCCATGCTACACCCTTGGTGCCAATCTACAGATCATGATCCCGCAATCTAAGGGATGGTATTTTGCGGCTAACGCTAATATTTACAATGCCGCACCTGAGTTTGCTGTCACCCTCCGAGACCCTGGCAACGTTAACGAACGCAACGAGAGATTTACCAAATACATGTCCATCCTAAACGGTTCGATTGGTGTTGGCTTTCTGTTCTAATATCTATTTGATGGCATAATACCCATAACTAACTATCAAAGTACATTCTGAAATGAACAATATCAAACGCTCCTTCTGGACACTTGTGGTATGTCTGTTGGCGATGAGCCTAGAGGTGCTTGCCCAAGACCAAATCAAAAAATCAGACGGCAACTTGATCAAGGTCAAGATACTGAAGATAGAGCCTGAAGAGGTTACATATCAAACCTATATTAATCCTACTGGTCCTGTCTACAAACTAAGGCTTAAGCTTGTTGACTGGATCAAGGTGGATGGGGAGCCAGACACCATTCGCTACGCACATGACAAAGTCAGGGTCCTATTCCCAGTGAAACTGGCCGACGACCAAGTAATCCCAGATGACAAACTCTATGAGGTTGACACAACCGAGCAAGGGCAACCCAAACAAATACCCATTGCCAAAACAGCAGGGGACTCTGCCTTGGCCTACCGTAACATTTTCACCAATGACTTGGTGATGTTACCTACTGACAAACAACCCAAGCTAAAAGAGCTTATCATCACAGTAGGCGGTGGCGCCAACTGGGCACAAGATAATGGACATCCATTTGGAGATTTTGGCATTGGTAAAAATGCCAACTTTTACCAGAGAGGCGGTGCCCTATTTGCAACTCAAGGTGGCTACTTCGAGCTCGGTGCCTTGGCACGCTTTAGCAAACGATGGGGCGGATTTATTAACTATGTCTATGCAACCAATGGTTTCGATGGGCAAAACTTGATGAACTCAGACTATACCTCACCTTTGGCACTACCACCTAACTCGGCTGGTGGACCACTAAATAAGAGTTTAACTGCTGTCGAAGTCTCCAATAACTTCATGAATATGTTTGTTACAGGTGGGCCAACGTTTTATCAAACTCTCAGTAGGCGAACCGATCTTATCGTACATTCGGGGCTAGGATTAGGATCTATATTTATGCCTAACTTCAAACTCGCCTATCAGGATAAAATTAGTGGCAATGCGCAGACTTTAACGCCAGCACGACCCTACACCGAGGTCTACCAGCCCATCAATAGCAACATCCTAGGTGTGGCATATAGCCTAGGTGTTAGAGTCAAAACCTATATCAGGTCTGGGGTTTATGTCATTGGCAAAATCGGTTATGATGGCCAGGTCACCAATGTCACGTTTCAACGTACTGATAATGTCTTTGGTGGTGGCAGAACAACGAACTACTCTGCCTATCATAACTATAATAACTTGGTTTTTGGCGCTGCCATTGGCTTAGGGCTTTAACCCCTATTAGCCAATATACCAGCCCCTTGGCTAAAGGAAATGAGAACTCAGTAACGATTAGTTAGTGTCAATATTGCAGCTCCAAAACTTTTTGCACTAATCGCCGTATAGACAGATTTATTCCCTACTTTGGCATCAGATTCACTTAGATCAAGTCGCTTGGTTTGCTTGGTTCCATTCCTAGCACCAGAGCCAAACTGACTTGAATTAGCTACCCTCTAGTCAAGATACCATAATTTATACCTCCAGTCGTCATCCATCCTCTATGACACTTTTACACAAAATCCTTATCGGTATTATCCTGATTATTGGGGGCTTGCTTGCCTCAGTCAGGACCCAGGCACAAACAACCGGATCCTTTCAGGACACCATTGTTTTTGAAAACGGGGTCGTCTGGCTCTGCAACGTTGTTTCACTTTCTTCAAACAGCATCCAGATCGAGAAGGCACCCCAATATGGCCAAGGCTTATACTGGGCCAATTTCAATAACATCCGAGGCTTGCGAGGCCCTACAGCTCGTAGGGTTCTTCCGCCAGATATGTACCAAGCGATTTCGTCTTACGCCAACCTCTATTCAGCAAGTGGGTATTACGGATCTAGCAACCGGATAGGAAGTGGTGCCCTTAATAACGGTAGTACAAACTACCTCCCAGCCGAGGCACCCCTCACGAGCAAACACATGGCCTACAATGCAATCTATACTCCACTGGCTTCAGAAGAGTACGATGGCTGGCGGCGGCTGGAAAACTCAATGGACATTTCCATTGGTGCCTCTTTGCCATTCTGGACCAACAGTGAGCTCAATGAGGATCTACTCACATCCTCTGATCTTAGCCTTGCCAATGCCTATACTGGCATATTAAACCTCAGGACCAAAGTCCATAAACGTTGGCAACTCCTGGTGACTGGTGGCCTTAGTGGTCCGACATTTTCTCCTAATATCACACCAAGTTCAACTGATCCGTTTGGGTATCCACAATCAACTTACGAAGGTAGAATTTTTATTGCCCACGCATCAGCTGGGCCTGCCTATCGGGTGTTCGAACACCGCCTGATGAATATCAACGTTTTTGCCACCGTTGGCTATGTACATCATTACATGTCATTAGAGCGCAACAACTCTCCATACAGAAGTGGCAACAGTTCTGGACGATCACTAATCTCCTCAACGGGTGCAAACTCTACCTGTTACAGACTAGGTGCAAATTTTCAGCTCATGATTCCGAATCAAAATGGCTGGTATTTGTCAGGCGAGGCTTCATACTACTATTCAAACCCAAAGTTCAACCTCACCATCAATGACCCAGGCAATCGGGTCGTGCGCTCCGGTACGATCGACAAGGGTATCTCTCAAATCAATCTTTCCTTTGGCTTTGGGCTCTATTTCTAATCCTTGCTCTGCCTTAATGCTATCCATAACCACTGGCACCCGTATCATGAACTACGCACAACTGAAGGCATATTCCAGATTGATCATCATAGTGGCTATCCTAACCGGTTCCGGTTTTTCGTCACTTGCTCAGGACAAATTAAAGAAAACCAACGGACCAGTTCTGGAAGTTAAAGTTAATGAAATCTCCTCAGACGAAGTAATCTATCATACTTACACCAATCTGTCTGGGCCTATCTATAGGCTAAAACTAAACCAGCTGGATTGGATCAAGATTAATGGCGACCCGGACACTACATTCTACAACAAAAAGCCATTTGTTAAAGCAGAGCCTCCTGTAGCCAGCCCAAACATTACGCCAACTAATGAGGTGACGCCAGCCACCCCAAACACCCCTAAGGCGGAAACTAAAACCAAGGTGGTCACACAATCAAAACTAGAATCCCCAAAGACGAAAGCTGACAGCGCCCGGTCATACAGGCATTATTATACCAAGGAGCTAGTCATGATCCCTGAGGATCGCGAGCCACTGTTCAAAGAAGTGATCTATACCATTGGCGGAGGCACCACAGCTGCTGGCGGCGACGGCCACCCACTAGGCAATTTTGGAGGCAGCAGGAGCGGCAACTTTTACAAAGATGGGGGCTCATTATTCGCTGGTTTAGGTGGATTTTTTGAGTTTGGGATCATCACCAGATTCAGCAAAAACTGGGGAGCAACTGCTAATTTCGTAACCACCACCAACGGTGTCAACCCCGATAATTTGGCCAATTCGGACTACCGAAGTCCTCTCCCATTGCCCGACGGCAACAATGGAATACCCATATCTGGCAGGCTGAATAACGTATCTTTCTCTAGTGGAAACAACAGTACCTTCATCTCTGGAGGTCCGGTTTACTTCCTGAACGTGACCCGCAAATCCGACATTATGTTCCATGCAGGCTTCGGCCTTGGCTCGGTCCGCGTGCCAGAGTTTGAGCTAACGTATGTAGACCAAATACCAACTGGTAGACCAGTTGGACCAACAACACATTACATCGAAAGGTATGAAGTGGCACGTCAAGACAACTACTTCAATAGTTTCGCATACAGCCTTAATGTCAGAATCAAGTCCTACATCACCAACAGGGTTTATCTGCTTGGTAAGGTCGGATACGAAAATCAGGTGGTTAACATCTATTATCGCCGGACTGACAACATAATAGGAAGCAGTCCCAAAAATTACGAATCAATCCACAGCATCAACAACTTCGTCCTAGGTGCTGCCATCGGCTTCGGCCTGTAATTGACTAGGATGCGGATTGTGATCCATACGTCTTGCACCTATGCAGGGACGTATGGATTATGCCACTTTTCGTGCCCAATCGTTGTCTGAGGCCCATGTCCACTTAGCACGATGGTGTCATCTGGCAAGGCATAGAGCACTTGGCGGATGCTATGTTGCAGGTCATCAAAAGAACAATAGGGGAAGTCTGTACGCCCGATACTTTCGCGGAACAGCACATCACCGGCTATGACGGTCTTCAGGTTATGTGCATAAATCACGACATGGCCAGGGGCGTGCCCTGGTGTATGCCATATCTGGAGCTCATGCCCTGCAAAAGCAAACGGGCCAGTAGCTAGTGGGCTATATTGATCGATGCTGGGGACCAATCCCATACCATAACGTTCGGCTACGGCTGGCACATTCCGCAAAATTGGGTCTTCTAGCGGATGGAGGTAAAACGGAATCTGATATTTAGCCACTAGGTGGTTGACACCAAAAACGTGGTCCAGATGCCCATGGGTATTTAAAATCGCCACTGGCTTGTAGTCCGCCAAAAAAGTATCGAGGGTGCGGCGCTCTGCTACGGTGAAACAACCTGGGTCAATGATCAGGGCCTCTTTGGTCTCTGAATCGGTCAAGACATAGGTGTTTTCCTGAAACGGATTGAACGTAAACGTATGGACAGTTAGCATAGCACAAAGGTAATGGCACAAGGCATGCACTTAGCAAGCCAACACTGCCCAATTCCAGCCGAATTGAAGTGTCGCTAGTGCCTGAACATAAGCCAGCCGTTATGGGTTCTAACCGTAGGTCGGCCTACTAAACGGGCTACACCAACCTCGGCAATCAGCACATCCTCAATACATACAGTCAACATCGTATGGCTCAAACGTTGTTTGCGTTGGGCAGACCATGCCCCATTGGAGGTCGCCATCAAACGAGAGCAACCTTTCCTAGTATTGTATGTCTTTGAGCCAGACATGATGGCCTTACCCGAGCATGATGTGCGCCATGCCCGATTTGTGTACCAGTCCTTGCAAGAGCTTGATAACTTCATTCGGTCTCATGGTGGTCAGGTCACCATCAGTCACAGTACGATGGCAGATACCCTACGCATCCTGGCTCAGACCTACCAGATCCAGACCATATTCAGCTATGCAGAGACCCACCTAATGGCCACCTATCAGCGGGATAAATGGGTGGCTAAGTGGTGTCATAATCACGGTGTCGTCTGGCAAGAATACCAGCAAAATGGTGTCCAACGAGGGCGAAAGGATCGGCACCTTTGGCGCGAACAATGGGAAGACTTCATGCGCACCAAGCCCAACAACCCTGATTGGCAGAAAGTCCAACAGCTCAACCTGATCTGGACCGTGCCTGACAGCATACGCCAACAGCTGGCCCCCGCCCCACTCCACCATGAGATTACTGAAACCAACAAACAGTTCCAGCCAGGTGGTGTAGGGCCTGCTGAGCGGTACCTAGCCTCCTTCCTAGGGGATCGAGTCCGGAACTATAACCGACATATCAGCAAACCACTATTGGCCCGCACTGGTTGTTCACGCCTTAGTCCCTACATCGCTTTTGGATGCCTCAGCATCAGGCAGATTTATCAGGCCAGTGCACCCAACCTAGCCCAGAAAGGAAAAGCCAAGGTTGTGCAATCATTCCGGTCACGCCTACGGTGGCATTGTCACTTCATCCAGAAGTTTGAGCAAGAGTGCCGCATGGAGACCCAAAACATAAACCGTGGATATGACCAACTGATAGCCAGCCAAAACCCAGTCCTATTGCAGGCATGGATTGATGGCCAAACAGGCTACCCATTGGTGGATGCCTGTATGCGCTGCCTACACCATACAGGTTACCTCAACTTCCGGATGCGGGCCATGTTGGTATCCTTCCTGACCAATAGCATGGGGATGCGTTGGCAAGATGGTGCTGCCCATTTGGCCCGCCTATTTCTTGATTTTGAGCCCGGCATTCATTACCCACAACTCCAGATGCAAGCGGGCGTTGTTGGCATCCATATTGTGCGGGTTTATAACCCCATTAAACAAAGTATGGAACATGATCCAAATGGCCTATTTATCAGGCAATGGGTGCCCGAGCTGGTTAATGTCCCCTTGCAGGACCTCCACCAACCGCATTTGATGTCCCCGCTAGAGCAATCATTTAATCGATTTACTCCTGGCCAAGACTACCCTTTACCGATCATTGATTGGGAAACATCATCACGAATCTATCGAGAACGTACTTGGGCATTACGAGACCACCCACTTGTCAAAGCCGAGAATTGGCGCATCCTGAAACAGCATACCTTGGACAAACCACTGACCATGGAGGGGGAGGAGGAGGAGGAGATTTAGGAGGTCTAATCCCAAAAACGAATGACTGACTCGCTTTAAATAAAAAGCAGCTGTACTGAATGACTCCTAAAGCAAAATTAAAACTATACATATACTAAAAACCCAAATAATCTTCAAGACTTGTTTATGAATGAGTAGGTCTACACAAAGGCTGATTTTGAAGAAGGTGAAGTTAAGTAAGATAAATATTTATTATGGCTTCAAAACTCACCGCTGTCATTATACTAATCCCATTGGTTTATTAAACCAAACACATTTATGTTGCAATAAGAGCCAAAAGCCGAAGCCACGATGCCAAAAAAAACCTCCACTAAATCGCTTCAGTGGAGGCTAAAAATCACAATCTAAGACCAAAATCTATTTCTTCGGCCTGCGGAAAAAATACCGGGTAATGAAGATGCCCGTAGATGACTCTGTCGAATAGACACCGCTTGTAATATCGTGCAGTTCAAAGCCAGCAACACTCATGGCATTAATCTTGTCCGTAATCATTTTGTCGTTGTTCCGGATGTTGCCGAAGTTGATACCAACTAGGCTAAAAAAGTTAACCAAGTTCACTTCCTCCATTTGTCCATTGGCATCTGTGGAAATCATACGAGAACGTCCCAAACCACCAGGCACAACACTTTCGACGGTCGTCACCAATTGGTATTCATAAACTGTTGATTGAGCCTGCACGTTGGCCGGAGCCAAGTACAAACAAGCACCAAGCATGACAATCATGCAAGTACGTTTTACTAGATTCATCATAAGGAAGGACAATTGAGGGTTAGATAGGTTAATAAGGTCAAGGCTGAAGATACTACACTCCAACTTTTTACAATTATAGGGCTAAGGATTGACAACCACTCATTGGGTCAATATTTATTCCACCTACCACAACAAAATTTGTTCTTCCATCCTGCCTAGAGCCTTGGCCAAATTATAGGTCAGCTGCACCATCACCTCCTGCCGATCTGGTTGCAATAAGTCGCCCACCATACGCATTTCAGCCTGTAGGCCATTAGCTACCTCTGCCTTCAGCAACAAACCCACCCGCAGGCCCTGACCATCCAGGTAAGGCAACTGCTGGTACCACATCACTTGTGGTTCGGTCAGGAAGGGGCGGGCCTGGCTACTGGATACATCGTAATAACACATAAACGGCACCGCCCTGAATTTGCGCCACCTTGGCCACTTTGCTGCCAGACTGGTATTGATGGCCACACCATATTGGGCAGGCCCGTTGCGCCAATGTTGGTATTCGGTGGCCTGTAATACACTGGACCAATATAGATCCGCGGTCAACGGAATCTGGCCAGATACCTGCGCCACCTGCCTCATCATGTTGGACATACCGGTGGTATTACCAAGGTTATCTAGGGGCTGCACCCTTAGCCGGTATTGGGCGGCATAAGTTGCACCCATATCAGTCGCATATCCTACACGTGTCATCGTCTCTAGCCCAATCACCCCGGCTCTACTCACCCGGTATCGTGCCGACCCAAACCGAAACACATCCAACCACCCAGACCAAGCCCATCCGATTTGTTTGCTCTGCTCTGCCCCTAAGTGGATACCTTGTTCGGCCACCGGTCCACTACTTTGCCCAAAGGCTGCGGCATAAGGAGCATAATAGTTATTGCCATAGTTCCGAAGCCTGACGGTCATCGTGCGATACCGATTTAAGCCCCTGATGTAGCTGAGGCTTATGGCCAAATTGTCCAGCCCAGCCGTCGTCAAACGCCCATCTGCCACCTGCCCGGCCACCTCGCCCGCATAAGTCCCAGCCCCTACCCTGCGTGATCCGTAAATAGTTAATGCACTAGAGGCCTGCCCCATAAAACGGCGGCTGGTGGTGGCGGCTAATGGTTGGCCATAGATGGTTTGCTGTAAACTGGCCCCTATGCGACCGATTGCCTGCCCATAGTCATTCAGGATGGGTAGAAGGTATTGGCCACCCATAATCGTTTCGCCAAGGGTGGCACGCCTAGCCAACTGCCCTGCCGTTAAATGGATACCAGAAGCCGGCAAACTCCCAATGCTATAACCCTCGTCTAGGATGCTGTCTTGCAAGGCGATTGGGCTTGCATCAATCTGTTTATAGCTCAAATAAGTCATCAGCCGAGCCCCATTACCTAGGGCAGTTTGCTGCCTTTGCCCCCTTGGTCCTAAGTCCCAATCCAGAGCAATACCCCGCAAAAAACCATACTCAGCCGTGCTAGTGTAGGGCCGAAGTCCATCCTGATAACCTTCGAGTGGTGTCGTAGCCATGCTACCACGCCCAGCACTTAGGCCAGCCCCCGTCAGCAACCGATGCCCAAATGAGGTGGTGTAATCTCCCACAACTACCTCCCTCAGCCTAGGACTAATCCGACCAGTAGCCGCATACCCACTTATGAAATCAGGACCATAAAGCGATCGCCCCGGATTCCATCGATAGTATTCGCCCGCATCTTGCTGCATCGTTAGGCCAACCGCCAGCCCCGCATCAGTACGTAGGCGATAGCGCAGGAGTTGGCTCATCGGCTGACGTGGATAGTCATCATTAGCCCTTGCGGTTATGCCCACCCGTGCCTGCATCCAATGTACTGGCGCATTCAATAGACTATTCTTCTGCCATTTGTCTGATAGTTGGCGGCCACCGAACTGCAAGGACGGACTATCAATGAAAAACCAACGCAACACATTAGCCAATGCATAGTCAAAGCCTGGTATGGCGGCCAACTCATACAAGGACCGATATGGCCCGTATTGCTGGCGGTAGTCCATGAAACTACGTACCAAACTATCAGGTACACCCAACCATAACAAATCGGCCTCCGTCGCTTCATTAATATCAATCCGCGTTTGGTATTTACTCAGCAACGCATCAATGGCAGCAGGGTCAGGATTTTCGATTCCCTGATAGATGGGCAATTGCCGCTCCAAAAGCGTTTGCATCAAGGTAGAGGTCGGTTGGCCGGGGAGCGGGGAAGTCGGTTGGGTGGCAACTTGACCATAACAAGACGAATGGCACAGGCCGACAGCTAGGGATAAAAACAATCCCCAAAGCCAGTATTTGTGCCTCCATATCAAATCACCTACCACCAGATCAATGCTAGCAATTGACTCGTTAGTTCGTCAATCCTCTGCTAGTGGGATAAAGAAAGTAGGTTTGGAGCAATGACAGATATCTAAACAAAAAAATAATCTTTGCCTTGCACCAGCAATCAGACCGACTAGAAACCAAGGGGCCCCAGTTCCTTAAAATGTCCATTGCTCTGGACCAATACTTTGGTACGCTCTGTTTGTTCTAACACCGGCAGGATATGTTCTAGGTGGGCGATCAAGAAGGCAAGCCGTAGATTTTCAGTCTCCGTCATCAGCAAAATGGCTTCCTGCTGGACAGAAAGGCCTAGTTTACCTGCAGTCGCATAGCTCAGGTAGCTGCCCGGTAGCACTACCACCTCTGGCGGGATCACTCCTAACAAGGCAAAAAGCTGATCACGCAAATGCAAGGTAGTCTGCTCAAGGACGGGTGAGCCATTGCTATTATCTTCCTGATGGCTAACCCTTGCTGCAGCGTAGAGCTTGTCCGACCAAGGATTTTCGCACATATCCGTTCTGTAAGTACTGACGCCTAGCGTGCGGATATTACACTTGCCATCCTCTGCCTTATCAGTGATCTCGATGATACGAACAACGGTGCCAAAGCTCATCACTTGCCCATCCAGAAAAGGTGAAATGCCAAAACAGCCACCCACGCCTAGGTCGGCCACTAACTCCCGATACCGAGGCTCAAAAACATGTAGATTTAGTGGTTGGCCAGGATAGGCAACTAGCCCAAGCGGAAACAAGGGCAACCAAATTGGCCATTGATTGTCATTGTCAGAAGGCAACTGGTTGGGTGGCTGGTTATGAGCGGACATAAAAGGCAGGGCGAAACAGCGAAAACTAAGGCGTGAAACAAGATCACATAGGTCGACAAGCAACCAAAGACTGAGCCACAATGCCTTTGTTGACTAAATAACTACCAAACCAGATGCCCTGTTACGAAGCCAGCCTAAAAGGATCAACCTGAGGAAGCGCAGCCAACATCCCTACAGTGTCGTAGCCATATTTTTGCCACAAAAAATCTATATGCCTATCGAGCGCCAAAAGGTCAGGCGCATAATCCGCATCTTCCGGAGTCTGATCTTCTGCCAGACCCCACTCAGCAGCTTGCACCCTAAGCGAAACCAAATCAAACTCCAGCTGCCACTCCATCACCTCAGGGGCAGTTTCGGCAGCAAGTCGCCAGACGGGTTTGATGGCAGCCACCAGCAAAGTGTCAAGCTGAGTACTATGGTCGAGTGTGCCCGTAAATACAGGCGCTTCGAGCACTGTCATACCAACAACAGGCCGAAACCTGAAAGAATGAACAGCTAGGCCCTCTTGCCTAGCCACGAAGCTGAGCTGTTGCAGGCAGCTTACAGCCATTGCCCAGTTTACAGACCAAGGTTTACCAAACCTGCCCATCACACTGTTGGGTTCGATCTGGATGTGCTGCAGAAAGGCTGGCGCGTGGCCAGCAGTGGTTGTTTGTAGGTCTAGTGCTAGCTGATGACTTTGCGACTTCGGACCCGAGGTCAGGAGGTGAGATGGGTTTTTCATGATGTTCGACTAGTTAATCGTCAATAGTTGGATTAGTTTCTAACCACAAAGCAATGCTACATTATACGGCACCAATCCGGAAGGACCAAACCGCAAGCCAACATTTTTAGGTGGTCTCACTGAGTCTTTATATCCTTGGGCGTAAGTTTGTAACCCAACTGGGCCAGAAAAATTACCAATACAATAATCATGGACTTTTTACACAATCATCTAGAAGCGCTTATCTTCTGTGCAGAGGAGCCCGTTACGGCTCTGGATCTTGGCCGATGCTTAAGCGAAATGTTTGATGCCGAGCTTGCCCAAGAGGATGTCCTGACCGCTTTAGAGGAGCTTAAGACCAAGTATGAGTCTGACGATTTTGTGTTCAGGATCGTGGCCATCAATGGCGGATATCAGTTCTTGACCAAGGCAGCTTACCAGCCAAGTATATCCATCTTACTAAAACACAAAAGCAAAAAACGCCTGAGCACTTCCGCTCTCGAGACCCTTAGCATTATCGCCTACAAACAGCCGATCACCAAATCACAAATCGAAGCCATTCGCGGTGTCAATAGCGACTATGCCATCCAACGATTACTTGAGCGTGAGTTGATTGCAATCCGTGGCAAAAGCGACGGACCAGGCAGGCCCATGTTGTATGGCAGCGGCAAAAAATTTATGGACTACTTCGGCATCAAGGACATGACTGAGCTGCCCCAACCCAAGGACTTTATTGCTGAGGATGCGGAGCTCGGACCGAAAGAAGAAGCTTAGTCACTTCTGACTTATATGGACTGGTTTAATTTGATAGCAAAATGGCAAATAAAGCACTAGAATTATCACTTTGTACAACCTGTCAAGGATAGCCCTAAGCCACAAGTTGATTGGCTTACCGATAAGCCTCTTTGCAACAAGCTACCGACATCAGGGGTAATACGCAGCTAAGTAGTGATTATGATACAGTCTGCCTTAATTTCTAGCCAACTAGGGCCCTGATAAATGAAGCGGTTGGTGCTAACTCAAACAATCGTGGTCATTTATGGTTATTTCGGTCATTTGTACCCATTTGCCACCTTGACCGCCCAAAATCGACCCTGAGAAGCAAATTAATGCCCTTCTCGAGCCATTGATTGACGAACTTTCCAAGCAAGTTAATTTCGGCAAACGCCTAAAAGCAAAAAAGCAAGCCATCCTCAAAAAAGATAGCCTGCCGATTTCTAAAACCCAATCTATTGGTCTTGCAGCTAGGCAGCGCGTTTATGCTGCTTTTGCCAATGTCTTTTGACTGATGTCAGGCTACAAAGGTAAACGAAAAACGCAAAAGGCAAGTCAGATTCATCGAAAAAAATATACCTATTTCTTATACCCAATCTGTCCTTACTCCACTTATCGAGCGCCCATGCTTGGGCGAATCAGTATCTTTGTTAGGGTAGCCTTCAGTTTGTTAAATAAAATGCTCTCCGTTTGAATTTTTTTTAATTTTTGATAACCTTAACGGCCCTAGAACCAGGTACCACCAGATAATAAGCACCAGTTGGCAGGTGACTTAGGTCGGCCCGGTAGTTTTTAATGCCTAGATCGTCAAAGGTTACTGTCTGAGCCACTCCGCTAGAGCTGTACAACATAAGGCTACCAGAAAGTTGTTCCCCCTCGATCGTCAAGTTAATTACAGCCTGCGTTGGGTTCGGATAGGCAGTAACTAACACATTACTAGTGGTAAAGGCTGCACTTGGGGTCACCACAATCTTTGGGCTATATGTTTTGCTACCGTCAAAGTCAACCTCAACGATCTGGTAGTAACCTTCGGCACTGATCTTCTCTGCATGGATAAAGCTATAAACCTGCAATGTGGTCGAGTTGCCGACGGCAGGTACCGTACCAACAAGGCTAAACGACTTGCCATCCTTACTGAACATAACGTTGAACTGGGCAGCATTTTTTTCCATGGCCGTTTTCCAGGTCAGGTTTACACCTTCTTTGGCATTGGTTGCGCTGAAATGGGCAAACTCTACCGGCAAAACGACATTTTCGATCTTTGTGGAATTATTACTGCTATTGTTAGCGTCCGTCTGATCCGTCATAAAGGGGAAACCAGAGGTAGCTGCACCGAAGTTGAAGTTTCCGGCTGTTACAGCTTTCGCAGATACGGTCACTGTACCAGAGACCCCGTTATTGATGTTGTTGAAAGTGATGACCTTATTGAGGGCATCATACGAGCCAGAAACGTTATTGAAAGCGACATTTTCCACGGTCATTCCAGATGGCACGTTTAGCGCCATCTTGGCTGACTCGGCAACGTCTGGGCCAGCACTAACCACATTGATGGTCATGATAGCTGTCTGACCTACTGTATAGGTGGCTTTGTCCAATGAGGTGGTAATGCCAAGGTCAGCCAGCTTGGTACTGCTGCTGGTCACCGAGGCAGCATTGATATTGCTTGTAATGTTGTCTAGTAACGCGATGGTACTTCCTCCGGTGCCAGAGAAGGCAAACCTGATTTTGTACCAACCAATGCGGCTAGTTCCAAGGCTCAAGGTGGTATTCCTTACGTTAGCATTGGTGTAGGCAATTGTACCACCTGTCAAGGTTGATACTGCACTATTGATGTCAACCAAGGTAACATTCAGGATTGGGCTTGAAGACATACCATTGACCTTGTGATCGAACGAGATGGTATTGTTGCCAGTCAGTTTGATCCAGCCAGTCTGGAAAATGGCAGGGCTAGCAGGATTTGAGAGTGGACCAACACGAACGGTCTTGCCTGTGATGCCACCTGTAGAAACAATAACCGCTTGCTGGTATAGATATCCGAACTTGAAAGACTCGTCCCGGTTGGCATAGGCCGTGAAGTTCTCGGCATAAGTCGCAGCGCCAAAGGCAAGCGACCCGAGCAACGAGAAGAGAACTGTAAAGAAAATGCGAAGTGTGAAGGTATTCATGTACTTGTACTAAGATTTGTGGGAAATACTTACATCAAGAGTCTGAGGGGTCTCTCCTTAATGTGATGTCATTTAACCTGGGGTTGTTGTGGCCGTTTGACGACACAAAGATGAGGCAAAGAATTTATTCTGCAATTATTTTAGCAAAAATATTACACAGGCAAGTTTTTCAGCATTCACAAAGTGAGTCAAATAGCGGTATTTGCCAAATTTTATACACATAAACCGCCATTATGGAGACATTATATCTCGTATATCCACATTTTAGGCGGTAAAATTTTCTTTTTACGTATTTTAAGGTATTTATTGGCTGGAATTCGCGCTTGAGGAGGCAAAACATATATTAAAATTCAATCAACTTAATATCAGATACTTACGATAAATTATTAACACAATTGCTTAGATAAGGCCAGATTATGTTCACCTATAGCGTGTGGCTATAGAGCCATAAACCTAGACATTAAACCACATAACTTAACTTTTTTAACTAAAACTTACATCAAACTAACATCCGATTTTAGTCAGAACTTGCTCCTCGTATCCTGAATCTGGTTTACACCTTGACCCACTAAGGCATAAAAAATCCTGACCATTACTGGTCAGGATCTTACATTGTCAGTTATCTGAGCTTTTGTGGCCTATTTTCCTTTGAAAACAGGTTTGCGCTTCTCGATGAAGGATGCAACACCTTCCGCATAGTCCTCACTTCGGCCAGCAATCTCTTGGCAATACGCCTCATAGTCCAGCTGCTGATCGAGGTCATTGGTGGCTGCCTTATTAAGCATCCGCTTGATGAGCCCTATTGCCATCGTTGGGGACTGTGCATATTGGGTAGCCATAGCTAGGGTGGTTTCCTCTAATTTGTCTGCTGGAACACATCGGTTGATCAGCCCCATTGTCAAGGCCTCCGCTGCAGATACCTTCGACCCCAAAGTACAAAGCTCAAACGCACGCGCCTGACCGATGATCCTAGGCAAGAAGTAGGAGCTACCACTGTCGGGCACCAGACCAATGTTGATAAAGATCTCGATAAAGGTGGCGTGGTCTGCTGCAATGATCATATCACATGCCAAGGCTAAGCTAGCCCCAGCCCCAGCAGCTACCCCATTGATTTGCCCGATGATGGGCTTAGGCATCGAACGCATGGCCCGGATGATGGGGTTATACCGCGAGTGCAGGCTATCAGCCAAAGAGCGTTTGGCCCCTGAAGCAGTATTTTCGCGCACCTCCTTCAGATCCTGACCACTGCAAAAGGCCTTGCCAGCCCCTGTAAGGACAACCACCCGAACAGCTGGATCCTTGGCAGCTTGTTTTAAGGCATCAATCAGCTCTTGGCTGATCTGTTGGTTAATGGCATTGTAGGACTCTGGTCGGTTGAGTGTGATCGTCAGCAAACCAGTGATCTCTGGGTGCAGGACGTAGGTTAGTTGTTGGTACATATATATAGGTAGGGGTCTTGGTGGATTGAATGGGGAGTAAAGGAGTCCAATAGGACAACCATGCGCAAGATAAGGTCAAATCATCGGTCAAGGAGCCTAGTTACAGGCCAAATACTATCCTGAGCTGATAGCCATACAAGCTTGCTAAGCCCAGTGACTAGGCAAACAATCCGCCCCAAGGCCTTGTTACCCAAATCATGACCACCACGTCCCCTCATCCTGCTACCGCTACACTATCTAAGGCCCAAGTTGTAATTGTCTGGCTCCGCCGGGACCTGCGGCTAACCGACCAAGCAGCGCTGTATTATGCCCAACGATATGCAAAGCAACATAGCCTAAAAGTACAGTTAGCCTTTGTGTTTGATAGGGCAATCCTTGACCTGCTGGACGACAAAACCGATGCGCGAGTAACCTTCATCCATAATGCCTTAACAGCCATTCAGGCCCAACTGTTGGGCCAAGGAGCAACGCTAGATGTCTTTTACGGCACTGTGGAAGACGCCCAAAACCACTGGCACCGGCGGTATGATGTTAAGGCAGTATTCGTCAACCGAGACTATGAGCCCTATTCTTTACAACGGGACGCCACACAAGAGGAAAACTGGGCTAGCCGTAACGCAGCATGGTTCAGCTACAAGGACCAAACTCTGCTCGAGCAAAACGAAGTATTGAGCAACACTGGTACGCCCTACACCGTCTTCACCCCATACAGCCGCAAATGGCGCGATAAGTTGACGCCCTACATGCTCAAGCCGTACCCGACAGAAAAGTATTTTGGGCTACTGCATCAACAAGACCCATTGCCGCTCCCAACCCTAGCATCAATGGGTTTTGCCTGCACTACAATCGAACTACCACCACCAACGGTGCATACCGAGTTATTGCAAGCCTACGCCGATAAACGCAATTTCCCCTCCTTACCCGCTACCTCACGGCTAGGAGTACACCTCCGCTTTGGCACCATCAGCATCCGTCAGTTGGCTAAGTTGGCTCAAGCCAATAGTGATACGTTCCTTAACGAGCTCGCTTGGCGTGATTTCTATTTCAACATCCTGCACCACTTCCCTCGGGTGGGCGAGGGCAAGGCCTTTAAAGCCGATTATGACCTGATCAAGTGGCGCAATAACGAGGCGGAATTCAGGGCCTGGACCGAAGGACAAACGGGCTATCCCATTGTCGATGCTGGCATGCGCGAGCTCAACACTACCGGCTTTATGCACAATCGCGTCAGGATGATCGTCGCCAGTTTCTTGTGTAAACACCTGCTGATCGACTGGCGCTGGGGTGAGGCCTACTTTGCCAAAAAACTACTGGACTTTGACCTAGGATCTAACAATGGCGGCTGGCAGTGGGCGGCTGGCAGTGGTTGTGATGCTGCACCATACTTCCGCGTCTTCAACCCCACGCTCCAGACTGAAAAGTTCGACAAAGACCTGCGCTACATCCGCCGCTGGGTACCCGAGTTTCAGGATCCTTTTCGCTATCCACGTCCCATCGTCATCCACGAGGAAGCACGCAAACGCTGCCTTGAGGTTTACGCTGCGGCACTCAAGAAAAGTTAGTGCGTTTACCCAATCCGGTATTGTCAATTGTATTAAAGGCAGGCTCTGTTTAATCCTATCGATCAACTCGTTCCAGGACTAGATCCTTTATGCGATAGATAGGGATACAGCTATTGGCGTTGCCCTTGCTATAGTTGAAACATCCACCTAAAACGCCAGTTTGGGACATGCTACTAAAGTCCGTAGGTGCGATAGTCCTAAGCCCAGTATTGAGCCCGAAGTACATCAGGGCCTCGTATCCTTGCCCAGCGATAGTACTGGGCCAGATATAGGTCTTTTTGGCGTAGGCCCTGTTGAAGGCAGTTACAGCAGGGTTGATAGAGGACAATAGGTGTGGCTCTACCATATAGTACTTTAGCCTTTCGTACATCTGGAGGTTGGCATTGGGCGCATTGAGCCACTCACCATAAGTCAGGACAGGTGCCTTAATCTTGAGGATGGACATGGAGCTAGGCAGCTGAACTTTTACGATCTCTTCGTCATTGGGAGCAAAAATGTGACCAGTGGAGTCGATCTTACTCTGTAGCAGAAACTTAGGCAGATTGGCAGCCGAATTTTTACCAACCTTGTGGTTCAACACAATCTTAGCGCCGATACCTTCCATCACTTCCTTATAGCCCGCTGCCATTGTCGAGTCCTCTAGTGTTGGACCGTAAATAATGGCCACCTTTTTTGTAGGCAATATCTGGGCAGCCTGGGCCGCAAGTAGTGTCCCGACTTGGTTGGCATCAGGCTCGGATAGCCAAGCATAGGGATTATCCTTAGACCAATGCACCTTGTTGGTGATCGGATTCAGCATCAGTATTTTATGCTGCTGGGCATAGACGGCCATCTCGGCACTCCCTTGTTTGATGACTGGGCCAATGATCAGATCTGCCCCTTCAAACTCATTCATTGTCAGCAAATAGTCCTGCCAACCAAACGCCTTTTTAACATCATAAATGTGCAGATTAAGTTTCACACCACTATCTGCAAGATGACAGTTAGCAAGGGCAAGCCCTTCGTACAAATCAAGCCATGGCTGATTAGGCCGAGGGGTCTGCCGAACGTCATTTTTATTGATCCCTAAAGGCAATAAAACCACTACCTGGATTTCGCCAGCTTCGGCAGGGGCATCACCAAGGTCAGAGAATTGGTATTGGCTGATGAGCTGCTGGGCTTGCTGGTCATACAGCGCTTTGTTACGGGGCAAGAGCAAGCGTTTGACAACCATCTTGGCAAAAACACGATCGTCTGGGTACAGGGACCTGATACCGAGAAGTGTATCTATCGTGGCGATCCGGACCAGATCAGCACGTACAGTACTAGCCCATTTGCTAAGCTCTGCATTTGTGTTTCCTGCCTGATAGGCATAGGCCTTGGCATACATCCCAGAACTTAGGGCAGACTGTGCACACCAAAGGCTAAGCTCGGCTTTATTTTCCTTATCCTTAGCGTTCTGATAAGCCTGCCAGAACCACATATAGGCATCTTCTGGCTGTGCCCTATGGTGATGCGCCAAGCCTAGGTACCACTCGGCATACGGGCTATAATTATTCTGTTTGCCAATCGGGGCCGCAATGCCCTTAGCCAATCCTTCCACAAAAGGCCAATGGCCAGCTTGGGCCTCGACGTAGAGCGTCTCTAACGGATTCTCTTTAGGCTGACTAGATCGTACCGTTAGGGTTTGAACTTTGTCCTTTGATGGATGCGCTGTTACTTGGGAAACCAATAAACTGAATCCGACAATGGTTAAAAATAGCCGAAAAATGGACCTAGTGCTACCAGAAATAATCAGTTGGGTCATTGGTCTGAAGTTGAGCCTATTGGCAGATCTGTCATTGGCATGGAAATGACGAACTCGAGATGGACAACAACTAGACATATACACAGGATTCAGACTTAGCCAAAAAGGACCATAAATTGACTCAAAGATACGGACTTACCAGTCACCACTAGCACCACCGCCACCAAAACTACCACCGCCAAAGCCGCCGAAACCGCCGCCGCCACTTCCACCGCCAAAACCACCAAAGCCGCCGCCACCACGACGTCCACCACCTAGGCTTCCGAGGGCAGTACCGAGCAAGAACGGCCCCATGCCTCGGCTAAAGTCGTCAAAGCTACCATTGCCACCGCGGCCACCACCACCTTTCGACGCCCGGTAGATGATATAGACCAAGACTCCCAAAAAGATTATCAAAATCGTCCAGATGCCCTTGCCACCACGTTTTGACTTACGTGGGGTTGGTTCGTTATACTCGCCTCTGGCACGGGCCATAATCTCGCTGGTTGCCTCATCGAGACCTTGATAGTAGGCCTTACGTTTGAAGGCAGGCGACAAGACTCCCCTTATGATTCTCGCACATATATGATCTGGGAGCACTGCCTCGAGCCCAAATCCTGTCTGGATGGTCATCTTACGCTCATCAACCGAGATCAGAATCAGGACACCATTATTGCGGTCCTTGCGGCCAATGCCCCACTTCTGGCCAAGGCGTTGTGCAAAGTCTGCTACCTCATAGTCACCAAGGGTCTGGACAGTGACTACCGATACTTGGTTGCTTGTGCTGTCGAAGAAAGTAACTAGTTTTTGCTCTAGGGTGGCTACTTCATCTGGTGACAACAGCCCAGCCATATCGTTGACCAACCGTTGGGGTTGTGGCGCATCAGGAATTCCTTTGTCCGTTTGGGCCCATGCTGACGGACAGCCTAGGCCAACCGCTAACACAACCCCTGTCATAAGCGTCAGCCGAAGCAAAAGATACCGAAAGAGGCCTGATAGGTGTGCCAAGTGGCTTAGGTTAGGATGCCCGCCAAAGGTGGTCCGGGCACGATTCTGGTATCCCATGAGCAGGTTGCCGGGCGACAAAGGAAAAATAGTGTAGATTAGATATTGTCTCAGGTGGTCTCAGGCAGATCTGAGACACTGTGGCGGTATGTGTGCGATGATTACTACTAGACACCAAACGAAATCCGATCTGGCAGTTCGTTTTCATCAGCATCTGAAAACGGGAACCGCTCCTTAAGTTGGTTACCCGCCATCAGGATGCCTTCGGTGAGCCCATCAATGAAATTTCCGCTCCGGAACTTACCCTGCATTTTGATCTTGATGTCGTCCCAAAAGTTGGCTGGCACCGCCGCATTGATCCCCGCATCGCCTATGACTGCAAAGCGATGGTCCGCAATTGCCAGATAGAAAAGTACCCCATTCCGGAGTTTGGTTTTATGCATCTCGAGTTCGGCAAACAAATGAGCAGCACGGTCTAGCACATGGCCTTCGCACTTGTTCTCGACATGTAGCCGGATCTCTCCGCTCGTTTCTTTTTCTGCCTCCGCAATTGCTGCCATGATAGCCGCTTGCTGTGCTTCGCTGAAGTAGTTTTGGGGCGATACCGTCGTCATGACTTTCCTATTAAGGTTTGGGAGATCAAAAGTAAGGAGGTCTTTTCAGGCCCTCAAGATCAGGTCAATAATAGCGGTTTATGGCCAACTATTTGGCATTATGCCTGTGATATTTTGATGACCGTTTGGCCTAAGAATGGCACGTAATCAATGCCATTGGCCCAACCAACCTACTTTTTATCACCATTCAGCATCTGGTCCACGTTAGGAGCATCAGCAGCTGCTGGTTCGGTCTCGAAATAGGCCTTCTTGTTGAAGTCAAACCAGCCGGCGGTCATGTTGTTCGGAAACTGCCTGATCGTAGTGTTGTAGTCCTGCACTGCCTCGTTGAAGGTCCGGCGGGCTACGGCAATCCTGTTTTCGGTACCTACAAGCTCAGCACGTAGATCCTGAAAAGCTTGGTTGGCCTTGAGATTCGGGTAGTTTTCGGAAACGACCAAAAGCCGGCCTAGTGCAGCACTAAGGCCAGACTGCGCACCTTGAAACTGCTGGAGTTTTTCGGGCGTCAAGTCTTTGGCATCGACTGTCATACGGGTAGCGTTGGCACGGGCCTCGATAACAGCCGTTAGCGTTTGCTGCTCGAAGTTGGCCTCGCCCTTAACAGTTGCAACCATGTTACCAATCAGGTCCGACCGACGTTTGTACTGGTTCTGAACATCAGACCAAGACTTGTCTGCAGCCTCTTGTTTGGCAACCATCCCGTTATAGCCGCAAGAGCTTAGGGACAGAGATACAAAAATTGCCATGGTCCAGGTCAGGAGACGGCCAAGGCTAAATACGGACTTTTTACTGGAGAGTTGAGTTGTCATGATGGCGCAAAAACGCTGATAACGGTGAGTGCAAAAACGGTCAGGAACTCAGGCCTCCTTCACCAAATTGATGGTTTATGGCCCTAATTTTTCCGTTCTTGATACAAAGATACATCCTAGTAGAAACTAGCCTAACAACGAAAACTGACTAACGGTAGGCCAGTGGCACCATAAGGCTACTTTTGGTGGTGTGTGGTTGTAATAGCTACAAGCAAAGCCACAACATGAGTGCCACAATTTCGTAATTTGCCATCCAGACCATGGCAACGAGCAACATATGGCTTCTGCTTTGCTATTGTTTTGTAAATACTGAGGTTTATCAGCGCTAACTCACCTGCCCGACTATCAACCGACATAGATCGGGCTTAAGGCCCTGTCAGGACTAGTAAACCAACTACGGCCACAGACCAACCTAAACTAGCTTGTAGCTTCTAAGGGCAAGCGCATCCACTAAAAACAATTTTCTCAACATGACAACAAGACAGCATAAACCTGCAGCATCTAAAACGAAGCATCGGTTGCAACTACTAGTCTGTACACTTGCTCTTTGCTGCCTAGCTTCTTTCTGGAGCAATCCGGCATCTGCACAGCGCTTTGTGGGCAAGGTTATTGCAGGCATATCTGCCAACCAAATAGAGGGCGACAAACTTGTGGGCTTCAACCAACCAGGGTTCTTTGGTGGGATCGGAGCCGCCTTTCCGCTTAGTGAGGAATGGGGCATCGAGCCGCAACTATTATTCTCGATGAAAGGTAGCCGAAGCAGCGAACAAGAGCAGCTGCGCTTCGGTGTCATCCAAGAAATCAGGCTCAATTATGTCGAGCTCCCGATCATGCTCAACTACAACCTGCGCGAAGACCTCACCCTACAGGGCGGCATCAGCCCCAACGTGTTGCTATCGGCCTCCGTCGATAACGGAACCAACTTGGGCCCCGAAAACCGCCGTTCTGAGTTCAAAAGCTATGACCTCTGTGTATCCCTAGGTGCTCAATATGTTGTGTTTGATGGTTTCGGCGTTGGTATCCGCTGGACATACAGCATGCTACCCTTCAACACTGTAGAGGATGCCTCCAACCTGAGCTTAGTCAACAATCCCCTTTATGGATATACTGGCATGTTCAACAACAGCCTCCAGTTCAGCGCCATGTACCTATTGTTCAAGTAGGTTAGTGACAAGACCCACTTTCTAAACACCTAATATCAAGATAGATAGGAGATAAAACGACCTAATCTAAAGGCCCCAAAAACAAAAAACCGGACAAAGTATCCGGCTTTTGCAACATAAATAAACCACTATGAAACAAACTAAAAATATCGGATGAGACATTGCTGTCAAACCAAAATCCTGATGCCACAACTAACTCCCTGACCGTAGTCAAGTGTCATTTATGACCTTAGAACATGCCAAAATTACGAGCCTTCAGCGAAATAACAAACAAAAGCCCGCTAAAACATTTATTAGCAGGCTGTTGTTATGTGGCTCTGGCAAAAATGGCCACCAAAACTAGTGGGAAGGCAAGTACCCAATGGGCTCAATGGCCTAAGCTTGGCCTATCTGGCCACCGAAGCCGAACGGTAACGTAAGGCCTTCTTGTTGCTGTTTGATGTCGCCAAAGGACTCTTCGTAACGCTCTAGATTCTCGCGGAGGGCACCCAGCAAACGCATGGCATGCTCTGGTGTAATCACGATTCGGGATTTGACTTTGGCCTTAGGTACACCTGGCATCAGCCTGATGAAGTCGATCACGAACTCGGTATTGCTGTGGCCAATCATGGCTAGGTTGCAGTAAATACCTTCGGCGACATCTTCGCTTAGTTCGATGTCTAGTTGTTGGCCTTGTGGTGGGTTGTTGTCTTCTGGGCGGGCTGCCATAAGGAAGTTAAGTTTATGTCGTGAGGGAAAGGGAATGGATGTCTTGGTAGCGGAGTGTACTCTGCACAAGGCATCGCAACTCTAGCACCTGCGGCGTCTTTGTCAAACACCATGCCCTAGATATGCTAGTCAGACCAGTAGTGCAATATAGGTCGTTTTGGCAGGCTTCGCCATAGGGAAGCCCAAACAAAGCCACATGCTACCTTTAGGACGCCAACATACGTCGATGAAACCAATAATCCGCCTCTCAATCAGCACTTAGGTCCTGATAATCACATCATACCTGCCCACTCAGTACCCGCTCAATGCGCTCTGAAACGCTTTTGGCAGGCGAAAACCCCTGGCTCAGCAAATAGAGCCTATCCTCAAAGTCCAGCACTAGGGTCGGAAAACCTGTTACGCCCCATGCCTGCACCTGTCCAAATTCAGCTTGGGTGGCCTTCACGATGGCATCGGACTGGGCCAAAGCCAAGAACTGCCCATCATCATTCAGGCCTAGTTTGGTAGCAATGACCTCATAGGTAGCCCAAACATCTGGCAATTGCCCCTCGACATAGATGGCCTGCTGGATAGTATGCGCCATCGAGACAGCAACATCCTGTCGTATTTGTTTGGCCGCTGTCAGGGCCTGAGATGGTTTAATGCTGTTGAAGATTGCATCAGGATTGGATAGTGTGCCATCCAGAAATGCCGTGCCAAACTTGACTCCAGCCATCTCCTCTACCCGCTTATGAGCTCCACGAATATATTTGGCCATGTCCGTTGCCGGGCCGATCCTGGCCCCTAGCACCATGCTGCCGCTCAGCACCTCGACGTTGAGCCGACCTTGCCAACTGTCTCGCAAAGACACAATGCCCGGGCTCATGCCGAAGCACCAGCCACACAGGGCATCATAGACGTAATATAAGGTTGGTAGGGTGGTTCCTGTGTTGGTCACAGAGGCAGAACCTGCATTTGTTGTTGTCGTCGTCATAGTGGTATTGGCTGGCCAATTAGGCCTAACCTATGCAAAGGTAATAGATCCTAACTTGCTTCATCTCGCTTTGGACTCTTGTGGATTGCATCAACCACCTCGAGCCGTTTTGGTCCCAGATTTGATATTTCCTAATTGTTACCTATGTTAACACAACGCTAATATTTGGTAATAGATGCGCATACAAAAACGTATCACTTATTTTTGGGTGGCTAAATCCAGATTGCTTGATGACCGATAGCTAGGAATCCGCAACATCTGGAAGGGAACATTTTTCCCTTCGCCCCTATTTCGCCTATCCTAAACATCCTTCACTGCAGATGAGATTACCCCTACTACATAAAATCGCTTTAAGCCTTAGCTTTGTGGCTCTCTCAATGGGTGCGCAGGCGCAGAGCGACATCTATTTCGAAACGTTCGGCAACCAACGTACCCTACCAAGTGGTTGGGTCGGCAGCACACCTGGTTGGGGAGTTGATAGTAGCAACACCAACAACGCACCTGCCCCTTATAGCGGCAATTCACACCTGATCATCCGCAATTTTGTTGCTGGCGATACTAGTACACCAGCAGCCGGTACCTATTCAGTCATCACACGCCCAGTAGATGCTAGCAACTTTACCGACATTCAAGTCGGATGGGCAGCTAGACGGACCCGTAATTTTGTCACCACCCAACTCATCGAAGTTGCAGCTTCCGCGACAGGCACCGCTGGGCCCTGGACACCGCTCACTTTTGTGGACCGCCCAGCTGACAGCAACTGGGGAGACGTTACCTCTTTTGACCTACCACAAGCCTTTAACCGTACCAGCAGCCTTGCGCTTAAGTTCACTTGCACCACATTGGTCGCGAGTGGCACCTACCGCATCGATGACCTCAGGATAGAAGGCACCTTATCAGTAGGTATCGGGGCTGGCCTTAAAACCATCGTCCCGATCTGGAAACAACAAGCCAGCAAAGTAGCCGTGGAGTTTACCCCAGTTGGTAACGAAGCTGCCACCCTTAGCGTTCTTGACGTATTGGGACACACCCACCAAACACATCAGGTCAAAGGCAATGAAGCCACACTTGACCTTGACAACTTACCACGTGGTATCTATTGGCTACACCTACAACAAGGTGGCCACCGTGCCATCCGTAAGATTGCATTGCGGTAGTAATAAATAACATTACTATTGATTAGATAACTGCCACAGTCTCGGAAGGGGTTGTGGCAGTTTTTGTTGTAGAAATTATATTAAATTCAATCTACAACCTAGCCCTATTAACAGATAGGAGCAACTCGGGCTATGGCGACATGAATTTCAATGACAATAAGGCCTACTTCACCTCAAACAACGGAAGTGGTCCCTATGAGTCACTAAGGCTTAAGGACTATTACAGCGAGGTTGAACCGATTACTCTATCAAAAAGTGATTTTGAAAAAGTAGCCCAAAAGCATCACGATGCCCTTGTCAATTGGGCCAACAGCGACGCATAATCTACTGATCAATAGCCCAATTCTTGTAAAAAAACCACAAAAAAAAGCCCTTGGTTCCCACGCCAAGGGCTTTGATTTTTGTCAGGCAGGCTAACCCCTTAGCCCCTTATAGCCCGATACCTAATCTGTCGCAATCCTTCCTAGCCGAAGAGTACCACTAAGGCACCCAACACATAAAGACTGGTCAACACGGCCATCCGGATACGTACTTGTGAGTACGGTGAATAGCCTTTGAGTGTTCTCGTCTGCATGGTTCATGAGCGTTAATAACGGTTTATGTTCGACGACTAGGTCCATAGCAGCGGCAAAAAAGTACACTTGCTTTGCTAGGCCCCGATTGCTTCAGGTAGGCAATACAAAGGTGATGCATTGTCACACAGCCCTAAAACGAATTACCTACCAGATATTACATACGTGCGGCTGTCCTGCATTTTTGTAGCAACTTGCTGTCCAGATGCTCCCATCTCGTCTTTTGGACCCTTTCCATACCCAAGACATGCGCTTTAGACACCTTCTGGACCAAAAAATGGCAAAAAAAATAACCATGCCCTACGTGCTGATCCCGATCCGATTGATCCTTTTTGTTACCCTCTGGGCTACTTTGGTTCCCGATATTACACTAGGGTCATCCGTGGGCAGCGGCCAAGTCAAGGGAATGGCCACCCAAATACCCTATCCGGCCAACACGCTATCCATTAATAATCAGGCAGATCGGGCTGGGCTGGTCATCAAAGCCACGGTGCGGCAATATGACTATGGCCATTACAATAGGGTAGTTGCTAGCAAAACAGTCTTCCTGCCTGACGACCACGATGCTGTCCTAGAACTAAACGGAGCTACTTGGCGCTTGATGCTTAACGAGCGGCCAGTCGCCCAGCAGTTACCTAGCCAAGTATCAGCCACAGACCTAGATCTATCTGCTGTCCTGATCAAGGGTAGCAGCAAACAAACCAATATCACGCTCGAAGTCATTGATGGCACTTGGTCAGCCGACAATTATGTCCTGATGCCAGGGGCTGCTTATAACGGGAATCGATTCAACTGGCGGCGCATCGCTTACTCGCCCAAGTTGCTGGACCCAAAGGACATCGGCCCTGACAAACCCGCCATCATCAGCGACGTACCAAGGCTAGACATCGGCAATGGCCCCAGCCGCCTGCATGATCGAAGTGGCAGTATGTCCGTACCCGTTATCGGGGTGCATAGCCCTAACCGCAGCCAAAACTATTGGCTGATGACCTACCAAGGCAACCACCTGGGCGACTATGGTATGGAGGTCGAGGAAAGCCGAGACCGCAAACAAGGACTATTAGGCATCTCCAGCCCAGTGGTGCGCGAGCTCTATAAATACCGCATCACCGACAGCCGCTTCCCGAGTGATGACCGAGGCCATGACTTCAGCCAAGGGGATACCGTCCATATTCGTGCTCGGTTGGTGGTAGCAACTGCCCCATCCCTTAACACCCTATTTGACAACTATTGGTCCGTCCGCAAGGCCCTCTACCCTGCACAAGAGCAGCCTACGGTATTGCCCATGTCGGCTGCCTTCACCGTGCAAGAGCGGAAGTATAACAGCCTAAACTGGGTGCCACAATTTGGCTATTACGCCATCGGCAAACGCGAAAGCTTCTTGATGGATTGGCAGATCGGCTGGACGGGTGGCATGATCCTTACCCTACCTCTCCTCTATGCTGGGGCAGATAGCTCAGTTCAGCGGGTGATCAAGAACCTAGACTGGTTATTCCCGAACGGCATTAGCCCAAGCGGCTATTTCTACGACAGTGGCGAAAAAGGCAACATCTGGCATGGGGGCGACATGCGCAAACCAACATCCAAAAACTGGCACTTGGTCCGCAAAGGAGGGGATGGGCTCTACTTTGTACTGCGCCACCTGCAAGTCATGCAAGACAGGAACAAACCCCTCAAGCCAAGCTGGGTGGCAGGCACCCGTGGGGTGGCTGATGCCTTTGTCAAGACATGGCGCAAAAACGGGCAATGGGGCCAGTTTGTAGACTCCAACACTGGGGAGGTCACGGTTGGGGGCTCCACCAGTTCAGCTATCGTACCAGCTGCTTTGGCACTTGCCTCTGTATTCTATAAGGATACCACCTATCTATCAGTAGCGGAGGCTGGAGCCGCCTTACTCTATCGCACCAGCACCAAAACAGGCCTCACAACTGGCGGACCTGGAGATGCCCTCCAAAACCCTGACTCCGAGTCTGCTTATGCCCTAATCGAAAGCTACATGACGCTCTATGAGCTGACTGGCAAGGCCCAATACCTCGACTGGGCCAAGGAGGCTGCTGCACAGTTTGCGACTTGGGTCTGTTCTTATAACTACAGCTTTCCACCTAAATCCTTGTTTGGCCGTACCGGCATCAAGAGCGTTGGGGCAGTGCTGGCCAACACCCAGAACAAACATGGCGCTCCCGGCATCTGCACCTTCAGTGGGCAGGCCTTGCTCAAACTCACCCTTGCAACGGGTGACCCACGTTATGCTGACCTGCTGCAAGATATCGCCCATGGCATGCCGCAATACCTAGGCCATCCTGACAAACCAATCGAAAAAGTGCAGGACGGCTTCATGTGCGAACGTGTCAGCATGACCGATTGGCTCGAGGGCATCGGCGAGATCACCTACCAAACCACTTGGGCCGAAGCCAGCCTAGCCCTAAGCTATACCGAGCTACCCGGCCTCCTGATCGACCCTGCCAAACGCCAACTGTGGGCCTTTGACAACACCTTGGCCACAACTGCTACCAAAGGCAAAAAGTGGCAAGTCACCGTCCGGAACCCAACCCGCAGCAAGATGAAACTGCGCCTCCTGACTGCCCTACCGAAAATCCAGACTGGTAAGATCTCGACCTATTACAATGCCCCCTACCAAATCTTGGAGTTAGGGCCAGGCCAGCAGAAGGTCCTAACCTTTTAATGTGTCATTGGCGACCAGCACTAACCTACCCTCCCATTTAGCTCCACCAATGACAAATACGCATACTGACCTCCGCCTCCAGCCCAACTACCCGGTTTGGCACCCCTTCACTCCCTTAATGGGAGCGAGCACGGAGCTAGAAGTCGTCAAGGCAGAGCGTGAGTTTTTGCACCTTGCGGGCGGTAGGGTCCTGATCGATGCCGTGAGTAGCTGGTGGGTTAATCTACATGGCCATGGCCACCCAGCCATAGCCGAGGCCATCAGCAAGCAAGCAAGCACCCTAGAACATGTGATTTTTGCGGGGTTTACCCACCAGCCAGCCGTTACCTTGGCTCAGCGTATACTGGACATCTTGCCGGGTGCCCACAGCAAGGTTTTTTATAGTGACAATGGTAGCACCGCCGTCGAGGTAGCGCTCAAGATGGCCCTGCAATACTGGCACAACCTCGGCACTCCGCGCACCAGCATCATTGCCCTTTCGGGAGCCTACCATGGGGATACCTTTGGGGCCATGTCGGTGGCTGACCGAAATCCGTTCAATGCCCCCTTTGCCCCTCTTTTGTTCGAGGTTCAGCAGCTTGACCTCACCCCTACCGACGACATTTGGGCACCGCTTGACGGGTCAGACCAGCATACCATCCAGCAGATGGAGAAGATCTTGGCCCAGAGCAAACCAGCCGCCTTCATTTACGAACCTTTGGTTCAGGGCTCCGCAGGCATGCGATTCTACAAAGCAGCCTTGTTGACCAGACTGTTAGAGCTAGCCCAGCAACACCAAGTCATCACCATTGCGGATGAGATCATGACGGGCTTTGGGCGCACAGGTCCACTTTTCGCCTCCGAACACCTCACCAAAAACACCCCCGAACTTAGCCCAGATATAATCTGCCTCAGCAAGGGCCTTACGGGTGGATTTCTGCCATTGGGGGTCACCACTTGCAAAGACCATATCCAGCAGGCCTATAGGCAAGAGGATATCATGGCCACCTTCTTTCATGGCCATAGCTTTACAGCTAACCCAATCTCCTGTGCTGCCGCACTAGCGAGCCTGGACCTACTGCAAGCCGATCATTGCAGCGCACAACGCCAGCAATTGTCTGCTAGTCTGGCCAGTTTTACGCAATCGTTGCAGGCACATCCCGCTATTGCCCATGTGCGGCACTTAGGTTGCGTCTTGGCCCTTGAGTGGAAGTCCAGTGACAAAACTGGTTATTTTAATGAAGCCCGCCACCGCCTCTACCAATGGTGTATCGATCGCAATGTCTTGTTGCGCCCCCTCGGTAATGTGCTCTACATCATCCCGCCCTACTGCATCAGCGAGGACAGTTTGCAGCGTGTCTATGCCGTGATCAAAGAGCTATTGGCCGAGTTGCAATAGCTCCTGCGGAACCCTGATCTGCTGGATGCAAACACAATTTTGCGATTTTCGGCAATCTTCACAAGATTTATCGGCCACCAGTACCCTAGCCTTTGGCCCGATCGGTGCCCACCTACCTGGGTGCATCGGCCTAATCGGTGGATAGATACCAACGACTGGTACACCCATAGCACTCCCGATATGCAATGGCCCAGTCGAGCAAGCCACCACTTGTTCAGCTTTTGCAAGTAAGGCAATAAGCTCAGCCAATGACAGCCGCCCTGTCGCATTCAGCACCCCAGTTTGGGCAAATAGATCCGTCCCTTCAGACCTCATTTTGGTGCCTTCTTTTTCCGTACCTGTAACTACCACTTGCAAGCCACTGGCGACATAGCGACGAGCCAAGGCAGCATATTCGGTCAAGGGCCACTCGCGTGCGCTACCTGCTGACTTAGGATGCAGGACCACGTAACGAGATTGTAGTTCTGGCAACTTAGTTGGCAATGAAAACAAGGCCCCAGCAACCGGTGCAAGGCCAAAAAGCAGGCCCAAAGAACTGGTTGAAGGCAAAACAGGCTGGCTAAAGAACGGCCCTAACAAAGCCACATTCAATTGCGCCTCATGTAGGTCAGATTGTTTGCGCCCGACATTAGGTCTGATGTTGCAGGTCAGCCAATGCCACCAACGATGGCTGGTGCCTACACGGTACTTGACCTCTTTCTGCTTTACTGCCTTAGCAACCTCCCGATCTGGAAATACAAATATGGCAACATCATATTGGGCAGCCTGCCATGCTTGATCCCCATCCACGAGTTGCGCACGATCCCAAAACTGGTCCACCCATTGGCAAGCCTCTAGGATAGGTTGGGTATAAGGTTTGCCCACAAAACCGATATGAGCCCCCGGCCAAATCTGCTTGATAAGGCCACACATGGGCAAGGTCAAGATCACGTCCCCTAGGTTATCCGTCCGGCTGATTAAGAAGTGGGGTGTTTTGGGCAACGTATAGGTAGATGACACCAATCGCATTGCCTCCGATACCATCGTTTCTAGTTCAGCATTTGGGGTAAGGTTAGGCATATTGTATTTGCAACTCTTTATCTGACGTGAGCTTGGTGCTGCAAGTTAAGGTCTAAGATGGATTGATGAGTAGGCACTCCTGCTGAACCAATGGCAGCTAACAAATGACGCGCCAATTACCTCGATGGACCTGCAAAGCAAAAAACACGTTTATGAATACCCCCATTCCCAAAACAGATAGCTAGTTTTGGCTAAATAATCGACTTATCACCTGTTCAATGCCCAGCCCAAACAACTACCTCATCTACCAGGCCTACGGCAACCAAGCCATCCTGACCGAAGTGTTGTTCTCGGCGGCTTCTGTGCTGGCACAAACTACTGATCCTCCCCAGCTTGTCATCTATACCGACCAACCTGATTGGTTCCGGCAATACCGTTGGTTGGGTGGTACCCCGTACATCCTGCTTAACCCGACAATGCTGGCAGACTGGGCGGGGCCTGACAAGTTTGTCCACCGTGTCAAAATATGTATCCTAGCAGATGCTGCCACTCGATTTGATGGTAAACTGATTTACCTTGATTCTGACACCTTGGTCATGACTGACATCAATAGGTTGTTCGGCGTCGTTGGCCCAAAGGTTCGCCTCACCCATACAAACGAGGGTAGCCTGCGCGACTCACCCCTACGGCTTAATCGTAAGATTGGCCAATATATGCATGGCAAAACCTGGGCAATCGATGGGCAGGCACAATCCATTGGCCTAGACACCCAAATGTATAATGCTGGTGTATTAGGTATGACGACTGCTGATGCACAAGTATTGCTGCCCAAAGTCCTGCATCTGACAGACCAACTCTACCATACTTGGCCCAAGCATACCATGGAGCAGCTGGCCTTCAGCTATGTATTGGGCCAGCATCAAGTGATTGACACCACGGCCTCTGTCCTACACTACTGGAAACTCAAAGCTCTGCGCCCTCAGCTGATCGACCTAGCAATACAACAACTTGCAGCTCAGCTTGACCATAGTGCTCAAGACCTGATCCAAGCTCTCAACGCTCGCTATGACTTCCCTACGCTATTAGCCAATCAAAACGCATGGGATGCCAAACCCAGCATCTGGCGCAAAGTCCTGACGCTGCTTGGCAGGGGCTGGGACCTCCGCAATCTATAGACTGTTTGTCAAAACAGGAATAGCCTTAGTCCCGTCAACCCAGGCTCCGTTAAGTTTGATATGCTCCAGCAAATCAGCATAAAGGGTATTTTTGCTTAGCACTTCTGCATCTCCTAGCATTACGAGTTGGTCTTGTGCCCGGCTAAGTGCTACGTTCAGTTTGCGATCCACCTTACCAGACTGGTCAAAGCTGCTGAGTGCCGCAAATTGCCGATCATGAACGATCGTGAAGGACAGGATGATTGTCTTCCGCTGGGATCCCTGAAATCGCTCCACGGTATCCACCGTCACATTCTTCAATTGGCTGATCATGTCCTGATTTAGAGATAAGTCTCCTGCCAGATTCTCAATTTCTTGTTCGATCATCGCCACCTGGTTCCGGAATGGTGCGATAACCCCGATCTCCTTCCCAGGATCAAAAGCCTCAGGGTGTTGCCTGTTCTCAGACATAGATAGGGCCTTCTGTACCACCAAATGGGCTGCCAAATTGGCTTCGGCCTCCTTGCTTTTACTGTAAGACACCACATCCTGAGGGGTTGGCACATTAACAAAAACCAATCGTTTGGTGGCCAAGGCCAATAATAGCTCGTCCGTTAGTAAGTGCGGCGCTGGTGTCTGGCCATGTTCATGATTGAAAGCATGAACATCCCAGCTAGGCTCAAGTCGTGCTTCTTGCTCGGACTTTGCAATCGTAAGTTTATTAGCATAAAACCGACTACTTACGAACTGGCCAATATCCTGGTGCATACGCCCCTGTTTGGTTAGCATCCCACGCACATGATCCCAGCTTTGGGTAGCAGCCATTGTCCAGAGCCGCTCAAAATAGCTATTGCGCATATCCGTAAGCCCGATCTGATGCAGGTCATACTCCATACTTGCATTCGGTTCCCCAGAAGCAGGTATCTTCGTTTTCTCTGGAGATTGTACTACCACAGCTGGCAACTGTTTATGATCACCGATCAAAATAAACTTCCGAATCTTATTTAGGAAACCTAACAAAAAGGGCTCCAATATCTGGCTAGCTTCATCGACGATCAGGACATCAAACTGCTTCAAACCAAACAAGGAAATCTGGCTATATAGACTACTGGCCGTGCCTACAAAGACATTGGTCCGAGCCAAGATGGCCTTGACATCCTCGACGCCACGGCATCCAGCCAGCTGTTTACTAAGCAAAAACTCCCTATACTCCGGCCCTGTGCCGAGGTTATGCCCTACCCTGATAAAGCTGAAATGGTCGGCGCCATAGTGTTTACGGAGCTCGACTAATTGTTCACAGATTTCGTCCACGGCGCGGTTGGTGTAAGCCATCAGCAGGACGTTGGTAGGCTTATGAAGGCCATAATACCAAGCCAAGTTCTTGAGCATGAAGCGCGTCTTGCCTGTCCCCGGAGGGCCCATCAACAGATAATAGTCTGGGCTAGCGACGGCAGAGCGTAAAAGCCGTTGTTGTTCGTCGCTGAGTGTGGCTCCATCGGGGCCGTTTTGAGGCCACGAGTCTGCCTGATAGGTGGCTGGAGACTTCTCACCCAACAAAAGGCCCAGCCGCGTATTGCCTAGTGATGGCAGGTGACAAAGCGTGTTGATCCAATGGTCGAGCGCATTGTCCACCACGTCTTTTTCGATGGCCCAATAATCTGAGCTCTTAAGGTACTTGTCAGACAAGAAGGGATGATTAAAGCTCAATCTGACCATCTCCTCGTCTATATCATCTATGTTAGCCTTTACGATCTGGTTCCGGACCGTACTCATCGGGTCCATCCGCCGCCCGGTACTGATCGGCATCGGGTACAACACCACCCGATCATTTTTCCTCAATCCAGTGCGCAGGGCCCCACCTGCATCAAGGCCTGCAGCACGTTCCTTCGCAGGATCGCGGCTGAACTCTAGTTTATTGCCAATCAGCGTTCCCTGGCGGATCGACAAGTGCTCCAAGAGCTCCGACTGGGCAATTTTTTCGATCCTGTCCTTGAGCCATAAGTTAGCCAGACCACCACGTTGGTCATCATCCGGGCTACCGATTTTGCCAACAGCACGCTCCGCCAACACAAACCTAATCCAGGATAGGATATAGTTCTGGACCAAGGGCGAGCAAGATTCAAACCGATTTACGAAGTCCAGGATCTTCGGCTGATCGAATCTTGATAGCCCGAGCGCTGGGTTTTTCAGGGCCTTGAGGTCAAGTAGCTCGAGGACTTGTTCGTTAGTGACCGCTTTTGCCAGCTCCAGTTCTAGCCAGACCAAGTTATTACGCGTCGCAATAACCTGATGAAGCTGGTTAGGTTCCCCTTCGCGTTGGCCAAACCAGACTTTCCTGATCGACATTGGCTCATTCGAGTACAAAAGCTTGACATTTCCCTCTGTCTGCCTGATGCCGTAAGCAGATTTCAGCATAAGGTGATAGAGGACAGCCTGAGCATAATGATCTGGCTTCATTGGTGTATTGAAGCCCTTCGAACTGCCTGATTTGAGCTCGACCACATCATAGATATTGATCCTGTCCGCTTCGGGTACCTTTTGGTCAGTACGATCGTGCAACAAATCTAGCCTACCCTGCACCCCAAATATGGGCGAAACGAACGTAGGCTCCAGCATCGCATTTTTGCGCAAAATCTGAGGCTCCGATTCCCGAATCACAGGATTATTAATGTCCGACAAAAAACCGTCAGCTATCACTTGTCTGATCCTGGCCGCATGACTGTCCAGCACGGCAAATATTTCAGCCACACTAGGCTCCTTGATCATCGTGGCAGGAACTTGGCTCAGATAGGCCAAATCCAGCCCATGTAACCCGAAATATTCATCTTGTTTAAAGACCTCGAGATCAAAGTCACCATCTTTTGCCGAAATCATTTTATCCAGCAACTGATTGACATAATGACCCAAGACCGTATATCCGTTAGCACCACGAGGCTCTTCCCATCGCTTGATCTGGTGGACTTGCGGCGGTAGCTTATGTCCTGTTGCGTACGCAGTGGCTACTGTGGTTACGTCCATCAAATAGTCTGGTTCGTACACCACAAACTCAGGCCATAGCAGCCCGTCTCGGTATTCAACCTCCACTAAACAAACATTCATCCCTTGCGCCAACCATTTGTTGAGCTCCAAAAAAGCCGGCTGAATCATAGCCGTGTGGAGTGTACTGCCATTAATTGGCTCGCTTGTCTCCACATGAAGCTGACGAGCCACCAAGGTGGTGCTGATGATATATGCCTTCACATAATCAAGCTCGCGCACGATAACATCTGAGGCCTTGCCTAGTAGATCCGCCATATCGGGACCCGAACCTGCCTGCTGAAAACCAAAGTTATCGATCCCGCGTTCTGCCATCGTAGGGTCTGGCAGTTCATCTGCCGAAAGACCATAATAGGCTTGTAATATGTTCGATAGGTTCTCTACATGTCTAAGGTAAGAAGTGTAGGAAATATTGGCATTCTCATGGGAAACATTATTCGCAAGTTTCCTGAATTGATGTAGATAATCCGCATGTTCAGCCTTTATAACACCCTTGTACTTCGTCTCATTGATAAATTCTAATACAGTCCCTTTGCCGATAGATCTACCAGCCATTCCACGTAACCAAAGCTCCGCCCAAGTCCTAAGTGCACGCATCTTATCCTTCGTACTGTATTGCTTGTGCGAGACTATACGACGAAAATTACGCAATACTTCTTCTTTGGTTTGCAGCTGTGGGAGTGACATCGTTAGACTAGTTAGGCTTGGCTGATTGATAGGACTGGAAATAAGACTTGGCAATCAAGGATTATCTGGGGCGAAAAATTACCCTTAGGTAGATTTTCGACCTCAATATAATCATATTATTGAGGCATCCCTTGCGGCCCCTTACTTATCTTGACCAGTTGAGTAACTTTACCTAAATCTATACGATCTTAACATTGCTACCTTTTTCAGGATCATTGATCACAACAAGGCTAACGTCAAGCAGTTGTTTCAGCTCCTCAATATGAGAGATGATACCGACTACCTTGCCTTGATCGCGCAAGTCATGTAGGGTTGCAACCACATCATTGAGGGCGTCGCGGTCTTGGGTGCCGAACCCTTCGTCCAAGAAGAAGAACTGATTCTCACCATTGGCAATCAGCTCGCTGAGCGCCAAGGCAAGGCAAAGAGCCGCTTGGAAGGTCTGGCCACCACTTAGGGTCCGGACGGGGCGTTGTTTGCCACAATTCAGATGGTCCCTTACATAAAAATCAGTTTTGTCGTCGATCTCGAGCGACAGCTGGTTACGGGTAAGGACCTTAAAACGTTGATTGGCCGCATAGACCACGTCTCGCAAGAAGATACCACTGATATAGTTAACAAATCCACGTCCCCGAAAAAGCATATCAAGCCGCTTGATGTTATCCTGGCGGAGACCAAGGCTTTGCGCTTTGCTTTCCAGAACGGCACGACGAGCAAGTACGGATTTGGCCGTCGTGAGCCTTTCCTGGATTGTTGCCACCTCAGCCATTAGCCGATCGGTTTCCTGCTTGAGCTCAGCAACCGCAAGCCTCAGAAGGCTATGCTGTTCAGCATCATATGGCGCGCCTTGCAATTGCCTTTCTAGCTCTAGCATTTGGCCCTGGGTCTCAGCCAGTCGGTCTTTGAAGGCGTGATAGTCAGCGTCAATGTGCTCGTAGTTGATGAACTGACCTAACAAAGCCTCTGCCTCCGACTGTGACGAAAAGCCTTGCGCATTGAGGTTTTTGGTGAGCTGAACCTGAAGCCTAGATAGCTCCGTACCGATCTCAGCCATTTGTTTGCCGTTAGCTTGCAGGCTTGTTTCGGTTGCTTTCTGACGCAGGGCTAGCTGCTGGGCCTTGGTGTTTAGCTTGGTGTAGCTTGCCTCAAGGTCTTGGCGTTTGACAGTCAGCTGCTGCACATTGGCATCCAATGATCCTATTTTCTCATTTTCCCAGTTCTGCATCCCGAGGCCATCAATCTGGGACCTCAGCAGATTCAGCTGTGCTTGCTGACCTGCACCTTCCTGTTTCTTGGCAGAAAGTACCACTTGGCCATGTTCCATCCTGGCCTGCAGCTGAGCAATATTAGTCTCCGTGCTTGTTTGGTCCAGCTTAAGCTGGGCGAGCGCCTGTTTATCTTTCTCAAGTTGGTGCAGCGCAATACTGAAAGCTGCACGATCATCAGCTTGATAACCCGGCCAAACAAAACCAGAAAGATGCGCATCTTTCTGTGCCTGAATATCAGCAATACGCTCTTTGACCGGTTTGTATTTGGCTACCGCGGTTGCGAGGGTATGCTGCCGCCTTTCCCAATCTGTTTGGAGGCTGGCAAATGCCTGAAGCGTCTTTTTGGCAAGGTTGAGGTCAGCTTTTGCAGCTTCGTAAACCTGCGCTAAGTCACTATCTGCCAACGGTAAGGGATGTTCTAGGGCTCCACAAAGAGGACAGGGCTGGCCATCCTCAAGGGTATGGGCCATGCCCGCAAGCTGCTGCTGGACTGCCAACTGGCGCACCAAGGCATCTTGTTCGTCGAGCCGCTCGCTAAGCAGCTGATGGGCTTGTTCCCATTTTGGGGCCGCAGGATCAATGCCCGCCACTACAAACTGGCTACTAACTTTCAGCGCCTTGATTCCTTTGTTGATTTCACTTACCTCTAGGTCTATAGCATTCCAGTCCGCTTGCAGGACCGTCATCTGCCTATTGAGGTCATCTTCGCGCTGATACCAAGCACCAATGCCTACCAAATCTGCCGCTCCATCCGCTGCCTTTTGGAGCCTCACAGCGTCCGCCTGCTGGGCGACAAGGGAACTTTCTAGCGTCTTTTTTTGGTTGATTAAATCCGCAATAGCAACCTCATACTTCGTTATCTCCTTGCTGACGATAGCCGCAGCACCCGATAGCTGATGCCATTGGATCGCTTGTTTGATGGCCTCAGCTTGTTTAGTTAGCTGCTCCCGAGACTCGTATGCCGGTAATATTTCGGCTAGCTGTTGCCCATTTGTCTGGATTTCTAACACAAGGCGGTTGAGCTCAGCCTCGAAATTGACCCGATCTTGGCTCAACTTGTGTTGGTGCAATGTCGTCCGTTGGAGGTCATCCAGGATTGGTCGTAAAGCCTGCTCCGCCCTTGCATACCTTCTTGCCTCTTGGAAGGCAGCCTCACGACTTGCTTGCTCGGCTGTGAGCCGCTCAAACTGCAATAGCGTCTGCTTATGCCGACGGTCAACCTGCTCGAGATTGTCTTGTTGAGCTAAGGTTGTACCACGATCATGCAAAGCGGCTTGTTGGGTCGCCAACTGTTGTTTCTGGGTGCTCAAGTCCTGCTCTAGCCCCTTGATTACCGTAGCATCAGCCTCACCAATCGAAGCCAGCTGACCAATCACAAACTGATATTCCTGGTCTGTTTTGTCACGCAGGGCCTTGACCTTGTCCGATAGGTTAAACCGCTCAAGCTTAAAAAGATTCTCCATCATCGAACCCCGCTCAGCACCCTTCAGCGTCAGAAACTCCTGAAACTTACCTTGGGGGATAATTGTGGTCCGCCTGAAATTATCGGCTGTGATACCCAGAATATCAGTGGCAAGCGTCTTGACTTCACGCCCCTTGTCCGAAAGTGGAAGCCATTGCCCGTTTACCTTCTTGGCTGCTTTATGATGATAGACCGTCGCTGCTCGATCAAGATCTCCTTTGGCACGGGTGTACTTCAGCTCGAATAGATAATCAGCCCCTTGTTGGCAAAACTCAAATTCAATCCACATCTCAGTGGCCGACAGGTTCACCATTGATGATAAATTGGTTGAACCTAGCCTTTCGCTTTCGCCGAATAGAGCCAGCGTTATTGCCTCAAGGATGGTGCTTTTGCCACTACCTGTTGCACCAAAAATACCGAAAAGCTGGGCATCCACTAGCGTCCTAAAATCGATACTAACGGCTTGTTTGTAGCTATGTAATCCTTTGAATCTGAGCGAAATAGGTAGCATATCTTAGTAATATAAGGTCGGATTTTAGTGGGATGAGTATGGTTGCAATGCGTCTGTTTCGAAAGCTAGGCTTGGTCGTCATCTTGGGCTACAAGCTCGTCAAACAGGGCCAAGAGCTCTGGGTTAGGCTCTTGCTGATTAACTGACTTGTAATAGTCACGGAAGAGGGCACTGATGTCTAGCCCACTTTCTGCCAAAATTCTGTTTAGACGTAGGTGGTTGTCGCTGCTATCAGCTTCATCTTCGGCAATCGGGATTGGCTGACCAATGATACCAGGGTGTGCTCTTTTGATCAAACTGACCTCAGCAGCAGTTAGGCTTTCCTTGGTTTTGATTGAGACTTCCACTAGGCAGTCTTGGTTTGCCGTCAGCCACTCTACAGCCTCAGCCGCTGACAAGAAGGTTTGGCGCATTAAGCGTTTACCTGCACTTAGCGGCACAAACCGAACATCGGCAGGCGTACTGGGCTCCACGTCAATGATCGATACATATTTGGTTTGGCTAGCCTCACTAAAACTATAAGCCAGCGGACTACTGCTATAAACAACAGGCATTGGGCTAGTCTGGACCTCGATCTTGTTATGCAAATGCCCAAGGGCAACATACTGAATGCCCTCAGGGATGATATCCGTATGAAGACCCAAAGTACCCCCAACATGCAGAACTTTACGTTCGCCCTCAGGCTCGGCATACTGCTGCCCACCTCTGCGAGTCATGAACTGGTGCGCCACCAATAGGTTGACGCCATGCTGGTCACAATGGTCGCCTGCCAAACCTGCCCAATGGTCTCGTAGGATGTCCTCAATGGTTATTTGATTCTCATCTCCCTCACGGCCTAAATAGGTCATCATGCGTTTGTCATTGGCATAAGGCGTTGTCAGGATCCGGACGGGATGGTTTAGCCCCTTAAAATCCAGCTCAACAAACCCATTTGCGACCTTTTTGGTAAGGACGTGGCCTGGTACATTGATCTGGTCCGGAACAACATTAGGAGCGCCAACAAGCAAGATTCCAAGGCTACGCGCCATGTGGACAGTCGTAACAATCTTTTCTGGCGAGTCATGATTACCAGCAATTGCTATTACAGCCCGTTGACCTCGGTTGGTCAGGGATACCAACGTACGGTAAAGTAAATCCTCGGCTGCACTACCTGGGTTGAACGTATCAAACAAGTCCCCAGCAATCAGTACCAGATCCACCTGTTCTTGGTCTGCAATCCGGACGATTTCAGCCAAGACATCTGTCTGCTCTTCCAGACGGTCATAAGTGCCAAGTTTTGCACCAAGGTGCCAGTCTGCTGTATGTAGGATTTTCATCTGGTTGAGGATCGGATTATTGGGTATGCTATCGAAACTACTAACGACTGGTCAGAACTTGGAATCAGACCACAAAGAATGCCAGAGGCCATGCTTTATGACATGATAATTGTCAGGTGACAAAATAGACATGGCACATTCAGTATAGCACGAAGTCCCTGACGATTTCCATCACAAAATACCGAAAATATTGCCGAAAACCACCTTCGCCAATCCGTCATCCAAACTAAAAACACCCTCTTGAGGCCTCAATAAGGACCGTGCCTATACGCCCAAAACCAAATAGCCCCTCGGGCAAAAGCTCGAGGGGCTATTTTGAGTTGGGATTATGTTTGTAACACGAAGGTTACCTCGTTAGTGCCTAAAACACATTAAGGATAAGCTCAAATTACGGACGCTTAGGCTCGGTAGAGTAGATCTCGTCACCTTTGCTAGCAGCAGGACCATTGGCACCGCTGAAGTCTGGGGTGGCAGTACTACGAACGTGTACCTTGATTTTGCTAATAGTTTCGCCTGGTTGCAGCCCAGCAAAAAACTTCTTCGGGATGATGGTCCAACGGTACAATGAGTCAGACACCTGTACCATTTTAACTTTGCTATCAGGTCCTGCAGTTGCAATGTTGGGCCACTCATACGGAGTATATGTCCAGTTGCTCACGACACCGTTAGCATCTGTTACCTGCACCTGGGTGAAGACACTGATGTCATTGGTGTTCTTCATCGTCGTATTGTTGTCGAGCGTCTTATCGTAAAACACGGTCAAGATGTCGTCCTCGGTAAACTTAGACGGGAAACGGCGGACTGCAGCATCGTTAAATGCAATCGGATCAAGCTGTTTGGTTTGATCACCAGTTTTGATGTCGCCAGTACCATCCTTGCCCTTAACCAGGAAGCCGATAAAGGTAAAGCCACCAGCTGGTTTGCCATAGTACTGAGCCGGGATCATCTTGAACGACCAGATATTTGGGTTGTTCGGATCCTGTGTCATCTTAGCAGACTCGTTGCTACTGTTCCAGGTACCATTAGGGGCATCCCCAAGGTTTGACCAGGCCCATAGATAAAGTGGCGTAACGCCATTAAAAGTTGCGAAGCCAGTTACGTCGATCGTGATCGTAATCTGATCTTCGGCTGTTGCATTGGCAGGTGTCACCGTGAACGACTGTGCCTGGACGGCAAGTGTCGCCACCATCGCGATCACCCACACGAATAGTTTCTTAAACATGGTTCTTGAAGGGGGGGGTTGATGGTTTAGTGATTAGTTACGAACGAAGTTGTAGTCATAGCTGGTGTACGGAGTGCCATCAGATGTCCTGCGCGAAACGCGCAGTGCTAGTTTGTTGGCAGCTACACGATAGGACACACCAAAATTGACTTTGTAGCTTTCGACCTCGACGCCATTATCACGACGATAGATCTGGAGGTAACGTGCTTGGTTGATCGGTAATTGACCCGCCAAATTGGTAGGGTCAACTAGGCGCCAGCGCATATTGGCTCCGCTAGGTAGCATTACAGCAGCAGACGAGTCAGGATTGCTCAACACAAAGCTAGAGTCACCATTGATGGCAAGCCGAACATTAGTTGTGCCAGCAAACATGGGCGTCAGGTCAAGGAACTTTGCCTTATCAGGGAAGTTCTTGGACACAGCACCTTCGTCGATCTGGATAACACTTTGCAGTTTCCAGTTGCCCTTAACTGCGTCGGGTGTGTTATAGTCGCCGCCAGCCTCCGGAAAGTCCGTTTTTGGTCGGCAGCTGATGGCCATGGCAAGCACTGCCACGAACACCATACCCTTGATGATTGAATGTAACATAGACTATTTAGTGGTTAGTCTGGTTGGTGGATTGATTTGTGGGTAATTGTACCCGTTCAGTTTAGTTGAGCACAATGGTCGGGTTGGCCCTTTGTTCGGAGTTCGGAATCTGGAAGAACGACTTACTATCATTATAACTCGCCCCGCGGATATTTGTTGACTTCAAGCGGCGCAACTCGTGATAACGATCTCCTTCTAGATGTAACTCTACTCGGCGCTCAAGCCTGATTGCATCAAGCAACTGATCACGGTCAGTAGTAGTGGTCAGTGGTGCGCGTGCAGCTGCTTGCACTGCGTTAAGGTCTGCCAACGATGTAGGGACGTCTCCTCCTGCTTGGAGGTTAGCCTCCGCACGGGTCAACAAGACCTCCGCATAACGGAAAACAGGAGTGTTCTTGAACGGAATACCTGTACCACCAGCGTATTTGGCGGTGTAGGGGCGGGCACCATCGCGGTTTAGCACAAGTGTGTCATAACGCAGGCCACCAAAATTGCGGAGTGCTAACAAAAGGCTACCAGAACCTGTCAGGATAGGTGTGAAGACGTTGTCAGCAGTGTTACCCCAAAAGGCACCAGCTAGGCTACCACCAGCATCATCGCTCAAGGTGTTGGTAAGCTCAAAGATGATACCAGTATCGGCCTTGATGATACCACGACGGCTAATATCAAAGCTGAAGGTATTCATCGGCAAGGTTACTTTGTATTTGCCCGACTGCACTAGTTGGTCACAATACGTTTTAGCCTCCTGATAATTAGCAGAAGATCCGTCCTCAACCATGTTGAAGTAGATACGGGCCAAAGCAGCACGGGCAGCATCTTTGCCAAGGCGTCCGTTGGCCGGTGTTTCAGGCAAAAGGTCTAGCGAAGCTTTAATGTCAGCAATAGCCTGTCCATATGTAGCTTCAAGCGTTGCACGAGGTACTACTTGCACTTCGTCTGCAAAGGCTGGGGCCACCGTCCTGATTACGACACCTGGGTTAGTTTTGCCAGCACTGTAGGGCAGGGCAAACTGGCGGCATAGCTCAAAGTGCATGTAGCCACGGATGAAGTAGGCTTCGCCCAAAAGACGTGACCTAATTGGGGCCGATGTGGTATACTCGTTAGCAAGGGTCGCCTTGATAATTTGGTTGGACCTAAAGATACCAGAGTACCCAACTGACCAGAGACCCTCCCCAATACCGTTGAACCGACCAAAGTTGCGGGTGATATAATCTGCCCCAAACTGGTCTTGGCTTTGGCGCGAGATATCAACCTCGTCCCCAAACATGGTACTGCTCCGGACAAAGTTGTTGTATCCTTGGAGGTCGTTGTAGGTCGTACGCATCAAGGCCTCTACGTTGTTAACGTCATTAAGGGCCTTGTCATAAGGTGTTACGTCTGGTTGGCGGATATCCAGAAACTGCTGGCACGAGCCAAGAGCTAAGGACGCCATAACCAACCCATTGATCAGAATCTTTTTCATGTTGATAGCTGTTTTTTTGGTGGATGGGGTTGATTAGAATCCGATGTTGAAACCACCGATGAAAGTCATCATCTGTGGAGTTGCGAGGTAGGGCGCACTAGCGGCAATATTGCCATCTGTTGCGCTGAACTGATACCGTGACACTTCAGGGTCAAACCCTGGGAACCTTGTGAAGGTCAAAAGGTTTGTACCTCCGACGAACACACGGCAGCTAGCAAGTTTCATTTTGGAAGACCATTCGCGTGGGATGGTATAACCTAAAGTGATGTTCTTGAGGCGGACAAACGAGCCATCATACAAGAAACGGTCAATATTGTTCCAGTTACCAGCAGAGGTATTAGAGGTCAAACGAGGGACAGAGGTTACATCCCCAGGTTTTTGCCAGCGCTCCAACACTTCACGACGTTGGTTCCAGGTTGTGCTGAAGCCACCGATTTGGCGTTTGCCACCATCGTCATAGACAGTGTTGCCAAGGCTAAAGCTGAACAAGAAACTAAGGTCAAAGCCTTTGAAGCTCAGCTCGTTAGTAAAGCCACCATATACAGTTGGTTGCGGATTTCCTATTGCTACGCGGTTTTCTGGGACTGTGGTGGCATTCGCCTCAACAACAGCTCCGGTCCGGTTGCCATTGGCATCAACAACATAGATCATTTCCTTACCAGTCTGAGGGTCAACCCCGGCAGACTGCGCCAAGAAGCTGATACCCAGTGGCTGTCCTTGGATAACACGGGTATCACCTGGGCTATCACCGAAGGCATCTGGGCCTAGGCCATTGGTGTTGGTCACCTTGTTGCGCAAGAAAGTCAAGTTCAAGTTCGAGCTCCAACGCAAAGAGTTTGGCATATCAACGTTGATTGAGTTGATCGTGAACTCGACACCTTGGTTAACTACCTCAGCATTTTTGTCGTTCAGATACACGGTCTGGATGTAACCTGTAGCACTTGATGGCACACCACGGTTAACCAAAATAGCGGTATTGACGGTATTGAAGTAAGTCAAAGTACCAGAGATTCGGTTGTTGAACAATCCATAGTCCAATGACACATCAAACTTGCGTGAGTTAGCCCACTGCAGGATCGGGTTGGCAAGACGGTTAAGGCTCAGACCATTAACACCTTGGTATCCGCCCGAAATACCATAAGTAGCTTCCCAGCCAAACGGAATGGCACCAGGGTCACCAGCGGCACCGTAGCTGGCGCGGATTTTAGATAAGTTGACAAATGGCAATGCAGCGGAAAACCATGTTTCGTCGCTCATGTTCCAGCCAGCACCAACTGACCAGAAGAAACCGTAACGACGATCAGGACCAAAATTGCTGGTACCATCGGTACGTACGCTAAACTCAGCGATGTACTTGCGGTCATAGTTGTATGATACACGACCAAAATAGCTATCCCAACGCTGCAAGAAGAAAGAGTTGTAGCCTGTGGTTGGTGAGGTACCCTTTTGCTGATCGGTTGCAAATTGAGACCATGCGATGCTGCTGCTCAGACGACGTGCATAAGGATTAGAAAATCCTGCAGCCCCGTTGTTCGTGAACCAACCCACATCTTCTTGGTCGATGGCATTAAGCTCAAAACCAGCAACGGCTTTTAAGTTATGTACCGATGCAAAAGTCTTTTCGTAGGTGAAATAGTTGCTCGTCATCCAGTTGAGGGCATTGACAGTACGCTCCTTAAGGTCTGCAAGGCCAAAAGTTGTATCACGGCCATTGACATTAAAGTTGGCATAGCGGTTGATCCCACTAGTGTAGAAACTTTCCCTTTGGCTGGTATAGTTAATTTGGTAGCTGGTCCGGAACTTCAACTCAGGCAAAAATTTGATCTCAGCATAAACGTTGCCCAACATATTAAAGGTGTTGGACAGGTATTCGTTCTCAAGTGCGGCTAGTGGGTTGTTGCCTGTATTGTAACCTTGCGCTCTTTGCGTACCGAAGTAAGATCCATCAGCATTACGTGTACCGAAAATTGGCAAGGCGTTTGACTGTGCTGCACCAATACCACCATTAAAGCTGGTCGGAACCATCCTGTTTTTGGTGTATGCAGGGTTAACCTGGATACCAATCTCTAGCCAATCTGTCGCATTGTTCTTGAGGTTGGCCCTGACGTTAAAGCGGTCAAACTTGTTGCCTTGCAGCATACCTTCGTCAGTACGATAAGATCCACCAATAAAGAAGCGGCTTTTATCAGTGCCACCAGATGCAGATAATGTTGCGTTCTGTACAATCCCTTGGCGGAAAATTTCGTCTTGCCAATTGGTGTTGGCAATGGTGTTCGGGGTCAGGTTGATGCCATTGACGTTGAAGGTCTGGTTGCCACTCAATGGCTGCAAACCATCATTAACCCGAGCCTCATTATAAAGACTCATCCACTCTGGCCCATTCAGCATAGGCAGTTTGCGTGTGGTCTGGTTAAAACCAGCATAGTATCCTGCGTTAAACTTTGTCTTGCCTGACTTGCCAGACTTGGTCGTGATGATCATGACACCACCAGCAGCACGCGCACCATAGATAGCCGTAGCACTAGCATCCTTCAAGATGTCAACACTTTCGATATCGTTCGGGTCTAGGTTAGCTAGAGTGTTGTAGTTAGATGCATTGACTGGAGAGTCACGCGAGCTAAGGTCATTGTTACCTAGCGAACCGCTATACAGGATCATACCATCGATCACGATCAGTGGGTTACCGTTGCCTGTGATGGCATTGTTGCCCCTGATGTTGACTTTAACGGCTGACCCAAGCACACCAGACTGTTGCGTGATGCTCACACCTGCAGCCCGACCTTGAAGACCAGCGTCAAAGCTGGGCATTGCAATGTTCTCGAAGGCCTTGCTGCTAACTTTCTCGATCGAGCCAACGGCATCTTTTCGGTTAGTGGTGCCGTAGCCAACGACCAGGATTTCGGAGGTTACTTTACTAGCAGGTGCCAAGATGATAACCAAGGCTTGGTCGCCAGTGATGGTGATAGACTCCTTGATATAACCCAAGAACGAGACTTCGATCACATCGCCCATCTTGGCGCTGAGTTCGAATTTGCCTTCCACGTTCGTCGGGATCGCTTTGCCGCCTACAAGCTGGACTGCAGCACCCACAAGTGGTTCGCCATCGTCTCCGCCTTTTACGAGGCCTCTAATTTTCAGCTCTTCCTGAGCGAATGCGCCTACTGAGAGGCACAATAGTAACGACAACAGAGCCAGGGCTCTCTGCCAACTGATTTGGTTCATAGAACTAGGATAATTCGGGTACCGATAAATTGTTTTAGGGTCTGAAGTATAGCCAATCCTGCACTCAAGGGCAGGAAACTTCAGCGCACCAGCGGGTAGTAGAACGTACCGTTGATGGAGGCCTTTTGACGATCTGGATTAGTACATCATAGGCTTGAAGGCGCAGAAAGGGGTGGATTAATCTAGTGTATATTTAACAAATCAGCAGCTGGTCAAGCGTCAGAACCCAACTCTGGCATCACCGACCAACAAGTCCAAATCAGTTACATGACCCTTTGTTGGTGGACGATAATACAGCGCAAGATACACATGAAAGGAAAAAATCAACAGTTCACTGGCAAATTTATGAAGCTGACGGTCGTTTCTGTACCATATTTGTATTCTGGATCTGACCACCTACCTATGTGGATAACTCGTTTTGCCTAAGCAATGGTCTTAACATTTACTTAAGGTATCCTTAATGCATGCTTTGGACGTCTGGCCCTCCCGTTTTCAGAGGCTAAATGCTTAAAGCAACCAAGTTTGCTACTGTAGGATGCCAACAGAAACCTTACTTTTCACTCATCCGTAACGAACCATCCATAACGCTGACATTGTAGCAATAAATACAGGATTTGGTTGCAATTTTCTACACCAAACTCATCTTTTCGTAGCCAAATTTTCATTCCTTGCGCTTTTACCTTTAGAATCCACTCAGGCCTAGGCCAATTGATCTCACACCCAACCAACCAAAAACACCTACCCCCAACAGATGAAAAAATGGATTGCCGCTGCCCTTCTGCTCGCCGGCACAGCCTTTGGGCCAACCAACAACCACGTTTTTGCCCAGGCCCACAAGCTCAGCAAAAGCCTTGGTGACGTCAGCAGCATCACCAAAGATGCCAACGGACTCACCCTCAAGACACCGAATGGCACCATGCGGGTCATCGTTTATAGTGCTAACGTTATCCGGGTCCGGACGAGTAGCACCAACACCTGGGATGATCTCTCTTACGCTGTAGTGGCCAAACCAATGGCCGACAAGTTTACTGTCAATGAGTCTGCCACTAAAGTCAGCATCACAACGGATAGCCTTGTCGTCGAGCTTAACCGCAAACCCCTGCGCATTTCGGTCTTGACAAGGGGCGGACAGGTCATCAACCAAGACGAGCCGGCCTTTGGCTCTAGCTGGATTGGCGACCAAGCCACGACCTACAAAAAAATGCAGGAGGGTGAGCGCTTCATCGGCCTAGGCGAAAAAACAGGTCCGCTCAATCGCCGTGGCGAAGGCTACACCAACTGGAACACCGACTACTTCGGCTATCCATCTGGTGCTGACCCGATCTATCAATCCCTACCCTTCTATATAGGTATCCATAGCAACCTCAACTACGGTTTGTTTATGGACAACAGCTACAAGTCCCACTTCAACTTTGGGGCTAGTAACAACCGTTTCAGCAGCTTCACGACTGAGGATGGCGAGATGAACTACTATGTCATCTACCACAAGTCGGTTTCTAAGATCATCGAGAGCTATACCTGGCTCACCGGCCGCATGCAAATGCCACCACTATGGTCTTTGGGTCTGCAACAATGCCGTTACAGCTACTATCCTGAGGCTGAGGTCATGACCGTTGCCAAGACGTTCCGTGACAAGGGTATCCCTGCTGATGCGGTCGTGCTTGACATCCACTATATGGATGCCTACAAAATCTGGTCTTGGGATAGCAAACGATTCCCGAACCCTAAAGGTATGGTTAGCAACCTCAAGGATATGGGCTTCAAGACTGTCGTCATCATTGACCCAGGTATCAAGACCCTGCCAGGTTACAAAGCATACGATGATGGTGTCAAGGAAAATGTATTTCTCAAGTATCCTGATGGAACCAACTACACTGGTCAAGTTTGGCCAGGCTGGTGCCACTTCCCTGACTTTACGATGCCTAAGGGTCGTAAATGGTGGGGTAGCAATTTCAAAGACCTTGTCAACACCGGTGTCGAAGGATTCTGGAACGACATGAACGAACCTGCTACGTGGGGCCAACGCTTCCCAGACAACGTGGAGTTTGATTTTGAGGGCCAAAAAGGAACCCACCGCAAAGGCCACAACCTATATGGTATGCAGATGGTCCGCGCCACATTCGAGGGTACCAAGGACCTGATGGGCAAACGCCCCTTTATCCTGACCCGTGCTGGCTACAGCGGCGTACAGCGTTATTCAGCTGTCTGGACTGGTGACAACGTATCGTCTGATGACCACATGATGTCTGGCGTGCGTTTGCTCAACAGCATGGGCCTTACAGGTGTGCCATTCACAGGTATGGACGTCGGTGGCTTTACGGGTGGACCAAGCAAAGAGCTTTTCGGCCGTTGGGTATCGATTGGTGCCTTCTCACCTTTCTTCCGCATCCACTCAGCCATCGATACCAAAGAGGCTGACCCATGGAGCTTTGGCGAGCGCATCGAGGCCATTAATACCAACTACATCAAGCTGCGCTACAAACTACTACCTTATATATATAGCAGCTTCCACACCGCTACTGTAACTGGCCTACCGATCAGCCGTAGCCTTGCCATTGACTACACCCATGATGGCCTCGTCTATGACGGACGCTACCAAAACCAGTACTTCTTCGGGCCAAGTATCATGGTTTGCCCTACTGAGAGCTACAAAGAGTTCACCCGTGTCTATCTGCCAGAAGATTGCGGCTGGTATGACATGTACAACGATACCTACTTCGCTGGCAAACAAGAATTGGTGGTTGAGTCACCAATCGAAAAGTTAGCTGTTTTTGTCAAAGGTGGGAGCATCGTCACAGCCCAAAGCCAAGTGATGCACACTGGCCAAGCTCCTAAGGATACCCTCTATGTCCATGTCTATAACGGCACCAAAGGCAGCACCTATGTCCACTACGAAGATGACGGCACCACCTATCAGCACGAGAAAGGGGCTTACTACAAACGTAGCCTAACCCTCAACCCAGCTGAGCGTACCCTCAAACTAGGCAAGGTAGAAGGCTCTGCAGCCAGCAAGTTTAACCACCTCAAGGTTATCCTGCATGGTTTTGCTTCAGCTAGCGGCACTACCAACGAAGAGATCAGCTTTGTTGATGGCCTGCCGAACTTTGACCCAATCGGCTCAGGTGTGCGCCCACCATACTGCAAAGTCAAAACCAAAACTGTTGCTAACAGCAGCGGCGAGATGACCGTGCAGTGGTAATCACCACACACAAGTCTTATACAAGCAAAAAGCCTATCCCGAGTTGGGGTAGGCTTTTTTGTTGGATTGATATGACTTTGGGCAGTTTGATTGTTACAGAAATACAATCTGCCTAATTTGATTCAGCAGTGAGGACCAAGTCCTTTTCTAATAGCTGCGTGAGGTCAATGGTTGGGTAGCCGTTGAGGATGAAGGGGGTAATGTATAAGGCTCCCCTACCCCAACATCTTCTCAGCCACAATAAGCCCGCTTAGGCAAGCACCGGGGATTCCTTGGCCCGGGTAGGTCGTATCTCCACAAAGGTAGGCCCCCTTCAACGGGAGGCGATGGCCCACCATCTGCCATGGTTTGATGCGGCTAAACTGCGGATATCCTCCCACAAATCCCCATTTGCGGCCTGTCCACTTAGCCCAGTCGGCAGGGTCGCTGGCATGTAGGTAAACGATATTGTCCGGCATGATGAGGTCAGCGGCCGCCAGCCGAGCCAAAATAGCCTCTACCAAGGGCCCTTTGTCGAGTGCCGCATGCCGCTCTGGGTCAAAGACATGGGTGCTGACATTAGCCACCACCAGCCCTGGCTCATCCGCACGATACCGATCATCAGGGTGGCTAAACGAGATAAAAATACTCCCAGGCCGATCAGGATGCCCAACGCCAAATGCCGCCAACGACTCCTTAAGATGTACCTGATGGTGCAGACTATCAATAGGCCGATTCGGACGGTACCCTATCCCAATCTGGAATGCCGATGCCAACTGCGGCGAGGCCATCGTTTGAGACCGATACCGTTTGGCCAAGCTAGGCAGCAATTCCACCACATTATTAAGTGGAATGGCGAAGATCACCTCCTTGGCCGTAAAGGTCTGTTTAGGCGTTGACACCTGCCAGCCATCGGTGGTTTGTGTCACTGCCTTCACTGGGTGCCGCATCAGGACCTTACCATGTTTACGCTCGACATAGTTAACCATCGGGGTGACTAGCTCAAGCAGACCGCCGGGCACATAATAGTTACCCAACATCGTGTAGCAGAGGGCCGTGGCACCAAACAGGGCGTTGACCTCCTCGGCAGTGTTTTGGGCTGTGATCATCAGCTGCTCATTGACGAAGTTGACAAAGTCTGGGTTCTGGTCTAGCCCATATTGCTTCAGGAGCTGATCAGTCGTCTTAAAGGCAAATGGCAGGTGTTTGATTTGTGCCCAAGTCAGGCCACGCACACAAGCCAATAGATCAGATACAGTCTGGGGCGGAAACTGCAACTGCTGCAAACTCGTCGTCCAGACAAAGTCCGCAATCGATTTACAGGCCCGCCAAAATGGGGCCTGTCCTGCAGGACCAAAAAACGCCTCTGCCTCCGAGATCCAATCATCTAGGTCCGTCCATCTGATCATGACAAAGCCATCCGTACGGTGGACCTTCATCGCAATTGGTAGTTTCTGGGCGGGTACTTCTATCTGGCAGTCTTTGAGCAACTTGGCCAAGGGCATCCCCTCGTCTAGGCCTACCACTGTTGTGGCACCCGCCTCAAAAACGAAACCCTTGCGCCAATAGCTACTGGTGCAGCCTCCGGGTAGGTAGTTCTGCTCCAGCACCAAGACCTTGCGGCCCGCCAATGCCAGTTTGCAGGCGGCAGTTAGCCCAGCCATCCCGGCCCCGATCACGATCACATCAGCGTCTGTCATATCCCCTATGTAACAACCGTTTTTGATCTCAGGTTTAACTGTTTTTGATCCCTCGACACCAATACCCACCCCTCTGATTGCCCCTTGATGGCCCGATTGACATTTTTTTTAGTGCCTCGCCATGAAATTTGAGTGGTTGCCTCAGCCTCCTCGCACCAAGCAAATGATGGCAGAATCCTCCCGAAACAACCCTAAAGTACTGAAAAAGGGTCGTTTAGCACCAGAGCAGGACCGAAACACTTGCAGATACCAAAAGTCTTGCCTATCATTGCACATCCGAAACGAAGGCCCCTCACAGGGCCTTTTTTCATAACCATACTTTTGGGTTGGCGGGTAAGTTGATAGTCGAGTTGGCATTCGCACCGCAATAATTATTGTAGCGTCGCCCGGCTAGGCTACCGATTGTTAGCCCACCCTGACTAGGCTAAGGCCAAACCAAATATTGGATTATTGCTCAATTATTGCACCGCTTACCATCCTAATAACCTCCAAGCCATATGGCAGACGTAGTAGCCATCATCACCGACCGCCTAGAGCTTTTTCTACCTGATGCCGAACATTTCATCGTCGAGGTATCACTAAAGCCCGTTGCTGGCAGGAGCCGTTTGGTCATCTTGCTGGATGCCGACAATGGCCTAGACATCGAGACTTGCGCCAAAATCAGCCGTCAACTTTCGGCCTGGATAGAGGAAGTGGACCTGATCGCTGAGGCATTTATCCTTGAGGTCAGCAGCCCTGGCCTAGACTACCCATTGACAGGCGAACGGATGTACCGCAAAAACATTGGGCGTGTCATCAAAGTCGTCGGTAACGACGGCGCCACAACCAAGGGCCAACTCCTGACCACATCGCCAGAAGGCTTTAGCCTAATGCCAGAGGTCAAGAAAAAGCCCAAAAAAGGTGAGCCAGCTACCGAGCCCATCCACTTTACATTTGATCAGGTCAAGAAGGCCTTGGTGCAGGTCACCTTCGGCAACATGCCTGACTAAACCCAATAGATTAACTGGTTTGGGTCCGCTAAGTTCCCAGATCGATACTACCACACAAGCTAAAGTACCCCACCCAAAACACCACCGTTACCCCGCCACCAACCATGGAAAGTAAGGAACTGATTGAGTCGTTTTCGGAGTTTGCGCGCCAGCGTGACATAGACCGACCCACGACCATGCGCATCTTAGAGGATGTGTTTAGGTCCATCATCCGTAAGCAGTACGAAACGGACGAGAACTTTGACGTCATCATCAACATCGATAAAGGTGACCTCGAGATCTGGCGTTACCGCACCGTTGTGGATGACGACAGCGAAGACATCTGGGAATATAACATGGTGCCCCTCACCGAGGCCCTCAAGGTCGATAGCAGCCTAGAGGTGGACGAAGAGCTGGCAGAAGAGGTAAAACTCGCTGCCTTTGGCCGTCGTGATGTCCAGACTCTGCGTCAGACCCTGATCCAGAAGGTGAAGGACCTCGACAAAGAAAAACACTTCAACGCCTATAAAGACCGTGTCAACGAGCTCTTCACTGGCGAAGTGGTCATGATCAACAGCCGCGAAACCATTGTTACAGACAATGATGGCAAGGACCTAATCATGCCACGCAACGAGCAGATCCCTAAAGATCGTTTCCGCAAAGGTGACAAGGTACGTGCCGTCATCCACCGCGTAGAGATGGTCAATGGAACCCCTAAGGTTATCCTGAGCCGCAGCAGCCCTGTTTTCCTCGAGCGTTTGTTCGAGCAAGAGGTGCCAGAGATTGAAGAAGGCCTAATCGGCATCAAGAAGATCGTCCGCGAACCAGGCGAGCGTGCCAAAGTCGCTGTCGAAAGCTTTGATGACCGCATCGACCCTGTGGGTGCTTGCGTTGGTATGAAAGGATCCCGTATCCATACCATCGTCCGTGAGCTCGAGAACGAGAACATCGACGTCATCAACTACACCAGCAATACCGAGCTATTCATCGCCCGTGCGCTGAGCCCAGCCAAGATCGGCAGCATCAAGATCAACCATGAGGACAAACGCGTCAGTGTTTATCTAAAGCCTGACCAAGTTTCGCTTGCGATCGGCAAAGGTGGCCAAAACATCAAATTGGCTGGCAAGTTGGTTGGTATGGAAATCGACGTCTTCCGTGAGCAAGAAAGCTACGAAATGGAGGACGATATCGCACTTGAGGAGTTCGATGACGAAATCGACCAATGGATGTTGGACGAACTCAAGCGTATCGGCCTCGATACTGCTCGTGCTGTCCTTAACATGACCAAACAAGACCTCATCCGCCGCACCGAGCTGGAGGAAGAGCAGATCATCGAGATCATGGACATCCTCAAACGCGAGTTTGACAACAACGAAGCCGAAGCCGCTGCTGCCGCCGCTGCCGAAGCAGGAGAAACCTCTGAAGGTGAAGAAGCTGCCGAAGAGGCAGAAAGTGATTCAGCCGAGGAATCCACTGAAGTCGCTGCCGAAAGCCCTGATGAGTCTACCGAAGAAACTCCAGAGGCCCCAGCCACTGAGGACCAAGAAGACAAGGACAAATAGGTCAACTGGTTATATCCAGCTCAATACCAAAATCCCCACCTTGCGCACAATGCTTAGGGTGGGGATTTGTTTTTACAAGGAACTTGGTCGACTTACTCTAAGGTCAGCGCAGCAGACCTACTTGGAGGGTCCCTTCCCTCTATAAATAAGCCTTTAGCTCAAGGCCATCAAGGCTATGGTATAGCTCCTGATAACTACCGACGATGTAGTACTCCGTCTGGAGGGCATCCTTGCGATATGGCGTCATCAGGACCTCATCAACATCAAAGGTGTGGTGATCGGGTTTGGTCTCAGATAGGCGCAAGCTGTAAGGTGACTCTGAGGAAGAAGACAAGATACCCGCACCATAGATCTTGGGACTACCACCTTCGTGAATGAGGCCAAACTCAACAGTGAACCAATAGAGGCGAGATAGCAGATGGATCGCCTTGGGGTTATGCAGATAGTCAAGCGCATAGGTCCACATCAGATGTAGGAATGCCGCAAAAGATGGCTCAGCCAGGAGTGGTGCATGCCCAAACACATCATGGAACATATCAGGCTCTTCGAGGTAGTCAAGGCTTGACATCGGGCGCAGCCATGTCGTTGCTGGGAACTTGCGCTCACTTAGGAGTTCAAAGAAAACGTCATCAGCCACGATGCCCGGCACCGCTACCAGCTGCCACCCTGTGAGCTTCAGGAGCCGCTCGTTGGTTTCTTCAAAGTTGGGGATATGGTCAACGCTGATCCCAACAGCCTCGATGCCAGCTAAATAAGCAGCAGATGCCATGCTGGGTAATTTGTCCATCTGCCTGCTCATCAGCAACTGCCAGACCGACTGGTCCTCATCAGTGTAGCGGCTATAATCTTGTTTCAGTTTGGTAAATGGTCGAATGGCTGATCCTTTGGCCGTGGTGGGATTAACTTTCACCAAGGGCCTAGGACAATAAGCCAAAAAATCATCAGTTTGCCAACTGGCAAAGCCAACTATTACGAAATCGGCAACTAACTGTGGCCAATTTACACAAATCGGTTATCTGAACATTGAGGAACCCAGAAGGCTATGCCTAACTAGTCAACAACCACTTCTGCCTGGATTCCACGGTCGCAGATGGCATTGCGCATCATCGCAATTTTGTCCCAAGTGCCTAGCTTAACGCAGCACTTGCCTTTATAATGGATGAGTAGGGTGCACTGCTCAGCCTGTTCTGCCGTATGCTGACAGATGTCAATCAGGGTGTTGATCACATGGTCAAACGTATTGATGTCGTCATTGAAGACAATAAGCTTGGCGGGCTCTTCTTGTTCGATCAGGAGCAGATCATCCTCGTCATGGTCGGGGCTTTGGCTAGGGACATAGACCGAACCATTTGGGCCTAGGTCAGCAGAACTAGCAGCCATGGCAATAGTACCCGAAAGGGAACTTGCGGCTGAGCCAAATTGTAATTTTAGGTATTCAGAATTTGTATAAGGAGCGTAACAGTGGTCAGGTGCGTTCACGGTCAACATTAGAGTTTAGCGTCAATATTGCCAGTCTGCTAACCTTTATCGCCAGATTTGACGGATTGGACGGCAGTATGGAATCTTTGGTGCAATATAGCTAATAACCACGTAGTTAGCACCTGTGGGATGCCAACAAAATCGATATTGGTTTGCCTTTGCTGGCTATTGCCAAACATATCCCTCCTACCTCGGCTCAATAAAGTCCCACTTGTTGCCATACAGGTCCTCAAACACGATGACAGTGCCATAGTCCTCCTCTCTTGGCTGGTCGATGAATTGAACTCCTTGCGCTTTCATCCTGTTGTAGTCGGACCAAAAGTCATCAGTATAGAGGAACAAGAACACCCTACCTCCTGTCTGGTTGCCAACCCTTGAGCTTTGCTCCTCAGTAGTGGCTTTTGCAAGCAACAACTTAGTCTCTTGCTGGCCCCTAGGCCCAATGATGACCCAGCGCTTGCCATTACCACGGTCCGTGTCTTCATGTAGACGGAAGCCCAATTTCGTACAATACCAGTCGATGGCCTTGTCATAGTCATCTACCAAAAGGGCAATCATTGCAAAGTGTGGCATGGGCTAAGGCTAATCAAAGTAGAAAGTTGGCTTTGAACCACCAAAGCTACTACGAAGGCCATCGTCCAAAAAAATCCGCCCATTATTTGGTGATCCGAGTTGGAGCTACTTAATTTGCCAACAAGTTAATTAACCAACCAGCAAACTAACCAATGACCGATCAACTCAGTGCCACGTTTGCAGCCTTGGCCGATCCTACACGTCGAGCCATATTGGCACGCCTCTCCCAGGGCGAAACGACGGTCAAGGACCTGATCGCTCCCTTTGACCTAAGCCCACCTGCCATCAGCAAACACCTTAAAGTCCTAGAGCATTCTGGGCTGATTTCCCGTAGCCGATCTGCACAGTGGCGCCCTTGCAAGCTAGAGCCCCAACCCCTCAAAGAGGTAGCGGACTGGCTAAGCCAATACAAAGTCATTTGGGACCAGCAACTGGATCGGCTAGACGCTTATTTGCAAGAGCTTCAAGCCAATCAGACCAAGGGCAACTAGTGCAACTGGACAACCAACCTAACCATCACGTTTTACTCTCCAACCCACCTTTTCAGCTTATGTCAGTTATCGAACTCCAAGGATTACCAGCCAATGAGCTTGGCTTCACACGTGTCATCAATGCCCCACGCAGTCTGGTCTTTGATGCATGGACCAACCCAGAGTCAGTCATCAAATGGTGGGGACCAGATGGGTTTACTACCACCGTACGATCCATCAATATTACCGAAGGTGGCACTTGGGACTATGACATGGTCGGCCCGGATGGTACAGTGTATCCCAACCTGATCCAGTATCGGGAGATCGAGACGCCACAGCACCTATCCTACCATCATTCAGAAGGAAATGGAGATGATCCCTCAGCCTTTGATGTGACTGTCAACTTTGAGGAGTGGAAGGAAATGACCAAAATCACGATCCGGATGCAGTTTCAGTCTGCTGAGATCGCCGAAACAATGCGGGAGTTCGGCAACGCTGAGACCTTTGACAACATCACGAGCAAACTAGAGGCTTTTGTGGCAGAGGAGCTTGGTGCCCATTTCCATGTTACGACCCGGACCATCAAGGCGCCAAGGCAGCTCGTCTTTGATTGCTTCACCAAACCCGAGCACCTGCTGAAATGGTGGGGCCCTGCTGGCATGACTATGGAAGTCGCCGAGGTTGATCTACGCCCTGGTGGACTTTATCACTATTGCCTCGCAATCCCGAACGGGGATAAGATGTGGGGTCGCTTCGTTTATCAGCAGATCATCTCACCAGAGCTATTGAGCTACTTCGTGTCCTTTTCGGATGAGGCAGGTGGGATAACTCGCCACCCTATGAGCCCTACTTGGCCAGCCGAAATGCTCAGCACGGCGTTCTTCTCTGACATCGAAGGAACCACAACATTAGCCCTGTATGTGAAGGCCCACAATGCCTCTGCCGAAGAGCTAGCCACCTTTGAGGGCGGTAAAGGCAGCATGGAACAAGGCTTTAACGGTACATTCAGCCAGCTGGAGGCCTACCTAGCCACTATGCTAGACTAAGGCCCCCTACCCCATTGATTACTCTCACAGTGTCCTTGCCTAGCTAAGTATGGAAACTTTGAAGAGCGGCAGTAAGCTGCTCAAGCAAGATAAAACTGCCTCAATAACAGCTATTTAGGCCCTGCTGTGTTATCTTTGTCATCTGGGGTTGGATTGCCCAAAAGTTTTGGTACCTTTGCAGCCCTATTTCAATTTTTACTCACACCCTACAGTAGTCATGGCATTGAACAACTACGAGACGGTATTCATCCTTACTCCCATTTTGTCTGAACAACAGACAAAGGATGCCGTCGCAAAGTTCCTGCAGTTACTCGCCGACCAAAAGGCGGAGGTACTGAACACGGAAGAATGGGGCCTGCGCAAGCTCGCCTACGAAATTAAGCACAAGTCAACAGGATACTACGTATTCGTTGAGTTTAACGCTGCAGCACCTGTCATCAACGTTCTGGAAACTGAATTCCGTCGTGATGAGCGTGTTATGCGCTTCTTGACAACTTCTCTTGACAAGCACGCAGTTGCTTACAACGAGAAACGTCGTTCTGGTAAGTTCAACAAGAAAACCGAAACCGCCGAGGTTGCTGCCTAATGTCACTCGTAAACGAACCAATGCACAAAACCGAAGTACGCAAGAAGTACTGTAGGTTCAAGAAAAGCGGAATCAAGTACATTGATTACAAAGACGCTGGTTTCTTGCTTAAATTTGTCAACGACCAAGGCAAACTTTTGCCACGTCGTCTCACCGGTACCAGCCTCAAGTTCCAGAAGAAGGTGGCCCAAGCGGTAAAACGCGCACGCCATATCGCCTTGATGCCGTACCTAGCCGATGGTATGAAGTAAGCCAACCCAGGCCTACGCTGTGTTCCACACAATCCTAACACAACAAACAGACGATGGAAATCATCCTGAAAGAAGACGTAAAAGGGCTGGGTTACAAAAATGACCTCGTAACTGTCCGCCCTGGCTATGGTCGTAACTACCTCATCCCACAAGGTATGGCCCTTTTGGCCACCCCAAGTGCGAAGAAAGTAGTTGCCGAAAATCAGCGTCAAGCTGCCCACAAAGCCGAAAAACTAAAACTAGACGCCCAATTACTTGCTGACAACATCGGCGAGACCGTATTGGTCATCAAAGCAAAAGCCGGCGAAAACGGCAAAATCTTTGGTGCTGTCACCACCCTCCAGATCAGCGATGCCCTCAAGGCTCTTGGTTTCGAGGTGGACCGCAAGCGTATTGGTTTGGTAGGTGATGTTAAAGAGCTAGGAAACTACTCTGCTACACTCAACCTACACAAAGCAGTCCAGCACACTGTTGCCTTCAGCGTTGTAGCTGACTAAGTCCGACAGGCTGAATAGCCCAAAAGTAGATTCCCAAACAATGCCTACCAGATTGCTCTGGTAGGCATTGTTGTTTCTGGGGTATTGGAACAAAGCTCCTTTACCCTATTCAGCGGTAACTTGCTCTTTCGGATGCCAAGAAATGGCACCTGATGGGCAGGCCGCAATCTGTTTGGTAATCTCGGCTGTCGTGGCACCATCAGCAACAATCCAGGGCCTCCGCCGAGGGTCAAAGACGGATTGCAAACCACGGAAGCAAATGCCCGTATGTTCGCATTGTTTTGGTTTCCAGACGATCGTGCCGTCTTCGTTTGTGTATTTGTGGGTCTCTTGCATGGTGGAGTAATTTCTAGATTGAAGGTTGAGATTTAAGGCTGGTTTAAGGCTTGATTGCTCGGATAGGTCATATGCACTGGTTCAGAAGGACTTAGCGAAATTGTTAGCCATAGAGTACAGGTCAGGTACTGGTGGATTCCGATCGTTAGAAGCCAGCCGTTTAGCATCATCATAACCCAGCTTAGCCTGCCCGAAAGCTAACAAATCTTGTCAGCATATGGTAATATCGTCATGTCCTGCGCCAAAGCATAGCATCAAATTTGGCAGGATGATGCAAGACTAGTCTCAAAAGCCTATTTTTACCATCAGGATGATACCTATGCCCTTTTCATATCGACCAAACCAATTCTTGGGAGGATTGCCCTTAGGCCAATTCCGCCACAGAAATATGCGGTTGTATACGTTGCTAACAGGTTTTCTCAGGATCAGCATTGGGGCATTTTGTCTCTTGACTGGGCATCTATCTGTTGCCGATACCCCACTGAGTATGTCTAAGGACCAGCTCGACAAGGCTAAAACGGCCCAAAACAACAACCAACAAGGTGGAGTCAGGGTCAGCAGGCCCTTTCTGCACTTCAGAGACCGCCATGCCAAGATCGGAGAACCCATCTACCTAAGTCTTTCTGTCCGGCATGACCCAGATCTTGACCTTATTTTCCCAGACTCATTGGCCGATTATGCGCCATTCGAGTTCCTGAACAAAACCTACTACGCCACCCGCACAGACGAAAATGGCTCCTTTGATAGTGTGGTCTATACGCTCCAGACCTTCAACATGTCCCCAGAGCAACGCCTACGTCTATCCATAACGGACTATACTAATGGGGATACTGTTGTTTACGAAAGCAACCTCGATACGCTTTACCTCCATCGGTTGCTACCTGAGATGCCCACCAAGCCGACACTAAAAGTCAATACCCAAGCCGAAATCCTACCCCTCTGGATCAACTATAACTATTGGGGCCTAGGCATCGGTGTCATGACGGTATTGCTGTTTTTGGTCAATGCCTTCTTGGGCCGCCCGATCCAGAAGGGGTTTGGCCTCTTGGTCCTCTATCGGCGACATGCCATATTCACGACTTTGTTCGACAGGCTTGCATCACAGTCCCTTAAGAATCGCAGCACCGACACCATGGAACAGGCCCTCAATCTCTGGAAACAATATATGGAGCGGGTCGACAACCAACCTTTCAGCACCTATACCACCAAGGAGATCACAACTTTGTTCCCTGACGAGAACTTATCTCAAGCTCTCCAGAGCATAGATAGGGCCGTCTATGGGGGTATGAAGGACGAAATTTCAGAACGCATCTTTACCGTCCTACGGCGGTATTCGGTTGACTTTTATGACCGCCGTAAGGCAAAAATCAAGGAGGGCAGCCGCTAATGGGAAAAGACCTTTTTGATATAAGAGAGTGGCTTTCGCCGACGTGGTTCCTACCCTCCACCTTGTCTGACTTTATTTTTGCCAGACCATTTTTGCTGTATTTTATCCTGACAGTTCCCTTGCTCTTTATGGCGCGATGGGGCCTGTACTACAGGCATCGGCAGCGGATAGCAGTGGCTACTGTTGGCGTCAAACTCCAGACAAATATCAGTGCCTACTTGCGGTTTGTACCTGATGCGCTACTAGGGGTCGTAATCACCCTATTAATAATCGCCCTAGCTCGTCCCCAAAAGACCAACGAAGTTGCAGAGCAAAGCGCAGAGGGCATCGACATCTGCATTGTCCTAGACATCTCAGAGTCTATGCGGATTCAGGATTTCACCCCTAACCGGCTAGAGGCGGCCAAAGCAGTTGCCAAGACCTTTGTTGAAGGGCGAACCCAAGACCGTATTGGCCTTGTCGTCTTCGCAGGGGAAGCTTATTCGCTCTGCCCCCTCACAACGGACTACCAGATGGTCTTTGACTACCTCAAGTCCATTGACTTTAACATGATCCAGACGCCAAATACTGCAATTGGCACGGCCCTTGGTGTCGCCACCAACCGCATGCGCGAAAGCAAAGCCAAAAGCAAAGTAGTCGTCCTGATCAGTGATGGGGCCAATAGTGGTGGTAACATCGACCCCCAGACCGCCGCCCAGCTCGCAAAAGCCTTCGGCATAAAGATCTACACCATTGGTGTCGGGCGTGATGGCCGTGTCCCGATGGGCCAAGATGCCTTTGGCAACCAACAATATGTCGAGAACACCATGGACGAAAGTACCCTCCGTCAGCTAGCCGAAGTCGGCACGGGCCGGTATTTCAGAGCTGGTAACGAGCGTGATCTTGAGAAAACCTTCCGACAAATCAACGCCCTCGAAAAAGCAGAGATCAAAGAGAATCGCTTCAAATTCGTCGCCGACTTTTACCAAGTCTATTTACTTTGGGCCATCGTTTTTATGCTAATTTGGCTCCTGACCAAGAGCACCTTCATGAGCAATGCCCTTGAAGACTAACTATGGGCTCCAAAGCTATTTGGTAGCAAAAACAGCTGCGTGCGCATCCGGGATAAACTACACCAACCGATGAAACCGATCAAGCCGATCAAAATAGGGAAGGACCGCAACAGCAAAACAAAACCAGCACAAGGTAGCCCCTCTGAGCTGATCGGGTTCCAGCTTTGGCAGGCAGCCAACAGGTGGCAGCGAATGATACGTGTTACACTTGACCCTTTGGATCTGACCCACGTCCAGTACCTTTTATTGGCGGGCCTTGCAGAGATGGGCGCAACAGCTGACGAGACAGCAGTTAACCAAAACCAGATCGCGACACACCTAGGCATTGACAAGATGATGACCAGCAAAGTCATTCGGGCCCTTGCTGACCGCCATCTGTTGGCCCGAAAGGCTTCTGATCAGGATGCCCGTGCCATCATCATTTGGCTTATGCCTGAGGGGCATGACATCATTGAAGCAGCCAATAGTGTGGTAGCAGAAGCTGACGCCCAGTTCTTCGAGGTTGTCGGCAAAAAGGAAGACAAACTCCTGAAATACCTCAGGCTCCTGATTGCTGCCGCGCAAGGCGAGGGAGACTAAATCAGCCTGATTGGTTTGTTGCTTGAATTGCCGAAATCAGAGGTTCGGCAATCGGCCATAATATATAAGCGACTAAGCCCAACAAGTCCGTATCTTTGTATCACTAAGGACAAGCAAGCAGACGCGCTCTTGTCCAATGTAATTACCATCACTTGGGGTCGACCGGTTTTGACGGCTTGCTGAGATGGTGTGTAAGCATGCAGGGAGTTGGTCGAGTCTCCTTTCAAAAAATCTTCCAAAACCCAACTGGCGAATCTTCATACGCCATGGCCGCCTAATCCGGAGGATTAGCTAGTGCCATCATCCTGCCGATCCTATGTCTTGTTGGATTGGGTCACGGGGTGTCGCAAATCGAGACTAGGATTGACCTGCTGCGGGGTCTGTCCGAAACCCAAAGCAGATACGTGACTTGTTTTGGTGGTTGTAGCCAGCAAGAAGCCGACAATCAAATACGACTAAGCATGTAGAAAGCGCGCACATATCCAGGTTCGGACGAGGGTTCGAGTCCCTCCGACTCCACCAAAGCGGAACGCACTTCACCAGAAGAAAGCGTTCCGCTTTTTTTATTTACAATAAATCCTGATAATGAGCGACTTAGCTCAAAAATAACATTGACCTTTGGGGTTCGATAATGGCCTAAAATCTTGTCATAGGTAATACCTGTGGGGAAGATGGTTTTCTGGAGGATTTGGCGGGTGCGGAAGTCCACTTTTTGCCATAAAAACTGCATTTCTGAGGCTATTGAGAGGGTTTTGTCTAACAACTGATCGAGGTTCGATAAGTTGACGACCATTCCGTTGATTTCCTGCTCTAGTTCTTTGATTTCATCCTTGTATCTTGAGCTGTATCGGAGGTAGAGGTCTTTCTCCAAATCACCGATGACGTAGCGCTCTTCTAGGGCTTCCAGCTTCTTCTTAAGGGCAGCGAGGTTGCCTCTTTAATGCAAGATTAAGTAGTATACGTTAGAGCTGGCCATTGTAATCCAGATTGCAGGGCAGATCACGGAGTTGTTTTTCAGTGATGGAGGCTAATAAAATCACTTGGTGTTGCCTCTCAAACTTGAGTTCGCCTTTTCACTAGGCACTCTCCCAGCCCCCACTCACTACGAAACAACCTTCAATCTTCAAGAACAATACAGGCCGAAAGGCTATACAAGGTCAAAGCCAATTACTTTAGATATAAAATCGTTTACCACAAAAGTCGTTTAAGGAGGCAAAACCTACAGACCTACCCCATCTTTGTCTTTAGACACTTCAGGCTTAATGATCGTAATGGCAACCTGATCGAGCGCCATTAGAGCTTAGCAGAACCTTGGTTTTGAACGCCAAATACAACGAGAAAGCACCTGATTTGGAGGCTGCATGAGCTCATTTTTTTTTGCCACATATCACACACTAAAGCCTGAACCAATAGACAGCATTGGCCTCAAATGGTACCCCATGGACTAAGGCAAAAGTTCGAGGTCCTAGCGTGCTTTAGACTGTTTCACTATGACTAGATACCCCTCAATATCATATGTCAGATATGATATACAGTGATATGATACCTCATAACTTCCTAATAATTAAGATGTTAATCCAGTATTGCTCTCCTGATGCTGTTTTGTATATCACATGACGATCATGAGAATTTCGTGATATGTATCATAGGCTGATTACTTGTGATTTGGGCTAGGTTTGCCCCACATCGAATACATCAGTTCCTTATGAGTAACTATACCCAACGGATTCCTTTTTTTAAGTCCAATAGTGTAGCAATTGCCTGCCTCAAAGCAAGTTTCCAATGGGTAGTATTACTTACCACATTCCTGATTGCCCAAGCTAGTTTTGGTCAATTGCTGGGAATTACTAGCAGCAATCTCGTCGCTACCTCTAATTTCAATGCGCTAGGCAGTTCAGCGAGTGCCAACATTCCTAACCCCTGGCGTTACTACGCCACCGCAACTCCAACATGGCTAAGCACCTCCACACCAGTGGTCTTTGCTGCTGGTACTAGCGGTACTGGGGCTTTGACGGGCTCATCTTCGACGGGGATCTATAACTTGGCTTCTGGAGTTACTGCATCAGCAACCGACAGGGCAATTGGCACAGTTGGAGTAGGCACTAGTTCCTTCGTTGGTGGCTTTGCTAATTCAACAGGTTCTGTTGCCTCTTCGGCTTGTATTGTCTTTGACTTAAAGAAGTTTCGTTCAGGAACCGACCCGTCTAATTGGACAGTTTTTTGGGGTACAGCTGCCAACTCGCAGCCCAATGCACTCACAGCCGCTGATTATAGTTTTGCAGCAGATGCCAATAGTACAACATTATTCGACCCAGCTCCTGCTGTCCAAAGACTTGCCTATTTCACACCAAACATTGCCGTTGGAGGTTTCATTTATATCAAGATTGTCTGCACGGGTGCAACATCTGCCGCCACATCTCAGGTTGTTGGGCTAGATAACTTTGAAATTGCTTTCAGTCCAATAGCTCCCGGTGTTACTAGCCCAGCCACTGCGACGGCCACCTCGGGAGAGCCATTTACCTACACGCCAACATCTGCCACATCAGGAGCAACTTTCACATGGTCAAGGGCAGCAGTTAGTGGTATTTCAAATGCTGCTGTCACCAGTGCAACACCAGTTTCCACTTCGTTTACGGAAACACTTATCAACACCACTACGTCCAACGTTGATGTTGTATATTACGTTACGGCACGCAATCCTACAACCGGGGTTAAGTCGGCACGCCTTGTTACTGTCACAGTCCGTCCAGCATTTATTGCAACAAGTACCAGCTACGGAATCAGTTATGGAGACGTAGCCTGGGGTGATTTTGACAATGATGGTGATCTGGATCCTGTGGCTGTCGGTGAAGATCCCTCGTTCAACGTGACCTTCAGACTTTTGAGGAACTCTGGGGCTGTTGATACCTGGACTCCTGTAACAGTCACGGGGTCCTTAGGAGTTTCGGTCGGAACTGTCAATTGGGTTGACTATGACAAAGACGGCGATCTAGACCTACACTTTACAGGGTATAACGTATCCCAATACGTAAACAGGCTACTCGAAAACAATGGTAGTGGTAGCTTTTCGATCAAAACAAACTTTACAGGAGTCAGCTATGGTGCTGTTGCTTGGGGCGATTATGACAATGACGGTGACCAAGATTGCCTCTATTCGGGCTTAACAGCTTCTTCCACCAGGATTACTGAACTACGACGGAATGATGGCGGAGGTAATTTTACCTTAGTCCCGGTATCCATCACCGGCGCCAATCAAGCCTCGCTAGACTGGGGCGACTTTGATAACGATGGAGACCTTGACATACTTCAGACTGGTCTTAACCCTTCATTTAATCAAATAACGCGCATCTGGCGTAACGACGGTGGAGCCACTTTTACAAGCCTATCCCAAAGTATTGTCAATATCTACAGAGGTGGTGCTGAATGGGGCGACTATGATGGTGATGGCAATCTGGATATCTTGATTTCAGGGGCTGGAGCCGGCGAGGGAACAATCCAAATCCACAAAAACAATGGCAACTCCACCTTCACTAACATTAATGTCGCCTTCCCAGCAGCAGAATTCGGGGAAGCGACTTGGGGTGATTTTGATAACGATGGCGACCTCGATGTAGCACTCTCTGGCACCAACCGAGCCAACAATAGTAGACGCTTCGAAATCTGGAAAAACAACGGTGGCGATGCATTCTCCCTTTTCTATACGGTACCTAGCCTTGGCATTTCCTATGCAGATTTGGCTTGGGGAGACTTTGATGCCGATGGTGACCTTGACCTTGCATTTAGTGGCGTAACCAACTCGATAGCTGCCTATTTTGGCATACTGACCAATAATACGACCATCGGCAATGCCGCTGCTGCCGCACCAACTAGCCTTACATCTACCCAAACCAGTTGTACCACCACAAACCTCAACTGGGCAAAGGCAACCGATACCGAGACAGCCCAAAATGGGTTGTCCTATAATCTACGAATCGGTACCACCCCCGGTGGTAGCCAGATTTGGGGTTCCATGGCCAATACAACATCTGGCTATCGCCGTTTAGGCAAAACTGGACCTATCAAATGGAGGACAGGTGGCCTCCCCATTATTGGTCTAACAACAGGGACCACTTACTACTTTGCCGTCCAGGCTATTGATGCTGGTATTAAGGGCGGAGCTTGGTCTGCCGAGCAGTCCTTTACACTGACATTACCAACCCTTTCTAGCCCGCTGACGCATAAGACTTGTTCGGGCGCTTCGTTTACATATACCCCAACTTCGGCCAACCCAGACCCCACCTTTAGTTGGACACGGGCAGGCGTTACCAATATTAGCCCATCAACAGGAAGCGGTACGGGTGCTATTATAGAAACACTTACAAATAGCACATCTTCCCCCATCAACGTCACTTATGCGGTAACGACTGTTGCCAAAGGATGTTCCAACACAGAAAACGTGGTTGTTACCGTCCGCCCAACCAACGGCACACCAAGTTTCACCAACAACATGGCCTCTGCCTCGGCCCTGTCTCAAGCTGGTACCAATATCTGGCAATCTGCCATTAGCTCTAAGGGCATCTATGCAATTTGCGCAGCCAATGGCAACGTTTTTTTCTACAGAAATATCGACCAAACAACTCCCTACTTCACATTGAGTCGGGGAACTATTGTGCGAGGTGTAGCCTTCTCGCCAGATGGCAACAAACTAATTTTGGTAGAATCGTCCAATAACAGGGTTGTCATTTACAATTCCTTACCAACATCTGCCTCCCAAGCGCCAGATGTCTATGTTGGACAACCAGACGCAACTACTGTGACTATGGGAACTGCAACATCCACAGTATCAGCTAGTAAAATGTCGTCACCAAGACGCGCCATTGTTTCGCAAGACGGTCGACTGATTGTTGCTGAGGGAAACGCTAACAGGGTGTTGATTTTTAATTCAATCCCTACCACAAATGGTGTCGCAGCTGACGTAGTCGTCGGTCAGCCCGATTTTACTTCATTTACATCTGCCGTTCAAGCAAATAGATTTTCGAGCCCTGATGGGGTTTCAATTACCAGCGATGGTAAATTAATGATTAGCGAGCTCGGCTCGAATAGAGTATTGATTTTCAATTCAATACCTACAACCAATGGCGTATCCGCAGATTTGGTCATCGGCCAAAGTAATTTTACTACTCAAGCCTCTGGGCTTTCTGCAAGCAAATTCAACCTACCGTATTTTGTCGCAGCTCACCCAGTTAATGGTCTGGCTGTTGCTGACCTCTCTAACAACCGTGTACTAATCTATAACACCACTCCAACTGTATCCAACCCAGCTGCGGACGTGGTCTTGGGGCAGGCCAATTTCACCACGAACCCAAACTCAACACTCAGCCAACCTATTTCCGTGGCTTGGAACATGGATGGCCGTTTGGTAGTCGGTGAGTATAATAGTTCAGAATCAACCATTTTTGGTGCAGGGGTTTGCCCCTTAACCAACTTGTCGGTTTCTGTTTCAGGCCCAAGTATTGCCTGCCAAAGAGGTTCCGCGACATATATCGTAACCGTTACCAACCCTGGCACTGCTGCTGTTACTAACATGCGGATAGGCGCAGCTATTCCATATATTGGCTTGACACTCACTAGCAGCACACCGAGTACGGGTACCTACAATACAGCTGGTGGTGTTTGGTCCATCCCAAGTTTGGCGGCTGGTGCATCTGCCACGCTTACGTTTGTAGCAAGTGTTGGCGCCAACTATTTTGGTTCGTATGATGTCCAGGCCAACATCATTTACGCAGGTGTTGACGACCCAGATCAATCCAACAATGCTGCTTTTGTTACCTCTACCGTTACCAACGTTCCTACCCCTACTATCACCGGTTCAAACATTATTTGTTCTGGTAACACGGTCACGCTTAGCTCTTCATATACGCTTGGTCCCAACGAGACCTTTATATGGGGCGATGGTAGTACAGAGACTACACGGGTTGTAACCGAAGCTAGATCCTATGGTCTTAGAGTCGTTAATAATGCTGTTGCTTGTACTTCCGCTTTTAGCGCCCCGTTCGTGGTCACGCTTGATAATACAGTTTCGCCACCTGGTTTCATTACAGGATCTGCTTTTTCGATATCTGTACCGGCAACCTTACCAAGGGTATCAGCTATTAGTAACAAAGGAGTAATGGCAATTGCCACCACAGGGTCAAATGCAGTACTGCTTTATAATTCTCCGTTAGCCACGACCCCGTATCTTACCATAACTAGACCTTCGGAGGTTAGAGGCATAGCCTTTAGCCCAGATGGCGACAAACTTTTGCTAGCCGAGGGTACCAATAACCGTGTTGTTGTTTACAATTCCATCCCCACCACAGGCTCTCAAGTACCGGATGTTTATATAGGCCAAACCGGTGATTTTACCACAGCAGGTACTACTCAATCGACGCTTACATTCCCTAGGGGTGTTTATGTCAGCCCGCAGGGAAGAGTCTATGTGGCTGATGCAAATAATAACCGGGTTATGGTTTGGGAGGCGATCCCGACCACCAATGGAGTCGCAGCAGATATCGTTATTGGGCAAACAGGGTTCACAACTGCCACCGCTGCCACCACTGCTACAGGTCTCAATGCGCCATATAGTGTTTGCGAGTCCCCAAATGGTAAATTATTGATCGCTGACTTCGGCAACAACCGTGTTTTGGTTTACAATACATTGCCAACAAGTAATGGGCCAACTGCCTCAATAGTCATTGGTAATACCACATTTACTGACGGAACAGCTGGTACTAGTGCATCTAAGTTAAGAAGTCCTACCAAAGTTGCCACTTCTCCATCTGGCCTAGTGGCAATCGCCGATAATAATAATCATCGCGCAGCCATTCTTAATGATGTGCCAGTAACCAATTCCATCTCATTTCCACGAACAATTGGCCAAACAACAACCTTTAACGGAAATTCAAGTAATACAGCTAGCGGCCTTAACCTTGCCCAATCTGTTGATTTTACCTTCGATGGTCGCCTTGTTGTTTCAGATTACACTAATGGCCGATTGAACTTTTATGGTGAAGAAATTTGCCAATTAGCCAACCTATCACTTACAGCAACTGGCACAGCAGCTAGCTGCCAAAACGGCAACCTATCCTATACGGTAACGGTTACCAACCCAGGTACCATTAGTATACCTAATATTTATGTATCGGCTGGGCTTTCTCGTTATGCCACCTTTGTGTCTAGCACCCCAAGCACAGGCACTTACAACAGCGCAGGAAGCACATGGACAATCACCAACCTTGCCGCTGGTGCCTCTGCTACGTTAACAATTAATGCGACTACCAACGCTACTGCCCCATCCAGCATTCTCTTTTATGCAGCTCTTGCCAGTGCCACAATAAACGATCCTGACTACAGCAATAACACTGCCTCGGTCACAACTACTGTAGGCAATTTGGCCGCACCATCCATCACAGGACCCACAACGGTCTGTTTCGGTAACACCATATCCCTTTCCACCAGCTATGCACTCGGAACCAACGAGGCTTTCCTTTGGTCGGATAACAGCTCTGCTAGCAGCTTAACTGTCGGCGCAGCGGGTACCTACTCACTTCGCATTCGGAACACGGTCACAAACTGTACATCGTCCGCTAGCACGCCAATTGTTGTTACCCTTAGCACCACACCAACAGCGCCTGCCATTTCTACTGGCATGGCATATGCGTCTACCATAACCTCACCTGATTTTGTCAGAGGTATAACGATAAGCTCTAAAGGCATAAAAGTAATAAGTTCCGATGCAGGCAATGTGGATTTTTACAGTTCTGCCAATTCGACAACACCTTACCTCACCCTAAGCAGAGGGGTCACAGTGCATGGTGTTGCATTTACCCCAGATGGCAATAAGTTTATTTTGGTCGAAGGAACAAACAACCGTGTAGTCATTTACAACACGCTCCCGACCACAGGCAGCCAAGCTCCAGATGTTGTCATTGGGCAGCCAGATTTTTTGACTGTAACAGCCGGAACCTCACAAACGAAGTTAAACGGACCTCGCCGTGCTTTTGTTAGCCCCAATGGCCAATTGTTTATTGTAGATAGAGCCAATAGCAGGGTACTAATCTATAACCGACTTCCTATCACAAACGGAGCCGCAGCTGATCTGGTCATCGGGCAGCCAGATTTTACCACAGGTACAGCCTCAACCACAGCCGCTACCATGAACTTCCCGCTTGATGCGGCACTGAGCAGGGACGGTAAACTCATTGTGACAGATGGTAACAATAACCGTTTACTAATCTATAATTCCATCCCTACAACAAATGGTGCATCAGCAGCTGTTGTCATTGGGCAAGGTAACTTCACCACCAATACAGCCGGAGTAACCCAATCTGGCTGTACAGTACCTAATTGCGTTGCAGTTTCAAGCAGCGGTGCACTCGCCTTCTCTGATTATAACAATTCCCGTGTCATTGTCTATAACTCAATTCCAAGCACTAACGGGATCAATGCCGACTTAGTAATCGGTCAGTCCACTTTTACGACCAATGCCACTGGATCAGGAACATCCCAACTTAGCTATCCGCAAGGACTCACTTACTTGCTCGATGGACGTTTAATAGTCTCCGATGCAGGCAACAAGCGCACAAGTACTTTTGGCACAGAGGTTTGTCAGTACGTTAACTTAGGAATTGGCCTAACTGGGTCAACCAGTATTTGCCAAGGAGGATCGGCCTCTTATACCTATACCATCATCAATCCTTCGTCGATTGCGGTCAGCAATATATATATCAAAGCTGGCTTGCCAATCGGTATCAACTTAACAGGCAATACACCAAGTACAGGTACCTACAACCAAGCTGGTGGCATCTGGACGATACCTTCTCTGGGTGCTGGTGCTTCGGCAACATTAGTCCTTAACGGCACGGCAACTACGAATTTAGCTACAGGTCCAGTTGACGTTTATGGAGCGATCTGGAGCTCTTCCGTCAATGATAATAATGAAAACAATAACGGGGTTAGCGTGCAGGCCACAGTCCTTCCACAACCCACCCTCAGTAGTTCACTAACGCCGCCGGCAGTTTGTAATGGTACAGCTTTTAGCTACGTACCAACCTCTTCTGTAGCTGGTACAACCTTCACTTGGACCCGTGCCGCAGTTGCTGGTATCAGCAATGCTGCGATCACAACGGCCCAAGCCTCAAACCCGAACGAAACGCTCACCAATACGACAACTTCTCCTGTTTCAGTAACCTACGCCTATACCCTGACAGCTAACGGCTGTACGAATACCCAAAATGTTACGGTTGTTGTTAACCCAGTACCTGCTATTAGCTCAACCCTTGTGCCAGCTGCCATTTGCTCAGGAGGTCCATTCTCCTATACTATAACAAGCAGCCTTGCTGGCTCAACGTTTTCATGGACTAGAGCAGCTGTTATAGGCATCTCCAACCTTGCCGGATCAGGCTCGACTGCCTCAATTTCAGAGATCTTGACCAACACAACGGCTAGCCCAGTAAACGTAACATACCTCGTAATAACCACGTTAAATGGTTGTAGCAAGACTGAAAACGTCGTTGTAAGCATCAAGCCAGCACCTGCTCTAAGCTCAACCTTAACCCCAGCGGCTATATGCTCAGGAGGCACCTTTACCTACACAGCTACAAGTACAATAGCTGGCTCAACCTTTTCTTGGTCTAGGGCTGCCGTAATAGGTATTTCTAACCTAGCAGGATCAGGTGCCACAGCCTCTATCTCAGAGGTCCTCACCAACACAACGGCTAACCCAATTAATGTCACCTATGTGTTTACTACAACTATCAACGGTTGCAGCAAAATTGAAAACGTCATTGTTAGCATCAAGCCGACTCCAGTTCTAAGCTCATCCTTAGCCCCAGCTGCTATCTGCTCAGGCTCAACATTCACCTACACAGCCACAAGCACTTTCCCTAGCCCAACCTTCTCCTGGACAAGGGCTGCTGTCGCTAATATCTCAAATGTTGCTGGCTCAGGTTCCTCCGCCTCCATTTCTGAGGTACTTACCAACACATGGGGCAGCCCTGTAAACGTTACATACGCTGTCACGACAACCTCCAACGGTTGCACCAATACCGAAAATGTTGTTGTTAGCGTTAAACCAACACCTGTAACCCCAAGCGTTACAGCTAGCGGCCCTACTACCTTCTGTTCGGGAGGTTCAGTCACGCTAGCGTATTCCCCTCCAATTAATACAACTAGCGCCCTCGCAGGTTCGGGCACTAATACCTATGCTGATGGTACAGGTTCGGGGGCTTCGTTCAGAAACCCTTATGGTGTAGCCACTGATGTCAATGGCAATGTATATGTAGCTGATTATCTCAACCAACGCATCCGAAAAATTACTCCAGCTGGTGTGGTTACAACCCTAGCTGGATCTGGCACCCAGGCTTCCGTTAATGGCACAGGCACTGGTGCTTCATTTGATAATCCAATAGCTATAGCCATAGATGCCAATGGAAATTTGTATGTATCCGAAATTAGCAACCGAATCCGAAAAGTTACTCCTGCTGGCGTGGTTACCACACTAGCAGGTTCTATTTCTGGATATGTTGACGCAACAGGTACAGCAGCTAGATTTAATTTTCCACAAGGTCTGGCAGTTGATGTTAGTGGCAATGTGTATGTAGCAGATGTACTCAACCACCGCATTCGTAAAATTACATCTGGAGGTATAGTAACCACCTTGGCTGGTTCAGGTACTGCTGGATATGCTGATGGCACAGGCACTGCTGCCTCCTTCAATGCTCCTTCAGGCGTAGCAGTGGATGTCAGTGGCAATATTTATGTGGCAGACCAGAATAACCGCCGCATTCGTAAAATCACCCCTGCTGGTGTCGTAACAACATTTGCAGGATCTGGCAGCAATGGGTCTGCAGATGGTACGGGTACAGCTGCAACATTCCGCAATCCATTTAGCTTGGCTACGGATGCAAATGACAACCTGTACGTAGCCGACAACTCTGACCACCGCATCCGTAAAATTACCCCAGCTGGTTTGGTAACGACACTTGCTGGTATCGGGACTACAGGATCAACCAATGGTACAGCTACGAGTTCTTCATTTAATTTTCCTAGTGGAGTAACTGTTGATCTTGCTGGTAATGTTTATGTGGCAGACCAGAATAACCATCGAATCCGTAAAATTACCCAAGCCCCAACGATAGATTCTTATCTATGGTCCAACGGAGCTACGACATCAAGCACCACGGTCTCTACATCCGACAGTTACACACTTCAAACCACAATTAATGGTTGTAGTGCGACATCAAACCCAACTGTAGTTACTGCCAATACTACACCTTCTACTCCCACTATTACGGCAAGTGGCTCCACGACATTCTGCTCTGGCGGTTCGGTTACGCTTTCTGCCCCTGCTGGCTTTACCTATTTGTGGTCAAATGGAGCAACCACGCAAAGCATCATTGTTTCTACCTCGGGTAGTTTTACAGTTAATACCATAGCCAGTGGTTGCACAAGCACTACATCTGCAGCTACGGTTGTTACAGTCATCCCCTCGCCAATTAAGCCAGTCATTACCGCAGGTAGTTCCACTAGTTTATGTTCTGGAAGCTCTGTTACGCTTGGATACACATCAATGATCAGCACGCTAGCCGGCTCGGGCGCTGCTCAATATACGGATGGTACTGGAACGAGTGCTTCATTTAGTTTGCCTACCGGTGTAGCCATTGATGCAAACGGAAATGTGTACGTGGCTGACCGCAACAACCACCGCATCCGTAAAATTACTTCAGCGGGTGTAGTGACCACGCTAGCGGGCTCAGGTAGTCCTGGCAATACCAATGGCACTGGAACAGGTGCCTCATTTAATAATCCTACAGGTGTGGCAGTCGATGCTAGTGGCAATGTTTATGTGGCTGATTATTTTAGTCAACTTATTCGTAAAATCACCCCTGCAGGCGTGGTTACCACACTAGCAGGCTCTTCTAGCGGATTTCTTGATGGAACAGGGACAGGCGCAAGATTTAATTTTCCTCTAAGCGTAGCTGTCGACGCAAGTGGTAATGTGTACGTGGCTGACCTTGGTAATCACCGCATCCGTAAGGTAACTTCTGCTGGTGTTGTAACCACGCTAGCGGGCAATGGAATTGCCGATTATCTGGATGGAACTGGTACGGGTGCTTCTTTTAGGAATCCTTATGGCGTAACCGTTGATCTTAGTGGATCTGTGTATGTGGCCGACCAGGCTAACCACCGCATCCGAAAAATTACTTCTGCCGGAGTTGTGACCACACTAGCAGGCTCGGGGAGTGCAAGCTATCTTGATGGAACTGGTATAAGTGCTTCGTTCAATTCTCCTCAAAGCGTCTCTGTCGATGCCAGTGGAAATGTTTTTGTAGCTGACGCAAACAACCGTCGCATTCGTAAAATCACCCCTACTGGAGTTGTGACCACGGTAGCTGGCACTGGATCTAATGGTAATGCGAATGGCTCAACGTCAACTGCTACCATTAGTCCTCCATCTGGCGTGGCAATCGATGCCACTGGTGACTTGTATGTAGCAGATGCAGCAAACAACCTCATCCGAAAAGTCTTTCAGCTTCAAACCATGGATAATTATCTATGGTCCAACGGAGCAACGACAGCAAGCACTGTTGTGAATAGTGCTGGTAGTTATACGTTACGTACTGTTTCAAATGGTTGCACCAGTGCCACTTCAGACCCAATAGTGGTTGTTGTAAATCCATTGCCGTCTCTCAGCTCAACACTCACCCCAACCACAATCTGTAGCAACTCGGCCTTTACCTATAGCCCAACTTCTGGCACTGCCGGAGCAACATTCACCTGGACCCGTGCAGCAGTCGCAGGTATCAGCAATGCAGCTGTAACAGTAGCGCAAACCAGCAACCCGAACGAAACACTTATCAACACAACTTCGGCTCCAGTTTCAGTTGTCTATAGTTACGTGACTACAGCGAACAGCTGTTCCAATACCCAAAGTGTTACTGTGGTTGTTAATCCAAGGCCAACTCTAAGCAGTACCCTAACGCCAACTGCTATTTGTAGCAACACGGCCTTTACCTATAGCCCAACTTCTGCCACCGCGGGAGCAACATTCACTTGGACTAGGGCTGCTGTAGT
>JAIXYP010000058.1 GCA_027490155.1 Cytophagaceae bacterium | reverse complement strand
TGGCAGGCAACCCTAAGGGCAGCTTTGCTAGCACTATTGCCTACCAAGGTTTCACGGGTGTGCCGCACAGGGCTCACTGTAAGGATCACCCGTGCATTAGGGTAGGTAGCCTTGAGGGTCACGAGGGCATCCGTGATTTCCTGAACCTCCAACAGTCGACGGTTAAATAGGTGGCCGGGTTGTTTCTGGCAATTGGCCACAATCATAGGTACCTGTTTGGCACCCCCTTGATCCTCCTTTAGTTCCCATACCCATGCCGTGCCCAGTGTCAAAATCAGGATGGGATCAGGTTGTTGTAGGGCCAGATCACGAGCTTGAAGGGCGTTGGCTAGTTTTTCGGTTAGGGTTGTCTGGTCAGGGCTCGCAAAGCGACTATGGGCATGATAACTGACCCAGCCTTGTTGCCCCTTGACTACTTCTTGTGCAAACTCCGCACCAGACCAAGTTAGGCAGTGCACCAGGGAAACAGGATTAAAGATCACCCCTAGCGGATTGGAAACCCCCGTTGCAACCCTTACCGAACCATGGTCACCCAAAAGCCGCTGCCCAATATGGTCTGCAAAACAAGACCCCATACTCAGAATCGTCAGCCCAGCTTCCCACTTTGGCCAAGGATAGGGTGGGAGCTCGCAAATGGTGCGAAGGACTGGTTGTGGAGGGATTGCGGGTGGGGTGGGCATGGTTTGAAAGGGTAGTGCTAGCTCAAGATCAGGAGTCAGGTTGGGTGGATTTTACTGCAAGCCCAACCTTTGGAGCTGTTTGCCCTCGATCAGCCAGAGGCCCTTGCCAGATAAGACTGCAAATGAACCAACCTTGATGTTGGGGATGGGTAGCTCCCAAGCCTTCGATGTGTACAGATCTTGCCCAGCTATCCCTGTCGAGGTGGCCCAATAGATATTGCTGCCCCAGGTGTCAACCCGCTCAAGTCCAGCCGGAACTACTATTTTTTTACGGATGTTGCCCATGTTGTCAAACACGACCAGCGTACCTGATTTGGTCAATAGTAGTAGCTGATTTTGGTACTCCTTCAGGAACGTAACATCAGCTGCAGCCTCAGTCAGGACCAGGGGTAGGGGTTGCAGAATCGAAACCTGACCCGTGGTTGGGTTGACTTTCTTGAGGGCAAAGTCGCCATCGTCCACCACCCAAAGATGATCGTCTGCGGCAGGAGTTAGGGCCCGTGCGTACTCGATGTTGCTAGGCACCTTCTGGACGTCCGAGTTGGTCATCAGCCGATCAAAAATGCGGTACTCTTGGAACTCCCGATAGAATACCGTGATGCGTAACGTAGGCCAAGCCTCGATGCTGGTTGGGGTGGCAGGTCGCTCAGGCGAGTTGGTGTAGAGGACCTTTGCCGAAGAGTCAATCTTCGTCAATGTGCCGTTGCCATCGGCCACCACTAGGTTTCCTGCCCGGTCCGTACTATACCGCACCACAGTGCCGGCCATAGTGAGTTGAGGTACCTTGCTTATTTGGTCTTTTTGAGTTGGTATAAGGATAGGTAACTGCGCCAATACTGCGGAAATTGGCAGAATCATAACTAAGCAAACAAGTGTAAAAACAGGGTAAAAACACCTGTTATTAGCCCTCCAAAACGTCCATTTTGAGGCTTGACTAAGCCTATTGGGGCATCGGTTTGATGCAGATTTTGACCTTCTTTTGGGCATAGTTCTGGTTATTTAATCCTACGAATCTAGGGTCTGTCTAGGTGTTCCGATCGCAATATTGCGTATTATTGCAGGCTTAACCGTGACAACACGTTTAAGTCTTGCCGCTTGCTTGTGCCTAGTCTCAGTATGAGGCCAAGTACCAACAAGACAAGTAGGCCATAAGATCACTATTAAGACCCCTAAATATAACACTGCCCCGATGAAGTTTACTGTCAACTCCATGGCCCTGTTGAAGCACCTAACCATCGTTAGTGGTGCGGTGCCTAGCAATCCACTAATCCCGATCCTCGAAAACTTTTTGTTTGAGCTGACCGAAGATAAATTGGTGGTGACTGCGTCTGACCTCCAGACGACCATGACCACTGAGTTGACCATCGACGCTGATGGGGCCACATCAATCTGCGTACCAGCCAAATTGGTGATCGAGACCCTCAAGTCATTGCCAGAGCAGCCAATCACATTCCTGCTGGACCTAGACACCTTTGCTGTTACCTTGGTGTCTGAAAACGGTAAGTTTAAGGTCAGCGGTGAGAACGCCATTGACTTCCCGCGCATTCCACCCGTCAAGTCAAGCGACGAGATCGTGATCCCTGCTTCGGTTTTGGCACGTGCCGTCAACAACACCTTGTTCAGCACCAGCTCTGACGACTTGCGCCCTGCGATGACGGGTGTCTTGTTCCAGCTCGGCGAAAACAACACCACCTTCGTCGCCACAGACGGACACCGTTTGGTACGTTACAAACGCCTTGACATCGTCTCTGAAAGCGAAGCCAGCATGATTGTGCCGAAGAAAGCGCTCAACTTGCTCAAGTCTGCCCTCCAGAACGATACTGCTGAGGTCACGATGACCTACACCGTCCAGAACGCCTACTTTAAGTTTGACCAACATAGCCTGATCTGTCGCCTGATCGATGAGCGCTACCCAGACTATGAAGCTGCCATCCCGACTGCCAATCCGTTCACGATGAGCATCCACCGGGTTGACTTCCTGAACGCCCTCAAGCGTGTCAGCCTTTACGCCAATAAAACTACCCACCAAGTCCGCCTCAAGATCTCTGAGACTGAGGTCCTGATCACTGGTGAGGACCTTGACTTCAGTAACGAAGGTACCGAGACCTTGTCTTGCGAATTCGACGGTGAGGCCATGGAAATCGGTTTCAACGCCCGCTTCCTGACCGAGATGCTCAGCAACTTGGACAGCAACTTGGTCGAGATGCAACTGGCTGCTCCTAACAAACAAGGCCTCCTGTTCCCGAAACTAAAGGGTGACGACGAGGATATTCTGATGTTGGTTATGCCAGTGATGCTGAACCAGTACGTCTAGTCTAACATCCTTCCGAACATAGTTCGACATCAAAGCCAGCCTTAGTAATAGGGCTGGCTTTTTTGGGTCTAGACCTGCCATGCGAATGAGCTTAAATGTCATTGATGTAAATATTTTGATACAAATCTTTACAAGTCATCCGACTCCTGTAAAAATCTTTACACATGCCGAGTTATCCACATTGTTGTCAAAATGGGCGTTTTGTGGGATTCTGGGCTAGATTTTAGCGATGCTTTAGGTCCATTTGAGACCTTCATGTAAAGATTTGTGTAATAATCTTTACAAGTCATAAAGGACGTGTAAAGAACCTTTACACATGCTGAGTTATCCACATTGGGGTGTTTGGCTGATTGGGTCCTTAAACGATGATGCCCCAAATCCGTTGCTGGTTTTGGGGCATCTTGTTCGTGGGATACTGATATGGCAACAATAGACCTGTTTACCAAAGCAACCTGAGGCTAATGCCCAGCATCTGTGGCTGGCTCCGCACCAAGTTGTTCCCAAATATAAGTGGGTTGGTCAGAACACGATACTCAGGCTCGATAAATAGTTGGCGACGGCCACCTATTGGGAGCATGTAGCCGAAACCACCTTGCCAGCCAAAGCTCATCGGTGAGGCAGGGTTGTCACCATAGCGGCCAGAGACCTCAGTGTTGCTGAGTTTGCTGCCGTTGCTGATGGTTTGGTCGGCGTTCAGGAGCTGATAATAGGCCGAGACAGCACCATGCAAATACCATGACATGCCTTTGATAGGGTAGAGCTGAGCACCTAGCTGTAGCTGGCCAAACAAACGCCTTTGGCTGATATCTAGGGTGTTGATCTGGAGCTGGGCTGTATGGGTAAGGACCCCACCGAGGTTAGTTGTGCTATAGCCTATGACTTGGTTTTCGGTCAAGCTGAGTTGTTGCTGGTTTTGGGTGAAGAACAATCCGACCCCTCCTCGGAGCAAGAAACGCTCTGTGATATGACGACTATAGACCAGACCAAGGTCGAGGCTAAGGCGCTGTTCGGCACGGCTGTTGGTGGTTCCGTTAGCGATCCGGATCTCTTGGTTGCCTGTTGGGCTGATCAGGATAGATTGCTGGGTGTTATAGCCACTGATATACATACCCCAACGGTTGGCCTTGGTTGTCAATAGGTTGGTAGCTTCGGTCTGTTTTGTTGTTGCAGTTGCGGTGCTGTCGGCTTTTGGGGTTGTGATTGCCATCTCGACAGGCTTATCATCAGTCGGCGCTGTTTGTTGGCTAGGCTGAGCGGGCTTGGCGTAGGTGGCACTGCTGTCTTGCATTGCCGTGCTCAAAATGGTTACCGCTTCTGGTTGACCTTTCACTGCTGGAGCCAGCAGAATGTCGTTAGTAGGATCAACACCTGTTGGCAAACTGGTTACATCAGTGGCTTTGTTAGCTGCTAGCAGCGCCTTGGTTGGCCGTGATTTGGCTTGGCTGAGCGTACCTTCAGGGACGACCTTGTTGGCTTTGTGGCTGCCATAGCCCAGGAGTGCTGGTTGGCGACGGCTCCTAATATTGTATTTGACCTTAGACTCAGGCTGTTTAACCTTGGGGTCGGCAGTTGTTTTGGCAATGGCTGATGGGTCAGCTTTGCGCGGTTGTGTTTTCGCAGACCGTTTGCTGCTTCTTGTAGTTGTCCGATCTGGATTAGCCTGGTTGTCGTTTGGCATAGTTTGGACCGGAGTATTGGTACCATCTACCTCTTGCTGGGTGGCGTGGGTGTTGCTAGGCTGATTTTGTGCTAAGGCCGTAGCTTGGGTAGTAGCTGGGTTAGGACTGGCAGCAACATTGCGTTTAGTCCGCCGGCGGTTGGTGGCTGCAGGCATCGTGCTATTGGTCCTTGCCTCGGCATGTGGAGCCTGCTGTTGCTGTGGAGAAGTTGGCACCACGATGACTTTCCCAGGCTGTGTTGGCACAGTTGGTTGGGCCGGTGTGTTGGGATTGGTGGCGCTAGTACTGTTCGTGGCAGGGTTGTTATTGATTGCTGAGGTTACCTCTGGGTTGTAGTTAGGCTCGTCCGCAGCAGGTGTGGTGGAGGTGTTACTAGGTTGGTCTAGCCGCTCGGCATTATAGCTGATGCCGCTGATTGGGGCAGCCTCGGTATCGGTATTAGGTGCCTTAGGAGCTGATTGTGCAGTGGTGTTTGTGCTGGGTGTTGGCGACACAGTCTTGGTAGCCAAGGTTGCTGGCTGGTCCTGATAAAGCCAAACAGATCCGCCAAGGACGATCATCAGCAAGGGCACGATGGTCCACCACGCCAAGGCTGGGCGTTTGTCTTGGGTCTTGAGCTCAGCAGCGATACGGTCCCATCCTTGCAGAGGGGTGTCTTGTTCCCATCCGTCAAATTTGGCACCTAGGCTGCCCCTCAGTTGTTCGTCATTGATGTCCATTGCGTTGCTGGCGAGATTAGGTGGTGACCAGGATTTTGTCGCGAAGTAATTCTTTGGCCCTGTTCAGCTGGCTTTTGGTTGTCCCTTCGCTTAGCTTGAGCATTTCGGCAATTTCTTTGTGGGCATAACCTTCGATGACAAATAGGTTGAACACAACCCTTGCGCCCGTCGGCAGCTCATTGATTAGTTTATGGATGTGGTCGGCACTCATTTGGCTTAGCACATCTGGGAAGTCAGCAACCAGATAATCCTTTTGGGTGATGTCCTCTAGCAGGTATCGGTTTTTGCCTTTGTGATAATAGTTAATGCAGGTGTTGACGAAGATCCTTCGCATCCAGCCCTCGAGCGAGCCACCTTGGTATTGGTCGATGTGGTTGAAGACCTTCATGAACGCTTCATGAAAGGCATCTTCGGCCTCCATCTGTTGTGGAATGTACCGATTGCATACGGCCATTAGTCGCCTTCCGTACTGTTGGTACAGTGCGGATTGCATTGCTTGTTTGCCTGCACGGCATCCAGCAATTAGTTCAGCATCAGTATAAGTCTGAGCCAAGTTGGTGCAACCTATTGGGGTTTGAAAGTCGGTTTAGTTTCGATCCGGATCCTTTTGCTTGGCTACCGCCATTGTTCGGCTGGTGCAGGGCTAAGGACGGCACTGGTAGCATTGTACTTTGCTATGTCAAGATAGCGATTCTCGGCTAGGATCTGGCACTGCTGATCCGATTGGTTTTGAAGTTAGACTACACCAAAGATTCCTGGCACTGTAACAACCCGTATGCCTACGGGGTGCTCAGTGCCAGCAATCAGGAATCTAATCACATGGATGTAAGGTTTTCTCAGGCCATGAGGCAGATGGGCAGTGCCATCGGCAGGTTTTCAGGACATGGCGGTCGATCATCAATGCTGACGGATTGTCCACCTGCCGCATGGCCTAAATTATCCTTACACTCGGAGTTTTTGATGGGGTGAGCCTATTGTTTGCTGATGCGGCGCACGACACGCAGGCCGTTTGGCAGCTCAAGTTGCAGCATATAGATGCCAGAAGGTAGGGTCTCGACATTTAGTTTAGCCTCGTCGGCATCGGCAAGGGTGCCGGCTGACATTGTTGCGCCAGTGGTGGTCAGGACGCTGTACTTAGCACCAGCAGCACCACCAATGGTTAGGCTAGAGCTAGTTGGGTTAGGGTAGGTCCGAACAAGGTTAGCAGCAACAGATGCCTCAAGCGCTGTGATGGTGACATTCATCATATCGTTGGTATTGGCAAAGTTGGCTGTGGCTGTGCTAGTGCCAGCACCGACAGTTACGTTGGCAATTGCAGATGGCATGGTTGGGCTTTCGACAGAGATCTGATAGGTGCCCGCAGCCAGTTGATCAAAAGTGTAGTTACGGTTAGCGTCTAGCCAAGCCACTTCGTACGGATTGCCTTGGTCGTCAGCTAGGAGAACAAAGGTGTTAAGGTCATTAGCTGTTGGTGCTGCAACACGGCCGTTTGGCATACCGATTGTGCCGATGTTACCACGGACAACATTGGTATGGAGTGTGCGTACACGGCGTGGGATCAAGTTGATATCAGTCCAGGTAGTAGCAGAAGAAACATTGACCACCGAGGCCAAACGCCAGAGGACTTTGTTGCCATAATAGGTTGGCAGCCAGTTACGGACATCAGGGTTGCTGCGGAGTAACCAGGCACGGACCAAATAACGGCCAGCTGGTACGCTGTCAAAGCTATAGATGCTATCACGACCGAAACGACGGAAGCGGTAGAACGGATTGCCATTGAGGCCGACGACTTCGACACCATACTCAGAGGCTGGTAGCTGACCTTTGAACACGGTACCGATGATACGGTTACGAGTTGGTGGTGGGGTCACTGGGTTGCCACCACTGACATAGACGGTATCACAAACCGTGACTTGGCAAGTAGGTGAGTAGGTAACTGTGAGGCAAACGCCATACGTGCCAGCTGTGCTGTACTGATGGATAGGATTGGCAAGCGTGCTGATGTTGCCGTTTCCAAAATCCCAACGGTAGCTAAGGCCTTGTGCTATCAAGAGTGTGCTAAGGAAATGGACGCTAAGGCCATTGTGACGCTGGATGATACCTGGGCGCACTTGGTTGGCACAGTTAACAGGGTTGTTCCGGATGACAAGTGTTTGACAAGAGGTAACAGGCTGGGCGCCAGGTGTTGTTGCAACCAGGCAGATGTTATAGGTGCCAGGCAAGAAGCTGATCACTGGGCTGGCTTGTGTGCTAGAGGCACCATTGCCCAGGGTCCAGAGGTAGGTGGTGCCAAGTGGGCATTGGCTGGTATTGACAAAACGTGTACGGCCTTGGTTAGGAGCAACAGATGTATCAGCTACCATAATGAAGCTAGGTGTACAGGCAGTCTGCGCACTGCGGACTACGATGGTCTGGCAAGAGGTTGTGGTCTGGCCATTGCCGTAGGTGGCAGTAAGGCAGACGTTATAGACCCCTGGTCCGTTGTAGGTATGTGATACGTTTTGGCCAGATCCGGAAGCACTGTCGCCAAACAACCAAGTCCAGCTAGTGACGTTTGTGGTTGCTCCGTTACACTGGATGCGACCGTCAAAGGCAAAGGCATTGCGGTTGGTGCTATCCTGCAATGAGGTGAAGGAGACGGCACATTGTAGTACAGCTGGTGTGGTGCAAATCCTGAGGCTCGTTTGGGTAGTCTGGCCACTGGTTACCACAACGGTAGAGCCAGCCCAATTCTGCTGGCAGTCCATCGTGCGGACAATGTAAGCTGTCGGGATGTTAGGGCGGGTAGGGACACCAACCGTAAATGATCCGTTGGCGTTTGTTGTAACCGTGGTCAGGAACTGGTTGAGGCTATCTATAGACTGGACAACCACGGACTTGTTAGGCACACCAAGGTTGGTGGTGGTGCTGATGACGTTGCCGAGAATGTTAGCCTGTAATACTTGGGCGCTTACCTGTGTGCCGACTGCTAACATCAGGAGCAAGAGGGCGGTGCCGACACGTGCGGCGGTCTGCCGAAGGGGGCGCCAATAGGTGCCGAAGGTGGTTGTTGAGACTAAAGATGTCATAAAAAGAAAAGGGTGTAAAGGTGTTGAGTGATATGATCGGTGTGGGGATTACTTACATCCTGGGGGTGGGGCTGATTGCCTTTGGTTTTGGTATGAAATAGGCTCTAAAATGACCAATACCGTACTTGACCTTAGGTGTTCAGCTTATAAATTCGATAAATGTGATTGCGTTTCAGATAGGGCATCTAGGCCCTTGTAACAACTAGAAGATCAATTGATCTGGATAAAAATCCGACCTGTGAGGGTATTGCCTTGGACTACCCGTCCGTTGAGGTCAGCTAGCTGGACGGTGTAGATGATGGGTGTGTTTTGTGGTGTTCGATAAGGTCCTGATGTGCCCTGAGCACGCCTGAATGAAATACGAGACTGATTAGGGTTGAGGAAGTTGCGGGTGACCAAGTTGCCAGATGGCAGGCCAGACCACGTGACAATGCTACCTTGATGGATGATTGGGGTACATTGCATTTGGGGGCCTTGGCGTAGGATGATTTGCTCCAGATCTGCTTCAACCATCAGCGAGTCAGAGATTGTGACATCCGAGATAGACATCTGACTGGTGCAGCTTTGCCTACCAAAGACATTGACCGTTAGCACACCACTTACCGTTATGTTGGTGCTATTATCCCGAACTCCATATCTGATAATGATTGGAGAGGTTTGAAAAACCCTAATATTGAATTCAAAGTCTCCAGTTGGCGATACCACTATTCTATTACTTTGATGCATCTGACTTATGCTCAGAATCGAGACTGTGGTGTTAGGGCAAAGGCTGTAGTTCGGGTTGACAAACGCGCGTTTCATCAGATAGACTAAGCTGACGCTATCAGGTCCTGATTGGACGGCAACGTTCCAGGACGTGGGTGCCAGTCGTGTGACACATTGTGCCAACAATCGGAGATCAACTCTAGCAGTACGGCTTCGGTATCCAGCGCGCTCGAGGTGGTAGGTAAAGGACGTGGTGCCAGGGTTAGCGGTAATAGAGGCACTATATAACACCTCGTTGTTAACCACTGTTACGCGGCCTATGCTCGGCTGGGTTTCGATTACGATCCGGCTGTTGGAACAGGCCTGATCATTGGCCGTGACTAATAACAATCTTGGCAGGGTAGCTAGGTTGACCACAAAGTCATCATTCTGGGCATCTAGCACGCAAGATGGCTTGCGGTTGATGACGACGGCCGCCGTTTTCGTTACCTGCTGTGCAGCCCTGATTTCGTAGCTCAGTGTCTCAGGGGTTGGTGGTTTGGTTGGGTCAGCAAAGTAGGTCAGTAGGCCAGAAGTAGCGTTGAGGGTTACGTTGCCAAACTGGGGATCTGGGCCAACAAGGCTATAGCTAACTCCCGAACAAATCTGGTCGTTCAGGCCTAGGTACATAGAGTCTGCGTCTTGATCAAGCACTGTGAGGGTGTCGGTATTTGCCGCAATCACACAGCTGGACATGGGTCTGATGTCGATACTGATGTAGGAGGATTTGCAATTGGAGCCATTGCAGACTGTGTAGATTACTGAAGTGGTGCCGACAGTATCCCTTTTTGGGCTGAATTTGAAATAGCTAATTGGTGCTCCATTGACACTATCCACACTGAAGTCACCCAGATCTGTGCTGGTGATTTGTTGGGTGAAACTACCCCGTAGGCCAAGGCTGTCTGGGATGGAGATCCGGACCTGTTGGTTAGCGAATAAGCGCAAGGCCAAAGGTCGTACGCTGATTGAGTCTGTGGGTGGATTGGGGTTGACAGCGGTCTGGACATTGTCACGGCAAGCCGAAAGCCCCATCATCAAGCCAAGAAACAAAAGCCCTGCACGTACCGCCAATCCGATGCCATATCCTCTACCTAGCATGCAGACGCCACCCAGCAATTGCCAGAGGTGGTTCGTCATCATGGTTGGAGTCTTATTGGTTTTCATCGGTGTGGGTATTTGCGTTTTTTTGGTCCTGACTTGGCGCCTTTGCAGGTCGGGCTTGCTGGCCATAGTCTTGTAGGGATGAGGCAATCTGCTTCAATCTGATACAAAGACCATGGCAAATGGGCTGAGGTTGGAACTAGGGTATAAAAAAATAGTCGCTTGGGTACCAAATAGGCCATTAGGTTGATTATTTGGCCCTACTCATCGATGACGCTGCATAGAAGCTACTAGTTTAGTTATAACAAAAAGCCCCGTGGAAGTGGTCCATGAGGCTTTTCGGAATGTAGAAAATAGCAATCGCTGTCAGCAGGACTATGGCGTCCGTTTGATTTCGCGGGTTTCGTACGAGTCAACGATGTCACCTTCGCGTAGGTCGTTATAACCCTTGAGGCTCAGACCACATTCGTAGCCAAACTTGACTTCTGAGACGTCGTCTTTGAAGCGTTTGAGTGCATCGATATCGCCTTCGAACACCACAATGCCATCGCGGGTGAGCTTGACTTTGTTGTTGCGTTTGATGAAGCCCTCCAGGACCATACAGCCAGCAACGGTGCCGATCTTGCTGATCTTGAAGACTTGACGGATTTCGCAGCTGCCGACCAAGATGGTTTCCTTGGTTGGGGCATGCATGCCTTCCATCGCATCTTTGACGTCGTTAATGGCGTCGTAGATGATGCTGTAGAGTTTGATCTCGATTTGCTCTTGCTCGGCCAGCTTGCGGGATCCGACAGAAGGACGGACCTGGAAGCCAATGATGATAGCATCGGAGGCTGAAGCCAGCAAGACATCGCTCTCGGAGATCTGACCAACTGCCTTGTGCAGGATGTTGACGTCGATCTCGGGTGTAGAAAGTTTTTGGAGTGAATCGGAGAGTGCTTCGACAGAGCCATCGACGTCACCTTTGATGATGATGTTGAGTTGTTTGAAGCTCCCGATCGCGATACGACGAGCAATTTCGTCCATCGTGATATGTTTCTTGGTCCGGATGGACTGCTCGCGCATGATCTGCTCGCGTTTGTTCGCGATCTCACGTGCTTCGCGCTCCAGCTCCATGACGTTGAACTTGTCACCTGACTGTGGTGCACCATCTAGGCCCAATACCTGGACCGGAATGGCTGGCCCAGCAGACTTGAGGCGTTTGCCGGTGTGGTCGGTCATGGCCTTGACCTTGCCGAAGAACTGGCCAACCAATAGTACATCGCCTACGTTGAGTGTACCGTTCTGGACCAGGAGGGTTGTCACGTAACCACGGCCTTTGTCGAGGCTGGCCTCGATCACTGTACCTACGGCGCGGCGGTTCGGGTTGGCCTTGAGCTCGAGCATTTCAGCCTCGAGGAGTACTTTTTCAAGCAACTCGTCGATGTTGATACCTTTTTTAGCACTGATTTCTTGGCACTGAAATGTACCACCCCAGTCTTCGACTAAGATGTTCATTTCCGAAAGCTCCCGACGGATACGCTCTGGGTCGGCACCGTCCTTGTCAATCTTGTTGATGGCGATGATCATTGGCACGCCAGCAAGCTGTGCGTGATTGATGGCCTCCTTAGTTTGCGGCATGACGTTATCGTCTGCCGCTACCACAATGATAACAATATCTGTAACCTGAGCACCACGGGCACGCATAGCCGTAAAGGCTTCGTGACCAGGTGTATCCAAGAATGTGATCTTTTTGCCACTGGCGGTCGTCACGTCATAAGCACCAATGTGCTGCGTGATGCCACCTGCTTCGCCTGCCACAACGCGGGTATTCCGGATGTAGTCAAGCAATGAAGTTTTACCGTGGTCAACGTGTCCCATGATCGTGACGATTGGTGCACGTGGCAACAGATCCTCCTCATTGTCAACGGTCTCGATGATAATCTCTTCTTCCTTAGCCGTCGTGAACTGCACCTCGAAGTCGAACTCAAGGGCAATGATCTCGATGGTTTTGGCATCAAGACGTTGGTTGATCGACACGAACATACCAGCGCTCAAACAGGCTTTGATAACCTCATTGACCGATACATCCATCAAGGATGCCAAGTCAGCCACAGAGATAAACTCGGTGACTTTCAGGATTTGGGCTTCTGCCTGATCAGCACGTGCCTGCTCATCCCTTGACGAGTTAAACTCGTTCCGTTTGTCGCGGCGGTATTTAGCACGGTTGCCACCAGGTGTTGACCTGCTGCCAGACAGACGGGCCAATGTGGCCTTGATCTGCTCCTGGATCTGCTTATCAGTAGCCTCAGGGCTAAGCGGTGCGCTGTTGGCACCCGGACGGTTATTGTTATAGCCACCACCAGGTCCGCGGTTAGGTCCACCGGGGCGATTGCCACCAGGTCCTCCGGGTCCACCAGGGCCACGGTTTGGTCCGCCAGGTCCACCACCAGGGCGATTGCCACGGGTGGTGTCATCGATGCGGACAGCACCATTGTTATTGGGGTTGCCACCTGGTGCACCTGGTTTGAGGCGTGCGCGTTTGCGTTTTTCGCCTGGTTTGCCTGGTGCGCCACCTTGTCCTGGTTTGCCATTACGGCCACCAGCCATCGGGAGCTCGATTTTGCCCAAGACCGTAAGGCCTTTGAGTTGTTCGGCTTCGGCCTTGATGAGCTCGACTGGTATGTCGGGGGCTTGGTCAGGATTAGGTGCTGCCTGCTGTTGCGGGACGAGGCTAGAAGCCGGGGCCGCAGCAGTCGGGATGGTAGTACGGGCCTCTATCGGACGATTGTTATCGCGCGGTTGAACCTTGTTATTTTGTGACTGATTTTGTCCGCCATTGCGTCCGCCGCCTTGGTTGTTGCCTTGTGGGCCACCACTTTGGTTATTGTTGCGACGATCGCCACCTTGTCCACCTTGGTTAGGCTGGCCACCCCCTTGTGGGCGTTGCTGGCCTTGCGGTGCTGGTGGGCGAGGGGTTTGGTTGGCAGGCTGATTTGACGATGCTACAGGCTTAGTTGTAGGCGCAGAGGCTTCTGGTGCCTTCTCTGCAACTGGTTTTGCTGCTGCAGGTGCGGCAGGCGCAACAGGTGCTTTAGCTGCGACTGGTGCAGCTTGAGCTGCAGGCGCAGAGGCTTCAGGGGCCTTCTCTGCAACTGGTGTTGCCGCTGGGCTTGGTGTTGCTGCTGTTGTCGTCTCTGAAGGTGTGGCTGTCGCCACAGGTGTTGTAGCTGCAATTGGTGCTACTTGAGCTGCTATCGCCTCTGGTGCCTTCTCTGCAACTGGTGTTGCTGCAGGGCTTGGCGTTGCTGTTGTCGTCGCTGCAGGTGTGGCTGGCGCAACTGGAGCGGTAGCTGCGACTGGGGCTTCTTGGGCCGCAGGCTCAGCTGGTTTGGCCGGAGCGACTGGCTGCTTGGCATCGAGGTCGATCTTGCCCAGGATGTTAAGGCCTTGGGCTGCAGGACGCTCCACACGCTCGGCAACTGGCGGCTGCGCTGCGGCAGGCCTACTGGCATCGCGGCGCGGCTCTGGGTTTCCGAATGCAGCGCTGCGTACTGCGGACGGCGCAATCTCTGCTTCGTCTGCTTTACGTGGCTCACGCACCATACCTGATGCATTGATAACGATGTTGTCGCTGCTGCTACGGCCTACATGGCGCCCTTCTGCCTCCTTTTTGAGGGCAGCGGACGACGAGTATTCCTTCTGCAACAACCCATACTGCTCTGAGGTAAGGGCGGCACTTGGGTTGCTTTCAACCTTATGCCCCTTGGACGCTAAAAATTCAACAGCGGTGGACAAACCGATGTTGAATTCTCGCATTGTTACTCTCAGACGCAGTGTTTTTTCTTCTGACATATTATGCTTTCTTGAGCCCGATGTCTAGACATCTTTATGCTCATAACGTGCAAAAGTAAGGCTTTTTTTTGGGTTTCGTGCCAAATTATGCCAAAGAACTTATTGCCTGTTTGGTTTTTGTGTTGCCTTCTGCTAGGTCAATATTGCTTTATCAGTTCCCTGTTAGGGTTTTAGCTTGGGTTATATTGTGCCATTGTTGCCTACGATAGTTTGTCTGGCGCCTGATAGGGTTCTACGAAGGGAGGACCTAACCAAAACTACCCACCGAGGGCAGGCAATGGATATTGGTTTTGCATTTGCGCTGGATCTTGCCCTAAGTGTCAATAAGGCCAGCCATGCCTTGGTGATCGTTGTAGGCCTGAGGGCAAAACCGGACCTAGGGGACAAATGCTGACGATTGCCGAACTTATCCTGTGGGCAACCTCGGGCGGCGAAGCTGAAATCGTTACTTTTGCGGTCTTGCTAAGCAACCAGACCATGGCACACTACACCGACGACCTCAATGCCCCCCAACGCGAAGCTGTCCTGCATACGGAAGGCCCCGTTATGCTGATAGCCGGTGCAGGCTCAGGCAAAACCCGTGTGCTGACCTACCGCATTGCCCACCTGCTGGACAAAGGGGTGGAGCCCTACAACATCCTATCCCTGACGTTCACCAATAAGGCTGCTGCCGAAATGCGCAAGCGGATCGAGAAGCTGGTTGGGCCAGAGGCACGCAATATCTGGATGGGGACGTTCCACTCGGTGTTTGCTAAGATTTTGCGCTTTGAGGCCGAGCGACTAGGCTATCCATCTAACTTCAGTATCTATGACACGGATGATGTGAAGTCCTTGCTGCGGTCAATCATCAAGGAGCTGAATCTGGATGATAAAATATATAAGGTCAATACGGTCCTGAACCGCATCAGCGGGGCCAAAAACCGTTTGATCACACCCGAAGGATACGCCAAGGACCCCTTTTTACGGGAGGATGACATCGTTGCCCAACGCCCTCGGATGGCCGAAATCTATCAGATCTACAAAAACCGGCTTTTTAAGGCTGGCGCCATGGACTTTGACGATCTGCTGTTCAATACCAACGTCTTGTTCCGCGACTGCCCTGACGTCCTTAACAAGTACCAGCAGAAGTTCCATTATGTGATGGTGGATGAGTATCAGGATACCAACCTGAGCCAGTACCTGATTACGAAACTGTTAGCGGCGGTGCGCGAGAATATCTGCGTTGTTGGTGATGATGCCCAGAGTATCTATGCCTTCCGTGGGGCTGACATCCAGAATATCCTCAACTTCGAGAAGGACTACCCAGACCTAAAGGTCATCAAGCTGGAGCAGAATTACCGCAGCACGGGCACCATCGTTCAGGCGGCCAATAGTGTCATCGCCCAGAACCAGAACCAGCTCAAGAAGAAGGTCTGGACAGGGAACGAAGACGGGACCCTAATCGAGGTCATCCGTGCTGCCAGTGATAACGAAGAAGGCAAACTAGTTGCGACCACCATCTTCGAAGAAAAGATGCGCGAAAACTGGCAGAATCGTGACTTCGCGATCCTGTACCGCACCAATGCCCAAAGCCGCTCGATTGAAGAGGCCCTACGGCGTAGTAACATCAAGTACCGCATCATTGGTGGAATGTCGTTCTACCAACGCAAGGAGATCAAGGACTTGGTGGCTTACCTGCGTTTCATCATCAACCCCAATGATGAGGAGTCACTGAAGCGGATCATCAACACCCCTAAGCGTGGTATAGGTGACGGCACAGTGGCCAAACTATTTGTGATTGCTAATGACCAAGGCGCTGACTTATGGGATACGATCAAGGCGGCCAAAGAGCTGCTCGGCACCCGTGTTGGGGGCGTGGTAGATGAGTTCACGGTCAAGATACAGTCGTTCCAGGTGGCGGCCCAGCATAAGGATGCCTTTGCGCTAGCGTCTCAGGTGGCCAAAGAAAGTGGCCTATTGCGTGAGCTGTTCGAGGACAAAACCCCCGAAGGTGTCAGCCGGTACGAAAACGTGCAGGAATTGCTGAACGCTATCAAGGAGTTTGTCGATAACCCTGAGCGAGAGGATAAATCGATCGGCACCTTCTTGCAAGAGATTTCTTTGATCACGGATGCAGACGACAAAGCCAAAACGGATGACGATGCCGTCACGTTGATGACTATCCACATGGCCAAGGGGCTAGAGTTCAAATCGGTCTTCATTGTGGGGCTTGAGGAAAATCTGTTCCCCAGCCAAATGATGTTAGCCAGCCGTGCGGACTTAGAAGAAGAGCGACGCCTGTTTTATGTGGCGATCACACGGGCAGAAAAACGCCTGCGCCTAGGCTATGCCTTGACCCGCTATCGGTTTGGCAATCTGATCCAGTCAGAGCCCAGCCGATTCCTGAACGAAATCGACCCCAAATACCTGATGATGACCAAACGGTCGTTGGCAGAGTCGGAGGTGGAGCGTGCGGTTGGTCCGCCTAAAAAGTTCATGGATCAGTTCAACCGCAATGGTGGTACTGTAGCACCTAATCCTGCCAAGAAGATCATCTCAACCACTCATGTGACCTCAGAGAACTTTGTGCCAAGCCCCGTCGAAGCGATGAGTGTTGGTGCTCGTGTCGAGCATGCTAAGTTCGGCTTTGGTGTGATCAAAAACCTAGACACTGGTGGGCCAGAGAAACGAGCCACTGTCCAGTTTGAGCTGGTGGGCGAAAAGGTGATGCTCCTCAGCTTTGCGAAGCTGATGGTGGTTTAGGGCTAGGCTGATTTTAGCCTTAATACCCAACCAAGTTTATCGCCTGCCTATTTGCTCCGGATAGCGTCTACAGGGTTCATACGGGCGGCTACTCCTGCTGGGGCAATGCCGCTGATGAGCCCTATCACAGTCGAAATCACGAGCCCAACTATGATATTGCTGGAGCTCAGGTGGACTTCCATTACATCTTGTGGGATCATGGTCAGGCCAAAGACGAGCAAAAGCCCCGCCAGCCCGCCTATGATGCTCAGGAAAACGGCCTCAAACAGGAATTGGCAAAGGATGAAGTAGTTTTTGGCGCCCAGTGACTTCTGGATACCAATCAGGTTGGTGCGTTCCTTGACACTCACAAACATGATGTTGGCGATGCCGAAGCCGCCGACTAGGATAGCAAACAGCCCAATGAAGGTGCCTGCAAACTTGATGGTGCTGAATATCTGACCAATTTGCTTGGCAATCATCTCTGGCCGGTTGATCGCAAAGTTGTCTAGGTCTCGTGGTTTGAGGTTGCGTTTGGCTCGTAGCAGGCCCCTCAGCTCACCTTCAAGCTCCACTAAACCTTTGTCCTTTTCAAAGCCCTTGATCGCGATCATCGGTTCGGCTTCGCCCATGCGTTTGGTGTTGTACATACTAGCAAACATCGTGAATGGGATCATCACGAGATTATCGTTGCTGGGTGTGCCGAGCATATTGCTACCTTGTTTGGCCATGGTGCCAATGACGGTAAATCGACGGCCCTTGATGGTGACGATCTTGCCCAAGGGTTCCGCGTTCTCAAACAATCCATCCTTTAAGTTGTAACCCAAGATGCAAAAGGCAGATGCATTATCAATCTCGGTTTGGGTAAAGTAGCGGCCACTTTCGATGCCGACGTCGCTAACTTTGTCATACTCAAAACTGACACCATGTACGGCTATGCCCTCGATGGTGGAACTTTGGTACTTGACCGAGCGATTACCGCGGCTAGCGAAGATGGCAATGGCGCTGTTGTTCTGCAGGTTGCGCTCCAAGAACTTGAAATCGGCGAATGAAGGACGTGGGCGGTTCAGGAATTTCCACCAGGGGTAGTCGTCTTCAAAGATCCAGGGGTACTTCTGGACATAGATCACGTTATCGCCCAAGAAGGACATGGACTTGCGGACATTGTCCTCGAGCGAATCCACCAGCGTATAGACCGAGATAATGGCAAAAATGCCCACCGTCACACCCAGCAGGGACAGGACAGTACGCAACAGGTTGCTCTGGAGGGCTTGCAACGCCATCACCAAGCTTTCCCATATCTGGATTAAGGTCTTTATCATACGGACGATAAAGGTGGGACATCTTGACGAGACGACCAAAGGGCGACTTGGTGGGTGGTTGTTGGGGTTGGTGGGTGGTGCACAGCCAAGGTAATTGGCTAAGCAAAGGTGTGCTCTTTCTGGGTAGTGTAGTTATGTTGCTAAATTATGAAATGGTTTTACCTTTGGTTGCCAAACTGGTAAAGGCGATATGAATAGCTACAGGTACCATAATTTAATTGAATATTAAGCATTACAATTAATGAGATGGGGTGATAGATGGTGTAGGCTTTTTGAGTTGCTGTAGTTATGCAACTAGTTCATCATAAAAAAATACAACCCAATAGCTGCATTTTCATTATCATTTAGGAAAGGTGGAACTAAACAAACGTACTGCCTCTGTTTTAGCACCCAACCATCCAGCTGCGGTAATGGGTAGCTGTTTTCCAATTTTGGTTGATTAGGACTAGGTGCTTAGCAGTTAGTTTGTTTTTGACCGCTGATGCAGAAAGGTTGACCTGTAGTTGCTTAAAATTTTTGGACTATAGAAAAGATCTATTCTCCACACCCCTTACACCCAGACCCGCAGCCCGGTGTGCTGGCAGGACGGTTCCATTGGCGATAGACGAGCCGACAGAGCCAACCAGCAGCCGCAGCAAAGAGCCCGAAGATGATCAGTTGTTGTACCATGCTATCAGTTGCGCAAAGACCATACCAAGGGCAGCTTAATAGCCGCTATCGGTATGGTCTTGGGCATTAGTTATACTTTGTGGTTGCGGGTTTGACTAGACTAATCTGCCTATCACCTATCGGATGACCACACGCTGACGGTCTGTCAGGCCATTGCCGAGGTCAAGCATCATGAAATAGGTGCCACGTGGCAAGTTGCTAACGTCCAGGTCCTGGGCACCAGTTAAGTTGTCCAGTCGATTGATCATTGTCTGGCCTGTCATAGAGACCAGACGGAGTTGTTGGGCATGGAGTCCTTCTGCAAGTTGGATGTGCAGAACATCGTTTGCAGGATTGGGAGCGATCTGGACTAGGCGATTGCTTGTCAAGTGATCCTGAAGGCCAACAACAGTACGCTCTTGGTAGGTTACACTTGTTGCTGTTTCAGCAGAGTCAACGTTGAACTCGATCATCGGGTAGCGTTGACTATTAGCCCAATAGCGCACCTGATAAGTCTTTTGTGGCGGGAACCCAAGGCCTGGGAAGTTCTGCCAGCCAAGTGGTACCCTGATGCCAAAGACCCGGACATAGGTATGGACTTGAATCGTGAACCCTAAGGTAGACTCAACCACATCTCGTAAGGCAGGGACAGTTGTGGTACCGACGGTGAGGGTACCCCAGCCATTAACACGTTGTTTGACGGCGATACTGACAGAGCCTCCGACACTATCAATGTTGATAGTGGTACCACCGACTGTTACGGAAGTATCATACGGAATGGCGAGGCGAGTAGCGTTACTTGAGCCTGAATAGCGACTTCGGTAGGCCCATGGGGTTTTGACCACTGGTTGAGGGTTCGTAAATCTCATGAGGGCAGGGCCGGATGGTCCGCCGAGACCAAGGCCACTTAGGTCAAATGCCAAGGCCTTGATGTACATACCTTGATTGTTTCCAGTACTCACCCGGTTGAAGAAGGTATAGCCGCTGTCTTGCTTAATAGCCATATTGCTGCCAATGACATTGCCAAACGGTGTTGCACTTGGCGCCATGGTATACAGCACACTTCGGGTACCAGCAGTTGGCAGTAGGGTAGGGAATGCCCAGATCTTGTTGGTCCCACTATCGCCTACTGTCCCCGAGTACTGGTCATTACGGAGGATAATCGAGTCATTGATGTTGATCAAATCGGCGGTATTGATCGTGATTTGGGCCTGCAAACCTTGGCTAATTATAGCAAGGGTCAGGATCGCCAAAATGCGTAAAGTGTATTTCATACAATGGAATTGTGATGGATAAAAGTTATGAGGTCAGGCCACATGACAGTAAACTTTACAGGCTGCCTCTAGCTAAATAAATCAGACATATAACGACCTCAATATCAGGATATTTGACAAGATTGGTCGATTCAGGTTGGCTAGCCTTAATCAAGGATTGCCTATGGTATCAATGAAGGTTAACTGACACCATATAAACGAACAAATATAGTGGTTTATGCCTAAGTTAGAACATGGCACCGACAGAAGGCCTATATTGACCTCTGATGGCTCTTTTGGTCCATCGATGGCTACATGTTGACTCCACCCAATTCATTTTCGCTAAATACAAATCTGGTTGACCTGCACAACCGTGAGATCCGCCCAGTTCACCTTGAGGTGACGGGTGGTATCATTACTGCCATCCGACCAATCGACCAAGCACAGGCCCATGGCTACGTTCTGCCAGGCTTTGTAGATGCCCACGTCCACATCGAGAGCAGTATGCTGACCCCAACCCAATTTGGGCATTGGGCGGCAGCACATGGCACAGTTGCTACCGTGTCCGACCCGCACGAAATAGCGAATGTACTAGGACTAGCTGGGGTACGCTTCATGATGGCAGATGCAGCCCATAGCCCTATCAAAACCTATTTTGGGGCGCCAAGCTGTGTACCCGCCACCTCGTTTGAGACATCAGGTGCCGTCCTGAATGCGGATGCCCTCCGGACCCTTTTGGCGCCAGAAGATGGCAGCGAAGGGCTGGTCTATCTGGCCGAGATGATGAACTACCCCGGGGTGATTTATCAAGACCCTGAGGTGATAGCCAAAATCAACCTTGCTCATAGCCTTGGCAAACCCGTGGATGGCCACGCACCCGGCTTGAGGGGTGAAGAACTGCGTAAATATGTAGCTGCAGGCATCACAACAGACCATGAGTGCTATACCCTTGACGAAGCCCTCGAAAAGGCTGAACTGGGGATGAAAATCCTAATAAGGGAAGGGAGTGCAGCCAAAAACTTTGATGCCCTGCACCCGATCATCGGCACACACCCAGCCTTGACCATGTTTTGCAGTGATGACAAACACCCTGATGACTTACTGCTTGGCCATATCAACCAACTGGTAGTTCGGGCAATTGGTCTGGGATATGACTTGTTTGATGTCCTAAGGGCTGCATGCATCAATCCAGTGGATCATTATGGCCTTGCAGTTGGTCAGTGTCGTGTTGGTGAGCCTGCAGATATGATTTTGGTCGAGGACCTGACGGACTTTAAGGTACTCAAGACTTGGGTGCAAGGACAGCTTGTGGCTCAAGACGGCCAACCATTAGACACCGCCCAACTGTCCAACCCCTCCTACTCTGAGGCCGACTTGCCCAACGTCTTTGCGCTCGGCACGGTGACCCCCACCAATTTTGACTGTCGATCAAGCAAACATGTACAGAATGGCCAAACCATGGCTAGGGTCATTGTTGCCTATGATGGCCAGCTGATCACCGCAGAGGAAATCGATACACTACCTGTTGAAGATGGGCAGATCATGGCCGATGTGGCCCAGGATATCCTGCACATTGCGGTCGTCAACCGCTACACACCTGGCCGACCCATTTCGATGGCCTTCATCAAAGGATTCGGGATCAAGGAAGGGGCCATAGCAAGCACCGTGGCGCACGATTCGCATAACGTGGTGGTCGTTGGGACCTCTAGGCACTGGTTAGCAGAAGCTACCAACCAGTTGGTATGGAGTAAAGGTGGCATTTCGGTGGCTAGTCGTGGTGGCCACAAAACCTTGCCATTACCCATTGCAGGCCTTATGAGCCCAGATCCGGCTGAGCAAGTGGGCGCTGCTTATGCTGAGCTGGACCAAGCAGCTAAAGAATTGGGTTGTACCCTAAGAGCCCCCTTTATGACCTTGTCCTTTATGGCCCTACTCGTGATCCCAGCCCTAAAACTATCTGACCTAGGGCTCTTTAATGGCGATGCCTTTGCCTTTGTAAACACCGAAGTGGAATAGGCAAATGTCAAATTAGGACTAAGCTATTCCAGTTATTTTTCGGATTAGTCGTAGCCATTTGGCGCAATCCCACTGATATTACTCCCGTTTTTTTTCATATTTGATGCGGATAACCTGCCTTCGGAACCAAATGATGAGACTACAGACCATGTTGACGAGCGCAGCTCAGCTTCGGAACTACCAATGCAGGCCGACCAGATACATGGTGCGACTCATGATAGGGACTACGGTAGTGCTGCTATGTACCCGGGCTATAGCCCAAAGTGTAACAAACATAGTTGAACCGTCCACCAAATTAGTACCCATCAGCCCAACGGCCCAACCTCCCGGCGCAAAGGGCTCCAAAACTAAACCGAAAGTTGCAAAGGCAGCACTAGTTACCAATCCTGCAATGGATAGCAATCTGGGTTATGCCCTGAACCCTCTTAAAAACCTACTACCTCCTGCTGTTGAGATCATCTATCAGCAGAACCGACAACACTCAGTGGCGTACCGCCAACTCAGTCAACTAATCAAAACCACAGGTCATCGGCTTACGGGTAGTCCCGAAGGCAAAGCGGCCACTCAATTTGTCAAAACAGCACTGCAGGGCATTGGCTACGGTACAGAGCAACCCCATACCAGTGTCGAGCTGCAACCATTTACCGTACAGGCATGGAGCCGCCAAGAGGTGAGCCTCGACATCGTCCCTGTCCGGAGTGATAACTATGCACCCATCGCCTGTGTGTCATTAGCGCAGACTCCAGCTATATCTGCTGTCCAATCCCCTATCCTCGACTGTGGCAATGGTCTGCCAGAAGACTGGGCAAGGCTCGGCACAGCTGTCAAAGGCAAAACAGCCTTGTTCACCATCCCGGCAATACCCTCAAGCATCAGCCCGACTCCCAGTGCCAACATCCACCGCAGCGAAAAGATCGCTTTGGCCATTAAGGCAGGTGCGGTGGCCTGTATCTTGATCAATGGTGCCCCCGGTGACATCTTGTTGACAGGTACCGCCTCTGCTACTGGGGCGATCATCACCGTGCCTGCTGTCTGCATCAGCCAAAACTCAGGTAAAACCCTGCTTGGTTGGTTGGCTGCAGAGTCACTTATGGCTGACCTCAAGGTGCGCAACAAGATAGAACCCCAAGAGGTCCATAACGTGATCGCGACGGTGCGTGGGACAGACCTACTGCAAGAAGAAATCGTTGTAGGTTGCCATCTAGATAGTTGGGACTTAGCTCAAGGTGCATGCGACAACGGTGCTGGCTCAGCTGCAGTGCTCGAAATAGCAAGGTTGCTCTCGACTAACACACTTAGACCAAGGCGGACGATCAAATTCGTCTGGTTTATGGGCGAAGAGCAAGGTCTGTTGGGCAGTCAGCACTATGTCAGCCAACTTATCAAAGCAAAACGCAAAAAGGGTGCGAGCCAAACCAAGTACATGGTCAACCTCGATATGGCCTATAACAGCACAGGGTTCAATGCCTTTGGGCGGCCTGATGCAGTGGCCTTTTTTGATTCCGTCGGTCGGCTGATTGCGGCACAGGACTCATCCTACCATCAACAATTGGCCAACAAAGCAGGGCTGCATTCAGACCATGAGCCATTTATGCTTGAAGGTATCCCCGTCGCTAGCCCAGATGCACGTTGGTCTGCTGATGCCTTAAATTGTTACCATGCCGACTGCGACCGCCTCAACTGGATCAGTCCCGAGGGACTAGACCGTACAGCACGTATCACAGCCATTTTGGTCTATCAACTAAGTATGGTGGATCAGCTACCAGCACAGGTGCTCGACTCAGGGCAAACCAAAGAGTTTCTAATCCGGAATGGCCTAGAAGAAGCCCTTAGACTACGGGGTGAGTGGAAGTGGTAGGGCCAGCAAATGGCCTTTATCTTTAGGCCGTTGCCCTACTTAACCCGATTGGGATTAGCCTTCACAAAATCCCCCCAAGACTTAGCCGATTGTTTGCCGAGCACCCCTTGGTTCAAGTGGCAGACCGCAACAGCGATAGCATCTGTTTCGTCATGCAGCTCAACAGATTGCGAGTCAAGATCCAACAAGTGGGTCAGCATGGCCGCTACTTGCCCTTTGCTCGCTAGCCCATTACCCGTGATCGATACCTTGATTTTGGCTGGGGCGTATTCGGTTACCTCTAGGTCTGCTGCCATAGCGGCTGCAATTGCGACACCCTGAGCCCGCCCTAGCTTGAGCATACTCTGGACATTTTCGCCATAGAACGGGGCCTCAATCGCCATCTCTTGGGGTTGAAACTCCTTGATGAGCTCCGTGATCCGTTCGTAGATCTTGCGCAGTTTGAGGTGGTGGTCTTTGTATTTTGACAAATGCAGGACGCCAAACCGCAGGATCGATAACTTTGTACCCTGTTTCAGGACCACCCCATATCCCATGACGGTGGTGCCCGGGTCGATCCCCAACACGATTTTGTCGCCGGGTTTGGCTCCCAAGGACCTGCCCACGGCCTTGCCAACCCCTATATCGCTCCCCTTGTCTGCCATACCGCAAGATAGCACCCCATCTGCTGCAAAGCCAGCACCTGACCCAGCCATGGCCGCCGTTGCCAAGGCAGAGGTAGCGGGCACAGGCCTTTGGTCTCGGCTGACGGTGATCATGAAACAGTTTGGGACGCTGATCAAGGTAGGACTGCTGGTGGCTTGCGTGGTGGCTTTGGCTTATGCCCTACCCCAAAAACCTTGGCCAATGCTATTAGGCCAGCTGGACCTGATGTGGCACAATTGGCCCACTACCCTACTCGTGATCTTGCTTTGCCCGCTCAACTGGGCGCTAGAGGCCATCAAGTGGCAGGTCTTGTCTCGATCCTATCGCCCAGTTAGTTTCTGGACCTCCTACAAAGGGATCTTGACGGGCCTAGGTATAGGTGCCCTGATGCCACAAGGTCTTGGGGATTTCCTAGGCCGCACTTGGCACCACAAACACGACAACGACCGCCAGCAGCTGCATGCCATCCCTGCCTTGTGGCTAGGCAACTTTGCTTCGTTTCAGGTTACGCACTTCTTTGGGCTGGCAGGCCTGAGCTACTTGTTTTGGTCTGGACAGCTGATGTCACAATTGGGCCAAATGCGGTGGTCATGGGGTTATGGCGTTCTCACGATTGCCCTCCTCGCCCTTACCTTGTCTGTTTATTATCGGGTGGCATGGTATGCACAGCCTGTATTGCGCCTCAGATGGTTATCCCGCTGGCGGCCTCAGCTAGAGCGATCATTGCAATTTGGCGATAAGGTCCGGACCCAGGCTTTGGTGTTGGCAACCTTGCGGTACCTGACTTTCATCGGCCAATGGTGGTTATTATTGCGCCTCACAGGCCCACCAACAACTACCGATCTTGGCCTGATCGCTGCCATTTGCCTGATATTCAGCCTCAAGTCTTCCATACCACGACTTAGCCTTTTGGGCGATCTAGGTGTCCGCGAATACACTGCCGTCATCGTCCTGCAATGGATGGGGTGGCAGGCAGCTCAGGTGATCCCACTTACCCTATTCATTTGGGTTGTTAACCTATTGGTGCCTACCCTGATTGGTTTTGTGTTGATGTTACCCTTCTTTAGGCCGCAACCAAGCAAGTCTGCAAACCAGACCTAGTATTACTTCTACCCAACCAATCATTACCCCAATCAGCCAAGCCCTCACCGTCTATCACCTTACCGAATGTCCTACTTAGTGATCCTTTGGGGAGCCCTCTACTTTGCCTTTATCATCTACCTGATTATGGGCTGGCGCACCACGCTGGACACTTGGTATCAACGGGATGAACTAGGCCAAGTAACTGACACCACAGGGGCAGAACTACCAACAGTGACAGTCGTGATCCCGGTCCGGAACGAGGCGCAGAACCTGCCGATGTTGTTAGCGGACCTTTGGATCCAGTCCTACCCCGCCAATTTGGTCCGGATTGTGGTAGTGGATGATGCCAGCACCGATGGCACCCCAGACCTAGTCAGGCGGCTAGCCCTGACACAAGACGGTCGTTTACAACTCATCACCCAGCCAGAGTTGGTAGAGCCCCTTCAGTTTGTGCCTAGAGCTAATGACAATACGGACAATTCGCCCATCAACCTAGCCCTGATGCCATCGGCCAAAAAGCGGGCCATCATGGCTGCCATCAGCACCACCACTGCCGACATCATCTTGACCACCGATGGGGATTGCCGGGTACCCACAAGCTGGATCATGACCATGGTCAAAACCATGCGGAACCAAGGGGCGATTGCAGTTTCCGGCCCTGTGACACTAACAGGCACCTCCCGCTTTGCCCAACTCCAGTCGATGGAGTTTGGCAGCCTCGTCGTGACAGGTGGAGCTACCCTAGGGCATGGCTGGGCCACCATGTGCAATGGTGCTAACCTCGGTTACTACCGCCATGCCTTCGTAAAGGTACGGGGCTATGAAGGTGTAGAGCACCAACCAAGCGGAGATGATGAGTTCCTCTGGCATCGTTTGGGAGCGCAATACCCTGGGCAGCTGGCCTTTGCACCGACTTCATCAGCATTAGTCAGGACCGCTGCGGCCACAACTTGGCATCAGTTTGTGCAGCAGCGCACCCGTTGGGCTAGCAAGTGGGATCAATATGACGGGCTGGCTTACAGTCTTTTGGCCGCTGGCCTGGGCCTTTGGTATTTCGGCACCCTGGTCCTGATTGGGTTGGCATTGGTGGGCACCATCAGCTGGGCACAGCTAGCTATATTCCTATCCAACAAACTATTGGCAGACTGCCTCTTGCTATTGCCAACCTACCAACAACTTGGCATCAGGTGGCGCACTTCGGCCTTTATGATTGTGGGCTTGGGCTATCCGTTCTATGCTGCCTACTTTGCGTTCAGGACGTTGTTAGGCCGTGGTTTTGAGTGGAAGGGTAGGACCTATTAAGCAATCCCGCCCTACATCAAGGTGAAGCGGAACTGCACCCCAAACCGCTGTTGCACCCGTCGGAACGAATTGCTGATCTTGGGGTTGCTCATCGTGTATTCGTAATAGGCCTGCACGTTCATCCTTTGGTTGATGACGTAGTTGACGCTTGGCTTCAGCTGCAAGTCTTGGTTGCCCATCGTGATGGTATTGGGCCTATCTAGCTGCCTTTGGACGGTTTCGGTCTCACGGTAAGTGACATCCATGCGGGCTTGTAGCTCATTAGTTAACACAATCTGCCTACCCTGAATCCGGAACGGCAACTTGAGCCCACTAGCCGCATAGCCACCACCGACGGTTATGTCTTGGCTGGCAGTTTCAGTCACCTGCGCATTGCTGAGGTTGAGCATCATATTGCGATCACGGTTGTAGTCTGCCCGTAGGGTGATCTTGTTTTTGGTCCGGACGTTGATGCCGATCACTGGGGCAAAGCGTTCAGTAATCACGACCGAGCTGATGGTATAAGGGCTCTGGAACAAAATCTTGCGCCCATTGCTGGTCGTTGTTCGTGTCGGGGTGGGGTAGTCTGTAATACTATTGTTAAGGCCAAAAGTCTCAGGTCCGTAAGCCAAGTTACTGCTATAGCTGCTGACGTTATAGCTGCTGGTATAGCTATGGGTCAGGTTCACAGAGCTGAAGATCTCGGCAATAGCAGGGATTTTAGTTAGGCCAGCATAGTCCACCCGCCAGTTCGGTAGTGGTATACGAGGGAAAGCAGAGAGCCCTACTTTATTCGGATCCTGACCACCATAAGCCGCCAAGAAAGCCGGAATCAACACATCCTGCGAGTTCGAATCATAACGCGCCTCTTCTGGTCGGGTAAGTAGGGCGGTATCAGTCGTTGTGGCCAAGATGCGCTCCCTGTTGGCAGTATAGTTATCCATCAGGCGACCATAGATCACCGTGCGGTACTGCTCCATCCGCTTGAAGGCCTCGTTTTTGTTGTCGCTGTCATTGCCAGCCAAGAAGGCAGACCCGATCGATAGGTAGGATATACTATAACTACCCCCACGGCTTGCGTTGAAGGACTGGAAGTTCGGCTGGATGGTTTTGATCTGGTTACTATCTCGCCAGATCTCAGAGTAGTTGGCCGAGCTGGTCATCTTAGCATCCAGCTGGATACGCATATCCCGCACCGGCTCTAGCGAAAGCCGAGCCGTAAGGTTTTCAGTCATGACCTGCGAGAAGGGTTGGTTCTGGAGGCGACTGCGGCCTAGCCAGCCTTTTTCGGCAGCAGTGCGACGGATCTCAGGGTCTTGATCACCCAAGAGGAATGCCCATCCTGGTGCCATTAGGTCGGTATTCATCCCTACATAAGTCGGTGTCGGAATAAACCCTGGCAGGATGGTATTCTCAGTAACGGTATAGCTCAGGTTCAGGGTACGGGCCGACATCAAGATGCGCGCAATACCTTTCAGGAACTTGAACTGAGGCACCTTTTTGGTGGTGTCCTTGACAGTAGGCGGCGGGGTTTTACCACGGCCTTTAGGGTCATCGGCAGGCTTTTTGGGTTTGGGTGGCTCGGCTGGCGGGTTGTTGATCTTGTTCAGGAGAGCTACCTTGTTGTACAACTTCACGAGGTTGATCTGGCCATTGAGGGCACGTTCGCGGCTGTTCTGGATAACGTTACCTAGAGTGTCTTGTAAGGCAGTAGGGGCTGCCATCCAGTTGGTGCCGGCCGCATAGGTCAGGTCAGCATTTACCCAGTCCATATAGGGCAGTTTGTCGATAGGTACCTTGTAGTTGGCCCTGATTGTTTGGTTAAAGACCTTGGTACGACCCCCTTTCTGGATGTTTTTCCAGATAGAGTCTTGGGCTAATTGGTTGACTTCGCCAGCAGGCTCATCTATGATGGCTTGGCTATTGGCCGAATAGTCCAGCACCAAACTCTTGAACGGCGCATAGCGCAGTCCATAAGTCCGGTTAAAGGTAAAGAGCTTCTCAAATGTCGGGTCTAGATTGTCGCCAAATACGTCTGACCCACGCAACACGTTCCGGTTGAAGGTACGATCCAGATCCCCCCTGAAACTGATCAAGCTAGGCAAGAAGGCAAAGTTGAACTCCTTGATAAACTTGAGGTAGGGCTTGTCCATGAACTTGATGTTCTTGAACGGCTCTACGATGCCCCCATTGGTGCTGTAGTTATAGCCAGCGGCATATTTTGTTAGGGTGTTGGTGTTGTCAGCAATGTTGATATTGGTCCTGAGCTGCTCGCTATAGGCGTAGGTGAAGTTCAGGTTCTCAATGTCCCAAGGATAGGATCGACTAGGGCCCTTGCCTGTTTTGACCCGTTGGACGTTGGTAAAGTTGATACTTCGTCGGGTGGTTTGGTCCCGCACCATATCCTCATACATATCAGCCTTAAAGCTGTTCTGCGGATCCTCTCGCAAGGCCTGCAACGTTGCCGCCAACTTGATGTCGGGGTTCAGAGGGTCATACTGTGGGTCGGTTGCGAGGTGCTCATAGCTAGCATACATCGGTAGTTTGATGCCGAGCTTGACGGGCAAGAACTTGTCCAGCGCAATGTTGCCAGACATGTTGTACGAATAGCTATTGAACCGTGACCTTTCGCTGATCTTTTGGTCGATGCTACCAAAACCAATGCTGGTGAACTTACCGCTAGCCGTTACCTGGCCCAAGTCCGCTAGTTTGACCGCAAGCCGACCTGTAGTGCCCCAACCTTCGTTTTTGACGAAGTCCGTGACGCGCAACTCGTTAAACCACACGCAGACATTCTTTGGTCCTGCTCGGCCAGCTGAGCTATTCCGGACGCCCATCATGATGGTATTACAGGCGTTCATGTCTGGGTTGCCGACGACATAGACGTTCTGGCGGGTACCCCGGACGTTATAGACCGCATAAGCCATATTTAGCGGCACCTTGGCAAAGTTCCGTTGCACCTTGGCCCCAAAAAGGTCATCAAACATGATGTCCAGCTCGTTCTCGGATGGCCATGTTTGGTCAGCACTTAGGGCTTGGCCAGTTGGGGATAGCTTGAGTGGGATTTCGACCTCGTAGTAGTTTTCCTCAAAGTCAGTTCCTAGCCTGATGAATGCCGACAAATCGCCATCACGGGTGGTGAGCTCGTTCTGCGTATGGGCATGGATAAACATCCGGAGGCGGGTATAGTTCAGGAAGTCAAACTTGACGTTCTTGAAACAGGCCTTGGCATCATTGTCCCGTAGGCGATCAACACAGACCGAAAGCGACTGCTCGTTAAGGCGGCGGTTGACCCCGCTGGTGATGTCTCGGTCACGGCTGATATTCGGCGGAATCTGGTAGGGCACCTTGCCGATGGCATTGTTCTGTGCGCCATTTTCTTCCACGTTAACAGTGGCCACGGTGAGGGCGCCATCTGGTTCGTCATCATTGACAGGGCGACGAGGTGTCAACTGTTTGGTATACGGCCGCCAAGTAGAGGCCACAAGCTGGAACTGCAACATCCTGAGGACAACAGGCTCTTCGAAGCCATCCATCCAGACTCGTATAAACCTCATATTGTTGAAGTTGTCCAGTCCGCCGACAGCACGCACACCGTTCGGGTGGTTGAGGTCGCGTAGCGGGATGCGCATTAGGTACCACTCGGACTTACCCTCGTTGGTTACGAGTTTATCGACGACATAATTGCGGCCTACAACCAACTCCCGTGGGTCGACCCGGACCTGATAGCTGAAATACTGATCTAGCTGATTGAGGGTCTGGTCATTGTTAAGGTCCTCCTCGTCAGGGGTGGTATAGCTACTAGGCGTGAAGGTCCCACCCGAGGAGTTCGGGCTATTGCCTTGGGTGTTGTTGTTGTATTTGTAGCGGTCAAGGATCTTGTTGTCCGTCGGGCCGTTGAGGTAATACTGATAGTTATCCGCCGCTGGGTCTGTTGTCAGGGTGGAGATGGCATTGGGGTCAGTCACACGCTGAGCGACTTCTTGCACATAGGGTCTGCTATTAACCTGGAAGAAGGTACCCTCGTCTGTATCATTAAGGCCATCAATGCCCACATCCTGTGCCTCCCGCCCATCGTTGCTAAAGGCAGGAGTGAGGCGTTGCCCGTTTGGTACCAAGCCCCAGGCCGTCGGTGAGGCTACCCCTTGGCTTTGCCCTGGTGTTGGTAGGCCCTGCTCGAACTGGTATTTGTTATCTGGCATCACATCCTCGGAGATTGCTCCTAGGTCTAGATGCAATAGGCCCCGGCGCTTACTGTTGTCGGTGAACTGTTTAAGTGTACCGTCCGGCATCCTAGTCTCGATCTCTCCGGCTGTGGGATTGTCCTTAAAGGGCGACATCATCCAGAACTCGACAAACTCGATGTTGGCAGCATCAAAATCGTTGTTGGTGGTCAGTCCCCGCATCATCCCGCCCCAGTTGTTACGTGGGTTGCGCAGGGTACCATCAGGGTTGAGGTCAGTGCTGAAGTTATACTGGCCACGTTCCTGTGGATAGTAGGCCAAGTCCATCGTGAATTCGTTGAGGTTCACGGCCTGCAAGTCACGGTTTTGGAACACCTCTTGCGGGCCTACTGGGCGCACAAAGTCGTTGTTATTGACGTACTCCTCGGTGATGTTAGCCGGTTTGACCCCACCTGACGAGCGATAGAACACTTGGTCGATGTTGTACCAAGCCATCCGTGCCCGATAGTCATTATAGCTCAGAGGGCCAGCTGCCGTATTGCGACCCGTTTTGCCTACTGGGGTGGTCGCTAAGCGCCAGATGGTAGGCTGGCGATACAGGTCAGTCGTGATGCGGCTGCCCTCAAAGTCATCCACATAGCTGATACCCGCCCCGCTAGGGTCCACAAAGGTGTTGGCCAGTGGGTGGATTCGCGCATACTCACCCGTGAAGTTGATGTTAGAGACCTCCTTAGTTTCGTAGAAGGGTAGTTTGTCCAGCAACTTGGTCAGGACACGGCTATCCTTGCGATATTGCACGTCAAGCCCCCACATTAGGTTGGTCGTTGGCTCCTCACCAACAGATACACGACGGATCAAAGGCCGCTCGTCTAGGTAGAGCAAGGTTCCACCAATGTTGATGTCCTTGCTCAGGGTATGATCAACACGTGTACCGAAGAACGACCGCTGCTGGAAACTGAATAAATCGGCAGTTTCGTACTTGATCTCGATGTCTTGGCCAGCACTCATGACACCAGTGTTGATGATCTTGACTTTGCCGAGCTGGTAGTCCACAGTATAGTCGGTATTTTCGGACAGGACTGCCGTCCCGGCCTGCACCACAACCGAGCCTGGGGAGATGTTGGGCGATGGCAACTGCACATCAAAACCACCAGCAGCAGACTGCGTCCGACCCGTGAACCAGAATTTGTTTTTATTGGCTGCCTGTTGCGCGACTGCCTGCACCTGGGTGTAGAGCTCGCTAAAGACGTATTTGTTGCGGTATAGGTTCTCGTCGGCGTTGAACTGGGCAGCTAGATTAGAACCAAATGGCTCAAGCACCGGGAAGATAATCCGCCCATTGCGCGAGTCGATCGTTACGCCTTCCACAAAGTCAAAGTTGCCATCTGGCTGGAGCTCGTTGGCAGGGTTGAGGCGGTCTAGGTTAAAGACCTGCACCAGCTGTTTATTCTTGAGGCGGGCACCTTGGCGTAAGGCAGGGTTATCCACCCCTGTGCTATCATCCCGATAGATAATCCGGAGCTGGAAACCCTCACGGTTGATGCCGCTACTACCCAAAGAGTAGATATTCCGCATCTGGAGTCGCCACATCGGGTTGCTGACATAGTTGTTTTTGCTAGGCCGCAACAGCTTAAGCAGCACCACGTCATTGGGCTGGAGGGACTGGTAATCCTCGGTCAGCTCGCCGACTTTATAGACTTGGCCATTAAAGGCGTATTCGTAAGCAACAGCAATAACTTCGTCGTCACGTAATGGTGTATTGAGCGATACGTAACCCAGCTGTGGGTGAAAGGTAAAGTCCCTGTCCAATAATTTGCGGGCACCACGCAGGACCTCGAAATCCTCACTGCGGCGCAAGGCATAGGCATTGGTCAGCTGTTCGGTGGTGTTGTCCACACTTCGTACTAGTGGGTCACGACTACCACGGGCGAAAAGGTCATTATTGGCATTGTTTGTAGGTCGGGTGGCAAGGCGTGGGCCTGTCACACTAGTGCTTGCAGGGTTAAATGGCGCAGCCTCCCCCAAGTCAGCTAGGCCCGCTATGCTCCGGATGGTGCTGGTGTTGTTGGCCCTGTTGGTGATATAGACCTCGACCCTGTTGACCCGCACGCCAGAAGGTGGTGGGTTGATGGCGGGGTTGTTGAGCGATGGCTCGTAGTTCTGGCGGAAGAACTGGGATAGGAAAAAGTGTTTGTTAGCCTCGTAGGCATCGGCCCTGATAGCGAGGTCACGGGTTTGGCTGCCACCTCGTAGGGTAAGTTTGTTCTGCTTACCCCGTTGGACGGATCCGACAGCCACAACCTTGGTACGGCCAAAGCGCATGGTGGTTTTGACACCAAACAGGTTTTGGGCGCCTGTAATCAGGGTGTTGGATAGGGGCAGGCTTACGTTGCCAGCCTCTACCTTTTGTAGGATTTCGTGATCAAGGCTGTTGTACTCGAGCTTGACGTTGTTCTCGAACTCAAAGTTGGCCTTGGTGTCATAATTAAGGGTCAGCTTGAGTTTTTCGCCGACCTTGCCCTGCACGTTGAGCGAGATCTGCTGGTCAAACAAGAACTGAAACTGGGTTTGCTGCTGGATCGGCAGGACCGGGTTGTTGACCTGTTGGTACAGGAACCCAAAATCGAGCATCACGGTGCCATTGGGCCGGATGTCCACTGTATTGCCACCAAAGATGTTGGCTAGGGCTGGGTTCAGGAAAATTTTGGGGATCAGCCGATTGTTGGCCAACTGCCCATTGCCACCTTCGCCTTCGCTTTTGCCCTTGAGGTAACTCTTCATGGCCTGCCGTTGGCGGTAGTCCGAGTACTCTTTGAACGTCATCGAGCTAGCTGGGCGGTAGTCCAGATCTCCCATCTTTTCGTAGATGGTATAGCTATTGTCGTTGGTGTCAAGGTCAACTTGGGTCTTGAGGTTCCCGGGTTTGTCCAGCATTAAGGGGCTGGTGTTGCCAGGGTTGCTAAAGGGGTCACCTCGCCTATCGACAGGCAGGTTGTTAGGTCTTGTGCTTGGCTTGTACTTCTGCGGTTTGGTTGTGTCAGTTGGGGTTGTGGGACTAGTGCTTGGAGGAGCTGCAACACTATCGGTCAGGATCTGGGCTTTGGTGCCAAAACCTGTAAGCAAGGCTGTTAGGAAGGCCACCATTAACACCAAAAAACGGGCTGGTTGACCAGGCCGCACACCTTGGCCATCAGGGTGGACAGGAGGGCAAAGTCCACGGGCATCGCTCAAGGCCACATTGTGGTCCAGTGAGGTGTATGTCTGAGGTGCCTTATTCAAGTCGGTGAAGAGATGCGCTGCTTGACGTAAAAATGACTTCCTGGTGGCCTCGAGGGCTCCATCTGGTCGTGAGTGTAACTAGGGCTTTGAATAACACGCCAGATACACTTGACCAGTAGTGACACAATTGTGCACACTACAGGCCAACTACAAAAGTAAGGTGCAATGGGCAAATACCACGTATCTATTGGGGCATTATGACCTGCATAATGGTGTAAACGGATTTTAATCTACTGCTATTGCGATCAAGTCGTGATTGTTATGCGATACTTAATACTGTCTAGCAATACCGCAGGTTAAATCGGGTCCTAGTTTCTGGATGACTGATAGCAACAAATTTGCATTTTGAAGCGCACAATCACACGCCTTTTGATTAGCCGTTGGGTCTACCAATCCGCTAGGTAGGCACGGATTGCTACTTAACATTGGCGTAATATTGGCCGCCACTTATAGGTGTAACTTTGCACCGCAAAATTCCGAACTATCCGGAAAGCATCAACCTAAGCAGTTCTATATGAAACTGGTACGCATACTCATTATTTCCCTTGCCGTGTTTGCGGGTCTGGGTGGCATCACCCACAAGGCGATGGCCCAACCAGGCACGCGGCTCGCTCTATACTCGTTCACTGGTATTGTGGGCTCCGAGCCTACAGCTCCTGCTGATGCCCAGCCAGCGAACGCCGTCTTCAAACCCTTCAGGCGGGGTGACTCCTTGTTGACGACCAATCCAACGGCCAATGTATTTGCAGCCAATGGATGGGGTCAGGGTGCTTCTGTTAGTGTTAACCGCTACTTTACCTTCGGCTTTAAGGCTAACTCTGGATACAAAGTCCGGATTGATAGTCTGATTTTTGTTGAGCGTCGCAGCAGCACTGGGCCGAACTCAATCAGCATCCGTACCAGCCTTGATGGCTACACAGCAGATTTTGACACCTTAGGCCTGCCGAGCAACACTCTGTCACGCACCCGTAGGCTGAGCCTCGGTGGTACAACTTTCGCCAACCTTGACAGCCTTGACTTCCGGATCTATGGATTTGGTGCCACCGCTGGCACTGGTACCTGGCGCATGGATGATGTCAAAATCGTTGGTGCTATCATTGGTGGCAACCCTAGCACTACCTTCAGCCCGATTCTCCCATACAAAAGCCGCAATGCCATCACTGGTGTTGCTGACTCTTTAACCAAAATAGGTACCGTCCGTGGCATCGTCTATGGTGTTAATACCTACAACCCAATAAC
>JAIXYP010000021.1 GCA_027490155.1 Cytophagaceae bacterium | reverse complement strand
TGGGTATAACCCACTTTGCCACCAGCGATCATGGTCAGAATACCTGTACCAGTTGTGGTACCAGAGAAGTTAACACCGCCAGTGTTGCTAATGGCGTAGGTTTTACTGACTGGGAAAATACTGTTGTGAAGACGAACAGAGTCTGTACCAGCAATGAGACCACTGGCAGCATTGAGGGTTACAACGTGTGTATTCTGGAACTTGCCCGTTACTGTCAGGTCACCATTAAGGGTGAAATTAGTCGAGGACGTAACACCACCAGTGTTAGAAACCGTAAGGTTACGATAGGTAGTAAGGTTTGGCAAGGCAAAACCTGTGGTGCCATAGTAGTCAACAGTACCGCCAAGGGTAGAGACAAAGTTGGTATAAATGGCGGTAGGAGCAGTAGCAGAATTAAGACGGAGGGTTCCGGTACCGCCAAGGCCACCAAGATCAACACCAGTTGCGCCATCTTGGGTAAGGGTTGCACCAGACCTAATTTCTGTAGCTAATAATGTAGCTCCGTTTGTGAGGGTGATGTTATTGCCAGAGGTAATAACCATTTTCTCAGAGGCAGTTGGCGCAGAACCACGTGCTGCACCACCTTCGGTATCAGCCCATTTAGAGCCGTCGGAGAACAGACCACCACCAGCAATGCTGTAAACAGTGGCTACGATGAAGGCTTGCAACTCACCAGTTGACCATTGCGTACCGTTAAGCGTTGTTAGACCATTGAGGTCACCAGCGGTAAAGGTATTTGCACCCGTATTTACTGAAGGTGTACCTGCTAGAGTCCAGATGGCACCATCCCAATAATAGACATTGCTAGGGTAGTTGGCCTCGTTGCCATTGATGTCAGCATCCACATAGCTAAACGCAACTGAACCTGCAGTCAGCGTAGTGATGTTAGTTGAGGTAAAGCTAAAGAACCTTGCAAGACCTAAAGAAGCAACTTGGAAGTTCGGGTTGGCACTTGCAGTTGGCAGGACGTTTAAGGTACGAGTGCCAGATACAGTAGCAGCAAGACCGCTGATGGTTGCTGGGCTGTAGCTAGAACCAGTACCGATAGGCCAAGTTCCGTTAAAGTCGGATGCGGTGCCTGCAGCACGAGAGTGGGTCAAGCGGCCAGTACCAGACTGATCTACAAAGCTATTAGAGCCAGTGATGAACGGATTAGCATCGGTTACTGTATAGTTGATGGCACCAAGTGATAGGATACCATTAGTCATACGGAGTTTGCCAGAGGTGGCAATAGCAGCGGCGGCGGTTACAGTTCCGCTAGGTGCATTGATGGTCAGGGTATCGACAGCAATGCCAGTGAGGACTTCGTTACCAGCACCAACGGTAGCTGTGGCTGTGTATTCGTAGCCGACGGAGGTCATGCTGGTTGAAACAATATCAGCAGCGGTAACAGAACCAACACCTCGACGGATTAGGGCACCAGACGCTTGGAAGGAAATCACATTTGAGCTGCTGACATCAAGATTACCAGCAAGTAGGTTGAGGCTTGGTTTTTTGCCAGCTGCCCCAGTGATCACCAAGTTAGAGGTTAATTGTTGGTTGAATGCTGTCCTGTTGTGGGTAAGTGCCTGCAGATTTTGGTGTGTAGAGGCAAAACCGAACGTTCCTGTTGCTCCAGCAGATCCAGACAATACAAGGCGGCTAGTACCCGGGGTAGCGTTAACATCGCCACGGAAACTACCAGTACCAGTTGTTTGGCCATTGACAGTCAGTTGAAAACCATTAAGCGCAAAACCACCAGAGGTGTTGTTAATCTGGATATTGTTGGTATTGCCAACTGTAACATCGGCACCAAGCGTGATCACTTGGGCATTGGTGTTGTTGTTACCTACTGTCAGGTTGAAGAAGTTAAGACCAGGATTGCTACCAATGGTGTTGGCCGTGATGCTTGAGTTGTTGGTAGCGGTAGAACCAACAGTGATCGTACCAGCAGTAGAGGTCATCGAACCAGTGTTGGAGATGTTACCTGTCAGGCTAGAAATGGTTGCCGTGTTGGTCAAGACGTCACCTGCATTGTCACCAATGATCAGGTTGTGCATGGAGGCAAACGTACCTGAAATCGTTCTGGCACCAGCTACCCCATTACCCATGCGCAAGTTAACTACCGGCGCCACTTGGTTAGGAGATGTAAATGAGCCAGCAAAAGAGAAGGTACCACTCAGGACGGATAAATTACCATCAACAATCAGCGTTGGGGTCAGGACTCCTGTACCGACGGTAGTGTTGGCATTTAATGTACCGCCGCGAACCGTAACATCATTGCTTACAGTAAGGGTTGGGGAAGTGGTAGAGTTGCCAACCGTCAATGTACCAGACTCAACTGACAAATCATTAGCAACGTTGGCATTGACTGCTAAGGTTGTGGTGTTAGCACTTGGTTGGTGACGCCAGTTGAAAGGATTGAAGGAGCCTGCTCCTGTAACTGAATTATTAGTACCAAAGGCTGTGTAGAAGGTACTACCAGAAACACCAGATATAGAACGTGTGGTGGTAATGGTATTACCAAAAACTAAATCAGCACCCGAAAAAGAGTCGAAACTACCTGAGAAAGTTGCTGCCGCACTCAAGGTTAGGACACCATCGCCAGTCTTGGTGATATTGGGCAGTGAGCTTGAGGTGGTGGCCAAGCCTTGGATAGCAACAGCACCTGATAAGGTAACACGGTTAACGTTCAGGATGCGACCCTGGAAAGTATGAGGACCAGCCATCGTGAAAATGCCACCATTGAAATCAACTGTCCCAGCTAAGGTATAGCCTGTAGCTCCATTAAGCCAAGCTGCACGATTTGGCGCTGTAATCCTGATTGTACTGGTAGTTGCCATACTGAAGGTTGGCAATGTAGCAGTTGATGAAAACACCATGTTACCACGTCCATCCGGGATGTTGCTAAAGTCAACATCTAGGACGGTATTAGCACCGATAGTCAACGAATTGGCAGTACCCGCAACGCTATTGTGAGTTACCCCAAACATTGCATCAGAGGCATTTGCATTACTGCCGATCGCAGTACCCGCAAATTTTACGTTCCGGCTAATCGTGAGATTGTTAGTGTTAACCGAAGTGTTGCCAACCCGAAAGTTACCTAAGGTGATGTCATCCCCAGCATTGGTGCTAGTACCCCCAAGAGCTAACTCCATGCCTGTACGAGTAGTGTTTGAACTCAGGAACGTCGTGGTATTGAGCGGATTTTGAATGATGACGTCGTTGCCAGAGTAAATCTTTGATGTATATATCCCTTTGGAAACGACAAGATCACGGTTGATGTTGATTGTATTTGCTCCAAAAGCATCAAAGTAAATCCGACCAAATTGTATTGAGCTCGAAGGATTCTCGACGGTCCTCGGAAAGACATCTCCATTGCTCAGTACCCAAAGGGATGCAGCGTTGTTGTTACTAGTAGGAGAAGCGCCTACTACAACTGCACTTCCTTGGCTAGATTTGAGAATGAGTTGCGAGGTTGAGGCTTGCGTTTTGGAGCCTAAAATGAGCATACTACTAGCAGTTGCTGTACTGTTATCGTTGAGCGTAGCAGCATCTCTGATTTCTAAGTTGCCCAAGACCTGGACCTGATCGCCGTCAGGCAAAAATTTTGACCTAGCTGTAGTACTACCTGAGGTACCAAGGATAACATTCTGGTAGATACCTGGCATAATATTTTGGTTGCCAGTGCTGTTATCATAACGAACTGTGCAACCCGTAGCAGAAGCATCAAAGTTGGTGGTGTCAGCGACATCTCCACCAGAAAAACCGTATGGAGTGGTACCTGATAGGGTTAGCACTTTGTTGGCCGCAACCGTAAATCGGCCAAAGGTATTGCCACCTATATTGTTGAGCTGCCCATTGGCTGTAATACCTGAATTTGGCTCGTCACAACTAAAAACAACACTAACAGCATTGGCTGCAGATGTGCCACCAATGTTGATGCCTCCAATTGTATAAGCATTAGGACCGCCGAAAGTAACTGTCCTTGTTCCAGATGCAGCATTACATATAAATATGTTGCTTGAACTGAGGCTGCCACCATTGTTGGTTATGGTTTGGTTACCAGTGCCCGAAAGGTTGATATTCTGGTTGGAAGTGAAATTTAGCTGCCCACCTGTACCAATAAAGATGTTACCGTTGATGGTAGAAACTGTACCAAAGTTGAGCTGGTTGTTCACAACAACATCTCCTTGTACAGTAAAAGCATTGCCGTTGATCGTTACACCACCACCATTAGACACTGAAAGAGATGCAGCGTTGAAGACAGGGTTTCCACTCAGTGTAATATTGGCGCTTGGCACAAGCATGATATGCTCGGTGCCATTGTTAGCAGTTGGAATATTGCTACCTACCCAGTTGCCAGCAGTGCCCCAAGCAGCTGCCGTAAGGATGTAAACACCATTGGCAGCGGTAATATTGAATGCGTTGGCATCCCCAGCCGTTACCTCTGCAGGCAAGGTTGGGATGGTGGTGAACTGGACACCAGGCAACGTGGTAGAGGTGATGGTGCCGACGGCAGCAGGTGTAGCCCAAGAACTACCAACAAAGGAACGGCCACGAACGGTGGTTAATGTACCAGTTGCCTCAGAGGCACCATAAGTGAAATTGGAAGTGATAGAAGTTAGTGTACCTGCTGAGGTAGTGTAAACCCAACTCCGATTTAGGTTGACAGTGGAGGGACGGGCTAAACCAGAACGGTTTGGTGTCGATCTGTATCCCAAAGTAAGGGTAGCACCAGTAAAGGCTACGTTGGTAACGGTAACTGGAGTGTAGGTGCCAATTGATCCAAGGGGAAACTCAAAATTGGTGAATGGCGTTGTAGTAGTGCCAGTACGGAAAACAAAACCAGAACCTATACCTATTATGTTGCTGGTATTAGAGGCACCAGTGTGAGAAGCTGTAGATGCAAAAACGACACCATTACCGAAAGCACCAGAATTGAGGTAACCAGAAGTAAAAGTCAAAACACCGTTTAATGTACGTAAAGACAACATTGTGACGATGTTGCCCGCACCTGTGTTGATGGTTACGTTATTGACATGTGCTGCATTGGAAGACCATTCGGCGCCGGTATTACGGTTTAGTACCAGTGTTGGTATGCCGTAGGTTAGGTTATAGGTTCCAGCGCCAATTGGCTGTATGGTTGCAGAACCAACGGTACCATCTGTCCTGACAACATTATTAACAGCAAAAGTACCAGTATTAAGGCTGCCGGACTTGAGCGTAAGGGTACCATTGACTGTTACGGTACCTGCACCTGATGAGCCAGTAGTGTTGTTGACGAATGGGCTTCCGTCAATCGTTAGGTTATTGAATGTTAAGCCGAGTGGGATTTGTTGCGTGTTGACCTTGCCGCTGAAGGTAACGGTGCTAGAGCCAGCTTGGAAATTGCCAACGGTGGCCACTGAATTTGTTTGTCCGCTCAGATTGAGGCTATGGGTGCGACCTACCTGATTCATATTCAGGACACCAGCAGCAGCCATCGTAAGGTTTCCAAACTCAACTGTTATGTTCTGCCCAGAAGGAAAAGTTATAGTACCTGTCAGGGTTGATGTAACAGAAGAAAGCGAACCCGGAGCAGTTGAAAGTGCAGTACCTAATGTACAGTTGACGGTAGGTAATAGTACGCAACTTGCACCAACGTTCGTAGCCATGGCACGGCTACCTGCAGCGTTCCATGTTACAGTTACGCCAAGTGAGTTGGCATTTGTAGCAAGGGCAAAACTACCGCCTGTACCAGCAAGGGCATACAGTTGGCTTGCTAGGTCAATAGTGCCAGTGCTGTTGACCGTCATTGCGGTATTGGTAAAGCCAGTTATGTTACCACCAAAGGTAAACACATTGGTTGTTGAACTCGAAGCAGTTAGGGTGCCACTGGCATTAACGGTTAAGTTTCCGTTAAGATTGACATTACTCCTGTTTGATTGATTACTGCGAAGATTGAACACAGCCTTATTTGCAACAGTGGCACTGCCGATCACCATGTTGCCAACAACGTTGAGTATGGTACCGTCATTGTTTCCGTTAGCCAGTACGAAATGCCCTGTACCAGTGTGGTTGATCGTAAAGTCACCATTAAACCTAATGGTAGTGTTGTTAGCAAAAGCAGTTGAAGAGGTAACTTGGTTAGGGCAATCCCAAACAAAGTGACCGAAAGTAGAAGCCGTTGCGATAGTGGTTGGCGCGTTTTGCCTTACACCAGTGACTTTGAGGGTGCTGGCCGCATCAAATACCAGAAAAGCAGATGGTATAGGAAGTGTGCCACCATCGCGTGCCCACTCTAATGTAGATGCTGAAGCAAATGTTAGCAAACCAACAGTTGGGGTGGTCAATACGCCCGACCCAGTATAGTTGACATCATCATCTTGCTCAATGACTAGTGTACCCGAAATGGTACCACTGACTGCAGCGTTCGAAAGCTGGGTCAACGTCAGGTCACGGTCTGCGCCAGATGGGTTATCACGGCCCACAAGGGTAAGCTTTGCCGATGCCTCTACACTTACCGCTGGGTTGAATGCGCCACCACCAGTGTTGCCTAGTGTAAGAACCGCAGCAGCAGTCGTAGCTGGCTTCAGGGTTACATTAGCAGTGCCTTGGGTGCGCAATGCACCAAGTGTGATGGTTGGCACATCGAGCACAGTTACCGTAGTCCCTGTCGGAAATACAACAATGCTTGCGACGTTAGAGACTGGCAACACGTCCGAAGACCAGTTAGCAGCTGTGGTCCAGCGGGTATCTCCGCCCCCGCCACCATCCCAGGTGTAGGTCGTCTGTGCAAAGGCAGACATACTGCCTAGGCCCAATAGCAGAGCCATTGAGCAGAGGGTACGCCTGATGTAGGTGCTGAGTAGAGTTGTTTTCATCCCTGGTTGGGTAAAGTTGGATTTGGTAAAAGGGTCAATGGTGCCTTCTGGGCGGCTTTTCGTAGCTGGCAATGTGGTCATAGTTGGGTACGTGGGTAATGAAGCTAATAACAAGGCATGGCAAGGAGCCAAGCAGGCTATATGGCCATAAATATTGCATTTTGTTTTGAGATTCGGGAGATATTTTCGGTAAATCTCCAGAAAAAGGTACTCAAGGTAGGATTTTGGTAGTTGACAAGAGGTTAATGTCCTATTAATCTTAACATTATTAGGTCTAGATTACAGGCTGTTTGGTGTCCTTTGCAGTATTAGATACCCCTCGAAGCGGAAAAGTAACCAGGTTAAAAGGCCAATAAAAAAGACAAGTCCACCCCCAAAAGGGGTAAAAATGATGGATAAAGCTGCCCCCAACCAAGTCGGTATCCATTGCTGCATCAGCTCCGAGAATCTTGGACAATTGCGTAGTACACAAAAATAGTACATCAGCAAAGGCAAGTCAAGCCTGCATGCGCATTTTGGCCTAGGCAGACCAAGCGAAGGCATGATGCAATACTGTGGTCTTTGTATAGGATTCTGGTCTATCTCCCCCACCCTGCAGGGTCTGCCCGCCAAGCTGTAAGGAGCTCCAGGTCTGCATCCTGGATTATTTTTTTGTCTAGTGCGACACGTACTAAGGTCGCGTAGTCGGTCAACGCTACTAAGTCAGTGCCAGAGGCGGCAAAGGCCTCCGAAGCAACATCAAAACCATAGGTAAAGACGGCAGCCATCCCAAGGACGTTGGCACCAGCGCCACGAAGTGCATCTACTGCTTTGAGCGAGCTGCCCCCTGTGCTGATCAAGTCCTCAACAACCATGACCTTTGCCTCCGTTGGTAGCCTACCTTCGATCAGGTTTTGCATACCATGGCCCTTTGGTGCACTCCGGACGTAGCAAAGTGGGAGTAAAGCTTCGTCAGCAACGAGACTAGCCATCGGGATCCCGGCAGTTGCAACCCCAGCTATGACATTGGCTGTCACATAATGGGATTCGAACAGGTCATAGAGGCTCTCCTTAATATAGCTCCGGACGACAGGGTAGGAAAGAGTGACGCGGTTGTCGCAATAAATAGGTGACAACCAGCCGCTCGCCCATGTGAAAGGTTCGTGCGGGCGCAATTTGACCGCTTCGTGGTCAAGCAGAAAGCTGGCTACTTGTTCGGCAATGCCTAGGTCTGCTATCGTGATCATGGTGCGGTGGGCTGGGAATTAAAGAATGTGGGGTAGAATTTAGCCAGTAGTAGGCAGTAGTAGGCTATTGTGAGCGTTGAGTCTAAAACAGGACCTCCAAGTGCGCCCTCGGTATTCAGACTTATCAGCAAAAGTATCAGGGACAGCGTCGATGGCAAAACCAAAGGGCGAATAATTTGCTATTTTTGCAACTTTCGGCATCCTGTAGGGTCCTTGCAAAGGCAGGGGTATCTTTAGGGCTAGATTAGATTTATAGTGGTGTATGAAAGTCAGTAAAGGGCCACAAGCCGCTTACTAGGCTCCAAGCAAAAACAAGTCAGCCTGAAGGCCAATATGAAACTGTTTGTAAACGACATCTTGATTGACGTACAACGCCAGCCTAACAATGTTCCGCTGGCGGACTATACCAAGCAGCTGACCTCCCTTGCCCAGATCACAGCCGAAAACCTTAAAGGTCATGTCCTGATCCTGAATGCCGAACCTGCCACCCTGGCGGCAATCATGCGGCTGATGGAGCTCAGGCGGGTGTCAAAATTGGTACGGGTCACGATGGTCCCACAGGACTATAAGGCCATCAGGGAGTGGGTCAAGACCGAGTACAAGGTCGTCAAAGCTGGTGGTGGTTTGGTCCTAAAGAAGGGCAAGGTCTTGATGATCTATCGCCTTGGCCGTTGGGACCTACCCAAAGGCAAACTCGAGAAGGAGGAAACACCTGTACAAGGGGCACTGCGCGAGGTGGCCGAAGAGTGTAATGTCAAGGTAACGGCAGACGAAAAACTCTGCAGCACTTGGCACACCTACACCGACGGCGGCCGCAGATCGATCAAGAAAACAACCTGGTTCATCATGCAATGTCATGACGATGCCCTGATGAAACCTCAGCAAGAGGAAGGAATCGAGGATCTACGCTGGATGAACCCAGCCGAATTGGACAAAGCCATCCAGAACTCTTATGCCAGCATCAAACATGTGGTGGCTACCTATCGGGACCTGATTGCCACAGCAGTTTAGGCCGCAGGAGCAGAACCAAAACAAAAAATCCCCAAGGGCCAAACCACTCAGCTTGCTCAGTCGTTTATCCCTATAACAATATCAACCAAGCCCATAGAATTAGGATGGGCATCAGTATTTAGAGCTTGCCCTTGGCAGGACACCAGCAATAGTCAACCATGAAGAACATCCGCAATTTTTGCATCATTGCCCACATCGACCACGGCAAAAGCACCTTGGCAGACCGCCTGTTGGAGTTCACCAACACGACAGACCAACGATCTGCCCAGGCCCAGGTGCTGGACGACATGGACCTAGAGCGCGAGCGTGGCATAACGATCAAGAGCCATGCGATCCAGATGAAGTACAAATTTGAGGGTGAAGACTACGTCCTGAACCTGATTGATACCCCTGGCCACGTTGACTTTAGCTACGAGGTATCGCGGTCGATTGCCGCTTGCGAAGGTGCCCTCCTGATCGTGGATGCAAGCCAAGGGATCGAAGCCCAAACTATTAGCAACCTATACCTCGCACTCGGGAACAACCTCGAAATCATCCCTGTCCTGAACAAGATTGACTTGCCAGGGGCCATGCCTGAGGAAGTTAAAGATGAAATTGTGGATATGCTAGGCTGTGACCGGGATGACATCATTGCGGCCTCTGGCAAGGAAGGCATCGGCATTTTTGACATCCTAAATGCTATTTGTACCCGTATCCCTGCCCCTAAAGGTGACCCAGAAGCCCCGTTGCAAGCCTTGATTTTTGACTCGGTTTACAATTCGTTCCGGGGTATCGAGGTATATTTCCGTGTCTTCAACGGCACAATACGGAAAGGCGACAAGGTCAAATTCATGAACACTGGCAAGCAGTATTATGCTGACGAAGTTGGTGTCTTGAAGCTAACCCAAGAGTCACGCCTAGAGATGGGTGCTGGCAATGTAGGCTACCTGATCAGCGGTATCAAAGATGCTCGCGAAGTTAAAGTCGGTGATACCATCACTACCGTTGACCGCCCAACTACTGCAGCTATCCAAGGTTTTGAGGATGTCAAACCGATGGTCTTTGCTGGTATTTATCCAGTCGAAACCAGCGAGTTTGAGGACCTGCGCTCTGCAATGGAAAAACTGCAGCTGAATGACGCCTCCTTAGTCTGGGAGCCTGAAACCTCTGCTGCGCTTGGCTTCGGTTTCCGGTGCGGGTTCTTGGGAATGTTGCACATGGAGATCGTGCAGGAGCGTCTGGAACGTGAATTTGACATGACTGTCATCACAACTGTGCCTTCGGTACAGTTCCGGTGCTACAACACCAAGAAGGAGCTGATGGTCATCAACGCCCCGAGCGATATGCCTGACCCTAGCTTTATTGACTACATCGAGGAGCCTTATGTCAAGGCCCAGATCATCACCAAAAGTGATTATGTAGGCGCTATTATGGGGCTATGCATGGAAAAACGTGGCATCATCAAGAACCAAGTGTACCTCACCACAGACCGTGTCGAGATGCAGTTTGACTTGCCGCTATCAGAGATCGTGTTTGACTTCTTTGACAAACTTAAGACCTTGAGCCGTGGTTATGCTTCGCTTGACTATGAGTTAATCGGTTTCCAGGAGTCCACCATGGTTAAGCTTGACATCATGCTTAATGGTGAGAAAGTGGATGCGCTCAGTGCCATCGTGCACAGGGACAAGGCGTATGATTGGGGCAAACGCCTGTGCGAAAAGCTCCGTGAGCTCCTGACCCGGCAACAATTTGAGATCGCTATCCAGGCCAGCATTGGTACTAAAGTCATCGCCCGCGAAACCCTCAAAGCCCTCCGGAAGGATGTAACTGCCAAATGTTATGGTGGTGACATCAGCCGTAAACGCAAACTGCTAGAAAAGCAGAAGAAGGGTAAAAAACGCATGCGCCAAGTCGGGAATGTCGAAATCCCGCAAGAAGCCTTTATGGCTGTGCTGAAGTTGAGTGAATAGGGGAAGAACATTCTTTTTCATGTGGACAGGATCTTTGCAATATTTTTTTTTGCTTTGTCTGTCCCACATAATGTGATTGCCACTTTAGTTTCTGTCGGCAACTAGTCAGCGAACCACCTTTATACTTGACCAAGTGGTCATATAAAGGTGGTTCTATTGTATAAAAAAATAATTTGATTTTGCAGAAATACTTATCGCAGCTATTTTAATTAGACGTTAGGACAATTAATGAGCACCTAAGAAGATTTAAACCGCACACAAGAACCAACAGAGACTTCAACTGTCTGGAAACCCTGGATAGTTAAATGAACGTATTATAAATATTAGCTCAAAATCTTACCCCAAAGACAGTCTTAAGCGCCAAAATAGCGGTTTTACCCCAATCTCAATCGTGCGTTAACTGACTAAATTGATCAATTTATTGCTATCACCAATCTCAATGCCTGAGAGCTAATGTAAGCTCTAAGACTAATTTAAAACAGACTGATAGCAGATGGGATTATATATTTATCAATGTAAATTACTGATAGATTGAATCCTAAATGAATACCTTATTTAAGTGCAATCAAATCACCCTTATTGGTCTGATTCAGGACTAGTTTTTTCTTAGGCACATCCAAGGGTAGTTCCGTGGATGAACTTTGTAAACATTAGTTTTGTAGGCAAAGTTTATCCCAATAACCAGAGAACCTGACCTTTCGAAAGGACGAAATGAGAGCCCACCACCGATGCGAGAAGGCCAACTGTAGATCCTTCCCAGCCAGTAGCCAATAACTACTACCTTACCCCATCATTGTCAGCACCAAGATGCCACGACATACGGCCCTGATCACTATCTTTGCGGTGCCAAATCCTAATAACAGGGCCCAGCTTAGTACACCACCGACATCCGCAATATGACCACTGCTACCATGCCGACCACAGACGTTACCATTGAGCGTCGCACAGCCATCGATTCGTTTGAGTCGCCTGACTTTTTGTTGCTTGACGACCTACTGACCGAGGAGCAAAAACTCATCCGCTACTCAGTCCGTGAGTTCGTCAAAAAGGAAATCAGCCCCATCATCGAGGACTGCTGCCAGAAAGCTTACTTCCCGTATGACATCGTGCGCAAGTTTGGTGAAGTTGGTGCCTTTGGCCCTACCATCCCGACCGAATATGGTGGAGGCGGCCTAGACTATAACAGCTATGGCCTTATTATGCAAGAGATCGAGCGTGGAGACAGCGGCATGCGCTCCACTGTTTCTGTGCAGAGCTCGCTCGTGATGTACCCTATCTACAAGTTTGGCTCTGAGCTGCAACGGCAGAAATACTTGCCAAAGCTTGCAAGTGGTGAGTGGCTCGGCTGTTTCGGCCTTACTGAGCCAGACCATGGCAGCAACCCAAGTGGCATGACGACCAACTTTAAGGACATGGGCGACTATTATTTGCTCAATGGTGCCAAGATGTGGATCAGCAATTCGCCTAAGGCGGATGTTGCCGTTGTTTGGGCCAAAAGCGAAGAAGGCCGCATCCATGGCCTCATCGTTGAGCGTGGCATGGAAGGGTTTAGCACCCCAGAAACCCACAACAAATGGAGCCTAAGGGCTAGTTGCACTGGTGAGCTTGTATTTGATAATGTCAAAGTACCTAAAGAGAACCTACTACCAGGCAAAAGTGGCCTAGGTGCACCAATGATGTGCCTCGACTCGGCCCGTTTTGGTATTGCTTGGGGAGCCATTGGTGCTGCGATGGATTGCTATGACAGCGCCCGCCGATATGCCATGGAGCGCATTCAGTTCGACAAACCTATTGCTAGTTTCCAGCTGATCCAGAAAAAACTAGCCGAGATGCTGACCGAAATCACGAAAGCACAGTTGCTAGTAATGCGCATCGGCGACTTGATGGACCAAGGACGTGCTACCACCCCAATGATCAGCATGGCTAAACGTAACAATGTCCAGATTGCACTGGAGATCGCTCGGGAGGCACGCCAAATCCATGGTGGTATGGGCATCACTGGCGAGTACCCCATCATGCGCCACATGATGAACCTCGAGTCAGTCGTGACGTATGAAGGTACCCATGATATCCACTTGCTGATCCTAGGTGCCGACATCACCGGCATACCAGCTTTCAAATAAATCAACATTGCATTACGAGGCTGTCACAGAGATGTAACAGCCTTTTTATTGCCCCTGATTACTTAGATCAACTACCCTTTCAATCAACCCATTATTCCCCTTGACAGGTACCAACCTTGCAATTCAGCAAACGTCAAAACCTGTCTCAGACTATCACATGGACTACCGCATTGAGCGCGACACTATGGGCGAGGTACAGGTACCTGCCCATGTATATTGGGGTGCACAGACCCAACGTTCTAAACAAAACTTCACGATCGGTGGGCACCAGATGCCAACTGAGGTCATTGCAGCCTTTGCTGTCCTCAAGAAGGCAGCCGCCCAAGCCAACCACGAACTTGGTGTCCTGAGCGAGGATAAAATGAAAATCATCGCCCAAGTCTGTGACGAAGTCGCAGAAGGCAAATTAGCTGACCAGTTCCCGCTTGTGGTGTGGCAAACAGGTAGCGGCACCCAAAGTAACATGAACGTCAACGAGGTTGTGGCCTACCGTGCGCATGTGTTGCTGGGCGGCAACCTGCTAGATGAGAAGAAAAAAATCCATCCCAACGATGACGTTAACAAAAGCCAAAGCTCGAACGATACTTTCCCGACCGCAATGAACATTGCGGCATATAGCTATATCGTTGAGCATACTTTGCCAAAGGTCAAGGTTCTCCGTGATACGTTAGCTCGCAAAACGGCAGAGTTCATGAACATTGTCAAGATCGGCCGCACCCACTTTATGGATGCTACTCCGCTGACCTTAGGACAAGAATTCAGCGCCTATGTCGCTCAGCTAGATCATGGGATAAAACACATAGAGGCGACCCTTGCCCACCTTGCAGAGCTTGCCCTTGGTGGCACGGCAGTCGGCACAGGCCTTAATACCCCAGCAGGATATGATGTCTTAGTTGCAGAAAAGATCGCAGCCATCACAGGACATCCCTTCGTGACAGCTCCTAACAAGTATGAGGCACTAAGCGCCCATGATGCTTGCGTCAGTACTAGCGGTGCCCTCAAAACATTGGCAGTCAGTCTGATGAAAATCGCCAATGATGTCAGGATGCTATCTAGTGGACCACGTTGTGGCATTGGAGAAATCTTCATTCCTGAAAATGAGCCAGGTTCGTCCATAATGCCAGGTAAGGTAAACCCAACCCAGTGTGAAGCCCTTACGATGGTGTGCGCACAGGTAATCGGCAACGATGCGGCCATTGCTGTTGGTGGCATGAATGGACACTTCCAGCTCAATGTATTTAAGCCGGTGATCATCTTCAACCTGCTGATGAGCGCTAGGTTGCTAGGTGATGCTTGCGAGTCATTTAACGAGCATTGCGCTGTCGGTATCGAGCCAAACTTGGTTGACATCAAGAAAAACCTTGAGAACAGCCTGATGTTGGTCACTGCCCTCAATCCGCACATCGGTTACGAAAATGCTGCCAAAATCGCCAAAAAGGCCCACAAGGAGAATACCACTCTTCGTGCTGCTGCCATCGACCTTGGTTTGCTGACCTCTGAGCAGTTTGACCAATGGGTCGTAGCTGAAGACATGGTTGGTAGTCTAAAATAAGGACACCAACTGGCGGGGTTGCCGATCACTACATTTTTTGCTTATGCCAAAATAGCTTTCGGCCCAGATCCGAAAGCTATTTTGGTTTGTAATCATCAGGATCAGCCCCATTACCGAGGTCGGCGCTTACAAGACTTATTGATGGTTTTGGTTGAGCATTTTAATTGGCCAACTAAATTGACGGCAAGCCTCAAACAGTGTATTGCACCACATTGCGGATTGGATGATAAGATTGCCTGCTTGTACATTAGTCAAAAGCAGCACCTAACACCAAGCTCGAATCCTCTTTATTCTTCCCTAAATTTGCGCAATGCACTCACCACTGGCGACCATCACATTCTTAGGTACTGGCACTAGCCAAGGCATCCCGATGATCGCCTGTCCATGCCCTGTTTGCAGCAGCCTCGATTTTCGGGACAAGCGACTGCGATCTTCAATTCATATTGCGTATGAGGGCCAAAGCATCGTCGTTGACTCGGGGCCAGATTTTCGGCAGCAAATGCTACGGAACCGAATAATGACGCTCGATGGCATTGTTTTTACACACGAGCATAAGGACCATATTGCAGGTCTGGATGACGTCAGGGGCTATAATTTTAGACAAAATAGGCCAATGCCCTTATTTGCACAGCAGCGAGTCCTCGATAGACTCAAGGTTGAGTTTGCCTATGCATTTGGCGAGCATAAATATGCCGGTGTGCCTGAGTTGGAGCTGTATCCTGTGGCGGCTGGTGTACCGTTTGAATTAGCTGGTCTGGAGATCACCCCCATCGAAGTTATGCACTTTAAGCTACCAATACTGGGGTTTAGGATAGCCGATTTTGTCTATATCACCGATGCCAAAACCATTGACCCAGACCAATTAGACCTAATCCGCGGCGCTAAGACGATTGTGTTTAATGGCCTACAAGAAGAACCACATAATAGCCATTTTACCCTGGCAGAGGTATTAGAAGTTATTGAGGAGCTTAATCCTGATACGGCTTACCTCACACATATCAGCCATCGCCTAGGCAAGCACGCCGATGTAGAGGCGACAAAGTTGCCAGCCAACGTTTTCCTAGCCTATGATGGTTTGCAAATCCAGATACCGATCAATTAAATGGCAAGTTGATTGGTCTTACTAACACCAATTGAATGCACTTATTTCCATTCGATTTCCACTACCTGATCAGGCAACATAACTGTTGAGTAGAGGTTCTCTGCCTGAATGCTGGCGACTGATAGTTTACCTTTCTGGATAGTCAGGACTTCCTGCTTAATGACTATTGTCTTATTTGACTTATGGAAGACGACAACTTGTTGGGTCGTCGAGTCCAAGATATCAAGGACTGCAGGGGAGTTGCGATTCTGCCTGATCAATTTGGACGAAATGCTCGATCCTTTTTCCCATCCATTGGGTTTGTTGGCCGCCTCTAGAGCGAGTGGAGCAGACGGAAAGCCAGCACCCAAATAGTTGTTAGCATAAGGGTACAATGATGATGACCGCCTCATGATCGCATGTAGTTGTTTGTTGGTGAGTGCAGGATTGGCCTCCATAAGACAAGCCACAAAGCCAGCCACCGCCGGAGACGAAAAACTGGTGCCAGTTAGCGAGTAGGCGGCAACATCAGGTTTTAAGTAGGGTAATTTTGCAGGTCCGATGCCACTATAACCAGCCTTTTTGAATGGTTTGCCTACCGTTGCCCCCACTGTCAGGACACCTTCGGCATCTGCTGGGGATGCTATGATACCCCAGGCTTCGTCCTCGCCTTCGTTACCAGCAGAAACAACCACCATTAGTCCCTTCTGGTTAACGGCAATAGTTGCAGCTTTACTCACTGCCGTGGTTTTGCCAGTAATGTCCGATGGTTTGTAGTTATCGCTTTCCTTGTCGAAGCCTTTACCGTATCCAAGTGACGAATTGATTAGGCGCACTCCAGAACTGTCCATCCACTCCATTGCAGCAAGCCATTGGTCTTCCTCGGCTCGATACTCGTGTTTGGCATCATCCGTACGAGCAAGATATAGGTCCACACCTGTGGCGCAGCCTAGCCAACGAGCCTTGATGCTATCATATCCCGCCACCATCTTCAGTACGGTGGTCCCATGCGTATCTAGGCTATCAGCTGGCCCACGGAAAAACCTAGGTGATCTTTTAGGCACAACAAAATCCCTTACCGACCTGACAGCTTTTCGGCTCTGAAGATGACTCAAAACAGGTGTGAGATCAGCATCCCGAAAACCAGCATCGATTAGCCCCATTTTAATTCCCTTGCCCGTCAAGCCTCTGTTGATGAAAGCATCCGTCTGCATCTGGGCCAAAGCAGGGTATAAACTTGGGTTATCGGCATTTGCCTCCTGAATTAACGGTCCTTTGGTGCTTGCGGCCAAAAAGAGACCACCAAAACCCTGTATTTCAGTCACACCCCTGATTACCTTAATCCGATTGATCTGCTCTGTTGTTGCAGATACACTGATGGCCCCTAACCATTTGCTCAGGAAACGTACCTGAGCTCCAGTTGCGCAAACTTGTTTGATCAATGCTGAGGATGGCCTTTGGTCTGTTACTTGGTCCAGATCCAGACCGAGGTTTATCCGTGATTGAATTGTGGCAGGACTGATTCGAGTGTTGACTGGGCTTGGCTCGCGATCGGATAAATACACCCAATAGTTGCAGGTCTCGGTGATTTGTGCACCGGACCATTGGGGGGTAAGTCCGAATAGGCCTAAGGTCAAAAGCAATAATCGAATCTGGATGCCGGTTGTCATACTAGGTTATAGAAATGTGTATTAATGAAATAGGTCAGAGGTCTAAACTTGACATCCGACCTATTGTTTACATCTATAGCGGATTTTGATCAGTTATAGACGTTTGGTGGCATTCTGAAAAGTTGCGGTGTTGCCAGTTCCCGCAATCCAAGAAGTCAATTAGGACTAAAAAATCCCAAACTTGAGGCTAAGGTCAAAGTTAAGCCCACCAATCGATCTGGCATCATAACCAGGCAGGCGACTTGTCAGCCCGAAACGATAGGTGCCACCCGCAGCCACCCTAAACCACTCCGTGACGTTGAACTCCGCAAATAGACCAGGTTCGATCACTGTTATACGGCTTGTCGGCAGGGCAAGGATTGAAGACTCGGACGAGGTAAAGCTGGCATTACCAAAGCCTACTAAAGTATTCATTCCGAAGTGGATGGCATCATTACTCATGAAAGTCACCTCGACCATTGGGCCGAAATAGTTCATGCTCATGAACACATCATTGCTAAGTGGATAGTTGCTCAGGGCGCCCTCTTTGATTTTGTAGTCATTGACCAAAGAGTATGCACCAGCGCCAATCATGACACTACGACCTAACAGTAGGCCACCATACCCACCCATAAACATGGCAGTTTTGCCATCGAGACTACCTAAGCGCATTCCGCCAGTAGCATAACCACCAATTGTGATCGTTCCGTTACCACTCCCCCCTAGTGTTTGCACTGGACGGTCAGCAGAGTTTTGAGCATAAAGAGTACTGATGCCTGAAATCATCAGCAAGAGGATTAGGACTAATTGCTTTTTCATGAGCGTGCTCTTGATTATTGTCTGATAAATGATTCGGATTAGGAGGATTCTGTCAGGCCCGCAAATAGCGTTATGCAGGTCGATTTCTGACATCACAAATATGGAACCTGTTCCACATACAAGTCTACACAATTTTGTTAGTTGGTTGTTAATGTTTGTGAATGATACATGACCCTACCACCGAACATCAATAACCAGCTGCTGAGTCATCTCCGCGTGGATCAGCGCCGCCGATCAACAACCCACCTTCGCTTACCTTGATAGCTTCGACCCTGCCAATCTTTTCAATGAGTTTAATGGTATAACCCAGTTTGCCAAGTTCGGTGGCTCTCTCGGGGATGATGGAGTTGTATTCACTCAGGATCTGATCGGGGAACCATTGGTGATGATACCGAGGTTTGGCTACCGCTTCAGCAGGGCTTAATCCATCCACAGTCAGGCCTAGGATAACCTGCAGCACACTTGTCGGGATTGTGCTCCCACCCGGGGTGCCAACAGTAAAGGCTAACATCTCCGTCGAACCTTTGGGTGATGGGACTAATCTTGTTATGATCGTAGGTGACATACTGCTTAGCATACGTTTCCTTGGTTCGATGGCATTGGCCACACCTCCAATCAAACCATAACTGTTGGGGCTCCCAGGATTGGCACTAAAGTCATCCATTTCGTTATTGAGCAAGATGCCACTGCCTTCCACCACCAGCTTGCTGCCAAAAGCCCCATTTAGTGTTGTCGTCGTACATAGGGCATTCCCTTGCCCATCCACAACAGTGTAATGCGTCGTTTCGTCATGTTCCTTAGGTTGACTCCCAGCATTAGGTTGTCGAACCATTTTATGATTACCAAGCCCTGGCCCAACTTTTAGGCTATTGATTGCTGGACCTACATGGGCATGCGCGAATCGAGATTTAAGGTAGGATTTGTCTAGTAACTGCCGGACTGGTATCTGGAAAAAGTCTGGGTCGCCTAAGTACTCTGACCGATCGGCATAGGCTAATCGTTCGGTTTCCACCAACTGCTGGATGCGCCAGAGATGATTATCCTTGTTGGCCAGCCAGTCAGATTTGGGGATATGGTTCAGCATACCCAAGACTTGATTAAGGATGATACCACCACTGCTAGGAGGGGCCATGCTATAAATTCGGTAGGTCGTGTCCGTCGGGGCCTGATAGTCAAACTTGATCGGATCTCGCCATATTGCTTTGTATGACTTAAGATCTTCAGTTGAGATCAAGCCGTTGTGGCGTTTCATTTCGGTAACAATAGAAGCCGCAACCCAACCCTCATAGAATCCAGCCGAGCCATTTTCTTGTATCGTCCGCAAGGTTTTGGCAAGCATGGGTTGCTTTAGTGTATCACCCATCCGCCAACGACGCCCTTGTTGCTTCACAAATGGGGTAGGCCAAGCATTAACCTGTTTGAACTTTTGGGCGTGATTAAACATCAAATCTGAATCAATGACCGTCAGAGCAAATCCATCAGAAGCCAAGTTAATGGCAGGTTGAAGGAGCGTAGCCCAAGGCAGCTTGCCTAGCTTTCTGTGCAGTTGCTCCATGCCCTTCACAGTCCCTGGTACCCCAACTGCGAGTGCACCTAGCCTCGAAAGGCTATCCATAACTTGGCCTTTGGCATCTAGGTACATCTTGGTACTTGCTTGGCTCGGTGCCCGCTCCCGATAGTCGAGTGACAATACTTCCCCGGCCGAGGTCCTGTAGAGGCCAAATCCACCTCCGCCAATATTGCCTGCCACCGGGAAACAAACCGCTAAGGCAAACTCGATGGCAATGCCAGCATCGTACGCATTGCCGCCCCCCTTCAGGATCTCAAGGCCAACTTTGGTGGCCAATGGGTGTGGCGAAACAACCATGCCATGTTGGCCACTAGCTGATTTGCTGACCTCATATTGCCCATACGTCACGTAGGGGAGGAACAAAGCACTAATTATGATGCACAACAACGACAGCAGGTTCTTCATCTTTGGCAGAAATTCATCCATTAAATATAGCAAAATGAGGCTTTCTCTCAGCCTTTTTATTGGCAATCAGCTTAACTGACTGGCATAGATTTGGCTGATCGAGAATAAGTTGCAGCCAAACATGTTACTTCTGACCTGCAAAACGGATACATAACCGAAGACGCCGAATTCTGATTTGGCCAAGATTCTGCCCCAAAGACCCGAACTAAGGACTATTGACATTTGGAATCAAATAAGTGTCGATTTGGGTAAGGGTCGGCGTTAACTACCCTAACCCTCCCAGATTTGACCCACCACATTGACAAAACAAGCAATCAGATGAATCCAGCCACCCTCATCCTCGCCTGCTTCCTGTTGATTACCCTCTATGCTCTGCCCACGACTGCACAGCAGAATGGGAGCCGCGTACCTGCCATGTTCGTCGGGCTGGACCATGCAGACTATGACTATGCCCACACAACCAAAAGCGAAAACTATATGGGTGCCCCTGAGAAGGAGGTCGTCCGTTGGATCAATCTTGCTAGGGTCAACGGACCACTATTTGCATCAAGAGTCCTTTTGGTCCATCGACCAGATAGCACCCATCCTGCGGTCGCAAGCCTGCTTCAGCACCTGCGCAACCTCAAACCAATGGAGCCACTACAGCCCCAATATCAGCTTTATAAATCTGCCTCGGCACACGCCTCTGACCTTGGGTTCAGCGGTCGACAAGGGACGGAAAGCACAAATGGTCAGCCCTATTATGACCGCATTCATCAATACGTGCCTGGTGCTCCTCGATATGCAGAGGTGGTCAATGCTGGAACTAATGCACCATTAGACATCGCCCTCGCCTTGTTGATGGATGCTCGCGATGAGGAGCGACTGACCCGTCGTGCCCTCCTGAGCCAGAAACTCCAAATGGTCGGCTGTAGCATAAGACCCCACCGCAGCCAGTGTTACATTACCGTTATTGACATGGTCGCACAGCCAGTGGCACGTCGTAGCAATATGCCAGAGCTTGCGATGGACCAGAATGCTAAAAAAGAGCATTATGGCTGGGCACATTGCCCTAAAGGCAGCAAGGTGGCACCAGTGAAGGCCAAAAAACGTAGCTTCTGGAGCTTCTGAGATAGGGAATTTAAGATGCATTACTAGGGCTAATTGAGCTATTAGATGGTGGTTAACATGTTGCTAAGCGATCTATCACGGGCCCGTTGTCAGCCGGTCTATACCTACCTTTGTGGAATAAACCACCTCTGACGAACAACGCATGACCTTAGAATACTCTACCCCTGCCCTACTCTTTCCGACGCTATCCCTAATCCTGCTGGCCTACACCAATAGGTTTGTGTCATTGGCAAAGTTGATTCGAGATTTGCATGCCACCTACATCAAGAAACAGGACCAAAATGTACTGGGGCAGATCAAGAACCTGCGCCGACGCATTATCTTGATCAGGAACATGACTGCTGCCGGTATTCTAGCGATCTTCCTTTGTGTAGGTTGTATGTTCTTGATTCATAGCGGCTATTACGAATTTGCAGTCTATTTGCTTTCGGCTGCCCTTATCCTGATGTTGCTATCCCTTGGACTTTGTATGCTAGAGATCATCATCAGCACCGAGGCCCTGACCCTTGAGCTTAGTGATATCCAAGAAGATATTAACAAAGGGAACCACTCCTTTGGCCAGACCTTGATGAACATGAACCCATTGAACAAACTCATGTCGCATCCCGAGGCCAAGCAGGATCCTACTAGTTCTAGCCCAGAACAAGAATCAGATTCAAAATCCTAGGTCGTTCAGGATCCCTTCAAGTATTCTGTTTGATGCTTCCGTCCATGGACTGATGATCCCACAAATACCCAATCATTATTACTTACCTGACAGGCAGTGCTTTCGTGAGTGGCTTCTTGATCATCACCAAACTTCAGCTGAAGCTTGGTTATTGTGGCCTGATCCAAATCCTGATTATCCTCTTTTGCCCTACCTCGAGGCTGTGCGAGAGGCGCTTTGCTTTGGATGGGTTGATGGCGTGGAAAAGCGAATTGATCCTGAATGGAAGGCTCAGAGATTTACGCCACGAAGACCCAAAAGCCGATGGACTGAGCTCAATAAGGAGCGATGTCGCCAACTAATTGCAGGTGGCCTTATGACCCCGGCAGGTGCTCGTATTTTGCCCAATCTTGACCTTAGCGCATTTATAATCCCTGCGGATATCATTGCGGCACTTAAGGCTAATGACCGGGCTTGGACCAACTTTCAGCTGTTACCAGAGGTATACGTACGGATCAGGATCGATTATGTGGAAGAGTGCCGTAAATTGCCAGCTGAGTTTGTCAAAAGGTTAAACTCATTGGTTGACAAAACAGCAGAAGGCAAGCTTTTTGGCTATTTCTTGCCAGAAATTGGCATTGAAACTAAGGGCAAAAATCAAATCTTGATTAAAGATCTGCCCTAGAACCAAAGTCCAGCCGCTATCCTGAACGTATTGGCATGGGCCTCTAATATGTCATTGATATTAGCTGAATAACCGCCACCTAGGCTACCAGCCACCGGAATCTTGTGCCGATGACAAAGCTCTAGCACAATTTGATCCCGTTTTGCACATCCAGTCCTGCTGACTTGCATCCGGCCTAGTTTGTCGGTTGATAGGATATCCACCCCACATTGATAGAAAACAAAATCTGGCTGCACCTTATCGATCAATCTGGGCAGATTGAGGTTTAGGGTCTGGAGATAGTGACCATCATCTGTACCATCTGGCAATGGGATATCATAGTCGCTTTTTTCCTTCTGCAGAGGATAGTTGTGTGCACCGTGCATGCTGAACGTAAACACCCGTGGCTCCTGCCCAAACATTTCGGCTGTGCCATTGCCTTGATGCACATCTAGGTCAATGACCAGTATCTGCTGGGCCAGGCCATTGTCCAGCAGGTATCTAGCCGCTATGCCAATATCATTAAGTAGACAGAAACCTTCACCTCGGTCGCTAAATGCATGATGGGTTCCGCCCGCAATGTTGAAGCTAGCACCATATTTCAAAGCTTCAATTGCGGTCATTACTGTCCCGCTCATGATCAGTTTTTCACGTAGTATCAAAGCTGAGCTGAGCGGAAATCCGGTTTTCCGAATTTCCGCTGGGCTTAGTGCTAAGTTGGTCAGGCGGGTGTAATAATCTGCCGAATGTGGCGCCATCAGAACCACATCAAGCTGCATAAAGGGCCTGAATAGGTTACTTTCCTCGATCGTACCTTCCCTGATTAGTAGCTCTGGCAGGAGGTCATATTTTTCCATCGGAAAGCGATGACCTTCTGGGAGTGGATGACAATACGTTGGGTCCCAAGCGATGCGGAACATGGATATTGATATTGATTAACCAAAACCTAACGCCTTGCTACACCTAATGGTTTTGGGATAAACACAGTGCAAACGCTGCCTACTCCTCTTCACCTTGGCCTAGGCTAAGCTGTGCTTGCAGTTTGACCGCTCCTGTCAGGACAATCATATGACTTTTGGAAAGTTCGGTAGGTAATGATACAACTGCATCGTTTTCGTAGCGACTCAGTACCTTGATGGGTACCTGCCTAAAGTTAGATTCACCCTCATTTGTTGTGGTCCGCACAAAAACGAAGTTTACATCCCCGTCGGTAGCAATGGCTGACATTGGCAGAATGTTTGCCCCTTTGGTGCTAGTCAGTATCTCTGCTTGGACGAACATCCCGGGCAGTAGTTTGTCTCCGTCTTTTTCGTCCTGTAGGTGGGCATGGATGTTAACCGTTCGCTCGACGGCATCGAAGGTTTTTCCAGTTAGGAATATTGACGCCTTCATAAGAGTGTTGCCAGTGGCTGCAGCCCTAAAAGTGAGGGGTTGTTTCTCTACAATGGATGCGGCATCCCGCTCAAACACCTTAAGTTCGAGGTGCATGTGGCGTTTGTCTACGATTTCAAACATAATATCCTGTGGGTTGACGAAAGCCCCTTGAGTTACTTTCACGGACTTGACGTATCCATCAATAGGGCTTAAAACCCGCATGGTGGTCCGGATGTTGCCAGCATGGAGGGACTTGGCGTTGATGCCTAGCATGTGCAACTTAGCCTCCAAGCCTTGGTGTTTGGCCAGTGCCATTTGGTAGGTTGCAGCGGCTAGCTCCGATTTTTTGGCGGCACCTGCCTCTTCCGATAATAAGTTCTGCTGCCGCTGTGCATCAGCCTTCAGATAGGTAAGTTGGCTGGCGTTCTCAAGGTAGTCTTGTTGCATCTGAATGATGTCTTGGTGCTCTAACTCACAAAGAAGCTCTCCTTTGTGCACATGGGCCCCTGGCAAGATGCGGTGATTTTTGACCATACCGGCAATCGGTACATGGATGCTGACCATTGCTGTTGGTGGCACATCAACAATGCCTGTTGCCTGGACCATGACAGGTACTTGCCGCTCCGTGGCGCTGCCGACAGTAATACCTGCACGCTTGTACTGTTCGGCACTGAAGGTCACATCATGGACCTCAGTGCTATCGGGAGCTGCTGGCCCATCAGAAGTCGGGTTTGGACTGCAGCTCGAAACTAGGGCTATTAGGCCAGTGATGAAAAACAAACTGGACCAGTAGGTCACTATGGCCTGGGCCTGTCTGGCACCTAGGACCATCGGAAGTTTGGTGGTATACATTTTATGGATATTTTTAATCGCTTCCTAAAGCGCTGGACGTGAAATAGGACTGCGAATGTGTTGTTAGTTGTAACTTATTGCCCCTGCAGGTAAAGCAAGACGTTGATATTAAGTGCCGCTTTCTGCCACATGTCCTGATAGGCTAACCGGATATCCCATGCTTGGGAGGTGCTCAGGATATAGTCAGAATAGTCCACCTCACCAGCCTTGTAGGATTTGAGGCCTACACTGATCAACTCGTCTGCCTGTCGGAGGCCCGTTTGCTGATAGTATTGCAGCTGCAGTTGGTATTGTGCTGCCATCCGTTGGCGCATCTGGATTTCTTTGCTCAGCCGAGTTCGCACCAAATCGATATTGGCACCAGCGGCCTTTGTTGCAATTTGAGCAGCAGCTTTACGGCGTTGGGTAGCCCGAGCGAACAGCGGGACATTAAGGCCAAGGATGGCAAATTGTTGCCCATTGACCCCTTCGATAGACTGATTGCCATACCCAAGTTTGACTTCTGGCAGCAGCCTTCGGCTTTCTAGTTTGGTCTGGGCTTGCGCTGTCAGAAGTGCATTTTGGGCACCATCCAGCTCGGGATGTTTAACGCTATCAATTCTAGTCGGTAGGGTCAATGTCCGGTTACCTATGTTGCTGGTATCGATCAGGAGCGTAGTGGCATCGAGTTTTAGTAGGTAGGCTAGCTCGGCAACTAACTCTTTGCGGTCTGCTTCCTCTTGACGTGCCAAAAGGCTCAGCTCTTGGTTTTTGGCTGTTGCACTCAGGTATGCTAGCTTGATCGACTCGCCCTCCTTGAGTTTGGCAGCTGCCACCCGTGCCAAATCGGTATAGACATCGATCTGGTGTTGCAAGATGCGGGACCGGCGGGTGCTGGATAGGTATTGAAAGTATAGATTTCGGACCTGCAAGCTAACTTGAGCCTGTGTGAGGGCCACCTTGCTGGTTGCTATCTGAGCATGGCCTTCATAAACTTGCCTTTGGGCGTTATAGACACCAGGTAGTGCAAAGGTCTGGCCGATGGCAATGGTATAGTCGTTATTGGTGGATACCTGGGTGCGGCCATATTGATAGTCAACAGTGGTTTTGGTAGGGTCGAAGGCGGTGCCGACCATCGCCATGGTTTGTTCTAGCTCCAACTTACTGATCTCGACGGCAGGGTTTTGGGCCTTGGCGAGGTCAAGGGCAGCTACTAAGCTAAGCGGACCTTGGTTGACAGAAACGGCTGCCTTTGGTTGAGCGATCGCTCCTACACTAGCAAACAATAACCCCACCAAAACAATCGCAGAAACCAGCTTCGGCACCTTTGGGTTGGGACCACCTTTACGATATTTCCAACGCTCTGACAGCAAGTATAGGACGGGTAAAACGACAAGGGTCAAAATCGTGCTTGTCACCAGCCCACCGATCACCACTGTTGCTAGGGGACGCTGAACCTCAGCTCCGCCTGAAGTAGATAGAGCCATCGGTATAAAGCCTAGGCTGGCGACCAAAGCCGTTAACATCACGGGGCGTAGGCGCTCGATCGCACCTACCAAGATGCTGTAGAACGTGCCATGACCTTTCTGCCGTAAGCCATTGAGGTGACCTATCAGGACGATACCGTTTAGGACGGCAACACCAAACAAGGCTATGAAACCCACACCTGCCGATATACTAAATGGCATTCCCCTGAGCGTTAGGGCCCAGACACCACCAATAGCAGACAAGGGTATCGCCGTGAAGATCAACATTGCCTGCACCACCGACCCGAATGTGATGAACAATAACACAAAAATTAGCATTAAGGCCAGAGGCACCGCAATCATTAAGCGTGCCTTGGCCCGCTCAAAATTCTGAAACTGCCCACCATAAGTCATGTAATAACCAGAGGGGAGCTTGACCTTTGGTGCTATTTTATCCTTGATTTCGTTCACGACGGACTCCATATCCCGGCCAGAAACACCCACGCCGACCACAATCCGCCGATGGGTATTGTCCCTCGAAATCTGCATAGGGGCTGCTAAGAGCCTGACATCTGCAATGTTGCCCAGTGGGACAATGCCCCCACCCGGAAGCGGTACTAGTAGCTTTGCTAGTTGATTGGGACTTTGACGTATGGCTGAGTCCAGACGTACGACAAGCCCAAAACGACGTTCACCTTCATAGACTTGGCCTGCATAGCCGCCTGCAAAAGAGGCTTCGACTAACTGATTAACCGAGGCGATGTTAAGGCCAAATGAGGCGAGTTTTGCGCGGTCATAGTTGACTTGTAGCTGTGGCACTGCCCCAATGGCCTCCACCTTGATCGCATTGATGCCCTCCACATTCTTAAGTTTGGCTGCTAGGTCATTTGCTCGATCAAAAAGGGTATGAAGGCTATCCCCATAGATTTTAATAGCAACATCCGACCGCACACCGGTCATCAACTCGTTGAATCGCATCTGGATGGGCTGCTGAAACTCAAATGCAACGCCCGGGAGCACCGATAGCGCCTCCTCCAATTCAGCAGCGAGCTCTTCACGGCCTTTGCTAGGGTCCGGCCATGATTTGCGTGGTTTTAGGACGACCATTAGATCAGCACTTTCGAGTGGCATCGGGTCGGTTGGGACCTCGCTGGTGCCGATTTTGCCAATCACTTGGCTGACTTCTGGATACTTAAGCAGGATTTTTTCGGCCTCAAGGGTAGCCCGAGTTGTTTCGGACAGTGAGCTACCGGCAGGCAGCCGGGTTTCGACGGCAAAGTCACCTTCGTCTAGCTCTGGCATGAATTCACCTCCTAGGTTGGTCAGTTGCCAGAGGCTAAATCCGAATAGAGCTAAGGCAATAACCAAGATAACGGCTCCGTGGCGAAGGCTGGCCTTGAGTAGGGGTAGGTAACCACGTTGGCAGGCACCAATAAACCGATCAGCCCATGTTGGCTTGAGGCTGTACCGCCGTGGCATGAATAAAGCAGAAGCAACTGGCACCCATGTTAGGGACAGGATCAAAGCTCCGATGATGGTGAAAATCACGGTTTCGGCCATTGGCCTAAACATCTTGCCTTCGACCCCCACAAGGGCCAATATGGGCAAATAGACCATCAAGATGATGATTTCTCCAAATGAGGCTGACTTCCGGATACCGAGTGCTGCATCATGAACTACATGGTCCAATTGATCCTGATTAAGGCGACCAGGTAGACCAGCGTAGCGCAAGACTAGGTGGTGGTAAATACTCTCTACAATGATGACTGCCCCATCAACGACCAGCCCAAAATCGATGGCGCCTAAAGACATTAGGTTTGCCGAAATGCCAAATAGCTCCATCATCCCGATAGCAAACAGCATGGCGAGTGGGATTACGGAGGCGACGATCAGACCTGCCCGCAGGTTGCCCAGCAGCAAAACCAGCACAAAGATCACGATGAGCCCCCCCTCAATGAGGTTGGTAGCAACGGTGCTAACTGCGGAATTAACCAATTTGCTACGATCGAGGAAGGGAACAATGACCAGCCCTTTAGGCAGGCTTTTCTGGATTTGGGCGATGCGGATCTTGACTGCCTCGATGACCTTAGCTGAGTTGGCCCCTCGTAGCATCATCACGATGCCGCCAGCGGTTTCGCTTTGTCCATTGATGGTCATCGCACCATACCGCACAGCTTTTCCCCACTTTACTTTTCCGATGTGCCTGATCAATAATGGGGTACCATTGACCGTTTTGACAACACTATTTTCGATATCGGCAAGGGACTTGATCATCCCTTCGGCCCGAATAAAATAGACATTCTCGGCCTTTTCGAGGTAGCTGCCACCCGTGTTGCTATTATTGTTGCCCAGGGCGGCATAGACTTCGGCCAGTGTGGTTTTGTTGGCCTCTAGGACGCCCGGATCCACAGAGACCTCATACTCCTTGACGTTACCACCGAAGCTGCTAACCTCGATCACACCCGGGATGCCTGACAGCTGGCGTTTGACAATCCAGTCCTGCGTGGTGCGTAGGTCAGTTAGGTCATAGAGATGCTCGTACCCTGGCTCAACGTCGATGGTATATTGGTAGATTTCGCCAAGGCCCGTCGTGATTGGTGCCAAAGTTGGCCTTCCGATATTGGCAGGGATGTCGGCCTCTGCTTTTTTGATCTGCTCGGCAGTGAGCTGACGGCACTTATAGAGGTCAGCATCCTCGGCAAATACCACAGTAATTACCGATAGCCCAAAGCGAGAAATAGACCGTACCTCCTCCACCATCGGCAGGTTGGACATACTGATTTCGAGCGGACTAGTGATCAGTTGCTCAATCTCGAGGGCAGCTAAGGCAGGCGATTGGGTAATGATCTGAACCTGATTGTTGGTGATGTCAGGTACGGCATCTATCGGTAGCTGGGTATAGGCCCTGATGCCCCAAAAGGCCAGCAGCAACACCAGCATACCGATCACCAGCTTGTTGTGCAAGCTATAGGTGATGATTGCATCAAAAAACATAAGGGGATTGTGGTCTTGTCCAGACACTAAGCAATGGTGAGAAATCGCCCTTTGACCTTCGTCAATCCTCGGATAGGAGCAAACGTGTCCGCTGGATCGGGACCAGCTTTGGGCCTAAATACTGCTCTTTGATCCAAGATCTCCTAAACAAGATCTTTAGTTTTGATTAACTGATTCGCAATCGGGCGAATTGGCATCAGTGGCAGTAAAAATACTTGGGTTAGGCTTGTTGTGGAGGCTGTGGCCAAGTATCGATCACTTGGTCGGAATGGCGCTCGACCAAATAGCTCTGGTGGATTACTAGCAATGTTGTGCAAGTCTCCGACTGCTTGAGCTCGAAGTGAAACTGCTGCAGTACCCAATAAGCAGGGGAGCAAGCATGTTTAACCATCGGCAGATTGTCGTGGTTATGGTTGTCGCCCTGGTGTTTGTCGGCAGCGTCAGCCCCATAATGTTGGGCCAAAAAATCTAAAATACTAACTCCGCTTGTGCTTTCGGCTTGGTGTTCTAGGTAATGACCAAAAAGGGCAGGTAGCTTCATCACCTCCTCGACATCAGTGCCGGGGAATAGGCTTCCGAGCCCGAAAAGGCCGATCATGAACCACAAAACCAATTTTGAAATCATTTCTGAAAGGTACACCTAGTTGATCCTCGGAAGGTAACGTGCTTTCTATGGCACTAATTTACGACAATCAGCGACGGGAATGCCCAAATTTTACGTTTGCCCCTTTTTTGATCACAATTTAGAATCAGTCAGTCTTCTGGATGCCAAAGGGCGTCCACATCTGTTTCTTGGCCTTGACTTCCTCAATAATTTTATGATTAGCATTGGGATGTGTCAGCTCACGGTGCCAGAGGTGGTACTGCACCGCTAGGTTTACGATGGGGCGCTCTTTGACTCCTAGCAAGCGAAGCCTATAGTCTGGGTCTGAGTCCTCGCCTGTGCCAGGGCTGCTATATCGTTCGTCAAAGCCATTGATGGCTAACAAGTCTTCCTTGGCCATTGACATGTTGCAGCCTAATAGTCCTTTAGGGCCTCGGTTAAGCACCTTGTCAAGCCAAGGGAGGTACCAACCTTTGAAATAAAGCGTATAGTATCCCGTCAGGTGCCAAGGCCAAAAGAAAACATAGCCCCACTCGAGATATCCTGCCCGTACCCTATCAGGTGTTAACCAACTGCTTGGTGCTGGCTTTAGGTTCATTCTGCGACCAGTGAGCATAGTGCGGGGTGCTGCATGTGCTAGGTGTTGAGCCACAAAGGCACTATGCGGTATGCAATCCCCATCGATGACGATAATCCAAGGTGCCTTTGCTGCAACAAAACAGGCATTAAGTGCCTTGTTTTTGCGCCAGCCTTGGTCCTCATGCCAATGGTATTGGTAGCTGATCCCACTGGCGTCAAGTGCAGCTTTGGCACCAGTCACAAATTCCTCTCCTGACCCGTCATCAGCGATCAAGAGCTCAAAGTGCTTGTTTGTTTGCCGCTCAAATCCGGCTAACACCAGCCTGAAAAAATCCAGCTTGTTATAGACCGAAATGATGACACTTGCTGCAAACATATTTGGGGGTTTTGAGATCAGGAGGCAAGTCCCGAACCACAAAGGCAAGAGGATAAGGAAAGGTGAACTAGCCAGCGTATTGGCCGACAAGGGCCCCAAAGGTACCTAATCAATCGGGATTGGCCTAGATCCTGCGTCAATAGCCAAGATAGAGGGGTATTTGCCGCTCCGTACCTAAAATAAGATTTGGCCAAAAGAAAAAGAAAAAATTGTGGGGCTCCGAACGTGTCGTATATTTGCGTCATACAACTGGTTGCTCTGTCTAGGCATGCTCCTCAAATGGCAACCATTGTAGACTGATCGGTAATCCTATCGGTTTTTACCTGCCTTGCCCCCGCCATGACCTTTGCCAAACTAACCGTTTTTACCGAGCAACAACAACAGATCGCCAAATTGGCCAAGGCGCTGTCGCATCCTGCCCGCGTGGCCATCCTGGAGCATTTGGCCAAAGTCGGGGTTTGCATCAGTGGGGATATAGCCAATGAACTGCCCCTAGCACGGGCCACTGTCAGTCAGCACCTGCAGGAGCTGAAAGCCGCTGGCCTCATCAAGGGCACCATCGAGGGACAGACCATTTGTTACTGTATCGACCCAGAAGGCTATCAGCAACTGATTGATCACCTAGGAGGGTTTACGACCAATAACAAACCAACTAGTTGCTGCTGATCGTTATTGTCGCCTAAACACCCCTGGAATGATTGACCATAGTCTCTAGGTCCTGATCCATTACCGAATCTTTGCCTGTACCTAATCTGGTACAGACCTTTCACCACTACTACCAATCTCATAATGACTACTAGCCCCTCCAACCCTATTCTGATGCACGTTTTGTTGTATGTCAACGACATACAACAGACAGTCGCCTTCTATACCGCCTTTTTTGGCCAGTCTGCCACCAAAGTGATGCCTGGCTATGCCAAGTTCGAGCTCCAGATCCCTGGCCTGCTGATCTCCTTTGTAGAGAACCCAAGCAAGGTCCAGAGCCAGTTTGGCCACCTCGGTTTTCGGGTTGACTCCATTGAGGAGCTAACTGATCGCCTGAATCTGGCACGTGCAGCTGGGCTAAACCTCCGTGAGGAAATGGATGTTTCCTGCTGCTATGCCGTCCAGGATAAGTTCTGGGCCACTGACCCTGATGGCTACCAATGGGAGGTCTACCTCTTTAAGGAGGATGCCCAGTTCAACGATCCGCATTATGCCTCTGACACTGCCTCTGCTTGCTGTATAGCACCTGCTGCCGAACCACTTGTAATGCCTGCCCAGTTCCGGGTAAAACCCAAAGCAACGTCTGAGGCCTGCGCCCCAGGTGGTAATTGTTGCTAGTGTTTTGCCTCATCGACCAGATGGTTATCTTCTTTAAAGAAGGTGACCATCTTTTATGATGGGGTCTATATTCAGCTTCCGCAATTCATTTGACCAAACTATCCACCTAAAGATCAAACAATGTACTCAACACTATCTGCAAGCCTAGTTGGCTACCTCGATCAAGTCGGATCAATAGAGCCTTCACGGCTGGCCTTGCTTGATCAACTGGCTGCTTTTGTAGTCGATCGGCAACAGCATGATCAACCCGTTGACTTGGTTTATATCTGTACCCATAATAGCCGCCGTAGCCATTTTGGGCAATTCTGGGCCACCGCTGCAGCCAACTATTTTCAGGTTGATGGCATCAGGACCTGGTCTGGCGGTACCGAAGTTACTGCCATGAATCCTCGCTCTGTTGCTGCGCTCGAAAGGGCTGGGTTTACAGTGCATAAGGATGTCACGAATGGTGAACAAAACCCTCGCTACAGCATTTCTATCGATACCGATCAACCTATTGGCGTTGGTTTCAGTAAGGTCTATGATGACCCTAGCAACCCAAGCAAGGGCTTTGCCGCCATCATGACTTGTGGCTCTGCAGATGCTGGATGCCCATTTGTTACAGGTTCTGCCATCCGGATTTCCTTGCCCTACATCGACCCCAAAGCTGCGGATGACACAGCAGAAGAAGCCCAAGTCTATGATCTTCGTTCTGGCCAAGTAGCGGTCGAGCAACTTTACCTCATGCAACAAGTCAAGGAATTAATTGCCAACACAAAACCCTCAAAAACAGCATAATGGAAGGCAACAAACAACTAGGGTTCCTGGACCGCTACCTGACTCTCTGGATTTTTTTGGCCATGCTTGTAGGCATTGGTTTGTCGGTCTTGTTGCCAGGGTTTCCAGCCCTTGTCAATAAGCTTTCTATTGGTACCACAAGCATTCCGATAGCGATAGGTTTGATCGTCATGATGTATCCACCATTGGCCAAGGTAAACTACCAAGAGCTGCCTTTGGTCTTTGCCGATGTCAAACTACTGGTGTTATCCTTGGTCCAGAACTGGATCGTCGGGCCTTTGTTGATGTTTGGGCTAGCATGGGTTTTCTTGGGTGCTGAACCTGCCTATTTCACTGGCTTAATGTTGATTGGCGTTGCTCGCTGCATTGCCATGGTCTTGGTCTGGAACGATTTGGCAGGTGGCAACCGACAATATGTGGCAGCCTTGGTTGCATTCAATAGTCTATTCCAGATCCTGTTTTATAGCCTGTTTGTCTGGATATTTGTTTCCGTGCTTCCGCCGTTGGTTGGCCTTGATCTGGGCGAAGTCAAAGTGGATCCGATTGAGGTGTTGCAGAGTGTTGGGCTATATCTTGGGCTGCCATTTTTAGCAGGATGGCTTAGCCGGCTTGTATTGGTGAAAACCCGCGGTTTGGCTTGGTTCGAAACCAGCTACCTACCCCGCATTAGCCCAATCACCTTGGTAGCGCTGCTATTCACCATCGTTGTAATGTTCAGCCTGAAAGGTAATTTGATTTTGGCCCTGCCACTAGATGTGCTCAAAATTGCTTTACCATTGACCTGCTATTTTGTGATCATGTTCACAGCTGCCTTTTGGCTATCCCAAAGGGCGGGTACGGACTATAGCCGGGCTACCTCTTTGGCGTTCACAGCAGCAGGCAATAATTTCGAACTGGGAATAGCCATAGCGATTGCAGTTTTTGGGCTCAACTCACCCCAAGCCTTTGCCACTGTCATAGGCCCATTGATTGAGGTGCCTGTGCTAATTTTACTGGTGCGGGTGGCTAAGAGGTGGAGGTATTGAGTTGATGACTTGAACTGCTTTGGAATTGGAAGTAATACCCAAGTCTGAAATATCGTTACCTTTGAAGACCAAACTGGTGATGGTGACATGAAAACCTGCACGTATGACCCACTTTATCGGCTTTTGAGCGCAACTGGCAAGGAGAAAGGCCTTTGGCAGGATACCATTCCTTGGCAAGAGTGGGATTCTGCTGCACCTAATGATGTTAACAGACCCTACTTTGAGCATTATGTCTATGATAAGATCGGTTTTATGATTGATCTGAAGCATCGGGCTGAAGACACAAGCTATAAATATAGACGGAGGTATTCTAATGGTAGCTCAAATCGGCTTACTAGTATGACTGCTGGTGGAAATACCTTTGCCTTTTCGTATGATGAGAACGATAATTTGACATCGGGTAATGGTAATCATTACTGCGAATGGGATTACCGCTACAAGCTTCAACGTTGTTATGTTGCAGCCAATAACGCCCGGACAAAATCGATGATCTTCCTAAGGAAAGATGTAGAGACTTGCCTAAATACGCTTTTGGACAAGTTTGAATTTACATAATCTCTCTTGGAATAATATGTATAGTATCGCCTTTATCTTCTTATTAGTGTTGTTTATTGGGCTTGGTATCTGTCATTACTTGAGTAGATCCTACAGACACGATTATTACATTACGATTGGTCGTTATGATTTGTTGCCTGGTTGCTTTTCATCATACACTCCGTTAAGAGATTATTTTTTGATGCCGAACCCAAAAAACAACGAAAACATTGCAGCCTCGAATCAGTATAGAAAGTATTATTATGCCTTCTTAGTAGGTATAGCTATCTGGTTTTTTATTATTTTACTCTTGAATAAGACAGAGCGATATCATTAGGTTATTTTTGCGTTAATTTCTAGCTACTTGTTTGTTTTTTTTATTTAATTATGATCAGCATATAGATTTATATTGGTTTGATTTCCTTTTAGGCACATACTAATTTAGATTAAATATGAAATTAAAGGAATTAATTATTTAGATTTTTTATTCTACTTTAATTTAGCAGTGCAAAAAAGCCATCAACTTGCGGTACAGGTTCTTTTGCGGCATGGTGCAACAGACCAATATCTCCCTTTCCGCAATACAATGCTAAGAGGCTGGGAAACAATTTCAAGATCTGATTTACAATGTGTCCTGATTATCATACCCACCAAACAAAAACACCACCTGTTTCCAAGTGGTGTTTTGTAATATCAATAAGGCGGGTCCCTATTTCAGGATAGCCCGACCAATGACGAGTTTCTGGATCTCAGAGGTGCCTTCGCCGATGGTGCATAGTTTGCTATCACGGTAGAATTTTTCGGCTGGGTAGTCCTTTGTGTAGCCGTAGCCACCGAAGATCTGGACAGCCTCATTAGCCACCCGTACGCAACACTCAGAGGCGTATAGCTTAGCCATAGCACTCTCGAGGTTGACAGACTTGCCACGGTTCTTGAGGTCAGCGGCACGGAAAGTAAGCAGACGGGCTGCTTCAATTTCAGTCGCCATATCGGCCAGCTTAAAGCTGATGCCTTGGAAACTAGAGATCGGGCGGTTGAATTGCTGGCGTTCCTTGCTGTACTGGAGGGCTGCTTCGTAAGCTCCTTGGGCAATACCTAGACTCAGGGCAGCGATCGAGATACGACCACCATCAAGCACCTTCATTGACTGGATAAAACCTTCACCAATCTGACCCAACATTTGGTCGTTATGGATACGGCAATCTTCAAAGATCATCTCAGTGGTTTCGCTTGCGCGCATACCAAGTTTGTCTTCTTTGCGGCCGGCTTTGAAACCTGGTGTGCCACGTTCAACCACAAAGGCGGTCATCCCATGGCTGTCACCTACTTCGCCAGTGCGGACGATGACAACAGCGACGTGGCCACTTTTGCCATGGGTGATAAAGTTCTTGGCACCGTTCAGGATCCAGTAGTCACCATCCTGGACCGCAGTAGTGCGCATATTGCCAGCATCAGAACCCGTGTTCGGCTCTGTTAGGCCCCAGGCACCGATCCATTGGCCAGTGGCTAGTTTCGGGAGGTATTGTTGGCGTTGACGTTCGTTACCGAACTGCATGATGTGGCCAGTACAAAGCGAGTTATGCGCAGCCATCGACAAACCGATGGAGGGGTCAACTTTGCTGAGCTCCTCAATGGCTGTTACATACTCAGTGTAGCCGAAGCCAGAGCCGCCATATTCTTGAGGTACTAGGACACCTAAGAGGCCTAGCTCACCCATTTTGTGGAACGTATCGATCGGGAAATGTTGGGTATCGTCCCACTCGCGCATGAAGGGCTTGATCTCTCGTTCGGCAAAATCGCGAACCATATCAGCAATCATGCGCTGGTTTTCAGTCATGTCAAAGGACAGACCAGTGCTGGTAAGCGTGGCTTCCATGCGTATGCTATCGGGGGTTTGGTGTAATGGGCTTGTACTATCAAGCCAGCGAATGCAAGTTACGGCAAGTGCCACAAGGCACCAAACAAAATGAAACTTTTAGTCTCGGTGGGGTGTCAGCTGCCTAATATTGTTTGTCAAATTGACCAAGGACTGGGCCCCTTGTGTCAGTTCCTAAGACCCCTTATCTCCCCAGATTGATCCCTTCGAGCAGGTTGATCAGGTCATCGATGTTAGTGATGACGTGCATATTGGGTGCCAGCTCAAGGTCCTGAGCCACAATCTGGTACCCACTAAGCAATATCTGCGTTTCTGGTAAGGCAATGGCCATCATGTCCAGATATTGCTGGATTTCGCTTTGGCCTGGGGAGGTAGTCGCAAAACATAGGACGTAATCCGGATCATAGATTCCGTGGGCCACCTTGACGTCCTCAAAAGGAAGACTCTGCCCTAGGTAGATCACCTTGTGCTTGCGAGACCGGATCAGAAAGTTGCTAAACAAGAGGCTCGTTTCGTGCATTTCGCCCTGCGGGAGGTATAGCATGAACCGTTTGGCATTCTCATGTTTGTGGTTGACAAGGCCGTCAATGGCCACTATGAGTTTCTGGCGGATCAGGAAAGTAATGAAGTGCTCCTGTGCTGGGTTGATACTGCCTGTCTGCCACAAAAATCCGATCCTGTTCAGGAACGGAAATACGATGTTAAGCATCGTCTTCTCAAACCCAAAGTGGAGGATATTGGTGCTAATCACCTTCTCAAACCGATCCTCGTCTAGGTCGATCATGCTGAGGGTGAGGGCCTGAATCTGTTCGGGGTACTTGTAGGTACTCTCTGTTAACGATACGACCTCTTTGTGCATCTCGCCAGGAGTCATCTCCGCAATCTTCGAGATCTTATAGCCATTATCGTTCAGCATACTGATGTTCAGGATCAGCTTCAGATCATGGTCGTCATAGTACCTAATGTTTGTATCCGTACGTTTAGGCTTCAGGATGTCATAGCGTTGCTCCCAGATCCGGAGTGTGTGCGCCTTGATGCCGCTGAGGTGCTCTAAGTCTTTGATTGAATAGGCCATGTTGGTTTGTGCGTAAAGTCAGCAGTGATATTCAGGTTTATCTGGTTGAGGCCTTTATGTCAGCAACAACAGTCTCAAGATTACGAAAAACAAAAGCTCGATCAGCAGAACGCTACTAGCAAGTTTATTTTTCCACTTGGGCTCTAATTGCCCTGATAACAATAGGAGGGTAAAAGATGTTCCGAACCAGCCGATATAATTTCGGACAGGGATGATATTTTGTTGCCATTGCCAGAAGTCTAATGATACTGCCACTGGTTCCATAACCCAGTCTAGGGCAGTAAGCAAGACGGCGCCCAGAGTCGCCCGCCACACGCCCGATAGGCCCAACATACCAAGCCAGCAAGTCATCCCATAGACCAAGATCACCCAGTTAACCCCAATAACCACCGGAACCTGCACCACCTTAAAGCCAAGAGACTCTCCATACCAATAGTTGCCAAAGATAAGGCCAGTATGCACCCCTACCACCTCCACAAGGAAGCCCAACACGCCTATTAGCACCAGCACACCTATCTGCCGACTTGTTATTCCATCTGCTGCACCCGCAAATAGGTATAGCGTTAGCAGCAAGTTGACAGGTGTCAGCCAGAGAAATATATCTCGGATAGGTGCTTGTTGACTTAGGCCAATGACCCCAACCACATGGACGATGATCAGCACCCAAAGGCACCAATTGCCGATCCAGAACTTGCTAACCTTTGAGGCAAGGTTATTTATTGTAGAGGTATTTGTGCCTAGTGGTCGTGCCATGAAGGTAGATATCGGAGGCAAGTTCGTAAATCTTGGTCAAAGGCCATGATACGGCCCTTAGGGTCTGATTTAGCTTCCACGATAGGAAGGGTCATATTTATAGACCCTAATAGAAACTACTTTTTGGCCTTATCAGTTTTGATAATACCTTTAGTCCGTATGAAAAACCTATCCATATCGTTAGCAACTGGCTTCATTGTCCTGCTAGGCACTTGGTTGATGCCTTTGGCACTAGTTGCCCAGAAGCTAGACCGTGTTGCGCTCGAATACAACTTGAGCCTGCAGGAATCTACACTTAAGCAGCATCTACAGATTTTGGCCCATGATAGCCTCCAAGGCCGCGAGGCGGGCACCATAGGTCACGAAAAGGCATGTAACTACCTTATCCGTCAATACAAAAAGCTAGGGATACCGGCCCTCAGTGGCACTGATAACTACAGGCAGACCTTCACCGTCCCGATCACGAAGTGGGACTTATTCGACTGCCGCATTCGTGACGTAAAAGAGCGTCGGTACATGCACGGGCGCGATTTCATGATGTTACCCGGGACCCGTATGCCATCCGAGCAAAGCCTACAAGACAAGCGCTTTAGGGTCCGGTGGGCAGGACTCGGTCCTGATTGCGACACGCTCAACCTCCTGAGCGGCCTTGGCCTTACTGGCGAGGTGACCGAAACGGAGCCGACCCTTTGGCTGCTGCTGGACTCAGCCTCCGTACCTGGGCTCAACCAAGCCTATTGGGCCAAACACAACCTAGAGGCGCGCTTCAAAGCCATGCGACGCAAAGTCCGTGGACCAATCATGATCATCACGACCCGCTTTGACTGGTGGCAACAAAACGTGGACAATTTCTGGGCAGAAGAGGCGCATGGTTTCACCGCTGGCCGCCGTGGTAACACACCAACAATGGTCTGTGGCCCCCGGATGGCTAGGATGTTTCTGCGCAAAGCCACCTATAACTCACTTTCTCAATGGTGGCCCCTATTCCAAAACCTTGCCAAGGAAGGTAGCGCCATGGAGGCCTTCACGTTCCTTAACCTAGAGTCTTTGATCAATACCTGGGGTAAGGCTACATCAACAGGCCATAGCACAGGCTGGCCTTACATTACAGATGCTGATACCGCCCGTTTTTTGCTTACCCTTCGCCCGACGGTCTATCATACCTCTAATGTGATGGCCGTAATCCGCGGTACCAAAAAGCCAGATGAAGCGGTGGTGATTTCGGCCCACTCGGACCATATCGGGCGGGATGCGTTTGACATCTATAATGGTGCTGATGACGATGGCACTGGCACCGCAGCCTTGCTGACGATGGCCGAGCAATTTGCCTTTGCAGCCAAAGCCAAGCAAGGACCAGAGCGCACCATCATCTTTGCTCACTTTACGGCTGAGGAGAAGGGCCTACTCGGTAGTGCGCACTATGCAAAAGAGCCACTATGGCCAATGGCATCTACCATGGTTGACCTTAATGTGGATATGATTGGCCGCTCGGACGATAGACACCCCTCAGGTAAACCTTACATTTATGCCATTGGCTCTGACAAAATCAAACAAAGCCTAAAAGAGCAACACGAGGCCATCAACGACAAGTGCTGCAACATCGGTCTCGACTATTATTATGACCGCCCAGATGACACCGAGCACCTATACGAACGTAGCGACCATTATAACTTTGCCAAGTCGGGCGTGCCGGTCATTTTCTATTTTTCGGGCCTCCATCCAGACTATCACGGTGTCAATGACCATGTCGAGCGTATCGAATGGACAAACTACCTAGGGCGGACAAGGCTCATATTTAATATGGGATGGCATTTGTCAAGATCACGCACCAAGCTCTAGGCCAAAGCACTGACTATTTAGTATAGCCGCATCCAACTAGCATGAGTTCCATCACAACAACTGGCGACCAGCATACCATATCCGTTGATGACCCTAAAGTCATCAATGCTTGGTGTATGTACGACTGGGCTAACTCGGCCTATTCGCTGATCATCACCACTACCTTTTTTCCGATCTATTACAGCAAAGTTGCCGAGCAACCCGATGGAACTGATTTAGTAAATGTGTTTGGTTGGGTGCTGAGTAGCAAGGTGCTTTTCAGCTGGATGCTGTCATTTGCTTTTGGCCTGATGGCAGTATTGAGTCCTATTCTATCAGGTATTGCCGATAGTACTGGTCGTAAGAAGCTTTTCATGGGTTTATTCTGTTTGATTGGCTCCATGGCTTGCGTAAGCTTGGTCGGCTTCACAACTGAAACCTTTCAGTGGGGTGTGCTGGCCTTTGTGCTGGCAACGATGGGCTATACTGGCAGCATTGTATTTTACAACTCATTCCTACCCGAGATCGCAAGTCCCGACCAAATGGATTCTGTTTCGGCCAAGGGATTTGCACGTGGCTATATAGGCTCCTTGATCTTGCAGGTTTTATGCCTAGTGCCCGTCCTGATGCCCGAAATGTTCGGGATAACGGCAGGCTTGGCCTTGCGGCTTTCATTTTTATCAGTAGGCTTATGGTGGGGGTTATGGTCATTGATACCATTATTGGGTCTCCCGCCAGATCGTAAACCTGCCTTCCAGAAGCAGGACCAACATTGGTTGCTGTCCGGATTCCGTGAGCTAGGCAAGGTTTGGCAGCAGGCCAAGACCGAGCGCCCTCTTTTTCGGTTCCTGATTTCCTTTTTGTTTTACAACATGGGGGTCCAGACCATTATGTATTTGGCCACCTTATTCGGCGATCAGGAGTTGCACCTTGCCTCGCATAAGCTCATTATTACCATTATTCTGTTGCAGGTGGTGGCCATCTTTGGCGCGCGAATTTTTGCGGCCCTCAGTGCTCGGCGCGGAAATATCCTCACCCTCCAGATCATCATTGGCATTTGGTTAGTGGTTTGTGCCTGGGCCTATTTTGTCAAGGACGAATATGGATTCTATGGCGTTGCGAGCCTCGTTGGTTTAGTGATGGGCGGCGTCCAGAGCCTTAGCCGGTCAACCTATGCCAAATTATTACCTCCTACCGAGGACCATGCCAGCTTCTTTAGTTTTTATGATGTCGTCGAGAAGGTCAGCATCGTAGGCGGAACCTTTGTCTTTGGCGCTGTGCTGGACTGGACCGGCAGCATGCGTAGCAGCATTTTATTTTTAGCCCTATTTTTTGTGATTGGTGGTCTGTTGCTCCAACGGGTTAAGGCAGTATCCAAGACATAGACCCATTAGCCCAAACCGGTCTGCTAGCGGTTATTGCTCAGCAGCGTATAGGGAAGAACTATAAAGCCAGCAGGTGTCATCAACTGTATTGAATTGGAAATCTCCCTTGGTTAAATACCGGTAGGGTTAGGGTGCTGGACTAGGTAAGAATAGAGAAAAACGTCTGCTAGAAAAAATATTGGCTTAACCAAACGGGAAGCGAATTGGCGATAATTGAGGTTCGTCAAAAAAACCTTGCCTTGGTAGCAAAGGTGTGAACAGGGATCAAAACAAATCCGTAAGTTGGAGCGCAATCACGTCTAATTGCCGAAAATATGATATTCGGCAATTGGGCGGAGGGCCAGTAGTAGGGACAAAAAAGAAGCGCCAGACACGTCTGGCGCTAATTGCGGACCTGCAAGCAGGCCCTTATTGTGAATTGGTCTCGTCACAAAAGTAAGATAACTTTCTATCCAACAAAAAAAAGTATGAAAATTTTAGGCTTAGACCTTGGTGCCAACTCCTTAGGATGGTCATTAGTAGATACCGAGGCAGAACAAATCATTGACATGGGTGTCAGGATCTTTCCTGCAGGGGTCGATAACCTAGGACAGGGTGAGAAAGAAACCAGCAAAAATGCCACAAGGGCAGGTGCTTTTAGGATGAGGCTGCAGCTGGACCGTAAACAACAACGCCGTAAGGACTTGGTAAAGTGGCTTTCGAATAACCTGTACTGGCCACAAAACACAGACGAACAAAAGCAGTTTAAGGAGTTGGACCCATACCGACTACGTGCTGAAGCATTAGAGCGACCTTTGACAACAGTGGAACTCGCGAGGATCATGTTGCACCTAGTCAAACGCAGGGGGTACCTGTCCAACGGGAAAGACACCGAGGCAGGTAGTTTGTACGAAGGCAGCCCTAAAACCGGCATGATCGGGGCCAATGATAGCAATTGGGAGGAGCTCGGATTTATGAGTTATGGCCAATATCTCTACAAACTAGAGTCCCAAGGCAACAAAACACTCAAGAAAAGGAGCCGTTATACCTTCAGGAAATGGTACGCCCAAGAGTTTGACTTGATTTGGAAAACGCAAGCCCAGCACCACCCAGATGTCCTTACAGCAGAAAATAGAGCGATCGTTGAGGATCAAATCATCTTTTTTCAACGAAAACTCAAGAAGCAAACGGAGCTGAGGGGTGCCTGCAAGTTTGTGCCGACCGAAAAACGGACCACAAAAGCTGACCCACTTTTCCAACAGTTCGCCATTTACCAGCAACTCAATAACCTTGAGTTTCAGCACTCGATCTACAGGCAAGCCAAGATCAGGTTTCAGGAGCTACCTGATGCCAAACGGCTCAAAATCATTGATAAGCTCTACAAGTCAGACAAAGTTGCACTTGAAGACATTAAAAAGCTGGCCCTGCCGATCAGGTTGGAGTATGTAGAGGATGGGAAACCACAGGGAATCGATATCCGTGACCCAGAAGATCTCACTAGCAACTATGACCAGCAAAAAGCGCTGGCAGGTGCTCCATTTATCAAGTTCACCTACAGTGCACTTAGCAAACTAGTGGCCAAGAAGGACCTGACGGACTACTTTTATGTCGCCCAAGAAGCAAAAATCTTGTTTGACCAGCTAGACCAAGGTGTGGAAGGCTTTATCGCCTGGTTTGAAGCCAAGTATCCAGAAGCAGCCGAAGGCCAAGCCTTGGCATTCTTTAGCAAAGCACCCGCACCAAAAGGAACCAGTAGCCTTAGTAGGGCCGCTATCGAGCAATTGATGCAGTTCATGCCACTCGGCAAACGTTATGATGAGGCCATCACTGAGGCTGGCTTTCAGGGTCACAATCTTTATGACCAACGCATAGGCAACAAGACTACGTACCAAAAGTCCATTGCCTTCGAGGTGGATAGACGCAAAGGCAGCCTAACCAAAAACTGTATCCTGATCGAAGGGACGGCTGTCAGGAACCCGATTGTCAGTACCTGCCTATTTGAGCTGGCACGTGTCGTTAATAGCGTCATCAAACACTATGGCAACCCTGATCGAATCCACCTTGAGCTGGCAAGGGAAGCCGCCATGACACCAGATGACCGCAATGAGTATATCAAGAAGCAGAAAGAAAACGAAGCCAAAAATGCCAAGGCTCAGGAGAATATCATGCAGGAAGTAGGCATTCCATTCGCCTCCAAGTCCCAAATCATCAAGTACAAACTCTGGAAAGAACAGGGTGGTAAATGTATCTATAGTGGGCTACCGATTGGTGTTAAGGATATCTTTGGTGCAAACGCCACTGTTGACGTAGATCATATTATCCCCCAAGGTGCTACTGGGGGGGCAGATGACAGCTACATGAACAAGGTCTTGTGCTTGGCTTCAGAAAACCGGGACAAAGGCATGCGGCTACCACTCGAGTGGCTAAACCAACACAGGAGCATCAAACTTAGGGAAATCGTCGGTAGTTTTCCGAATGGCTATCCTGATGGCAAAAAGGAACGGCTTTTCTGCCCATCGATGGCCGACCTGCCAGATAAATACAAGGGCTTTAGCACGCGTCAACTCAATGATACGAGGGCCGCTACCCGCACCGCGATGAATGTCCTGAGGGCCGTCGTCAAAGACAATGGACCGGATGGTGTACTCAATGTGAATGGCAAATTGACCCATTCACTAAGGAATGATTGGTTCCCGGGTAAAAACATCAATGGAAGGAACCATCCATTTATTTACAACGAGATACTGGACAAGGCAGACCTTTTGCCGTCCGAATGGGCAGGTGACAAAAGCAGGCTTGACCACCGCCACCACGCCTTGGATGCATTAGTGGTGGCCCTTTCGACTAGAAGGGACACACAGCTAGCCAACAAACCCAATGTGCGACGTGCTGTGCCTTGGGGAAAAGAAAATCTCCAGCAACAAGCCAAGGAACATCTGGAGCGCATTATTGTCAGCTACAAGATTACCAACAAGCCAAACCAAGCCCTCCACAACGAAACGTTGTATGGAAAAATTAAAGTACCACCGGGGCAACGCATACTTGACAATGTGGCACAAGGGGAGCTTGTCTCAACTGTGCGCAAGGACCTATCTAAACTTACGAAAGGGGAGATCACGGAAATCGTAGACAACCAAGTCCGTGATTGTGTTTTTGCAGCAATCAAGGCCAAACATTCGGGGTGGCAACCAGGTCATGACCTGCCCAAAGACTGGCACAAGGACCTAGAGGTGGTGCACAAAAACAAACTACCGATCAAAAAGGTGCGCATTGCAATTAACGCACCTAGCCATGTCCAGATCAGAGCCAAGGATCGCACCAACTACAAAGAAGGCGCATGGGTTGCCCCCGAAGGAAACCACCATGCTGTAGTGTACAAAAATGTGGACACAGGTAAACAACGTGGGGAGGTTATTCAATACCTTGAAACCGCCCAAAGAATCAACAAACGAGAACTGGCAATCAAACCTGAGCCAAAGCCAAATGAGGAGGTGTTGATTACACTGCAAGCAAATGAGCTGGTTTGCTTTGATGTCAAAGGGCTCAGCAATGAAATGCTCCAAAACAAAGGCTTCTATCGGGAGCTGCTTTACAAGGTGTATCGGGTTCAAAAGTTGGATAGAACAAACTTGCAAGGTTCATTTAGGCTCGGACTGTTAGCAAAGCTGGAGTACAATACAGAGGCAAAGTTAAAAGACCAAAGTGTGGGCAGAAAAATCAATAGTCTATCGCTAATCACCTGCCTAAAACTAAAAGTAGATCCAGCTGGCTTTCTTACTTTATCAAATGAGTAACCAAGCCCTCTATATCGGTTCCGCAATTCACCTTTCATCAAGGCTAGAGCAGTTGGTAATACAGCCCAAAGCCGAAGGTGCGCCACCTGTGACACGCTCCGCAGACACCATCTTGTTTGTGGAGCTTGATCACCCGCAGGTCACTATCACGCAAGGAGCCATGCAGCTACTGATAAAAAACAGGGTGGCAATCCTAGTAACGGATGATCGGCATCTACCAGGTGGCCTGATGTTGCCCTTTGTTGGTCATACCCTTCAGGGACGTTACCAGATTGCCCAATTCCAAAATCAAACCAAACTGGCACCAGCGCTTTGGCAGAAGGTGATCCAGAGCAAAATCGAGCAACAGTATTGCTGCCTTAAGCGACAAGGAATGGAACAATTGAGGCTCAAGCGTATGACCAAAGAGGTACTAAAGGGGGATAAATCTGCTCTTGAGGGTCAGGCTGCCCGCATCTATTTCCCACTCATGTTTGGGGATGATTTCTTGCGCGACCCAGAAGGTGAAACTCCAAATACTAAGCTCAACTATGCCTATGCCATCATCAGAAGTTTGATGGCAAGGTCATTGGTTTGTGCAGGCCTCCAGCTTGCACCAGGCATTTTCCACAAAAACCAGTATAACCCTTTCCCACTTGCCGATGACTTGATGGAACCCTATCGACCAATTGCTGATGAACTGGTCTATGAATACATCAGAGACTACCCCGAAGCCCAAGAAGATTTAATCATGACCAAGGCAGACAAACAAGTACTACTCGGAATCATCCATCGTCCAGTTAAACAAGGAGGCCGAACACGACCATTGCACCAAGCCATCAGCCAAACAGCAACCAGCCTTGCCGAATGCCTGCTGGGCATCCATTCAGACCTAGAACTAATCGAGCCATGGAACTAACCCCTTATCGCATTATGTGGATCTTCGTACTATTTGACCTACCCGTCCTGACCAAAGCACAGCGCAAGGACTACACGACCTTCCGTAAATCATTAGAAAAACTAGGATTCGGCATGCAACAGTTTTCTGTGTACAACTGCTTTTGTGGCAGCAGAGAGCGGATGGAAGCACAAATACAGCGGATCAAAAATCATCTGCCACCCGCCGGCCATGTAATGATCATGCACATGACCGACCGCCAGTACCAGGACATCGTGAACTTTTATTGCCGCTCAGAGGCCAAACTAAAGGAAGGTCCACAACAATTGGAGCTATTTTAACAGAGTCAAAAACGTCACAACCTGCTGGTAATCTGCAGGTTGTGACGTTAATGTTGCGAATCTACTAGGTTTGAGACCAATTCACAACCACAAAGGCAATGGTCTTGCTGCGATCGTGTTGCGAATCTACTAGGTTTGAGACCAATTCACAACCGAAAAGCCATCCAGCACGTAAGC
>JAIXYP010000015.1 GCA_027490155.1 Cytophagaceae bacterium | reverse complement strand
TCTGGTGCAATCGGCTACTTGCTTAAAGACGAGCCTGTTGAGAAAATCATCGAGACCATCGTTACGATCACAGAAGAGAACGGGGCGGTCATGAGCCCCCGTATCGCACGCAAGATATTTGAGTTTTTGCAAGGTCGCCCAGCCCCGCAGGCTCCTGAGGTAGCAGAGGCCACCACCCTAAGCACCCGTGAGGCCGAAATCCTGAATATGTTAGTCGAAGGCTATAACTACCAAGAGATAGCCGTACGGTTATTTATCAGCCCGCAAACGGTCCGGACCCACCTCAAGAACATTTACAAAAAACTGCACGTCCGGAACAAGGTCGAGGCAGTTAAGGTGGCCATCAAAAAAAGATGGTTCGTCTAGTTGTTTCATTATGAGTTATTTATGTGTCATTTGCCGGTCGTAATCAGCAATTGGTACCACAATGTGGATAACCTGAAAACTAAATGGGCCCCGCTAGTTTGTTTTAACAGTTGGCACTAAGGGTCAAAATATACCGCAGATGGGGTATTGTAGGGCGGTTGGGGTACCTCTACTTTTGTATTGTCAGTAGGGGATAGCAGAGCGGCATACGCCAACTGCACAATCTTCTGGCAAAAGCCAGCCCTGACGACAAACTTGACAGTACATTCTAAAGCGTTTTTATATATGGAATGCCCGCTCCTTTTAGGTGCTGGGCATTTTTGCTTTTTTAGAGGTTGCTTGCTCCATCAGGTTAAGCAATAGCTGAGTATTGGATTACAGTAGTAACTCATCCGAAACAGGCACCAAAAAGCCTAGGCTCGTATTATTAGTTAAGCTAATGGTTCTAAGCAAAGGACAGGGTGGCAGGCAGCTTTGGAAGTATTCAGTTTGTCAATTGTGGAGGTACTCCTCGATCCTGATATTTTGGCCCAAATGGATCCCGTCAGTGGCTGAATATTAGCAATGGTTTGCTAGTCAAAGATGCCATCCCTGCATTATCTTTGCAGGCTTAATCCAGAGCGAGCGCAGCAAGTCGTGCCACAGATATGTTTGACAGTAGGGTAGCCATCGTCCGATTCGTGTTTTTTTTCGTCGGGTTCGTGTTTTTGGTGCGCCTATTCTACATCCAGATCATCGACGAGACCTATAAAGGTGCTGCCGACATGAACGCCCTCAAGAAGGTACCAGACAATGCCTATCGTGGATTGATCTATGACAGGAAGGGCCGTCTTATCGTTAACAACCAAGTTGTTTTTGACATTACGGTAATCCCACGCGAGCTCAAAAAGGATGGCATGGATACGGTCGGGTTCTGCAACCTTGTCGGCATTACGATGGAAGAGTTCCGTGAGAAGATCCGGGACGCCAAGATCTATAGTCGTGTCAAGGCATCCGCCTTCATCCGTCAACTATCTCAAGAAGAAGCCGCCCGCATCATCGAGCACCTAAATGAGTACCCAGGTTTTTACACCACTACCCGCACCGTCAGGGCCTACGAGTATCCATGTATGGCACATGCTATTGGCTATATGGGTGAGATCAGCCGTGGGCAGCTCGATAACAAAGAAAAGTATGGATATTACCAAATGGGTGACTACCTCGGCATCACGGGCATAGAGGGTCAATACGAACGCCAACTTAGGGGGCGTCGCGGAACCAAGTTCATCATGGTCGATGTGCACGGGGTGGACAAAGGGCCATTCAAGAACGGCATCTATGACACCAGCGCCAGCAAGGGGCAAGATCTGTATTCGACTGTGGATATCATGCTGCAGCAATATGGCGAGAAGCTAATGGTCAATAAGGCTGGCAGTATTGTGGCTATTGAGCCAAGCACGGGTGAGATTTTGGCCTTCATTAGTGCCCCAATCTATGATCCTGGCCTGCTGACAGGCCGCAACTTTGGCAAAAACTACAAGGTTCTTCAGAAGGATAGCACCAAACCCTTATTCAACAGGGCGATGATGGCGATGTACCCTCCGGGATCGATCTTTAAAACATTGCAGGCTCTGACTGCTATGCAGATGGGCCTAATCGATAGCAACACGACCTATCCTTGCAACAAATCGATTGTTAACTGCCACGCACACCCAAATCCCTGTAATCTCCGGCAAGCCATACAATGGAGTTGCAATCCCTATTTTGTGCAGGTCTATCGCCGTATCATCAACCAGAACAAGGCGGCCAATACGTTTGTGGATACCCGGATAGGGTATGAGCGTTGGCTAGAGTATATCAGGTCCTTCGGGCTGGGTGCTAAGCTAGGCATCGATCTGCCTGCTGAGCAAAAGGGTATCCTGAAGAAGGTGGCCTATTTTGACAAGGTCTATGGCCATAACCATTGGAAATTCAGCAACATTTATAGCATGAGTATTGGGCAAGGTGAGCTAGGGCTATTGCCGGTTCAGATGGCGAACTTGGCTTGTATCTTGGCCAACAAAGGCTGGTACAAGGTTCCTCACTTCGAAAGGGGTTTAGGCGATAGCGGCAAGGTCAACCCTGTGTTTCAGGAAGTACACCGTACAATGATCGACCCGCAACACTATACACTTATCAGGCAAGGAATGCGCCTAGCCGTTTCGAACGGTACGGCCTGGAGCAAGGTGGATATGAAATCGATTCCGATCTGTGGCAAAACAGGTACCGCCCAAACCAGCTCAGGCAAGGATCACTCGGTTTTTACTTGTTTTGCCCCGATGAATAATCCTAAGATTGCGATTGCGTGTTTTGTCGAGAATGCCGGTTTTGGTGGCTTTGCAGCTGCACCGATTGCTAGCCTGATGGTTGAAAAGTATCTTAACGACACCATCCAGCGCAAAAACCTCGAGAAACACATGTTGGATCAAGACTACATGTCTGCTTACCGCAATAAAACTGCCCGTTAGGCCCAGATACCGTTTAATCCAGTACCAACAAGTCAGTGCCAGACCTAAATCAGTCAATCAACCACAACCTCAATGCCCCAAAATAGCCGACAAGAACTTGTGAGCCGAGGGCTAGACTGGCCAACCATTATGCTATATGCTGCGATGGTGATCTTTGGCTGGATGAACATCCATGCCGCCGTCTATTCGGGTGAGGACCTTTCGGCCATGTTCAGCCTTGATCTCAACTCAGGTCGGCAGCTGTTGTTCGTTGGGTTGTCCATGGTCCTGATTGTGGCCGTAATGACGACGGACTTCAAGTTTTATGATGACTTTGCCTACATCATTTATGGGGTGGTGATTGTGTTGTTGTTATTAGTCTTGGTGATCGGGAAGGAGGTTGCGGGTTCTAAATCTTGGCTAGGTGTTGGTAGTTTTGGCATCCAGCCGGCCGAGTTTGCGAAGTTGGCAACGGCCCTTGCCCTAGCCAAATACATCAGCATCCCGACCGTGAAACTAGAGCGACGGATGGAACAGCTAACTGTTGCTGGGCTGATTGGATTGCCAGCTGTTTTGGTCCTGCTCCAGAACGACACCGGCAGTACCTTGGTCTTTTCTTGTTTTATTATCGTACTGTTCCGCGAGGGGCTACCAGGGTTTTACCCAGGGCTTGGCATCACGGCAGTGGCCTTGTTGGTCCTGACCCTCCTGATCCCGAAGCTGTATCTGAGCATTGGCCTTGTTGTGATTGCCGTTGCTTTCACCATTTTGGTCGACCGAAGGCAGCGCAATTACATCGCAATTGGGGTGGCTTTGGTGCTTGTCCTAGGCATTGTGCAGGGGGTGGACTACTTCGTCAATGATGTGCTGCAACCCCACCAACAAAGCCGCATTAAGGTTCTGATCGACCCCAATAGCGACCCGCTTGGTGCTGGCTGGAACGTTACGCAATCTAAAATTGCGATTGGCTCTGGCGGTTTTGCTGGCAAGGGATTTATGTTTGGCACCCAGACCAAGTTTGACTTCGTGCCGGCCCAAAGCACAGATTTTATCTTCTGCACCGTGGGCGAGGAGTGGGGCTGGCTCGGTAGCCTTGGCCTCATTGGCGCCTTCATGACCTTACTTTTTCGGATCACGATGATTGCCGAGCGACAGAAAACACGGTTCGCTAGGGTCTATGGCTATGGGGTGGCCTCGGTGTTCTTTTTCCACTTCACGATCAACCTCGGGATGACGGTCGGTCTTTTTCCTGTTATCGGTATACCATTGCCTTTCTTCAGCTACGGGGGCAGTAGCATGCTGTCGTTCACGGTCCTGTTGTTCATCTTGCTGAAGCTAGATGCCCATCGTGGCCAAATGTTGCAGCGTATCATTTAGTGCGCGCCTATTTGCCCATAAGTTTGGTGTGGTCTCCCTACCTTTGACCTGACCTTATGCAGTTCACCTCACGCCTGATCGAAAATGCTGTTAATGAAATCTCCCGCTTGCCAGGCATCGGGAAGAAGTCAGCTTTGCGTGCGGTCCTGCATATCCTGAAGCAGGACGAAAAAATGGCCCTCCAGCTTGCCGAAAGCATCAGGGCGGTGCGGCTAGAAATCAAACTATGCCAGACCTGTTTCAATATCAGTGATCTGGAACATTGCAGCATCTGCACCAACGAGCGGCGCGACCGGACCATCTTATGTGTAGTTGAGGATATGCGTGATGTGATGGCCCTAGAGAACACAGCACAGTACCGAGGGATCTACCACGTGCTGGGTGGGGTGATCTCACCAATTAATGGCATTGGCCCATCTGATCTGAGGATAGAGCAGTTAATAAACCGAGTGGAGCAGGCGAAAGACCAACCCATCGTGGAAGTCATTTTAGCTCTGAGCCCCACGATGGAAGGGGACACAACTGGCTTATACTTACAACGAATGCTAACAGGCAAAGTCGGCAAGGTGACCCAGCTATCACGTGGCGTTGCTGTAGGGTCGGAACTAGAATATGCCGACGAGATCACCTTAGGACGTAGTTTGCTGCTCCGGACTAAAGCGGACTAGGTTCGACGTTTCTTTTCCAGGATTTGTTTGCGGGCTGGGCCTTCAGCTTTCTATTATCCATCGAACCTAAGCCATGGCCTAAACCAAGGCTGATAGTACTACTTTCGTTTCCTAGGTATTACCTTTGTTCTGGAGCCCCAATTGTGGGCGGATAAGACCACTATGTCTTTGTTACGATGATCGAGCTACCTGTATTGCCAACAATGCCCACCGAAATGGGGGCAAACCAAGTACCTGGAGACCGTAAGCCTAACTGGCTACGGGTCAAGTTGCCGATTGGGCCTGAGTACCGGCATGTGCGCAACTTGGTTGACAACTACAAACTACACACCATCTGCGAAAGCGGCAATTGCCCCAACATGGGCGAGTGCTGGGGGGCCGGCACTGCTACGTTCATGATATTGGGTAACGTCTGTACCCGTAGCTGCTCGTTCTGCGCGGTGGCAACGGGTCGCCCTAACGAATATGACACCGACGAACCACGTCGTGTGGCCGAGGCCATCCAGCTGATGCAAGTCAAACATGCGGTCCTGACCTCTGTCAACAGAGATGAGCTCAAAGATCGTGGTGCTGAGATTTGGTACCAGACAGTCCGTGCCGTCAAAGAAGCTAGCCCAACTACTACGATCGAGACCCTGATCCCTGATGTCAAAGGCAACTGGGATGCCCTCTATCGGATGATTGAAGGAGGACAAGAAGTTGTGAGCCACAATATGGAGACCGTGAAGCGCCTTTATCGCATCGTGAGGCCACAGGCTAAGTACGAACGCAGCCTCGAGGAGCTGAACCGCATCAAACAGTATGGCAAACGTACCAAAACTGGCATCATGCTAGGCCTTGGCGAAACCCCAGAAGAGGTATACGAAGCTATGGATGACCTTGTGGCCCAAGGTGTTGATGTCCTTACCCTAGGCCAGTATCTCCAACCAACCAAAATGCACCTCGAGGTGGCCGAGTTCATCCACCCAGACCTATTTGCGCACTATCAGGAGGTGGGTATGGCCAAAGGTTTTGCCTATGTCGAAAGCGGTCCTTTGGTACGTAGTAGCTACCATGCTGAGCGCCACATTTAAGTAGGGTGGGGCCCTTTGTTGCCCTTCCACAAAGTTTATATCCCAAAAGGCCAAAGGGCCTGCTACACCAATTCAGCATGCTAAAATCGATGACTGGCTTTGGAGCCGCCACCCAAGATCTCAATGGCCTCCAGATAACTGCCGAGGTCAAATGCCTCAATAGTAAGTTTGCTGAGGTATTTGTGCGCCTTCCGCGCGAGCTCAATGACAAGGAGACAGAGGTGCGGAATGCCGCCACTACCTCCTTGGAGCGTGGCAAAATCAATGTCAGCATCGATCTAGTCAAACCCCAAGGGACGACCCTGAGCCGTGGTATCAATTTGCCAGTGTTTCAGGCTTGGTATCAGCAGTTGTTAGAGGCCGCCAACTCAGTAGGTGCTGGCGACGAAGGTTTGGTCAAACTGGCCCTAACGATGCCCGAAGTTATGAGCCAACCAGCCGCTGACCCTGAGGCAACCACCGCCTTGTGGCAAGCAGTACAGGCTGTCCTTAAGGATGCCTTAGCCAACTGCAATACATTTCGTGCTGACGAAGGGCGTGTGCTGGCCGCTAAACTAAGCGAGTACATTGGCGAAATCCGGGAGCGTTTGTTGGTCATAGAGGCACACGACCCTGAACGTTTGGCGCTAACCCGCCAGCGACTGTTTGACCGCATTGCCGAACTTGGCCAGAAAGTTCAGGTCGATCATAACCGTTTTGAGCAAGAGCTAATCTACTACCTCGAGAAGCTGGATGTGAGCGAAGAAAAGGTACGCCTCCGTGCCCACCTTGACTACTTCGTTGAGGCAATCGCTGAGGGTAATGGCAAAAAGCTGGGCTTTATATCCCAAGAGATTGGCCGTGAGATCAACACCATTGGTTCCAAAATCAATGATGCTTCGGTGCAACGCATTGTGGTCGAGATGAAGGACCTGCTGGAGCGCATTAAGGAGCAGTGCCTAAACGTGATGTAAGTTCAGAATCTCGAGGCTAATTGCTTGCCAATAGCATAGGCAGGACAATTGGCCGCAGTTCGGTCGCCAACTGACTGATAACTAGTTTGTTCAGGATCGGCAGCTGTGTGACGGAGAAAAGTTTTTGATAGCCAGTATGGTGCAGAATGATCCGTTCGGACGCCTCATTAGCTGGTCCGTTGAACACAATGCCTAACACCTTTGCACCCCTCCGCTTGAGCTCTGCAGTTGAAAGTAGGGTATGGTTGATGCTGCCCAGATAGAGGTTTGCCACCAATACAATTGGTAGATCCCACTGTAGTGGGAGGTCAATTACAAAATCATGGTCATTAATCGGAACCAAGATGCCTCCTGCCCCTTCTACCACTAGGTGAGCTTTGGTATCAGGCAAACTAAACTGGTCGATCTTAATATTGATACCCTCTTGATCAGCGGCTGCATGTGGCGACATCGGTGCAGCTAGGCGGTGTGCCTCTGGCCAAGTTGTTACGGCTGGGCTGCTAACCAAGCCCATAATGGTGTCGGTATCGGTAGGTGTACCTGCCTGAATCGGTTTCCAGTACTGGGCCCCCATGATCTCACATAGGAGTGCTGATACCATGGTTTTGCCACTATCTGTGCCAATGGCGGTTACGAAGAGTTGCATAGCTGTATAAAACAACAAGGAATAAGGTTTATCCCTTACGGACTGATATATTTGTGCCAATGCCTAGCCACCCAATGGCCAAACTGGTTTATGGGGCAAGTTAGGTGCTTTTTCACAACCAGCTAGGTTGTGCAATTGAGAATGGAAATTACGATAGACAAGAATTCTGGTTACTGTTTCGGTGTCGAGTACGCGATACAGATGGCAGAAGACGAACTAGAGCAGGCATCGCAGCTTTACTGTTTGGGCGACATCGTCCATAATAGGATGGAGGTAGAGCGACTGCACAATAAAGGTCTCAGGATCATCGACCATCAGCAGCTGGAAAACTTGCATGACTGTAAAGTGCTGATCAGGGCACATGGCGAGCCACCCGAAACATATCAGTTGGCATTACGGAATAACATAGAGCTGATCGATGCAAGCTGCCCTGTTGTCCTCAAGCTCCAGAATAGGGTCAAGTCCTCTTACGACAAGATGCGTAAGCAAGATGGCCAGATCGTCATCTATGGTCAGCAAGGCCATGCCGAAGTCGAGGGCTTAAAGGGCCAGACACTTGGTGATGCCATCGTCGTGACCAAACCAGAGGACCTAGACCAGCTGGACTTTGAGCGGCCAATCGAGCTTTTCAGCCAGACTACCAAAAGCACTGCGGGCTTCTACAAGATGAAGACCTTGATAGAGGAGCGTGTTGCTGCAGCTCGCTTAGCTAAGCCAGAAGACGCTGACCATATATATTTTGAGGCTAACGATAGCATCTGTCGTCAGGTTAGCAATCGGGAGCCACAGCTTCGCATCTTTGCCGCCGATCATGATGTCGTGGTTTTTGTATCGGGGCGTAAGTCTAGCAATGGCAAAGCCCTGTTTGCCGTCTGCGAAGGCATCAATCCGAAAAGCTACTTTGTCGAAAGCGAACAGGAGCTAGACCATACTTGGTTTGAGGGTATCGGCACCGTTGGTATATGTGGCGCCACCAGCACCCCTTTGTGGCTGATGCAACAGGTGGCTAATCGTATCGCCGAATTTGATCATTTGTTAACCCCAGTTTTAGACTAGGGACCCTAAACCTAACTAACTAGCAGTGTCGTAGCCCATTTGGCTAAGACCAATCTGTTTAGATACTGTATCAACCCAATACTCATTCGAATCCCAACCCTCCCCGCAACGATATGAAAGGTATAATCTTGGCAGGCGGCTCTGGCACTAGGTTGCATCCGCTGACGCTAGCGGTTAGCAAACAACTGATGCCTGTCTATGACAAGCCGATGATCTATTACCCGCTGTCAGTCCTGATGCTGGCTGGCATCAAGGAAATCCTGATCATTAGCACCCCGCATGACTTGCCCCACTTCGAAAAATTGCTAGGGGATGGATCGCGCATTGGTTGCCAGTTTACTTATGCTGTCCAGCCAAGTCCTGACGGTTTGGCTCAAGCCTTTATCATCGGCCGAGATTTCATTGGGCAGGACAAGGTGGCCTTAGTACTTGGCGACAATATTTTTTATGGCTCTGGGGTGACGGGATTGCTCCAGCAGCATAACGACCCAGATGGTGGTGTGATCTTCGCTTGCCATGTCCATGACCCCGAGCGTTATGGTGTGGTCGAGTTTGACAGCGCTGGGACTGCCATTAGCATTGAGGAAAAGCCTGACCAGCCCAAAAGCAACTATGCTGTGCCAGGACTCTACTTCTATGACAACGAGGTTGTAAACATCGCCGCTAATCTTAAGCCTAGCCCACGCGGCGAGCTCGAGATAACCGACGTTAATAAAGTCTACCTCGAGCGCAAGGCCCTCAAAGTAGGGGTGTTGCCGAGGGGTACTGCTTGGCTTGATACTGGTACTTTTGCGAGTCTGATGCAGGCTGGGCAGTTTGTCCAGGTGCTGGAAGAGCGCCAAGGCCTAAAGGTAGGTTGCATCGAAGAGGTGGCCTACAGGATGGGCTTCATCGATAAGGCCCAGCTCGAGGCAATTGCTAAACCGCTGGTCAAATCAGGCTACGGTGCCTATCTTTTGGGGTTATTGCGTGACTAGTTTCCCATTTAAGCAGGTCAGGAGGCTAGCTAGGTCTAAATGCTTAACCTTGCCGTAACCTAACATAATTCGCTATTAATCAAATAGTTGCGACAAAAAATCACAACGAGATACTACCTCGGCGCTAATATCGATACACCAAAAAGCTGAGCCAACGCATTTCAGTTTCTATATTTACGACAGTATCAGGCCCAATACCCATGGGCTTAGCCTGCTACACAACGAGGTTACGTCAAACGGTGACCTTCCCTATTCTATGAAGATATTATTATTGGCAGGTGGCTTCGGCACACGACTGAGCGAGGAAACCAACGTAGTGCCTAAGCCTATGGTCGAGATTGGTGGTCGGCCAATCCTATGGCACATCATGAAGCTCTATAGCCACTATGGCTATAACGATTTTGTGGTCCTGCTCGGCTACAAAGGCTACTACATCAAGGAGTACTTTGCCAACTATTTCCTTCACCAGAGCGACGTCACGATTGATATGACCACCGGGAAACTGGAGGTCCATAACAACTCGTCCGAACCATGGAAGGTGACCCTGCTTGACACAGGCCAGAACACCATGACGGGTGGGCGCATCTTGCGTGCCAAAGACTTTATTGGCAATGAGCCCTTTATGCTGACTTATGGCGATGGCGTTGCTGATGTCAATATTGCTGAGCTTGTTAAGTTCCATAAGGAGCAGGGCAAACTCGTGACCATGACCAGCATCCAGCCAGAAGGTCGTTTTGGTGCTCTGGAAATCCAAGAGTCAAAATTGGTGACCAAGTTTCACGAAAAGCCAAAAGGCGATGGTGCCTGGATCAATGGTGGTTTCTTTGTTTGCCAACCAGAGGTGCTAGACTATATTACGAACGACAGTACCATCTTCGAGCGCGAACCACTTGAGAACCTAGCCAACCAGGATCAGCTAATCACCTACCAACATAACGGTTTCTGGAAGTGTATGGATACCCTTCGGGATAAAGTACAGCTGAACGAGTATTGGGAAAGTGGTACCCCGCCTTGGCGAATCTGGTAAACCTTTGGGCATGGTCCTGAAGGTTGCTTAAAAGCATCTAAGTATTTTTCGATTGGCGACCATTGGTTTGCCCACTGACTTCTAAAATCCAAAGCAGGCAACACAAGTTTCAAAGTGTGCCGCACCCATCCGAACTATGTTCAACAACGTTTACGCAGGCAAACATGTATTGGTCACTGGCCACACCGGTTTTAAAGGTAGCTGGCTTAGTGTTTGGCTACTGAGTCTAGGGGCCAAAGTCACAGGCATATCAGATAAGGTGCCCACTCAACCAAGTATGTTCGAAGCCCTAGGCCTGTCCGAAAAGCTGACCCATATCGTGGCTGATATTAGGGATGGTGAGCGGATGAAAAACCTAATGGCTGACCTCAAACCAGACATGGTTTTTCATATGGCTGCCCAGCCGATCGTTAGCCTGAGCTATTCAGATCCGTTAGATACGCTGACGACCAACATTATCGGCACAGCCAATTTGCTTGAGGCTTTACGCCTAAGCAACCATACCTGCACTGCTGTTTTCATCACCAGCGATAAGTGTTACGAAAACGTGGAGTGGACCTGGGGTTATCGCGAAAACGACCGACTGGGCGGTAAAGATCCATACAGTGCCAGCAAAGCGGGTGCTGAACTCATGATCTATACCTACTTCCACTCTTTCCTGAAGAATCCAGGCTCCAACGTCCGGATTGTATCTACACGTGCCGGCAACGTTATTGGTGGTGGAGACTGGGCAGATAGCCGTATCGTACCAGATTGTGTGCGGGCTTGGGCTCAAAATCAATCAGTTGAGATCAGGCGCCCTAAGGCTACCCGCCCTTGGCAACACGTAATGGAGCCCGTAAGTGGCTACTTGGCTGTCGGTGCTGCTCTTCATCTCAACCCTCAGCTCACTGGCGAAAGTTTCAACTTTGGCCCAGCCGCTGACCAGAGCTTCACCGTCCATCAGTTGCTCGAGGAAATCGCCCTCAACTGGCATTTTGACGGATCGCATGATAAGTTTATTGTCGATCTGACACCGACTTTCCATGAGGCTGGCCTGCTGAAACTCAACTGTGACAAAGCACTGCATGAGCTAAGCTGGAAACCAGCCCTTCGGTTTGAGGATGCTGCACGCCTTACCGCCACTTGGTATGACAAATACTATCACCAAGGTACCGAGGGATTGTACGAATACACCCTAGATCAGATCCAGGAATACACTGACGCCGCCATTAAGCTCGGTATCGCATGGACAGCTCAATAGTATCCAAGGAGACTCCTTTGTCGATTGATGGTTTTACCTTGACTCCTCTGAAACTCATTGGGGGCGATAAGGGGAGGGTTATGCACGGCATCAAGGCCACTGATGATACTTATGCTGGTTTTGGCGAGGCTTATTTCAGCGAAGTGCTCCAGACCCATATCAAGGGCTGGAAACGTCATAACCGCATGGTGCTTAACTTAGTGGTTCCAGTAGGGGCCATAAAGTTTTATGTGTTTGACGACAGAGTCGATAGCCCGACAAAAGGTCAACACCTCAGCATAGTACTCGGGACGGACCATAACTATAGTAGACTGACGATCAGACCTGGGTTGTGGGTAGCCTTCGAGGGGGTTGGTGAAGGCCAAAATCTGCTCATGAATTTCGCTAGCATTCCACATGACCCAACAGAGGCAGACGCTATTCCACTAGGCACTGAGGGATTTCCTGTTTTGCCTTGCTAATTTGGCCTGATGACGAATGCTTAAAATAGTCATCCTAGATCTGTTATAATGGCTCTGGCACTGGAAACCACCAACCTTGCTTGGTATGCCATTCTGATGCAAGCAAAACCATGTATCTTATGAAAAGAGTATTGATAACTGGTGGCCTAGGCAACCTAGGGTCATGGCTGACACGTGCAATGGTATTGGCAGGCCATGGGGTAACGACGCTTAGCAGTAATAACCGCCAGGTGCTGGAGGATTTGGTTTTCGATCGGGTGTTTGCTGACATCAGTGACCTCAAATCCGTTAGCAAGGCGCTTGAGGGGCAGACGTTTGATGCCATCATCCACCTTGCAAGTGTGAACGAAGGTAATGCACCTGGCTATCCCGAAAAGGCATTGCAGATTAATGCCCTCGGGACGCGCAACCTGTTGCAGTGGCTAGACGAATCAGGTGAGGGCTCGAACACGCACTTCTTATACTTCAGCACCTTCCATGCCTATGGCCTCAACAGTGGCCTGATTACCGAGGATATGCCCATGGTGCCCAAACATGACTATGGCACCACTCACCTGTTTGCAGAGTATTATGTTAGGCAGTTTGCAGCCACCAAAGGGATCAACTATACCATTTTTAGGTTAACCAACAGTTATGGATCACCCCTTGAGACTGGCAGTAGCAAATGGTACCTGGTCCTAAATGACCTCTGTAAATCGGTTGCAAGTTCCGGAACCGTCAAGCTAGGAAGCAATGGGAAACCGATTCGGGACTTCGTCTGGATGGGCGACGTATGCCAAGTTGTTATGGCTTGTATCCTAAAAGGGGCCGCCAATGATGTTTTCAACTTAGGCGGAGGCCAAACCTTTTCGATGTTGGATGTGGCAGGCTACGTTGCCGAAGCCTACGAAATCCTCGGCCTTGGCATGGCCCACATCGAAACCAATATCAATGACCTGAACGTCTATGACCAAACCTTAGAGGTTAGCATCAAGAAGTTGCAGGCTTGGGTGCCATATCAACCAGCCAATCATTTGCTCGACGAGGCGAAGGCAACTATCTTGCTCGCACGTCAGATGCTATAGGCCAGATTGGCACCTATTAGTATTTGATCAGAGTCTATTTTTTAGGACCAAAATCCCAACCTATGGCCGACCAGTCGCTCCAAGTACCCGTCTTGATGATCACCTACAAAAGGCTCGATACGACGGCTAAGGTGCTGGACTCCTTACGTGCTGTCCGACCTACTCGGCTCTATGTTGCCAACAATGCACCCAACCCAGCCGATCCAGCTGATGTTGCGAAAGTGCAAGCTGTTCGGGACCTGTTTGACCAAAGTGTGGACTGGCCATGCGAGGTCATCAAGCTATACCGGACCGAACACTTGAGTGCTAAGCTCTCGATCTCGGGAGCTATAACTTGGTTTTTTTCGGAAGTAGAGGAGGGGATTGTCCTCGAAGATGATTGTTTTTGCGAGCCTTCTTTCTTTGCCTACGCTGCCGAGTGTCTTGAGCGCTACCGACTCGACGAGCGTGTGATGCACATTTCGGCCAGCAACTTCCAGTTTGGCAAACGCTGGGGGCAGGATAGTTATTACTACAGCCACTATAACCATATCTGGGGCTGGGCTGGTTGGCGTCGGGCTTGGCAGTATTTTGACCTTGAGCTAAAGTCAGTTGATCGGAATCAGCATAAGCGCAATCTCGATCGCCTTTTTACCCGCAGTCAGGACCGCAGCTATTGGCTAGCGATCTATGACTACATCATGTCTGGCAATCTGGATACTTGGGACTACCACTGGATGTTCATGATGTGGCAACGCAATGGCCTAGGCGTCATCCCACAGGTGAACTTGGTCCAGAATTTGGGCTTTGGAGCCGATGCCACCAACTCAGTTGATCCTAATATTGCATTAGCGGGTCTAGGCACGGAGCCAATTGCCTTTCCATTGGTTCACCCTGTCGAGGTCAACGTACAGACACAGGCAGACGAAAGAACCGCAACTGAGTTCTTTAAGGTGGACAAAAGCGCCAAGTTTGGTCACCTTAAGATAAAGATTGCCACCTTTATAAGCATCGAACAAAAAAAGCGACTCAAGAAACTGATCGTACGGCTCAAGAACTAGGCTGAATTTTCTTGTTTCAGTTGTGATTAGGGATGTAGTTTGGTCCTTACCCCCTATCAGCCTTGTCCCACAGCACTGTCCCCTGTTTGTTGAAGTAACGCTTCATCCCGATGAGTGCCGTGACGTTCATCATGCAGAAGTAGAATGGGATAAAAAGGGCCTTGAACCGTAGCTTACGCCGCTCGGCATGCAAACCTAAAGCCGCCAACGTATAGAACCCGAACTGGGACCACATCAGCAGGTTATAGATACCTCCGACAAACGTTGCCAGCCAGAGATTGATGGGTAGCAACAGGAACAGGAAAATTGGTGTCAATGTCCAGCGCAGAACTCGGTGGCTGACATACTGAAAGGTCAGGACCGGGTTGCTGAACGGGTTGAGTAAGGGTGTCAGCCAAAAGATGGATTGCCAGCCCCCAGTACAAATGCGGATCTTACGCTTAATCTCATCACCTAGTTTGTTGACAGGCGGCTCTGTTGCGTAGGCCTCTGGGGCATAGGCCGTGATGTAACCATGTTGGGCCATCCTGAGGGAGATCATGAAATCATCTAGGATGGTCTCTTTATGGACGGGCTCAAAAAGCTCGGTTCTAATCCCGAATAGTTCGCCAGCCGCCCCAACGACCGAATAGAGCTCATAATCCCACTTTTTGAGTAGGCTTTCGTACTTCCAATAGATGCCTTCGCCAGCGCCACTTGCAGCCTCTGCCTCTGCATTCATGATGCGCTTTTCGCCTGCGACACAGCCAACTTTGGGGTTCTGGAAGTGCTTAACCATCTCGCGTATAGCTGCAGGGTTAAGCATGGTATCTGCATCGCAGAACAAAGCGATCGGGGTCTTAACCTCGCGCATGGCATGGTTGAGGGCGCCGATTTTGCCAGCACGTTGGGGGTCATGCAGGATCGTCAATCGGTCCCATTGTGCTAAGTAGGTTTCGCTCCCGTCGTTGCTCCCATCTGTCACGAACATGATCTGGAGCTTGTCTGGTGGATAGTCCAGAGTAAGACAGTTTGCTACTTTTTTGTCGATGAATTTGCGCTCGTTATAGGCGGCAATGACAAGGGTGACCTCTGGCTCTATAGTAACGTCGAACGCTTGCCTTGAATTAGTTAACAGTCGTTTGAGCTTGATTAAGGCAAATAGGACTAGCCCGTAACCCAGGTAGGTATAAAATGCCAGCCCAAGGCCGAACCAAAACAGAAATTCCATAAGATCAGATGGCCTCCAACGAGCCGAGGTCTATTCAGGCAATAGTTGAAACGATAGGACTGGCTAATTGCTAGTCGTTTTTGAAAACACATTTTCATGCATGACCTCGCCTTTGCTGTTCTTGACGGTTATATATTCAACCTTTCCATCCCCTTCAAACCTGAACTCGAGGCCCTTTAATTTGCCGATTTCCTTATTGTAAGGGACTGTCAGGACAACTTTGCCGTCCACACTTACCTTGGCTACTTTGTTTCGGACAGCTAAGTTGATGGTGCGCCATTTTGTGAGGTCGATCGCTAGATTTTCTTGAGGTAGTTTGGTTCCAGTGATGATTACGTCGCCGAATAAGTTCCAAGTTAGGCGCGCACATTTAGGTTTGGTAAAGCAGATCACGAATGCGCCATCTGTGCCTAGCACCTTCAGCTTAGACGAGTAACAGTCTAGGTCGTTGAGCAAAAGGTCGTTCTTGATTCTGGCAGTGAGGATAAAGTCATCTGTAGGGAAGCTGACAGTACCGATGTTTTCGTAATGGGTCCTTAGCTCTTGCTTTAGTTTAAGCGCTAAGTTGGTCAGCTCACCTTTGCTCAATGCAGTAGCTTCTGTAATTGTGGCAGACTCAGGATAGTCAAATACAGATTGTGATGTCATGATGAAACGTTTCCAACCTTGGCTTGGAATGACCATATCATCATGGTCAAGGATCATTTCATGGCTCCGTAGGGTCACACTATAGAATCCTGGGGCGAAATACCTGGCACTAAAAAAGTTGGCATTATCTGTCACAGACCCGCGTTTGCCATCATAAAAGTCTAAAAACAAGCTATCAGGATTATATCCACTATACTCTACACGATACTCCAGCCCAAAAGGGAGTTGGGAGGTATCAATCTTGTTTATTCGAACAAGGCGTGCAAACTTGGTTGGCGCGGCTGCCAGTGGTGCATCAGCAAACCAATAGTATCTGTAAAAGACAAATCCGACAAGTAGAACCAGTATCAAGACCAATCCATATTGTAAGTATCGGCTTTTGTATTGGGGAACCGCTGTGGAAGGATGTTGCTGTTGGCTCGTGTTTGAGGCAAATTGTTTAATCTCTATCCTTTCCTTGTCCTTCTCATTGGCTTGGCTGATGTCAGCCTGATGCGGTGCATCTGGGGCCAAAATTGGGCCATCTAACCAAAGGGTCGATGGATCCACATCTTGCAAGATCTGTTGTGTAGACTCAGGGGTGGGGGTAATGCTACCTTGGTCAGGTTTGAAAGTAACGAAGTGATACCAGTCCTTGTGCCCGAGGTAAATGGCTAAGGCGTTTTTGGTCTCGACCTTAGGCAAGTAATCACCATCCCCTTCGACCACCTTGTCATAAAGCCGCCTCAATGTATTGGTGCTAACCGTCCTTTTGGAGGCTGTCGTGATATGATCAGACAAGATCCGGAATGAGCTTTCGGTCCAGGTATGGTGGGTGCCCATTCCGAATTTTTGTTCCACCAACAGCAGGCAGCTTCGCAGACTCTCTACATCTTCGGGTGTTGCTGGTTTGATGATGGACATATTCGGTCGAAAAAGGAGACTAGGTGGCTATAGCCCACCAAATTGACAAATCAGTCTCCGCGAAGGGGGAAAGTAATGGTTTGGTAAACTTAGAAAAAAAAATGCCACAGATTTGGTAAGATCTGGCAAAGATCTGCCAAAGTAGTAAATAACAGCACCCAAAAACACGCTGCATCTTTGCAACGCGGTACGGAGCGCCCAGCTTAGGCAGGCATCTTTGATGTTAGCTCTCTTCGGAGAGACAATTAACTTGATCGTTCCTAAATGTTCTGGATCGTATTTTCCTCTAAAGCGTATTACGCTAAATGATGGTTAGGCAAGTGGGTTTTCATGGCCCAATTGCTGATACAAGTGTGTGTTTGTTTCGTGTAAAAGAAAAGATGGACTTGGCTGGCGAGTCCATTTTTGTTTCCGGGCCCTAGCTCAGTATTTCAGGTTTGGCGATACATCAAGGTTCTGACCATCATCCCGACCGTCAAGAAGTAATAAGTGACCTGCCATCGCGATCATTGCCGCATTGTCGGTGCAATAGGCAAAGGGTGGGATGTATAGATTAAGCCCCATCGTATCCCGAAGTAACTGAAGCGACTGCCTGAGGCCAGAGTTCGCCGCCACGCCACCAGCTATGGCTACCTCTTTGATGCCAGTTTCCTTGATCGCTAGTTTAAGTTTTGTCAGGAGCGTTTCTACCAATGTGTGCTGTATGGAGGCGCAAATGTCTGCCATGTTGGCCTGGATGAATTCTGGGTCTTGTTTCTGCAGAAAGTACATGATGGCGGTCTTGATCCCGCTAAAGCTATAGTTATAACCTTCCATGTTACCCTTCGGGAATTGGAATGCCTTCGGATTGCCACTTTGTGCGTATTGGTCTATCAATGGTCCACCAGGGTAGGGTAGTCCAAGAAGTTTGGCGGCCTTGTCAAATGCTTCGCCAGCGGCGTCATCTTCTGTCTGGCCAATAATCTCCATGTCCAGCGGGCTCCGGACGACGACCAATTGCGTATGCCCACCGCTGACGGTAAGGCAGAGGAATGGAAACTTTGGCGCAGGCTCCGTCAAGAAGTGGGATAGGATATGGCCCTGAGTATGGTTAACCCCAACTAACGGAATCTGGAGGGCTAAGGCAAGTCCTTTGGCAAATGAGGCGCCAACTAACAAGGCGCCTAACAGGCCTGGTCCGTTGGTGACGGCGATACCATCAAGGTCTTGGAGGGTGATACCAGCCTCGGCAATTGCCGCTTGGACTACAGGTACGATCTTTTCTTGATGTGCACGGCTTGCTAACTCAGGTACGACACCTCCATACTGCTGATGAATGGCCTGGGTCGCGATCAGGTTGCTGAGCAATTTGCCGTCGGCCAGGACTGCAGCTGCTGTTTCGTCGCAAGAGGATTCTATACCGAGGATAATCATGGGCGGGTGAGTGCTTGCCTTTTGATAGTTAGCGTCTTGAGGATGTGGCCCGCAAGATAGAGCCCCATCTGCTAATCTGTAGGTATCAAGGCTAATGCCACACTTACCAACCACCTTAGCAGTAGGCTTATTATGGATTTAAGTATAGGATTGAGACGGGGGCTTAGCCGACCGCCAACTCAGAATACTTGTTGGTCGCTTGGTTGCCAGCACTTCCATAAACCATCCGGAAGTGGGGGATTTCCGCTTCGATGAACTCTTGGCCTTCCACCGCAAAGCCCTCCTTCTCCCAGAACGGGACAGCCTGAGACTGGGCATGGATGTAGATTGTTTTATTGGCGGCCTCCTGATGGCGCCCTACATCACCAAGGACAGCGTCGAGTAGAGCAGCACCAACACCTTTGCGCCGGTGGTCTGCCAAGACGGCAAAACGCTCGAGCTTGACCCCTTTGCTGGTCATCCGCCACCGAGCCGTGCCCGCATAGATGCGTTCGTGCACCGCTATAAAGTGGGTGGCCTCATTGTCATACCCGTCATACTCTTCGCTGGCAGGTACGCCTTGTTCATCCACAAAAACGGTCGTCCGGATCTGCATTGCTTGCAAGAAATCGGTCGAGTTCTCAATTTTCTTCACTAACATCATATTCGTCTCATGTTTTATAGGGCCCACCTTATAAAGCCCTACTGTCAATAGTGGTTCCTGAATTTACCAAATAGCGAACAGTACGGCCAAATAGTTCAGGGCTGGTTGGCCAATTAGGAAACGGAAACCAGTAAAAAAATGTTGCAAAAGCCATCTTATATTTTGTCCAGGCTAGATCCAGCCAAACCAGAAAGGTTTAGGCTAGGGGCAACAACTTTTTGGTTTTTATCCACCATCCTTCCGTTTGGGCTAGTGGCTAGGCTATATTTGTAGCCAGTGATGTGTATGGTTCTTACACCAAACAGCACCGTTGTGATAGCTAATATCGGTGTATTTTATCAAACCTGCACACTACGAGCTATTTGTTTACAATTTAATCAACTACCGCTATGCTTAACGGCTATTTTAATATACCAAGCCCCAAAAACGAACCTATCCTGAACTATGCACCCGGTAGCCCCGAGCGTGCTGCCTTACAAGCAGCCCTAGCCCATGGCCGGTCTGAGGTGCTGGAGATCCCGATGGTTATTGGTGGCCAAAGGATCAGGACCGAAAGCCGCAAACCGCTCAATCCGCCTCATGATCACCAGCATATTCTTGGCTATTTTCACGAAGGTGACGAAGGGTATGTCAACCAAGCCATAACCGCGGCACTTAATGCCAAAAGCATGTGGGAGGAGCTAAGTTGGGAGCACAGAGCCACTATATTTCTAAAGGCAGCAGACCTGTTGGCTGGGCCCTATCGGGCGCGTATCAATGCCGCCACCATGCTGGGCCAGAGCAAAAATGCCTACCAAGCCGAAATCGATGCAGCCTGTGAGATGATCGACTTCTTGCGTTATAATGTTTATTTCGCCAGCCAAATTTATCGGGAGCAGCCTGTCAGCGTACCAGGTTTCTGGAACCGAATGGAATATCGTCCGCTCGAAGGATTCGTCTTTGCGCTTACGCCGTTCAACTTTACGGCCATTGCTGGCAATCTGCCAACAGCCCCAGCCCTGATGGGCAACACGGTGGTCTGGAAACCTGCTAATACGCAGATTTATGCCGCTCACGTCCTGATGGAGGTTTTCATGGAGGCGGGCATGCCAGACGGGGTTATCAACCTGATCTTTGTCGATGGTCCGACTGCAGGAAAGGCCATCTTTACCCATCCTGAGTTTGCGGGTATCCACTTCACTGGCAGCACGGGTGTGTTCCAACATATTTGGGCTACGATCGGCGCCAACATTAGTCGTTACAAAAGCTATCCGAGGATCGTTGGCGAAACAGGTGGTAAAGATTTTGTGCTAGCGCATAAAAGTGCCGAGCCAATAGCCCTTGCTACTGCGCTGGTGCGCGGTGCTTTTGAGTACCAAGGCCAAAAATGCTCTGCTGCAAGCCGTGCCTACATCCCGGACAATCTCTGGCCAGCTGTCGAGGCCGAGATGTTAGCACAGCTCAAGACCATCAAAATGGGTGGTGTCGAGGACTTCTCTAACTTCATTAATGCGGTGATCGACGAGCGATCTTTCGACAAGATCATCTCTTATATAGAAGAAGCTAAAAAGAGCCCACTGGTCAAGATCATCAGTGGTGGTGGCCATGACAAGGCCAAGGGCTATTTCATTGAGCCTACTGTTCTGCTTGTCCAAGATCCTATGTATAGGACGATGCAAGAGGAAATCTTTGGACCTGTCCTGACTGTTTATGTCTATCAGGAGAACTGGTTTGAGGAAGCATTGGAGCTGGTGGACACTACCTCGCCTTATAGCCTAACAGGTGCGGTCTTCGCGCAGGACCGCTATGCGATCGAGCTGGCGAGTAAGAAACTGCGCCATGCTGCAGGTAATTTCTACATCAATGACAAACCGACTGGGGCCGTTGTGGGGCAGCAACCTTTCGGAGGTGGTCGTGCCTCTGGCACCAATGACAAAGCAGGCTCGGTCTGGAATTTGTTGCGCTGGGTCTCGCCACGTGCCATCAAGGAGACCTTGGTTTCCCCAACGGACTACCGCTATCCTTTCCTACAAGCTGACTAGATTATTGGGAGTCGATTTTCTAAGCTGAACATATTAGGATACGAGAAGGGGTTCAGACGACCCCTTCTTGTATTTTGGACCTTCCAAATTGACTACGAACTCCAAACTGACAACCCTTACTTAGGCATGACCAATATCACTGAGCAAAGCAGCAATCACCAAAACCTAGATCAAACCTCAGTTGCCGACTTGTTGGTGGGTATGAATGAGGAGGACAAGTCAGTGCCGCTGGCAGTTGCGGCAGCATTACCAATGGTGCAGGCCTTGATTGAGGCACTAGTGGCAAGGATGCAACAAGGTGGTCGGTTGTTCTACATTGGGGCTGGCACCAGTGGTCGTCTTGGGGTGGTGGATGCGAGTGAGTGCCCACCTACTTTCGGTGTGCCTCATGGTTTGGTAATTGGCATTATTGCAGGGGGGGATAGCGCCATCAGGAAAGCGGTTGAGTTTGCTGAAGATGATGAGGCGCAAGCTTGGGAAGACATCTTGGCCTATCAACCTACTACGCTCGACACAGTGATTGGTATTGCAGCTAGTGGGCGCACACCGTATGTGATAGGCGGGTTGAAGGCGGCAAACGCGGCTGGCCTCCTGACTGGTTGTGTGGTTTGTAATCCTGGGAGTGCGGTCGCTAATCAGGCTCAATACCCAATAGAGGTCGTGGTTGGCCCCGAATTCCTTACTGGTAGTACTAGGCTAAAATCTGGCACGGCCCAAAAACTAGTATTGAATATGATCACGACCGTTGCCATGATCAGGCTAGGACGTGTCAAAGGCAACAAGATGGTGGACATGCAGCTCTCGAACCTCAAGCTCATCGACAGGGGGACCAAGATGGTGCAGGAAGGTACTGGTCTCGACTATGATAGCGCCAAACAACTCCTGGAGCGATTCGGATCTGTTCGGGCGGCTGTAGAGGCGCATCAGAGTGGCGCTTTGGCCTAATTTGACATTATTTCAGGTGCATTGATTAGTATCAAGGGGCATTAAGTGGTAGGCTACACAGACCTAGGTGCTAACTTTGGTTGAGCATCCTCAGCCTAGGCTTCTGCCTAGCAGTTTTGACGGATTGAAGTCCCTACCATAAAATCCAAACACCTGTGCAAGACATCGCACCGTTCGAGAATTGGGAGAAGTACTACCGTGCGGTGGAGGACGAAAGGTCGCCCTTTTATGGCCAAGAGTACAACACGCAGTATTACGAAAATGCCATTTATGGCTACTATATCCATCCTTATTGGGATGAGATCGAGTCTGAGACCCTATACCTGAAGGTTCTTTATGCTGACTATGATTTTGGCTTTGTGGTTATAGAGCTGTTGGGCGAGTGGAACGATACCTTGCACAACGACATTATGTTCCTGAAGCGGCGGGTGATTGACCTGATGCTTGGCGAAGGCATCAAGAATTTTATCTTGATCGGCGAGCACGTTCTGAACTTTCATGGGTCGGTTGATGACGACTATTATGCTGAGTGGGCTGATGAAGTTGAGGATGGATGGATCGTTGGTATTGGTTTTCGGGATCATGTGCTGATCGAGTGGGCCAAGTTCCACCTGGACTACTACATCAATTTTGGCGGGACACTTGAGCTAGACCATTGGCGGACGATGGCCCCGCTGGCGTTTTTTGACCTTGTTAATGGCTTGATGCAACGGCGTTTAGGTAGCTAGGTCAGGTTTCTGGTGTTAATTGTACCAAATCGTGGCAGAAGTTGCAGATATTGTAAACTGTCCTGACCCATCGGGCGTTACTGAGACAAGATGATGCGAAGTTTGATCTATAGCCGACGCAACCCTTACGTGACCATGCTTTTGCTGGCCATGGGTGGTAGCGTGATTTTTTTCTTGGTGCTGATTGTGGCCTATTTCAACCGTGCTGGCATGCCCGACTGGAGGCCAGTGCCGTTGCCTGCTGTCTTTTGGGTCTCGACCTTTATAATGGTCTTTAGCTCTTTCACACTGCAGCAAGCCAACGAAAACTATAAGGCCGAGCGCTATGAGCACTTCAAAAACTGGATTGGCTTTACACTATTGTTAGGGGCGATTTTCCTCCTAAGCCAAGGAGCCGGCTGGTTTGATCTGATCATGATGCATCACACGATGACTGACTCTGTCTCAGCGGCATTTCTTTACTTGATGTCAGGCTTGCATGCGGCGCATATCTTGTTGGGTTTGGTGGTTTTGGTCATGATCTACCGTGATGCTATGCGGAATTCTGAGTATGTGGATGGCTTTATCACAAGCCTTGATCCTGTCAAAAGCTCACGTCTCAAGCTCATGACCTACTACTGGCATTTTGTGGATGCGCTATGGTTTGGGCTGTTTTTATTATTCCTAGGCCAAGGTGGTTGATTAGTCACCGCTATTTTAATTAAGTCGGATTTTACTGCCGCAACCAAAGGTCGTGTGATTGTCCTTAGTTGTGGGCGATTAGTCTAGTGTTTACTTTGCTGCATGCCTAGCCCTTCGCCTGCCGATCAACCTGTCCTGTCCTTCCGTAATATAGGCTTTACCTATCCCGTTGGAGGTTTTGCACTAGCAGGTATTTCGGGAGATCTATATGCTGGCGAGCATACAGTCTTGATCGGTGTAAGTGGTAGTGGCAAGTCCACACTGATGGCGCTGGCAGCAGCCTTACTCGGACCAAGTAAAGGGCAGATATTGTTGCATGGCCTACCAGTTCCGGGACCATCCGAGCGCCTAGTCCCAGGCCATGAGGCTATCGTCTTGATGCGGCAGCAGCCAGAGTTTTCGCTCGGGATGACCTGTCGCCAACTCCTGATGAAGCACCTTAGGGCCTACGAGCGGACATGGGCTGAGGCTGAAACTTTGCGGCTACTGACCCTTTGCGGATTGTACCATTTCCAAGATCGGCTACCTACAACGATGTCGGGCGGGGAGCAACAACGGCTAGCATTGGCGATTGCCTTGAGCACCCACCCAGCTGTGTTGTTGATGGATGAGCCATTGAGCAAAATCGACCCGCACCAGAAGGCGCAACTTGCCGCTGATCTCAAACAAATTGCAGCAGAGGAAGGGGTGGCTTGCCTTTGGGTCTTGCACGAGCCAGAGTTGGCCTTGCTTATAGCGGATCATATCTGGGTGATGCAGGATGGAGTCATTGTTCAGCAGGGAGATACCCAAGCAATCTATTTCCGTCCACAGACCTTGGCCATTGGTGAGCTGCTTGGGCCTATCAATCTGCTGCCAACTCATCTTTGGGATCGGTTCCCGCAGGCTATAGCTCAAAGTGGATTTTTGCGGCCTTCTCAAGTCCTAATCACACCTGATATGCCAGTCCTCCGGACCCAGTTTTTAGGGCTATTTAGTTTGGTCTGGGTGGATGTGGATGGGTTGGAGGTGGTGGGCTGTGTCTAATTCCTCAGTTTTACACCTTGACCAAGGGCCCAGGACAGGACTCGAACCTGCGTCCGCCTAGGCGGATAAGAGCCCAACGAGCTACCAATTGGCTAAACGCAAAAAACCAGCCATTGCTGACTGGTTTTTGACTTCGTGG
>JAIXYP010000048.1 GCA_027490155.1 Cytophagaceae bacterium | reverse complement strand
TTGGCATTGACTTTGTTTTCGGGCGTATTGACCGCAGGACGAAGTTTGTAAACAGGCATATCGAACAGGAAGGTTAAGGGGCAGAGGTTTTGCTAGTTTGGTTCAGGAGAGCCGTGATATGGGCACTGGGATGAGCTATATTGATGTTTTGGGCACGATCGTCCGAGGCGGAGGCAGAGGCCACCCCGACAACATTGCCATATTCGTTAACGACGGGGCCGCCGCTATTGCCAGGCGAAATGGGGCAGGTAAAAACAATGACCTCAGGCTCTACGCCACTAATGTTGCCCACCATCGAGACTTGCCCATCCGTAAAATTGCCAATGACCTGCCCTAGCGGATTGCCAAGGGCATAGACCCGGCTTCCGATCTTGGGTAGTTTGGTGTCAATCGGCAGCGGCTTGACAGAAGGCGGAATTTGCCCGGGTCCGAATCGTAACAAGGCAATGTCATGCTCGGCATCATAAGCGATGATTTCTTGCACGGCAAACTGCTTTTGGTTGTTCTGGGTCAAGGTGCCGATGTAAATATTGGCGGGGTCATCTGGCAGATCATCTTTGTCAATATCCACTACATGGAGGTTGGTGGCCATCACATCGGGGGTGATGAAGAAGCCGGTCCCGGTCCCACCTGAGCCATTACCATTCAGGACCTGAAAGGTGCCCGCCTTGATGATGGGGTAAAGGTCCGAGGCCTCTAGTTTGTCATCCTTTTTGGCTGGTAAGACCATTGGTTGTGATGTTGGTAGGACCTGACGACGTTGGGTGCCAGAGCTGCAACCTTGTTTTGCTTGGCGTCGGCCTTGGTTCGGTTTGCGCTTTGGGCTTGGGCCACAATTAGCCAGCAGGACCAAAACGATGGCCCAGCAGCAACAATGTGTCCCGAAACGATGCGCAAACTTCATTGGGTGATATGGGTGGATGATTAGTCCAACAATACTTTGAGGGGGTACTTATTCTCGTACTTTTTGAGGGCTTTTTTGGTCGCCAAGGTCATGAACTGAAGGAACAGCTGCTCGTTGGTCATGGCCTTGCTGATGTTTTTGGCTTGCTCATTAAGGCTGGTTTCAATGATGCCAAACAAGTTATCAGCGTCAAAAAAGCCTAACTTGAAACTATTAAAGCCATTGATGCCTTCGTAGATATCCTTCCCCTTTACTGCATTCATACTGAATGGCACAAAAGATGGGTCTTGGCCCTTGTTGCTGAGCTCGTCGAGCCACACAAAATACCGTGTCCAGAAGTCGTTATAGGAGATGAAAAAGGCCGAAACGCCGAAATTGCCCAGTTTAAGCCCATCGACAAAGCCATTTTGTGAGCTAAACCCTTTAGGTAGGTTTGCCTTGCAGTACTTCCCTGCAAAGTGGAAGGCAATCCAGTTGTCGAGGAACAATCCACTTGTAGCAGGGTCAAGCGATGGGAGATTGAATACGGTGCTAAGGTCTTGATTGAGGCCATAATCCCAGCCCTGTAGACGACCGTCCCAAGTAGCGTTGTCCTTGGTGATTTTTAGGAACTCAAAAATCGACATGGCCCCAATGAGCTCAACCAAATGGGATTGGTTTTCCTGTGTGGAGCCACCCTCCGAATAGGGGTATTGCGTAGTGAGTCCCTTTGTGCCAACATAATAGATGTGGCTGAAGTCCTTATGGTTGGTATAGAACGTCAGGGCGGCCTTGGTTTTGATCATGAAGGAGTTAGGCTTCACCATACCCTCCTTATCGTCTGTTAGGCTGAAATAAGGCAGCACCGAAACGAGGCTGATCTGTACATTTTTACGTACGTTCTGTTTCGGGAGAACGCTCTCTGGGGCATCTCGAAGCATGCGCGCAAATAAGGGTGCACCAGCGGCCCCAGTGCCACCAAAGGCCGAGGCGATCAGCACAATGCGGTCGTCGGCATTGAGTTTGTTGCAAAAGTTCCGGACCGACTCCTCGTCCGACAACTTGGACATCACGACCGACCCAACATGCGGCCCTCCTTTAAAGCCTTTGCTGAGGGACATATTCAGCAGATCCTTTTCCTTTGACCTGTTGGTCTTGAATAGTAGATCACTCAATGCCCTGTCATCGACATCGCTATTTTCGTAGTCGATCACTTCGGCTAGGCTACCTTGATTATCCATCCGGATACCTAGGTCGAAGTTATCAAGGGGACCACTGAGGCTACAGACCTCATTGATGGACTTGATCGGCAAGCCGAAAAAGTTGCCTTTGCCATCGGCACCTTTCCAGCCAATTTTCTGGTAGAGGCGCAACAAATCAGTGGTTTTGGTTTTGTTGCCATTGGTCTGGTCTAGGTCCACCAGGATGGGGACGAAGGTGTAGCCAGCCAAGAAAGCATAGTCTGGGTTGCGCGTTGCCGAGGCAGACCCAAGCAGAAACACGAAGCTCTCGATGACCCGAGCGCCCGATCCACCAAAACCGAAGATATAACAATTAGCCATAGGTACAGAGTCTGGATGGGGTAGGGATTAGAACGGGGAATAACGGGCATGCACAGACCCAAAACGGAACAAAAAGGCCGAAATGGCGGTCACAACAAGCAGATAAATCAGGTTATTGAGTGTGAGGTAGAGCTGAATATCAGCGACCACAATACCTTGTTGTTGCATCAGGGCTTGGACAGCTCCTTCATAATCCACCTTGTAATTGGACTGGTAGTTAGCGATGACCGTGGCGCCATCGTTGCCATTCTCGTCACATAGTAAGTTCTCTGGGCTGCAGTAGTTCCGGACGGTAAGGAATGAACCAATGCCGACGGCAAGTGTGAGCATTAGCAATACAAAGTAGAAGACGGTCCTGACCGAACCTTTGAAAGGCGCCCAAGACCAACGATAGACACCTATATAATAGACCAACCAGACCACCAGCGGCACAATAATGCCGAGGATCGCTAGGTCTAGGAAGGGATGTGAGTCGCAGAAATAGGTATAAGATGGTGCTAGAAAGTAGCCAGAGTTGTCTTGTGTGAACATTATTCGGATAGGTTTTTGGGAGCAGTAAATTTGTGGATGGCACCAGGTTTGTTGGCAAAGGCCTCATAGATACCCTCGATCAGGATGTTGAGGTCACGGGCACTTGTGTTCTGGAGCTCATGCGACTTGGCAGACAAAAACTCGGGAGGTGCCTGGCCAGGGTCAGAGTCGAAGCCCTTGCTCAGGATGCCAAACGGTTTTGGTGCCTTGTAAGTGATGATAAACTCTTTGCCCTCATAGCTTTCGACCTTGTCCATCACTGGGGCAGAGACCTCCATGACTTTGTTGTTAGGCAGTGGCTTCACCACCCAGCTAAGGGCGATGGACTTATCTGCTGCCTCCGCTTTGGCGACCGACAACATGCTAGTATTGAACTGTTCGCGAGCTGGACCGAGTGGAGCTTGGGTAGCAATAAAGACAAAATTATGACCTGCCTGCCCACGAATGTTTTTGGTGATTTTGCCAGAAGACAGCTCATAAAAACCCATGAGGTGGTTGTTATAGGAGTATTGGCTGCTGATGCCACTAAGTGAATTGCAAAGGGTTTTCACGAGGCCAGATTGGTCCTTGTGGTAGATCATGACCAAAAAATAGGGGCGGATACCGTTATGGCGTGCCTTTTGGCCATCGGCATAAAACACCGTGCCGTCAAACTTGGCATTTAAACTCAGGATTGTACAGGCTGCATTTGGGTCGGCAGCAAACTTACTAAGCCCATTGGTGATGTTTATCTGCATGCTAGAGTGGTCTCCGCCATCAATTTCAGCCCCACCAACTTCACTAGGTATACCGTCTGTCAGCAGGATACTGACTTTGTCTTTGTCTGCCAGGCTGAGCTGCACCATACGCTCGATTGCTATGACATAGTCGTTTGCAATCCAGTCAAACTTGTTGTCATCCAGGAAGTTATCGACGTTTTGCGTCTCCGCCGCTGGTATCTGAACGCAGATATTACCCTTTGCCTTGAGGTTCATCCGACCATATTTCCAGAACTCGATGGGGGCGCTGTTGGTGCCAGCAGCCGTCATTAGTTTACCTACATTCTGGGTCACGTCTCCCGTCTTGTAGAACCCGCGCATACTGCTGGTATAGTCGAGGAACACTGCTACCTTCGGCGATTTTGTGCCCTTTCCACCTTTGGCTACCTCTACAACCTGGTTGCTTTCTCTATTTTCTGAAGGCCGACTGCCGTGGCGATCGTTTTTGGGTCCACATTCGCTCAAAGAAAATAAGAGGAGCACAACCCATACCAAGTGCCATAATCTGGTTTTACCGAATAACATGAGGGATCGTTTGGGACAAAGTTTCTAGCTGTCTGCACCAAGGAACTCTTTGTTTTCCAGAGGCCAGCTTATACCTTAAAAAGCTTATTGAGCGCAATATAGGCGCAGGACCCCATAAATGTCAATGACCTCAAAAAAAATCTAATTGCCGAAAGTTAGCGCCTATTATTCTTCGTCTATTAGTCTGCGACTATCCCCAATGCCATAACTTTGTGTAACATTTTGCATAACAAGAGCCCAGCATTAAGCAAATAGCGATAACCTTTACCCTTACGACGCCCCCCTAAAATTAAACACCCTAACTCCCAAGACCGCATACATAAGCGTATCGACTATATGGTGGCTTTTCCAGTTAGCCTCTAGGCTGGCCTGATGTGGACTTATCCATCCTGAGTAATTACCGCCTGATTAGTCCTAAACTTTGTCAGCCGAGCTTGGGGGATATTAACAAAACAGCTTGTTACGAATAAGGTCCATGCGCAATCCTAAGCCCTTTGGTTAGGTAGCCAATCCTGTTGATAAGCACCAATTTTTATTTGCCGCACGACTTTTCTTTTTGATGACTTGCCTCCTAGATGATTTCTTTCTTCTACGCTAAGGAAAATTTGCAATAACCCATCATGTAATTCGAGGTTTACCAAGTTCGCTGATTTTGGAGTAACCTTATCCAGTTGATCAGAAGTAGAATCATTTAATTGACCTAGCAGTTAATATTAATGAAACCCATGAAAATTGCATCCAAGTTCAGCGGTACCTGCGCGTCTGATAAGATAGATGAGGTCAAAAGAAATGTCTACTCTACTACAAGCGCAATAAAGTAGGCTTCAAAATCAACAAGTTAGCCAAGTCCATGCATGAGCTATTTGCCCAGCTAATCCAAGCTTCTCAGGTCAAACAAAAGTTAATTCAATCGAGGACAGGCCTGCAATCATGACATCCTCGATTGCCCCCATGCCACCTACACAGCATCATTCAAACCACGTAAAGATCAACCTCGCTGCCCTCAAGAAGAAGCTGGAAGGCTTAGAGGAACGCTATGTACTAGGCGTAATTGAACTGCCATCCCCTCCAAAACGCAAAAAAGTCCTGATTGCTCAGGACTTTAAGTGTAGAGAGGAGCTTCACGTTATCGAACCTATTAAAGGGCTTAGAGGCGGTTGTAGACCTAATATCGAACTGATAAATGCTGATTCAACTTCCTGAAATACAAGACGTTTTGAGCCGTTAAGAGCACCAACCAATCTTAACACCTGATGGAGGTAAGCAGAGGCACCTCACCTTCCTGATTTTTTACAAGGTGCACATTGGTATAAGCACTTTTTGGGTCATAGGCACTGGCTGTAAAGGCTACATGGTCTTTTACTTTAGCAGGCGGTTGGTGTGTGGCAGGTATTGTCGGTATAGGCTGTTGAGGTGACTGCTAGCACTGCCACGATGGCCGAGGCACAGTAGGGGGCTAATAGTATCGAGATTGCAATCCCTTGACAAATCAACAGTTTAGGTGCGTTTAGCTATAATCTTCTCGATATTGAACTGCTTGAAGTAGACCTGATTTAGTTAGTTTACTCAATCACAATCCGAACAGTAAATACAATAAAAAAAAGCCCCGCTGATTTCTCAGAAGGGCTTTTCAACTAACTATTCAATTTTCCTATTCTTTCACCAGTTTATTAACACCAAAGCCAGTGGCCTGTACCATATAGACGCCATTGGCTAGGGTCGATAGGTCTAGGTTTAGCTCAGTAGCATTAGCAGGCATTGATACCGTCATGACCACTTGGCCAATGGCATTGCTGATCCGGAAGGTGGTCGCCTTCGTCACGGCATGAGCCAATTGC
>JAIXYP010000049.1 GCA_027490155.1 Cytophagaceae bacterium | reverse complement strand
TAATGTAGTTAAAGAGAATCTCAAAGAGAAGATGCGAATGCTCCAAGCGCCCTGAACCAATGATTGCGCTACGAACGAGGGAATGTAGCAGATACTCTAAAAAATTGGGGGCTTTATCATCATAGATGCTGCCTGCCATTTCACCTTTTAATAAGTCAACCTCAACAAACATGATGTTGTTGTACTTAGCCTTCAAGGCAGCAATAATATGCTCCTCAACAATGGGAGTGGCTATGACGGTGTTGCGGGAGATGTTGAGTTGCACGGGGTCAAAGGTAGGAACACGGTGCAAAACTTACAACCTTGATATTTTGGGCATTAATTGAGAACCACCCAACCTTATCCAATTACCTCCGTTTAGGTTGATTCGACCTATTGCGGTTCCACGGATTCTTGTTCCGTTGTAACGAATTAGACCAAGAAGGGCAAGAGGTGCCTCGATCACCTGAAGATGTGAAGCCGTTAATCGTTCTGACCTTAGATTTCCCGATGAGGTACCTCAAACTGATCTCATAAGACCCACCAGTGGTAGCAGGGTCCAGCCGTGATACGGTAACGTCATAACTTGTCCCGAATTCAAAATCGCCCCAGTTGACACCAAAGTAAAGACATATCGCATCTTGGTTATTCCAAGTCCGCCCTTCTTGCTTCAGCAACAAGCCACGGTACCATAAGCCTAATACGATCGGATCAAGCATGATATTTGCCCCTGCATCAAACTGATCATACACACCTTGTCGACGGTACATGATGAATGGTTTTGCGTATTGCAATGGTGCCTTACGGGCATCACGCGATAGAAGCATTGGTATGATCCAGCTGGTATGAGCCGTAAATCTAATGGGCAAAGTGGCCCTATCACCAATGAAGCTGATGTTGGGTTGATTCAGATGATGTAGTGAAAGACCGAATTGAAAACTAGGCGAGTAAAGCATGCCTCCCCACGCAATCTCAGGATAAATAATGGTTTGACTTCCGGCAAGTCCCTCTTGTGAGGGTAAGCCAGTTAATCCTGTTGTACTAATCATATCCCCAAAAACTAGTTTAGAGAAGTTAATGGTCTGCTGGCCAAAGCCTACCTGCCCACCAGTTCGGAAGGCGAGTCTATCATTAAGCGCAAACTCACAGCTGAAGGTAGCAGCAGCATGGTTGCGGACAAGGCCGGCACCGCCAGACACATCGTTGAGGATAAACCCTCCGATGCCAAGATTCCGAAGTGCTGAGTTAGAACCGCTGCTGCTTGGTTTGATATAGGCATCTACTGCAGCCATGGTGGTTACAAAATACCCTGGCATACCTAACCATTGTCCTCGGTGGTTTAATCCGACGCGCGTCAATTGCTCGCCACCTACTAAGGCAGGGTTGAGGTATTGTGGCGCATTAAAGGTCTGGGAAAACTGAGGATCCTGAGCATTGGCTAAATACGCAATACTGGTGCAAAGCAAGCTGCAAATTATGCTGATGATTCTTTTCATAATTATTGCGTTTAGCGGACGAGGTAAACTTTGCCAGTTTCTGTTTTAGAGATCCCGTTGCTAAAGGTGACCTCTATGCGATAGACATACTGATCAGGGGTACACATTTGCCCTCGATGACGACCATCCCAACCCGAATTTTGATCCGAACTTTCGAACATAATCTCACCCCAACGATTAAACACAAGCATGCGATAGGCGATGGCACCATCCATTTTGGGCAAGAAGACGTCGTTTAACCCTGTGGTACTAAGCGGTGTGAAGGCATTAGGCACTACTATCCGGCCATCAAACCTGGCCTTGACCGCCTGTCGAATGGTGAAGGTATCCAGACAGCCGCCGCGGGTTGCAGCAATAAGCGTAACATCAAACCGGCCCGTATCTTGATAGGTGTACCTTGGACTGACCTCTTCGGAAGTACTACCATCACCAAAGTTCCATCTGTAGGAACTGGCACCACGAGACAGGTTGACGAACTGAGTTGCTTGGTCAGGAACGACTACCTCAGCAGGGCTAAGGGAGAACGCTGCCTTCGGGTTATCTTCTGCCACCACTACCCTACGCCTGATGAGGCTATCGTTGCCTGCTGCATTCCGCACCAATAGCTTGATGCTATACACCCCAGCATTATAGTAGGTAACTGGTGGTGGAGCTGCTACAGTATAAAGAACACCATTGCCGAAATCCCAGCGATAGTCTCGACCATACCGTGTCAGGTTTTTAACTGATATAGTTAATGGCCTACAACCTACTACGGTATCTCCTTCGTTGACAACAAATGACACGATTGGTTTTACAGGTCTGATGACTACAAACCTGACAACAGAGTCTCGGCAACCATTTGGTGTTACCACCACTAGACTCACACGTATCCGGCCTACTGTGTCATATCGGTGCGCAATTGGTAGGGTATCTGTGACTGTCGTATCACGGCCATCTCCCCAGCGCCAAGTATAGGTCCAGTTACCAGCAGGGCGGGTACGGTTCAGGAATGTAAATACGGCGCTGTCTTGGTTAAGGGTATCTCGTGGTGTAACAAAAGCAGGCCTTGGCCGTGGGAATACGGTAATGGTCTTGACTACAGAGTCGCGGCAGCCAAACGTAGTTGTGGCATAAAGCACTATACGGTACTTAACTGGCTGGGCAGTTGTATTGATATAGGTTTGGTTTGGCACATTTGAGTGGCCGTTGTACAACAGTCCATTTCCTAAATGCCAAGTGAGGTTACCCTGTAGCTGATTAGGATAGCCTGTTTGATTGCTAAAGCTTATCGTTAGTGGTGAGCAACCTGCAGTATCTGACAATGAGAAGGCAGGCGCCGGTGCTGGATACACGTTTACAAATCTGGAGACTGTATCTAGGCACCCAAAAGTAGAATAAACAGTTAGCAAGACCTTGTAGAGACCGCTGCCAGCATAGGTATAACTAGGGTCACGTGCAAGGCTTGTGGCCCCTGCTACCCCGAAGTTCCAAAGCACCTGGTCAGCTTGGATGCTTTGATTGATGAAGTTAACTGGTTGTCCTTGGCAGGCTTGAAGTACGACGCCACCAGGTCCGCTAAACCTAGCAATAGGTTTTGGATGGACGCGGACGGTAACGTTAAAAACAGATTCGCAGAAGGGTGAAGTTAATGATCGGCCCCTGAGGGTAATCGTAAACAGACCAGTATCTCGGAGTGCTATTGAGGTCGGATTCTGCAAGTTGGAGGTCCAACTACCACTTGACGACCAGCGATACCCAAGGTTTAGCGCAGACTGGTTTGTTAAATAGAGGGTATCCCCTTGGCAATAGCTAGGTCTGTCGGTCACAAACCTGACCAATGGACTTGGCGCTACTGTAATAGGTAGCCCTTGAATGGAATCGCGGTTACATACGCCTTCAACCACCAAACGGGGCCGATAGGTGCCTGCCGTAAGGTAGGTATGCGTTACAACCTGCTGATTCGCAATTGAGTTGCCATCTCCAAAATCAAATCGCCATGATAGTGCTCCAATGGTTTGAAGTCTAAATGTAACACGCAGTGGCTCACATCCTCGGGTAGTATCTGTTGTATAGCGTGCCCTGACTATCGGGCTAGGCAGTACTATTACACTGTCAGTAAACGTGGAAACGCAGCCAAATGGACCGGTATTGGTACCCCTTAGTGTGATCCTATATATCCCAGGCGAGGTGTAAACTTTAGGGCTAGGAAAGGTGGCTGTACTGGTCGTGTTGTCACCCAGTGTCCAGAATGATGAAGTACCAGAAGCTGATGTATTGGCAAAGCGAATTGTATCACCAAGACAAATGGCGCGTTTGTTGGTGGTGAAGGAAACCCTTGGTGTAGCAGCAACTGTGATTGCTGGGCCGGTCATTGAGTCTCTACTGCAAACACCATCAACGAATAATCGAGGGTAATAAGTTCCAGCTCCAAGATAAGTATGCGTTACAACCTGCTGATTCGCAATTGAGTTGCCATCTCCAAAATCAAATCGCCATGATAGTGCTCCTATGGTCTGGAGGCGGAACGTAATGCGCAGTGGCTCACATCCTCGGGTGGTATCTGTTGTATAGCGTGCCCTGACTATCGGGCTAGGCAGTACTATTACACTGTCAGTAAACGTGGAAACGCAGCCAAATGGGCCATTAGCTGTCCCTTGCAGGGTTATTCGGTATAACCCAGGAGCTGTGTAGATCTTATCTTGTGGTGTGGTAGCATTGCTTGTGGTATTGTCACCCAAGTACCACATGGAGGTTATGCCTGGGTCAGAGTTGTTGGTGAACCTGATGGTATCACCCAAGCAGATGGTCCGTTTGTTGGGGGTGAACGCAACAACTGGAAGCGGGTGGACAGTAATATCTTTGTAGAATGTGTCAAGAGAACAAGCACCACTAAAGGCAACAATTGCTGCTCGATACACGATCACATTCCTTGTAAAATTGGTGTAAGTATGCGTGCGGTTAAAGCCTCCTACCTCTTGCTGGCCATCTCCCCAAATCCATACCACTTTATTATTACCAGACTGATTTGAACTGAAGTCCACGGTTAATGGTGTACAACCAGCATCCCTACTTGCATTAAACAAGACAAATAGGTTGTTGGGTTTTACAATTATTGGTTTTACAAAAGTATCGTTCTTGCACAGGTTGTAACCAATAATGCGAACTAAAAAGGTCGTATCGCGATTTCCAAGGTGTTGAAATCGGTGTAGAATTGTGCGGTTATCAAGCACAGTACTATCCAATGTGCCATCACCAAAGTTCCAGACATAATGGGTTGCTTGTCCAAAACTAGTGTTGGCAATTCGGGTTGGCTGCAATGCGCAAACTGTATCAGACTCACTCAAGAAACCTGCCGAAAGGAATGGGAACACCTGAACAGTGTCACGATAGATGCTAGTGCCACAGCGTCCATTAACAGTGAGGGTCACGTAATAGGTGGTGTCCCTTATCGGGCTACCAGCAAACGCTACGGTTGTACCAGCAGGATTAGAACTGGTTTGGCCATTGCCATAATTCCAAAGCCAAGTCGGTGGTAAGTCAAAATCAGGCACATAACTTGTGTTGGTAAATGTTACTGATACTGGTGCGCAGTCATTAGCAGGTGTAGTCCTTGTAAATGAGGCGCGAGGTATGTCTATCACACGAATGGTCCTGAAGGTGGTATCAGCACAGCCCTCTGCACTAGTTGCAATAAGGCGCACGGAGTATTGGCCGATTGCTGAATAGCTCGTGCTATCATTAACTTCAGTACTGGTTATCCCATTGCCAAAGTCCCACCTAAAGGATAGATTACTTCCTATAATAGCAGGGGTTTTATTAGCAAAAACTACTGATGTATTGATGCAATAAGTGGTATCAGTATGAACACTAAATGCAGCTAATGGCTTAGGATTTACTTGTATAGCAATGGTGTCAGGTGTACCTAAGCAGCCATCAGCAATGCTCGACGCAATGTATTGCACCTTGCCAATTTCAGTTCTGCTATCATTACTCAGCGACTGAATAATTGTATTGCCAGATCCAGCGGATGCTCCAAGGACAGGCCCGCTTGTTACAGTTACCCATGAGATTGAAGCCCCAGGAATACTAGAGGTCAATGAAACATTGGTCGTGCCTGAAATACAGAAGTTACTAGAGGCAAGTGAATGGGTGGTTAAAGGTCGTGGTTTTATAGTAATGACAACAGTAGTGTCAGGGCCAATGCAACCATTAGACTCTGTATTGATTCTGAAAATAACAGTAGCCGCAGTGCTTGAGGATAGATTAAATAAGCGCTGACTTATGATATTCCCATTACCATTATTGGCACCTATTATGCTACCAGTTGTGGTCGCTGACCAAGAAATGTTAGCTGTTGGCACTGTAGCTGAAAGCATAATAGTTGCCAAGTCTTCGCTACAAATAGTATCTGACCTCGAGAGAATGATAACTGCTGGTTTGGGGTTAATGATAACAGTAATCGTAACCGTATCTGACTTACAACCATTCACCGTTCCTACTACTTGGTAGACCGCCTCTGCTGGTGCAGTTGTAGAACTGTTTGCCAACGTTTGTGAAAATGATGAACCAAAACCGGGTGTAGTAGCGCCAATGGTATTAATGCTGCTTTTAAGGATGGTCTCATAAGTTGCTGCACCAACATTATTACTGAAGTTAATGCTCACCATGCCACTCCCACATAATCTTACCAATGTATCAGATGCTATAACAATAGGTTTTGGCAACACGGTTATTGGTACCACTACCGCTATGCCATTGCAAATGCCATTAAGCGGTAAGAGGTTCACCTCCGTGGTTTGTGAAACATTGGAAGTGTTAATCAATACCTGGCTACTCGACACAAGTCCAGTGCCAAGTACAAGCCCAGTGAGGTTTGGATTTGGCAAAGGGTTTGTCAGTTCAAATGTGGTACCTGCTAGGTTGTAAACAGGCGACAGGGAGAAGGCCTCACCAGAACAAACAGTAACACCAGACTGGAGCAATCTTACATCTGGCTGTACCGTTATTGTTACAATTGTAGCAGCACCTTGACAGCTACTGGCTACACCACCAATCGAATATGTGACTGTTTGGGTGGTATTCGATGCATTGATAATTGATTGTTGGATTGAAGGAAGTCCTCCACCATTCGAAAATCCTGATACAAAAGGTGATGATGCAGAAGCGGTCCAGTTGAAACTGGTGCCTATAACAGCAGAACTCAAGTCAATGGTAAAAGTCTCACCACTACAAACATCCAATGATGAAGTGGTGGCCACGACTGCAGGTCGGGGATTTACAGTGATTGTGATATCTGTACTGTCAATACATCCATTCAAATCAGTCCCTATTACTCGGTAGGTAGTAGTGGCCACTGGGAATACTCGTACCGAATCACCGCTGGAAGACGATAATCCAATCCCTGACCATTGGTAGCTAACTGCACCAACGGAAGACAACAGGGTTGTATCACCTTCACAAATTGTGGAATTAAGAGCGCTTACAGATACAGAAGGTATTGGATTTACCACAACCACTGCCGAGCCGATCATAGGAGAAGAACAGCTGGCTACCGAGAAAGCAACGATGGTATAGGTACCTGCCGCAGTAACTCCATTAAAGGAAAGAGCCGATCCATTGCCTGTGACAAAGATACCCGTGGGGTTGCTATTATGTAGCAAGTCATACCTAACTCCAGTTTGACTATTGCTAAGTGTAATGCTCGCACCAGCGCCACTAGTACAGTGAGCTCCGCCACCGCCTACTGTATAGGCAATAGGCTGCGGATTAACCGACACAGTAATACTGGAAGACGTTGCCTTACAATAGAATAAGGTGTCAGTGATTTCAACAACATAGCTTCCTGTATAACCTGCAGTAGCAGAGGTTACGGAATAAACTGCATTGTTAGCACCTGAGATGGGATTGTTATTAAAGAACCACTGATACGAGGCCCCACTAACAGCCTGCACTTCTAGCTTGAGTTCAGACCCCTCACAAACATTTAAAGAGTTGTTGGTGATCAAGGTTACCGAAGGTAACGGATTTACGTTGATGGTAATGGTAGCCTGCTTGCTACAGCCATTATCATCGGTAACAGTAACGAAGTAAGTGGTGGTTCTAGCAGGAATTGCTATTACTGATGCACTATCGTTGGAGCTTAGGGTTGGGTCTGTTGTCCAAGTATACAAAGTACCGCCAGCAGCAGTGAGGTTAACAGATTCACCCAAACAGATGGTGTTTTTTGTGCTGATGATGCTAGCATTTGGCAGCGGATAGACCAAGAGCGAACCTATTTCTGATATTGTTGTGCAGCTTACTCCTCCTGCGGAATTAGCTATTTGAACCTTGTATAGGTTGCTATTAAAGCTCAGTTGTGCATTCGTAATGACTAGTGTACTAGAAAGAACGCCACTATAAGTAGCATTATCAGACAAGCTGCTCCAGTTAGCCCCTGCATCTGTGGACAACAGCCATTGATAGGTAATCAAATCTCCTGTTGCTGCTACAGTGAAGCTTACATTGTTGCTATCGCATGTCTGCTTGTTGGTAACCTGAGCGGTTATTTCTGGCTTCCGAACAACTCTTAAACATGCAGCATTAGAGATAGAAGTACATAACTTGGCAGATGAATAGACCAGTCTATAGTAAACACCATTAAGGCTGGCCGAAGCAGCCAGTACAGTAAGCGTGTTGGTATTCACTCCGGCATATTCTAGTCCATCAATCAAGTTGGTGAACAGGCCAGATGCACTATTACTTACCTGCCACTGCATAGTAGTCACGCTTGGGTTAACTGATACTGTAGATGTGAACGTGACTAACGTGTTCTCACAAACAGTCACATTACTTGGATGTGTCAATATCAGTGGAGTCTGGTTTACGACAATTTTGAGCTCATCTGTTACGTTAGTACATTGGGAGACTGGGTTTCTACCACGTAGTCGGTATTTATAATTACTGAAGGTTAATGGTATGTTCGTGATGAACAATGTCCCTGCAGAAACCCCACTATAAATGCTATTATTGGATAAACTGACCCATCCTGTACCATTGTCAACTTCCCATTGTAGGCTAGTGCCTGCCTCAAATGATGCGGTTATGGCAAGCGATTCTGTTTCACATACTTCCGCTAAGCTATCTAGATTAGTAATAATAACTGGCTTAGGCTTTACAGTTAATATTGCCACTGACGATATTGTTTCACATTGTCCTGAAACGGTGACTTTTACCCTTATTCTATGCCCATTTGAGCTCGTTTGAAGGTTGGTTAGCATGAGACTAGGACTTGTCTCACCAGTGATATCTAACCAGGTCGCGCCAAGGTCTAAAGAGTGCTGCCATTGATAAGTGAGTCCGGGTCCGGTTGCTGTGACACTGAACAAACTTGAGTCGCCAATGCAAGCGATTATAGAGGCAGGATTTTTTGTAATCCTAGTTGTCGGGTTAACGGTTAGGCTAACAGCTGCACTTGTAGTATTACACCCTGTGATACTTGTTATCAATGCACGGTAGAGAAATCCACTCATCGTGATTGTGACATTTGAAATGACTAGGGAATCTGTTATTGCTCCCGAATAGACAGGATTATTGACTATATTTTGCCAGTTGCTGCCACCATTGGTACTTACTTGCCACTGATAGGAAAGAGTAGATGGGTTTTCTAATGTACTTGCAGAGACTTGATATGTAATTTTGCCGCCTGCACAAATGGCAGCAGCGGAAGGTTGTATGGAGACTACAGGCAATGGCCTGACGCTATAGGTAGCAATAGCAGTATCACTACCACATTCATTGGTGGCAATTACTTTAATTTCGTAGTTACCAACTGACTGACCAAGTGGGCCAGGAGTTGCACCAATGCTAATGAGATTATCGTTTATTAGCCAACGGTATAAAACCCCATTGGCCCCGTTACAGCTTCTTGTCACTATGGTTGGTACAATACTATCGCCATTGCAATAACTGGAAACACCTCTAATGCCCCCCACTATGAATGGTCTGCCTTTTATGATAACACTCGTGTCTTTGATTAAAGTCGTGCATGGGTTAATGACCTCAAGTCTAATGCTATAAACACCTGGCAAATAGAATTTAACAGCAGGTGAGATACTTGTTGACGAAGTGCCATTTATATAAAGAAATGGTACAGGATTTCCTGTGTCAGCACAGCTAGAGAAATTGTCGGTATTGGTTATGGTCCAGCGATGCTTGGGGGGACCACATGCGTCGGGCAGCAGGGTGGTGGTATCGCGGAACACTACTTCCTGCCCCGTGCAGGTACCAGTGCCTATGTTGGTGAGTTCGGTCAGGAAGCCCACTTTAGGAACTGGTGACACACATACTGTCTGTGTAAAATAAGAGGTGTCATTACATGTGTTCAAAGATTTTAAGGTCACAACATAGGTGCCAGGGATACTATATATATAAGTAGGGTTGATCTTCGTGAAACTGTTAAGGGTGTCAGCACGCCCTACGCCAAAGTTCCATACATACTTGGTCGTTCTCAGGCAGTTGTTGTTATAACCTTCTATTGTTGTATTCAGGAAGCTTACTGGTTTGTTCACACAAACATTGGTCACTGAAGGCGCAAACCTGGACTTAGGGCTACGAAATATCTTGATGCTATGCCCTGAAACTGTTGTTGCACAAAGATTGATTGCAGTCATAATGGCTCCAAAACAATCGGTACAGTTTAGGGTTCCTGTTATGTTCCTGCCGCAAGAAACGCTGTCATAAGTATGGGCGACTGACGCTGGCGGTGGGTGGCTGTAAATCTCTATTGGCGTACCATCACCCCAGTCCATCTGGTACTTTGTGCTCGTATCGTTGCTTTGCCAATTGGTTACAGGGAAAGAAAATGTTCTTGGTGCACAACCAGGTGAATTACTGGGATTTGCGAGTGCAACAATAGGATTGGCAATATTAAGCACTCTGAACTCCCGCTCAACCACACATCCATTTGTGCCAGTGACTATCAGCCGCATAGTGAAAACCCCATTCGAAGAATAAACATGCTGCACAATGTTGGCAAGTGGTCCCGCAACATACGTAGTTGTAATATCTTCTACTGCCGCACCATCTCCCCAGTCCATCTCTGCTTTCGCTATTAGTTGAGGCGTTGTCGTTGTACTTTCAAAATCAACAGTATAGGTGCCGCCAAGAATAGCATTGGAGCAGTTGTTGAATTCTTGTGTTTGTGAGTTTGCATCTCTTCCTGAGGCGTCTGGAAGCTGCCCTAGGGTGACTGTGCGCGAAGCGACTGCTGATGTACAACCATTCAAAATGAGCCTACAGCCAACGGTATAGTTGTTGCTTGCTGTGCCCACCACTTGCGGATACAAATAGGTGAGACTGTCGCCACTGCCGGTCCTGCCTAGGTGTCCAAAAGTCCAACGATAAACCCCGCTAGTAACTGGGTTGCTTACTTTAAATGTCACCAGATTGGAGCCGCATACTGACGGGTAGATGACTTGGTACTGTGGAGCAGCAGGAATCGCCTTGATAACAACATTAATGGTTACCTCTGAAGAGTCTTTACAGGCCCCAATGGTCCTAATCATGCGCACTATTCTGCTACCGCCTAAAGTCGTATTTCTTGTGAATAACCGGTTGCTGGTGCTGAGTGCATTGGCTGGGTTTGTCGTTGTCCCATCTCCCCAACGTATAGTGGCAAATCCCTGCAGGGAGCTGTCAGCCACGGTCATTGTAATGGCAGTTGTTCCACAATTATTGGTTTGTGTTAAGCTAAAGGAGGGTCTTGCTGTCCCACATTGTGCATATGAACCGCAAAGAGATATCACCACCAAACATAAAATTAAGGAAAACCTCCTCAGCAATGAGAAATAATCTGAATATATATTATATAAATAGGTCATTTAAGTGGTGGTTTAAAGAATTGCAACTCTGATAAAAATACATAGCAAACATCTAAAGCTCTTGTAGAAGGGTCAATTGCCGTGTAAGAAAAGCGATATACATGGACTGAAATAGAAACCTTGCTCCTACAAAATGCGTCGCATTACACATCAGAATACACATCTGGGGCTCTTTTTACCTTGTTTTGGCCGATTTTACCATGTGGAGCTGATGTAATTATCTTGACTTTAAGGTAATTATACTTAATTAATTTAGGCGTAAGTAAATTTGCAGTTATGTGATTTTTGAACTAGTCTTCACCAAGATTACTTCATGCCTCACAACGCCAGAGTCTGCTAATTTTTGCGCAGGACCAGGCTGGAAAGCATGCTTTTGCTGCCTACAAAGAGCTAAATGCGTTAACCTAGGCCAATTTTACCTAGTAGGTCCTATTTCTGTATCGAATCCTAGACAGTGTTAATAATATTAATAACTTAGAAGCGCTTGCTTGTTTCGCAGCCATTTGTGCCTGTTGGCGTAATTCTGATTGTATTAAGTCCTCGATTAATGTAGCCGTTCGGGATTAGGTTGCTAACAAAAAAGTTCGGCGTTACTGTCAGTATAGAAGTACCGTCAACCCAGTTGATGCTAACTTGGCTATTGGTACTTTTAGTCCTAGAGCTCCCTTCAAGTTCGATGTCATATTTCGTACTAGTGCCAGCATTGCAGCAGTTATTAAATACAGTGGTTCCGTCAGCGCCATTAGTGGCAAAAAGTCCGGCAACTGCAATGCAGTAACCACCTGCGAAGCCGCTGCGCTGGTACACCCATTGGCGACAGCTAGGCAACTAATGTTATAGGGGTCAGACCCGCTCTCAGTGATTGCTGGGTAGGTGTACTTACCGCTGCTGGCATAAACCTCCTGGTTGTTATGGCCAACATGGAATTTGTAACTAATGCCCGCAACAGGACTATTAACTGCAAAGCCTACGGCAGGCAGGTCTGTTAAATATCCTAACTAGCTCGATAGTGTATAGGCCTGGTCTGGAGGTATGGGAGAGGGTGTCCCAGTAAGCCCTGTTGAGCTCTGCGTTGTTCGTTGGCCTCCCAAGCGGACCTAATAGCCGTTGCCAGAAACACTTGGTAGAGAAACACCTAACGCTATGCCGTCTCCACAAGATATGGTCGTATCGTTTAAGGATTGACTCCAAGATGTAGATGGACACTGCGCATTTACCACCGAGAGGCCAGCCCCCAACCATAAACCGAGCACCATGGCAATTATTGCTCCGTACTTACCACGGGACGAAAATGTTATCACTATTTGCAAGATCACAATTCCTAATGTCTCAAATCTAGGCTATGATTACCGAGTTTTAGCTTCGGCAAACAGAATAATGGCGTAATCGCAGGTACTGCCTATAAATAAGCCAAATACACTTCAGTAGAATGGCAACACACTACCCAATGTCGTGTACGTACCGTGACAATGCGCTGGCTGGCTGGTTAAGGGCATAAAAATAGAAGCGATTAAACTACCGATTGCTCAGGACTTTAAGTGTACGCTGATCTGCATCTAATTGCCATAGATATAGGCCTAAATGAGACCTCCAGAAAAGACCATAAAAAACCCTTGATCACTCAAGGGTCTAGTAGAAGGAAGCTTCACGTTATCGAACCTGTTAGAGGGGTTGGATACGGTGGCAAGGGGGTTCTGATATTTTCAAACCTAAAATAATTCTGGGTTCGCCAATACCACGGTTGGTGCCTCCTATACATAGGTCAAGCCAGCCTACATGGTAGCAGGCAATTGAGGTGCATAGTGTTGAAATCAGAAAATTAACCCCGATCACTAGGAATTGTGATGTAAAAATCCCTGTTTTGTTACGTCTCGTCATTAATCGAATAGCATCACTGAAAAAAGGCATGTTGCAAGAGTGGCTAAAGATACACAAGGTTGCAGCAGTACTAGGTTTTTTGCTGGCCCTGAGCACTGGGACAATAGCACAAGTAGCTGATCCGGAGTACAAATCATCTGGAAATCAAGTTATTAAAGATGCCACCGGCGCAGTTAAGACCCAAAGTCTTGTAAAGGGCAAACATATTGTGACTGGAGCTAGGGACAACATCGGTAAAATGGCTGACACCCTGAAAGCTAAGTGGGTAGTCTTTAGAGAAGGTGAGCTTAATAGTAGTACTGGGTTTGGCCAGCGTGAGGGCACACTGATCACAGAGGCACCCTTGCCATTATACAAACTTGATGGCAGAATGAGATTGTCGATCTTGTCAGTACCGTTGATCATATCTGGGAATCTGAGTAACGAAAACAACCCAGAGCGCCAACCCAGCAATCGGATTAGTTTGGAGCTAGATCTTAATCGGTGGATGTACGAAAAAGAACAAAGCCTAGTGCGGCAAATTAAGGCGATTGAGCAGCAGGTGGGGTATAATCAATTGAAGGTATTTGATACATTGGACCATGTACTTACCAAGGGCCAAACGAAATTTATGGATAGTATCGGTAGCATGGCTTTCAACCCACCAAGCGGAGGTCTGAAAGGCAGCGCTAAGGCTATTTTAGATACCAACCCAATCTTAACCAACGATAGTATCCCCGACTACCTGCCAACAAAGACAATAAAGTCAGTTACTGAAGGCGAACCACGCGGTGAGGTTAACAAACTTGTAGGTACGTCTGATCCGTACATTAAGGCGCTTAGTCAGCGGCGAGATAGTCTGACCAAGCACTATCCAGAACGGATGGAGCAATACGAGCAATTAAAACGACTCAAAGCCCATCAGCAATCATTAAGAGCCCGAATGGCAGGATTAGCAGATTGGAAAAATGGCCTTTCAATCCGTCACTTCCGCTTAGGTGTACACTATCCCATGATACATCGAGCCTTCGTATTTGGCATTGCGCTTGATGGCATAGGTTTTGGTGCCTCCTTGGGCAAGGTGAATTTATCTTCTGGTGCTGGGGTTGCGAGGTATAACAGATCCCTATTACGAACGCCCGAGACTCGTCTGGGGTATGCAAGTCTGGACCTAAAACACGGTCAAAAAGATGTGATTTCGTTAGGAATAAGCTATGCAGCCGACCAGGCTGGATACCAGATTCCTCTAGACCTGCCTCCAGCGACCATTGATTCGGTTCGGTCAATTATACCGAAACGCAACTTGGTTGTGGGAATGAGTCTTAAACAGCAGGTATTGCGACGGGTCCAGATTTCTGCAGACCAATACATTAGCAATACGCAATATGACTTAGGGCAACTTACGCCAATAACATTGGGCTCGTACTCCAACAACCAGAATACTGGGCTCCATACCACACTTAGTGCAACCTATTCAGCCGCCAAGATGAAAGTTGATGCAGCATTTACACGCACGGATGCGGCCTATTACACGGCGGGCAACCCTTACTTACACGCCGGTTGGCAACAAGTCCTGTTGAGTGTAACGATAAAGCCAATGATGGGCTGGATCCCATCCGCCACCATATTGCATGGCTCAAACGTGGGTGGCAACAAACAGCTGAGCGCTGAGCAATTAACCGTCAATCTGAGTAAAACCCATAAGCAAAAACTGAGCACCAATGCAAGTTTGCTTGTTAACCAGGCCTGGGTTGCTGGCACCAAGCTCAACGATGCCACTTCAGAGCCCAAAATGCTAGCTTATCAACATAGGTTTGTTACGTGGCAGGGGGGGGTGGTTGCTTAAAGCCAGTAAACTAGCCCCCAACATCTTGAAATCGCCCCACAGACGCTCAATACGCAAGACCAAAAATATTTTTGCATGATGAGTAGGATTACTCATAACCGCATGCCACTTTTGTCTAGTTCTTTGTAAAGCCCAAAAACAATGATATCTCTACCCACACCCATCAATCATCGTGCCACAAGCCTGTTAAAGGCAGTATCTAGCCCAAAGATTTTTTATTGGTTAGTTACCATGGTTTTACTCTTCACCAGCACCTACACCTTGGCCCAGAGCAGCCCAAGGCCGCAACTCAGCAAGGCAGGAGAGTTTGCCCTTTTGGCTTGTGACAGCGTCCGATCAACGGTGCCGAATGCCTTTTTGGGGAAAGCAAGCAGCAAAACGGGCATGACTGCCAACTTTGCACCCCAAGATTCGGTGATAGTGAGCAGCAGCCAATTGGTGGTGGATGCGATGGATGACCTACGAGCGGCAAGGCTTGATATGGCTGGCAGATCGGGGGCTACCTATTTAGGACAACATTATGCTGGGGTGCATACCTTATCTGGCGGTGTTTACGTAATTGGGCATAATCCAGCAATACCAGATAGCACTGTTGGCATACCAAGCGGTTCCTGCCCCAACGGACTGAATGCTAATGTGGACACCTCTGGCATCAGTGCAGTGCTGACGCTGACAGGCGATAGTAGCTCTGTGTTCATTTTTAACGTCAATGGCCAGGCTGTGCTCAATGGTCTGAAGGTCAAACTTGGGCCTGGTGTTTTGAGCCAAAATGTATTCTGGAATATTTATGGTGTAGCCACGATATCAAACGTGTCTCTAGTTGGGACTATTACAGTAGGGACTGGGACTATTGGAACGGATGTCTCCTTTGGTGGCTCATTGCTTAGCGTTGGGGGTATCACGTTTCAAGGAGAGTCATATAGGTTAACTGCATGGGGTCAATCTGCCTACAACCCAAATTTCAATTTAGCAAGCAAGTTTGCCATCTTAGCTGGTGGTAGCTTGACCAGTGACACCCAACTTGGGGTTAATGATACAACCTACATAGGCAGCGCGGTTACAGACAGCTTAGCATCGGATAGCCTATATCCTAGCTATAATTTGGACGGACGCAAAGCGCTGCAGGCAGCCCTAGACTACAGGGCTAGCAAATTTGCACTGGCTGCTGACCACATTGTAACAACAGTCAATAATCGAGACACCATAAATGTAACTAGTGGGATTACCTCAATTCCGCCAGGACATTACAACAACCTCGTATTTAATCTCGAAGGCGACACGCTGACCAGTACCATCATCCGTGCGGATGGTGAACTTACGCTTGACTCTATCTATGTATTCAAGAACAACAAGGTAAGAGCCAAGGACGTATTCTGGATTGTGAATGGTGACCTAACGATCAACAACGGTGCTGTGACGGGTACTTACATCGCTGACAAGGTAAACCTAAATCAGGCTGTAACGGGAGTTTGTGGAATTGTGTCTGGAGGAAATATTGCAGTGATTAAGTCTGGAGCTGCGCCTACTTTTAGGTTTGCGCCGTGGGCGTATTTGACGTTGGCAAGTGCAGAAAGTGCAGCCAAATCTATTAAGTCAACAGCTGCAAGCAACTGTCTTACAGATCAGCAGTTCGAGAACTTATCGAATGGCAACATTGTCCATAATTACGGGTTCGACTTTTATGATGGCAACTTAGATTTTGCTTATCTGTATCCTAGCATCAGCTATCTATTTAGTACACATCACTCTACCACTGAAGTTTGCAGGTGGGAATACTTAAACCAAAGAAATAGACCACTATTGTTTCACGGGCAATCACCTATTGGTAGTGGAGGGTATCCTGCATTAAATATACCGAACAATAACTACCGGATCGAAGGATTTTCCAATCCAACAAATGATATTACTCAAGAAGGTGTTTTGATGTTGCAGTGGAATGACACGGAGCGTCACTTTATAACTCAACAACTTAATAACTCTTTGCCAGCTGGTGAGTATTTAGTATCATTTGTTGCAGTAAAGCCAACCAATCCGGTAAGTGGCAGGGTTATATTAAACCCCAATTCCTTTGGATTGGGCATGGTATTAACGCAGGATCGTCCCCTACTTACTGGGACAACAATTTCCGCATTTACCAATGCAGGGTATGTATTAGATGGTAATGGAATGGAGTTGAGGCCAATATTTGAGGGTAAACAAAACTCCTCTTCACGGAGTGCTGCTTCCATTTCAATAGACTTTTCATTCAATCATACAATCGTAAGCCCTTTAGGAAGTGGAAGTTGGCTTACAATTGGCGTTTTTAAAGAGGGGTCACAACTAGGCGTAAATGGTGTCGCGTTACGTGCAGCTGGGATTGAATCTGTTAAAATGATCAAGGCACCAAACGCAAAAGCAACCTATAGAGGCTCACGGAGTGGTTATTTTGTTGAAGGAGTGAACCCAAGTAGATTAGATTTTGCTGTAACCTATACATGGTATTATGGTACTAGTGCAACTGGGTCACCTACCTCCTTTGCAATAGATCCTTATGCCTTTAATCCTCAGTTTCATGATGGGACCATTGATCCACTAATTGTAGCACCGAGTGGATACTATACCCTAAAAATCACTCATAGTACCTATGATGGGGTTTCAATTGTAGCACGTGACATCATATCAACTGGGTTCTTTGATTTTGATGACGATTTGGCCCTTACCTTTAACCAGAGCTACTGTTCTACCAGCACTAATGATCTTAGGTCCTACTGCAATTCTTTTGTAACGAACCCGCCATCAGGATATTCAAACTTGCAGTTTTACAGGGTATATCCAAGTGGAATTGTCCCGTACAATGTGTCGGAAATCGGAAGCGAGATGAATACACAAAGGACGGCAATCTATCGGCTGTTTTATACTGCAACCAATGGTGGTGGGCAAACAGTAAGTAGTAATATTACCTATTTTGAAATGTATCTTGCCCCTTCCTTGGCTAGTGCATCTCAAATCGTATGTTGGTCCCAATTCGGAAATGTGAATAGTAAACTGCTCGTCCTACCAACCGATATAAGAGTGGGAGGGAATTGGCAATTGTTAAACCCTAGCACTAACGTCGTTAAAAGCGGTGCCAACACACTGAGATTTTATTTTCCCCCAACTAATGGCCCAGAAACTTATTATCTCACTTACACTCATGGGCCATGTACAACTTACTTTGAGGTAATCTACAGAGCAGACTGTAACATTCAACACGTGATTTGCGAAGGGTCATCAATTGACTTAACCCAAAAACTACCGGCAAACGCTTGCGATCATGGTACGATTAAGGGCAGCAATAGTGTAGATATCTGTCCTAATACTACGGTAAACCTAGGCTCAAATGGTGGGCAAACGGTTTCAAACCGTGTGTACCAGTATACCGATTTTGCCAATAGCAATAAGGTAACAGACATCCAGATATACTCAATCAAAGACATCACCGTCGAGTACGCATCCGAAGCTGAATGGGCAAATAACATCTTTGTACGAGGATCTGCCCCACTGAACTATTGCAAAACTTGTAGTGGCCCAGGTCAAAACATGATGATGTATCGTCTTGGGAATTTTTCGGACTACTATAATACGTTATTAAAACCAAAGGTTGCTCTAATTGACCTAAATGGTGACATTATTGAGGACCAATTCTTGACTTCCTCTACAGGTTTCCTTGTCTGGTCAGACTATGCAATAAATAGGTTTGCGGCTGCCGGTGGCAATGTGGTTTTTAGTTTCGTAGAGAAATTTGATAATACTGTAGTTGCGTGTTTGACAAAAACCTTCCCAGAAAACAACTGGATGAAAGTTGCTATTACAGACTTTACAATATCGCTAGATGAAAAAGGTCAGGATGAATGCCTAAACCGTGAAATCACTGTCAATACGGATTTTACTAATGCAATGATGTGTGGGAATAGTCTTTCAGCCTTGCCAATTGACTTGGAAGTCAAAGTCTATAGCATTAAAGACAACGTGCTTATTGCATCAGAGATAGTGTCGACGGGTAGAGGTAACTTTAATGTGCAAATAGACCCTGAAGAAGCGGATCTTAATCAATTGCGTTTTGAAATCAATGGTACTTATGATGGTTGCTTTTTTGAGGCCATAAAGTTAGTCAAGTACACTGCCTGTTGTCGTGATAGTAGACCTGATGGTTATGAAGTAATAGACCAAGACATTATTGTGCAAGGCGGTGAAACACGCTTGATTTCTAAAAATACAGTCATCAAAGGTAAAATCGAGGTCGCTATCGGTGGTCATCTGAAGTTGCAGAATGCCACCATCATTTTCATTGGCGAATCTGCTTATGAAGCAATAGATCCCCAGAATCCAGTAGCCTACCCTAGGCCTACATTTAATACAGCCAATTTTCATGGTATTAGGTTACAAGATATTCCAAATGGGGCGCAACCAGGTGGTAAGACTGCCAAGTTAACAATTGAAGCCTGTACACTCAAATCAGCCTGTGGCAGCATGTGGCAAGGCATTGATGTTCCATTCAGCCATGAGTCGTTTATCACAATCACAGAATCTGTGATTCAAGATGCGGAACGCGCTGTAAGGATATACCCTAGGGATCAATTTATAATGCGGACTTACGGCCACACGAGTCAACGAAAGCTTCCTGCTGTTCTGGACCTGACCAATACCATTTTTGAGAACAATTATATTTCGCTTGATCTGGATGTGAGGTTTTTCCAACTCGAGAGTAGGATTCATAATTGTTCCTTTAACTGGATTGAAGGCAAACTGCCTTTCAGTGATGCTTACAATGTAAATAACACTCCTGGAAATGCTGGCAATCGAAGAGCTCTAGGTGAGTATGGGCGGTATTATGGTCAAGCAGGCATTAAGTTATCATCCTCGGGTGCCTTTAATCTGCACAGTTTTGCAGGTGGTGACAGGTTCAATGTGTCACAATGCACGTTTAATAATCTTGATTTTGGTATCATCTACAATTTCAGCCTTACTACCGTAGAAGATAACTACAAATCATCGCTTGAGGTTTATGACTGTAGTTTCACCAACATCCACCTTGCCTCCATCTTTGACTACAACGCAACCTCTGAAGATCCTGGCGATTATTCCGCCATCGTCAAGAACTCCACCTTCACAAACAACGGCAAAGACGAGGCCAACCGCCTAAGGGAGCAGAATGACATCATGACGGGTAGTACCAATCCTACGGTATTTGGGCATGAGTATCTTGAGTTTCATTCCCCTTCTATTTTCTCCCGTGGCTACATGCGGGTGGAAGGCAACACCATCACCAACACAGGTGATAACGAAGGCCTCCTCTCCTCCGTCGGGACCCTTGGTATGGGCAAACAGGTGATTCTGAACAACACCATCACAGGTCAGAAACATGGCATTTTGACCTTTGGAGGAGAGAATGAGATCAAAGGCAATACCTTCTTGGATAACCGTGAGGCAATCTATGTGGGGCCAGCAAGCTCTGCAGTACCAAATTTGGTCACCACCAAACTAGAGCTGAACTGCAACTTGTTCCGGACCCCAGGTACCAAATGGGCAGGTCTACCACTGACTGGGGTGTACGTTGGGCAAGAGACGAAGTTTTATTTAGATAGGATTGGGGGCACTGGTACTGGCACCAACCCAACCTTCCCTGGTGGAAATGCCTGGCCTTTGGCGAGTGGGATGGCGGTGCCCACGACACCATTTGATAAAGATGCTAATATTTATCCACCGAACTTCGTGAACTTTTTACCACTTTGGTTGAGCCCTCCCAACTGGAGTTCGTTTGTAAAATTGTCTGGTAATCCTGTTAATTATTATCCATACCAGAACGAGTTTGTAGAGGTGAAGTCAGACCCTATTTTGCCACAGAATTTTATTAACAGTAGCACAATTAGTGACTATTCTTCCTCTAAGTCCTGTTATGTCCCACAACACGCACCGACAGTCCCTACCACAGACCAAAAGGAAATTTGTGACTTAACCCCCTTAAATTCGTCAATTAACTATTTCCCACTGGTACGTATGGGTGCTCCAAATCTTACGAAAGTTGACGATGATTGGTTAGTGAAGGGTATACAGATCTACCCTAATCCAACGACTGGTAAGTTGACTTTACAGGTACCAGAGTCATTAAGTAGTTCCAAACTAGTGATTAGGGATGTAACTGGGCAATTGGTAAAAACTGTTGAGGTCAGTTCAGGTTCCAAACTAGAGTTAGACCTAACTAATTTGGCATCAGGGCTCTACCTACTGTATTTTGACCAAGTAGCGACCCCGTATAAATTGATCAAACAATAAGGCCCCATGAAATACCTCATAGCGCTTTTGTTGACACTGTTAGGTTACCAATCAACTTGTCAACAAGTTGTTTGGACAAAGATTCATTCTGTTTCAACTAGCACGGATCGTTTATTTTCTATTACCAGGTTGGACACCTCTGCATATTATGCTGTGGGTGGCGGGCAATTGTTTACAGTCAATATCTCAACATTGGATTACAATGGCTCGCACGTTGTCAAGATTGGAAGTGATGGTCGTTTGCTTTGGACACGTCCACTGGGCTTGGCAGGATATGGTAGGGGTGTAGTCCCAATAGATGGTCGCAGCTTAGCAGTTGTTACAGAAGCCTTAACTTTTGTTAATCCAGCTGACCGTGGAGGTTTTGCCTTGCAAATAGTAGACTCAACTGGTAGCGTCATACGTACTACAATTGTTAAGGATCCAGGCTATCCAATCCAACCATTTGGTATGTTCAAGGCCAAGAATGGTGACCTAATCGTTTATGGAAAATCAGTTAGAGGCCGTATTTACCCAAACACAAACCTAGATTGGTTCCTTGCTCGCTTCACCCCTCAAGGTTACCTTGACTGGCTAAAAGTTTACAATCCAGGTTCCACTAATCCAATAGAGTTTGCAGCATTTAATGATGCAGATGGCAAAATTATTTTGGGTGGTTCTGTGGCTAATCGTTTGGTGCGCATGGTGGTTGATTCTAACGGGGTGATTGTGGATAGCACCCGCAACTTATTTGTGCCGCCGACGGCTGGTGGGCCCTATTTTAACTTTGTGCAACGCTGCCCTGATGGTGGACTATTGGTCCAAACCAGTGTACTGGCTAATACTACGGTGCCGCCTGATTTTTACATTGCTAAACTCAGACCAGACTACAGTCAAGAATGGTTGATATCGGAAATCGGATCTGGTTCCAGCATTCCATGCAGGATTATGGATGATGGGAGTGTAATATATACATCGAAGGCACGCAATAGTGTTGATTTTTATATGACCAAAGTTAATGCAAATGGTCAACGTCTTTGGCGGATTTTAGTTGCAGCCTTGCCAGCTAGCAATGAGCTCTACCTATATGGAATCACCTACAACCCAGACCAAAGTGCGGTCTTATGTGGCTTTATAGATGATGCTTTCCAAGTGCCCTACACAGGTCAGAATTTTTACTTTACCAAAATTGCCAACTTCGGTCGGCCTTTTGACCCGCTTACAGAGCTGGGTGGTCCTCGGGAGTTAACGCAATCGGTAGCCCCCGTTGCATTCCCCAATCCTACCTCAGGGCAGGTGCAGTTCCGTGGCTTAGATCGGCCAGGGCAATTACGTTTGTACACCACAGCTGGCTCCCTCGCCCTAGATGCCCCCATCCTGCCAGAACAAGCCCTAGACCTTACTGGTTTGGCCCCTGGGCTATACCTCTATCGCCTCACTGTGGCAGATGGCAAAGTGCCCTTTGTTGGGCGGGTGGTGGTGAGGTAGGTGTAATTGTCTGAACTCGGATTCATCGGATTAGACGGATTTTTGGGATTCGTGTGTGCTTGTCTGAACTCGGATTCATCGGATTAGACGGATTAAAAGGATTCGTGTGTGCTCTTGGGCACATTGGCGGCATTCCAAAAACAAGGGTGTTGTTACAAACCTGTCGGCTACTACACCGGCCAAAACGGCATCGCATCTGACCAAGGGCAACCTTTCCAACGGACGATCTTCAGCAATGACAAAACCAACAGGGTGGTGGAGCAAGGTATGCCTGGTGGGGTGCTTGGGATCAAAGATCCTAGCCAGTCCCACACCACCCGCACCATATACGGATCGGCAACGGAAGGGGAGCTTGTTAGGTGGTTTGGAGTTGATGC
>JAIXYP010000025.1 GCA_027490155.1 Cytophagaceae bacterium | reverse complement strand
TTTTGGTTAATCCTCTTGGCAGGCTTGATGCCGTTGCAATGTTATCATACCTTTTTGACTATGATCTTGCATTGGCCAACCTTGATATCGCTACTGATGTTAGTGGTCGTGGCAATGATTACTATCCATCATTAGTCGAAGTTGCCATTGCACTTAGAGGTAGGTTTTTCCTTATTATTTCAAAACTTTAGCAATCGAAGTTATGATAATTGACCTTGGTCCAAATTTACTATTTACCGAACTGCCTTTATTCCCTCTGGTTCAGCCAAACCAGATGAGCGATGGTAATATTCTGCTTTTTGATATCACCTTGCAAGGGGCTCAATTACCTGACTTTGGACCATATCTAGAGAAGAATGTGACACAAGCAGTCAATTATTTAGATAAACTCAAATCAGCAAAAGAGTTCGTTGACGTATTGAATGTATATTGCTTTCTAGGCTTTAGTGAACCTGTTTTTGAGGTATGGTTTAACCGCTTTTGTAATTTACTAAACCGCCATTTTACTCAAGATAGTAATGGCAAACGCCCCATTAAAATATTGGTTATTAGATTTTTGGGTTTCAGCTATTTGGATAAAGAAGCAAAAGTAAGGATCATTAAGTTACTGGAAGTCTTGACCCAGATGTTTTCAGCCTATACCACCTATAGCCAACACTTCAAGAACACCGCTTTCGATGATTATTTGATTGTTGTTGACTCTAGTGATATGGATTTTGGTTCTGCTATTGTCAATCCAGATTACATTGGCAATCCGTAGGTGGTGGTTTAGGATTTGGTGTTGCATAGGCAACGGTAGGATCCCCAGAGGTTTTTGTGCCTAGGTAGGGGTTGTATATTAAATGCCGTGTTCCTAACTTAGCCCAACCAACCAATACCAACCAGCCACCACGATGCGTGCGATAGTTATTTCGGCCTTGTTCAGTCTCTCATTGGCCCTCACCGCCTGCACCAAAAACTATTACCTGCCTGCAAGCCTAGACAACCTTTTACTCAAGATTGATGTGCCAGAAAGTCCTCACCCATCATGGTTGTCCGAAAACTGTTGGTATCATGTAGAAAAGGTAACTAATAGCATCAGGCCTGAAGAGCCGCCGTATTTTGTCGTTGATGCTTATATATTTTACTCGAATAATACATGGGGTGGCACTTGGTTTACATTATTCGGAAGTGTTGATGATCAAAGGGTTAGAGATACATTGTCAATAAAAATCAACCAAATCCTTGCTCGCACTCCCATACCAAATTCAGGGTATTCTCATCCCTTGGTTAATGACACATTCCATATTGTTAAACGGGACTATGTTGATTTTAATACGTACCATTTTCGGGCCAATACCATAATTACTAATAGTCGAGATGCTGGTTCAACGATTGGTAACTTTAGCAGAGTTATTTATTCTGATCAAGAGAAGTTTATTGTTGATACCGTATATAGAGTTTTATATATGAAGGTGCCAAGGTATTATATTGGTGGTAATTCTTTTGGTACCATTCATGATCCAACTACAAAAAAAGAAGGCCCTTATCTCCCATTCCCAGTCAAGCTGCCACCTTATGATAAGTCCGATCCCGTCAACTACTGGCACCCTTTCCGCAAATGGAAAGCCCGCCTAGACTCCATAAATGCTGGCCTGCGCCCACCAGAGGTTTATGTGCCTAGGTAGGCGGCTGGGTTATAAGGGATGTACATTTGTGATTTTCCCTACCTTTGAGCCAATGCAGCTAAATATCTCACATAACACCATCATGGCCAGCCCCTTTGCAGAAGGTATGTTGCTCGAGGCGCTAAAACAAGACTATCCTGACCTGCTGTCGGTGGAGGTGGATTGCCACAAACCTCGGTTTAAGGATTATAGGAAAGTAACCACACTTGATGAGTACATAGATTGGTTTGTGTCAGAAGTCTTTGTTGCTGATGGTGAGTTTCGTGACCAAAGCGTTAATTGCCTAGAGGATATACTCGTTAATTTTGCACTGCATAAGTTTGATCCCGTACCCGATTATCTTGTGATCAAGGTTAAGAATTGGGAACCTTACTTTTGGTACTATCCAGACACCACACCAGCCACAACGTCGCTCTTGTCCTATTTTATGAGTTATTTTAGTGCAAAGACCATTTGCGGCCTTGCGGATCGTGATGAAGAAAACCCGCAGTTCGCCGTAGATTTACTCCGCACGGTCCAATATTGGCATGCTCGTTATTTGGTAATCTTATCTGTATCCTAATTAGTTTTATATGTTGTTAGATCTTCCTCCAAATGTCATCTTTTTCCAGCCGCTTTGGTCGCCATACCGCAAACTAAAGCTAGTTAGCAAACCAGGTACCCTTATTTTGCAGCTTAGGCTCGGCACTAAGTATGTATCAATGGGGCAAGATTGGGCAAATGCCCAGATTTGTAGAAGTTTACCAGCAGCGGAGCTAGAAGCGCTTGAGGGCATTATCAACCAATTGTTAAGTTATTTGGCACAAGGCTCCTATCAAATCCATATAGAAAGTTGGTTCGCTGATTTTTGTAATGCCTTAGCCAATTTGCTGCGTGATCCTGATGGTCAGGTCACACCGCTTGATTGCCTTACTTTGGAAGTACATGGTGTCCATAATTATCCCAACGAGATAGGCGGTTTTGCTCTAGGATACCTCCTCTCTTTGGCCAAAATATGCTATGCCCACACCCGTTTTGACATTCCGAATCAGTCAAAGGTATTTCGCGATTACCTTTTTGTCATTGATGCCCATAGTATCAATTTTGGTCCTAGTGTGATTAGCCCACTTCACCACCTTTAGCCTTTACTTCCGATGAGAACCACAATTTTAATTGTAGCGATATTTGCTTTAGCTTGTTTTGGTTGCGAGCGTGAGATTTACTACGCCCAAATTGACCGCTTTTTTCTAAAATTAGAACGTCAGGAGACTGTTCATCCTAATTGGCTCCATAATAGTTGTTTTATTATGGTAGATGCGCCTAGACGTGATTCGCTCAGGATAAACTGTCCAGTGCTATATACAACCTCTATTTTGGTGTTTTATCCGAATAACACCTTTGAAAGATATGGGTTTATTCATTATTGCGGGGAAACCTTGCCTGATAAAATATTGCATGATTCAATTGACGTTTTCCTTTCTAAGCGAACTAGGTTTGCGCCTCACTTCAAGTTAGATCCGGATACATTGATGAAGGTTTCAACTGGGTATTTACAAAGTGGGGGGATCTATTATGTTAATCATGATACGATCATTTGCAGTCAACTTGAACGAGGCGACTTAATAGGTCGAATAATTGGTGAGGGAGGTTTTGATCGTCGGCTACTCAAAATTGATACAGTTAATAAGTCTATTTTCATTAGTATCCCAGACATGTCTTACCAAGCATTATCATATAATCGTATCAAGTCAACTGGCCAAACTAGGTTTGTTGGGCCTTTCAAGCCCTATATAGCGACCATCCCACCATTTAATGTCAACCAAGCAATAAACTACTGGCACCCCTTCCGTAAATGGAAAGCCCGCCTAGACTCCATCAACGCAGGCCTGCGCCCACCAGAGGTTTATGTGCCTAGGTAAGGGGCTTGGGTTGTAAGTTTTGTGTTGTATTCCTACCTTTGATCCCATGCAACTCAACATCTCTCGCAACACGATGATAGCGTCACCACTAGTGGCCAACCTAGTAGTTGACACCATTAAACGAAAACATGCCAAGGCGATGATGGTGGCGGTTGATTGTTTGGTTACCCCAGATCTTGACTGGAACAACCTAATTGGTCTCCACCAACAGCTCCAGGCGTTTGTATACAATGTTTTTACGATTGGTGACCGAAGTTTTTGTATGGATGCCCTCGAATTGCTTTTCGGTGCATTCGCCCTAAGTGAAGAATCAGATCGTCCAGACTATGTTGTTTTCAAAGTTCAAAATTGGGAGCCATTTGCGCATTTATATCCAGATGGGGTTAAGGAATCATTTAGTTTGATGTCTTTTTGGTTTGCTCATCGAGGACTTCATTCTATTGTTGCAAATGAGCTAAGTTGGCCACCCGAAAAAGGGAATAATCTTTATAAGTATACCTATATGGTAGACTATTGTAAAGAGCGTGTTTTTGTAATTTTATCTAAGTCTTAATCCCCAACTTGTTTATGAAAATCAACCTCCAGCCAAATTTGGTATTTATGGCATCGAAATTATTAGATGAATTACTGCTGGGTTTGGATGGTAACCCATCATATCCAATATTTAGCGTCAATGCCAAAAGCCACGTGTATTTTCATCATCCAGCCGTTATGCGCGGGAATCCAAGCGCAAAATCCATTGGTGTATTGTCTTCACGCTCGATAGATGATGTTATAGCTTGGCTGGGCGTCTATCTTCAGATGGGTGGTAACAAAATGGGACTGGAGACGTGGTTTCGCCAGTTCCTTAAATATTTACCTGTGCTAGAAGTATCGGGTGTAAAGCAGCCATTGTCTGCTGTGGTATTCGTTGTTAAGGATTTTTATCGAGTTGATCCTAATCAAAGAAAATTTCAGTTAACGTATATGCAATCAATCATCAGTATGTTGTATGCGCATACGCACTATTATTTCCCTGGCCAACCTCGTATGTTCCAAGACTATATCTGGATTATTGATGACACTCTTTTGGATTTTGGCCCAAGTATGCTTGATGATTCCTATTTGTTTAATTAGGTATGTGTTTAGTATGCAACATTTTGTAGTCAGTACCTGATCATTTCTTAATCTGATGGCCTTACCTTTAGCTTCATAATCCGTGGTAGCTTGGTCTAGGGCCATGCTTATAGCCCTCTAGGCTACCTCTGGGTTACTTTTACACCAACCCCGACACCACCATGAAGCCAGACTTTACCCAGCTGCCCTTCGGTTATGCTACCAGCACCGCCTATCAGCCTGTTGTAGCGTCCACTACCCATACCACTGCCGAGGGCATTACCCTAAAGGCATCTTACACCGCTGCTGATCTGAGCACCTGTGGGCACTTAGGCTTCGGCCCGGGTGTGGCGCCCTTTTTGGGTGGGCCTTACGCACCGATGTACACCACCCAGCCCTGGACAATCCGCCAATATGCAGGGTTCAGCACCGCCACCGCCTCCAATGCCTTCTATCGGCGGAACTTGGCAGCAGGGCAAAAGGGCCTCAGCGTTGCCTTCGATTTGCCAACCCATCGGGGCTACGACTCCGACCACCCACGCGTAACAGGCGATGTCGGCAAGGCTGGCGTCGCCATTGACACCGTCGAGGACATGAAGGTCCTGTTTGACCAGATTCCGCTGGACCAAATGTCCGTCTCCATGACCATGAACGGAGCCGTATTGCCCGTTTTGGCCTTCTACATTGTGGCCGCTGCCGAGCAGGGGGTGGACATGGGCCAACTCAGCGGCACCATCCAGAACGACATCCTGAAGGAGTTCATGGTGCGCAATACCTACATCTACCCGCCAGCGGCTAGCATGCGCATCATTAGCGATATTTTTGCGTTCACCAGCCGCCAGATGCCCAAGTTCAATAGCATCAGCATTAGTGGTTACCACATCCATGAGGCGGGCGGCACGGCTGACATCGAGCTGGCCTATACTTTGGCCGATGGCATCGAATACATCCGGACGGGCCTAGCGGCAGGTATGCAGATTGATGAGTTTGCCCCACGACTGAGTTTCTTTTGGGCCATCGGGATGAACCATTTTATGGAGATCGCGAAGCTGCGAGCTGGCCGCTTGCTTTGGGCCAAAATTGTCAAGGGCTTCGGCACCGACAACCCCAAGAGCCTTTCCCTACGCACCCATTGCCAGACCAGCGGATGGAGCCTAACCGAGCAAGACCCCTATAACAACGTAGCCCGCACCTGTGTCGAGGCATTGGCCGCTGCCATGGGTCATACCCAAAGCTTGCATACCAATGCGCTAGACGAGGCCATCGCCCTGCCGACTGACTTTTCGGCCCGCATCGCCCGCAATACCCAGCTTTACCTCCAGCACGAGACAGGCATCACCCACGCCATTGACCCATGGGCTGGCAGCTATTATGTCGAGTCGCTGACCGATGAGCTGGTCCAGAAGGCTTGGGCGCTGATTCAGGAAGTGGAAGAGCTTGGTGGGATGACCAAGGCCATCGAGACAGGGCTGCCCAAAATGCGCATCGAGGAGGCAGCAGCCCGCAAACAAGCCCGCATCGACAGCGGCAAGGATAACATCATCGGGGTCAACAAATTCCGCTTACCAAGTGAGACAGCCATGGCCACCCTTGAAATTGATAACGATCAAGTGCGTCAACAACAGGTGGATCAACTGGCCGCCGTTCGTGCCAGTCGGGATGAGGCCAAGGTGCAAGCTGCCTTAGCCGCCCTGACCGCTTCAGCCGCCCTCACCACCACTCCGACCCATGACCAAAACCTCCTAACCCTAGCCGTTGAGGCCGCCAAACTGCGTGCCACTTTGGGCGAGATCAGCAATGCGCTAGAGGCCGTTTGGGGCAGACATCGGGCTGTGATCAGGGCCATATCTGGGGTCTATAGTGCCGAGATTTCGGACAATGAGGCCTTCGGACTGGCGAGGCAAAAAGCCGATGAATTTGCCGCAATGGATGGCCGTCGCCCACGCATATTGGTCGCTAAGATGGGACAAGACGGGCATGACCGTGGTGCCAAAGTCATCGCGACCAGCTTTGCCGACCTAGGCTTTGATGTGGATATGGGGCCCTTGTTCCAAACCCCAGACGAAGTTGCCCGCCAAGCCATGGAAAACGACGTCCACCTTGTGGGGGTCAGTAGCCTAGCTGCTGGTCACAAAACCTTGGTTCCCGCCCTGATCAAAGCCTTGGCTGAGATCGGCAGGCCAGACATCTTGGTCATTGTCGGCGGGGTGATTCCGCCACAAGACTATAACTTCTTGTACGAGGCAGGCGTGGCAGGTATCTATGGCCCAGGCACGGTCATCGCCCTAGCCGCCACCGAGATCCTGGACCGCCTCATGCAACCAGCTGACTAGTATCTGGAGCGGTTTACAAACAGCAATCTAGCAATACGTTGTTGAGCTTATTCCGCATATTTGTTGCCAAATAAACAAAAAGGATGCGGGAGAGACCCTCGCATCCTTTTACAGAAAAACACCCAATTGTTACTAAACGATTTATCGGATAACGTCCAATCGTACTTCCTTGTCGGCAACAAAGACCCTGAACTCACCGGGTTCTACAACGGTTTTGTTCTCGATGTTGACAACAGAAAGGTCTTCGGCCCTGAGCGTAAAGACATAGTCCTTCGTCTCACCGGGCATCAGGTCTTGTTTGATGAATCCCTTGTGCAGGCGATAGGCCGGGATAACCGAGGCATATACGTCTGAGACCATCAGGTCAAGGGCATGTTTTGCAGCACGTGTGCTTTTGTTGGTCACCTTGACAGTGATCAGGACCGAGTCATCAGCTGCTTTGAGACTGGTTTTGGACAGTTTGACCTCACCATAGGCGAAGGTAGAATAGCTCATACCAGCACCAAAAGGGTAGAGGGGTTGATACTGTGCCACCTGCCCAGGGGCAGATAGGTTATTGCTTTCAGGCATCACATCCGCAATGCGGGCATCATGCGTCAGTAGGTCGTTCGGGTGCTTAGGGTAGCTGAACGATAACCGCCCACTAGGGTTGAGATCACCAGCTAGCAACTCCGCAATAGCCACACCACCCATCGTCCCAGGCTGAGGAGCAAACACAACAGACTTTACCATTGGCTCCACCGCCGAAAACACCCTTGGGCGACCTTCGGCCAAGACCAAGACAATCGGTTTTTTGGTTTCTGCTAGGGTCCTTACAAGGTTGGTCTGCACCATCGGCAAGTTGAGGTCATTGATGTTGCCCGGGATCTCAGCATAGCCATCCTCACCAAGGCAGACCACCATGTAGTCCGCAGTTTGAGCAGCTTTCAAGAGCTCAACACTGGTGTTCTTTTCTTTGTCTTTAAGATCAGCACCTTGTAGATAACTCACGTTTTGTGCACCAAACTTGAGCCTCATAGCCGCCAAGATGGACTTGGTAGAGGTTGGGTATTGACTCACATCTGTGCCCTGCCAAGTGTAGGACCAGCTACCATGTAAGGAAGGTAGATGATCAGCCGTTGGGCCCACGACCAAGACCTTTTTGCCTGTCGGGATTGGCAAGGTGTTGTTATCGTTTTTGAGCAGCACTAGGGCCTCACGTGCAGCATTTAGGCTGATTGCCTCTGCCTCCTTAGGATAGAGGTTCGGCATTGCAACTGGCTCAGGGTAGGCATTGGTCATCAGGCCAAGCTCATATTTGAGCTTGAGGATCCGCCGAACGGATAAGTCCAGCCGCGTTTCGGTGATTTTGCCTTCTTTGACCAGCTCCGCCATCAGGATGCAGAAGTTGTAGTCGTACGGCACCATGCTCATATCCACACCTGCCTCGATGGCCATCAAGACGGCTTCTTTGAGCGTAGGTGCAACCTTATGGCGGGTGTTCAGCTTCACGATGTCCTCCCAGTCGGTCACCGCTAAGCCTTCGAAGCCCAGTTCGGTCCGGAGCAAGTCAGTCAGGATGCGTTTGTTGGCATGCACGGGGATACCGTTCAGATCTCCACTATTGATCATAACTGTCTTGGCACCAGCGCGGACTGCCGCCCTAAAAGGTGGCAAAAATGTCTCACGCATATCCCGCTCTGACAAAGATGCTGTTGTGCGGTCCTTGCCCGAGTTGGTGGCGCTGTAGCCCAAAAAGTGTTTCATGCAGGCTGCCACTGATGTTGGGTTGGCCACATTGCCACCTTGCGCTGCCACAATATTGGCAACACCGAGCTCACGTACCAGATAGGTACTTTCGCCAAAAGTCTCTGGGAAACGTGACCACAGCGGGCTTCGGGCTACATCCAGTACGGGGGCGAAGTTCCACCTCACACCTGAGGCCCTTGTGCTGGCTGCCGTGATGCGACCCATCTGTTGGGCAAATGTCCGGTTGCGGGCACAGCCAATGCCGAGCTGCTGCGGAAACAGCACACTATTGCTGATATAAGTCGCCCCATGGATGGCATCGACCCCGTAAAGCACAGGCACCTTTAGCCGACCTTCTTTGGTTGCGATATCTTGGATCGTTTTGATGATTGTGTGCCACTCCTGCACCGTTTGCGCATGGTCTTGCGCATTGTTCAGGATAGAGCCAACTTTGTACTCTAGGATCGCTTTCCTGAGGCCTTCAGGCTTCAGGACCATTTCTTTTTTGGTATTATCGACAAAGACACCCATCGTAATCTGTGTCATCTGGCCGATTTTTTCCTCGATAGTCATCTGCCGCAATAGTGCTTCCACTTGGGCATCAGTTGCCGTGTTGCTTATGTTGCCAGTTTGTGCCCAGACCCACGTCGGAAACGCTAGGCAGGCTACCAAACCAAGGGCCTGCCCGAGCGCTTTTGCCAACATTACATTCAGGTTTGTACTGCGTTTTTTGTGGCGCACGTTCCCTAGCGCCAATGAAGTGATTGACATTGATCTTCTGGATTAGAATCAGTAATGATGATATCAGGACGGTCAACAAACCAAAATACCCACACTCGGAGCTTGTCAAAATGTGGGTACTTGGCTCATTAAATGGAATAGCGTCGTACGGCCAGATGGGCCCAGATATTATTTCTCTATCATCCGATAGACACGGACATAGTCCACCTGCATCTGTGCTGGGAAGGCCGCATTGTCGATGCCGTTTACACCGCCCCAGTTACCACCAACGGCAATATTGAGCAGGATGTGGAATTTTTTGTCAAATGGCCACTTGGCATAGCCACCATTGTTTACGAACTCAAACACTTTGACATCGTTTACATAGCCACGAACAGCGTACGGAGTCCAGTCCACTCGATAAATCTGGAAGGCAGACGTAGCCGACGAAACATCAGTGCTCGCTGTTTTTTGCGTGCCGATGGTGTGGTTAAAGGCCTCGGTATGGACACTTTGGTGGATCTTGAGCGGCTCGTAACCTACTTGCTCCATGATGTCGATCTCGCCCGATTTAGGCCAGTTGCCATATTCAGAATCGGTGGGCAACATCCAGAAGGCAGGCCAAAGGCCACGGCCATTTGGTAGCTTGATCTTGGCCTCAAAACGACCATAGGTATAGTCAGCTTTGTTTCGCGTTACCATGCGGCAGGAGGTGTATTCCATGCCGCCCATGTTTTCGCGCCGCGCCTCGATCGTCAGGACACCATTGGACACATCAGCATTGGCACCAGCCGCTGTATAGAACTCTTTTTCGTTGTTCCCCCAGCCGCTACCGCCGACGTCATATCCCCATTTGGCCGTGTTGGGCTTCCCAACATAGTCGAACTCGTCTGCAAAGACCGGTGTCGTCTCGAAGGTCCAACCCTTGTCACTCGTGGACACAACAGGGGTTGTGCTCACCACTTTGTCCTTTTCAGTACAGCTGCTGCTGATCAGGGAAGCAATAAGGGCCAACGGAAGTAGGAAAGGGATCATCCTTGTTTTGGTTTCTTGGTAAGTCATGGCAAAGCTAAAGGAGATGTTACTGGTTTAGTTTTTGATCTTGAATTTCATGTCATGAACGACGCCACTACCATTGCCAGACCGTATGACCATCGATTGGTTATCGATAGATAAGATCCGATAGACGTTCTCGGGCGAGCGGTCAAACACACCAATCCAGAAGTTAGGGTCATTGCTAGGCAGGCTAAACTGCGCTAGGCCTGCCACACTCCCCACGATCGTGCCGAACGTAAAGTTCTTGTTGAAGCTTTTGTCCGCACCACAGCTGTAGGACGGTGGCAACAAGGTGCTACCATTGCAGTTGACATAAACTGAGTCAGTCTGGGTAAAGGTGTACCAATCATCTTTTTGGCAAGGAGCAAGCGGGCCACCGCCAAAATACTGTGTCGGGTTGGCTTCTAGCCCTGCCGTGATGGCATTGGCACCACCCATGGTGTCCAGCATCCAAGTCCGGCGGCTACCACCAGTCAGGTATAGTTTGATGGCGTTAATGTCAAACCCATTGATGAATTTCATCCGGATTATGGAGCCATCCATCAAGGTTCCCTGAACTGTCATGTCGCTGGTTGATACACTCAGCACCTCGTACGAGTTGCCAACAACTTTGTCCGTAGTGCCCAAAAAAGGGCGGCGGCCAGCGTTATTGCTATCCAGTACGATGCGTGGGTTGCCAGTACCGTTCTTGATCAGGTAAAACTTCTTGGCGTTCGTCTTGGCAGCTTGGCACGAATAAGGCGCAGGACCTTCGTTAGCCAAGAAAGTACCACCTTTGGCATCATAGCCTAGTGTTCCATCTGCAAAGAAGGCATAGATATCGTCCGTTTGGCATGGTGTTGCAGCGCCGCTATAGAACGTCTGCTGCCCATCGGCTGACATAATCTTGATCGCATCATTGACTGGACTCATTGACCAGCGGCGGCTAGCACAACCTGTTAGCGCGGCATATTGTGGGTAGGCACAAGCCCCATCGATCGAGATAGAACGGGTGGTTTTGTTGTTACCACCGGCTCCTACACTCGTCAGGCTGACAGTATAGATATTGGCTACGTTGTATGTATGTATCGGCGAAGCCTCCGACGAGGTTGTGTTATCCCCAAAGTCCCAGAGGTAGCTAAAGGCGTCCTTCGTGTTGTTGCTGAAGGTTACCCGGCTAACGTATGGCAAGGTGTCACCACCAGGCATGCGCTGCACCGTGAAGGCAAAGTCGGCCTCAGAGGCCGAGCCCTTGAGCGATGGATCATCCTTTTTGCAGGCCCCAAGCATGATGGCCAAGCCGGCAACCAAGAGGGGTAGGTATTTTAGTCGATTGGTCATGGTCGTTGGTGTCAGTCGTGGGATTAATAGCCTGGGTTCTGGGACAGGTTCGGATTTTTGTCGCGTTCAGCTTGCGGCAGCGGCATCAGCTTGTGTTTTTCTTGGGCGTTGCGGCCTGTGGCCTGCATCTTCCGGACCATGTAAGTCGGGTCTGGATGACGCAATAGGTCAAACCAACGGTTGCACTCAAAGGCCAGTTCTATGCGGCGCTCCCTATAAATTGCCTCTAGGTAATCTGATGCCGATAGGCCACCTGGCATAGGGCCTAGGCGCGCCCTTGACCGAACGTCATTCGCATACCGCTCGCCAGCACCGCTGCCGAGAGCCTCAGCTGCAATCAACAAGACTTCAGCATACCGTAGCACTGGCACATTAATGGCACAGCTCCAGCCACCAGCATCAGCATTGGTGTTTGTTGCTGGCACAAAGTATTTACGGACGTTGTATCCACTAGGCGATCCTTCGAGGCTGCTTGGCTGGGTATAGCTGCCAAACTTATCCCCAGGGGCCCAAAGTGTAACATTCCGACGCATTGTGTCGATGATCGTGCCACTACCGTCACGCTCATAATTGCTCACGAACTCGTTGGTTGGCACGTTAAATCCGTAGCCAGACGACTGCACAATGTTCTGGGCACGTGGTCCGAAGAAACAGTTGATCACGTTGCCTTGGCCATAAAAGTTCCACTGTTGGCCACCGTTACGGTACTGAACCTCAAACAATGACTCAGGACCATTCTCTTTGTCCACGTTGAAGTTATCGCCATAGTACCTATTGAGGGTATAAACCCCCGAGTTGATAACCTCTAGGGCTTTTTCAGCTGCCTTAGCTTTGTCACCCATCGTGAGATAGGCACTGGCTTGCATACCGAGTGCTGCCCACTTGTTGACCCTGCCAGCATTGTCGCCAAAGTAGCGGCTGGTTGGCAACAACTTGGCCGCTTGGGTAAAGTCCCCGATGATCGTGTCATAGACCACCGTTTTGCTCGTCCTGCCGATGTTGTAAGACTCTGCAAGTGTGATAGGGGCCGTGTACAATGGCACGTCGCCAAAGATCCGAACCAGCATGTAGTAATACCATCCACGTAAGAAACGGGCTTCGCCTAGGCAGCGTTTCCGGATATCTTCGTTCATGCCAGAGATGCCAGGTACCTTAGCCAAGACGATGTTCGCCCGCTGGATACCTTGGTAACATTGGGTGTAGTAGGTGTTGACCATCGGGTTGAACGAAGTCAGCGTGAAGTTGTCCAGCTCATAGACTTCGGCACCGTCATTGGCACCACCACCACCTTTGTCCGAGTTGTCGGACATGATGTCTAGCATCTGCCAGGCAGCACCGTTGTATAGGCCCTGTGCAGGCGAGTATACAGCGTTCGTCGCATTGACCGCGTCGGCCTCTGTTTGATAAAAGTTTTCGTCTGTGATTGTGTTGTTGGGTTTCAAGTCCAGAAAGTCTTTCTGGCAACCAAACATCAGCAGCACCACGGCGGCAAGCCCAACTGTTTTGAACGTTTTCATTTAGTAGCTTTTGGGGATTGGTGTTAGTTTTTTTGGCGGTCAGTCAGCAGATGCTAGGGCTGACCACCTAGCCTGGTTGGGCCTAGAAATCGAAGGTGAGACCACCAAGCCAAGTCCGTGCTTGTGGGTAAAAACCAAAGTCCACACCGCCACCCACTTCGGGGTCAAAGCCTGTATAATTGGTGAAAGTAAGGGCATTCTGGCACGAGCCATAGATACGGATATTGGTCGCAGTGACGGCTTTTGTCCAGGTGGCAGGTAGCGTAAACGATAGCTTAATGTTCTTGACCCTTAGGTAGGACGCATCCTCGACGAAGCGGGATGACACGCGGTTGTTTTGGTTCGGATCTGACTGGACCATGCGTGGCATATCGTTGCTGGTGCCTGGTCCGGTCCAGCGGTTCAAGGTTGCTTGGCTAAAGTTGCCATTGGCCACGCCACCTTCGGTGTACCAGCGGGTGAAGTTGAGCACTTTGTTGCCGCTAGACCCTTGCAGGAACACACTTAGCTCGAACCATTTGTAGTTAACGGTATTCGTGAAGCCAAACGTAAAGTTCGGGATCGAGTTGCCGAGGTTCACACGGTCTTGGTCGTTGATGATACCATCACCATTTTGGTCCTTGAATTTGATGTCACCAGGGGATGTGCTGCTAGCAGGATTGGTGCCTGGGGTCTGGACGGCATGGTTGGCAATTTCTTCGCGTGTTTGGAAGATACCTTCCGCCTCATATCCGTAGAAGTAGTTAACAGGGCTACCAGCATCCACCCGTAGGCCACCACCGCTGATGCGGCTAAAGTTGCTAAAGATCGGAGCGCTAAGGCCCAGGTCGGTCACTTTGTTCTGGAACGTAGATAGGATCAGCGTGGATGACCAACGCACAGGCGAGTTGTCTCCTGTGTTCACTGTTGTAAGGGTCAGATCAACACCTTGGTTGACCATCGTACCTGTGTTGACTGGTGAGCTTTCGTATGTACCAGACGTAGCAGTTGGGTTGACCAAGAAGATCAAGTCTTGCGAGCGGCGGTCATAAAGGTCAACGGAGACGCTGACCTTGTTGCGCCAGAGGCCAAAGTCGATGCCAAGGTTAGCTTGTTGGTTTTTCTCCCAACGGATATCTGCATTTTTGGTAGCAGTTGGTGCAGCGGCCGAGTTGGCGCCGCCACTACCGCTACTGTTGCCAAACGGATACTGAATGCCTGTATTGACGCGTTGTAGGTAGGCAAATGCCGCTACGTTTTGGTTGCCTGTCTGACCAATGCTAGCACGCACTTTCAGGTTGCTAACCACTGGCAAAGCTTCCATAAAGGGCTCGTCAGACACGTTCCAAGCAGCTGAGGCCGACGGGAACAAGGCATATTTGTTGCCAGGTCCAAAGTTCGATGATCCGTCTTGACGCAAGCTGAACGAAAATACATATTTGCCTTTGTAGTCATATCCCACCCGGCCGATGTAGGACAGCAGCCGCGCTGTGCCATAACCGCCATAGTTATAGGTCTGGGTCAGGTTCTGTGGCACGATGGCCGCGTCATCTAGAACACGCATATCTTGACGAACATAGCCATTGCGGCCAGCACCTAGGGTGTTGTAGTTATTATCTTGGGCCGTATAGCCAGCCAAGGCATTAAAGTTATGGTCACCCCATGAGTTTTTGTAGTTCAGCGTGAATTCGCCCAAATAGCTCGGGTTGTAGTTGATGTTGTCCACAAAGCCCGTGATCGAGATCGGACGGCCACCAGTTGATGGTGTTGCTGGACTCCAAGTCCGGATGTTTTGCATCACGAAGTCGAGGCCAAAGTTTACCCTAGCGCTAAGGCCCGTGATGATTTCGTATTCTGCAAAGACAGAGGCAATGGTCCGGAAACGGGTATTGGTCGTTTGCGGCACATTGATGTCATAGATTGGGTTTGGTTCGTTAAAACCGTCTGTCTGGCCATTGCCACCAGCATAGCTACCGTCTGGGTTGTAAGGGCGTACAGTCGGTGGAGAGGCTACAGCGAGGAGCAGCAAGCTATTGAACGGATCGTAGGTGTTTTTAGGCGTTTCGATCGTGCGGCTCATCGTAATGCTGTTACCGATCTTGAGTTTTTTGCTGGCCTGGATATCACCATTGAACCGCAAGGAATAACGCTCGAAGTCCGTACCACGCACGATACCATCTTGTTGGAAATACCCACCTGACACCGAATAACGCGCTTTGTCTGTCCCACCACCAATCGTGAGGGCATAGTTGGTCATTGCGGCAGACCTAAAGATTTCGTCCAGCCAATCTGTGCCTTTGCCATATTGCTCTTGCACTTGATTTGGGTCTGATAGTTTGTTGAGCGGGGCTAGCCCACTCGCAATCCTGGCCTCGCTATTGATGACAGCATACTCTTTGGCATCTAACATCTTTGGCAAGTTCCAAGCCGACTGAAGGCCACGATAAGCGTCGAAGTTGATGCTCATCTTGCCTTCTTTGCCACGTTTGGTCGTGATCATGACCACACCATTGCTACCACGCACCCCATAGATGGAAGCAGCTGCCGCATCCTTAAGCACGTCAATGCTCTCGATGTCGTTCGGGTTGATGCTGTTCAGGATATTGTCTGAGGTTTGGTCTGGCAACGGGAAACCATCCAGGACGATTAATGGGTTGTTAGAGCCCGTCACTGACGATATACCACGGATCCGGATAGAAGTACCACCCGTACCACCAGGCGCACCTGAGTTCTGGATGATCTGGACCCCAGCTACACGACCTTGGAGAGCTTGTGCTGCATCGGCTACTGGGGTTGCGGTGATCTCTTTGCTACCGACAGAAGATATGGAGCTGCTGACCTCTTTGCGGGTCTTGGTACCGTAACCCACTACAACTACCTCTCCTGTTAACAATAAGGATGGTTTGAGATCCACACTGATTGAGCTGCGGCCTGCAACAGGGATTTCTTGTGGTTCGTAACCTAGGAACTTGATCGTCAAGATGTCTGTCTCCTCAGCATCGACACTGAAATTGCCCTCTGTGTCCGTCACCACTGTTTTCTGGGTCGATTTGACCGTTACAGTTGCACCCGGTACAGGTTCGCCAACTTCGTCCTTGACCGTTCCTTTGACTTTGACCAAATCTTTGGCCGAGCTTGCGCTTGTCGGGGTTTCGGTCGAGGCTTGATTGCTAGGGTTAGGGGCTGATGTGGTGCTATTCGGTATTTCTGACGATACCGTAAAGACAGTTTGGCCCGATTGCTCTATCCTGATTCCTGTCTCCCGAGCGACAGCACTCAAGATGGTATTCAGGTCACGCCCTTCTAGCAGCTCGGCAGAGAGCTCTTTGCCAGATAGGTCATTGTCCTTGAACAGGAATGAAACGTTAAACCTGTTCTGGAGACTTTGGAAAGCTTTGGTGAGTGCTACCTTAGCCTTTTGGCTGTTTTGCGCCACCACGATGGAGGGGATGACTTGGCTGCTCGACGCTTGGGCACCTGCATGGACTGCAAGGCAGAAAAGACAGCTCAAGATGCTGCTCTTCAGGTGTAGTTGTCGCTTCATTTTTCGGATAATTTGGTAGGGCTGTGGTAGTATCGGCAATAGAAGACCCATAGGGCAGACAAAGCCCGCCAGCAAGGAATTCGGAATAAGCGTATGGAGGGATGGTCGTTACGACCAAATGGCCCAACTAAGGGGTAGGCTTTCGTTTCAGCACGATCTGCTTGCCGTTGACCTGATAGTCTAGCTTGAACAGCTTGGCCAAGGATGTCATCGCTTGGTCCAAATTGTTGTTCGGCACTCGGCCAGTGATCGTTTCGGTCAATAGTGACTGATCGTCTAGCAAGATTTGGACATCGTTCCTGTCCTCAATCAAGGAGATCACATCCTTAAGCGTCGTTTTGTTGAAGTTGTAATAGCCAAAACGCCAGTCGCCAATATGCTGGTTGGCAGACGCCGAGGATTTAACCTTGGTAGCGCCTTTGTTAAGTGTGTATTCGGCAGCTTCGCCAGGGGTCAGGATGACAGACGTATCTGTCCGGGCCTGGTTAAGATTGAGCTGTACCTTGCCTTCGTCCAGCACAACACTTGTCCGGTGGTTGCGGGTATCGACATTGAATTGGGTACCGATTACCTTCACGTCCAGATCATGCGTATGGACGATGAAGTCCCGGAGTTCGGTAGATTCGGGATGCGATTTGACCTTGAAATAGGCCTCGCCCTCTAGCCAAACCTCGCGCACAGCACCAAAACGCCATTTCGCAACAGCCGTGATCTTGGTGTTACTATTGAGCGTCACATCGGTACCATCCGATAGATGTACTGTTTTACGTTCTGTTCCTTTGGCAGAATACTCTACCTGATATGGTGTCGTCAAGAACCAAAAGCTGCCACCGGTGATGACCGTCGCAATGACTGCAGCTGCAGCTGTCCGCCACCACTCGTTGAGGTATACTTGTTTGGCCTCATGATGGTTATTGGCATCTCGGTCGATCCTGATCTGGAGTTTTTTCCACTCAATTGCAATTTCCTTGTCCGACACTGCACTTTGGACACTTTCAGCTACAGGGACCTTTGTCTGCAGCATTGCTGCTAAGGTCGCCATGGGTAGATGTTCGGGGTGGGCCGCTAACCATCCATCCCAATATTGGCAGTCAGCCTCATTGGTTCCGTTTGCCCAATTCTTGAAGCTGTCTTGGCTAAGAAAATACGCGGGAGTTAACGTTTCCTTCATGGGATTACTGGCATTTTAACAATAAGAGCATCCAAAGTGCCCCTAACTAATCAGTTCGATCAAAAAATGTTTTGTGGCTGCGCTAAGTGCAAGTAGCCAGACGAAAATGTTATCAAATAGCTCGTTGGACCGCATGGCTTTTAGTGCTCGGTGCACATAGTTCATCACCACTTGGTAGCTCAGTTTGAGGCTTTTGCAAATCTCGTCGTAGGTCAGCTCTAGGAAGAACCGCATATAGATCACCTCCCGCTCGCGCGGGGATAACTCACTGAGCGCCTGCTGGATCGTTGCCCGGCGGTGTTGCTCGGCGTCCGACTCCTCGATCATGTCCTCGACCGATAGCGTGACACCTAACGATTCCTCGCCCACGTCCTGCAGTTGGACTTCCGTCTTGACGTTCTTGAGCGCCTTGATCAGGTCACGTTTCAACCATTTCATTAGGTAGAAACGCACTGAGGTCACTTCTGATAGGGTATTACGACGGCTCCAGAGCTGGAAAAACAATTCTTGTAGGCAGTCTTGGCTCAGCTCTTTGTCTTTACAGATCTTGAACGCATAGCGATAAAGGACACGGTAATGACGGCTATGAAGTGCAGCTAATGCATCCTCATTGCCTCTGAGCATTTTTGCCCACAGTTCTGGGTCCGATTGTTCGCTTAGGTCAAGGTCTCGCATTGGGGTGTGAGAGCCGCTAGTGTGTCGTAGCCAAGCCTTTTAAGTGTTGTTCTTCCGGAGGTAAGGATATAAAAGCACCACGGACAGCCCAAAGGACGCTGACAGGGATGGACATGATGGTCATGTCTGGGTCAGCAAGGTCAAGTTTGGGTAGCAGTCCCGAGGATAATAGGGCCTAAACGACCGAACTGTCCATTTTGTTTTCGGGGTTATTGTACTGCTGCAAAGCTTGATTTGCTGAACTAAGCCTGTTCAATGCTCTTTGGCCTGTCCGTAGGCCTAACTTACCTATTTTTTGACAACAAATGGCTGATTAGCGTAGCCAGTCCTAGTTTTTGTACTCAATTGATAGACACCAGCCGGAAGCTCGGCTACGTTAAGGGTCAGCACTGCGTTTTGGTTATTTGGCATCTCCTGTGTGATCACGGCACGGCCAGTCATATCCCGGACCATAAGCGCTGTGATGGCTTCGTTATTAGCCGCAACAAGATTCAGGACATTGTTTGTTGGCTGTGGATAGGCTTTAACAGTTGTTTTTGCAGTTACTTGGTCCAAACTGTTGATCACAGGGGTGAACTGCGGACCGTATAAGCTATCCATATAAACTGTAATTGGCGCAAAGGTGTTGCTATTGTACAGGATAGCCAGCTCGTTGACATTGGCATCGGTAACTGAAGCATCAGGAGTATTAACCCATGTCAGGACTACTTTCTCCCATTGGTTGGTAGTGGTGGTCACACCAGTGAACTCACTAGAACGGCCAGCAGGATATCCGCCTCGGGCGGCAAGGCTGTCTTGCAGTGTAAACTGGATTGTGGTGCCAGCAGCAGGGCTCCAGACTTTCAAGCTGAATTTTTTGGTGTTAGCACGGTAGTCAGCAAGGTTGCGTAGTTGGGCATCCCAGCGCAGGGCCAAGACGTCATACTGCACGCCACTCCGGACGTAACGAGCCACACTGTCTGATGGGTTGCCAGCACGGTCTGGGTTCAGGACCTTAGACCAAGCACCGTCTGCACGGTTAAAGGCCAAGTGGTTGATGGTGCCAAAATTTGCCCAAAGGAAATCGTTGGTTGTTGGGGCTGTGACGTTGTTGAGGGCCACACCAGCAAGGTCATCCCAGGTATAAGTATCCCCGGTGAACGAGTTGTTGTTGAACGAAATCACCATCTGGTCCAGCTGAGCGGCAGGGGTGTTGGTCGTTGGCTGGTTGCTGAACGTAAAGGTCAGGGTTTGCCATCCGTTACGGATTGTGGTGGTGGCGCTGTACACACTATGCCGACCGACTGGGTAGGGGCCAGATGCGATGGCTGCATTTTGCATCGTGAGTTCCACACTTGTGCCGACTGGGGCAGTTGTATAGACCTTCATGCTAAATTTTTTTGTGCCGGCGATATAGTCATTGATGCCAACAGCGTTGCCAACTAGGTTGCAGACGATGACGTCATACTGGGTGCCAGCGCTACGTACATATTGGCCAACTTGACTACTTGTATTGCCAAGGCCCAAATATGGATTCCCGATTGGTTGGCTAAAGGCTCCGCTGATGTAGCCATAGTTGATCCTACGAGTGTTCTCGAAGTTTTCGATCATGTTTTCGCCAACGATCTGGCCTAGGCCAAAATGGGCGACAAATAGGCTTGCAATTGCTAATAGTAGAATCTTTTTCATTGCAATGGGTTCGTGGTTAATTGGTTTTGGGTGATGTTAGGTCTAGCTACACTCTGGATAGCGCATTGTCCTTTGTGTAAAGAGGCATGTCAAGCCTCGTAACTAATCAGCTAGGTCAAAAATAATTGTCCACTTTTTGCCAATCGCAAGCCAATAGTTAGCCCGAACCCATACCAACATAGCCTAGGCAGTACCGAGGATATGCTTTAAACCAAAAATAGTCCATTACCACTACAGGCCAGCCTTCAGCACAGCCTTATTGATCCGCCCCATCAGCGCAGGCCCCTGATATACCAATCCTGTATAAACCTGCACCAAATCGGCCCCTGCTTTAAGCATATTGACCGCCTCGTCGGCACTGCTGATGCCACCGACACCGATGATGGCATAGTTCCGTCCTAGCTGATGCCGCAATAGGGTTACAACCTCTAGGCTCCGCTTGTGTACAGGTGCGCCACTCAGCCCACCAGCGCCCATGCGTTCCACCCGTTTAGCATTGGTCCGTAAGCCCTCTCTGCTGATGGTGGTATTAGTTGCGACCACGCCTGATAGGTTGCAGGACTTCACGAGGTCCGCAATGTCAACCAATTGTTCGTCCGTTAGGTCAGGCGCAATCTTGAGCAAGATTGGCCTATTAAGCTGCATAAGCTTGAAATTCAGTTCGTTAAGGCGGTTCAAGATCTTGGCCAGCTCCTCTTTGCCTTGCAGTGCCCTTAAGCCCGGCGTATTGGGGCTGCTGACGTTCACTGTGATGAAGTCCACCAAGGGTGCCAGCTCACGAAAACAAAGCTCGTAGTCTAGAGAGGCCCTTTCGTTTGGTGTGTCCTTGTTTTTGCCAATGTTGCCACCTACTACCAACTTGTTAAGTCGCCCAGATAACCGATAGGCAATCCGCTTCATACCGATGTTGTTAAAACCCATGCGGTTGATCAGGGCCTTGTCCTTCGGTAGCCGAAATAGCCTTGGTTTGGGGTTTCCGTCTTGTGCCTTAGGGGTCACCGTCCCAATCTCGATATAGCCAAAACCGAGGTGACGCCAGTTTTCGAGCAGGCTTGCATTTTTGTCCATCCCGGCTGCTAGGCCTACTGGGTTCGGGAACCAAATGCCCATCACCTCGCGGCCCAAGCGTTGGTCCTTGGTTGTATACAATACCGACATCAGCCCTCCAAAGCCTGGGATGCGGAACAAGAACTTCATTACCCCCATCGTCAGGGAATGGGCCGTCTCGGCACTGAGTAAAAACAAAAAGGGTCTGAGGAGCCAATACATATGCGCAAATTAAACCCCAAGTCCTGGCTTTGGCAGCATCTAGACCATGATATTGTCTAAAGCGCACATCTAGACCTTGTGGTAAGACCTGATTTCCACCTACCAATTTGGCTGCTTGGGTTGTTCATCCTGAGCCTCCCAGCGCATTTTGTAATGGTCTATTGCCTACCATTACCTGCCAGGCATCACTGGCTCGTACAGTACCGAACTTGGTAATAATCTGTTACTTTGCGCCACCTAATGCCCGCTGACCACCCATTCTGACCCCCAGAATGGGTCCTGGTCTCGGGTGTTAGGTCTTTGGTCATGCTAATACACCCGTGGCCATACCATCGCTCATTACCAAATAGTTGCCTCAGGATCAAGTCTTGTGTAGGTCGTGCATGGTTTAGCAAAACTGCTGGGCCATCACCAACTCATATGTCCGATCGTACTGGTGGCTAACAATCAACAATAGGCGCATATTTAACCGACTTTTTTGCTTTTTTACGATTGCCCTCTCTAATATGAAAGGAACACTACATCCTTGGCACGACGTCACCTTTGGCCCCAAAGCGCCTTATATCGTCAATGCCATCATCGAAATCCCTAAAGGCAGCAAGGCCAAGTTCGAGCTCGACAAGGCCACAGGCCTAATGAAACTCGACCGTGTGCTTTATAGTGCCGTGCACTACCCAGCCAACTACGGGTTTATCCCCCAGACCTATGACGACGACAAGGATCCCTTGGACATCATGGTCATCTGTAGCGAGCAGCTACCACCCAACTGTATGGTCGAGGCCAAGGTCATCGGAGTCATGAAAATGATCGATGCTGGCGATAACGATAGCAAAATCATCGCCGTCGCTGCCAATGATGCCTCCGTTAACCACATCAACGAAATCCATGAGCTGCCCCCTCACACCACCCGTGAGATGAAGCACTTCTTTGAGGAGTACAAGGTGTTGGAAAACAAAACCGTCATCGTCGAAGACTTCCTAAGCAAAGAGGTCGCCTTTGACGCCATCCGTCGCTCTATCCAGATCTACAAAGAGACCTACGGACAAGGCGCACGCTAGTCATACTAATAAGCCTAGCTAGTTTTAGACTAGTAAAACCAAAGCCCCAGACCAGCAGGTAAATCGCAGGTCTGGGGCTTTATATTTCTTGAGTGTTCAAACCAAGATCAACTACATGATCATGAAGTTAACCGGACCGATACCTCCAGTGGGGCAGTGTGCATAGCTTTATCCTCGCCTCACAGCATCAAGGATAACAGCTGTCGCCACCCCAACATTGAGTGACTCGGCCTCGCCAAACCTAGGGATGCTTAGCCGTTGGGTCACAAAACCACTTAGTGCCTCGCTGATGCCATGGCTCTCGCTGCCCATTAATAGGTAGCCACCTGTGTTTGGTAGTCGTGTGTTATGGAGATTCTCACCATCCATATAGGCACCCAGTACGACATCAGGGTCCTCGGCAAAGATGGCTGCAAGGCCTTTTTCATAAACCTTAACCCTGAAGAATGAACCCATGCTGGCGGCCACCACTTTGGGGTTGGTAGGCTCGACACTATCTGGGCTCAGGACGATTTTTCGGATGCCGTACCAGTCCGCAATCCGGATGATGGTGCCTAGGTTGCCAGGGTCTCGCACTTGGTCGAGGGCCAATACCCATTCGCCTTCTGCCCTAGTGAACCGGCCATAGTCTGGCATCGGCACAACGGCAACACCTGTGTGGTTGTTCTGGAGGCTCGAGACCCGCTCAAGTGTGGCTAGCGGGACGATTTCGGGCATTGGGTCCCAGTTGCGGGCGCTTGGCAAATCGTTCAAAAATCCTTCAGATATCCAGTATCGCTCCACAGGCCAACCACTATTGGCCAGCTCTTGTAGGTTTTTAGCCCCTTCGACCAAGAAATAGCCGTGCTCGGACCTATATTTTTTTTGCAACAAGGACTGTACAAACTTCAGTTGGGCGGTGGTAGGTGCAGCCATAGGGATGATCGGTTTTGAGCGGTTGTTATTGCGTAGTTATTGTCCTGGTCCGAGTCAAACAGAGATGCCTTGGTTTGACCTCAGATACATCGGTATTGCCGATTTCAGTCGGCGAAGGTACCCAACATCAAGCCTAGTCTTACGTCCTATTTATCCATATAGCGGCCTAGGTGCATTCAGGCACCATCGTCAGTGGCCAACGCCATTGCCAAGTTCGGCTTCGATGGCAGTTTTCGCCATCCGAGGCATGGTCTTAACAGATCTTAATCAGCAACTAGGTCCTTTGGCCTTTACTTTGTGCCCAGCTTTACCACGATTTGGGCTCCTAAATCACACTTTGGTCAAGCTCTTAGGCGATCTTTTTACAGGACGATTGGGCCTGAAATACCAAGGCCTTGATCCCAATGCCAAGCAGGCCTAACCCTTGCGCCTAGGTCAAACCCAAATTTTGCCGCTATTTTAGTGGTTCCAAATGCCACAACCAAGCTCCATAGACCCACAAGCTTCTCGCCGCGAGGCCCAATCTGGGATGCAGGAAATGACGCCAGTTATGGGTTTGCCAGTCCCACCCCTGACAGGCCTCGCTGGTCTGCGCCAAAACTGGCAGAAGGATGCCCTTTCAGGATTTTTGGTATTTCTGGTTGCCTTGCCGCTCTGTTTGGGCATTTCGATCGCGAGCAACTTTCCGCCTGCTGCCGGCATCCTGACAGCTATTGTCGGAGGTGTTTTGGTTGGCAAACTGGGTGGTGGATTCCTGACCATTAATGGGCCAGCTGCCGGCATGATTGCCATTGTCGTTGGCTCCGTCCAGACCTTAGGCGGTGGCGACCTCCAAGCTGGATACCGTAACACCCTTGCCGTCATCGTTGTCGCTTCAGTCCTCCAGATCGTTTTTGGCCTCCTGAAGGCAGGCCGATTGATGAACTTGTTCCCTGCTGCGGCTGTCCATGGCATGTTGGCCGCCATTGGGCTGATCATCATCAGCAAACAGATCCATACCGTCTTTGGGGTCAAACCAACTGCCAAAGAGCCCATCGACTTGTTCTTGGCCCTACCAGAAACCCTTGCCCAACACAACCCCTTCATCACCATCATTGGGCTCTTTAGCCTCTATTTGCTGATCAGCCTCCCGCTCATGAATGTACCCTGGTTGCGCAAGGTCCCCGCTCAGTTGCTGGTCCTGATCGCTGCCATTGCCCTCACGAGCTACTTTTCGCTCGAGCAAGTCCACAACTATAGTTTCCAGGGCCAGAGTTATGCCATGGACCCGATCAGGTTTTTGGTCACGCTGCCTGACGATTTGGTATCAGTCATCACCTTTCCTGATTTCAGCGCATTGGCCATGCCTGCCTCTTGGGGCTACGTCCTGATGTTTGCCCTTGTTGGTAGCATCGAAAGTCTCTTGACCTGCCAAGCCATCGATGCCCTTGACCCCTTCCGCCGCAAAACGGACATGAACCGCAGCATCCTAGTCATTGGTGTCGGCAACCTCATTTGTGGGTTTGTCGGTGGCCTGCCCATGATCGCCGAGGTTGTACGGAGCTCTGCCAACTTGGCCAATGGCGCCCGCACCCGCTGGGCCAACATCTTCCATGGCCTATTTTTGTTCGCCTTTGTCTATTTCCTGCCCGGCTTATTGCAGCAGATTCCCTTGGCCGCCTTGGCTGCAATGTTGGTCTTTACAGGTTATCGCCTGGCTGCCCCCAAACACTTCATCCATAGCTGGAAAGAGGGGCACGAGCAGTTCTTGATCTTTGTCGTGACCATCGCCGTCACCCTCTGGACCGACCTGTTGCTTGGCATCAGCGCCGGCATTCTGATCAATTTGGCTTTCCACTTTTGGCGTGGGGCTAACCTCCAGACCCTTTTCAGGCCCCGGTTCACAATTGAGACCAGCCCCGATCAGGTCCTGATCACCTATCGGTCCCCAGCTATTTTCACCAATTACATTGCGCTGGATAAGGCATTGCAGGGTATCCCGGCCAATCTGCCAATCAGGATCGACTTTTCGGAGGCTCGTCTGGTGGACCATACGACCCAAGAACGATTACAAGACCAGAACCACGAGCGGATGTCACAAGGGGGCTCGCTGACCATCACCGGGCTTGACCAACATATAGGAGTGGCTATGCATCCCCTTTCGACCAAGGTGAGGCCACGATAGGCACTAGGCACCATGTCCTGAGGGTAGCCCTATCCTGCCAAAACGACACATCTAGATGCCTTCTGGACACTATACTTGCCCCTTTTGCACCTTTGGCTTACAAATTGAGCCATTGCAATTGAACCCAATCCGCCAACAACTCCCTGCCTAATCCCACCAAGATTACGTCAGCTTGTCAGTTTGTTGGTGTAGTTTTGCACGGCTTTTTTCGATCCCTGCTTGGCGAACTGCCTTTCGAAGGTGTTGTCGATTGAGCCAAAGCATTCAATTGTTTAGCCATTTGGTACTGATTTCCTGATCGGGGTTCAACAGGCCAAACCTGATAAATCTGCAGGAGGCCTTACCAGTCAAACCATCATCCCCTGACCAAGGCCAACCGCCAACCGTCACTACAATAGCAGCCACTCTGATAACTCCAACTATGGCCACCACCGCACAAGAACCAACCCTCAACCCTGATGCCCAAGTTGATACTGCTGGCGCCACAATCGACCAGCTGGCCAATGATCAGGACCAAAACGCCGAGGACACCGCCGCAGAGCCAATCGAAGCAGAGCCTACCTCCGAGCCAGACCCCCTAGCCAAGGCGCAGGCAGAGCTTGTAGAGTGGAAGGACAAGTACCTCCGCCTCTATAGCGAGTATGATAACTTCCGTCGCCGGACACAGCGAGAAAAGGCCGATTTGATCCTGAACGCTGGCGAAAACGTTATCCTGAAGCTAATCCCGACCCTTGATGATTTCGAACGGGCTCAAAAGGCCATGGCCACAGCCACAGATCTTGAGGCCCTGCGGGATGGCATGAGCCTTGTACATAACAAACTCCGTGTCACGCTCGAGCAAATGGGCCTAAAACCCATGAACGCCGGCGGTACTGCCTTCAACCCCGACCTCCATGAGGCTATTACCCAGATACCATCCCCAACACCCGAGCAGAAAGGTACCGTCCTGGACGAAGTTGAAAAAGGTTACCTCCTCAACGACAAAACCATCCGCTTTGCCAAAGTTGTGATCGGTAGCTAAGTCCCAGTCCCGTACCAAACCCTTCCGTTACTTCATCCGATCCTGATAAAGCTGGTTCGATCAGCCTCCAAGATCGCCAGTCTGATGCTTATCCTTAAGGCAATATGTCCACCAAGCGCGATTATTACGAAATACTAGGCGTCAGCAAGACAGCCACCGCCGACGAGCTCAAAAAGGCTTACCGTCAAGTGGCTATCAAGTTCCACCCCGACAAAAACCCTGACGACCCAACTGCCGAAGAGAAATTTAAAGAGGCAGCAGAGGCCTATGAGGTCCTGAGCGATGCAGACAAACGTGCCAAGTATGACCGTTTTGGTCATCAAGCCGTTGGTGGTGCTGGTGGCGGCGGCTATGGTGGCGGTGGCTTCGAGAACATGGAGGACATCTTTAGCCGTTTCGGAGACGTATTTGGTGGCGGTGGTTTTGGCGATATGTTTGGCGGCGGCGGCGGTGGCCAACGTGGCCGACAAGGTGGCACCATCCGGATCAAGCTCAAGCTTACACTAGAAGAGATTGCTAACGGCGTCGAAAAATCCGTTAAGGTCAAGCGCTACGTCAGCTGCCAACACTGTGGCGGTAATGGCTCCAAAAACGGAACTTCCCTCCGGACCTGTAATACCTGTAATGGCAGCGGACAAGTCAAGCGAGTAGTGAATACCATGTTGGGCCAGATGATGACCGCCACCACCTGCCCTACCTGTAGTGGCGAAGGCCGCATTATCGATCCCAAAAACAAGTGTACGCATTGCCATGGCGAAGGTCGTCTCGAAAAGGACGACATCATCACGGCCAACATCCCGGCTGGTGTCCAGGACGGTATGCAGCTCAGCATGCGCGGCAAAGGCCATGTCCCCGTCCGCGGTGGTCAGCCTGGAGATCTCCTGATCGCAATCGAGGAACTCCCACATGACGAGCTCACCCGCGAGAACCAGCACCTGATGTACGAGCTCCACCTCAGCTTCCCTGAGGCCGCACTTGGTACCTATGCCGAGATCCCGACCATTAGTGGCAAGGTCAAGATCAAGATCGAGGCCGGTACATCATCAGGCAAAATCCTCCGCCTCAAAGGCAAGGGTATGCCCGTCCTCAATAGTCACGAAAAGGGCGACCAGATCATCCACGTCAACATCTTCACGCCCAAAGAGCTTAGTGCCGACGAGCGCAAACTGATGGAAAAGCTGCGTGACTCGCCTAACTTCACCCCACGCCCTGACAAGTCCGACAAGTCATTCTTCGACAAGGTCCGGGACATCTTTAACTAGGTCCAGTCAGGCACTATGGAAATGAGATAGGATTGATTGGCCATTTGGTAAATCAATCCTACCAAGTCTCTGACCCAAACGACAAGTTCGACAATACCAAAACGCCTTGGCCGCATCGAGATGCAGCCAAGGCGTTTGTTTTGGTAGTGGGCCACGTCAACGCCCAAGGTCCTGATTATTTGATCAGCAAAATGCCAACCCTAAGGTCTTTGGCTAGAGTGCCTACTTCGTGATTGCACCTTCTGGCGTGAACAACATGTTGTGGCCTCCTGTCTTGTTTCGATAAAGCACAACACCGTTACCACGGACCACTTTGGTATATACCGTAGGTTTTTTGTTTGGATGCATGTTCCTGACCGATTTGATCACGGCTTCTGGCACTGCTGATAGGCTCACTTCGCTTTCGGTTGCGAGCAAGACGCCGTTCGGGCTGTAGGTCACGATCATTTTTTCGTTCTGGACCTTGAAGTGGGCTTCGTACATGCCATCTTCTTTGTCCCAGTCCACATTTTGGTCCGAGACGTTAGGGTAGTCCTTCCTGAACGCCGCCTTGACAGCCTCAGGGGCCCAGTCTTGTGGTGAAGCCGAAGCCATACCAATAGCAAAGACCGACATAAATAGTACTGTGGCCAACATGATGGCCTTGATCGAGTTTGATTTCATAATCTTGGGGAGTGGGGGATATTTATTTTTGCACTATCGCTTGACGAAGACTTGCTATCGCGAGGCTTGCCGTTACTTGGTCAACAGGGCTGCAGGAATACTGTAGCCCTGATGGCTGACCGTACTACCTGCCTAGTATTGTGGCAACTACCTTATGGTGTTGCGCGTCGGGGTTGACAGGTTGGGTGGAGAGGGTAATTGTACTTGCACACTTAAATACTTTGCGCACAACAAGTTATATAGTCCACTAATCATGCCGCGATTGTACAATTGGCCATAATACTTGCAAGCTTGTGTTAGTATTAGCGGCTACAACTTCTGATTCTGAACCTCAACGCCCCTATATTTCTCGGCCAGATTGCTTGGTCATTAGCGGCTAAATATTGCAAGAGATAATTATATAAAATCTAGCTTAGCTGCCGCCATGACCTAATATTGACTAGGCAAATCAGGGCTTGGCAATGTGGCCAAGAGTCCGCAATTTTGCAGAGCAAGCAAGCAGCAAATCAGCACTGTCTGCCTGACACCCCAGGTTTTGAAAATAACTGTATCGCACGCTGGCAAGCAGCATAGTTACCACCTCGCGAACAGCCTAATGCGCCTTGGTCTGCTAGATAAGTTCTACACTAGCAGCTATGTGGCGCCATTGTGGCTCCAGCGGTACTTTACCCGGACCAACAATACATTCTTCAGCAGGCGGTATTTGCAGGGCCTAGGCGGTCGGTTTGTGGACTCTAACTGGCGGTTCGAGCTCAAGGAGATTTATCTTCGGCGCCGCTACGGAAAGATCCAGACCACGCAAGATGCCGTCTATGACCGTGACATCCAGTTCGACCAATATGTGGCTGGCTTGCTCTCTGGCCGCCCTTCCGAAGCTTATTGGGGTTTCCAAGGTAGCGCCCATGATAGCCTACTAGCGGCCAAGCGCAGCAACAAACTTGCGGTTGTGGAGCTCGCAACAGCCCATGTCAAAGCAGCCCAGCGCATCCTCGGCGAGGAGGCTAAACTCCACCCCGAATGGGCTGATAGCATCGACAATTTGGTGTTCCCGCCCCACTATCAGCAACGGCTAGAGGACGAGCCCCACCATGCCGACATCGTGATGGCCGCCAGCAAGTTTACGGTCAGCACCTTGCTTGAGGACAACGTGCCGGCCTCTAAAATCCGTCTCCTGCCCCTTGGGTTCGAGCTCGATCACATCCCCTATACCCCCAAAGACCAACTGCCGAACGCCCAGATAAGCAAAAGGCCCTTAAGGTTGCTTTATGCTGGCAACCTGACCCAACGCAAAGGTTTGCGTTATGCCCTAGATGCCATGCGCAATTTCCCGAAAGGAGAGGTTGAGCTGCACATCATTGGTGGTCTACAAGGCAGTGGCAAGGGTCTAAAGGAGTACGAAGGCGAATACCAGCACCATGGTCGCCTGTCCCAATACGAAATGTTCCGCGCCTATCAGGACTATGATGCCTTAATCCTCCCTACCGTCTTCGAGGGTTTTGGTTTAGTCATCGTCGAGGCCATGGCAGCGGGCTTGCCTGTCATCACGACATCCCATAGTATGGGGCCAGACGTCATCACCCATCAGCAATCTGGCTACATCGTACCAATACGCGATAGCCAAGCCGTGGCACATGCCATTGCACATCTACGCCAGCTCTCGGACCAAGATTATTGGGCCATGAGTGCCGCCGCACGCCAAAGTGTGCTTAACTTTACGTGGCAGGTCTATGCAGCAAACCTGCAAAAGCTCGTTGAGGGCCGCTTTTCAGCCTAGGTCCTCACTCGTTTTTGCTTAATTGCTCTACGCATTGCTATGGCAGATTCTTCAACCGTTACGATCATTTTTTACATCCTTTCAGGGGTCTCGCTGATTTACTTTTTCAGCAAGAATGATGAGTATCTTGCGGTTATCCTCCTTTTCTTCTATTCGTCTTGCCTCAGCCGCTATGACAAGATCATGGCAGGCACCACCAAGTACGTTTATGTGGCCTATGCCCGGAACATTTTCTCGATGACCGATGACATCGCCTACCAAGCTCTGAACTACCTCCTGACAGGAACGGCTGTTTTTTGTGGGTCTTATATATTGCTATCCTTGTCTAGCAAGCCACGAGCAGTCAAACGTGATACTGACGACCTGCTGAGGGTTTTTCTGCAAAAGAACCAGACCATCATCCTGGGCTCGTTCATTATCATTTTCATCCTAACCATTGTCTTGTTGGGCGCTGTCCTGACGTCCGCCTCCGAGGGTACCTCTTTGGCTTATGGCCAATCTTACGCCTATTACTTTGGTTTTGCGCTTTCGGGCATGATTTTGTTGATGTTCCTGGCCGCACGGAACCTGACCAAGGGCAAAGATGTCATGATGAAGTGGTTGTTCTACACCCTCATTGTCCTAGCAGGTATCTACACCTATGACATCAACAACCGCTTTCGGTTCCTGAGCTGGATCGTAGGGGTTGCGATTATCTTTACCAAGACATATAAACCAACCAAAAAATTCATCCTATTTGGCCTCGGAGGCTATGCAGTTGTCCTGTTCTTTAGCTTCGTTGGGGTACTCCGGATGGGCAAGCTTAGCTTGTCCAGCGACCCAGAAAAAATCATCGAGGCGGCGCAAGAGCGCCTCCAGAGTGGCGAGGACCAAAACATGCTCGACGGTATGATGATGATCATGCAGGTCTATCCTAATTACCTGCCCTACGCGACTGGCATGGAGCATATCGAGATCCTTTTGCGCCCCATTCCCCGTAGTTGGTGGCCTGGCAAACCACTTGGCAGTTACATCAATAAGCTAGGCCTTAACGATAACATGGAAGGTAGTACTGTCGGTATCTCGCCCAGCCTCTATGGGTCCTTTTATGCAGAAGGGGGGCTCATTGGTATCATTTTCTTTAGCTTTTTGTATGCCTTCCTGATCCTGAAGCTCTTCCAGTTCAGTACTTCCTACGGGTCTGAGGTGCAGTATATCATCAAGGGGATGATTATATCGAGTACCATCCCACTCCTTCGTGGTGGGGATCTGCCGGGTATTGTTGCCTTTATTGGCATGGCTTTTTGGCCTGTTTTTGTCTTCATTTACTATTATAATGGCTTCCTGCGCCAGATGAACCGCCTCGCACGCACATCCGAAAACCAAGAGGATATCAGTAACAACCTCCTCAAGCTCCAGCAATCGCTCAAGCCAGAGTCCTTAAAGGTCTAGCCAGATTTTGGACTTGGCTCCGAACCCGATTTCATGATTTAGGGTTAGTTTTGCGGCCTCATTGCCAGCAGCGCATCCCCATTGTGCAGCTTGCTGGCTTCCTAATCGAAGCGGATATTCATGTCGATCATAGTCGGATTCAAAACCACAACCATCGTTGTGCTGGGTGCCATATTGGCCCTTACGGGTTGCAACACCGTTAAGCCAACTGCTCCTGCAGCTTCCTACGTCACCCAGCTGACCAAGGTTACCGAGCCATCGGTCTTCAATATCCCGATAGAGCTTTCCATCCAGGAGATTGAACGGCAGCTGAATGCTAAGGTGGCTACTACCATTTATGAGGATAATTCGCTAGAGAATAACGGCGGGGATAACCTCATCGTCCAAGTCCGGAAACGGACCAATATTGGTGTCACAAGCACCAATGGCGCCATCAGCTTTCGGGTCCCGGTTTCCATCTATGTCAAAGCCGGCTGGAAGGTCGAAAAGTTTGGCATCGTCCTAGGCAAGTACGAAGACACTAACTTTGACATAGACCTCAACTTTGCCACCAAGGTCGCCGTCGGGCCCACATGGGCTGTCAGCACTACCACCGTCGCCAATGGCTATAGCTGGGTAAGCAAGCCAGTCATCAAACTAGGTGGTTTCGAGATCCCGATCACTTCCGTCGTCGAAAAGATATTGGATAGCCAGCTGCCAACAGTGGCCAAATTGCTGGATGACGAGGTAAAACAGAACCTCAACCTAAAACCATATGTCCAAAAGGCCTGGAACGAGATTCAGGAACCCTTCTTGGTCAACAAGGACTACAAGGCTTGGCTCAAGATCAAACCAGAAGAGATCATCATGACACCCTTGGCCACGAAGGGTACCAATCTCCGGATGTCCTTAGGTCTCAAAGCCATCACAGAAAGTACAGTTGGCATACGCCCTGCCGCAGATGTCAACACCAAGTTACCTCCTCTCAAGACTGTACCGTCCATCAACGAGCGTTTCCAAGTTTCCCTCATGAACGTTGTCAGCTTTGCTACCCTCAAGGACATTGCTGCTGGCCTCGCCGTTGGCAAAACGTTCGAAGAAGGCAAACGCAAAGTCACCATTACTGCCCTCGAAATTTATGGGCAGGACAACAAGCTGATCGTTGCGGTGGACCTAGTGGGCACTGTTTCTGGCAAAATATTCCTGACCGGCAAGCCCAACTTTGACGCTACGAACAACCAGCTTGTGATCGATGACCTAGACTATAGCCTTGACACCAAAAGTACCTTGGCAAAAACGGCTGATTGGCTTGCTCATGGCAAGTTTGTCTCGATGATGAATCCTTACTTCAAGGTCAGTGTCAAGGATCAACTGGACGAAGCCCGCCGCCTGATCGACCAGAACCTTAACAAGACTGTTGCCAATGGGGTCGTACTCAAAGGCAAGCTAGATCATTTTCGCCCAGACCAGCTCCGTGTTACAGAGCAAGGCGTCCAGAGTATGATCACTGCCATCGGCACCCTCAACGTCATGATTGACGGATTTTAGGTCGCAATGTTGCAGTTTGGTTAATACGCCTATTCTGATGCTGAAAGCTTTGCTTTCGCTTTAAAGGGACTTCGCCTAATTGGTTATCTCAATCAGCTTTATAGTCGCATCAGGATTCCGACCGTGACCAAGGTGCCACGGCGGTAGTTACTGATGATGCTTTTGCTATAGTCTGGGTTGCCATTGCGCGAGTCGTCCTGCACTAGCCGATAAGGCATATTGAGCAGATCCTGGATCGACATACGGGCTTCGTAATACTTACCGATTTCCTTGGTTATGTTCAGGTTCAGGACATGACGGGACATCTCATATACCGTCGGGTGGATCGAGTTGCCCACAGCCCAAACCCTTGGCCCAAAGACGTTGTACATTAGGTTGACTTGCGCCCGTTGCTTAGCATTGATGTAATAAAGCCCAAAATTGGCGCTATATGGGCTTTGGCCCAATAGTGGCCTTTTGTTATCCAGCCCCAAGACCTCTTGTTGATCGGTGACCGTCACTTGGCTGCCAGTAAAAGTCAGGTTGCCACTGATGGACAAACACCGCAGAAACGGATCTTTGAAGATATCCTTAAAGCTGCGCCTCAACTCCAGCTCAACCCCCCATTGGTACGCACTTTTACTGTTGATGAATTGCATCTGGGTAACATACTGGGTGCTGTCCATCACCAGCTCGATCGGCTTGTCAAACGTTTTGTAGAACCCACCAAAGGTAATGATGTCATAGCGCGTGGGATAGAGCTCGATACGGGCATCAAAGTTCTGGACACTGGTCGTCTTGAGGTCTGTGTTGCCTGTCCGGTAAGCATCAAACTGAAAGTCATACCCAGTGAAGGGGGCCAGCTCGCCTAGCGCAGGCCTGATGACCGAGCCATTGTAGGCTAGCCGCAATAGGGCCTGATCATTAAAGTCATACGTCAGGTGGAACGACGGCAGCGGAGACGTCAGCGGAACATCTATCGTTTTACCCCCAGTTGTAACAGATTGGTTGTTGACTTCGTAACGAAGGCCAGCGCGTATAGACAGGCTAGTCGTGATCGGATAGAAAATCGAGGCAAAGCCCGCAAACAGCATATTACTTGCTTCGTACTTGTCAGTGGGCTGTGTCTTCTCATTTACCACTAAGCCGACCGTGTCATTGATCTGTGCGCCGAAGAAGGGCTCAGGCCAACTTAGCGTATCGATTTGGCGTTGGTACAATCGCGAACCGTTGCGGTTGCGGTATGTAGTTGGCTCGTAGGCGAACAGCCGTGCACTAAAATCTCTACTTTTCCGCTCGACAAAGCCGCCGACAGATAGTTTGATCTGTTTATTGTCCTCTGCCAGTGGGTTGAGCACTTGGTCTAGGTGGGCACTAGCCGAAATTACCCGTTCGTTAAGGTCAGAGTAGAAATGGGAGGCATTGCGGTAGTTCGGCATCGAGTCCGTCCGGGCCAAGAGACCCAGATAATCACTGCGTTGCGGACTGTAGGTGTAAGGTGGTCTATAATGCCGGAACCGGCGGGTGTTTGGCTCGTTGCGGTTCGTGAGGCCATAGCCAGCCGTCCATTTAAACTGTGTGTTGCTGCTCACATAGTGTGTGCCGGCCAGCTGCCCACTATAGACCAACCGACGTTCGTACTGCAATTGGTAGGCATTCCACTCGCGCAAGGGTTTTTTGGCGCCGCCGAAGTCATACTCGCGCCGGAGGGTTGTGTTGTCCGTCGTGATGATGTTGAGTAGGTTCTTGAGCTCTACCTTGTTGCGGTTGTTGATCGCAAAGGTCCAGTTCTGGATGCCACCTACCCGGATTTCGGAGGCATAGCTTTGGTCAGTTTGTCTAAATACAGTGTCTATACGCGGGGTGCTGCTGTTGCCTGTGAACCGATTGCGGGTCGTTTCCAGAATCTGGTTCGTGTTTTGGTAGTCCAGCATGGTCAGGTGGCCAATCAACGATTTGCCAACATGGAACTTACCAGTATAACCTAAGTTGAACCTAAAGTCAGGCAAGGCCCGCCACTCGTCCGTATTCCAGACACCATTGACCCTAGTACTGCGTTCTCTTGCTGTTGTCCTATCGATCTTCCCTGGCACAAAGACGAGGTCTGGCAGCCGTTCTGGCAATAGGTTCACGAAGCTCCGCGTACCGTCGTCATAACCAAGGAAGTCTGTTGCGCCACCTTGGTATCGCTCGGCTGTCCTGAGGGTGGTTTGTTGCCGAAAGCTAGAGGCCAAACCGAAATACCATCGGTTGCTGTCCGGGATGTCTTTGGTGTAGATCTTGACGATGCCGCCAGCAAAGTCGCCAGGCAGGTCCGCAGATCCACTTTTGTAAACCATTAGCCGGTCAATGAGCGGTGTTGGCACTACGTCAAAACTAAAAGCCCGAGAGTCAATCTCGCTACTCGGGGCTGGCACATCATTGATTAACACTTGGTTATAGCGCTCGTTCAGCCCCCGGATCACGACAAAGCGTTCATCACTGATCAGGACACCAGCAACACGCTTGAGGCTTTGGGCTGCATCGACGTCTTGTGTCCGGACCAGCTCTTCGGCACTGATGCCTGTGGCAAAGTTTTCAGAGTTCTTGATCTCGGTAATGACAGCCACCTCCGTATCCTGAAAGCGTTTGGCATTGACCGAGTCGTTGACCTTGAGTAACTCTTCCTTGAGGTGGGTATTGACAACTGTGGTCCGACCTGCAACGACCCTGAGTCCGTCTATGCGTCTGGTTTTGTACTTTTGGTTATAGATCGTGATCGAGACATTGCCCACCGGCACACCGCCGATCAAAAAGTCGCCATAGGCGTTGGTGTTGCTTTTTTGCCCACTAAAGTCTACTACCACTGTTGCCCCAATCAGTGGCCGATCAGTTATGTCGTCGCGCACAGATCCTCTGATAGTACCCGTCTGTGCAAACCCACAATAGCTGACTAGTAGCAACAACAAGCCTGTAATTGTCCCAGACATGGCCTTTCTCATCGACCTTGCCGGACGCCACAAAACAACCAGCAAGCCAGCCGACCTTTGGGACTGAGCTAATGGTTGTGTGCAAGAACTGTTGTTTTGGAGTAGTGTTTTATGCCAATTCAAAGTCGGTAGATAGGTGTTGAGGCTCTTTATGGAAAGGAAGTATTAGGTAAGACGGGCCTAGCAGGGGCCTATCAGAAGGGCCAGGCATCCCCTAACAAATAGTGCTGCTTACTTTTGGTTGCCTTTGAGGCAATTTCTGCTATTTCGGCCACAATTACGCCATTCGGCTACCAATTTTAATGCGTTTTATGCCCGAAAACTTACCTCGCTGATTTTTGTCGTAATTATGTTCCTTGCATGCCAGTTGGCCTATCCGTTTGGGTTGTGAGCTTGCCCCATACGTTTCAAGACCTGCCGCCGACATCAACTATCCCAAGTCAATTGTCAATATCACCATCCATAGTACCTCAAACAGCAACATCTGGGCACATGGGCATCACTTTTGGGCCCAGCGTACTTCTATTGGTTAGCACGGACCTGACCTATGACCAACGCATGGCCAAGATTGCCGACGCCCTAGGTTCCGCTGGCTTTGAGGTGACCTTGATTGGCAGGAGATTGAGGACGTCAGTAGCACTTAGGCAAGATGCCTTGCAGTACCAACAACGACGGATTAACTGTATTTTCGAAAAGGGGATCCTCTTTTACCTCGAGTTTCAGCTTCGTCTTTTGTTTTTGGTCCTGACCACCAAGGCGGATATTGTTTCTGCTGCGGATATTGATACCCTACCTGGTGCGATGATGGGGCATTGGTTGGTATCATTGTTTCGAAGGCAGCGCATCGTCCTGGATGCTCATGAGATATTTTCGGAGCAAGAGGAGGTTGTTTCCCGCCCCATGGTGCACCGCCTCTGGCATTTAGCCGAGCGTTTCTTCATACCCCATGTGGATGCGGCCTACACTGTTTCAAGCGGAGTAGCACGCTGGTACCAAGCCCTGACCAAGGTGCCCTTTGGGGTGGTCCGGAACCTACCCGAGCGATCTGGCCTCCAACCGATCAGTAATTACCATGCGGACCAAGAGCTTGCCAGGCGCCCACTGCGCTTTGTGCCCTACTTGCTCTACGTCGGTGCCGTCAACCGCAACCGTGGCCTGGAGCACGTCATCACCTCCATGCCTGACCACAAGTTTAACCTTGTAATCTGTGGTGATGGGCCAGACCTACAAGACCTCAAACGATTGAGCAATCAATTACAGGTGTCGAACAGGGTTTTTTTCGAAGGGTTTGTGGCACCAGATCGGCTTCCTGAGTACTACCAAAACGCCTATTTGGGACTCTTGGTCCTGGACGGACAGGGGCTTAACTACCAATATTCCCTTGCCAACAAGTTCTTCGACTACATGATGCACGGCTTGCCCCAGCTACTGAGCCCCTTGCCAGAGTATCTAGAGATCTTATCAACATATCCCTTTGCCTACCTTTGTACACCTGAGCCTAAAGCGATATCGGAGGCCATCCGGCACCTGCAAGCAGAGCCAGAAGTATACAACAGCCTTAAAGATGCATGTGCTGCTGCTAAGGATCAGTATAACTGGCAACGTGAGCAAGATAAACTAGTACAAATCTATCGGGATCTTAGCCTTTAGACCATTGTTTGGGTCAAGGTTGCCAATGTCAAAACTCAGGCATCCAGTTAAATCAAACCAACAGACTTCCTACGGCCCATGATCTATTTGTCGCCACCTCAGGTACACCCAGACGATCAGGTAGCAGTCTTAGCAGCGATGGCCTCTGGTTGGTTGGCGCCAGTTGGCCCAGCCCTAGATGTTTTTGATGCCGAACTTGGCCTAGTGACTGGCCAGCATGTAGTTGCGCTATCCTCTGGCACTGCCGCCATACACCTAGGGCTCAAGGCACTTGGGGTTGGGCCAGGAGATCTTGTGCTAGTCCCGACCCTGACCTTTGCAGCAAGCTTAAACCCCATTCTCTATCTTGGTGCCCAGCCCATCCTGATCGACGCCGATCCTGAGACTGGCAATATTTCCCTAGAGCATCTAAGCAGCTGTTTAGCTCAATTGGCTAGGATTGATCGGCTCCCTAAGGCTATCATCGTGGTGGACTTGTTCGGTATGCCCGCACCGACACAAATCATTCGGGATCATGTACAGGACCTGTATGATGGCCAAATCAAGATCCTGGAAGATGCCGCTGAGGCGTTAGGCAGTTATAGTCATGCCAACTCTTCCATTGCAGGCCCGACTCCTAACACCTATCCTGTTGGCCACTTTGCCGATATTACCGTATGGTCCTTCAACGGCAACAAAATAATCAGCACCTCGGGTGGGGGAGCACTGGGTGCGCATGACCCTGCGATTGTCGGCCAAGTACGCAAGTGGGCCACGCAGTCCAAGGAGCCAGTCTCGTGGTACGAACACCAAGAAATCGGCTATAATTATCGCATGAGTAATGTTTTGGCAGCTTTGGGGTCCAGCCAGCTTAGCCGTTTGAAAGACTTGGTCTTGATTCGACAACAGATTTATGATCGATATGCCGAAGCACTTGCCCCAAATGGCATAATCGGCCAGTCAGAGCCGCCAGACGTGGTTAGCAATCGGTGGTTGCCGGTTTTTCGGCTTCCATTTGCCCATTCCGCTCTCCTTAGTCTTTGCGCAACCTTGGCAACCGATGGTATCGAATGCAGATCGGTCTGGAAACCCATGCACCAACAGCCTTATCTGCAAGGTGCTGTTAGTCAGCAAGTTAGTCTGATAGGTCCGCAACACTGGCCCAATTCGGACCATTGGTTTAGGCATGCCATCTGCCTGCCCACTGGGCCAAGTCTTTCATTGCAAGATCAGCAATTTGTCATCGATCGGCTCCTTTCGATGGTCAAAACCATGGTCCATACTGCCGACTAATAGCCAGATCAGACCTAAGTAATGTTGCCAAATACCGTATATTTTGGACTACAACGGAACAGAAAATAGACAAAATTTGGCAGAATTCCTACCGTGTAAGGTTTGGCCAGATTTTGCGCAGAATTAACGCCTTTTTAATTTGATATTAGAGACGAACTTGGGCCAAATCGCATTTTGCAACCCATAGTTTGGTCACATTGGCTTAATCTTGGCCGACAGGGTATCCCTCAGGATCCGATGTAATATTTGCGTTATCAGCGATATTCTGGACTAATTTTTTATTTTTCGAGCCCTACTTTGGGTTAATCCCCCCGAAATCACTAAAATTGCACTTGGTTATCATGGCCTGTGTACTGTTTGCCCATATTAGGGCTAATATGATTGGTGAACCAAGATCTTTACAGCGGCAGCCGCCGTGGTGTTGGTCAAGGACCTGACCAAAGCCTACACAAGCCTGTTAGAAATGCAATCCAGCACAATGATGAAACACGTTTTCCGACTTTCGACCTTTCTAGGAGTGCTTGCCTGCCTCATCGGATTGGCAACGGTCCCAGCCGAAGCGCAGCTTAAGGTCAGGTTACAGCAGACCTTAACCACACCTACCGTGACGATTAAGGTGCTGCTCCAGAACCCAACTGGTACGCCTTATGTACCGGGCGACTGTGATTTTGCATTTGACGTCAACCAGCTGGCGGTTAACACGGCCACTATCGGGCCTAATATTTTCAGCCCAGTTTACTCTAATAACCCCTCATTTGCGCAAATGACTGCGGTCTATGATGCAACCAGTGGTTACATTTTGGTCTCGATGCGGGCAGTACAAGGTGGGCCAGCTGTCACATTGGCACCAAATGCCACTGAGACATTGGCCGAAATCAAACTCCCGATCCTTAACTGTACACTCAACAACAACTTAAGCTGGCGCACCGACGCTACCTTAGTTTCAGATCGCAGCTTCAATAGCCTGATCGCTGACCCGTTTGCTGACTTAACAATTGATGCACCTACTAGCCTCAGCCTGGCGCCTGCGTTTGCCACGCCGACTATGACGGCTTCGGCTGGCACACCACCACGTCCAGCAACAGGAAGCTCTATCACCATGTGTGCCACCGAGCGTCTGACCCTAACTGTGCCAACCACTCCTGGTGTCACCACATATCGGTTTTTTGCTGGCAACGTAGCCCTTGGTCCTGCCACCGCAACGCCTACATTGTCACGTTCCACACTTAACCCGGCTGGTGCCCCTACCATCAATAACGGTGATCCACTCGTTTGCGAAGTTACCACTGCCCAATGTTCTTACCGTACCAACCGGATTACAGTTATTGTCCAAGACAAGGTTCCAAGGCCGACCTTGCTAGATCCTATTGCCCTTGATACAGGACTTTGCGGAGTCGGCCTATCAGGCAATCAAAATATTCTTCGCATCATTCCGAGCTCATCGGCTAATAGCTACACCTGGACCATTACTCCAAGCTCATTTGGTACGATTGTACCAAGTGCTGGTATCGGTAGCAGCGCGACGGTCACTTGGTCTGGTGCACCTGGTGTATATGAGCTTTCGGTCCGTGGCAATAACTTCTGCGGAAGCAATGGTGATACCCTCAGGAAGTCCTTCCGTATTTATAGTGGTATCCCAGTACTAGCTGCACCGCCACGTCGTGCCCGTCGCCCTGATAGTACTCTTCGTGCAAAGTCCTATTCGGTTAACGACCCTAACAACCAGTTTTTTGAGTTTGCAAACGGTAGTACTAACATCCGCGAATACGAATGGGCCGTTTATCCTGATACAGTCCAGAACAAACGCATCCCTGGCTCACGCCACACGATCATCAATCCACGCATCACCCCCTTTACACCACAGGATGCAGCCAATCTACTTCCATCTAGGTTCAAGGATAGCCTAAGGGTCAAGATCAACTGGCAACGTTTCACGACAGATACTGTCGGATACCTCAAGTACCGTGGTCGCAATGCCTGCGGAGCCTCACGCTGGGATTCTATCAAGGTTAACTGGAACGCGCTTGTACCACGTCCTGACACTGTCCAGACTATAAACTCTAGCAACGGTAGCACAACTGACTCTACCTGCCAAGGTACTGACTCGACTTTCTTCCGTGCCATTTTCCGCACAGCATTTGCAGGTACCAAATATGCTGATACAACTAAGTATCGGTACTTTATCACGCGGTTTGATGCTGCTAGCCGTACTCGTCTGAAACCTTACAGCCATCTGCCTGCTGCAACACTTTTGCCAGCTGCTATTCCGGTTTTGGCCAATTACCCTCGCAACTTCGCACGTTATTTTAGGTCTGACAGCACAGGCTTCTGGGCACTCTGGAATCCACAATATTATGGTGCCGTCAAAATCATCGCTGCTGGCATGACTGACACCAACGCACGACATGGCGGCTTGCCGACATCTCATTATGCTGGTGTTGGTGGGCTCTTTGCTCCTAGTGCAGATACTAGTTCGATGGGGGACACCGCCACCACGACCTTCTTCATACAGCCAAAGCCACTAAGGGCACCAGGTGCACCGGTAACTGTTCCTAATGCAATTTCTCGTGCTATCCACCGCGGAGTGGACACCTTTGTGGATATCTGCCTTCGTAACTATAATGCAGATTCGTTAAAGTACCTAAATGTAAAACCTGAGTATTCTACCTCTGGTATCTGGAAGGTACGCCCAATGGTGCCAACTCCAGGTTTTAAACAAGACACAATCGGCACATTTGTTGCCATCCCTGGTGCAGGCCCACAACAAGGTACAGACTATTGCATTCGCCTTCTGCTGAAACCTAACGCACCTTCTGGTTTTTATCAGATCAATATGCGTGGTATCAATAGCTGTGGCACCAGCTTAGATTCATCAGCATCGCTCAAGATCCATATTACGGATACAATTGCGAGGTCAGCCCCGGATATCAAACTGCTAGGTGCCCCACAATTATCTGGGTTTGATTTCTGCCAAGGCACGGCTAGTACTTGCTACAGCGTCAAACTAGCAGACTCGCTTGACTTCACGACCTACCGCTGGAAGTTAGAGCCAGCCACCGCCGGCACCGTTTCCTTCACCGCCGCCACAGGTGCCCGCTCTGACTCAGGTTCTATCTGTATCAACTGGTCAACGACATTTAACGACTTCCGTGTTGGTGCCAAATTGACCTTGACAGCCATCAACGGAACGAACAAGGCTAGCTCAGGATCTGCGTCTAGCACCTTCGTGACCATGCGCATTTTCCCGAAACCTACTGGTAACTCGGGTGTAGCAGCTGCCTGCGGCATCCAGATGCCTGCCTTTAGCAGTGCATGGTTAGGTGGTGGCACGGCCCTCCAGAATCGTTATGCAGCTCCAGCAGGACCTTTCTCGCCAACTTACTCTCGCACCATTACTTCACGTGCAGACTCAGTCAAAATTATTTGGACGGCTGGTAGCAGCAACCCTGCTAATAGCCTCAATATGTTGTCTGGCGGTGCTATCGCACCAATCAATGTTTCAACTGCAACGGGCAAGGCCAATAACCGCAACTTCCTGAACCCCATTTTTACGCCAACGGCTGCAGGTACCTATAACTTTGAACTAGTCGTTCAAGATTCGTCAGGTTGCCAGTCGGCCACTAGTACAAGCACCTTTAACGTCCAGGAGAACTTTAACCTTCGGGTTAGGGCCTATCTATCTGGTGCATTTGTCCAGCCAGTTGCTGCGGCTAACCCCCGGATGCGTAACGACTATTATACCACCCCAAGTCCTGACTATCCACGCCCTGGCAGTTTCTTGTCAAGGTATGAGCGTAACTCTGGCCAATGTGGGTCCGAATTTATGTTGCCAGGTTTCCCAATCCGGAAAATTGCCAACTCCTTCGGCCCTGCCACCGACTCGCTCGGACCTGTGGATCTGATTGACGTTGGTTTGATGACCGACTTCAACTGCGACCCAACTAACGGACGCCCTCTAACAACTGTTGCCGAAGGTAAAGCTTGGTTGTATCCTGATGGTACCATCCGTGATTTCGAAACGGGTACAGTAGATTATGCGAGGCTAACAGGTAGTACCCCCCCTACCTCAAACGTTGTAGCCTACGTCGCAAACGGATCTCATATTACACTCATCAGCACGTTGACTGCTAATGTCGTACCTCAAACTGGTGCTAACCCTCCGGGTGGAGGTCCTGCTGGTGGCACTGTTGACTTTACCCGTGAGGCCAATGTTATCCGCCAAGGAGCTTATGTTTCTGGTATCGGGTCCGAGTGGGTCATTCCATATGCACCTAACACCCCTGTTGCTCAACGTCGGGTAGCTGCCATTGCAGGCAATATTTCGGACAGGACCTCAAGTATCAATTCATTTGACCTAGAGAAGATTATCCAGTACCTCAATCAATCTGGTAATCCTCGTCAGAACATTTATCGTGACCTGGATTTAAACCTTGATACCAAGATTGACAACTTGGACAGGATCATTGTGGACAACAATGCGCGTTTACAGAAACACGCCATCCTTAACAAATAGTTTTCAACCAGCACACCCCAGAAGTCATGTCAATTTCAAAACTTCGTTTTTTCGTCCTGGGCTGGGTTTGTCTATTTGCAAGCACAGCGGCAGTGGCCCAGATACGGTTCCAGTGTCTAGGTTCGCAAGTACTTAGTCCTCAGTTCGATTACGTAGAGGTAACCCTCCGATTGCAGCAATTTGCAGGTAGCCGGCCTTCGGCTATTGCGCCAGGTACCTCGGACATCATAGTAAGGTATGATCCGCAGTTCGTAAACGTCACCAACACCAACATCAGTGTTACGGCCGTTGGCCTATGGGACACTGTTGCAACACCTGCCTATTATGGTAAGCTTCGTGTTTTCAAGGGTGCTGGCGATTATGTGGTCGTTCGGATAAAGGAGCGTGAAACCCCACCAACTACAGGGCTACCTAACATTGGTCGCGGTACATCTAACACGCTTGTTTGCACCTTTAGGCTGCCGACAATCACGCCTGTTGCCCAACTTTGTGGCCGGACTAGCAATATGGGTTTTCTGGCCAATCCGGCAAACACTTGCAACAATCCTAACTCGAACCTTACTCTGTTAAGGTCTTTCCAACAGGCAGAGGCAGATGATGCGCTGAACTCCACTACTGAGTTCCAGTTTAACCCAGCGTCCATATTGTTTACTCAGACAGCCCTTGCCGTACCAACCGCAGGCTTTAGTCAGGTAACGACCTCTGGCGAGTTTAACTTCTCTTGGGATGATGCGGCACTACAAGCCAATCGTCGTGGTGCTATCTACAAGGCTTTCTTCACACCCGATCCTCAGTTTTCGTGCCCGGCTTCTAGCCAGCGGATTCAGGTTGGTTCTACCATTTCGCGCGCCAACCCAACTCTTCCAATTGCACGGACTACCGTTAGGTTTGGTGTGACAACTGCACCAATTGTTACTTGTGGTGGTGCTCCGGTAACACGCGGCACTATCCGGATTGTATCTTATACACTTTGTGGTGACTCTGTTACGTCAAGTCCTTATCCTGTTTCCTACGAAACCTGTTATCCTTACGTATTCAACCCAGGCTTTACGAACGTAACACCTGCCAACACCCCAATTTGTCGTAATCAGTCCGTCACTATTCGGCTTGACTCGTCAGTAGTTCGTTACCAAGTTGGTACTGCGCTAGACCCTGTCCAATGGACTCCTACCCCCGCTGGTTTCACCGGTCGGTATAGTTTCGATAGTGGTAGGACATGGCAAAGAAGTGCAACACGCACCTTCGCTAACCTTTGGCGTGCAGATCGTCAGTCGGATACCATTTACGTCATGATCCGTGACCGCTCGCTTTGCAAAAGCAAGGCAGTCAAAGTTCCGATCAACTTCTTTAGTCCAGTTGACCCAGCTTCCCGCCCACGGATTACCACCAAGGACAGCTTGCCAGTTGGTCTCTGTACCTTTGGTTCTGTTCGTATCGCCTCCGTCAAGGTGGGTGACCAGAATATCAACTATACTTGGCGCATTGGTGCACAAGGTGGCCAATTGCTGGATGCCCCAAGTGGCAACCCAACAACTACTGCCTCGGTTGTGTATTATCAACGCCCTGCTGGCTACTTAGGCCAAGCTAAGTTATATCTCGAGAACCTGTGTTATGGCATTTTGGTGGACTCTGTTTCGATCAATTTTGTCAGTCCACCAGATCCTAAGATTACATACAATACTACTCCTGCCGGCCCTAATGTTGCGTTCTTGAACGCCCCAATAACCTTCATTGCAGCTTCGGCTGGCACCAATGGTGCAGGGACAGTTTACAGCTTTAGCATCACCCAAAACGGTGTTACCACTACCCAGAATCCATCCGCAGCTACCACATATCCATATAGCTTCTCAGCATTGGGTATGGCTACCGTTCGTTTGCGTGTTGCCTCGTCAGACGGTAGCTGTTTTTCTGACAGCACCATCATGATCGATGTCCGTGGCTTCCAACAGTTCTTTGTCCCGTCCGTCTTCAGCCCTAATGCGCAAGACGTGCGTAACCAAACCTTTGCCGTGCAGGGCGAAAACATTTCTGGCACTGACTTCAAAATGATTGTCATGAACCGCTGGGGTCAAGTTGTGTACGAAACCAGCAACCTAAACGCCCCTTGGGACGGTAGGGACAATGGTGGCAAGGAGTGTATCATGGATACCTACACCTATGCTGTTAAGGGCAAGTTCCTAGACGGTGCTACATTCGAAAAAACCGGTATCGTTAACCTCCTTAAATAAACAGGTTCCCTTGGGGTCCTGGCCGCAATGCCAAGACCCCAAAACCTTTAAGATAAACTTTGCAGATGAATACTTCTTTAGCAAAACGCCTGATAGGTGGCCTGTTTATAGGTGTTGTGGGCTTGTTTGCTGGTGTTGCTAATGCGCAAGACATCCAGTTCTCCCAGTTCCATGCATCATCGTTGTACCTCAACCCTGCTTATGCAGGCATCGAGACCTCACCGACGCTCAATACCAACTTCCGCACGCAGTGGCGGGCGGTCAACACCCCTTTCCTGACGACACAAGTATCTGGGATCTTCCCTTTCATTGGCGGCGTTGATGGTTCGACCCAAAAGGGTGGTGTTGGTGTATCTTTTTTCAATGACCAGGCAGGAGACGGCTCGCTAACCAAGCGTGGTATCCTTGCTACTGGTGCCTATACACTGGATATGCGCCTGCACAAAATCGCTGCTGGTATTCAGGTTGGTGTTGTCCAGACTGGCCTAGACCTTAATGCCCAAACTTGGGGTGCTGGTTATGAGCAATATACTGGCTATCGCAACTCTTACACCGCAGTATCGGACCCAGGATTGGTCAATATGCTCAGCTCTAAGGCTTATTTGCTTACCAACCTTGGTGTGATGTATAGCTATAACCCAGGTCGTAGTTACTACAGCAGCGGTATTGGTGGCCATATCGGTGCCTCAGGTTATAACCTGAACCAACCTAACATTTCGCTTAACGACTCTAAAGAGTACAAACTGCCAGCTAGGGTTAACCTCTATGGCGGTCTGGACTTCTTCTTGTCCGAGGATGTTAAGTTCAGCCCTAACTTCTTGCTAAGCAACCAAGGCGGCTTTACCCAAGTCAATGCTGGTGCTTACTTCACATTTGGTATCGTGCCGGACAATGGCACCTTCCTTGCCGGCACTGATTTGATCTTGGGTGGTTGGTATCGCCTACAAGATGCGGCAATCCTCAGCCTTGGTTTGTCAAACAGTGCCTACACTTTTGGCTTGAGCTATGACTTCAATACAAGCCAGTACAATACTTTTATCAACAACCGTGGTGCGCTAGAGGCTTCTTTTGCCATCCGTTTGGTGAAGGAGAACAAACGTAAACGTTTTGATACACCACGTATCTAGTCGTTGGCTGACTCTGGACTACTAGCCTGTTACAAGCATATCTATGCCCCCTCTAAACTTTGGTTTGGTAGGGGGCATTTGATTAGACGTTGGTTCTGAACCACTGTTGATGCTAGGTTAGGCTAGTCCAGACCTTGAATTGGGGCGTTTTGTACCTGTTTTGTAGGGTATTCTGGTTCTAGTTTTGTTTGTCTCTGGAGGCTGTTCGCTATATTACGCCAAGGTTGGGTACCATGGTGCTAGTGCAATCATGCTTCACAATCCATATTTAATACGCAGCCCTATCGGATAGGGCATTTGGGGGGGGGGATCAGTTTCAAGATATGCTAAGCGAGTCGTTGGTATCGGCAATAGTTGAGGTTCTGGCCATTTTGTGCAGAGCTGACGGTGTTGACGAACGCGAACGCCAAGTTGTAAGGGCCTATCTTAACACCTTGCTCAATCTTGAAAAGGCCGAGTACTACATCGGCGAGTTTGAGGACCAGATCGAAGATGGTTTTGGCGAATTGACCGACGGATTTGTAGGTCTTAAGATTTCGGGCCAAGTCATCAGGATATGCGACAAACTTAACCAAGGGCTAACGGCCAACGAAAAAGTCCGGTTGATTATCGTGATGTTTACGCTGGTTAACGCCGACGGTACAATCACGGAGTTGGAACGGGATTTGGTTTACGCTGCTGCTGAGGTCTTTAACATCAATTTTCAGGAGCTTGGCCTAATCGAGCGATTTGTGTTCCTCGAGCGACCTGACCAAGCCAGTCACCGCAGCTTTCAACTATTTCTGGATCGGCCGCATCCCAAAACCGATAAAGGCCATGATCCTATCGTTTGGCCAGGTCTTCGAGGTATGTTTGTCGTGCTTTGGCTGGAGGGAGTGAATCTCTGGGTCATCAAGTACATCGGCTCCGAGGGATACCAGATTGATGGTGTACCCATGGTACCTAACCAGCCTCTGGAGCTAACCAAGGGTAGCAGTATCAGGGGGGGCGCAATGGATACACTCTACTTTGCTGAGATCCTGCGCATTATTAGGCCACAAGATCAGGAGCGCAAAGTCACCTTCGTTGCTGAGAAGATTAGCTATAACTATCCCAACGGGCAAGGTGGACTCCATACGCTTGATATCAATGAGCGGTCGGGCCGTCTGGTGGGCATTATGGGGCCTAGTGGTAGCGGTAAGAGTACTTTGCTCGAGATACTGATTGGCTTGCGGCAGCCTGCTACCGGCCAGGTGCGCCTCAATGGTTATGATATCCATAAACGTGGCCGTAGCATCGAGGGCCTGATTGGTTACGTCCCGCAGGATGATATGCTAATTGAGGACTTGACCGTTGCCCAAAACCTTTATTATGCCGCTCGGCTGAGCTTTGCCAAACTCTCTGAGGCAGAGCTCGATGACCTAGTGACCAGGACCTTGGCCGAGGTTGAGTTGCTGCCTATCAAGGACCAAATGGTGGGTGGTGTGCATGACAGGTATATCAGTGGCGGAGAGCGTAAACGGGTCAATATGGCGCTGGAGTTGCTACGTAAGCCAGCCGTTTTCTTCCTAGACGAACCAACCAGTGGGCTCTCATCTCGCGACTCACTGAGCATCATTGACCTGCTGAAGGAGCAAACCTTTGTTGGCAAGCTCATTTTTGTTGTCATCCATCAACCGAGCTCGGATATCTTCAAGCTCTTTGATCACCTGATTATCCTAGATAAAGGCGGCTATCCCATCTATTATGGCGACCCAGTGGCGGCTGTAGTCTATTTTAAGCAGTGTATCCATCAGGTTAGTGCCGAGGTATCGGTCTGTCCTGTTTGTGCTAATATCAACCCCGAGCAGGTCTTTGACATTATCGAGGGGCGGACATTAAACCATGTCGGGCACTTCACGTCCGAGCGGCGCATTGCACCCGGCACCTGGTATAGCTACTATCGTGATCGGCTCAAGAAACCTGCTCCAGTTCAAGAGGTTCGCGCTCGGGTCCGGATGCCGCAACGCAAACCCAATGCCTACAAACAGTGGCTTGCCTTTACTGCCCGGGATTTAACGGCCAAATGGGCAAACAAACAATATGTGTGGCTTAATGCCCTTACGGCACCGATTTTGGCCATGGTGCTGGGTTTCATTAACTATCATCGAGATAGTAATGCAGAGGTCATTGGTGGTGATGCGGCCTACTCCTTTGCCAATAACGACAATATCCCGGCCTACTTGTTCATGAGTACGGTGGTGGCCATTTTTTTGGGTTTGACACTCAGCGCTACCGAGATCCTGGATGACCGTAAGCTGCTACGACGAGAGCGATTTTTGCACCTCAGCCGGATGAGTTACCTATTGAGTAAGGTGGGGATTATGTTCGGTATTTTGGCTTTGCAGATGGCTGCCTTCACGCTGATCGGAAATCAGATCTTAGAGCTCAGAGGGCAGAACTTTGTGTTCTGGCTTACCCTGTTTTCGCTTTCTGCCTGCAGCACCCTCACGAGTCTGATCTTGAGCTCTACCTTTCGGTCCGCCGTGACAATCTATGTTCTGATCCCGATCTTGTTGATCCCGCAATTATTGTTGGGTGGGGTCGTAATTCCGTATGCCCAGATCAACCAAGCCATGACGGACGGCAACCGCGTACCTAAGGTTGCTGAGTGGATTCCGGCCCGTTGGGGTTTCGAAGGGTTGATGGTCAATCAGTTTGTCAACAATCCTTACATGGCGCCTCGTTATCACCAACAGCGGGAGATTGCCTTGACGGATATCAAGCAAAACTTATTGTTACCGCAGCTACGGCTGATGCACCAAGCCATAGTGCAGCTACAGCCAGGAGCCAATCCAGATTCGATCATCTTGATCACGCAGTACATGAACGCCCTTATGTACCACCTCAAGGCGGAGGCATGGGATAGCCCTGTGATCCGCTATCCTGATTATGATAAGCTCACTGTGTCCATCAAGCCCTATGACCTGCTACATTGGCAACAGTTAGGGCCACACCTGGACAAGATGGAGCGCCACTATAAACAAAAAGTCCAAGCCGCTCAGCGTTCGTATCAGTCATTACAGTATCAGTTAAGTAGCACTGCAGCGTTGCGGCAAGAATTGCGAACCCTAAGCAAGGACTTTCACAACCAGGCAGCAGACAAATGGATGCGCAACACCAGTGCCAGTCCGCAACTTATCCTGACTAGTCAGCGGATTGAAGTCACGACTTACCCTGTCTTTGTATGGCCAGAGCCAGTTAGCCTATTCGATATAAGGGCACATTTTTTCTCGCCTGTCAAGTGCTTTTTAGGTTTAGTGATCCCGACCCCTGTCTTTAATATCATTGTCTTGTTTTTGTTTAGCCTCATGCTGTTTGGCGTGCTTTACCTAGACCTACTTCGTTTCGTCCTGAAAGGATTTAAGCGAGATCAAAATCTATAGATCCTGTTCTGAGCTATGCTTCGTCGTTTGTTTTACGCCCTTCCTTTGCCGCTGAAGTACGCTGCCCGATGGTGCTACTTCTGCCCACAGGATGTGGTCAACTGGCTCAGTGGGAAGCAGCACCCGATGGTACCGCCTATGCGTATGTGCTTTACGGGGTCTGGGGATTTTATCAGGATTGGCGAGCATTACCTATCCTTATTTCAGCAATATGGTGGGCTTCAGCCTCATCATCAGGTGTTGGATATTGGCAGCGGCCTAGGCAGAATGGCCTTACCGTTTACGCATTTTTTGTCAGCTGACGGGCGGTATCGGGGGATTGATGTGGTGCCGCGAGGTGTTCGCTGGTGTCAAGAGCACTACAAGGCATTTGGGGCCCAATTCCAGTTTGACCATGCCTACCTACACAATAGCCTCTATACTGGCACCGATGCTGCAGATGCCAGCACGTATCGCTTTGCCTATCAGGATCAGTCCTTTGACTTTGTGTGGCTGACCTCGGTGTTTACGCACATGTTGCCAGCAGAGGTATCCAACTACTTGGCCGAAATCAGCCGGATGCTCAAGCCAGGTGGGCGCTGTTTATTTACCTTGTTCATGATCCCGACCAAAGATCCTGACCGCAGGCTGCGCACCCCCGGGTTTGATTTCCCGCATCAGTATGCCACCGACCCTGTGACAACATCTCCTACGGCATGGGTGATGGACCTGAACACGCCCCATGCCAATGTTGCCTTTGCCATGCAATGGATGGATCAAGAATTGGTAAATCATGGGCTCGTTATCAAACATCAATTGCTTGGCTATTGGGATACGAGTAATCCAGCTAACGGGATTGATTTTCAGGACATTATTGTGGTCGAGAAAGTCTAATCTCTAGTTTGCTTAATCTGCCTAATTGCCCCTATTTATTCACTTCAATTATCTAATGTCGATCGATCCCCGAGTGCTTAAACCGGCCACCAATGCGGCTTGCCAATCCTTGTTGGCAGGGCGGCTTGCTACCATGCGGGCCGATCTTGCTGCCATCCAGGCCTCGGCCAATAACGAAACCAAAAGCAGTGCAGGGGATAAGTACGAAACAGGCCGTGCTATGGCACAGCTCGAGATCGAGAAACTTACGGTCCGGATCGCTGAGGCACAAAGCCAGCTCAGCACCCTGCTGCACCTTGCAGATCAACTACCCACCGATCAGGTCGGTTTAGGCACATTGGTGCAGACAGATAAAGCCATCATATACCTAGCCGTCAGCCTTGGCAAACTACTGGTGGATGACACCCAAGTGCTTGTTGTTTCGACCGCTGCGCCGCTTGGCAAAGCCCTTATTGGCCAAAAAGTTGGCAATCAGGTCTCGGTTGCGGGTGCTAACTACCTGATTCTGGCAGTGGTTTAAGGCACAAGGTTGTATCTTTGGCTAGCCAATTTGGCCAGTCATTCCCTGTATGGCCTTCTTATGGCCCGTACCTTCGTCTGATCTAGTTATGTTCAATCTGTCCACCATCGTCGTTTTGCTTACCCTAGGCCTGAGCCTATGGCAAGACGTTTGGTCAGATTTCAGCCGCATAGCGACGATTAACCACCACCTCCAGACAGCAAACACGGCCTATCGTGCTAAACAATTTAAGACTGCGGCCTATCACTACACCATCTTGGTCGATAGCCTCAAGGCAGACGACCCCAAGATTACCCTACAGTGTGGCCACGCTTACTTTTATGCTGGGCGCAAACGGGTAGCCTATCAGTATTATGCACGGCTGGTAACTTTGCCCAACCGCACCGTGCAGAGCATTGCTTGGCAACAACTAGGCTTTATGTCCTCGACACAGCCAGCAAGGTCCCTTGCCTATTTCCGGAATGCGCTGCGAGCCAACCCCGAAAACGAGGTCGCCCGCTATAACTACGAGATGGTCAAGCTCCTGCATCCGAATGCTGACCCCATCAAACGGCCACAACGCCCTGAAGACAAACGCCAGCAAAAGCAGCAGTCATCATCTAACAAGTTGGACCGCAATAAGCAGAACAATAAAGGCGGCAATGACCCCCAGGACGGCAAGGACAAAGGCGATGGCGACCCTCAGGGTAACTCCAAGTCAGACGGACAAGGTAAGGACCAAGACAAAAAAGATAGCCAACAGCGCAACCAAGCCAAGGACCCCAACAACGAGGACCAGAAGCGCAAAGGCCAGAATCAACAACAACCCCAAGGGGATGGCAAGGGCAAACTAGAGGCCCCCGACCAGCGCACGCCAGATGTTATGCAGGCTAGCAAAGAAGAGCTCGCTAAACTCAAGATGTCCCAAGAGCAGGCCCAGTCCTTGCTCGACGCCATGAAAAACAGCGAGGTCCAGTACCTCCAGCAGAAACGCTACCCCAAAACTGGCAAGGGTCGGAATATGGAGAAGCCGAATTGGTAGGGGGTATTTCAGTACTGCCTATTTGCAGTTCTTTAAACGCTATGATGTGGCCCTCCTAGCTTGGTATTATGCTGAGGAGCGAGCCGTATTTGTGCGGCTTGGGGAAGCTATTCCTTAACCAACTTGGCAATCGGATAACCAGGAAGCCTTACATAATAGATGCCCTTTTGTAAATTTGATAGATCTAGGTCTATTCTTCCGGAGGTTGTACTAGCGCCTAATGGTACCATTTGCTGACCATGTAGATTATAGATCTCGATGTTCAGGATATTGATGTTATCAGTATCAATGTAAATACGGCCAGTGGTAGGGTTGGGGTAGAGCCTTAGTTTTTTGGCCGAATTATGTGGAATGTTGGTCAGGATGGAGATCGGCGGAGATGTCATGGTACAGCCTGAAGTTGAGGTGATTTGCACCTCATAATTACCTGGTTGGCTGACAAGTAGGGTTGAATCTGTCCCATTGATTGGCCTGCCATTAAGCAACCAAGTAATGGATGAGCCCGATGTGAGTCGAGCCCTAAGTGTATCTACTAATCTAGTAATGGATGGGACATTGGGACACCCAAATGCCTGGATGCCGACAAAGAAATTATGTATTTGACGACCCACATATTGAAAGCCCCCACCAATATATATGGTGTTTGCACCTTTGGCTAACCAAAAAACCTGATTGTCAATAGATGGGTTCCAACTATTAGCAAGGCCTGTATTGATGTCAAGCGCCGCAACTGACCACCGATTTTGCCCCCCAATGGATCTGAATGGCCCCGAGACATAAACTTGGTTCCCAGACACAATGATGTTACCAACGTAACCATTAGAATTAGGAGACCAACTTGTGGCTTGGCCTGTTGAGGTTTCGAGAGCACCTATGTAGTTCCTGCTTTGGCCACCGATCATAGTAAATCTGCCACCGACAAATAATTTACTTCCATCTAAGCAAATGGAATGGACATTATTATTTGCATCTGGATTCCAGCTTGTAGCCAATCCCGTTGTAGTATCAATGGCTGCGATGTTATTCCTGTTTTGTCCACCAACAGTGCTGAAGGAGCCTCCTACGTATAAGGTATTGCCATCCAAAGCCATATCATTAACTACACCTATTAAGTTTGGGTTCCATGCTTTGGCTCTACCAACAATAATGTCAAGTGCTGCAATGCTGTTTCGGTTTTGTCCTCCTATGTTGCTAAATGCTCCACCTACGAACGCAGTGCTGTTTTTGATAATAATAGAAGTGACAGCAATGTTTGCATTTGGGTTCCAATTGGTGGGTACTCCTGTAACAGAGTCAATGGCAGCAATTCTGTTCCGGGTTTGACCACCAATTGCAGTGAATTCGCCACCCACATATACGGTACCGTTTTGTACAGTTATCGCACCAACTAATTCATTTACGTTCGGATTCCAGTTAGTTGCCTGGCCTGTGCGGGCATCAAGCGCTGCAATCATATTCCTGCTCTGTTCATTAACAGAACGGAATCTGCCACCAATAAAGATATTGTTACCGAAGGTACCGACGGAATTTACCTCATCGTTCGGGTTTGCTTGCCAACTGGTTTCGACACCAGTATTGATGTCAATTGCTGCAATTTTTCTGCGGGTCTGTCCACTGATGGTACTGTAGTCCCCTCCAGCGTAAATTAAATTACCACTTAATGCAAGGCTATTAATGCGAGTTGAAGTCGTACTAGTTGGGTTCCAGGCCGTTACCTGTCCTGTAGTAGCATCTATTGCCCCTAATTTATTTCGAGGTTGTCCTCCGATCATAGAAAAGTAACCACCCACAAATACCGAATTACCTCTGAATGCAATTGTTAGAATATTTCCGTTTGCGTTCGGGTTCCAGTTAGTTGCTAGGCCGCTTGCAGAGTCTAGGGCGGCAATGTCATTGCGGTTTTGCCCACCAATACTGCTAAAATTGCCACCTATATATATGGTTCCGTTCCTAACCGCCATCGTATTAATGGTGGAATTGACACCTGCCGGCCCAGGGTTCCAGCTCCTAAGTTGGCCCGTGTTGGCATCTATCGCAGCTAATCTACTTCGACTTTGCCCATCTATTGCAGTAAAATAGCCACCTACGTAAACCGTCTCTCCATTTGCAGTAATTGTATTGACACGGTCATCCACATCAGGATTCCAGTTGTTTAATTGCCCGTTAACTGCGTTTATTGCTGCTATCCTATTTCGCCTTTGCCCAGCTACAGTTGTGAAGGAACCTCCAATGTATAGTTTTCCATCATTTAATGATAAGCAGGTTACTTCATTATTAGTATTTGGATTCCAACTAAGGTCAAGGGTGTTGTTTGCCAAGATATGTGCTAGGTTGCTGCGCTCCACACCAGAAACGTGGGTAAACTCACCTCCTATAAACCACCCACCCGTACCATCTGAGACAACCGCCATGACATCGCCTGCTACATCGAGGGGTACACCCTCTAACTGTCCGGTAGTGGATGACAAAGTAGCAGCGCCACCTGTGTTAGGCCCTATTTTCGTAAAAAATCCTCCAAGATAAACGGTATTCCCATGTTCAATAACACTATAGATAGGTCCATTGGTGACCCAAAGGTTTGGAGACTTTCCATTGGGGTCGATCTGGGCTAGTACCTCCAGCACGAATAGGAGGCCAAGCGATAGCAAGATGATTTTTTTCATAGGACGTAGCTGGTTAAGTCAAAAATGACATGTTTCAAACCTAGAAAAGGTTATGGTATTATGCAACTATTGCGTTGGTTATATTTTTATACTTTGTCAATAGGTCCCAACCAAAAAAGCCAACCTCATTCCTGCGGTTGGCTTCTCCAAAATATCTAGTGGCTAAACTTGTTAGGCTTACACTTTCTCCTCCCGTGCAGGCAACAAAGACCGACGGCGCAGGATGGACTCGGTATAGTTTTGGTCTTGCTGCGAGTTGAAGACGTTGAACGGAATGATCACGATGTGGGCCAGCGTCAGGTGGAAGATGAAGCTATCAGCTGTCCGCTCGACGGTTTCGATTTTGTCCCATGGGATCATCATGCCTTGCGGATCGGTCTCCTTCTTCATGATGCCAAGGTAGTCCGGAGTAATCGCATAGAGCTGACGCTCGAACAAGGGTTTGCCTTGTGGCAACATGGCCATTCCATAGAACTGCACGTACCAGAACAAGAGGTACAGGATCGTGATCACCAAGGCAGCCACGACGAGCCAGATCAGGGCACCTGTCCAGTACAGACCGGGCAGGATAATGACAGGAGGTACCAAAAAGGCGTACCAGAATTTCTTCAGGGCCTTTTTCATGCAGATGCTGATATAGGTTTTGTTGTCGAGCTGGGTCTTTTTGGTGAAGACGGGTTTGCCCTTTGGCATACCCAAGATCCCCGCCCCAGGAGGGACGTTGTGCTTGTTAAACGGTGCTTGCTGACGCATATCGGGTGATTGTGGCAGGCCACAAGCCGTCAAACAAGGTCTGAGGCTCGGTAGGCGGTTTTGCCATTGGGGCGCAATTTCGCCCATCCGGACCATACCACCAAAACCGAAAGCGGATAAGCGGTTGGTGGGGTAGTTAGGACTTGAACAATACTAGTTCTGAGCCGCTCTTATCGGTTCCGGAACTTGAGGGCCTCTAGTTTAGGGTATATTGGCAGGCCTGCAGCATTTCTGCTATTGAGCTCGTTAGCGAGGTTGGGCTGTAAGACCGCCGTCACGATCTCTGAACGCACAGAGGCAAACACCCCGACACCTCCTGCAATGTTGCTGTAGGTCGGCACACTCTGGGTGATAGGCAGAAACTGCAAATTGGTGTTCTGATAGTCGGCTACTTGCTGCGAGGCGGCATAGAAGTAGCATTGTACATTAATAAAATTGCGGAAGGCAATCGTGTTGTCAGCTGCCGGTATGCTGTCCATCATCGCCTGGAAAATCGGTCGAGACTTAACTGCTATCGGTTTGGGGTTAGGGCGATCATTGCGTCCACATTGAGAGCCTACTGAAGACTCGACAACACTGATTGCTTGTTTGAACCAAATGTCATGATCCTCGGTCGTTCCATCCGTTTTGATGTCACGGTAGTTGATACGCATATTCATGCTCGTCAAGCGGGCATAGCAGCTCGGGAAATACTGGAGATTGAACTCATTGCCGTCTTGCGGCTGGATATAAATAGTCTTGAGGGCAAGTGTATCTCTGGGGGCAATGTTGCGGTCATTCGTTGGCGCAATGATATTAAACGGCCCCACAATGTTGGTCACGGCCTGGACAGAGCTATCGCCAGTGACGAGATTTTTGATTTTGAGTTTATAGACCTGGCCTGGTATCAGGACATTGGTACCGCCAAGATCTAGCCTAAAGAGGGTTTGGTCTGGGCCATAAAAGCTACCATTGGTGTCCTTTGTGCTGCTTTCGATGGGTTGATAGTTGCCAATCTTGACTTCCGTCGGGGTGACGCGCCAGAGGCTGACCTGGATCTCGCCTGGGCGGAACTCGCTGCTGTCGCGGTTGTTACGAGCAATGACGCTGGCATCTCCGCTACGGTTCTGGAAAGTGCGCTGCACCCGTACATACTGCACCCTTTCGGCAGGGTTCAGAAAACCGTTCACGACCGGTATCTTGGTATAAGGGGCGTTAACTTCAAAGTCTGTAGAGCAGGCGAAGCCCAAACAGCACAAGGCCCAAAACAAAAGGGCGCGGGTGGCAATACTCATTTTCTGGAGCAAGACGTATCTAACCATAGCAGGGTAAAGATAGTGGAAAAGGGGATTGGGTGGTGTTTGAGCTTGGGTCCAGCAGTTGGTTAGTCCAAGCAAACAGGCCTAGCTGATTTGCAATGGATATCAGAAAATTCCTTATCCATTGGTCTTTGGTATGCGGTTGCTAGGTTTTTGTGCCTTTTTGTTTGATGTTTGCCATCATGAAAAACATCCTTTTTGTCCTTTTGGTCTGGATTTTTGGCGGGATCATGGCCAGTTATGCCCAGAAAGTCCAGTATGGTGCCTCCTACCCAGTTCCTGCTACTAACCTCTACAAGGCCTCATTCGTCACAGATGTCCACTTCGTAGGACTCAGGACGATAGAGCACACAAGTGACAACGTTGACCCTAGTGGCTTGCTGAAAGGCAAACTAGCCATCTACAGCTCTAAGGATGACTACAAGGAGGACATGAAACCTTTTTTTCTTGACTTTTTTGATCTGAAGTCGCTTGAGCTCACGAAATCAATTCCGGTGTCAAAGCCTGGGTTACTAAAAGACCATAGCGTTGTCAATGTTGGGTATAGTAATGGTACTCTTTATGCCATAACCACATCACCAGAAATCAAAAGTGATAAAAAAGCTGTTTACTATTCCGTTCGCACGATCAATGAGGTAGGGCAACTATCCTTGGATTCCACCTTTATTATCAAACATTATACAAGGGACACTAAACTACAAGCGGGGCTAGATGTTTCATTCAGTTTCAATTACAAACAAGTGCATGCTACCTATTTTATCCAAACCGAGGGTGAAAGGAAGGCAAAACTTGTATGTGAGACTACATCATTGGAGAGTAAAACAAAAAAATCAGCAAGTGTGATTATGCCAAGCAGTGAGCATGCTTACACCTTTTTCGATTTTGAAGACTGCAGATTTTTGTTTGTGATCTATTATGGAATTATCCCGCTCGAAGGGGATAAAATCTACCCAGCTGACGCACTACCATTTTTGCCTCCTTCTAGTGGTAAAGACATAGTACAGGTAGAACCAGTTATCGATCCAGTTACAGGTTATACAAAGTATTTATCCGTCAATACCACTACTGATAAGGGCAGGGTTGTAACGATTCAGCTGGTAAAACCCGAGGCGAAGGATGGCAAGTATGAGCTAAAAACGGTGACATCTGAAACGACTGATTTTAGGGTCAAAGACGTTCAGAAATTATGGAAGGCTTTTGAGGTTGATCCTCAACGTTTCAGCACCCTTAAGGTCGTTGACTACTATGATGCAGGCGGAAAGGAGTTTATGCTCTGGGGGGCTGAGTGGTTTTTGGATGCAGGTAAGTCAAAAGCCTTGGCCTCCTATTATACATCGGAATTTAGCTCAGGCACCCAAAAACGTTCATATTTCCATGGCCATGTTACAGGAGGTTCCACCGAAATGGCTTTTAGTGGTACGACCTTTGGACTACAAGATCGGGCAATTCATAGAATTGGTGAAATCCGGCCTGCGTTAAGGGTTGGGATAACATTTAGTCCTGGGATGCAAAAGTTTATCAGGTGGGGTACTTATATCTGTGGCAATAGTTTTTCAGCTAATAAAGATGGAATCTACGGGACAGTGAGCCTCTATGGTTATAAAGACCCCAAACCTTATTCCTTGATGACTACGCGCTTCATTCAGGACATTGCCACCTTTGCCGGGGGCATGGCACTCAACCTAGCGAAAGACGGGACATGTACCGAAGTTACGGAGTTCCTTGGAGCTAAAAAGCCGTTGTCGTCTGTTCTTTCGTTAAGCCAACGCCTAGCTGATGGAAGCAGAATCCATATTTTGCAGAACGAAAATGAAATCAAATTGATTCATTTTTAGCCTTGATTGAGCCTATTCCGTCGCTACTCCAACCCCAACCCAGCTGCCCAGCGTAGGTAAGCCTGTGCCTTTTGGTACTTGGCTTGCAGGCTCGCTAGTTTGATGCGCCCCTCGATGAGTTTGGACTCACGGCTGTTGACCAAGAAGAGGCTACTTTCGCCGTTGATGAATTTTTCAACCTCGGCATCTCTTAGCGTTTGGTAGTTCTGGACCATGGTCTGCTGGTTAACTAGTAGGCCGGACATGGTGGTCATCTCGGCAGCGGCAGATTTGATTTCGTTCTGGATGTTGCGGCGTTGTTGCTGGAGCTCAAGCTGGCCTTGCGACAACTTGACCTTGGTGAGACCCAATTTGCCACGCTCCTTGCGCAGGAACAGAGGCATAAAGGCCTGCACACCAAACTGGTAGTTATGCTGGGCGAAGTTGGACGAAAAGTCGTTGCTGATGCCGTCCTTACCACTGAGGTAATTGTACTTGAGGTTGATGGTTGGCTTCAGGTTTTCGACACTGAGGCGGCGGTCAATCTCAAGCTGGTCTAGCTTGGTCTGTAGCTTGATGAGCTCAGGGTGGCGGGTGTTGGCCATGTCCAGCAGCTGGTCGGTTGGTAACATGGCCCTTTCCTGACCCAGGGCAGGCATGGCAGGGACCACATTCGGCATAAGCTCGCGGGGTTGGTTGTCATCGGCCCAGAGGTGGACCTCAAAAGCTAGCCGTGCTTGTTGCAGGTCAAGCCTAGCAGTCTGGAGGCTAATGGCACGGTCCTGCACCGTGATGCGGGCCTCGACAGAGTCAATACGAGCCATATCTCCGCCTTCTACCCGCTGTTTGACGGCCTCGAACCGCTCGAGCGCAAGCTGGTAGCCAAAGGCTGTGTTCTGGACGGTTTGCCAAGCTTCATACCAAGCCCAATAGTCTTTCGCGATCTGGAGGACGATTTTGTTTATGGCCTTGACACGTTCGGCCTCAGCCATGGTGATGCCTATTTGTGCCTGCTTCAACACCGCCCGACGCTGGTCTATAAACAGGCCTGCACCGATGGGTAGCGTTGCCCCAATGTAATACAATCCTTTGCCATCCGCCGTGTTTTCGGTCGAGTTAAGGTCAAGACCTGTGTTTTTGGTATACCCCCCAACGACATCAAGGCCAATCCAGGTAGGGACCTTGACGTAGGCATCAAGCAGGGTGTAGTAGTCCTTGTTGTTATAGAACTTCTGGGCATAATCAACAGTGGCCTTGGGGTCAAATCCACCTTTGGCCATCCGTAGGTCCTGTTGCGCCGCCTCGGACAGCAAAACAGCTTGCCTGATCAGTGGATGATAGGCCTGAATCAGTAGATAGGCATCATTAAGACCAAGGATCTTGGCAGTATCAACAGTGGGACTGGCAGCAATGGTCACCGCTGAGCTGGTTTTGACCAGTGGTTGCGGTTTAGATGGGGTCGGTGGTTGGGCTAATGACAAGCCAGTAGCCAACAAGACCATCAGCATTAAAGATAGGCAGGCACGCAGACCAAGATGTAGTGGCAACTTCATCATTTTTTGGCAGCGTCCTTTTTCGCTTTTGTTTTGTCATCCTCTGGCTCGCCTTTTAGGCTAGGTGGGAATCCGTTGAGTTGCCGCCAGATTTCGTACCAAACAGGTACATCATCTAGCATAACCCAGCCATAAACCCCACTACCGAGCCGTAGCTGGGTAGGCCAATCACGGTCCTCATGTACGGGTTTGACCAGCACACGGAACGTACCGTCGGCCATATTGGTCTGGTCCACACTATAGACTTCGCCTTTGAACGTACCGACAGCCACACTTGGCCAACCGCTGAACTGGAGTGCAGGCCAGCCATCAAACTCGATCCGGACGGTGCGGCCCTTCTGGATCAAGGGTACATCCATCGCGCGGACATAGACCTCAGCAGCTAGGCTAGGTAGGTCTGGCTGGATGGTCACCAAGGGGTCGCCTTCTTTGACGTTTTCGCCGATACCCGTTTTCGCAGCCCGCACGATGAACGCATCTTGAGGGGCCAATACGGCATAGTTATCAGTCCGGATATTGACATTGGTAATCTTGTTCCGGAGTTTGCTGTACTCACTTTGGGCCTCAGCGAGGTAAGACTGCTTGGCTGCCCGCTCGCCTTCTGTTTTGCTGATTTTGTCGGCATATTCGGCATTGAGTGAGCTAAGTTCAATAAGGGCATTTAAGAGCTCGTTTTTAGATACGAAGAACTTGTTCTGGCTCGAGACCATCTTGGCGTAAGACTCTTGGACTTTGAGTTTACGCTTTTCGAGGTCGGTGAGGGAGATTAGACCCTTATCGTCATATAGCTTTTGGTAGCGGTCTAGTTGGGTGTCTGCAATCTGGTAGTCGATGACATAAGCACGATAGTCGGTGCTATCAACCAAGACCTTGAGCCTTCCCTGCCGCACCTTGTTCCGCGCTTTCTGGAGGCTATAGGTTAGGGCATTGTTGAGGGCTGTGAGCTGGCGCGCAGCAGCGTCAATCTGGCGCTCAGTGGCGGCGATGCTCTGCTCCTTGGCTGCCTTTTGTTCTCCAAGTCTTTTGAGGTATTCGGGGTCAAAATAGTCATCCTTGAGCTCGGACAGGACTAAGATGGTATCGCCTGCCTTCACGAATTGACCTTCCTGCACAAACCACTTGGCAATCCGGCCCGGGATGACGGACTGGATGGTTTGGGGGCGATCGGCGGGGTTGAGGGCAGTGACTTTGCCATAGCCCGTGATGTTCTGCTGCCATGGCAAGAACAAGGCGATGAACATAATGCCGAAGATGACATAGATCCAGAGCCTGAGAATGCGTGCCGTACGGGGTGTAGGCAGCGTCCCGAGCGTATGAAGCGCATGGTGTTCGGTATCTAGTTCTTGTTGGTGCCCTGGTTGAGGGTCTGATATATGCAGCATAGCGAGTGGGCTTGCTAGTATCGTTGGGCCTAGGCGGATCCGTTACAGGGTGAGCTGGATGGAAGCGCTCAGGGTGGGTTTAGGGTTTGGTTTGGTCTGGCACGGAGGGGCGTTAACTTAGTCCTCGTGGCGCAGTTGGGGTTTGGCGAGGCACTAGGTTACAAGGTCAACCCGGCCTTTCTGGAGGTGAATAACTTGGCTACAGGCGGCCTGAATGAGTGGGTCGTTGCTGAGGTAGATCACAGCCCAGTCATGTTTGGGGTTCTGCAAATAGCTCAAGATCCGGAGTTTGTCGGCTTGGTTTAGTTTCTGGAGTTCGTCATCAATGATCACAAGCTTAGGGTGGTTGACCAAGGTGCGGGCCAAGGTAAGGCAGTAAAGGGCAGTGCCGTTCAGGACAGGTGTGCCGATCGAGAGGTTGGTATAGAGGCCGTTCGGCAATTGATTGATGACAGAGGCTATGCCAAGGTCTTCTAGCACCTCGCTAACCCGATAGGCCACAATACCGGGGCGTCCCATGGCGATGTTGTCGTAGATGGTACCCTCAAAAAACTCGCAGTTGATGGCATTTTCACCAATCTGATTCCGGAGGCTAGACAGGTTCGCATCCCGAAGGCTGACCCTGTTCATCACGACTTCGCCTTTATAGTCGGGGTATAGGCCCAAGATGATCTTGACCAAGGTGTGTTTGCCACTGCCGTTCCCGCCTGCTATGCTTAGGTGCTGCCCGGGCATCAGCCTGAAGTTGATGCTGTGCAGTACATGGTAGTCACCGTATTTGAAGCTCAGGTCCTTGACCTCAAGCAATGGGTAAGTGCCTTTGTCTGGGCAGGTAGATGGCAGGTTGATGCCTTCGTTATGCTCTAGCGGCAGGTCCGTAATATGGCCTAGTTTGTCCACTGCTGTGAGCGCATCGTAGACAACTTCTAGGGTCAGGATGATTTTTTCGACCGCACTAAGGACGGTAATGATCACGATCTCGGAGGCGACAAACTGCCCTAGGGTGATTTGCCGATCCACAACCAGATAAGTCCCGATGATCAGCAGACCAGCGGTGACACTGGCCTTAAAGATCAGGATACCACCGTATTGGGTGATCAGCAGGCCGAAGTGTTTTTTACGATAATAAAGATATTGGTTGACGTACTCGTCCGTTTTGCTGACTGATAGGTTGCTGTTTCCCGTCATCTTGAAGGGTATCAGGGCCCGGGCCATATCCTGAAACCAAGCGATGACCTTGTATTTGTATTTGCTTTCCTGGATGCTAGAATTAAGCCCTTTAGGAGCGTAGTAAATCAAAAACAGCAACAACATCGAAAGCAAAAACACGCCAAAGATCACAAAGAAGGGGTGGTAAAACCCAAGCAGCAAGAGGCCAAACACAACTTGTAGCAAAGCCGCCGTCAGATCGATTAGTAACTTCGGGATAGCCTTCTGGATCGTGAGGACCTCGAAAAACCGATTCATCTGCTCGGGGGCATAGCTATTGCCAAGCCCTGCAAGAGTGAACCTAGGCACGCGGTACGCAAACTCGAACGATGCCCGGGCAAATACCCGCCGTTGCAAAATCTCTACTATAGAAAGCTGCATGATCTGGAGGCCGCCTCCTACGACGACACCCATCACTACCATGCTGATCAGGATGATCACTGAGTTAAACACCATCCCACCCGAAATTAGGCCGATGATGGCTTGCGTGCCAAGCGGCAGAGTCAGGTTGATGAGCGCAACCGAAATTGCGAATACGTAGATAAACCAGATATCCTTCCGATCTGGCTTGAACAACATCATCAGCCGAGCGAAGGGGTGTAGATGTTTGTGTGCATCGTGGCCATGTGCATGGTGTCCATCCGCTTGGCTAAGGTCCCCCGTGTTGGCGTGCTGCTCGGCACCAAGTGGCGCAGGGTTATGCTGATGTTCGCTCGTGATGTCCGTCAGTGGATAGTAGAACAAAGCAGGCACTTTGCCCGCAATGCGCGGTGGCATTTCGTCCCCCCAAGCGAAAAGCTCATCTGCGTTGATTACCCGCCAGGCTGCGTTTGGCTGGTTGACAGGGCGACCCATCAGGAGGTTGTCCTTCTGTGCTACAGTCTGTGCCGGGCTTAGCCAATAAGGGTGGGGTAGGCTATCGGATCCGCTGGTGGGCTTCAGGAAAACCAGTAGGTGCTGCTCTTGGCTCGTCATCGAGAGCCGAATGTCAGACACCGTTAGTGCCTTCGATACCTGGGTCATTCTGGCTTTGTAGGCCATGTTGCCTAGGTAGCTGATGACCTCTTCTAGCTCGTCAGGCCCATAGCTGGGGGGCAGGTTAATGGCGTTGTTGAGCGCATAGCGGTTGAAACTATGGCCTGCAAAGGCTGCCGCTTCTTCCAACAATAAGATGATATTTTCGTGTGTCATGCACGTGGTTTTTCACTGGTGGGGATCGGTGTGGGCGGTCCACACTTGTCACCCCATTCGGAGGGCTTAGGTATTAGGGGTTTAATTAACGGGACTGTGAATCTGGATTACTAAATGTGTGGCAAAAGGAGGAAAGCTGCATCGGATTTGTTTGCCTTGACAGAGCTTGTTTGGGCCAAGTTCGGTAGGTTTCTATTGTTGCAGGGTCTCGCAACTAAAGGGCCTGATCAAGGTCTATGTGGTTGGCACTGTTCGATCTACTGATTTGCGAGCGCTTGGTACTGGGTGATACACAAAATTTCCGTTAAAATACTCATTATTAGTGGACTAAGTCCAGTAAAGGTCAATATTTTAATCTAAAATTAACCTTGACCTAAACCGTCTGCATCTTTACAAAAGCTGTGCCAATGACGTTTTAATGGACATTAAAATTTGATTTTTATCCCTGCTGGTGCTGATTCTGTCCTGATTTGGCGGCCACTGGTCTAAGCGAGCACCACCTCTTCGGGCTTTAAAATCTGCCATCCTAGCCAGCTGTCGGCCTCTAGGGGTTGGCATGTCAGTAGGGTATTGATGCCTGCGTGTTTCCCGAGCAATTGCCAGCCCATCTCGTCGATGCTTTGGGTTGGGGCCTTGCCCATGGTGCTTATGGTTTCTTCCAGATGTTGTTTGCCAACCTCGTGCACCACGTAGTTGGACAGCAGATACTGCAACTCGATCCGGGCCATTTGGGGCGGAATAAACCACTCCGTAAGTAGGGCCGCCATTCGCCATAGCACCGCACTTGTCGTATGGACCGTTTCCCCCGCCTGGGCCAAGCCCATGAGCTTGTGGTGCACCATTGCGCGGTAGTGTGCCAAGGCCTCGGCATGGGCAGGCACAACGTTCCGGACTGCGGCTACATCGGGCTGGCGGTGCATAAAGTCATGGATCAAGATGCTGGTATCGACGAAGAGGGGCATGGGGGGCATTAGTTTGGTGCCAAATTACGGCTGAAATCTTGTCCGGCTGGTGCGTTGCCAATACTAACCCATACTTAGTCTGTGCGTTTTTACTTTATCTAAACTCGGATTCATCGGATTAGACGGATTTTTGGGATTCGAGAGTGCTTGTCTGAACTAGGATTAAACGGATTCCAGTGTCCTAATCCGCACCTTGGAGCCTAACAGAGAGGTATTTTCAGGTCAATCTTTTTAATTCCTAAAATGAGCTTTCAAAAATCCGATTTCAGATAGAGATCAAATCGCATGACCTTCCAAAACTCTCAGCACTGCTGAGAGAATTACATCCCACTGCTGATCAGGTGTTTAAGGATAATTATGTGCTCGAGTTTCGGGGTTTACCAGCTGACCATCGTGAGGGTGACCTCCAGAAGGCACTAATCCAGAATAGGAAGGTGCAATATTTGTAAAAACTACCGCCAACCCACAACCTATGGGCCCGTTCAATTCCATCCTGATCCTCATAACCTTCGTACTTTTCCTGCTGACGGAGTACCGCCCTGCCTTTCGCAAGTACATAGTTGTGACAGCAGTGCAGGTGATTGCTATTTCTTCGTTGGTGACATATGTGATCAACCAATGGCTGTTGCCTTCCCCTAATCTGGCTTATGGGATTCAAATTGGTGTATTCCTAACTACTGCTTTGCTGGTCCGCGCCTTTAGGAACCAATAGGGCAAAGGTTACAAGTGAGTTAGGACTGATCTAGTTCCCCTTTGCTGATTCGGTCATTTGGACCTTAACTTGGGGTCATAGATCTTACTATGCCTCAAAGCTCATCCCGTCCAAGCCGACTAAAGCGCCTCCGCCAAAGGATGTGGCTGGTGTTGCGCTGGGGATTGGGAGGACTAGTCGTGGGTTTGCCGTGTTATATCTTTTGGCCGCCTGCTGACCTAGATCAACTCAAGGGGGGGAGGCAGCCCTATAGCACGGTGGTGCTAGGAAGCGATGGCACCATTTTGTCTGCCTTGGTGGCCACAGATGGGCAATGGCGATTTCCGGCGCAGGACAGCCTGCCCCACAAGTACCGACTGGCTTTGCTGATTGCCGAAGATCGGTATTTTGATCGACATTTTGGGTTCAACCCGGTTAGTATTGGCCGCGCAGTTTGGGCTAATCTGCAAGCTGGACGGGTGAGGCAAGGCGGCAGCACCATTACCCAGCAAGCCATCCGGATTAGCAGACAGAACCCACCCCGCACCATCCTACAAAAGCTATCCGAGCTGGTAGAAGCAATCCGTTGGGAGGTATGGATGACCAAGGACGAGATCCTGACCCACTATGCCGCTAATGCGCCAATGGGGGGCAATGTGGTGGGACTTAGCACGGCCTGTTGGCGCTACTTTGGCACCTTGCCCCAGCAGCTTAGTTGGGCCCAAGCGGCAACCTTGGCGGTGTTACCCAATGCACCCGGTTGGGTCCACCTTGGGCGTGGGCGAGGCCGGCTATTGCAGAAACGAAATCGGCTGCTGGGCCAGCTAAGGGACGAAGGCCACATCGACCAGCAGACCTACCAGCGGGCATTGGCCGAGGAGCTCATCGGTAGGCCAGTGGCTTTCCCGCATCAGAGCCCTCACTTGTTGCACCAGCTCGCACAGCAGGGTGGTGGCTATGGCCAGTGGTTCAGGACCACTATTGACCCCATGGTTCAGGACCTAGGTGCCCAATTATTGCAAAACATTTATCCCGAAAAACAAGCCCAGCAGATTCATAATATTGGCCTGATGGTGGTGCGGCTAGAGGACCAAGCAGTGATTGCCTACCATGGCAACTATCCGGAGCAGGCCGAGAGCAGAAGCAAGGCAATCGGCCAAAGGGGAGGTAATTTGTTTGTGGATATGGTCCAGGCCAAGCGCTCATATGGCAGTTTGCTGAAACCATTTCTGTATGCCACAGCCATCACTGAGGGTAAGATTACGCCTACCGCATGGCTCGAAGACGTCCCCAAACTTTATGAGGGTAGTTACGCCCCACGGAACTTCAACAACCAATACCAGGGTGTGGTGCCTGCACATATTGCCTTGGCGCATTCACTCAATATCCCTTTCGTGAACCTGCAGCGGACTGTCGGCACAGCGAGGTTTTTGCAAGGTTTAAGGCAGCTTGGCATTCAGTCTTTGTCCCATGGCCCAAGTCATTATGGGTTATCCCTTGTGCTAGGTGGGGCCGAAGCCACATTGTACGAATTGTGTCAAGCCTATACCTTACTAGCGAACTCCCAGCAGGCTCGTCCCGCTGCGGTTTGGGGCAAGACCGAGGGACTTCGGTTAAGTCAGATTGATAGCGTTAAACAATGGACCGTCAAGACGCCACTCTGGACCTCAGCTACGGCACAGGCCACTACGAATGCCCTGCTGTTGGCCGATCGCCCTGATATGGATGCAGCAGTCAGGATGTTGGTCCAGAGGCAGCCAGTGGCTTGGAAAACGGGGACTTCTTGGGGCCTGCGTGATGCTTGGTGCATTGGGTATAATGAGCATTACTTGGTTGGCGTTTGGCTCGGCAATGCCACTGGCGAAGGGGTAGCAGGCCTGACTGGCATCCGGATGGCAGCGCCGATTATGTTCCGAGCCCTGGACCTGCTACCGAACATGCCCAAATCAACACCGATCCCAAGTACTGCAGGATGGCATCAGGTGCGGCTTTGCTGGGTGACTGGGCATCCTGCTGGGCCTTATTGTGATAGTACCTTAGTCCGAGCTTTGCCTAGTTCGATTAAAGCCAACGGCATCTGCCCTTACCATCACCAGATTTTCACAGATAAGGTGGGGCAACACCAAATCAATGCACAATGCGCGGGGTCGGAGCCCCTTGTCCGCCACAATTGGCTTGTTTTGCCGCCTGCTTTGGCTTGGTATTATGCCCCTGCACACCCCAGTTATCAAGCACCACCGCCACCAAGGGCTGATTGTGGACAGCCTGCCACGGTCCAAATCCTATATCCTTTGGCAGGGGCGACCATCATTGCGCCTGGTGGGGAGTTTGTCGCCAGAGCCTTTTGCAGCACCAAACAGGGCCAACTGCTTTGGCTGCAAGATGGTCAACCCATCGGCACAACAGAAGGTGTCCACAAGATGCCCATCAAGGTGACACCTGGCCAGCATACCATCACCGTCGTCGGGGACCAAGGAGCTAGTGTCAGTTATGTGGCACGTTAGGATTAGTTGCAGCTATTGTGATCTACCTACTGGCTAGGCCTTATCCCACCACTTGTAATCATCAAGACTGGATAGGGCAGCGCTAGCACCCGGTAATGGGAAATAGATAGGTTGATTAAGTGCCTTGGCCGCCTTTAGGACTAGCTCGGCAGGCTCCGTCCAGGGGTGGAGGGCCAGCGTAAACTTAGCCCAGTGGACGGGCACCAATCGCTCGGCTAGTAGGTCTTGCGCCGCCATTGGTACTTCGGCTGGCAGCATGTGGATGAGGCCCCAAGCAGGGTGATATTGCCCACACTCCAAGAATGCCCAGTCAAATGGCCCGAACTTATCGCCAATTACCTTAAAGTGTGGCCCATAGCCTGAGTCCCCACCGATGAAGTACCGTTTATCGCCCCGCTCCAGCACAAATGATGACCACAGGGTTTGGTTACGGGTGAAACCTCGGCCCGAGAAGTGACGTGCTGGTGTGGCCGTGATCGTTCCGTTGGGTCCTAGTTGGTGTTTTTCCCACCAGTCCAGCTCGGTGATGATCATCGGGTCAAAGCCCCAGTGCTCTAGGTGCTCGCCCACACCCAGCGATGTCACGATGTGCTTTACCCGTGGTTGGATGGCCACCAGCGTGAGGTAGTCTAGGTGATCATAATGGTCATGCGACAGGATCAGGACGTCGATCACCTCTGGCAAGGAGTCGATCGAGAAGTTATCCATCCCTTGATAAGGCTTTGGCCCCGCAAACGAAACAGGAGAACAGCGGTGGAAAACAGGGTCCATCACTAAGTTGAAGCTAGGCCATTGCAGTACGTAGGTCGAGTGGCCTAGCCAAGTCAGGATAGGGTCTGCTTCTTGTTTGGGTAGGCTAAAATTTGGGCTGCTTACCACGATTGGTGCTGCAGGCTCCTTGTTCGGCACCGTCTCGGTATAGGCTTTGGCGACCGACCAATAGGAATGTGGAGGGACGATGTCAGGGGTCGGTAGGTCGTTTTTGAAGGACCCATCACGGTATTGTGGCGAGGCTAAAATGCGGGTTTTGCGTGCGCCAGTTGGCAGCTTGCCCATCGCAGTCAGCGGATTGCTGTACATTGTATATGCTGCCACACTAGTAGCGGTGGCCCCTATCAAAAAGTTTCGGCGGTTCATCTTGTCGCAGCTAAGGTACTGGGTTTTGAGAAAGCAAGGGTTTAGTTTGCTTGGTGGAGTGGCTAATTTGGTTCTGAACGATTGCACTACGGATTGCTGATTTAGTACAGTCCAGCACGCCACTAGGCCTAAATTGACCTAAATTGCCCTCCGATGTCCGACCAGCAACCGCTCAAGCAAGTCTTACAGAATAGCAGCCATCTGCTCCTGATGCAGGTGTTTAACTATGCCTTGCCTTTCCTGACGTTTCCCTACCTGACATGGACCATCGGCGCCCAAAACTTAGGCCAAGTCCATTTTTCGAACGCCATCGTATCGTTTTTGGTCACATTGGCAGACTTTGGACTCAACATCACTGCCACCCAACAAGTTGCCCTTTGCCGTGACGAGCCCGAAAAATTACGTCAGATCGTTGGGCGAGTGCTCCAGATACGCCTCTTGCTGATTGTCTTGACCGGGTTGCTTTGGTTTGGGTCAATTGCACTAATCCCGACCTTGGCCGAGGACTATTGGCTGCATGCCTTGACCTTCTTGATGGTGCCGGCCCAGGTTTTGGCTCCGACTTTCTTCTTCCAGGGGCAGGATGAAATGGCTGTCTATTCGCGCCTCACGATAGCTGCCAAAGTCCTGTTTACAGCCTTGGTCTTTAGCCTCGTGACTAGTGCTGCTGACTACCGCCTCGTCAATCCGCTGAATGCGATCGGGAGTCTAGTGCCCGCTTTGTTTGGTTGGTATTTGCTCCAACGGCAGCTGAAGGGGGCATGGTTCCCTTGGCTGGTGCAACTAGATGAAACCTTATTGCGAGATAGCTTTTTTGTCTCTTTGGCCCACCTGAGCCAGAACGCCCTAGGGGCTATGTATATGGTCATTGCGGGCTTTGTGCTGGACAAACCAACCCTTGGCCAGTTCAACCTAGCTGACAAACTGATCTGGCCATTTAGGCAGCTGATTGCGGCAGGTTTCCAGGCCTCCTATCCACAAGTGGTGCGGCAGTTTGCGGTCAGCATGGCTACAGGGCGTGCTTTCCTGCTAAAGTTGGCCCGCGTTTTCGGATTGATCGGGCTGGCTGCATTGGTTGGTATATTGGTCTTGGCACCTTATGTCATCCAGCTAATCAATAAAGGCGAGGCTGCCCCTATGGCTACCTATTATTTGCGCTTGATGGCCCCTTTGGCGTTCCTGATTGCGGTGCAAGTTCCCTTTGCCCAGTATATGGTCGCGACCCACCTCAAAAGCCGCTACACCGCTTTGACAATGGTAGCAGCCTTACTCTCCTACGGTCTCAATGTCTGGCTGGTGCAGGACTATGGCGTTGTTGGGATTATTGGGGCTATAACTTTCGTGGAGGTATTTATTGTGGTGGGGTTGTTGTTTTGGTGGGGGCGGCCCCAGAATCAATTAATAGGGACTCAGAACCAAGTCTAATGGATGATTGCTCTGAAATAGACTCCGGAACTTTTGATACAGGCCCTTTTGTGGCAGAATGGTAATTACTCAATCCAATCTAAATAACCTACCCCTGCTTCACTTTTGACAACAAAAGCAGCGTGGATAACTTCTGCATTTCTGTAGGGTGGGTTTTGAGGCAACCATCAAAAATCTAGATGCTCTCCATTGCCAGTTTTAGCTGATCTTTGGCATCTCGTTGACTGTAGTTATAGCTGATTTCGTAATCAGCTTGATGCCTTGCCTTCTGAAGATCAATAAATGACCTGGCTATGGCTTTAATTTTTGCATTGAAATGCCCTGTAGGTAGGGAGTCCTTTATAGGATTGTACTTGTCTGTTAGTCGCTGCCCAGAAATAATATTGTGACATACGTCCCTCATACCACCGTGGAAATAACTGCGAGCAAAAAATGATCTAACTGCTGGATCCTGTGACTTCCCAATCATCGTATCAAGGCTTTTGTCAATCATATAATGTAATGAAACAACGCATAATACGCATTGGAGACAGCCCTTCGCAAATCTGCCTGATTCGGACGCCCTCTACCTTGAGAAAGCAACTGATTCGCTTGCAAAATCAATGGCTCTGCATATTTTACCTGCCTAGCCATGCTGGAGAATCGTTTTTATCTCCTAAAAAATTAACCGACCTAATCCTACTCACATAGCTTGGATAATTCTCCCAGAAGTACTCCCGGATCTTAGAGTAATCAACGTCTGGCACACCTTTCTCTCGGCCAAGATCGATCTTGTCTTCATAAACGACATGGATCATAATCACCTCATCATCCTCCCAATCCACATAGGCACGTGGGGTATATGCCAAGGACACCTTTGGGTAGTTCTTTACCAAGGATGGTCTCCAGTAGCTCTTTGTCTACTACGTTCGGGAAGTTGACCTCGGTTTCTGAGGTTCTGATTAGCTTCGACATGGCTGTCATCGGTTTGGTATCCAAAGATACCAGAGTCGCTTGGGATTAGCAACGACAGCATCCGGCTGGATTAGTAGGTTACCCAACTGATACCAATGCAATAGCTTAGGTAGTAACTATTCTACTCAGCACGGGATTGACAAAGGCTTCGCTACCTAAACATGCACATTGCGCCAAGGCCATGGCACTTTGCCAAACAGCAGCACCATGCTAAAGAACATAAAAAAGACGACTCCCTTGTGCACAGGTAGGGTGCTTTCGGTGGTGCAGACGATGGCAAACATCACGATGAAGCCCAGATGGAGGTAGTACTGTCGTTGCCATGCGGCATACATCGGGTAGATCAGGAGGGCGACAAACCAGAGTAAACCAATGATGCCTAGGCCTAGCCAAGTCTGGAAGTATTGGTTGTGGGCGTTATAGTGCCGGTCTTGGTCCGTGAGGTAATTGTATTTTTTGGCCTTATAACACTGGTCTAGGTTGTCCTGTATATCACCGGTGCCGACACCCAAGAGCCAGTTATCCTTCAGTATGTCAAGGCAGCAGTCCCACTTCATGAGGCGAAGGGTGCGGCCATCTTGTAGGTCACGCGAGGCGTCAACACTTTGGCCGTTGAATGCCTCTTTGTAGCGTTGTTTGTTGACAGGGGATAGCAAAATGCCAGCTATCAGGATGCCAGAGGTAAGGACGATGATCGAGATACCTGTGGCCAGCCCACGCCTGTCATAAAACACTTTCAGGATGCCAGCAAAAACGACCAGGCACAACGCCAAGGTGGGCATCCGGGCTGATAGCAGAATGTTATAGCCAAACAAGAAAAACACGGTCACGATCAAGCTGATCTGGAGCCAAAGACCGCCATGTTTATCCCAAACCGAAACCAGCCATTGCAGCAAGATCAGGATGGCAAAACAGACGTACATGCTCATATAGATGGCGTGCATGTTGATGAGTCCACCTAGCTCATGGTAGAAGAACTGGTCTGTTTGTCCCGTTTTGAGGTAGATGCCGGTGGCTTTACCTAGTGTCCAGACGGCTGCAGTCAGCACGACGCCTACGAACAAGGTCAGGATGCCTTCGACTTGGCGTTGGCTAAGGCTCGTGAAAACAATATAGATCAGTGGGAGGGCCAAGATGCTCGCTTTACTTTCCAGATCATGGGTCACGGTAGGCATATTATCGCTCCAGAGCGTACCCATAATGTGCAGGCCATAGAAGCCAGCATAAAACAAGGCCACCTTCAAGTCCTTGTCCCATTTAAACTGAAAGCGATAGATGCCGATCCAGGCTAAGACCAAGAGCCCTATGGTGTAGGAATGCAGGTATCCCTCCAATAAGAAAGTAGCCGTAACCAGCAGGCAGAGGACATAATACCACCTATTGGTTTGGTGCTCCTCTGTCAGGAGATCATTGTCAGGCTTGAGGAGGTGATTTTCGGCCATTGGGTATGCAATAAGCTAAAAAATGACCGATCAACAACCACCCAAGCAGTAACATAAAGTGGGTATTGGTCAGCAGGTAACGCTTCCAGAGCCGTTTGGGGTCTTGCAGTAGCCGGTAGAGCCACTCAAGAGATAGGCGCTGAGCCCATTGTGGTGCCCTAGCCTCTAGCCCTGCAAAGACAGGAAAGGCCCCACCCACACCGAGCATAAAGGGCCAGATACGGTCCCGCTCCATCATCCAGACTTCTTGTTTAGGGCAGCCAAGGGCGACGTAAAGCAAATCGGCCCCGCTGGCATTGATGCGGTTAATGAGCGCATTATCCTCAGCTGGGGTTAGTGGGCGGAATGGAGGACTCTCTGCACCAACGATCTGGAGGTTGGGGTAGGCCTGTTGCGCCACTTGCTGGACTTTGTCATTGGTACTGGGACTGCCACCTAGTAAATAGACCTTAAGGCCTCGGTCAGCAGCGAGGGCAAGGCTTTGTGGCATAAAGTCCATGCCAGCGATGCGCTCTTGGCTGATGCCTTGTGTGAGGCGGAGTGCAGCACAAAGGGGTTTACCGTCAGTGAATACAAAGGTGGCTTGGTCAGTAGCGGACCTGAGGGGTTGGTGGCTGCGTGCCGTGATCGTCATGTGGACGTTGGCAAAGCAGGCATAGCCGGCTGGCTGGCCTTTGGGGGTACTAGTCGCCAAGTCCAACACCTTCGTTAAGCCATCCTGAAAGGACAGCATGGAAAGCTTCATGCCCATCAACCTCGAAGTAGGGGCATGGCTTGACGTCGTGTTGGGGGTTTGGCCCATGGCAGGCTGTTGACTACTGCTATGAGGCTTGGCGATTGGCATACCACAAAAGTAGGCAATCAGGAGGGGGGATGTCAAGCAAGGGGACCAAAACAGCAAAAGCCCCGCCATTGGCGAGACCTTCGGTCAACAAAACAAACACCAAATTACAAGGCAACTGCCACCGGGAAGTCGATCGGGACTTGGGTGATGTTGTGCAGGTTAGGAAAGAACAAGATATAATTGGCTCCCCATTATCCTACTTCAGCACCTCTATCCAGCCTTTGTAAATCTTGCCGCGCCCAGTGTCAAATTGGTAGAAATAGGTACCTGTAGGTAGGCCCTCGGCCCTAAAGCGATTGGTATAGGGTTGTGCCTCAAATACTAATACACCCAATCGATTCCAGATCCGTAGCTGCGCATTCGGGAACAGCTCGATGTTGTCAACAACAAAATAGTCGTTTTTGCCATCTACTACGTCTGGGGTGATGACATTGGGCAGCACCGATGGGAAGTAGTCAGCAACATCACATCCCGAATTAGGGTCTGATGCCAGAGGGTCCAGCCGAGGGGTAAAGCTTGTTTCTACCGTTTGGCAGCCTTCGAGTGTGCTTCCGACAAGGAATAAGCGATAGGCATCTGGGTTGGCTTGCGGATCCCAACTGATGAGGACCCCATTGTTATCTTGACTGATAATATTGCCCCCTTCTGCCCGCCAAGCGCAGCTGAGATTGGCGTTGCTCGTTTGGGCTTGATAACGCTGACCTGCCAGCTTGCCGGGGCATAGCCATGTGTTGTTATCCGCAAGCGAAACCATAGGCATTGGCCTGATGGTTACGGTGATGGACTGATCGACAGTACAATTGCCTCCTAATCCACCAGCAAGACTACTACCCTGAATCCTGATACGCCTAATGACGGGGGCTTCGGTATTGTTGTCCGTATTGATAGAGGCAGAGGTGCTGCTAGACAGCGGCTGACCGCCTTGTGTCCAATTGAAAGTAGTAGGGACCGTCTGACCATAAGGGCTGGCTACGATCGTTAATGGCTGGCCAGCACAGATGACAGTGTCCTGAGTAGAGAGCGTAAACCTAGGTTTGGGTTTGACCGTTACCAACAAGGTGTCAATCCGTCCACAAAGGGTCTGACGGTTAAACTTGTAGGCCACTATCCGTACAAGACTATCAGAAGAGCCGTTACGCAAGGTAGGGGCGCGGAAACGAGGCTGGGCTATGGTGTCATTGCTGAGACCACGGTCGCCAACCCATCGATATCGATAAGTAGGCGTTGGTGGCAAGCCGATTATAATTTGCTCGCCTTCACAGATGGCAGTATCTGCAATTACCGCGGTGCTAGGCTTAACTCGGGCTGTTAGGCGGAAAGTGGTGCTGTCACGGCAGCTAGTCGAGTTGTTGGTTTTGATCATTGTGATCGTGACCGTGGTATCCCGTTTGAGGGAGTCTGCTGGTCCGAGCTGAGCTGGCCACCATGCTAAGGGGGCACTGGTGTTAGGGCCACTAAACCATTGGGCAGGTTCCCACCGATAGCTAACACCAGGCTCAGGTGTGCGGGTACCTAGTAGGACGCCGTTCCCTGCGCAGTAGCTGGTATCCCGTTGGGCCTCAGCAATGGGTCGGGCGAATAGCTGTACCCTTACCGTATCATTGACAATGCAGCCAGTGGTGGTGTCGGTGATGGTGCTGATGAATGACAGTGTACTATCTCGGCGCACACGGTTGGGTAGGCGGAAAGTAGGCTGGGCTGTATTGCCTCCCGCCAGGTAGGTAGCAGGTTGCCAGCTATAGGTATAGCCCACAGTGCCGGGCAAGGCCAGACCAACGGCGTCCCCTTGGCATGCAGTCAGGACGGTATTGATGCCGTTCTTGATCGGTTCAGGATTAACATTGACAAAGACGGTATCTTGGCTGCTGCAGCCTGTGTTACGGTTCTGGACCCTCAGGATATAGCGCAACTGCCCACCTGTGCTGCTGAGTGTTGGGGCTGCAAATTGTGGACTTTGGCTGCTGGTGTTGCTTAGGTAGGTAGTTGGTGACCAGCTATAGATCAAGGCTGGGTCTGCTGGATTATCCCCTCCGAGGGTTGTTGTGGTGTTGCTACAAGTTATGCGGTCGATCCCAGCAAATGCTTGTGGCAGGGCATTGATCAAGACCGAATCCAGATTTAGTGGGCCGGCACAACCCTTTGCCGTTATCTCACGTACGGATAGGCGGTACACGCCTGGGCTGCTGAGGTTAAGGTTGATAAGGCTATCGCCAAGGCCAGCAAAGACAACTGTGCCTGTGGGTGAAATCACACGCCAGTCATACCGACTGTCGGCAAAGCCGGGGATTGAATAAGCCATTGCCTGTTGCGCGCCGCAGAAGGAGCGTGTGCCAACGATGCGGGCTGCCAATGGCACGGGGTTGACCCGCACTTGTTTGAAGGGTGAAATACCCTCGCAAATGGTGTCAGCTGTGACATTTTCGCGATACCAGATGGTATGTATGCCCAATCCAGTCCACCGTACCGTCACCTGATTGCCTCCATTGCCGTTCAGGATCTGCCCTCCGTTGATCGTCCAGGTATAGATCGACCCTGGTGAGCGAGGCACCTGATAAGTAGTCGTGGTGGCGTCGGCACAGATGGAGGTATCGCCAGTTGGTATGCTGGGTTCTAGTTTCGGGAGGACACGCACGGCAAAACTGACCGTATCACTGCTACAACCAAAGATGCTGCGGCTAATGGCCTTGACATAAGTTTGGGTACGGCGGATATTGGGCCAGTTGATCGTGATACTATCCTGCCCTTGGCCAAAGGCAATCGAGCCCTCATCCGAGATCCATTGCCAAGTCACGCCGTTGGTATCCTGGGCGATGTAGGGCACACCTAGCACCCCTGGGCAGACAGATGGGTTGCCCGAAATGGAGAAGCGTGGTTTGGGCCGCACCAACAGGATGATGGTATCCGTTTTGGTGCAAACAAAGTTGCCACCACCAGGGATCACGTTGGTTTGCTCTGCAGTTAGCACGTAGCGCAAGGTATCGGTCACATTGCGGCTGTGGCTATAGGACCAAACGGGTTGGGCTAACGTGTCACTGCTGAGGCCAAGACTAGGCACCCAGCGGTATCGATGCCCTGTGCGTTTCGTGCTGCCGAGCGATAGAATCCCACCAGAACAAATGCTTTGATCGGCACCAGCTTGGGCTACTGGCGTTGGTAATAGGGTAACACTTGCGGTATCTAGGGTAGTGCATCCCGTTAAGTTATTAGTCGACCGAAGGGCGAAGCGATAGTTGCGGACCAAGGTGTCGGCTCCGTTAAAGTTGCTTGCCCTTGAGGGGTCAAACTCAGGGTTTAGGCTGTTAGTGTCAGCTAGCAGCAACCGACCATCAAGCGGATTCGTTGACACGGAGGACCAGCGATAGGCCACGTTAGGCTCGGCTGTTTGACTTGGTCCTAGTGAGCGTTTCGCATCATAACAAAGAATAAAGTCAGGCCCAGCAGTCAGGCTTGGCAACGGATTCACGATGAGGTTAAAGGTGTCGGCCACACTACAGGTCCCGATGGTGGCCCTCAAGATGTATTGACCTGCACGGCTTGCCTGTACCATGCTATCAGTTGAGATGGGCAGCCCTGCAAAGGTCCAGCTATAGGTTGGGTTGGCATTGCCAATCTGGCTAAGGCCTGCTACTAGCTTTAAGGTATCTCCTGCGCAAATGGCATTGCTGGCCCGTTTGATCTTGACTCCTGTGGGCCCTTCCTGCACTGTAATATAAGTGGTGTCAAAGCGGACACAGCCATTGACCAAACTGCTGATGTTCTTCTTGATCCCGATCCGGAAAGGATAGGTGGCCCCGGGGTTAACGCGGAACGTAAGCCTTGCAGCTGTTAAGATGGATAAATCAAAGGTGACCGAGGCAGGCGGATTAGCAGGGGTATCATAAAAGTCCTCGAAGAAGACCCTTAACCTACCTCCACCGCTCGTGGTATTCAGCACCTGGAAACTATCACTGGCGCAGACCGTCCGTGGTGGGCCAGCATTGCCGTTGTCAAAGGGTAGGATGGTGGTCGTGACCGAGTCTGCCTCGGCGCAACCATTGGGGTTGATGACCGAAAGACGAAATCGCCCGGCAGAGCTGACCAAAATCGACTGACTAGTGGCCCCAGTGGACCATATGTAACGTTGGCCAGGCGATAGGGCAGGGCCCGTCAGCAGGATAGAGCTTCCGTCGCAAATGGCCAATGGACCTGACCGAGTGAGACGGAATGGCAAGGGGCTTTCGTTGATCGTGGTCAGGACGGTGTCGGACTTGGAGCATCCTGTGGTGCTATCAAAGACTGTAACAACAAACTTTGAGATTACTGGATAGGTCGGGGTGCCGACCATTGAGAAGCGTACAAGGAAGAAGTCTGCCCCTAAAAATACTGATCCCGTATAGTTGATGGAGGGATCTGGTATGTGCCGGACGGTGATGATCTGGCGAGGAGTCACTGGACGGGAAATGTTAATGACAAAACGACGATCATTAGTGCAAACCGCCCCAGGGCCATTCGTTTGCAAACTCGGTAATGGAATGGAGTCGATCCAGTAGAACAGATCTAGGTTGCAGCTACCAACTGACATGGTTACGCCATAGGTGCCTGCTCGGCTTATCGTGGTGGTAGCTGTTGTATCACCATTGGTCCAGCGATAGCGTACCAAGGCCGGGTTCACCCCGATGGGTGTAACGGTATTAGTGATGCTGGACCCGGCGCAAAATGCATCTGGGCCAGATCTAGTCACACCCAACACAGCTGGCAGGATCGTAATCACTGTAGTATCGAGGTCATCACACAGCCCGCTGATGTCAATGGCCTGCTGGATAACCAAGAACCTGACCGGGAACTGCTGCGCTGGCGAAGGCACAAACCTAGCTTGGGCCGAGCCATCTAGGGAGGTGTCGATCAGGACCTGTCCTAAATACGGATTGGCTGAGGTGGGATCCTGCACCCAGCGGAACCGAAACTTCAGAAAGCGGTCTAGGTTGGGTGCGCCAAAGGAAGCTTGGGTAAGGCTGGCGCAAATTTGTTGGTCTGCCCCAGCGTTGGCCACAATAGTAGGGCGCAGGACGGGAGCTATCTGTGGGCAGTTTTGGCAGATGCTCATGCAGCCATTGTTGCTTGCAAAAGCCCTAGCTGGCTTATCAATATAAACAAAGGTTCTAGTCCCTTGTGAGATAGAGGAGGGAGGCACCCAAGTGTATTGTAGGCCCGGATCTGGGTTCAGCACCCTGACTTCTGATGAGTCGCCCAAGCAGATGGAGGGCCGACCAACAAAAGCCAACTGAGGCATTGCAGGTATAGGGGAGACTGTTGAGCCAAAGGTGTGGATAGGGCTTAGGCAGCCGTTGGCATCCCGATGTTGCAGCGTATATGCCCCTGCGCTCTGGATCAGGAAACTGTTAGTAGCCAGCGGCACGCCGTTCCAGATATTGCCTGTTGCATACGAGCTGGTGACCCTGATGCTATCGCCTTGACAAAGCTGATAGATCCCGGCTGCGGATGGCAACGGCATAAGCTCCGGCGCCGCGGGTACCGGATTCATCACGACATCCACTGTATCAAGGGCTAGGCAGCCTTGCGGATTGGTAAACTGAGCGATGTACTGGCCGGGTTGGGTGGCCACGACTTGCGACGTGGTACTGACGACATTGCCAGCACGGGTCCAGACCCAGCTGCCTATGGTGATGATAATGGGGCTAATGGTCACAGGGGCGATGCCACACTGGGTGATTAGTCGATCCGGGATTAGGTTAGAGGGTACGTTGCCCACCGTTAATCCCCAAGAACTGGACAAAACCCGTGTGCAACCATTATTATTGGCCTGAACATAAATGCGGCGTGACCTGCCCGTAATCGGATAGGAAACGAGGGTGGTGAGCGAGTCGGTGGTGGCGGTAGTGAAATAGGGGCTTAGTGGGGTGCCCGTGCTATCCTGCAGGCGGTACTGGATGCCAGGCTCGGCATTTACCAGCTCTAGTTTGAAGGGGTCATTTTCGCAGATGCGGTTGATGGGGAGGTTGGCACGGAAGGGTTTGCAGCGGTCGGCTAGGGTGCGGATTTCAAGCTCAGAAAGCGCACGGTTGTAAATTCTCGCATCATCAGCACTGCCGATGAGTTTTTTGATTGCTCCAGTATTGTCGGACCCTAGATTCAGTGGATTTGCATCTGTTGGTAGCGGGGTGTTACTCGGCACTGTACCAATCAGATCACCATTAACATAATACTTGAACTTTTGAGCATCATAGGTACAAGCAATGTGGTACCACTGGCCCAGCTGAAAGCCAAATGGACGTTGAAAACCAATTTGCCATTGGTTGGCACTTGCTACAAGGTTTTGATCAGTTGGATATAGCCTATACTGAAAGGTGAATTGCGATCCGTTACCCTTGGAGAAAAACGCAGCATAATTTTCACCTGCATAATTTTGCCCCCATCTGGAGATTTTGACCCAGCCTGCTAAGGTCATGACACTCCTTGGGGAATTGAGTGAGGTTGAGTTAGGTGCCTCTAAGTAGTTATTGGCTGTCATTACGACTGCACTATTTGGATTGCCATACCGATCTGGTCCATAAGTAATACCTGGCCCCTGGCTAACCATGTGGTTGTTGTTGCCAGAGACATCTATACTATTATTATCAAGTGGATAATGAGCAACAAGGCCGTTTGGAGATACTGAGGTACAGGTCACTCCTAAGTCAATTGGAGGCTGTGTAACAGTAACTGTGACTGGTATTCGGTTTGAACATCCTGGTGGGATAACCCAAAGCGTCGTAGAACCTTCAAGGTTGTTGATCGTCATGGAGGAACCTGCTTCGTTAAGAAACCTTTGCGAGGTGGGGGCGCTATAATGCCATTGGTACCCTGAACTTGGCCCACCAGTTACGGCGAAAACAGCTGGTTGACCTCGGCAAATCGTTGTGTTGACAGCTGTTAAGTTGCACTGCCCTAAAACAAAAAAGGCCTTTGACAACAAGAGTATCAAAAGGCCTAGTGATTTTTTCGAAGTCATGGAGTTATTCCTTGATCATGATCCTACCAGTGTAGTCAATACGCGATAGGTAGCTGTGAATATTGTTAGCTTCAAAGTACTCGTCGATTGCCTTGCGTGCCCCCTGCCAGTGACCATAGTCATCGATGAGAAGGATACCACGCTTGACCAACAAAGGATACAAGTGCAGCATTTCGTGTTTTGTACTTTCGTAAAAATCGGTATCAAGTCGCAGAAGTGCAATTTTTTCTTGTATCACTCCTGGGATAGTATCTTCTACCATGCCCTTGACATAGTAGGTATGTTTGTCAGGATAGCCTGTCAGTGCCATATTGGCTTTTACCTCCTCAATTGGGGAAAAGCAAATATTCTCGTCGACTAGTTCTTGGACCCCGCCATATAGCAAGTAGTCAGCGTCACGTCCCTTGAGGTCAACATCATCTGCTGTAGGAGTGGACATCCCCTCAAACGTATCATAGAGGTATAATTTACGATCTGTTACTTCTAGTAGCTTCAAAGTAGCTGCTATTACCATTGTGCTACCGCCTTTCCAAACCCCACACTCGACAAAATCGCCCTCAATCCCATTCTGGATTACATATTTGACTGCCATAAACAGCGCATACATCCTATGGATTGAAGTAGCTGTGTAGGGTTTGGCCAGATGATAAATCTTCAGAAACTCAGGATCAGTGATATCTGGCGCTGATACTTTAGGGTCATTATAATCAATATTCTTGATGACTTTATAACCCCTAGGTGCCAGTATCTGGTTGTTTATGAACGACTTGAGTCCCATATTTCGTCTGAATGTAGGCTTTTATTGCCCAAATTGTTGGCAATATAGGTAAGATGAGCCAAACCTCTTTTTGAAAGCCAGCACTAGCAACTTATACCTACCCCCAACTCACCAGCACCTTCAAACCCTCGGGCACAGTGATGGTTGGGGCATAGCCTAACAGTTGTTGGGCCTTGCTGATGTCCGCCTGCGAATGGGCAATGTCTCCTAGGCGATCGGGGCCATGGGTGGCGGGTAGTGGGGCGCCTGTTAGCTGCTGCAAGGTGGTGGCCAGTTCGTTCAGAGAGGTGCGCTCGCCCAAAGCGACGTTATAGACTTGGTTGAGTGCCTCGGGTGTTTGCACTACCATCGCCTTGATATTGGCTTGGACGGCATTGGCCACAAAGGTAAAGTCTCGGCTTACGGTGCCATCCCCATTGATATGGGGGGCTTGGTGGGCCTTAAAGGCTGCCAAAAACTTGGGGATCACGGCGGCATAGGGTCCGTTCGGGTCTTGCCCCGGTCCGAACACATTAAAATAGCGCAGTCCGATCACGGGCAGGCCGAAGGTGCGTGCAAAGACGTCGGCATAGAGCTCATTGACGTATTTGGTGACGGCGTAGGGCGACAAGGGTCTGCCGATCACATCTTCCACCTTAGGCAGGCCAACCGAGTCGCCATAGGTAGAGCTGCTGGCCGCATAAACGAAGCGACGCACCTTGGCATCACGGGCGGCGACCAGCATATTCAGGAACCCCCCGATATTGACCTCGTTGGTGGTGATCGGGTCTTGCAAGGAGCGAGGCACCGATCCCAAAGCTGCTTGATGGAGCACAACATCAGCTCCGAGGCAGGCCCTTTGGCAATCTGCTAGGTTACGGATGTCACCCTCTATGACCTCTAGTCGGGTGGCATAGTTTGGGTTTTGGAGCAGTGGGGCCAAGTTGTGTTGATGGCCTGTCACAAAGTTGTCGAGGACCCGGACCTTGGCACCATGGATCAGCAGATAGGTGACGATATGATGGCCTATGAAACCCGCTCCACCGGTGACCAAGACAGTTGTTTCGGCTAGTGGATAATCTGCGTGCCAGGGTGTTAGATAAAGGTCTTGGTAGGTTGGCATCGTGGGCGTGTGGTCGTCAGGCTTGGCAGATTGGGTGTCAATCAGCTGGCAAGTATAACGAAAGTTTGCCGTGGGGACGCTGTGAGGGGGCTGAACTCGGATTAAGCGGATGGAAAGGATTAGAGGGATTTAATAGTATACAAAATCCCTTCAATCCTATATCTGAACTCAGATACGTCGGAATGAAGGGATTTTGAGGAATCTATGTGCTCAATTGCACAAGCAGTTCAATTCGGTTTATTGAGCGGATTTGCAAGCCTATCTCAAAAAGCTATTGAATCTACTTTCTTGAATTTGAGTTCAGAAAGAATGCAACTAATCTATTGTTTCACCACACGGCCTGACTGTTGGCCATTGACGGTTAGGATGCGATACATATACACACCTACTGGGAGGGTCGAAAGATCGATAGCTGCTTGGCCAAAGACAGTTTGGGTGAGTTGCAACTGGCCATTGGCACCATAGAGTTCCACTTTGGCTTCGTCTTGCAGGCCCATGATGTAAAGCTCGCGGCTGGCAGGGTTTGGATAGACAGAAAGTGGTTGGTTGGTGACCTCAGCATTGATCAGGACGGCAGCGCTAAGTGATGTTGTGCCATCAAGGTCGACTTGCATTAAGCGGTAGTAGGCAGCGCGGCGGAAATCATCATCAAAACCGAAGTTGGCAAGGCTGGCGTTGTTCACATCTCCTTTGACGAAGCCAATGCTATCAAAGCGGATACCATCGTTGCTACGTTGTACCACAAATCCACGGTTGGAAACTTGGCTGGCGACTGTCCAGGTAAGGCGGGCAGATCCATCGTCTTTGCGTTGGCCCTTCACGCCGACCCAAGTTACAGGCAGGGTGTTGTTTTCGCCACTTGTGGTCCAGTCACTAAAGCCTCTGGTAGTTGCCCACATACTAATCAGGCCATTGGATGGATTCAGGCGTTGGCGAGTACCCACTTTAGACCAAGTCGTACCATTGTCAGGACGGCGCCACATTTGCATTCCGGTGGTGGTATTGCCATTCAGGACAGATGATGGCCAAGTAAGCTGCACAGAACGACCACTTACTGGTTGGTTGGCAGCACGGATGCTCCAAACGTAGCTGATGCCTTGTTTGGTACCGAAGGTGGCAGTCTCTTCGCGGCGCTCTACAAAGACCGTATCAAGGTCATCTACACCACCTGCAAGGCGAACACCGAGCATATCAAGGGTGCTGGTGCCGACGCTGCGACCACGGGCCCTAACCCGACCGATGATCCTGTTAGAGGCAGTCTCGGTTGGTTTGGTAGCAGTTGGGGCGAAGGTGAGGACGCTGCTGCCCGCATTGATGTTGCCTGCTGCGATCAGTAGGCTGGTGCAAACGATTACTTGGTCTGTGATGGTAACATTACTTGCATTGTTAACGATAAGTCGTCCAACATCGGCACGTCCCATGGTCTGGAGGCTGCTACCTGCTAGCTCGACGGTGCTGTTGCAGTCGCCAGAGATCTTACCACCACCGGTGAAGTTGCCATAAAGGGTGAGGCTAGAGCCACTGGTCATAGTCAGGGTTTGGTTAGGTTGGAGGGTGAGACTCCGGCAGACACCATTGCCAGCGACCATTGGCACATTGGTGGCACCTGCAGGGATCACAATGTCGCTATTGACTGTCGGGATGCCACCACACCAGTTGCCAGTTGTGCCCCAGCTGTTGCTAGCACCGACCCAGGTGCCAGCTGGCAGACTTGTCACAGTAATTGTACCAGTCGTAGTGGTGCAACCAGCAGCAGTGCGGACCGAAACAGAGTACTCGTTGATACCTGCGATTACCGTTGTTGTTGAGCCTGTTCCTCCCCCGTTCCAGATGTAAGTACAGCCAACGCAGCCAGCGGTATTGGTCACAGAGATGGTGTTGCCGATACATTCGTTGGCACCATTACTGACGCTAAGTGTTGGTGTGGCTGGGGTCGGATTAACAACCACTGTTACGTTCTGGGTATTGGTACAGCCATTGGCCGTCAGGGTGTAGGCATAGACCAAGTTGATTGGGGCGGCGGTATTGTTGACCAAGGCACCAGATGGGTTGCCAGTTTGGGCTGTCGTGATCGCAGCGTTTCCACCGATAGCAGCACGTGTCCAGGTGAAGGTTGTGCCAGCAGTAGCTGAAGTTGGAGTGTAGCTGAAGTTTGCACCTGCACAGATGGCAGTTGGAGTAAGACCACTAGTAAGGGTTGGTGTCGGATTAACCCTTACCGTTACATTTTGGGTATTGGTGCAGCTACCGGCAGTCAGGGTGTAAACATAGACCACATCAATTGGGGCGGTGGTGTTGTTGACCAAAGCACCAGATGGGTTACCAGTTTGTGCTGTCGTGATGGCGGCGTTTCCACCGATCGCAGCACGTGTCCAGGTGAAGGTCGTGCCAGCAGTAGCTGATGTAGGAGTGTAGCTAAAGTTAGCACCGGTACAAATGGCGGTTGGATTTAGCCCGCTGGTGAGGGTCGGGGTGATATTGACCCTTACGGTAACATTCTGGGTATTGGTACAGCCATTGGCAGTCAGGGTGTAAACATAGACCACATCAATTGGGGCAGCGGTATTGTTGACCAAGGCACCAGATGGGTTGCTTGCTTGTGCTGTTGTGATGGCGGCGTTTCCACCGATAGCAGCACGTGTCCAGGTGAAGGTTGTGCCAGCAGTAGCTGAAGTTGGTATGTAGCTGAAGTTTGCACCTGCACAGATGGCGGTAGGATTCAGTCCACTAGTAAGGGTTGGTGTCGGATTAACCCGTACCGTTACATTCTGGGTATTGGTGCAGCTGTTAGCAGTCAGAGTATAAGCGTAAACTACATCAATTGGGGCGGTGGTATTGTTCACCAAGGCACCTGTAGGGTTGCTTGCTTGTGCTGTCGTGATCGCAGCATTACCACCGATCGCAGCACGTGTCCAGGTGAAGGTTGTGCCAGCAGTTGCACTAGTTGGAGTGTAGCTGAAGTTAGC
>JAIXYP010000068.1 GCA_027490155.1 Cytophagaceae bacterium | reverse complement strand
GATGTGGACTTCTTTACCTACACCAACTCAGGCAATATTTCTGCCATCATTGAGCTGGAACAAAGTATTACCGTTCAAATTAGGTGTGATGGTGATGGCCAAGGAGCTATGCAGATCTGCAACCTTAATGTTGAAGTTTATGATCCTAATTATTGTGCGACATTGGCCACTAGCAATGCCTCTGGGATTTGCCCTGTGTTGGCGGAAGGGTTTGTAGATAATGGCCTTGAGCCGATAGGTTGGACTTTTGACGAATTCCGAGTTAAGGACATTTGTGCATCAGGCATACAGCTGGATCTTAAAAGTGGTGCTAGGGCTATTCGGTACATACCAACTGTTGTTGGGGCTACCTACCAAGTCCAATGGAAAATCTGTGACGGAAGGGATGGTCAAATCACCCTAACTAGCAGCGGGGTTGACACTTCATTCTTTGCAACTACATTCCCAATCATTGCTACCCAAACATTCCTCGCAACTGATACTTTAACCAACATTCGCATCCTTGGTGAGGCACAATTAGCGATTGACAGTTTGGTGGTGACGAAGGTTTGTCCAAGGCCACCCCCATCGGATCGATATCGATACGCCTATAATGGTAAGGAATCCCTCAAATCGTTTGGAGGCCGCTATGACTATGGTTTCCGGATGTACGATGGGGGAATAGGGCGGTTTTTGACGGTGGATCCGCTAGCAAATACTTATCCATTCTATTCACCGTATCACTATGCGGGAAATTCCCCGATTCTGTACGTTGACCTAGATGGTGGTGAACCAGCATATAGGGACCCACAAAGTGGTCAAATAGTTCCAGCAAGTGACCATTTCAGGCACATGCCGCCACCTGGAGCTCAGTTTCTACAACCCAAGGTGGATCCAGATGAGGCGGCCCGAGAAATGAAGGAATTTGCCGGTTATGTTCCATTTGTAGGCACGGGGGTTGCTGCCTATGATGTTATTGATGGGATTAGAGAAGGAGACTGGAATAGAGCTGGCTGGGCAGCAGTGTCATTAATTCCCGCCTCCAAAATTGTAGGCAAGGGAGCGAAACTTGCGATTTCAAAGGCTGATGATATCGCAGAAATAGCAAAAGGCGTAAGTAAACATTCTGATGATTTAGGAAGTGCAGCTAAGAAAGTTCATGGAAATTCTAAAGCTAGTATGAAGCCACAGCATGGATATGAAATATTTGAAAAAGAATCTGGAGAAGTATTTGAGTATGGCATAAGTAGTCAAAAACTGAAAAAGAATGGAACCTCACCACGAATTGATCAAAAGATTAGAGAGAAGTACAAAGACATGCTAAATGTAGAAGGAAGGATAATTGAAAATAACCTACCAAATCGAGCGACAGCTCTAGATTGGGAGAAAATGATGGTAAAAAGATTTCAGCGTTCAAATGTAGAAAAGAAATCACCTCAGTTTCAATTACGCCCAAAATAATATGCTAAAGGAAATTGAGATATACTCCTCACAAACAGGTAAGCCCATTCAGATGCTTCATCAGGATGCAGTATGGCTAAATCATTTATTTATAGAAGGCATTCCAAACAAGGAAGTAATTAAATTTAAACGAATACTTATAAATACCTCTGCAGATTGGGGTTCTTTAGAGGGAAAAAGCATGACAGTACAATTTCAAATATTAATTCATTTAACTTTCGATTTAAGTAAATATATATTATTAAAAAATAGCGATGGAAAATCAATATTCTTGCTAAATTTCTTACACGAGAATCTGAGTACATTCAATCTTGATGTCCCACAATCATACTGGGATACTGCCTATCAATATTGCATAGATCGTAACTTTCAGTTTTGCAAAAGGTCCAAGAAAAAAAAAGTCAGCTTAAAAAAGCAAAGAGGCAAATCATGCTACCTTTATGCAGAAATTAATATCGAGGAGTTTAGATTATATGTAATAGTTGAAAATGCGAAATTAAATGTTTCACAGCGTTTTCTAGTAGGTACCCCACGCAGAGGACTGTTCAACAATTTTGATGGATTTATGCTAAAGGTAAACCCAGATAACACTCTCGATATCTGGGATGGATCATATTATGCCTACGACTTTAGAATTGAGGGCATTAAGTTAGATCTGGAGATATAAGCATAACAAAGTCCTGGATTGTCCTAACCATTTCTAATCCAAAACTTTAAAGGTGTAAGTTTGTATCAAATATTAAAACGAACTTGCTTTACAGGTCAGCCCATCCATCTTCGTATGGTCATTGCTAAGTTAGCCTTATCAGAGCTGTTTTCAAACTTCCCAATCCATAAACCAACTTAGTGCATTCCAACAAATCTACTTACCTCTACACCCTCCTAGCAACCATCCTTGTAATGGTGCTTGGCCTAAGAGGTATGTGTCTTAGCATTCGCTTCACTACTGAGCCTAATCAACAAAGTCAATTTAACCACACCCCTTATGACCTCATCAGCGCCAAAGTGCTGACCATGGCATATAATCCAGGCAATACCGATCAGTATTTTGTGCGGTATGGATATGATCAAGATAACCGCATTACCAAGGTCGAGACCAGCCCAGACTCCTTGATTTGGGATACGGATGCAACCTATAAATACTATCTGCATGGGCCTTTGGCAAGGGTAGAGCTAGGCCATGACAAGGTACAAGGTCTGGACTATACCTATACCATCAATGGGTGGCTGAAGGGTATTAACTCTATCAGAGCAAGCTCAGATGAAGATTTGGGTAGAGATGGTAAGCGTGAAAACGATAGCCACATGACCAAGGATGAGTTTGGGATGGCTTTGCACTATTTCAGGGGTGATTATGTAGCTCAAAATGAAATAGGCCTGCTAAAACCAGAGGAACAAAGCCAGCAGTTCCGCAGCCTATACAATGGCAATATCGCTGCCTGGACTCAAACGCAGCACTCGGGCCAAGCCTCAGTCGTAACAGCTAAACCCAACTTTGAGACCTATCGGTATGATAAATTAAACCGCATCAAGAGTAGCCAATCGCAGTATATTGATGTTTCGGCTTACGAAGGTGGTGCATCAATGTTGAATGGACATCTCAAACAATTTGAGACACAATATCGCTATGATGCCAACGGCAACTTAATGTCTTTAGTGCGTCGGGATAGTGGTGGTGTGGTTGTGGATACGCTGCTTTACCAATATTACAATTTGACGAACCGCCTACATCGGGTCATTGATTATGCTGGCCAAACTGATCGTCTTGACGATCCTGAAGATACCCTTACCTATACATACAATGCCATCGGCCAGCTGGTGCAAGACCTGAAGGCAGGCATCAACCTAACCTGGAATGACAATGGCAAATTGGTAAAGGTAGAAGATGTGGTACCGAATCGCAAACCCACCCTCCAATACCGCTATGACGGTGCAGGCAACCGGGTGGCTGAGGTGGTGCGCTCTTGCCAAAGCCCGCATTATGACTCATTGGTTACTTATCAGGTGCGAGATTTGTCAGGGAATTCGTTGGCGGTGTATAAACGCAACCTAGGTGGAACTGATTCCTTGCCTATGGTGGTTTGCACCCAAATAGAAACCTCCATCTATGGCTCAGATAGAATTGGAATAAGGAAACCAAGTGTAGTTGGCTCACAAGTTTGTTCTAGTCAAGGGGTTAATTCAGACACCACAGCACCACTATTTAATGTTGTAACAAACACCAACCCAATCCGCATCGCAACTGCCCGTACTGGCCAAAAGGTTTATGAATTGAAAGATCATCTGGGCAATGTGAGGACTACTATTAGCGATGAACGCCAGTATGAACCGACTGAAAATGAGCGCAATAATCCTCATAGAGAAACTGGCAAATTAACAATGGTCGAGGGTGCCTACCGTGCATACGTCCAGAACCAGATGGACTATTATCCGTTTGGCATGATGAAGCAGCCAGAGTTAAAAGATAGTGTGGTTGCTTGTGATGGGTATAGGCCATTTAATCCTGGGGCTTGTGGGTTGGCCCCTATGGGCAATTGGAATCCAAATGAAAGCTGCTGCCAAGACATCAATGTCAACATGGTTCAGCTGGTGTTGCCTGCTGGGCGATATCGCATTCAATTCGGTGCCACGCTAAATAGTAATCAATACATCGCCATCCGTAACAAACAAACGGGTGTGGTCTTCTATACGTACAACACATCTGGCAATATTTCTGCCATCATTGAGCTGGAACAAAGTATTACCGTTCAAATTAGGTGCGATGGTGACGGCCAAGGGGATATGCAGATCTGTAACCTTAATGTTGAGGTTTATGATCCTAATTATTGTGCGACATTGGCCACTAGCAATGCCTCTGGGATTTGCCCTGTGTTGGCGGAAGGATTTGTGGATAATGGCCTACAGCCGATAGGTTGGACTTTTGACGAATTCCGAGTTAAGGACATTTGTGCATCAGGCATACAGCTGGATCTTAAAAGTGGTGCAAGGGCTATTCGGTATATACCAACCATTGTTGGTGCCACTTACCAAGTCCAATGGAAAATCTGTGAAGGAAGGGATGGAGACATTAGGTTGACCTCTGGTAGTGTCGACACTTCATTCTTTGCAACTACATTCCCAATCATTGCTAACCAGACATTCGTTGCCACTGACACCCTAACTGACCTTCGCATCCTTGGAGAGGCAAATTTGGCGATTGATAGTTTGGTGGTGACGAAGGTTTGTCCTAAATTAGCAAGCATGAATACGGCCTACAGATATCGCTACAACGGCAAGGAGAGCATGGGGCTTCTTGGGGGACGGTATGATTATGGGTTTAGGATGTATGATGCGGGGATAGGACGCTTCCTTACAGTAGATCCTCTAACAAAGAAGTATCCAGAGTTGACACCTTACCAGTTTGCGAGTAATACGCCTGTTGCTGCAATTGATTTGGATGGTCTAGAAGCATTTATGTTTCATTACGTCATAAAGTATCAAGGCTTCAACAAGGCCATTCAAGTGCTTAAAACCAGCGGGTTGTACGATCAAATGAAATCTGAGTTTCAAAAAGGAAACTTAGGATACGATATTTATTTCATAAACGCTGCGCATAATCCAGATACGGACCAACGTGCCCAGGGATCCACCAACTTTTTTGATATGTCATCTAGTCCACTAACTGAAATGCAAAGAACGGAATTTGTATATCAACAAATGGGTCGAAATGTTGGCATTGTTGTTTGGCCGAAGGAGAAAAGGTATCGAGAGGAGAAAGGAATTAGACCGATTGTGATTAGTCTTGACCCCGATCTACTTCTAGAGGCTGAAAAAAATAGAGTTGGCACAGATGATTTAGCCTTTACTATATTCCATGAAGTTATGGCACATGCTGCAGTTAACGCAAAGACAGGAAAACGTGAAAGCAAACTAGGTGAGGATCACTCGATATTCTACAATGATAAAAGTCTAATTGGTTCAGGCTTTAGCCCGCCAGATGAAAAAGTTAAACCTAATAGTCCCGCTGGTGAAGCCCTTAAAAAAATAAAAGAATCAAAATGAAGCTTCATTTATTAATTGTAACGATGTTTATCTTTCTTGGTTGTACTAAGAAAGGTAATACCACTTTATCTACGTTGATAGAAGAGTCTAATGACAAGTTAAAGCTAAGAACTTCATTTATGCCAAATGAAAATTTCTGGCTTATTAGCAATACTATGCTTGAGATAGAAGGTGACTCTATATTTGCTTTAGCGGGAAGTGAATCAAAATTATTTGTTGGTATAAAATTCTATGAAAACCCCAATTGGAAAGCGTTTAAGTTAAGGAAAAACCTTGACAAAACCAAGTATGGCTTAGTCTTTATTAACAAAACATCAATTATAGGATTGGCTTACTGGGAATCAAATACAATTTTCCCATTTATCACAACGGACAGCCTTAAGAAAGATATAGTAAATTTACAATATAGCACTTCATTTAAGTATTATATTGGAAACAGTATTGAAATATTTGAAAGCGATTGGCCACAAAACACCTATGGTCGAGAAGAACAATGGCAAGAGTAGCAATATCAGTTGTCAATAGTCAATCGTTATCAAGATTCTTTTAATTGATTAGCATTTGACTCTAGATCGAGAATAAGATATCTAAAATTAAAATACATTTCCTCGGTTAATCCAACATACATTTTCAACCACCTATCAACCATCCTTCTACTGTTTGTAGGTATAAAAGGCATATACAATTACAACACTCAACTCAGCCCCCAACAACCAACCACAGACCAAGCCAACCTACCTAAACAGGGGAAAAGAAGGCTATACCAATCCAGTAACCTCAGCTAAGTGGCTGTTTAGGATGGCTTAAACCTAGGTCTGCATGTACCATTTGTTAAGCGTCTAAAAATAGAGTCCGTCAAACTACCAGTCGCTCATGGCTAGGTCAAGATCCTGACAAAAAATTCTTTTTCGAAACTACATTCATTATCGTTGCCAGCCTTACCTATTTCGCTACAGATAACACCTTGCCTGATCTCCTCATTTTTTATGGGGGCTAGGTACAAAAGATAAAAAGACAACTAATCACTCCTTTCTCGACCTAAAGATTGCACCCGTCGCTATCGCCCCAAACGAAAACAATTGACGGTCGCTCAAGTCTTTGACAATCGTTCCGCTCGTGCTGTATAGGCGCTTGGTCTCGACAAAAATTGAAAAATCATTGACATGGACATTGAGACGGAAACCCCAGCCTGCATAGTCCGCACCAGCATTACCATCACGCATCAGTTTGACAATGCCTTTATCGGTGGGGCTATCTCTAAAAAAGTAGAGATGATTGCCGTATACCGAAGCATCAACACCAATATATCCAATCGAAGTTAACTGGGTATAATACCCTAATTGGTAACCAAGTGTAGAGCTAACCGCCCACAAATTGGAAGCCGAGTCATTTTCGTACTTAAAGTACCGACCAGCACCATCGGCAAAAAGTCCATGAGAAAAAGTCCCATTGTGTTCGTTTTTGCTATACCACAATTGCCTAAAACCAATGCGATAAGAAAAGTCATTATCCATAAAAACCAATCGTTTCAAGTCATACCTAAAGGTTGTATCCCCGACCACTTTGGAGTTGATGGCCGTGATCGGGTTCACCTTTATTGTGACGTAACTTGCCGTAGTCTCGCCTGGATAAAGTACACCCTCTATTCCAAACTGTAATGAGCTGTTAGAGCCGATCTTGGACAAGTTAAAGTCGGACAGGTTTCCACCCCCAACACCCGAGGCCGAAAATCTATGGCTAATAGGGTCGTGTAACATTGCAACTGGCAAGGAGATCTGGGCAACGCTTGCAGTCTGGACCAGAAACCAAGCAATAAAAAACAGAATAGCGCGCATCATGATGGATTTAACACGAAGGTAACCATTTCCAGCTAATTGTAAAATTGGGCGTACCGGTCGCCGATGGAGGGACCCACCATTAGTCTGTAGGCTAAGGTCTAACCCTATTTCAATGACTCCAAATCACCAATTTTAGGTACAATCTGAATGGTGAAACGTCTATTTCGTTTGTCATCCTCGTTGAATGAGACGCGGGGGTAGCGCGACTGACCAAAATAACCACTACCGACAATCAGTTGCTCGCAGGTCTGGCCGAAGGTATTGAAATCATATCCGCTTTTTTTCCAAAAGTTGATGAGTTCGAGCGAACGGTGGTAGCTCAATACATAAGCAGAGTCTATTCGTTGGTCTTCACCCCATCTTGCAGCTTGGCCTTCGATAATGAATAGGTACTTCAGGTTTGGTGAGTCATTATGGATCTTACTGAAGAACTCGTGTAAACGTTTGCCGGCTACACCAGTATGGTATTGCTGGGTTTTATCAACAAGGCTGAAATCATGTTTCCAAGCTGGGAACTCAATATCCACTTTGAGTTTAAATCGGTTGGTGCTGCGGTCGAACTCAAAATAGGTAGGGTCTAACTTCGTGAGGCCCTCCTGTACTTTTTTCACCTCATCCAATGCCTTTTGTTTGAGCTGGAGCTCAGCAATAGAGCGACGTTGCGCCAAGAAAACCACCACAAACAACACCAGCATGATGAAGAACAAACTCGTCATCAGGTCCACCATGCTGGGCCAGAATAGGCCTTGTTTTTCGTCTTCTTCCATTTTATTGGGGGTTGTACTGGGGCTTTGAGATGGGTTGGTCTAAAATTGGGTAGCTGATTAACTATTTGGTGGGCTCTTCTTTGTTGTTGTCATTGGATGGCTTTTTACCACCAATGCCAAAGAACTTACTCAGAATAGTTTGGTTTTGCTCATCGATACTTTTCTGCATTAGTAAGTTATTTTGGGCCATGCTATCCTCCAGACGACTGAGGGCAGATACCAACCTAGATGCACTCTTGACATCTTCTTGTTTGATTGCAGTAACTGCAGCCTCAACCCGAGTTAGGTAGCCCGGTAGGCTAGATAGCTGCTGCCCATACTGATTGGTTACACCAACAAGATCTTTGATGTTAGATGGTAAAGTCTTCAGCTCCTTGAAGATATCCTTCGTTTCGCCAAGATTCAAAAACTCTGCTACCTGAACGTTAGTACTATCTAATAGCTTGGACAAGACAATTCTACGACGCTCTAATTCTGTCTGAAAGTTATCATCCGCTACCGCAATATT
>JAIXYP010000055.1 GCA_027490155.1 Cytophagaceae bacterium | reverse complement strand
CAAAATCAAAGCATTCAGAGCAACGTCAAGAGGGGTAAGGGATATCAATTTCTTCCTATTCAGGGTAGCTAATATCTATGCCTAATATTTTTCATCCCCCAACTATTCAACTTGATCCGAAAAATACCTGTTCAATCTACTGGGTGACAGCTATCCTTCGAAAAACAGCGAGATATAAGTTATCGCTTTCCTTTGATCTTAGCTTTGTTTTTTAGCTTTACCCCAATTCAATTTTCATAAAGAATTCTTTGCCAGATACAAACTTGGGGACCTTTTGCGCTTTGATCGTTATCGTTGAGCCGGTTTGCGTCTATTTAGCGCTGTGCGGCTTGAGATTTAGGATGTACCGAAACCCACCAAAGTCACACTATCTCCCTTCTTGAGAGTAACTACAATGGCAGCTGTAAATGAGTCCAACGCTTCATTAGCCTTTTTGTTATTTATACGGAATCTTTGGCAATTTGCTTAATCAATTCCGCATTTTTCATTTTGAGTAGTTTGTTTTAGAACAGTATATCACAAAAAGCGTCACTTTGATTGAAATAGTTTTATAACTCTACATTTGCACGGTAGGAGGACCGGGGGAGAGGGGTAGGAGAGGGTCGGAAGATCGATACCTGGTCAAGTTGTATAGGCTTCGGGTGGAAATTACATTGGTATTCCGTTTACACGATTTGACTACTAAGGAAATTCCTAAAACGGTACTTGTGATCGGTATTCCGTTAATACAGCCTTACCGGATCAATACCAGATTCTATTTCCTATGTTTTACTCAATGATGTCCGAAATACTATACATTACATCGATCTACAACGTTAAGTAGAACGTGCCGATATGCGCATTGGATACTGGCGCTATTCTGTTTATACGCAACAACATGATTACCTGCCGTTCTTGGACGTGAATTACCGGTGATAAATATTCGTATAATGAATGGGTTGTGAAGCATAGCCTGAATTCAATCAACAAATACGACTCCATGTAAAATTAGCGATTACAGAAGTTGTGAGCTGCAGGAGCGTCAGAATTGATGGTATTGTCAGGTAATATAGGTGTAATATTGAGCATAGATGACAATGTGTTTACCCATTTACCTACTTATCTCAAGTGAAAAACGTTGCGAGGATATTGACAGGGTATTATGTATAATATGTCATATGTAACTCGTATAGTTCGTAGCTTTTGGAGGTAGATTTATATTTCATTAAATATTATGTTATTCTTCTATATCCTGTGCACCTTTGTCATTAGGGAGTTCGAAATTACTATTTCCTGACCTACGTTGCTTTTTCACGTCTACTTTAGGAGCGGTAGTCGGTGCTGGTTCTGCTTTAGGTTGCGCAATTGCAGGTAGTGATACTTTTTGAGTTCCTTCTGCGTTTGATAATTGTACAGTAATAGATTTCATACTATCCTTTATTACACCAAAAGCACCTATGACAGTCAATTTAACATTGTACGTATTGGGTTCAAGATAGGAGTGCTCACCACTTTGGGTGTTACTATATTCTCCATCACCAAAATCCCACAACCAACTCTCTGCTCCTTTTGTTTTATCAGAGTAGGGTATTTTGGTTCCACATTCTGCGGTATTGGGTATTGAATATTCTATGTATGTTTTCTCATTACCAGCATATGCTTTTTTGTATGCAAAAATTGAACCAGCAATTAGGTTAACTACAATTATTAAAATTAGTATCTGACGATCCATAGTATTAAAATTATAAAAGCTAAAATAGACTATAAGTTTTAGAATACCAATAATGAGTACTTTTTACTCCTTACCTTACTAAAACAAACAAGATGCATATTTTTGACAAGTTGTTAATGGGTTGATTAGAAAAGCTTAGTAATTATTATAGAAGAACAGGAAATACTACAACAATTACTAAGCTTATGTCAGTTAATTTTACCTTTTTGCGCTAACTGGTATTAGCATTCTCATTTCTATTCGCCTGTTTTTAGAACGAATATCAGGGGTGTTATTTTTTGCTTTATTCTCGGGGGTATCTTCAGGAATAACTGGTTCTTTTTTGCCCATACCGCTTATCAATATTCTTTCCGAGCTTATTCCTTTAGTCATTATATATTTTTTCACCTCTGCTGCACGATAAAAAGATAACATCATATTTTTCTGATTTCCACCTACATTGTCTGTATGTCCGCTGATATAAACAATGATTCTTTCGTCATCAAGCAGTCTTCTTACTACTTCGTCTAGTGCAGGGTAGGTACTATCTGCTATATTTGATTTGCCTGTTTTAAAGTTTATTACGCTTTTAGACAGTACTATATGATCTGGTATCATTTTTTTAGGATCGGGCATTACAGTATCGTATGCAAAAGACGACCTGTTAGGGCAGCCACCATACATCACCAAACCTGCTATTTCAGGACATGCATCTTCAGTGTCTTTAATTCCATCTCCATCTTTATCTGGGCAGCCCAAAGTAATCATAGATCTGTCTATATCATCTACAGGTTCGTCAGGGCATTTGTCAAACTTATCTGGTACACAATCTTCATCAGAGTCTGGGCAGCCACCAGTGCATATTACACCATATTCTGTAGGGCAATGATCGTCTTGGTCAGGTATGCCATCGCTATCAGTATCTGCACAGCCACCTAGCATAGCTAGTCCGTATTCTTTAGGACAGAGGTCTTTTTTGTCTGGCAAGCCATCACCGTCTTCATCTCTGTCTTTGCCTATAAAGTAGCGGATACCTACAGTGAAGCCATAAGAAGATATTGTATTGTTTTTTACACCATTTAGCATAGAGCTATAGTCACCTACCTTGTCAGTAATTCTCCAGTTGTCGGTGCTTTTATTTTTTAGAGTTTGTGTGAGGTAATAACCACCTAAATTACCGGTAATTCGATAACTAAACTGATAAGAAATACCCCCTTGCAGCAATATGCCTGCACCAAATGATGTAGTGGTTTTAGTATTGTTTGCTTTTTCCACATTCACTTCCCTTTCTAGTGCTACGTTGTAACCTGCTGCATTCAGATTATCAAAATAAGTATTAACAGTGCCTACTAAGGGTAGCGAGTTTACGTAGTCTTGGGTAAGTAATATTGCTTTGTCGCTTATGACACCCGTGTTGTAATACCATTCCCCCCCATCTGGTGTACCATTAGGTCTTTTGTCATATATTGCTTCGTAATTGAAGGATGGTTTACCTTGAACTTCAGTTGTACTAGTTGAAGAAAGTGAAAATAGACCACCTGCTTCTGCGAAAACACCCCATTGTTTCTTGAATTGGTGTTTGAATTTTATCATCAAAGGCACACTAATATTCGTAACAGTTACTCGTTCAGAAATTACATTATTCGCAGTGATAATTTGTTTAAAAGGAGCAGATTTTACTGGATCTATAGTGCCATCAAAATTTTCATATTCCACACTGAATAAATCACCTGTAGCATTACTGCCCAATGACATAATCCCACTCATTTGCTGATACATAAGTCCAGTACCAATACCTATCAAGTGTTTATCTCCTAAAAAATATCCTATCTGAAAATCACCACTGACCGCACTTATACCTTTGGCATCAAAAGAATTGCTTAGTCTGTTGTTACCTAGTTTTGCTGTGTTTTTGTCTTTACTTCTATACGATTCTTCAATATTTTTAAGAGTCATATTCATTCCCAACCAACCAAATTTGAAATTGACATCTAAGCATAAGTTAGGAAGCATTTCGTCATTTGTTCTTAGCCGGTGTATGGTAGAATTTTTAGCTAAAGAATCTTGACTAAAACTTGATATAGAAAAACAAATTAAGGTGACGGATAACAATATCTTTTTCATTTCTTCGATTTACAGGTTTGTAATTATTTTTTTACAAATTGAGTTGTTGCTAATTTCATGCCATTTTGTGAACAAACTACGATGTAGTTTCCTGAATGAAGATCGCTAACTGGTAGCTGGAATGTATATTGTGGCATGTCACCAATAAATACTTTTCTTGAATTTACTACATCAAAAACCTCAATTGTAGCATTCTTAATTTCTTTATCGCTTAGTTCTATCGTGATGTTAGTTTCAGCAGGGTTTGGATAGACCAGTATTGACATACCTGATGGTTTTGCTGCAACAAATTTTGGAGACTCTGGTTTCCAATACGATTTTTGAATACAACCATTAGCTCTACTTAGAGTTTTTACGTAATACCTTTTTGTGGTTGCGTACTCATTTAATGGATTAATATTTTCTTTGTTGCTATATTCATGAACTTGAGTTTTACCTCTGAGCGGATTGTTTACAGCCTGATCGATATCATCAATATCTTGTTGTGTTTTCAGGTCAGTAATTCCCCATACGTAACCGTAATTTGTATCTATTACACTGTTGAGGTAAAAAAACAGTTTAGTTTTATCATTATATGCTATGGTTGTGTTCGATGTATCCGCAAGTGTATCATTGTCATAAAATATAGCAGTGTCCACATCAACTATACAATCTATGAAGCTTTCACCGTTGTATATAATGTAAGCTTCGTTTTTAATGATAATACCTCCAGTGCCCGCCGGCTTAGTAAAGGAAACTTGTGCATAAATACCTTTATCACCTGCTATGATGTCAGCTAAATCGCCTACAGCTTTCCAAGTGTAAACTACAGAATCGGATGGAATGTTGGTGTTTTTTTCAATATACATGTTTACATAGTTGGATTTATAGCAAATTTTATCTTCTAGTTTTGCTAATCTTGGTTTTTCGGGTGTAGGTCTCACTCTTATCGTGACCGTACTATCGCTAGTGCAGCCTCTGTGGTTGAGTATATAAAAGAACTGAAGCGCTAACGGTTTTTGATAAAATTCAGAAGAAATAATAAAGTTTATTTTTCCATCACTTAAAGTATCGGGGCTTGTATTGGGGAAGTTATTCATGAACCTAAGGTTAAGTGTATCTACTTTCCATGTGTATTGAGTACTATCGCCCGATAAATCTGTAATTGAGATGGGTTCATAGTCAAACGCTGTTCCACTACAATATTCTTTGTAGTCATATGATTTTTTTAACCTCGGAGTAGGGTTGACAGTATCAGTTATTTTATTGGCAGCAACAATAGAAGGGCAATTAAAAGTATCTGCCTTTAGTATAAGTGAATAATCGTAAACTACGGTATGTGGTATAGAATCGGCATTGTATAGCACTTCATTTATGTTTTTTGAAGCAACACTTGCCCCAGGAGCAGGTGTTATAAAGCTACTCGGTTCTCTCACCCATGTATAAGTTAGTAAGCCTTCTGTAGGGCTGGTTACAGAGTCTTTCAACATCAATCCGTCGCACTGAGCTATGCTTACATGATTGTTGATTTTGGGAGTAGGCATTACCAATACGCTCACTTTCTGGGTGTCATTGCTGTAAATAGCACATACTGGTACGTAATCGGTATGGGTATACAACAAGTAATTGTATTGTGTGTATCTAAATGAATCAGTATTATTTGTTAGTGTGTTTTTAATAGTGTCCACACCTCTTACTTGATTGGTTGAGGTTATATTAGGATCTATGTTTATTCTCCTCCAAATTACTGAGTCTACAACAGTACCTGTTGTCGTAATAGGGACATAAGTTAACAATGTATTGTTGCAGATACTGTCTACCAGTGGGGATAGTAGTCTTGGTGTAGGATTGACTGTTACTGTAACATTGGTAGTACTGGAGCATTTAAGCGAGTCAGGGTAAACGGCGGTGATAGATACTGTGTATGTAGCAGCTACTGGTATATCAAGTGTGTCGTTGAGCGTTTCATTAATGGTATCGTTGCCACCTGTTGAGTCATTGAATATACCAATGACTGCTGATCTACTCCAAGTAAATAAACCGTAAGATTTAGATGTAATTGTGGAGTCTATAAGCGGGAAATCTATTGCAGTTTTATTACACATTATAGGATAATTCAGCTCGCTAAGTTTTAGACCTGGTGTGGGATATACTACAACATTTACTGTATCTCTACCAACGCATCCACCAGTCAGAGAAGTAACTTCGAAATTATATCTTACATGAACGGAATCGTTTGAAGTATTATCTAACGAAATGCCTAAAGGTGTACCATTTATACTACTAGAGCCCGAAGTACCTGAAGATGTAGCATCGTTAATATCTGCAAGGGAGGCTCTTGTCCATGTATAATTAAGTGTACTATAATTAGTAGCGCTTGTTGGTATGTAATTCAACAAAATACCATCGCACACAGAAGTATCAGTAGTTGAAGATAATCTTGGGGTTGGGAAAACTGTTACATTTACTGTATCTGTGTTACTGCAACCAGATGCGGTAATTGTATAAACATAGGCTACAGCAACAGGTGAAGGAGTGGTGTTTATTAAAGTTTCTGACGGATCTCCAGTTCCAAATGTAGCTGGGTTGCTAATACCTGAAGTAGTATCTCTGAACCAGTTGTATATAGTTGCGGTTGGGCTGGTCGGAACATAGTTGAAAATTAGCCCATTACAAACGCTGTCACTACTTACTGATGTAAGTGTGGGAACAGCAGTTACAGTGATTAGAAACGTATCTCTTGTAGTTGTATCAATACATGCACCAATTTTTGGCGTAACAACGATAGTTGCAGTATTGTTGGAGGATAATGTATTTAATGCTGTGAATGAACCAATGGTGTTGGTGCCTGTAGAAGATAAACCTATAGTAGTATTATTGTTTGTCCATTCGTAGGATGTTATTGCTAAGTCACTAGTGCCAGTAAAAACAACTGGACTAAAAAGATTGCTACAATTGATGTTGATATCCGTCGTAGGGTTAACTCTAGGTGTTGGATTTACTCTTAGTTTGAATGTTGTGTCTAAGTCAGATGAACATCCATTAAAAGATGCCTTAACTATAATTGTAGATGAATCTCTGAAGTTAGTTGCATTTACTGCTCTGTAAGCAGGAAAGTAAGAAGTATTACCAGTATTGTAGCTGAAAATACTGTTTGGTTTGAAAATACTTGTGTCACCATTTAAAGCTGAATATTGAAAATTTGCCCCACCTATGTTACTTTGAAAAATAAAAGCTCCAACAGTATCTCCATTACAGTTTGTTTGGTTAACTGATGATGGTGCGAATCCTGATACCAACACAATAGGAGTAGGTTTAACTGTAACTGTAGTGGTGTCATCACAACCTAAGTTGCTTCTGTAAATAATGTTTGCTGTACCTGCATTATTTAATGCAGTAACTAAGCCAGTGCCAGAGTTTATGGTAGCTATAGTAGTGTTAAGTGACGTCCATGTACCTATACCAAGGGTAGCATTTGATAATAAAGTAGATAATCGCATGCAAACATCAGTGGTACCAGTTGTTGGGCTAGGTAGTGGATTGACTGTAACTACAGCAGTGTCTCTACAGCCAGCTAAATCATATACTATATCAGCTGTACCTGAAGCAATACCGCTTACTAGGCCAGATGTGTTTACCGTAGCAACTGCTGGAAATAAACTACTCCAATTTCCTGATGTAGGAGTTCCAGTCAAAGCTACAGTTGAACCAATACAAACTGATGTTGTACCGTTAACTGTAGGGGTATTGCTGATTGAAATAGACCTTGTAGATGTACAAGTGTTGAAAGTGTAAGTTATTATTTTGTTGCCACCACTAGTGCCAGTTACAGCACCTGTGGCTGAAATTACCGTTACTCCAGGGCTGGCCGAACTCCATGTACCTCCTATTGGAGTAGCTGAAAAGTTTGTTGTTACATCAGTACATGCGCTGGAGGGTGTCGGATTGATTGTAGGTAAAGGATTAACAATAACTGAAACAGCAACAGTAACAGAAGTAGTGCCGTCACTTACTTGAATAGAAAAATTGTCAGCACCACTGTACAAAGGGGCAGGTTGATAGGTAACACCAGAAGGAATATTGCCCGCTGTGGCTGCAGGGGTCACAATAGCTGGAAACCCAGATAAAGTGCCATTTGAAGGAAGTGTTACCACAGTCCATGTAAGTGTTGCTCCGGCTGTATCTGCGTTGACAGTTAAGAATGTGCTGATGCTAGTAGCAGCAGAATTTTGACAAACAGTTAGTGTAGGTGTAGGATCTACAAAAGTTAATTGCGCTTTTGCATACTTTGCCGAAAAGCAAAGCAACAGTAATAGGATGGTTTTTAGTTTTCTAATCAGCATAGTATTATGGTTATATTAATAGTATTATGGTTATATTAATTTAGTAGAAATCAGGTATGTTATGATTATCTGAAAAAAAAGTGGTGTAATATAAATTTAGGTCAAACATACATAATCAGATATATCTGTGCAAGTTTTTTAAATCAAATTTTTGTTGTGTAGTATGAATAATCGCTATTCTTTTTTATGTTTGCTTCAAATAGTGCAATTATCAAATTATGGGTCGTATCACTTTCGTCATTTTTGTAGTATTATTTTTTCCCATTCTAAGCAATGCTCAAGAGTTGAGAGGAGATATTTTATGGGTATATTCCGGCTCTAATAGCACTATATTTTTGCCTGGTGACATTAAAGAATTTGACTTGCTGTGTGAGGATGTTTTTTCTGTTAAAAGGGATGGGAGAAAGTTAATTATAAAACCTATCACTGATCAACCACCTACTGCTCCATGTGGGTTGAGAGTAGAGGAAGGATCGGGAGCCACTACCAGAAATCATACTTTCAAACTTTATTTGATTCCGCCTGACGGAGCGGGTAGTATGGATATTGACAAAACATATATCGATATAAGAACGTTAGATAAGTTAAGAGCAAGAGTGGCCACTTTATCTACTGGTAACAATGATCCAAAGCCTGCAATGCAAGCAGAAACGCCTGCGGCGTACACAGAACCTCAACAAAGCGTAAGTAATACAACAGATGAATCGATAGACTTAGATGGTACAAAAATCAAAATATCTCAGCTGAACCGACAAGTACAGGAAAGACTAAAAGCATATTACGATAACCTGCAACTACTGGCTTTAGAAAACCCTCCTGCACCTGCCAGTGCTATTATAAAAAGAATTATGACTTTTTTTAATAATAATATCAGCAGAAAAGTATCTATAAAAAATGGAAATAAACCCATTGTTACAAAACCAATAATGGAATACCTGAATAGGGTATCAATGCTTAGATACAAGAACGTAAAGATAGAGTCGAGCAATATGGAGTTTGTTGGTAAGTTTGAAAAAAACCCAGATGGTACGTGGTGGGGAGTTATATGTTTTACGCAAAAATTCACCGCTAATAGGGAAAACAAAAAGTTTGTAGATGAAACAAAAAAAATGGCTCGTATACAAGTAAAGGTAACAGAAATGATGAAAGGTGGTAAAATGACGAATGTAGTCGAAGTGTTTATAGGTGATATAACTATGGATGAGGCATAGAAATAGTATATTTGAGGTAAGTATTTTATTTAAATGAATTGAATGAAAAATAGTAAAGGTACAGCCGTAATCATTATTTTGTTATCAATAGCTTTATGCACCAGTAGTAGCTATGGTCAGTATCCTCCTGGATACCAAAAGCCTTCTAGTACAGGCAGTACAGCAGCACCTACACAAGCAAAACCCAAAAATGGCGAAGATGAGATGATGCGTATGGGTGGGATAACATTAAAGAAAGAAGCGGTAGCTAAGATAATAGACCGTAAGCTAAAAACACTATCAGGATATTTCGAAATGTTATGCGAAAAGAGCAGTCCTAATGTTGATTTAGTTATCAATCAGGCAATGGCACTTTTTAATAACGATGAGTCAGTAATTGTAGAAATATCATCTACCAGAAATAATAAAATTGTTATTCGGCAAATAAGGCAATACTTAGTGAATATGTCTCGGCTACCTTACAAATCGGTAGAAGTTAAATACAGTAGGATTTTTCAGGTAGAAAACATAACAAAACAGCCTGATGGTACTTATAAAGGATATGTAACTCTAGAGCAAGAGTTTGCCGGTAAAAGTAAGGAAGGCAACAATATTTATAATGATGTAAGTACCAAAACATTTACTGTTATAATAAAGGTAACGGATGTATTAAGGGATGGTAAAATGTTGAGCTATCTGGATATATTTTTCGGTAACATGAAAGTAGTAGACACTAATTAGAGACAAATATTCTAAAGCAAAAAAAGTAGTTAACATGGAAACTATTACATGCAAAAAATGGTATTTACTGCTTTTGTTTGTGGCAAGTGCGCTGGGTGTAAATGCTCAGTATGTAGGGAATTATAGTGTAAATGAAGAGTTGTTTAACTATTCTGTTAAGATGCCTGAGGAGTTTGTAGAGCGTTTTAATGATGCACCCAACTCATTTATAAGGCAAGTATATGCTGATGAGAAGAGGGTCTTTAATTTATCTAGGGGTCAGCTTTTGGTTACTTTATTCAATATGGAAAATCAAGATTTCTTAAAAGATACTTCTAAACTAGGAGACTTTTTCAGGCAGGTGCTACAACCATCACATCCTGTTACGCTTTCATTTCTTGATTCGAACTGGTATGCTGAAGCTCGGTGCATATTTCTCATCTACAAAAAACAGTATGAATTGCCAATAATATTGAGAGTGAAAACGCATAACAATGAATGGGCACAATGGATGATTGCTGGCATAGGAGATACCATGCGTTCAAAAAATAAGTTGGCGGATATATCATTGGGTGTAAGGGGTACAGATACTTTTATATCTACTGCATCTCATGCTACTAATTTTCTAGAGTTTCATGATGTGTTTCAAAAAACAATTTACGAAAAGTATTTTTTTGATACTGATGCATTAGGTTCTGAGCGTGTTAAAGCATTTATTTCTTTGGTGAAGAAAGGCGTTGTAAGTTTCCAGTATGTAAAAAGTATCAATTACCACTATTATCAGGTGCCTGGATGGGTTTTTACAACACAATATTTTGACAGAAAAACAAAAAATTCTGGTTGGCTCATTAATAAAATGGAACAAGTGCCAGAGAACAAAAAATCAGAGAACATAAAATATTTATTAAGACTATAACAACAATATGATGGTTAAGAACACTATTTCTCGGTTAACTTTTTTGATGATAACTATTTTGTTACATTCGGTAACTACAGTGATTGCTCAGAATGCTAATAGCATAACACAAAAAGATAAGGAGAGTATCATAAAAATATCAAACGAAACTATAAAAAGTTATGTTGATTTAATAGATTTCGTAGGTGATCCTAATAATGACAACGAGCAAAAAAACTCATACATCGCCAGTTGTATAAGTGGTGGTAGGTCATTTATGAAAGCAAATGCTCAGATAGAAAATGATCTGAGTAACAATATAGACATCACAAATGCTTCGCAATCAGATTTTAAAGATTACATCAATGGGGTTCGATTGGCATATGTAAAGAATGAAAGGAATAGCACTTTTAGTGTTTTTGATATTTCTTGTATCAAATACACTAATGAAGTGGGTATATATATAGAAGTTCCTTTCACTCATACTTTGAGTGGTATTGACGGAAATTCTAAGGTAAATTATTCTAAAAAGTCAAGAATGGCTACTATTTCATTGTCCAAGAACATTAAAGGCGAATGGAAAGCAACAATAAACAATGTGGTATTTTACAAACCTGCTGATATGAATTCCTTGAATTGTATGGTAATATCTGATGCTGAAACTTCAAATGATTTGGTAGAAGTAGAGACGAAAAGTACTGAATATTATGCCTACAAATTAGTGCAAGGCGACAGACTTACAAAGGAAAACAAATTTGAAGAAGCATATATAGCATATAAGGAAGCAAGCCTTAGCGATGAATTTGATGAAGATGCTGAAGAAAAGATGACTGCACTTTTCGATTTGATGAGAAAATCTAATATTGAAGGTGTCAATGAATACTTGTGTAAAAGAATAGCTGCTAAAGCAAAAGATATGGATTTTGCATACAAGTATGATAATGCATATATGCTGTTTTCATTTGCTAGAGAACTTAATCCTAGTTATGCAAACATTATGCAATCAGTAAAAAATTCGAGTGATAATTTGAAATATCAACGTCAACTTGATGGATATTTTACTGGCAAGTCTTATTCGCAGGGGGTTACAGAATATACTAAGGCAATAGGCGACGACCCAAACAATCCGAATAACTACATAGGTAGAGCTAAGTGTTATTATATGCTGAGAAAGAATTTTGATGCTACTAATGATTTTTTGAAAGCCAGGTCATTAGATCCTTCCAATCCTAATGTATATCTGTGGCAAGGCAAACATTTTGAAGAAATGTACCGCAAGGTGTATTATGATAGTGCATATGCTAGTTATATTACGTATGTGAATAAATCTGAAGATGATAAGTCTCCTGATGTACGTGCGGTATACGCTCGTGCAATATATTGTCAGGGTTTGAAGTTGATGAACATGAAAAGAAATGAAGAGGCTATAGTCTCTTTCAAAAAAGCAATTGAGATTGTACCCACTTTTGAAGATGCATATTGTTATGCTGGTGTTTGTCTGATACAAATGAATAAAATTGATGAAGCAAAGAAATCATTAAAAAAAGCTATTCAGTTAAACGAACAGTATGCAGATGCACATTATTGGTATGCAATAGCTATGAGCCAGACAGTTAAGGACTTCAATAAAAATTATGATTTGATTTTCAAGGAGTGGGAAACTGCTTTGAAATACAAACCTAATATGGGTAACTGGTGCATACAATTAGGGAATATGCTAAAGGCAAAAGGCGATAACTTAGGAGCCATAAATTATTTTGACAAAGCTCTTTTAGCTAGCCCTACCAATTTCTTAGCACACTTATACAAAGCAAGATGTAATAAAGCTATAAATAGTATGGCAGAGGCTCGTGATAATTATAGCAAGTATGTAGACAATTTAAAAAAATGGGGTGATAATGTTTCACCTAGTATTCAAAAAGAAATAGATGAGATAACAATTGTTACTGCTAATTGATTATTGAGTTATGGGTCGTTCTCAAAGCTTCACTGAAGTACTAAATGAATTGAAGTCTATAAAAGGAGACTTCAAATCTACTGTTATAGCTGCTGAACTTGTGGATAATGGAATAAGTAGTGAAAATATTTTTTTCAAAAACGTAAGTACATTTCGCAGATTTATATCAAAAGATGTAGCATCATTTGATAGCATAAAGAATGAAAATGATGAAGATTATCAAATACTACTAGAAATTAACCGAGAAGGTTTGTATGATATGTTGCCTTTAGGTGTGGTACATTCATCATCTTTTAACAAGCCTGAGAAAACACCATCAGAAATATTTGCACTAAGAAGACAAGAAGAAAGAGAAGCTCGTAGTTTTTTTAGCCCTTTTGAAAATGAATTTTTGCATAGGTATATGCAATTAGAGATAATAGAAAGAGAAATATCAAATAATAAAAACAGGCAGCGAAATAGAGAAATATATGAGCAATTGTATGGCGATAGTGGATGTCTATCAGATGTAAATGTACTTCAGTTAATTCATGTACTTCCATTGGCTGAAAAAATAAGAAATAACGTTAACTTAATTTCTTCTGTATTATCTAAAATATTTGGTTACACTATTATTGTGACTTCTGTAAAATACTTTAAGAAAGTTAATGCATCAGGAATTATACAACCTTTATTAGGTTCATCTATTTTAGGTGTCAACACTATAGTTAGTGACAGTTACAGTGTTATTTCATCTAAATTCCAGATTAACATAGTAGATATTGAACCTAAATCGTATCTTAGTTTTGTTAATAGTGGTGAAAATAGCAATGTACTTCACATATTGATGGGGTATTTTTTTTCTGCAAATTCCGAAATTGAAATTATATTATCTGTCACTAAAAAAGATAAAAAAATTCAAATCTCTGACAACGAAGAGTTTTGTTTTTTAGGATTTAATTCTTACATTTAATACCAAATATAAATTTAGAATGGGGTCTATGTTTTTTATAGGAATTGTTAGTGTAGTAGTTATATCGGGGCTTGTATCTTTTTTTGCTAAAAACAAAGAGATAGGTGTCAGTATAAAAAAAATTATTCTTTTGGTATTGCTATTTGCAGTTGTTATAAGTGCAACAGCATTTGTAGGTGCAGCACAAGGAATGACTAATATGACATCATTTTTTGGACTTCAAGTAGTAAACACATTGTTTGGATTGCTAGCCTTCTATTTACTTAAGAGACCTTATTTTGGTGATATGAGTAATTCCTTATTTGCACCTGTACTACTTACTCTTGTAACTGCTGGGTGTGGTATGATAGGTTTCTATTTTATTTTCAATTATTATTCAGGTGGTGACTTAGCAATATATTTTGCATTTACAGTAATTCCTTTTGTTTTGCCACAGTTCGTATCTACAAGTTTTAGTGCATTCAAAAGTATTCCTCAAGAAATATATAAAGTCTGGTATTTCCCCATTAATGCAGAAGAAGTCGATTACGATAATATTGATACGAGTATTGTATACATGATGGAGCTGGAATATTCTAAATCTGTAAATGACCCAAGACTTACAAACACCAAATTAAGGGCGCCAATGGGTATTGTTTTTGGTGATTGGTTTAGGTCTTTTGTAGAAGGTTATAATGATCGAAATGGGCATGATTTAATACATTACACCCATGCAGACAATAGACCTATGGGGTGGATATTTTACGTTAAGCCATCCTTCTTGGGTACTGCTCGCTTCATAGACCCTGATTTGACAATTTCACAAAATAAATTGACAGAAAAAAATATAATAATTGCAAGGAGAGTTGAAGTAGTATAGAGTTAGTATATATAAAGTTATTTGCATAAAATGTAAAATAATGTTACCCAAAATCACACATTTACCTACAAACTGGATTGACGGGATGAAGATCAACCGTCATCATTTTATAGATAGTGAGAATGCACTTATTGACAAAGAACGTGATGGCACTGCGCTTTTTTTGAACACTTATAATTACGGTTTGTTGTTACCCGAACCCGGTGAACGTAGTTCATTGGAATGCAATGTGATGTTTTCCCAATCAAAGAATTTTAAAATTATCATCAGTTCTTGTCGTGCTGTTACAAGTGGAGGTTGCAGAATAGAGATTGTACCAGGTGTAACGCCAGAACTAGTAAGTGACAATGAAATTTTTGCTGAGATATCTGGGTATGATGAACGAAAGAGATCTTCTATATCATCTTTTTTTGCTGTTATAAGTGTTGACCCTTTCAACAGGCATCCCTCTGGACAACCTATAGCAGAAGAGTATCCGCCTAGATATCCTTATTCTGTAAGTTCGTATCGTCTAAATCTTATACCTGAAGAAGCTTATAATGTTTCTATTTCTGCAACTTGGCATTTACCAGTTGCGCGATTTATATTAAAAAATGATGAGCTTGTCAGAGATTCTAATTATATCCCACCTTCTTCTACAATATCTGCCAATCAGGGTACAAAACAGTTATATAATCAAGTTGCCGAATCCTTAAACAAAATTCAGGAAAATAGCACTGAGATCGTCAAAAAAGTAGTTTCATTATCTCAAAACACTACACTAGCACTAAATGTGAAAAAGTTGTGTGAGAATAATATGTGGCATATTTCATCAGAATTTTTCTTTTTTAGAACAATGTATCGGAATATGTCTCCTGTATTTATGGCTAATACAATAGTTCAACTTGCGGGTATGATTAATGTCTCATTGAACTTAATACCTGAAAAGGAGAAAGAAGAACTACTACAATATTTTAGTTTTTGGAACGAGCTGAGCCCGGGTAAATTTGAAGAAATGATTAGTAGTGTTATAGATGCAGAGTATAATCATGAAGATATTTACTATTCCTTTGTTCCTTTAATTTCATTTCTAAAATTGTGGACTGATTTATTAGAGAAATTGAAAGAGTTGAAATTAATTGGCCAACGAAATGAAAAATTTGATTTTGGTGGAAGAACAATGGAAACACAAAAGACTAAAGAAAAAGGTAAATTCAGCATTTTCGATTAATACATTTTAAACTAAATCAAACTGAAATAATAAAAAATAACAATCATGAAACCATTAAATAGTCAAGAGAAAAATAAGCAATTGTGGCAGTTTGTTTTTATATTTTTTACACTTTGTTTTTTACCTGTTTGTCTTGTGTTCTTTTCTTTTTTCAAGACACCTGCTGCGTTAAGTCAGAATGAGATCCAAAAATTAGTTAATTATTCATCATTTGAGCATTCTCAGAAGTTGTTGGTCAAAGAAATAATAACAATGAATGAAGATTTGTCAAAGCTTGCTACCAATCCTTCGGATGCGTCTGTGTTGGACGCAAAAATTGGGAAAAGTATTGCGAACTTATCAGCAGCCGATTCTGGTCAATTAATAAATGGAATAAAGGATGGATATGTTAATTATCTAAGTGTAGTGAAAAAAACTAATGACGCTACCCTACAGGTTAAAAAAATAAATGAACAACTAGAACTTGAGAAAACGAAGGCTCAGAATTTCCGTGATGAAGCTATCATCAATTCAAATCGGGGCACTAGTGCTCAGTAAATATAATGAAACACTAATTAGTCAATTCAAACTATAAATAATATCCTCTATGTCTCCTCTCTCTTTCAGCGATGCTTTAAAGACTTGTTTGCAAATCGCACAGGCAGTTGCAAAGGAAAACAAGAATGAAAAATTCTCATTGCCCCACATCGCTTTTGCACTTTTGCATAAAGAAAGTGGTCTGGATTCGTTTTTTCAAACATTAGGGAAAGATGTTCCATACATGAGAGAATGGGCAGAAATTAAAATTGAAAGTTATGCTAAAGGAGGAAAAATTCCTGAATTTATAGCTGCTGACGAAAAGATTGCTACAGTATTTGAAGAAGCAGACAACATTCGTTTTAAACTTGGTTTAGATAGTATATCTCCAGTATGTGTTTTGGCTGCTTTAGTAAAACCAAATATTGGATTCACATCTGATGAGTTAAAGTCATTTCCATTAAGAGAAAAAGAAATTCTTGATCTCTACCTCGATGAAACCTCAATACAGCAAGCCGTTTCTTTAGGTACTGCAAATGCAAATAGCACCAGTAGCAAAGCAAACACTGGTAATTCAATATTAAAGTATTGTATAGACAAAACATCACTTGCCAGAGAGGGGAAAATAGATCCAATTATTGGTAGGGACAGCGAAACTAGAATGATGATGGAAATTTTGGGTAGAAGAACAAAACCCAATGTTATCATTACAGGGGATCCTGGTGTAGGTAAAACTGCATTAGTAGATGGTTTTGCAATTAGTATTGTGGAAGGGAAAGTGCCGGAAAATTTGAAAGGTTCTCTTTTGCTAGAGCTTGATTTAGGTTCTCTCTTCGCTGGTGCATCCTACAAAGGTGAAGTGGAAGAAAGACTGAAAGGCATAATGCGTGAGTTAAAGAATTATGATAGTGCAATTTTATTTATAGATGAGATTCACACAATCCTTGATCCAAAAGGTCCCGCAGGCTCTGGTGTAGCAAATTTATTAAAACCTGAACTAGCTCGTGGTGAGATAACTGTTATTGGTGCTACTACTATAGATGAGTATCGAAAAATCATAGAGCCTGAACAAGCGTTTAGCCGTCGTTTTGAACTTGTAAAAGTAAACGAACCAGATTTGATTACTTCTACTAAAATGTTAGAAAAATTATGTCCCGCATTTGAAATACATCATAATTTAAAGGTAGACAAAGATGTATTAGAAGAATGCGTGCGTTTGGCAAAAAGATATGTGAAGGATAGAAGATTACCAGATTCAGCAGTAGATCTTCTTGATAGAACTATGGCTTCACTAAAAATGATGAATGATACGTCTAATGTAGAATTAGATGATTTATTTGTTCAGTTTGAAGCACTTCAGAATAAAGAAATAGAACACGATAACGAAAAAATAGCTGAATATAATTGGTTTTTCACTTCTGTAAAAAATCGACTTAGCCCTGTTCTTTTTGGTCAACTGACCGACACTATAGATGTCAATAAGATAGATTCAGTTTTGGAAATTGAAGAATACATCAGTAATAGTTTGTCTTCTCTACGTTCATTTGCAGCAGAAAAAAAAGAAGTAGTTTCTAAACAAGAACTAGCAGCAATAGTGGCATACAAAACAGGGATACCAATGGGTAAGATTCAGTCCAAAGAACAGCAGAAGTTGTTGGACATGGAGGATATTATCAAAAATAGAGTTGTAGGTCAAGATCATGCAGTCAAAGCACTTGCTGATGCAATTGTAGAATCGAGAAGTGGTCTTAATAAACCTGGCCAGCCAATTGGCTCCTTTTTTCTCCTTGGTCCTACAGGTACTGGAAAAACAGAAGTTACAAAATCTATTGCAGATTTCCTTTTTAATGATGAAAAGGCAATGATTCGTTTTGATATGTCCGAATTCAAAGAAGAGCATTCTGCAGCTTTGCTTTATGGTGCTCCTCCAGGATATGTAGGGTATGAAGAAGGAGGTATGTTAGTTAACAAGATAAGACAACAGCCTTATTCAGTGGTCCTATTTGATGAAATTGAGAAAGCCCATCCCTCTGTATTTGATATTTTCTTGCAAATATTGGATGAAGGGAAAATGCATGATAGGTTAGGTAAAGAAGGCGACTTTTCAAATGCTTTAATCATATTTACATCAAACATAGGTAGTGAATGGATAGTTGAGCAATTTAGTAAAGATATAATGCCAAAATCATCTCAGCTTATGGAAATAATGACTAAGTATTTCCGCCCAGAGTTTTTGGCAAGGCTAACCGAGATAATACCATTTGCACCTATTAGCGAAAGGAATGTAGTAAGGATATTGGAGATACAAATGAAAAGTTTGCTAGAAAGCCTTGAAAAACAAAATATTGGTATTGAGGTTAGTGAAGAAGCTAAAACAAAGATTGCGCTAACTGGTTTCACGCCTAAATATGGTGCGAGGCAAATTTCTGGTGTTATAAGAACATTTTTGAGAAGACCAATATCAAAACTTATTGTAACAAATAAAGTTAAAAAAGGTGAGAAGATTTTTGTAGGGCTTGATAATGAAGGAGAGGTTACATTTGAAGTAAATTAATTAATCATCTATATAATCACTTTTAAAAAGTTTAATCACATGTATAATTATGACGTAGGCGGTAACGCAGTAGAACAGACAGCATCAGAAGCGATTGCAGATATTGCTCAAAACAGAACAATGTTCATCCAGAAACTTACTGCTGATGAACCTGATGCTATAAAACCTAAGGCTGTTTATAACTTAACAAATACAGAGCAAGTATTCGAACATTACAAACCTAATGTGAATATTGAATTTGAGCGACCAGATGGAAGCACAGTAAATGAGGATTTGCATTTTAGGAATGTTGGTGATTTTGCTGCAAAGAACATGACAAATCAGAGTAGTTTTCTCTCTGATTTCAACACTCAGCAGGAACAATATCAGAAAATGATGAAGCAGCTTAAGAACAATAAGTTGATGAAAAGCGCATTAGAAAACCCTGATACAAAAAGTGCATTTATTAATGCATTGAATGCATTGATTCAAGAGTTGGAAAAATAATTTACTTTACTACTATAATAACATTCGTTATGTCTGATACTACACAACAAGAATTGCATGAAAGTGGGCAGTATAAACCTGCAGAAAGATTCAGTAATCCTTCCCAAACATTAGAGCAAAGTTTAGAGAAACTTAGCAAATTTGGTGGATTTGATTTTCTAGAAACCGCTATAGATGGCGTAGCTAGTATGAATCCAGAAAGAAAAGCAAGAAAGAATATTTTTCTAAATGAGGATGGTAAGAAAAATGAACGTGAAGAGCTTAAAAAGAAGTTGAATATTTGGCTCGACTTAATAAATTCTTCTAGCGATGTTAATGAAATCGCAGAAACTTGTAACAAACGCGCAGAAATAGCAAGTGCAGCATTGAAAAAAAATCTAAAAAAAGCATTAGACTCAACACGAGAATTGGAAGTTGCCTATCGTTCAGTATCCTTGTTTTTCGCGAATGCACAAAGCGACAAGGTGAAAAATGTTACCTTTCTTAATGCACCATTAGAAAAACTAAAAGATTTAGATAACCCTCGCTTTATTGAATACGTTGCTGATGAGCTAAGCCAGAATTATGATAGACTGGATTTACGCAACAACTATTCCCTTATGTGCGTGCCAGGATATTTAGGCTCCAATAAAGTAGTTGAGAAATGGGCTAGAATTGCCCACAAAAATAAGGTAATGATGGTAACTGATTTCCTTGAAGTTGAGCAACCGGATGATGTTGTAGATATGTTCAATGAAAATAATTTTTCAGGTGGAGATGTTTACAAGTCTAATGTTATGATGACCTGTAATTGGATAGTAGGCAGGGGAAAAAATGACGAGTTAAATGAAGATGATGATCTTATGATTCCACCCTCTGCATGTCTTGCAGGTAAGATGTATGCTACACCAACTGCACAAGTAGCAGCTGGTAAAACTTTTGGAAGTTTAAATGAAGTAGATGGAGTTAGATTTGATTTGAAGAAGTCAGAAATTACTCTTTTTGACAAGATTGGTATCATACCAATGGTTAATGAATATTCGAAAGTTATGGCATTCTCTGCTAAAACTTTATTCAATGGAGACAACTTAGGTTTACAAACGTATTCTGTTGTTCGTGTTTTTGATTATATTAACAAAGTTCTTATTGATTTTCTTAATCGAAGAGCATTCGAAAATTGGTCATACGACTCAGAAAGAGATTTACGTAAACAAATTGTACAGTTTCTTGATAGTATTCAAGGGCCTACTACTAAAAGTCTAATTGAGAAATTCAGTATAGCTCGTTTTGAAAGAGACGAAAATCAGAAAGATAGGATCTACTTAGATATAGACATTACTCCTTATTTTCCTGCTAAAAGTTTTGTCTTAAAACTTGATGGTATGAAGGGTGATGGTGGTTCTACTGCTCAATGGGAAACTCAAACACAAGCAAAATAATTATTAATTTAACCATAAAAACCAATTATTATGTCCTTCAAAGCAAAACTAGAAATGTTTGGTAAAAAATTTGATGTTCTTCATTGCAGCTATTCTATGAGAAGAGATGTAGATGCAAAAGGACGTCCCTCTTCTACTGTTCAAGGCGGAACAGTACAGCTAGAGGTAGAGTCAACTGAAGATACTTCTATTCTCGCCAGTATGCTCAATGTGCATAAAGGTGAGAAAGGAAAAATTACATTCCTGAAAAGGGACGAAGATGCTAAAATGAAAGCATTAGAAGTAGAAGATGCATATGTTATTCAATACTCTGAATCTATCGATTCTGTAGGTAGTAATCCAATGACAATTAATTTTGTACTATCTGCTAGGGTTATTAGTGTAGAAGGAGTTACTTTAAAGAATGAATGGCCTGGCCGCGCATAAAATACTGACTTTATTTAAAGCTTTCTTCAAATTTTCCGACTGCAAAGTACCAATGGTACTTTGCAGTCTATTTGCTAAATTTAGTTATTTGTATGGCGCAACAAATCAATGTAGATATTTTTGTAAAAAATCAAAAAATATATCCCTTCTCTTCTCTTACAATAAACCAGCAATTAAACGGACATCATTATTTCGAATTGAGATTTAATCATGATGTTTTAGAAGAGAAAAATACGTTGCTCATTAATAGGTCTAAGGTTTTTTTAGGCGAAGAAATTACAATAACTTTAAGTACCAAGTATGAGAGTGGTTATCCAGACAATGTATTCAAAGGCATTGTTACTGAAATTGATATATCAAACGACATAAACTCTGCAGGCGATTTACTTTTCAAAGGTTATAGCCCCACTATACTGATGGAAAATGGGCAAACAAATGCGTCATTCTCGAATACCAACTTGTCTAATGTTTTAAATAATATAGTAAGTGGTATACCGGATAACGTATTAAGAAGTGCAATCAACCCTGAATACAAATCAAACATTCCATATGTAGTTCAGTACAACGAAAGTAATTTTGATTTTGCAAGAAGACTAGCTGCCGAATTTGGCGAATGGTTTTTTTATGACGGTACTAAATTCTGTTTCGGAAAACCTAGTTCAAATTCGTCAATAGATTTGAATTATCCTCGAGATATAACAAATCTCAATCTTCAGGTAAAAGTAGGTCCTGCAAATTTTGAGCAAACTGGTTATTATTCTAAAGACGACAAAAAATTTTCTTCACCATCTTCTTCACAATCTGCACAGGGTCTAGATAGTTTTGGTAATCATGCATTATCAGCATCTAATAGATTATTCAACAAACCTACCAATACCTTATCAGTAAGACCAGTTCAAAATAAAAATGAATTGGATAATCTGGTAAAAGTGCAAAAAGCTGCACAAGCAGCTAGATTAGTTTGCTTAGTGGCAGGTAGTGATTCTCCTTACGTTAAGCTAGGTAGTTCTGTTTCTGTTTCCGCAATTGCTCCGGGAAATTCTTCTGAAGATTTCGGGAAATTCATCATCACTTCTGTTATACATTCTACAGATGGACTTGGGAATTATAATAATGTGTTTGAAGGGTTACCTGAGTCTCTAAAAGTACTACCTAATCCTTATGGTAAGAAACCAGTAGCAGAGTCGCAACTTGCAATCGTAAAAAATTTACAAGATCCAGATAATCTGGGTAGAGTCAAGGTGCAGCTTATGTGGCAGAAGGACAATGAAACTACACCATTTATAAGAGTACTGATGCCACATGCAGGGATGCGAAATGACAATAAAAAAAACAGAGGTGCTTTTTTTACTCCAGAAGTTGGAGATTATGTAATTGTAGGTTTCACACAAAACGATCCTGACCGTCCGTTTGTAATGGGTAGCATGCCGCATGGAAAAGCTATTAATACTTCAATGAATAGTGACAACAACGCTAAAGCCATCAGAACTCGTTCCGGAAATACTATTTACTTCTTTGATAATGAAAAAAAGAACGAACAAGAAATTAAAATAGAAACAGACGATGATAATTTTATTTCCATTTTACTTCAAAATGGTAAAGGAAATATTAAAATATACTCCACACATACGATAGATATTAAATCAGACAAAGTCGTTAATGTTACATCAAAGGACATTAACGTAAAAGCTTCCAATAATATTAGTATTGAAGCAGGAAAGAACATTACCATAAAAGCCAAGGAAAAAATTGAAATTAAATCAATGGAAGCATCTATAGAGGCTACACAATCGCTAGAAGGGAAAAGTGCTCAGGTTAAACTAGAAGGGTATGCTACAACCACAGTAAAAGGAACTTTATTAAATCTTGAAGGTGGGGCTACCGCAAATTTAAAGGCAGGAATTGTAAAAATAAACTAAGCTTAATGTCTTTAAACCACATTGTACTATGCATAATTACGAATTGCCTATAAAGTTTGCTGCATTAATGAGGCCAAACAACGATTTGCCAACTTGTGAACTAAAAAAATCTATAGCTCAAAACATATATCTTATTATTACCTCAAAATATAATGAACATCGTTTCGATCCTACATATGGTTGCGAGATTTATGATATGGACTTTGAGCTTATTCTTAATGAAAATACATGGAGAGAAAAGATAAGTAAATCTGTGATGGTTTCTCTTAGACGTCATGAACAGCGACTAGAAAATATGAATGCAAGTGTAGATATTACAGAAGAGGAATTTCGTAATCCAAATAGTGGTGTTAAAGGTATTAGAAAAAAAATATCGATAACAATGTCTGGTACTATTCGCGAAACAGGTGAACCGTTCAATTTTCAAACACATTTATATTTAGGGCCAATATCATCTGAATAAATGACACAGAAAGAAAAAATATCACTTACCAGAGAGGCTATAGCTACTCGGATGTTTCGCAATGCTGCCAAGCATTGGGGGATCTCTGATGCCAATGTTGAAAATTTCGATCCTCTTGTACGCATGCTTATAGAAGCATGTGCAGTGGAGATGCATCGTATCAGTAACCAAATAGAGACAGTTCAAGAAAGAATGATAGAAAAGCTTGCAGGACTGCTAACACCTCAAGTTTTTGTGATACCTAAGCCAGCTCATGGAGTGCTACATGCTAGATCTATGGAAGTAGAGTGTACACTTTCTAATAAAATGCAATTTTATCACCAGAAAAAGGTGGCCTCAAAATCAAATGCTGAATTAAAAGAAGATATATACTTCTCTCCTTCTGGTCAGTACAAAGGTGTTGACGGTGATGTAAAGTATATAGTGACAGGCAATTACATTTATGGAATTAATGGAGATTATTTGCAAAAAGAAATCCTTGCTACTACCCCTAATTCACTATCTTATCGTACAGCTTGGGTGGGGATAGACATTTCAAGTGATATAGAAGATATTACTGGACTTTCACTTTTCTTTGACTTAAAAAATATTCCAGAAAAAGATAAGTATATGTCGTTAGTTCCATTTACACATTGCTCTGTGAATGGAACACCTGTCCTTTTTCATAAAGGAATATTCAACAATGTTGCTGACAGTCAAAATATCCGTTTCAATAATTCAATGGAGGAATTGTACGTTAACAACAGAATGGAGCACATGGTTGAAGATTATTACAAAAACCAGTTTATTACTGTAGGCAAAGAGAATACCTTCTTACAAAAAATTAGCAAAAGTGGAATAAAGCAAAAATATCCTGTTGAATTCGGTGAAACAATGGGGAGTAAAGAATTGCAATTGTTCAAAACAGAATTAGTATGGGTAAAACTTGTTTTCAGGCCTGAGTTTACTACTGATGTTTTGGAAGATTTGACAATTGCAATCAATTGTTTTCCTGTTTTAAATAGGCATCTTAACAATACAACTTACCGTTTGCAGAGTTTTTTCAATATTATCCCGCTTACCTCAAACGAGCAATTTTTGTCTATTGACAAAGTAGAGAGTACTTTGCCAGAAGCAAAAGGAGATAAAGAATATAAATATTATTCATTCGATCAGTTTGATAAATCAGAGAAAGGTACTTACGCTATAAGGCAGGGTGACCTAGAAAGATTTGATAGCAGAAATGCTATGGAGTATATGAATTACTTAGTTGACCTATTGAGAGATGAAAGCCGTGCATTTGCTGCGCTTGGTCAAGATTTTATAGCTACTCTTATTAAAAACCTCAATCAGAATATTGCACAAATAGAACAGAAAATTAAGCTGAATGCAGTTGCACTAAACAGTATTCCTGCTTACTTACTCATCAATCCTATAGCAGAAGGAGATACTGTTTTTACTCAGTTCTGGACATGCAACGGAGAAACTGGTAATGGTATAAGAAGTGGTACTAAAATGGAGCTCTATGAAGGCTCTGTACTGAAAAGAGAAGGAATAGTGCTCATGACTACTACTACTGGTGGTACGAATAAGCTAAAGAATACCGAAACACTACCTGCTTATAAAAGCGTGCTGATATCTAGAGGGCGAATTGTAACTCAAGAGGATATTAAAGCATTTTGTTATTATTATCTGAAAGATAAAGCCGCAGTCAGAGCATTGGAAGTTAAAAAAGGTGTGGGTATCAGTACTAAACCACAAGAAGGATTAATACCTACAGTAGATATAAATATAATAACCGTAAAAAACGAACAGTTAGGACCAGAAGAGTGGGAAGCGATAAAACATGAATTGCTGGTGAGTTTGGAAGCACAAAGCGCAGTAGATTTGAATTATAGGGTGTTTGTAAATTGATTTTTTGAACATTTAAAAATATTTATTTATGCCAACAACAGGTGGAAATGGAATACGAACAGTAGCAGATATTGTTCAGGTACTTACAAAATGCAGCAAAGAGCAGGCAGACAACGCCGAATTAGAAATCTGCAAATCACCCAAAGCCAAAGCAACACTTGCAATAGCTTGCGGAATATCTACTGCCGCTATAGGTGCTGGTGGATATCTAACTATTGCCAGCTTGGGTACGGCAGGCGTTTCTGCCCTGCCTGGATTAGCTTTGATTGGGGTAGGAGGCAAGAGCGCTGCAAGGTTTTGTAGCTCTTTTGTAGAGAAAAGTACTAAGTATTGAATATTAATTTGCTAAACATTAATTTAATAGTTTATTTTTTTTCGTAAAAATACTTAGTTATGAACACAGCACCATCTAGCACACCAGAAGGGCAGGTTAAAGCTGCACTGCTAGCAAGCAAATCGCCCGAGGGCAAAAGACTGGCTGAAGAAACAAAGATTGTCAAGTACCTAGCTAGTCAGCTTGTAGCCACGGCATCTCTTGCCGGAAAATTTTCAAGTCCGGCAGGGATAGGGGCGATTTTCGCCCAAAAAATACTTTTTACTGGCGGCTTTATTGCACAGTCAGATCTTGCCAAATGTTCTGTAGCTGTAGGCCTCTTAACAGCACAAACAGTAGGTGCCGTTGCCGCAGGTGTACCCACAGGTGGGGTAGGTACTGTACTCATGGCTGCAGGTATGCTGTCGCAGGTATACAATACTTATGATTCTTGTAAAGCCTTTTATTGAAAATAATAATTTTATAGTATGCCGTGGAAAAAAATTGACGCCTTTATGGAGTCCTACAAGGGCAGGTATGTTCGTTTTGTGCAGCCGCATAGTGCAGCTAATATGACTAAGCAGTTCAAGATTAACAATGCTCAGTCTACCAATGTGCGGCTTGCTGCGGGTGCGGTGGGCAAAATATACGAAGTGAGAGGCGCTACGATGTACATAGGTTTTAGTCAGGATCTCCGCACAGCGCCTGCATCACACACTCAGCCCACAGGTTTTGCAGCTACTATACAGTTTTATATAAACGATAGCGATAAAATTGAAGTTGACTTGTAAATAGAAAATCAATTGATTAGATGTGTCCGAGCCTATCGACAAATAACAGCAATATACCCGACAAAATAGTAATATATGCTTTTAGAAGACAAAACTACGGACCTTACTTACAACATTTGCTCTATGCGGCTTACGGGTGCTATTGATGGCGCTCGAGTTGAGCTGGTGGCATTTTCAGGCGGAAGGGCAGGCTCTAAAACCAAGGGAGCAGTGAATCCGGTCTTGGCCAATAATCCCTTTCATACAGGGCATAAACTTGACCCCAAAAAGAAGGATGATATCGGCGGTGCCATTCCCCAAGGATACTACACGTTGCATGCTCATGAAACAAAACCTAACTGGATAAGGCTGGTTCCGGCAAGTAAGAATTATATGCAGGGCAGGGATGGTTTTGCAATTCATGGAAGGGGTGTGCGTGGTAGTGATGGATGTCTGGTTCCACCAGACTTCAAAGATGTGATGATGATTTACAACGCAGTAAAAAAGCGGAGAGAAGAAAAAAAAGCAGCAATTACTTTGAAGGTAATAGCGGTTGGCGATCTTGATTTTTATCTACGCTTTAATAGAATGGGTTAATTATAATCACCATGCCAGACATCCTTATTTGTGTTGACGGAACTAATTCTGACACCTACCGCAACAGCTCGGTAAAGAACTTTTATCACGATTCCGGCATCGATCGGAAACTGAAGTTCTACTATCCCGGGCCAAAATCCACCTTCACCGGCGCCGACTGGATTGCTATTCGCGACCAGGTGAAGAAAGATGTCAATGCCATTGCCCGGCAGCATGGGGAGGGAGATTTCTTCAATGGATACCAGTGTACCATCGGCCGGAAAACCTCCTTCAGGTTCATACTCATCGGCCATTCGCGCGGCGGGCATATCGCCATTCACCTCGCAGCCATGCTAAAGTACCGCACCTATTTTATGGGATTGTACGATGCGGTGGAACGCACCGAAACCAGTTGGGACGAAAGCAAAGTCATTTACAATGTGGACAATGTATTTCACGCCCGCCGCGACCCTGGTATTGGCTCCAGGCCCTATTTTGGCAATACCGGCTTAAAGACCGGCGATGGAGGCATATATATCGAGGAGTTTTTCCAAACGTCCCATGGCGGCGTCGGTGGTGACCCTGTTGTGGAAGGTAACGTCATTTCGCCGGTTTTTGCTTTCAACCCTGCTTTTGCCATGGCAGAACTGGCAATGAGAACGAATGTCAGCGCTGGAGGCGCCGATACATCTTGTATTGGTTCGCCAGTAAGGCTCACAAAAAAGCTGCCCATAAAGGCAACCGTCTGCATCACCAATTCGCACGATGCCGATGTATTTATTAGAAGCAATGCAAGAAAATTAGGAGTGAATATTTAAAATATTTTTTTTATTTTGTAACCTGTTTATGAACGACCTTTCGGAATATTACCTGCAGTTAGTAGGCACAGACAGGCCGGGCATGGATGTTTACACCATTAGCGACCTGAAGCTCAACAATAGGGCATTACAGTTCGATGGTTGTAGCGATGAAAATTCGCGGTTTGGCACAGCATCCCGGCCAAAACGAAAGGCACTTTGGTGACGATTCAGGCAGGCAGTTACAAGTTATTTTTTACATTTGCCAACAAGACAGGGCACAGCATTCAGCAGGCAAGTTTTTGGATAAAGAAGAGGGATTTTGAAACATTGTTTACAAGGTGGGAACAGGCAGCTAAAACACAGTTTATGCAGGTAGGCAGTACAGCGTTCAGGGCGGGGTTTGTGACCCGGCAAATCAACATCCAGGGGCAGTCGCTCGCTGAGATCGAGACACGCCTGGGTTTCCACAAAGGCAGATTGAGCAAGGGAGCCTACTTCCTGGTGGCAGAAGAATTGCCAAAAAATGAAGGCTTCCTGTTTGCTGGTTACACACAGGTGGCAGACCACCGTACTGCCAATGTTTATGGCAACATAAATAACGACAGCGATCCGTACTACGATGGCCGGAAATCAAGGATAGCCCAGTCATGGAGCCTCAGCGGCACCGATAGGCTGGTGAAGGTAATACCCGTAACCGAGCATGACGAGAACATGAGCCCCGACCAGCAATATGTACCCGGCAGTGGCATACCCCAGTGGAAGCTCACCCGCGCCATACAGTTCCGCGTCGAAGCATTTGTTAACGATTACCCCTCCGGCAGGTTTATACCTTCCCAGGGCTTTAAAGCAATAAAATATACTTAGAGGTGTAAAAGAAGCACACACAAATAAGTACACACAATAACAACTACAATAATTTTAGATTTACTACTTTAGACTTTACAAAAAAATGGGTAAACCCGCTGCAAGAATAGGAGATAATCATGTATGCCCGATGGTGACACCGGGCACCCCGCCTATTCCGCATGTAGGAGGGCCCATATCAGGGCCTGGTGTACCCACTGTGCTCATAGGCGGCGTACCCGCAGCTGTAATGGGCGACATGTGCGTATGCGTTGGCCCACCCGATACAATTGTACTAGGTAGTACTGGCGTACTAATAGGCGGCAAACCAGCAGCCCGCCTTGGCGACCAATGCGCACATGGCGGCAAAATAGTAGTAGGCTGCCCTACGGTGCTGATAGGCGAAACAGCGTCTAGCTCAGCAGGGGGGCTTGGTGCAATGCCCATTAGCGCATTAATGGCAGTAATGAGCAAAATGGCACCAGCCATGAAGCAGAAAATGGCGCAAGTAATAACAATGAAAAAAGCCGCCGAAAATGGAACACCGTTTTGTGAGAAATGTGCGGTGGGGATGATGAAGTAAATAATTGGCCATTCAGTAACCATGATCGATCATGAAAATAAATGATTCTCAGATTAAAACTATTTCCAACAAACGACTTTTGGAGTTTATTAATCACTGTATTGCAGATTTAAAGTTAGAATTTCCCGAAAAAGAAAGTGAAATCGAACATCTGCGAAGTAAAGAAATTTTGGCAGACGCAATTCTCAGATTCAGTTTAGACACGGACGATAAATTAAAAAAATTCTTATCAGTAATGGTCATCACCGACCTCAAATTTGAATTAAATGACTTATATTCTACATACTGCCACAATTTAGAAACAAATTATTGGGAAACAGATGACATTTTAAATGACATAATATACTTGTTTCGATAAAACTTTACTATGGCTACTAGCAACGAATGCGTGGAAAAATGTCCAATGAAAAAAGACAGTATGTGTGTTGGGAAAATCAAACAGATTATTCCGAAATCTATCGATCAAACTGACAATGAGTACGAAGAAATGATAAAAACTTTAAAGACTGAAATGGATTCTAAGGGTATTGATACAAAAGAAAAACAAGTACTTTTTTTTGGTCAACTAGCACAGGAGTCGGGCAATATGACGAATTTAAAGGAGGATTGGGATTATAAAGATCCTTATTTAGGTGCATATTTAGACAGAAAAGCACTATTCACACCCGGAAAGGATACTACAATGGTAAGCATATATAAAAACAACCTCGCTATAATCGATAAAAATGAAAAAGAAATTGAAAAAAATACAAAAAAAATAGAGTCTATTAATAGTAAATTATCGTCTGAGGAGATAACAAAAAAAGAAAAAAACAATTTAATAAATCAAAGCAACAAGCTAGTAAAGGATATTGAAAAAAAGAGTAAAATTAATCAAGACATTCGCAATAGAAATGAGATTACTGCATGCAAAATCAATAAAACAGTTAATAAATTAAAATCTAATAACGGCAAAAGACTGGAGTATATAAGTGACGTTGAAAAGGAAATAGAAACCCTTGAAAAACTTAACAAGAAAACCAATGGAAAGGAAATTGAAAGATTAGGTAGAAAGTTAGACAAGGCAAACGTTGAAAAAGCACATGTGTCAACTGCATATGATAAAGTAGCAAGTTTGCAATTACCAGAAACGGCAGAAAGAAATTGTTCATACGTATTACCATCTGATTATCTTGGACGCGGTGGTATTCAGATTACAGGTGAAGACAACTATAAAGCTTTTTTTAAACAGTATAATGAAAACCCATTAAATGCAAATAAGCAAAAACTCAACTATAATAGTGAATCTGATTTGGAAAAAGTAGCTGAAGATCGAAGTCTTAGCATTCAGGCGAGCGTTTGGTTTTTCAGAACGCGATGCCTTGATGGCAAGGGCGAAATGAAATTAACTTCTAAATCCCTAACGGCTAACCAAAAAGCAAGACTTATTAATTTACAAAATAAGAATCCATTAGACGCTCAAGAAAAGAAGGAATTGTTAACTTTAAAGACCATAAACGTATCAGCAATTGTAAACGGAGCTAACCCAGCCAACCATTTAGATAATAGGATCAAGTACACCGATAAATATAATGACATTGCTAACGCGGCGGAACCATGCGAATTGTGCAACTGCAGTCAACGCATCAATAACCAATAATATTACAGGTCTTCACTGGTATTGTGACACTACAACACTCAATTCTATTTTATCGATAACATCCGCTCAACAATGACAATATGATAACAAACTACTTCCAATCCCTCAACTACGCCGCAACAGAAGGCAATAGTGGCCTCTATGTTGTCTATTATGGCACGGAGGAGTGGTACTGCTGTGCATATAAAGACAGGAATAACTTTAAAAGCGATATAGTTGATTCAGTCAACCGGCTAATGGGATTAAGTACCAGCAAGAAAGATTGGGAGTTTCACCACATAGTAGAGAAACAACACATAGCCGATTTACCGCTTACTGGCTTGGGACTAGGCACTTTAAATGATTACTACATTAATCATATACCTACAGTTCTCATCAGTAAGTCCGAACATAGCATGATCAGTAGCTTTTTTCATTTTAAAGAGTTCAGGCAATTGTATTATGTCGATCAGCTAGGAACTTCTGCAAAAAATGTCAACGTCCGGCAGTCCACTGCAAGCAGTAATTATTCAGCTGGGTCACTCAATAAGGCAGATGTTGTCAAAATCATAAACGGGTTGATAGAAATGTATGCCAATGTATATATTTTACACCCTGCTTTCCAGATCATTAGCAGAAATTTCTTAAATGATCTCAAATACAAAGTTGGATAATTGCTATTTGTCAGTGCCTTGTGTGCTAATATATTAAAGCGTATTATGACAGATTACTGTCCATACTTCCCATACACCCCATGCAAGTAAGCCATTGCTGCTTCTACCTCACCATCCTTCCAGTCCTTCTTTATTTGCTGTAGAAAGTCTTTTACCATTGCATCGAGTGGGTTTGTACCACCAAAGTCAAATTTAGGCGGTGTTCGTGCATCCGGTTCTTTTGGGCGGGGGCTTTTATCCTCACTTATGCCCACACTATAGCCTGGGCTGCTGGCCTGCTTAGCAGCCCTTATGCCGGCCACCATCAGCGTGTCTTCTATATAGAATCGGGTCAGCGACCTGTTCTCTGTTTCCAGTATGCGGGTTGCCAGCAGGCTTATAGCCTTCCACACATCCCGCTCATTCAGCTTCCTGAACACCGATACCATGGTTTGCATTACATAGTCATCAGAGTGGTCAACTATAGATTTTTTCAGGAATGCCTGTATCTTCTCGATGTTTATAAAATCCTGCCCGGTCATATCCATCTCCAGTTCATCGGGCATGCTGCCGCCATTCTGATAGTACACTTCAGCACACGATCCCGCACTATATATAGCCATCAGTTTTCTTGCTACAGCTATGTCATGTTCTCTGTTTTCCGTAGCCAGCGATAGTGGGTTTCCAGTCAGCACTCCTTGCACTGCTGCTATATCGTTCTCGGGGTTCAGTTTTGTATTGCCACCAGATCCTGGTAGCTCCATAGTAATACAGGTGTAGCCACTCAGATAGGCAAACACCACACGACCAGCCTCGTGGTAGGCGGCAAGAAGTAGAGACTCGTTATTCATGAAGTAGTGTGTATTTTGAAGGTAAATTATAAAATATTACTGACTTATACTAAAAAATTTTGTCTATAATTATAAGATAACACGAAGTAGGATAACCTGAATGATCATTTCGGAAATTTATTTTTGTATTATGCGAAACTCTTTTATATTTTAGTGCAACATTTTTTCAAATTGATCAATGCTTCAATACGTAACACATATTTTGTTAGATGCCGCCCGCATGGGTGAAGCGATGGAAATGGCTCAGCAGCGCAACTCCACTCACGATTCGTTGTATCGTGGGCGTAGCGAAGAAAGCCTATCTGAAGTAGCTCCTTATATTTTTACTCTAATTGGTAAAAAAGAATTTCTTGCTTGGTACTTTGATAAAGGTTGGGGTGATTCGTGGGGAGTTATCGTAAAATCTGTATACCCTATGGAGGAGTTGCACAAACACTTTCGTAAATTTCTGATGGTACAAACCGAAGACGGTGAAGAACTGTACTTTCGTTTTTATGACCCCCGGGTTTTGCGCATATTCCTACCCACCTGCGACCAGTCGCAGATACGGGAGTTTTTTGAAAAGATAGATTATTTTATCGTAGAAGACGAAGACCCAGCATTTGCCACTCGTTACTGGCAAGAAAACTGGGTGTTACGCCAGCAGCAGATCAAGGTAGAAGATCTTAAAGGCAGTTATCTTGATGGCGTTGTTATACCACCTGATGTTGTTGATACGAAGAACGATGAATTAGAATTATCGAATACCAACATGGGGCAACTTACTTTACCTAACTCTCAACCTTCCCCAAATATGCACGCTGGAATGCGGGCTACTTTAAAGGATGATCTTCCATCTTCTAATGCACCATCTTTTTCTACTACTCCACAACTCCCTTCAGTCCCAGTAATCAAAAAGTACACTTCCATACCAAATAAATCTGTTCCAGCGTTACCAGTAATACCTGATGTGTTGCCCCACAGTAATCCTGTTATGCATCCAGCATCAGGCTTACCTAATATAAGTACCAGCATTCCTCAGCTTAATACCCCTTCAATAACTACCCCTTCGTCTATTCCACAGCCAATACCTCCATCTGCTACAGTACCATCTGTAAAGGGTAGATTTAATTTATTCGATGACGATTTTGATGCTAAAAGTAACGATTCTAACATCTCCAAAGAATCCAAAATCGCAGATAAAAAACAAATTGATGATGTTCCTGACAAAAAAGAAAAAGACCCACCAATAGAAACACACACTCAACAAAAAAAGTCGAAATGGAATATGTTCGATTAAAACATTATCTGGTTTATTTACCTCTATTTAGTCTTGCTTTTTTTATTCGTGTTTATATTGGGAATAACATGAAAGCGTAATCCATAAGATAGTAACCTGTTGTTTACACCGTCAACATTGGATATGTTAGTCAGTGTATAGGTAAGGTACGGCCCTACTAAAAAGGTTGCCTTCTTGCCAGCAAATGCAAACCCAGTACTTATGTTGCCATTTACTGCCAGCCTGTTATATCCAGATAAAGATGTTGATGTGACAACAGTATTAAAGGTACCCTCCTCTGTATTAGCCCCCAATAGGTATGAGGCTATTAATCCTCCTTGAATGTACAATCCTGCCTTCTTTTTCTTTTTACTGATAGCATCTGTGCTCACATACCACAACGATACTGGTAAACCAATGTAACTGAATCTGAATTTATTGAACGATGAACCAGCAGCATCTGTGATGTTCCTTTCACCACTAAATATGCGTCCTTCCAATCCATATGACACTATAAATCGTTGTGCTTCAGATTTAGATTTTAAGTCATGTAAAAATCCTAACTGCAATGCTCCTGTATAGCCGTTGGTTGTAGTATTGATATTGTTATTGTCAGAATATAAAGAATTTCGCCCTACATCACCAGACCCGAAAAAGCGCGGCACTTTACTGATGTCTTTATTCTTTTTACTTTTGGTTTTTTTAGATCCTTTAGATCCAGTATTTTCTTCATCACCTAGTTTTCCAAAGAAATCAATTGCGTCACTATTGCCTGTTGCAACTTCTTCTGCTTCGTCATTTTCAGGTGTTATAGTATTGGAATTAGGTATTGACCCACGTAGATTGTTTTCAGTTGATGTAGGTTTGTTTTTATTGAAGTAAATGTGCAATCCTCCTCCTCCAGTTAAGTCTCCAATAGTTTCACCATTACGCACCGACAAAGCACCATATCCCAGTTCGAAAGAAAGACCTATTCTTTTTGAAAATATGACTTCATAACCCAAGCCACCCATATAGCCCAAAAACGAATTGGTGTTTTCGCTGTTGGAAGTGTTTGTGGTACTTGATTGTAAAAGACCACCACCTAAATATAAGTATGGGAAATCTTCTGAATGCTCACCCCATAATTTAGTCGATGGCTTTTTAGAAAATAAATAATGATACCTTGCCCCATAAAAATTTGTTTTGGTATTATCAAAACTATACGGTGCAGCCATTACTTGAACAACGGAGTGTTGGGTTAATCCTATTTTAAGAGACAGTGCAGCATGTGGATAGGTGTATTGTAATCCTACTCCAGCTTTGTATTTAGCTGGTTTAGTATTTTTTGAGTCGTTTTTCGCAACGGAATTTAGGCACAAGATACTAGCTAGTAAAGTAAGGCACATCCTTGTCATGCAATCAATTTTTCAGCAATTTATAAATTCTACTTGTATTTCTATATTATTTAAGATTATTTTTTGGTGATAGACGCCTAGTCGCTAGAAATATTTATGAATTAGTATGAAAGTGATTTCTAGTTTCCTGGACTTATTTTCGGGTGTATAAAGCTTATAGCTTATGTTAATTTTATTCAAAATAATACTAGCGTCGCCATTCCAATAGTTGTTTATCAATATCGGTTTAGGTTCTTTATTGTTTAGTAGTGGTATTACTTAGATGATTTATTTTCTACTTACGAGTTGCTAAAGCGAGCCAATTCTGACTCTTCTGAGAAATTCGGTGCTACACTCATCGATGCTCAGATGGAGCTAACCCCACACTAGGTAGAGGCAGCATTGTTTGCTTTTAAATCTCCGTAAAAAGGTGGTATTCTTGCTGACGAGGTGGAACTGGGCAAAACCATAGAGGCGGGTATATAACTAAGCCAGCAATGGGTCGAAAATAAACACAGAATAATCATCATTTGCCCTTCTGCACTGAGGAAACAATGGGTGAATGAACCGGCTGATAAGTTTTTCCTCAGAAGCGAGGCAATGGGAAATAAATCCTTAATTGCCAATTATAAAAATGGAGCCAAGAATCCGTTTGATTATAACCAAACTATCAAGGTTTGTACTTATCAGTTAGCCAGCAAAAAAAGTCTAGTATCTGCAACTAACCTTCTGTGACCTCATAGTGCTAGATGAAGCCCACTACCTAGGCCAATGTACACAAGAAGCCAGAAAAGTATAAGTTGACTGAATAACTAACGTTTTAAAAGACTACAAAAAATATTACATACTGTCACACCAGCTACACTTTCGACCCATTATCATACCAGCTCACAAGGTTAAAGACACAAAAGAATACGGATATTTTCCAGGATCTCAATTACTGGTACGACCCTAAGGGAAACATCACCATTGTAAAAGATGATCCGCAGCGTGCTTTATACTTCAACCTACATGCAGCCAAAGAAATATAGCTCAACTTTGTTTCTCCGTAGAGTTCCCGTAGAGATTTGCCGAACAGTTTTAAACAACATTATACAACTTTGGAAACTTCATCCGTCTTGAATAGTCCTCAAAACAAGAATTTTAGTCCGTTTGTGTTCATTTTCGTTCATTCTTGTACATCTGTTCTGCCCCCGTCCAGTCCGCAAGTATGTCCCGAAACCCGCTCCCAGAGCGGGTTTCGTTCTTTAATCCCAATGAGATGGCGGTTTAGGTGGCGGTTTTTCGGATCAAGTTGAATAGTTGGGGGATGAAAAATAAAATTGTTGCTTTGCGGTCAAAACCGGATCAAGTTGAGCGACAACTACCAAGCATTGATTTCCCTATTACTTCCTGAGGGGATTTT
>JAIXYP010000026.1 GCA_027490155.1 Cytophagaceae bacterium | reverse complement strand
TGAGGGCGCTAATATGTACCAGTTGCGAATCTACTAGGTTTGAGACCAATTCACAACTGCCGCCAAGGATTTGTTCGGCGGTGCTGCGTTGCGAATCTACTAGGTTTGAGACCAATTCACAACTAGCTGTCGCAATAGCACTATTCTTACGAAGTTGCGAATCTACTAGGTTTGAGACCAATTCACAACATCTTGGACGGTGTTTACAAACTTCCAATAGTTGCGAATCTACTAGGTTTGAGACCAATTCACAACAGCAACAACATATACCAATATAGGCTTATAGTTGCGAATCTACTAGGTTTGAGACCAATTCACAACATGCGATGGGTAATACCATGTACTAGCTTGGTTGCGAATCTACTAGGTTTGAGACCAATTCACAACATGTGTGCTGTATCAAATTCCATGGTATGTGTTGCGAATCTACTAGGTTTGAGACCAATTCACAACAAAAACTGTCAGGGACTCTCACTAGCTTTGGTTGCGAATCTACTAGGTTTGAGACCAATTCACAACTATTTACTTTGCCAAACTAGATAACCAAACGTTGCGAATCTACTAGGTTTGAGACCAATTCACAACGCTGTCAGCATATAGCCCCTGATGTTGTAGGTTGCGAATCTACTAGGTTTGAGACCAATTCACAACTGCGTGGCTTGACTCCAAAAAATATTAGTCGTTGCGAATCTACTAGGTTTGAGACCAATTCACAACACTAATTTCATGGCCATAAAAAGCAAATGTGTTGCGAATCTACTAGGTTTGAGACCAATTCACAACAAACGTTTATGTTGGCTCAAATGGTGCTGAGTTGCGAATCTACTAGGTTTGAGACCAATTCACAACGTAATGGCGTTCAAGGTTACCACATCACCGGTTGCGAATCTACTAGGTTTGAGACCAATTCACAACGTGCTCGTGTCTTTGTTCTTTAATGGCTAAGTTGCGAATCTACTAGGTTTGAGACCAATTCACAACTTGATGTCTCGCTTCTTGTCAGCCACGTTCGTTGCGAATCTACTAGGTTTGAGACCAATTCACAACTTGCCAGATACTAGTTGCCCAAAACAGTCTGTTGCGAATCTACTAGGTTTGAGACCAATTCACAACGGCGATATGTCGTTATCAGTTCAAGGCGATGTTGCGAATCTACTAGGTTTGAGACCAATTCACAACGATGCCGTTGCTTTGTTGGTGTCAGAGGATGTTGCGAATCTACTAGGTTTGAGACCAATTCACAACACGCAAGGTGTCGATCGTTTCTTCGCCTTCGTTGCGAATCTACTAGGTTTGAGACCAATTCACAACCCGAACATTGCAAAGGCTAATAAAGTTACTGTTGCGAATCTACTAGGTTTGAGACCAATTCACAACAATCTGCTATGTCCCTACTTATTAATCCCACGTTGCGAATCTACTAGGTTTGAGACCAATTCACAACGCAATTCGATGAACTCGGCAAAGGTGAATTGTTGCGAATCTACTAGGTTTGAGACCAATTCACAACACATCCTGCTTGCTGTTGTGGCTTGCCTTTGTTGCGAATCTACTAGGTTTGAGACCAATTCACAACTTAGCCTTTGGGTAGCACTCCAAAGTATAAGTTGCGAATCTACTAGGTTTGAGACCAATTCACAACAAAGGCCAACGTGTGGTAATAAATGGCGTCGTTGCGAATCTACTAGGTTTGAGACCAATTCACAACTGTCTAGTAGGTAGTACGGTTTCATTGCTCGTTGCGAATCTACTAGGTTTGAGACCAATTCACAACCTTGTAACGCTTGGGCATCGGCTAATTCTTGTTGCGAATCTACTAGGTTTGAGACCAATTCACAACTTACAGTCCTAGGCACATAACCTTTCGCCAGTTGCGAATCTACTAGGTTTGAGACCAATTCACAACACCGTCACCAACTAGTAAGGTAAGCCGCTCGTTGCGAATCTACTAGGTTTGAGACCAATTCACAACTCGGTTTAAGATTGAGCTTTACAACGAATATGTTGCGAATCTACTAGGTTTGAGACCAATTCACAACTAGGAACGTGCCTAAGATTTTGCCGCTGAGTTGCGAATCTACTAGGTTTGAGACCAATTCACAACACAGCAACTGGTGCTGTATTTACAAGTGGTGTTGCGAATCTACTAGGTTTGAGACCAATTCACAACTCAATGTTGCAACCTTGGCCACTGACAACGGTTGCGAATCTACTAGGTTTGAGACCAATTCACAACGCTTCGTTTGGCTTGTCTCTATATCGGCCTGTTGCGAATCTACTAGGTTTGAGACCAATTCACAACTAAGTCGTCATAAGTAAATCTGAACCAATAGCAGGCTTCGCCTGCAATAACTAAGTATGTATTTAATCTTTTACAAATATTTCATTATTTAATTAAATTATTAAAAGACACCGCTACCAAAATCATCATCTACGTAACTAATTCGCGCCATACATTCCGGCAGATAATCCGGATAGCTATTCATTGCGTTTACAATCACGCAATAGCCATGGGTCCCCTTTAGCTGTACCCCCCCTTGCCAATCCCGTTCCAATCACCAACTTTGAGGTCATGAAAACAAAGGTCTTTTTTCTTCCGCTCCTTATCGCAACGGCTATAACGCTAGTCGGCTTCAGGACCAATGGCCAAAATGCCAGCAAACTCAAGCCCGAGCATTTTGACTTCAGCGGCAAAGTCGGCGGCCTCGGTAGCGAGGGTGCCTCTGTAACCCACCAAGGTGGCAATACCTTCGTCGTGACCCTTGGCCATGCACCAACACACAACACCTGGCCCAATAAACTCAATTGCTACATCAAGCAGGCTGCCAAAGACGTAGCGCTTAGGCTCATCGTCAAGTTCGATAGCGGCACCAGAGACTATGCTTTTAACGAATACTTCCAGAGCTATAGTTACGACCGCATCACCTGGCACCCCATCCAATGGCACCAGAACCGCGACACTAGTCCTAAATGCGACACCCTCGACTTTCCCGCATTTACAGCAGACAGTGTCTGGATCGGCACGCAGGTACCGTACAGCCACAAAGACCACCTAGTTTGGCTAACCGAACAAAGCAACAACCCTAATTGCTCGATGGCTGCCATCGGCAAAAGCCAAGGTGGTACTTATTTTTACCGCCTCACGATAACGGGGCACAAAAGCAAAGTGCCTGCCAACAAACGCTGGGGCATCTACTTCGGCAGCCAACACCCCGGCGAGCATAACGCCCATCGGCGGATGCAAGGCATGGTCGATTTTCTGCTAGGCGACAGTGGCCAAACGCTACTCGAAAATACCATCTGTCACTTCGTGTTTTACATGAGCCCCGATGCCCCAGCCAAAGGTTGGTATCGGGTGGCTGCAGATGGCAAGGACCTGAACCGCACGTTTAGTATCACAGGCCCCAATCCGAAAACCCAACCCCAAGAGGCCTACCTAGTCCAGCAGGATCTAGAGCGTATCGTCAGGACCGAGACTGGCCTCGATGCCGTTTGGTCCGTTCATACATGGCCAGGTCTGGTAGATATCGGCGTCCGCGGAGCCAATCCGCGCGAAACGACACAGCTGGGAGGATGGCAACGACTAGCCAAACTGATCAAACGTTTTGATGGTGCCAAGCTCATCAAACCAGTCTACCTAGCCAAACCTGAGGCCATTGATGATGTCATGTGGGCAGGCGGACCTGCCAAACGACATGGCGCCAGTGCCTACCTCTGCGAAGGTGGCGGCAGCATCACGTCCGAGTACGACAACCGCCTTAGCGGATGGATCATCATGAAGGCCCTAAACAGCTTTTACAACAAACCCAAACAACCCTAACCTGACAGAATTGGGGCCTTATCCCCTTGCCTAGGCTGATAAATTTGTCAGAAACTTAGCCTAAAATCTGCCAAAAAGCGACAAGCCGTCAGGTATCTTGCTCCAGCTAGCGCTTGGCATAAGGCTTGCCTAATGGCTGTGAGACCTGCTACGAATAGGCAGTCGTCCAAGATACTATGGGAAAGATAATAGGAATAGACTTAGGCACCACCAATAGCTGTGTTGCCGTAATGGAAGGTAACGAGCCTGTCGTAATCCAGAATAGCGAAGGACGTCGGACCACCCCTTCGATCGTGGCGTTTTTGGACAATGGCAATGGCGAGCGCAAAGTCGGTGACTCTGCCAAACGTCAGGCCATCACCAACCCCACCAATACCATTTCGTCCGTAAAGCGCTTTATGGGCAAAAAATACTCTGCCAGCACCAAAGAGGCCGGACAGATGCCCTACAAAGTCGAGCAGGGCGCCAACGACACCCCACGTGTCCGGATTGGCGATCGCCTTTACACCCCGCAAGAGCTTTCGGCCATGATCCTTCAGAAGATGAAGTCAACTGCCGAGGACTATTTGGGTACCACAGTCACCGAAGCTGTGATCACCGTACCAGCTTACTTTAACGATGCTGAGCGTCAAGCAACCAAAGAAGCTGGCCAGATCGCAGGTCTTGATGTTAAACGCATCATCAACGAGCCAACAGCAGCAGCCTTGGCTTACGGCCTAGACAAAAAAAATCAAGAAGCCAAAATCGCAGTCTTTGACCTTGGTGGTGGCACCTTCGATGTCAGCATCCTCGAGTTGGGTGATGGCGTCTTCGAAGTAAAAAGCACCGATGGTGATACCCACCTAGGTGGCGACGACTTTGATCAGAAGATCATCGACTGGTTAGCCACTGAGTTCTTGAGCGAAGAGCGTGTTGACCTCCGCAAAGACCCTATGGCACTTCAGCGCCTCAAAGAAGCTGCTGAAAAGGCCAAGATCGAGCTTTCTAGCTCTTCTGAGACCGAGATTAACTTGCCTTACATCACCGTCATCGACTCAGCACCGAAGCACCTTGTCCGCAAGTTGTCACGTGCCAAGTTCGAGCAGCTTTGTGATGACCTCATCCAACGCACGCTGGAGCCTTGCCGCCGCGCCCTCAAAAACTCAGGTTTCACCACAGGTCAGATCGATGATGTTATCCTTGTAGGTGGTTCAACCCGTATCCCACGCATCCAGGATGAAGTTGAAAAATTCTTCAACCGCAAGCCAAACAAAGGCGTCAATCCGGACGAAGTAGTTGCCATCGGCGCTGCTATCCAAGGTGGTGTCCTAACCGGCGAGGTGAAGGATGTCCTCTTGCTGGACGTGACCCCACTATCCCTAGGCATTGAGACCATGGGTGGTGTCTTCACAACCCTGATCTCGAGCAACACCACCATCCCGAGCCGCAAGTCCGAGGTTTTCAGCACCGCGTCTGACAACCAACCATCAGTCGAGATTCACGTTTTGCAAGGCGAGCGCCCAATGGCCAAAGACAATCGTACCATCGGCCGTTTCCACCTGAGCGACATTCCGCCGGCACCACGTGGCGTACCACAAGTCGAAGTCACATTTGACATCGATGCCAACGGTATCCTCCATGTGTCAGCCAAGGATAAAGGCACAAACAAAGAGCAAAAGATCCGGATCGAGGCCAGCTCTGGCTTATCTGATGCAGATATCGAGCGCATGCGTGCCGAGGCTAAGGCCAACGAGAACGAAGACAAACTCGAGAAAGAGCGTATTGAGAAAATCAATGCAGCCGACTCGATGATCTTCAGCACCGAAAAACAACTTTCCGAGTACGGCGACAAAATGAGCGACAGCACCAAAGCTGGCATTCAGACCGCCCTCGAGGACCTCAAGGCAGCCCATGCTAGCCAAGATGTCAGTGCTATTGATACAGCCCTAGCTGCCCTTAACACTGCATGGCAAGCTGCCAGTGGCGAGATGTACAACAACACCAGTGGTGACGGAAACGGAGCCCAACCAGGTGGTGCTGCCAACAACACCGACGAAAATGGCGTCGAGGACGTCAATTACGAAGAGGTCAAAAGCTAAGTCCCGATCGGGATTTTAACTCCTGTAAGCACAAAGCCCTACTATCAAATCCTGATGGTAGGGCTTTTGTTTTGTTACCCGTCTGATGCCTAAACGATCCGGCAATCGGCAATGCCCCTGAAAGTCGGCATTACTAAACAACCATTACTACGATATTAAATAGTTACTTGGTCCTCAGGCGATAACCTAAGCCGATAGCTAAACCAACCCGCCACTAGCAACGAAATGCCAGCAAAGCACAGTGCATGGATCGGGCTACCGCCTAACAGATTATTATAGATGAACGGGATCAAGACCATGTTGCAAATCTGCGGGATGACAATAAACATGTTAAATATCCCCATATAAACGCCCATTCTACTAGCTGGCACACCGCCTGACAAAATCACATACGGTGTGGACATAATCGAGGCCCAAGCCACACCAACCATCGCCATCCCTATCATAAAATGGTATTGATGCGTAGATACCTCCATCGAAATAAAACCAACGCCGCCCAATACCAAGGCTAATGCATGGATGTTTTTGGGTTGCATACGGGCTGATAATGGCTGCAAAAACATCGAGAAAACAAAACAGGCCACATTAAAGATCGCCAAACCCAAGTTGCCCCACTTTACACCATCAGCAAACCCAGGATCTGAAGGCTCGGTGGCACCAAAACAACGCTCAGCAATCGCGATGGCCAAGTATTGCCACATCAGCGGCAGGCTAAACCAAGTAAAAAACTTGACCCACCAAAGTTGTTTCATCACTTTAGGCATCTCGCGGATAGCCGCAAATATTTCAGTAAAAATTGGCGTTCGTGGCTTAGTCCGTTCTTGGTCGGTAGGAGGATATTCCTTGGTCGTGAAAATCGTCACCCCAACCGAAAACAAGATCGATACCGCCCCAATGATAAAGGACCACTTAACGAAATCCGGAATCCTGTCAGACCCAGACATTGACTGGACCGAAAAGCCAACACCAACCAAAATCAGCGGCATCAGGTTGGCTAAAGTTTGCCCCATCCCGACAAAAAAGCTCTGCAACGAAAATCCCGTCACACGTTGCTCTTCTGGTAAATTGTCAGCAATCAGGGCCCGGAAAGGCTCCATCGTGATGTTAGCAGCACCATCCAGCAGCCAAAGCAAAGCTGCTGCCATCCAGAGCGAGGATGAATAAGGCATCAAGACCAAGGCAATGCTCGTCAACACCGCCCCAATAGCAAAATAAGGCCTCCTCCTACCCCATCTAGGGTGCCAGGTATGATCGCTCATAGCACCAATAATAGGCTGGATGATCAAACCAGTTATTGGGCCTGCAAGCCAAAGCCATGGGATTGAGGCCTCATCAGCACCCAAATACCGATATATAGGGCTCATATTGGCTTGCTGCAGCCCAAAGGCATACTGGATACCGAGCAGACCAAAGCTCATGTTCCAAATTTGCCAAAACTTAAGGCGAGGTCGCATCATCGTTGCACGAAGTTAACTTGGTAGTCAGTAGTAATCCTAAAATCAGCTTTTTGCCTCCCCTCGCTGATGATCTTGTGTTCGATCTCCAGAACCTGCTCCACAAAGTCATCCATTTTGTCCCTGTTACGGGCTAGGCGCTGCGCATGGGTGTCCTTATAGTTATGGTCCAGAAACACCAACCGATCAATACCATCCAACATATAGACATATGTTCCTTCCACAATCAAGACATCCACATCTTCAAGGTCAATAACCTCACGTTCAAATCGATCATTGGCATAATCAGTTACTGGAACGACAATGGCCGTATGCCCAGCCACAAAAGCAAATAGGTGCGCCTGCAGCAATGCCAATCGGACCTCTGAAGGCCCAACCTGATCAATATTCTGGCGCCTTGCTAGGTCATTTTGCTTAGGAGCTAATTTGAAGTAGTTATCAATGGAAAGTACGACAGACCTAATACCAGCCTCCGCCAAAACGTGTTTTAGCACTAGGGCCGTAACTGATTTCCCACTGCCAGACTCCCCTGCAATCCCGATCACAAGCTTAGGCTGCCCCCCAGTTGATAATGAAGGATAAAACCCTATAATTTCTGAAACTAAAGTTTTTCCTAGCGTCAGAAATGAAGGTCTTAATTCAATCTTTTCGGTTGTCATTACAAAGAATCGATGTTAGGTTTGGTACTACTTGCTTTGATTGATACTGAGCTGCTAGGCAAGCCAAAATTGTCCCTGTTGCAGTATAGGCCAAGGGAGATACGCCAGATGGTTGTTGATGGTCAGTAGTCCAATATTCATGGAACGAATAGGGTGGCACCTCCGCATTAAGGGCATCAATGATCTGACTTTCGATTGTTGCCGAAAGCGCAGTAACACAATTAGCAGCAAGCCCTAATGACAGCATCCCCATAAAAACAGGCCAACACCCGCCGTTATGGAAATGGTGTGGCTGATTCTTAAACGCATGCGTATAATTGAGTCTTAACAATTGCCATTGCCAATCTGTAGGCTCAACCACCGGGCTGAATACAGGCAACAACCAATGTCCTTGGCCTTTTGCCATTGATGACAAAAATGCCACCAACTTATCTGGGTCAGGATGCAACCCCAGCAGCAAAGCCAATGCATTGCCAGCCATATCCCAACGAGTGTCATATCCCTGCGGACCGAAACAACACCAGAAGTAAGGTCCATCAGGCATTTGTTGGTTGGCATCGGCATAAGCTGTGGGATGGATTATGCTCGATTGATCGAATCCTCCAGGGAGATAATTAGCCACGATAGTACGCTCTAAAGTCGCCGCTTGTTCCATATAGCCTACTGTGCTATAGACCTTTGCAGCTGCCCGCAACGCCCACAAGTACAAACAGTTGTCATAAAGGGTATATCCCTGTACTAGATATTCGTCTGCCCAATTGCCACCTAGCGGAGTATAAAGCAGCCCACGCTGGTTAAACTCCCATGCCTTGAGCATCTCTATGGCCTTGGCGACAGGGGCAGCCAATTGCATTTTAATGTCCGGATCCTGAGCACCTAATATACAGGCACCAATAATCCACCATGTTGTTGCATCTACCCGCCCAACTAATGACCCATAGCTTGGTTTATCATCAGGACCAATACCGATATTAGACGGAATTTGACCATTTGCCGCTTGCTGCGAGGCCAAAGCCAAAACAGAGGCCCGAAAAGCATCCTTCAGTTCATTACCAGATTTTGGAGTAAGCACAATGGCTAAACCCGCAATCATGGCATCGCGTGCCCAGATGCGTTTATAGTTATCACGGTCTAGGTCGGAGGCGTATAAACCCTTAATCAATATGGTACCCAGACCATCAGTTTGTTGCGCTATACAACTATTAAGCACACGCCAGGCCTCAGCCATGGCTTCATCACTATTATTTGATGCTGCTCTAGACATATAACCATCGATTGATAAGAAGTGAGAATGAAGTATGTCACCAGAATGGTCAAAGGCCAAGTCCACCCAAGAACTTGGCCCAGAACCATACCAGGTGCTAGAACGAGAATCGCAGACTCGAAGAAATGGTCCGACCAGCGATAGAGCGGGCCCTGACGATATTTCGTTGGTTTTCGACAATCGAACCATCTTCACTTTCGGTAATGCCAATCTGATTAAAGATATTATTGGCATTGAATGATAGGGTCAATCCCTTGGTAAGCGCTATGTTGACAAAGGCATTGATGTAGGCATAACCCGGCATCACAAGGTCATTGTTATCCTGTGCGAAGGACGGACCAGTACCAATGGCACTAAAGCCAACAGAATGTGCCTTGGATTTGTAGGACGGCATAATCTGGAAGATATAAGGCGATTGGCGACGTGGGGTTTTACCCTCTTGTGCGCTATTGATTTCATCGCGCACAATTTTTGAGTTGGTCAAGGTCAAACCACCACGGAGGCTAAAGTTGCCATACTCAGCCATACCATCCAGTTCAAGGCCGAACGACCTGTAAGCACGGTTGACGGTCAGCTGTGTAGTAGCCTCATAGTTCTGCTCGTTGATATTGGCCAAGAAAGCAGTCGCATTGATCGTGTAGTGGGCTTTGCGGAGCTTGTAACCCGCCTCAGCCTGTGTGATGACATCTGCCTTCAGACCATCCACAGCCGAGCCATCTGGCCGAACATAAGGACCAAACAAGAGCCGATCAGCATTAGCACGGGCACCTTGGCTATAACGACCAAAAACAGCCATATTCTCCGTCAAACGATAGTTAGCACCAGCTGAGTAGGACAGGTAATCATAATTATAGTTGACAGGATTAACCTTTGTATTGTCAATGACCTCAACAGTCTGCTCGGCTACCGAGATCTGGCCATCGCCATTGACATCAACTTGCTTGATGTTGGCCCCAGCATAAGTACCATAGACCTTGCCGATATCCCAACGACCACCAAGGTCAACTGTTAGTGCATCCGTTACATTAACCTCAACGTTAGCATATGGTGCCGTGATGTCATATTGAGTATCATAGTTCCGGTGCAAGTTGCCCCAAAATGGCGTACCATAAGCCAGCAATCCGTTGTCTGTTAGGCTAGTACCCGCTGCATTGTTGACATTGAGTAGACGTCCACCTTTATCATTAACATCCATCAAATAGCTAGCCCAAAGCCATGACATACTGATCGTTTGGAAAGCCTTATATACCCCAGCATGGATATTTGTCCGACCAAATGATTTGCTCAAGGTCAGGTCATTGCTGAAGTTATTAAAGTTGTTGAGTTTGGTGTCAAACATGTGGACACGCATCAACAAATCATTGCCGTTGGCATTAGCAGGGTAGGCACCGCCATCCAGATAGGTCAAGCGCGCTCCTGCTCCACCAATACTATTAAGCATTGTGGCAGCATCAGTCACTTGGGCTGGGAAGGGGGCAATAAAATTACCGCTGTTGAAAGAGAATCTGTTTTTGTTCTCGATGCTATAACCTTCGCCCAGGTCAAACGAAAACTCGGATCCGATGGCAGAGGAAACCGGATTGATGCCGTCACCTACATTGCTACGCCTGATGTTACCATCTGGGCCCGTACCAATACTATTAAGCAAGTTTGGACTCTGGAGGGCACCAGTAAGAGCACTGAAACCAGAGGCAGAGGACCAAGTTGGTGATGCATTGGTACCCGACACCTCTATTGGCATCGGCATATAGGCAGGGGTCCTGTCATTGAGGAATTTTACATAAATGCGGGCATACCCACGGTCGAACTCTTTAGTCAGGTTTGCCTTAAACTGACCACCGTTGCTAGATGTAAAATTGGTGCGGCGGGGTCCATCGCCTAGACGATAAAAGCCGCCCGCGTGCATAGACCAGCCATTGCCAATCGGCGCGCCGTATTCGAAATCAGTACGGAAGTTATTGTAGTCCACCCCAACTGTTGTAGCTACACTTCCGCCGGCAGTTTTGCCAGTTTTGCTGATAAAATTGATGATACCCGCTGGCGAGTTACTAGCCATTGTCGAGGCAGACCCACCACGTAGGGCCTCAATCCGACTGATCGTGTTATCCGCCCGCATAAAGATATCAGCAGTACCAAAGGCGATGTCCCCAAACTGGAGGATTGGCAAGCCATCTTCCTGCAATAGCAAAAATTTAGATCCACCAGTTGCAATCGGCACACCCCGGACAGTAATGTTGGTGTTCCCCTCCCCTGCCGAAGCCTCTGATTTCAGGCCAGGAATCGAACGAAGAATTTCGGCAGTGGACCGAGGGGCTGTTTCGTTGACCTGTGACTCCTTAATGGTACTCACAGATATACTTGACTCAAGTGCCGTTTTGGGGTTCAGGTTACCTGTCACGATAACTTCATTGGTCACAGACCCTTCCTCGTCCAACACAAAGTCAAGGCTTAGGTTTTGGTCTGCGACGATGGTTACCTCTTGGGTTTGCTTTTTGTAACCTAAGAACGAGGCTACAACCTTGTGGGTACCAGCTGGAACACGCTTCAGGATATAATTACCACCCGTATCAGCGGCAGCGTTAACAGCAGGTTGAAGTATATAAACGGTCGCAAAGGGCACTGCCTCACCCGATTTACTTGTAACACGACCGCTGATTTTTCCTGAACCTGCGGCCTGTCCTAAGGACTCCGTCGGGATCAGTAGGTGAGGAATGATGCCCATCAGGATGAGCACCACTAGCTGTAAAGACTTTTTCATTTGTGATTTTGGTTAATTGGTGAGGTAAACATATCGGACTTGTTTCTGAATTACAATGTCCTGATTATCAATTTTTTACGCAAACGTTTCCGCAATCGTTTGCGGTACCGTTTGCGGTCAAAAATTATTTTCTGCATTCGCCTTGCCAGCATTGATTTTATCTGAAGTACTGGCTTAAAGCCCCCAATTACTGACCAAATCTGTTACTATTGTGCCCTACATCCTCTGGCCTTGGCCCTTACCCTACTTCTAGATCTGGGGGAAGACCTTGGCCAAGTCATAGGCTAGCACACTATACCCACCATGAAAAGAGCCACCATCAAGGATATCGCCTCACAGCTAGGGGTTAGTCCGTCTACCGTCTCGCGGGCACTCAATGACCATCCAGACATTTCTGACAAGGTCAAGGAGGAGGTAAGGCAGGTGGCACAGGCCCTCAATTATCATGTAAACTTAACCGCCGTCAACCTCCGCAACAACCGCAGCGGCCTCATTGCATTGATCATACCAGAGATCACGATGTTCTTCTTCCCGTCTCTTATTAAAGGGATAGAAGATGTTGTTAGTGCCAACGGATACCAATTACTAGTCCTACAGTCTCAAAATGCCTTGGCAGGCGAGGTTGCTAACCTAAGGGTTTGCGCTGACCTATCCATTGATGGCATCTTGATCTCCCTCTCGGCTCAGACCAAGGACCTAGACCACCTTCAGGAGCTCGAAGCTGCTGCCGTGCCGATCGTCTTGTTTGACAAAAGCATCGAACAAACCCAATTTGACCAGGTCATGATTGATGATGAAGAAGCTGCCTACCAATGTGTCAGCTACCTGATCAAGGCAGGCGCTACCAAGATTTGTGCCGTACTTGGCGACCAACAGTTGCAGATGAGCCAACTTAGGCACCAAGGATTTCAACGTGCAATGGTGGAGGCTAACTTATTATCTAATGGTCCTAATAGCACCTATATAATCCATGCCAAAAGTCAAGACCAATGCACTTCTTTGGTCATCGACTGGCTAGGCAACTATGAGGTCGATGCCTTTTTTTGTATGAGTGACGAGTTGTCAGCTGGTGTATATGCAGCCATCAACACAACAACAGGAGATAACAAACATAAACCCAAAGTGATCGGCATCAGTGATGGACATTTACCCTCCATCCTTTCTCCAAACCTAGATCATTATAGACATAGTGGATACGAATTGGGCCACCTGGCAGCCGAAAGGCTCATTCTGCGGCTCAAGGCAGGACGCAAACAGACCATAGCCCCCGAAACCTTGATCCTGGAAGGCCAACTAGTAGTCGGATAGGTTTGGCTTTTAATTTATCCGAGCGTGGAAAGAGGACTAGCCATAAGCACCTTGTGTCTATAATGTGACCAGTTGAATGGTTCGGACCATCTCAGGATAGAATCTTAACCTAAAGACCCAGTAGACACATAAAAAAACAGAGACAGAAAAAAATCAGAAAAAAACTTGCTCGAGATCGAAACGGCAATAACTTTGCATCACAAAGTACTTTTACCTATGGCAACACAACAAGACCTCTTAGCGGACCTAGACCACATCAGGCAGACCATGCAACGGTCTGACAGGATGCTCACCCTCGATGGACGATCGGGTGTGATCTGTGGTCTAATCTGCCTCACAGGCCTAATCGCTGGCCAAATCACCTTTGTCGAACCTAGCCTTACTCTACCAGCTGGCCCAGCATGGGTGCAATTTTTGTCCATTTTGGCCCATCACTGGACCACAACGTTGATTGCTCACCTTACATTTGGAGCATGCCTTGCTGTCTCCTACTGGTCTGCCGCACGCCAAAACACCCAGACCCACGGCCATCAGTCTGTGGCTTGGTCACGCAATAGACTCAAGTTTGTACTTTCCCTCGGTATCCCGATCGTTACAGGTGCTGTCCTCTGTGCCATCCTGATCGTAAAGGAGTTGAGCTTAGTTCCTGGGATGGCTATGGTCTGCTACGGATTGGCCCTCCATAGCGGGTCGCAAAATGCCAAGACTAACATCACCCCATTGGCCATCGTCTGTATCCTTTCTGGACTAGTAGCATTTGCTATGCCCCACTACAATGTACTCATGCTCGGCATGAGTTTCGGTCTTGCACACATCGCCCAAGGTGTCTGGATGATGAAAACTGACAAGGCATGAAGATACAGCTCAACACCCTCAATAAAGCCTTTGAGAGTCGCGTACGCTTAGGCATCATGTCTGCCCTGATGGTCAACGAGTCCCTTGACTTTAACCACCTGAAAGAACTACTTGACCTTTCAGATGGCAACCTAGCATCCCATCTCAAAAACCTAGAAGAGGCTAGCTATATCACCTTTAGCAAGTCCTTTGTCGGCCGCAAAACCCAAACCAGTTACCAAGCAACCGATGCCGGAAAGTCCGCTTTCCGTGACCACCTCAATGCCCTCGAAACCCTAATCAAATCCATGGGCTAAACATGCACAGACAAGGGCTTTTCAAAAAAGCCTACTTACCAACCTATATTTTTTTACCCTTTAACTTTGCATTTCAAAGCACTTTCAAATGAAATCAATCCTAATCCGCACCCTCCTCATTTCAATCCTCTGGACGGTCTTGTTCTACCACGAATACCCAGGCCTCAACTACCTGATTTTGCATTGTATCATCACCGCCGTACTGCTGATCAAAACGCCAAAAGCTTGGCTCAAGCCTAACTTCGCCGCACTCTGGGTTGCTAGCACTCTGATCGCTATCGGCATCTTTATGGACGGCTCGACCATAGCCGTAGTCTGTTACTATCTCCTTATTCCGTTCACAATCATGAGTGCCCGCCGGACGATCACCCAGATATTTTGGATACCCTTGCTCGGCATCATGCAGTACATATTTGGAATCTTCCGCCTGCTAAAGTCTGGCGCCATCTTGTCTATCTGGATGGACAAAAAACATGATAGCAAACTCCCCATCCGGACCATCCTTTTTATGGTGCCTATAGGTTTAGGTATTCTGACTGTCTTCTGCATCCTGTATGGCATTGCCCAACCAAAGTTTTATGAGATGATATCTCCCATCTTGGACTACATCAACTTCGAAGACCTCTTTTACCTTATCCTAATAAATCTCGGTGGTCAGCTCAGCTTAACCAGTTGGTCAAGAGGCACCAACCCTTATATTGTCTCAGTCAGCAATAGTTTCCGCAGGTTCTGGATCAGCAAACGTAACCTACCACTTACTGAAGGCAAAATAGCTAGTCGGGTTACCTTCAATTGGGTCAAATGGAGTCTATCAGTTATTCTGATTTTATTCTTTGTGGCGGACTTTGATACCACCATGACCTTTTTCCGCACAGCCGATAATCTGAACGCACCTGACATCTCACGCTCACTGCATGATACTTTCAATGTACTGTTGATCAGCTTTGTGCTCACGATGTTTATCATCTTCATCGATCGATTTATTTTCCGTGCTGGCCAAGCAAACTATACCCCTGACGTCAAAGCAAGTTTCGCGCTATTATTAGTCCTAAACCTTGCACTGATCAGCATTACGCTCAGCAAGGATGCCCTATACATCCTTCACCATGGCATTACAGCCAAACGCATTGGCCTATTATTATGGCTTGGTTGGTGCTGGTTCTCGATCATCTACATCTTTGTCCAAAGCACAGCCCTCAATGACGGATGGCAAATCATGAACCGTGTGGCACAAGTTGGCATGATCGCTGTTGCTGTTTACCTAGCCCTGCCTATAGTTTATCTAGAGTCCCAAAGCTTGCTAAAACACTGCAAGAGCGAAAACATGTTTGACTATCTAAAGTCTAACTCTGCAGACCAACATCTTGCTTACACTAGCGCAGCTTACGGATTCTATGAGGCAAACAAAAAACTTATCAAACAGGATCAAGGAAACTATTCCCCAGATAGCGTCCTACAAAATGCCTATATCTACCCTGCTCATTTCGAATACAATCTGAAAAAGGTTAGGACGAGGATTCAAGCTCGTTACCTCATGTCCTGGACCTGGACCAACCTACGAACGGTGCAGGATTGGCCTGAGGGGCAGAACAAAAAATAGGCCGTATTAATGGAAGCAGTTGGATAGGGATTCAAAAACCAGCAATTCCTATCCAATTGGTTATCCAAGTTGTACAAGGCCACCATTCTAAACATTAGCCTATTGGCGAAATAATATAGCAAATGGCACCTATTGCTTCTAAGGTCCAAAAAAATCTAGAATCAATTCCAAATCATTACTTCAAGTGGTGCTCAGGCCAAAATTTAACTGGACAATTAACCTGACATAAGGCACCAAAACAATTTCAACCTACTATAGCACACATGAGTCCTCAGAGAAAATTATTTTTCACAACTTTAGTAACGATCCTGTTGCCATTTTTACTTCAACCTGATGAAAACACTTTATTCCTTTTGCTTGTATTTCACATTGGCCTATCGATTATATTAATTTTAACTAACTTTATTCTATTTGCATTATACCTGTTAAATACCAGCAAAACGATTACCGATCTGTTGGATGTCACTTGTTACTTATTAATGGTAGCCTGCTGGATATATACAGGATTATTGTGTTTATTTATTCTCATATTATGAATTTACCTTCACTTAGTTCTGATTATTTATTTTTTCAAAGCACTCACAAGCAAGCAATTACCTGTAGGCCGACTTCTAAAAGATTAACTAAATTTAAGATACTGCATATAAAAATGCCCATGGACCCCAATAATCTTACTTTGATAAACACTGATCTCAACAAGCTCAGTTGAACATCCCTAAAGTTGGTCACTGACGGATGAAAACCCTTCGGCTCCTATCTTGGACCAAACTCCAAACCGCGCATGATTGGCCTGAAGTTGAAGAAAAAAACAGGAGGTATTAGCCTACCCTACTCCAAGCCAAACCAGTAGCTGCACTGCCTGCCAAATATTCGGCAGTGGCAATATGCTCTGGTTCAGTCAGGTCAGGGTCTCGTTCGATGATCTGGGTGGCAACATCCCTCGCTTGGGTCATGAGGACCATGTCAGTAGCAAGATTGGCAAGTTTCAGATCAACTGCGCCTGACTGCTGGGTGCCCAAAATGTCACCAGGCCCACGTAGTTTGAGGTCCACTTCTGCAATCTCGAAGCCATTATTTGTCCTAACCATGGTAGCCAAGCGCTCACGTGTTTCGCTACTGAGTTTGACGTCCGTCATCAAGATACAATAGCTTTGGTCAGCCCCCCGCCCAACACGGCCCCGTAACTGATGCAATTGGCTCAACCCAAAACGCTCAGCACTTTCTATCAGCATCACTGAGGCATTGGGCACATTGACCCCCACCTCGATGACCGTTGTTGCCACCATGATCTGGGTCCGCCCCTTCACAAACTGATCCATCTCGTAATCGCGCGTTTCCTTAGGCATTTTGCCATGCACCATACTGATGGCAATGCCCATCGGGTTGAAGTGTTCTTGCATCATCTGGTAGCCAAGCTCCAGGGCCATAAAATCGAGTTTTTCATTTTCCTCAATCAATGGATACACCACATAGATCTGCCTACCATCCGCAATCTGTTGCTGCATAAAATGCCAAGCCTGCTGCCGTTGGGACTGATATACATGGCTAGTCCTAATTGGTTTACGGCCAGGTGGTAACTCATCAATCACCGATACATCGAGGTCACCATATAGGGTCATGGCCAATGTACGTGGAATAGGCGTGGCTGTCATGACCATGATATGAGGCGCAATTACCTCGGGCAGATCGGTTGTCTCTATCCCCAATTCATTAGACTGGTCTGGTCGGCTATTTTTATCCCAAAGCCTCGCCCGCTGCGCCACCCCAAACCGATGTTGCTCGTCGATCACACTCAGGCCTAGCCGCTGGAAATGTACTTTAGGCTCAAGTAACGCATGGGTGCCTACAATAAGCGGCAGGACACCAGACGCCAATGCCTCCAAAATTGGTTTACGATCTTTGGCCTTGGTGCTACCAGTCAGCTTTGCGATTGGCAGACCGATGGCATTTGCTAAAGGTTGTAAACCATTTAAGTGCTGCTCTGCCAATATCTCGGTCGGGGCCATCAGGCAGGCTTGACAGCCATTGTCCACTGCCATCAGCATACTCATAAAGGCGACAATTGTTTTGCCGCTACCCACATCACCCTGTATTAACCGATTCATTTGCCTGCCACTACCCATGTCCTGCCTAATTTCACGCAACACACGTTGTTGCGCATTCGTCAGCTGAAACGGAAGATGATCGTTATAGAAAGCAGTGAACAACTTCAGCTTACTCATTGGCCAGCCAGCAAGCTGTTGTTTCCGCAGGCCCCTTACCCTTATCAACCGTAATTGATTAAAGAACAATTCCTCAAACTTAAGCCGATAGCGTGCGGCCTCTAAGGCAGCATAATCTGTCGGGAAATGAATTAATTGATAGGCTGTTTTGCGATCCAGAAACTGATATTGCTCTACTACCGTTAAAGGTAGATTTTCGCTGATCAATTGTTTAGTCTGATCATAGACTTGTTGTACCAGTTTGCCCAACACTTGGCTATCAACACCCTTTTTGCGTAGTTTTTCTGTCAGGCTATAGACCGGGCTCAGAGCAGGGATCGTATTTTCCGTCACAGCACTTTGGGCTGCTACATTTTCAAATGCAGGGTTGTCAGTTGCAATAGCATCAGTTGCCAAAGCACCTGCCACAACTGTGATTTCGGGGTGGATGATGGAGTATGTACCCCGAAAGAAATTAGGTTTACCATAGACCACTACCTGATGGCCCAAGGGCATCTTCTGCTGCCAGAACTTAATTGAGTTGAACCACACCAACTGCAACTTATTCCCGTCAGCATCGACCAAGGTAGCCACCAACCGCATGATTTTGCCCGTCGTAATCAGCTGTTGCCCCGTGATAATCCCTCGCAATTGGGCCGTCTGCATATCTGCATCCAGCTCTTTAACAAGGTAAAAAACCGTACGATCATCATACCTGAACGGGAAATGATTCAATAGATCACCCCATGTTTCTAAGCCCAATTCAAACGCTAACAAGGCAGCCTTGGCTGGCCCTATCCCGGCTAACGAACTCAATGGATTGTGAAACATACGAACAATAGTTTAGACCTGAGTCAGCGAATTGGCAGCAATCAACTGCCTGAAACTAACCGATCTCTATTTGACCCCACGTGTGAAATACTGACCACCAACAGGAATAAAGCCTAAAAACGGCTCAAGCGGAACAAAGGGTCTGAATAGTGGGCTCCGAGGGAAAAAGATAGTATAGGTATTACTAACCTGACTGAAACCAGCCTCGCGTACCACGCGTTTACTGTATGGAGGTGACAAAAGCACCGCATCCTTATCAAAGACACAGTTATCAACCACCTTGCGCGTCACCGGGTTCCATGGGTTATGCTCAAAGATATAGAGCCTACCACCTGGTTTGAGTACCCTTAGCACCTCACGCAACAAGTCCGGGTGATGTACAAACCGAATGTGGTGCAACACAGTAGCTATCAGGCAAACGTCAAACGTATTGTCCTCAAACGGAATATGAGACCCGTCATAAGGCCGGAAATTAGCCCCTGGTATTTGGCGCTTTTTTGCCTCCTCAATGCTATCTGCCGAGATGTCGATCCCCTGTGTTTGGGCATAGGGGAAATGCTGGTAAAAAAACCGAGCCGAATTGCCATCACCACAGCCCAAGTCTAGTATCTGCTGGACCTGAGCAGTCCCCTCTACCCGTTTGATCTCCTTGATCTTGTACTCGCTAAAGTAGTCGCTATCGGCCCCACTGAGCTTAATGTTGTCGTTATGGATGCTGCGATAGTCAGTAGCAAAGGTGTCAAAGTTATCAAAGCCGCTAGTCTGCCCTGCTGAAGACTTGCTATTAGGATCTGTGCTCATAGCTGTAAAGATGCAGCAAAATGTAGGGTTTTGCCAAACTATCTACCCCTTTCCCTAGGCACTTCCATTTCCTCTGCGATGTTGTCCAGCTCCTCAAATGCCGGAGCAACGTATTTTTCCCAGACGATAGCCTCAAAATCCTCAAGGGTCAGGATTTCGTTCAGCTCCTCGTCCAGCATCACCTCATCAAGGATCGCATTTTGCCAGGCACCTCTGTCTTGCGCTTCCGAGTATGGCATGTGGTTGAACGTAACCATACTATAAGTCGGAATCCAGATCTCTGGCGCATAGCGGTGCAACCTTGCCTCTATCTGCTTCCGGAGCAAGAAACTAGGATTAGCAACCTTGTCACGCATTTCGACAAAGTTATCAAGTGCCAGCTGGGCAATGGCGTCTGTGTCTACCTTCCTAACATACTGGAACTCGTTTAACACAGTATGCCAATCACTGCCACCCTGGTCCAGCATCTGGCTCAGGATCCGGACATCTTCGAAGCCGCAGTTCATACCCTGACCAAAGAAAGGCACGATGGCATGTGCAGCATCCCCGATCACCATGCTATTGCCTCGCATCCAAGGGAAACATGAAATCGTCACCAGACTACTCGGCTGCGAGGCAAAATACTGATCTACAAAGTCAGGTATCAGCTTAATGAGGTCACGGAAGTAAAATAAGAAAAACTCCTCAACATCCTTGCGTGTCTCAATACTCTGGAAACTAGGCAGCCCCTCAAAGGGGAAAAACAACGTACAAGTAAAACTGCCGTCAGGGTTCGGCAAGGCAATCATCATAAAGTGACCACGGGGCCAGATGTGCAAGGCATTCTTGAACATTCGCCACTCGCCATTGTCACCTGGGGTGATCGTGAACTCCTTGTAGCCGTGCTCAATAAACGTCTGCGAATAGTCAAACCGATCCGTCTTGACCATACTTGTCCTCACCGAGCTAAAGGCCCCATCCGCACCAAAAATCCAGTCAGCATGGTAGGTTTCTGTTCCTCCCTGTTCGGTGTCAAGAAGGGTGGCATTGGTGGTGTTAAAGTCTAGCTCTAGGCAGCGTCGATTAAAATGAAACTTGATCCTTGGGTCCTTATCGGCCATATTCATCAAGGTTTCGTTAAGGGCCGTGCGCGAGACACTATAGATACTTTCGCCATTAGGTCCGTAAGGCTGGAAACTGAGCCGACCTTCTGGGTCATGCATCATTCGTCCCTGCATCGAGACCGCTACCTTTTCGACCTCATGATAAGCCCCAATTTCCTTGAGGGCCTCGATACCACGCATGCTTAGCGCTAGATTGATCGACCTACCAGTCTTGGGTGGTACCCCTGTCAACCTAAGGTCGGCTCTGCGGTCAAAAATATCGACTTTATTGCCACGCTTGGCTAGGTAGAGGCCCAAAAGCGTGCCTACCAATCCTGCACCAAAAATACCTACGTGTTTGTTTTCCATATCCAGTCGCCAGCCTTTCGGCTTATAGCGGATTCAATAAGATGCTATATAGCCAAAAACCTCTTACCCTATCGCTAAGGTAAGAGGCAAAATAACCAATTTCTACCAGCCCTAATTACAAAATCTTAATCTTGGCCCTTGCCTATTGTTAGAGTGATAGCTGGTAGGATATATTAACAACAAGGTTTATAGCTTGGATGGGTACCAGTTGGAGATGTTTGCTAGAATTTAACCAACTCTGCAAACTGACCTACACGTGCATCTAGCTCAACTTTTGTCAAGGACTGAAGGCGCTCTGTGCCGAAAGCCTCTACTGTGAACGAAGCCAATGCCGACCCGTAAATGATGGCTTTGCGCATGCTGCTAAAGCTCGTATCGTTATGTGCAGCCAAGTAGCCGATGAAGCCCCCAGCAAACGTATCACCTGCACCAGTCGGGTCAAAAACATCAGCCAAAGGCAACGCAGGAGCGAAGAAAATTTTCTCTTCTGACCCATCATTGCCGAAAAGCAGAGCACCGTGCTCACCCTTCTTGATGATTAGGGTTTTAGGACCCATGGCTTTGATAACCGCCGCGGCTTTGACTAGACTATACTCACCACTCAGTTGGCGGGCCTCTTCGTCATTGATGCTAAGTACATCAACCAGCTTAAGTGTCTCTTTCAGGTCATCGAGTGCGATGTCCATCCAGAAATTCATCGTGTCCATCACCACCAGTTTTGGTTTATGGTCCAGACGCTCAAGCACTATCCGCTGAATGGCAGGTGCTAAGTTGCCCAGCATCACGAATTGTACATCCTGATAGCTAGCAGGGATGATAGGGTCAAAATCGGCCAAAACATTCAGCTCTGTCACTAAGGTGTCACGGCTGTTCATGTCATTATGATACCTGCCTGACCAGAAGAATGACTTCTCGTTTTCCTTAATCTGGAGGCCTTCGGTGTCCACACCCTTGGTCTGCAACATCTGGATGTCGGCCTTAGGGAAGTCCCCACCAACAACACCCACTAGTTTAACCTTAGTGCTGAACAACGAAGAGGCAATGCTGATAAAGGTCGCAGCACCACCTATGATTTTGTCGGTCTTGCCGAAAGGGGTCTCGATGGCGTCAAACGCAACAGACCCAACAACTAATAGACTCATAATTTTGGTTTTGATAATTTAATTGTGGCACCGAGGTACCTCAAGCCAGACCATACCAAGCTAGGTATAGATATTGGTGAATGGATCGTTCTGTTTTGGCTATGCCCTCAAGGTCATTGACTAGAACGCCAACAAAGTTGTTTCGATAATCTGGATACAAGCCTCAAGCTCTTCGTCATTGATGACTAGTGGCGGTGCAAACCGAATAATATCGCCATGCGTGGGTTTGGCCAGGAGGCCATTATCACGTAGCTTCAAGCAGACATCCCAAGCCGTGCGGCCATCATTGGTTGGTTTGATGACAACAGCATTTAATAGGCCCTTGCCACGCACTGCCAACACATGTGGGCATCGTTCAGCAAGTGCTTGCATACGATGCCGGAACTTAATGCCTTGACGTTCGGCATTACCAGCTAAGTCCTCATCGGCAACGACTTGCAAAGCAGCCATCGCAACGGTACAGGCCATCGGGTTACCACCAAAGGTACTGCCATGCTCTCCTGGTTTCAGGAGGCCCATCACTGCATCATCAGCCAAAACAACCGATACTGGATAAACCCCTCCAGAAACGGCCTTGCCTAGGATCAGGACATCAGGACGTACATTTTCGTGATCACAGGCCAGCATCTTGCCCGTCCGGGCGATACCAGTTTGCACCTCATCGGCAATAAAGAGGACATTGTGCTTTTGGCAGAGGGCGAATGCTTTGGCCAGATAACCATCCTCTGGTACATAAACTCCAGCTTCACCCTGGATAGGCTCAACCCAGAAACTACAAACATTAGGATTGGCAAGTGCTACCTCTAAGGCCTCGATGTCGTCATACGGGATGATCTGGTAACCAGGCATAAAAGGACCAAAATCAGCCCTTGCAGTCTCGTCTGTGCTAGCAGAAATGATACCCATTGTCCGACCATGGAAATTGCGCTCAACAGCAATGATGATTGCTTGGTCATGCGGAATCCCCTTAACTCTGTAGCCCCACTTCCGAGCTAGTTTGAGGGCCGACTCGTTGGCCTCAACACCTGTGTTCATCATCAGGGCCTTGTCATAGCCAAAGGTTTTGCACAGAAATCGCTCGGCCAAACCCAGTTTATCGTTGTGGAACGCCCGGCTCGTCAGTGTCAGCACCTGAGCCTGAGCCATCAAAGCCTCGACAATTTTGGGGTGGCAATGTCCTTGGTTGACTGCACTATAAGCCGACAGAAAATCATAATAGTGATTCCCATCTATATCCCAAACATGCACACCAGACCCACGACTAAGGACAACTGGCAGTGGATGATAGTTGTGAGCGCCATACTGTTCTTCGAGGGCAATGGCCTCTTCTGGGCCTATCTGAAAATCAATAACCATAAGGTCAGTCCGTTGTGTGTGAGGAATCGGTTTGGTGTATTAGTAAGGCGTATGTACAGACTAACTTGTAACGATGTAGACCCGTTAACTGCAATGATGACCTTGCGGCAAGGAAATGGCCAAAGTAAATAGCTTTTTGTCTGGCCAAAACCTATATACAAATTTCGGAAATAAAAGCCATAGCCTTGTTATCCTGAAGGCAGATAAGCGCATAGGTGCAATAAATATTCAAGTTCCCGCATCATTTTTGCACCATAACCCGCACCGCACGAGGATTTGGAAAAAGAAAGTAGCTACCTAGTGTATCCCCAAGGCCAAATTATAGCGTATCAAAAACCTCTGAATGCTGGTTGTTCCTTAGACGTTAGGGAGCATATTAACCCTAACTTGCTAGGTGTCGGACCTATATAATTAACCAAATCCAGTCAAAAAGGTAACCACCACCCCATTAACCTCAGTGATGCAGACGCCAAAAAAAACAAAGCAAAACCAGGCAGGCACAAACCAGCTCCTAGCTCCGGATTTTTACTTTAACGAACAGGGCTATATGGTCTTTACAGAGGCTTACCACCTTAAACGAGGATACTGCTGCAAAAGCGGCTGCAAACATTGCCCCTACCAATACCAAAAATAAATAAGGCGGCTAGGACCTGTATATAGCGGTTTGGCATAGGCTTTGCTTGATTTTTGACGTTACGGATAGCCTATCAGACCAAAGAGATATGCACAACCAGCTTCAGGACGTTCAAAACCTAGGACTAGAAACAAAAAACCCCGCTATTGCTAGCAGGGTTTCTAGGTCAGGAACTTTCGTTCTGATTAGTGAGCAGCTGGAGCAGCGTGATCAGCAGCATGGTCTGCACCATGAGCAGCAGAATCAACTGGAGCAGCAGCTGAATCAGCTGGAGCAACAACAGCAGCTGAGTCAACAGCAGGAGCAACTACAGCAGCAGAATCGGTGGCAGCACCTTCAGCAGCTTGTTCTTTTTTACCGCATGACGCAAGAGCGAACACACCAGCAACCATCAATAACGCAAATACTTTTTTCATCTTAATGAGATTTTAGGGGTTAAAACCACTGCAAATATACTGCCCTGTCTTGTAAAAACAAGGCAAGGGCCAAAAAATTGTTACTTTTTTCGGAAAAACACGTTGATAGGGACTCCTTCAAAGCCAAAATGTTCGCGCAGCTTGTTCTCAAGGAACCTTGCATAAGGCTCCTTAACGTACTGTGGCAAGTTACAGTAGAAAGCAAAGGACGGCGTGTAGGTCGGCAACTGCTGCACAAATTTGATACGAACATACTTCCCTTTGTTACTTGGCGGTGGGTAGTGCTCAATCTCAGGCAACATTTTGTCGTTGATGGCACTGGTCGGGATTTTCATCCTGCGGTTGTTGTGCACCTCGATCGCCTTTTCCACAGCCTGAAAAATCCGCTGCTTCGTCAGGACGCTTATAAACAAGATTGGCACATAGTCGATCGGCTTTAGTCTGGCATTGATCTCCAAAGTCCACTTTTGAGCAGTTGTATGGTCTTTTTCGACCAAGTCCCACTTGTTGACTAGGATTACCATACCCTTGCTATTGCGCTCAGCCATCGAGATGATTCCCGCATCCTGACCTTCGAGGCCACGGGTGCCGTCGAGCATAATGATAGCTACGTCGCTACGCTCTAGCGCCTGGACGCTACGCAAGACTGAGTAAAACTCAATATCCTCGTTCCGCAGACGACTTTTGCGCCGAATACCTGCAGTATCGGTAAGGATAAAATCCTTGCCATAGGCTTTATAATGGGTATCGATCGAGTCGCGTGTTGTCCCTGCGATATCCGTTACGATGTTGCGCTCAGTATTAAGCAAGACGTTGATGAAACTACTCTTGCCGACATTGGGGCGGCCAAGCACAGCAATGCGCGGAATGCCATCTTCAGGGTCTTCGACACCATCGTTCGGGAAGTGGCTCACGACTTGGTCCAGCAGATCACCGGTGCCAGATCCATTCTGCGCACTAATAGCATAGACCTCGCCCATGCCTAGGGCATAGAACTCACCAACATAGTTGGCTCGCCCAGGAGTGTCCGCCTTGTTGGCAACCAAGTAGACAGGCTTTTTACTGCGACGAAGTACGTCTGCAAAATCCTTGTCTAACTCAGTCAGGCCGGCTACCATGTCCACCATGAACAAGACCACCGTGCATTCATCGATCGCTAGTTTGACTTGGTTCCGGATCGCCTCTTCGAATACGTCATCGCTACCGACAACATACCCCCCTGTATCAACAAGGGTGAAAAACTTGCCGATCCACTCGGCATATCCATAGTGGCGGTCACGTGTGACACCACTCTCGTCGTCCATGATGGCTTTGCGCTCACCAATCAGCCTGTTAAATAAAGTAGATTTGCCTACGTTTGGGCGCCCTACTATGGCTACTATGTTGCTCATATCTCTTCGTTAATGAAGCTCGTCAGGGACTGGCCCACCCCCTCACGAGGTAGCACGCAGCCATACTGATCAACCACAAAGGTAGGCTATTATAAGCACTAACCCGCTACGAGTTCCCCCTAACCCATGGTAACCTACTAAAATCGCATCAAGAGCATAGGCCCTGTAGCCAAATAATCATGATTGGTCTGGCGGAAACAACATCAACACATCTTACTGTTTATCAGCACTTTATATCAAATACTTAAGCTTAAGGGACGCCAAACAATGTAGCCAATAACCAACCCAGCGCGGCAGAATTAGATAAAGCCTTTGGTATCAGGCAGATTGTTGCTACTTTTGCAACCCGTTAATAAGAAAAAGGTAAGATTATGGCTAAAGTCTGTCAACTAACCGGACGCAGACCACGTTCTGGTAACAATGTATCTCACGCCAACAATAAGACGAAACGTAAGTTCAACCCGAACTTGCATCGCAAAAAATTCTGGCTTGAGTCTGAAGGCATTTTTGTGGACCTCAAAGTCTCTGCTGCTGGTATCCGTACCATCGACAAGTTGGGCCTAGAGGGTGCCCTCAAGAAGGCTGCCATGCGCGGAACATTGAGCTAAGAACTGAGTTTGGCCTTATGGCCTACCGGATAAGCATATAGAGGCCCCAGGACGTTCCTGTGGGCCTTTTTAGTTTGTACGCTAAATCCATCATCGCAAATGAATGGATGACTACTAAAAGATCCTTCGGAGACCTACCTTAGCAAACCAATGCAGCACCAAGGCACCAGACCCGCCAGCAAGGACTCTTCAGGAGATTCTTTATCCAAACTGCCGATATTTGAGGTCCTTCCAGAGGTCATTAAGGCATTGGCCACGGCGCCTATCGTTATCCTACAGGCGCCACCCGGCGCTGGGAAAAGCACCGCCCTACCACTCGAAATCCTCAGTCTGCCTTGGCTTGGCCAACAACAAATTGCGCTGCTCCAACCACGCCGAATTGCAGCAAAAATGGTTGCTGAGCGGCTTGCAGCCGGGCTAGACGAAACCGTAGGTGAGACAGTAGGCTATACGGTCCGGTTCGAGCAAAAAACCAGCAAAGCCACCCGTCTAGAGGTCATGACCGAGGGTATCCTACTCCGTCGCCTACAGAAAGACAGTGAACTTGCAGGCATCGGCTTGATCATCATTGACGAGTTTCATGAACGCAGCCTAAACGCCGACCTAGCCTTAGCCCTTTGCCGAGAGGTGCAGGATGTATTGCGGCCTGACCTCAGAATCCTGATCATGTCTGCCACATTGGGCCTTGAGGACTTGACTACTGCCTTGCCCAATGCACCTGTTATCGTTAGTGCCGGAAGGCAATTCAACCTAGACATCCGCTACCTCGAAACCGGCTCTGGTACCGTGGACCAACGATCCATTGTTGCCGAAACCACCCAGTTGATCCGCAAAGCAATAGCAAGTACCATCGGAGATGTACTCGTTTTCCTACCTGGCCAATCCGAAATCAGGCAAGTACAAACGATGTTGGAAAGCAAGGATGCTTCAGGACTTTCAGGTCCCTTAGTCGTTTTGCCTCTTTATGCCGATCTACCCGCATCCGAACAGCAAAAAGCACTAGTGCCACACCCCAACGGCATCCGCAAAGTGATCCTCGCCACCAGCATTGCCGAAACGAGCCTCACGATTGCTGGCATCAGAACTGTAGTCGATAGTGGATGGGCACGGCAGCCAAGGTATGATGCCAAAAGTGGCTTCTCGCGCCTCGAAACCGTCCGTGTTACTGTCGATGCCGCCACCCAACGTGCAGGGCGGGCTGCGAGGCAGGGTGACGGTGTGGCCTTTCGGCTCTGGACCAAGGCCCAACAAACACAACTATTGCCTAGTCGCCAGCCCGAAGTCCTGACGACAGACCTTGCCTCCTTGGTACTGGAAAATGCATATTGGGGCCATGCCACCCCCACTGGCCTTCCATGGATCACAGTGCCACCGATAGGGTCTTGGGTATCGGCACAGCAACTGCTAACCAACTTAGGCGCCCTACAGGACACCAAACCTACTATCCTTGGTAAACAACTTGGGGCCTACCCTACCCATCCACGCATTGCTACCCTCTTGGCCCTTGGTGCAACAACACCAAACCTAGCCCCCTTGGCTGCTGATGTTGCGGCAGTACTTGAAGAGCGTGACCCACTTATGCAGGCTGATAGCATTGACCTTAGTCTGAGGGTTGAAGCCCTGAGGAAGTATCGGAGGCAGGAACCTGTCAACGCACATCGCAACGTGCTTGATCGGCTTGTTCGTCTATCAGACCAATGGCTCCGGATTCTGAAAACAGGATCAAGTAATAATCCCCCAAATCCCTATCAAGTAGGTCTGCTGATCGCTGCCGCATATCCTGACCGCATCGCCCAGCAACGGAACCCTAACCAACCGACCTACAAACTAATCAATGGTCGGATGGCCGCCTTGCCTGACCATGATCCATTAAGCACCGACCCCTGGATTGCAATTGCGGACCTCGACGCTGGTACCGCACAAGGTCGCATTTATGGTGCAGCTCCGTTGGATATCAACACCCTACAACATCTCTGGACACAATCCAATGTGGTCGGCTGGAACCAGAGCACTAATCGCCTTACAGCGGAGACCCAGACCAAAATTGGTGAGCTTGTCATCAAAACGAGTAACCTTGCCACACCACCCCATGCCGAAAGTAGACCAATTGTACTCCAAGCCATTCGAGACCAACGCTGGCGTCTGTTACCCAAACCCGAGGGACTAGAGCAATGGCAGGCAAGGATCATGAGCCTAAAACAATGGGAGCCAACCCTCACTGCTGAGTGGCCATCCATAGATGATGACACCTTATTCAACTCCATTGACCTCTGGCTAAGCCATGCAGTGGACCAAGTCCGGAAAGCGGAGGACCTCAACAAAATTGATCCGTTTAGCTACATACAGCAGCTTCTGACCTGGGACCAACAGCAGACCCTGAACGCAAATGCTCCTGCTTACATCGAAGTCCCGAGTGGGAGTGACATAAAACTCCTATACCATAACGATGGAGACAAACCTGTTTTGGCAGTCCGCCTGCAAGAGCTTTTCGGTCTTCTGGACACGCCAACGGTCAACCAAGGTAAGGTCGGTGTCTTAATTCATTTGCTGTCGCCAGGGTTCAAACCTGTGCAAGTGACCCAAGACCTACGTTCCTTCTGGACCAATACTTATCAAGAAGTCAAGAAAGAACTCAAGCGCAGGTATCCCAAACACAGCTGGCCCGATGATCCGTTTACTGCCATAGCAGTCCGTGGCCCCGTCAAACGAAGACCAATTACCTAGCCATCTGTTACCGCTTGCTGATCTTGTTATGGGTTATCATCCGCTGACGACTACACCTAAAGGTATCCATATCAGTTGGGGACAGGGCTTTATGTTTGGTTTTGCGACCTTGGACCCTAGCTCGCCACATGCGCCAACTGCTCGCCTTCATTTCTCGTCGCATTAGGGTAATCACCTCCGCTTCCTTCAGGCCAAACTGCGCCGTTATGGCATCGAATGGTGTGCGATCTTCCCAGGCCATCTCGATAATACGGTCAATATCAGCAGCCGAAAGTGGTCCTTGTCCCCTAGAGGTCCCAAGTTGTTTATCTATCGGTGCAATCAGCTGGGGCGAGGACGAAGCCGTTTCAACTTGGTCTGGCCCAATAGGTGCTAGTTTTGTATTTGTTTGGTGTGCCGACATACCGATATAACCACACATAGGCCTCGAGGTTTGGTGGTTGGCCAAATAGATAGTCAAATTTTACCATATTTGAGACCTATTTAGATCTCCAATCCTCCTGACCTCAAGCTTGAAACGTAAGTCAAACCAACAAGCGACCTTACCTAAGCATCTTCTGCCAATGGCAGACCAAGGCTTAGGATTAGTTGGCAATATGTTGAGGTTTGGATGGTTGCTGTTGGTTGGTTTGTTAACCCTTGGGTTTATGCCGACTCATGCGGCCAACACTTTAAGGTCTGAGGTACCTAATTCAGAGAATGTCAAAATCCATATCATCCCTCAACCAGTATCCGTTGTCAGGGGCCAAGGTATGTTCTTAGTCAATTCTCAGACAAGAATAACCTATTCGACTACTAACCCAGAGCTTGGCAAAATCGCCACCCAGTTTACCAACCGCTTCGGGAAAGCGACAGGTATTATGCTGCGGCATAACGGCCCAGGCCTAATTGGTCGCCAGATCAATCTATCCATCCTTAGCCTTTCTGAAAGCAAAGGAACCTCCCAGACTAAAGCCGACCAGACGGAGCCGGGCACTAACGGAGCCTACTTTGTCGATGTTAGCCCAACCGAAATCCGGATTACGGCGACCCAACCTGCCGGATTATTTTACGGTCTCCAGACCCTTTGGCAGCTCTTCCCGCACGACATTGATAAAAACAGCCACACAAAGCAGGACTGGTCTGTGCCTAGCGTCAGAATCATGGACAGCCCAAGGTTTGGCTGGCGGGGTATGCACCTAGATGTCAGCAGGCATTTCTTCACCGTGGCAGAAGTCAAACAATACCTAAACTACCTAGCGACCTACAAGTTCAATGTATTCCACTGGCACCTGACCGACGACCAAGGTTGGCGAATCGAAATCAAACAATACCCCAAGCTAGTATCCCACGGCAGCAAAAGGCATGAATCTATGCTTGGGCACACCCGGCACCAGCCCTATCGGTATGATGGCACCCCGCACGAAGGACACTACACCCACCAAGACATCCAAGATATCGTCTCCTACGCTGCAGACCGTTACATCACCGTCGTCCCCGAAATCGAGATGCCCGGCCATGCACAAGCCGCCATCGCAGCTTACCCTGAGTTAGGTTGTCTTGACACCCCAAGTGTGATGCGCAAGTGGGGCATTTCGCCTTATATTTTCAATGTTAAAGAGCCTACCTTTCAGTTTATCGAACGCACCCTAGACGAGGTATTGGCCCTTTTCCCCGGCAAGTACATCCATATAGGCGGAGACGAGGCCATCAAACAACAATGGAAACGTAGTTCCGAGATCCAGAACCAAATCAAACAACTGGGACTGCGTAACGAACACGAGCTCCAGAGCTATTTCATCAAACGGATTGAACGCTACCTCAATACCAAAGGGCGTATCCTTATTGGCTGGGACGAAATCCTACAGGGTGGACTAGCACCAAATGCAGCAGTCATGAGCTGGCGTGGCATCGATGGCGGACGAAAGGCCGCACAGGCAGGGCACCCCGTGGTCATGAGCCCTATGTCACATTGCTACCTCGATTTTTATCAACATGACAAGGTCTCCGAACCTCTATGTATCGGCCGGCTTACCACGCTACGCAAGGTATATAGTTTTGAGCCTGCTCCTTCCGAGTTTGGTCCTCGTGCCCAACAAATGATATTAGGCCTACAAGGCAACGTCTGGACCGAATACTTACCCAACTTTGGTCGTGTCCAGCAGCAAATTTTCCCACGCATGTTGGCCCTTTCAGAAATTGGGTGGACAACCCGATCTAACCTTAGCTGGACCACCTTCCTGACCAGAGTCAAGACTACCGCACAAAGGCTTGACTACCAAAACATAGGGCATGGGCACATCCCACATAAGTAGGGATTATGCGGCCGTTAAAGTCGCATAACCAGATAATAACCTGACAGAGCCATTCCGACACTTGCCTATTGCATCCAGATTGGCGTAATTGCACAGCATTTTGCGCAACGTCTATCTGGGCCAGCGTACTTCCGTACCTTGGTCGCTGATGGTTTATCCTGTTAGTAATTCCACAAAAGCCTGCCGCAATGGAGGAAAATCGTCCTGATCTGGCCCCTGAGCCTGATAAAGTACCTACTACTACCGAAAACACCGCTCCTGTAGCTGCTGAGTTATCGCTAGCAGACCAAATCTTGGCAGAGTATGCCGCAAAAGCAGCATCTGCCGACGCAGTTGCCGCCGAGCCAGAAGCAACGCAGCCAGAACCAGAATCAACTCCAGTTGCTGAAGAAGCCGTCACTCCAGAAGTAGTGGCCGAAATCACGCCTGAGCCAGTTGCACAGGTAGAGGAGGTAGTGGTAGAAGCCGTTCCAGCTGTCGAACCTGCCAATGCAGAGCCTGAAGCTAATGTTGTGGTAGAGCACACTGCTGATACAACAGCCGAACCTGAGGCAGCAACAGAGGAAATAGTGGCCCTAGCCGAGGCGGAAGTTGAGGCAGAGCTAGACCTCGCTGGGCTGGACAAAAAATCCCTCGCAGATCACCTCGAGACCTATACCGCTCAGGCCTATAGCACCAAAAATGATGCGGCCATCCGCAAGATCAAAGCTGCTTTTGATCACATCGAAGAGTCCGAACGTAGCGTTGCCCTTGAGAAATTCTTGGCTGATGGTGGCGAAGAGGATGCCTTCGAGCTTAAAGCTGATGGCACCAGTGTACGCTTCAACAACATGATCAAACTCTACCGCGAAAAGCGTAGGGTCGAGGCTGTTGAAGCCGAGCGTAGCAAAGAAAAAAACCAAGCCCGCAAACTCGAGCTCCTCGAGCTCCTGCGCCAGCTTGTCGAAAGTGACGAGGAAATTACCAGCCTCGACAAACTCAAGAAGATTGAGGACGAGTGGAAGTCGATCGGACCAGTGCCGAACACTTTCGCCCAGGACATCCGCTCTAACTATGGTGCCCTTCGTAACCTATTCTATGACCGCCGCTCGATCTACTTCGAGCTCAAGGAACTTGACCGCAAGAAAAACCTTGAGTCCAAATTAGGCTATATCGAGAAGGCAAAAGCCTTGGTCAACGAAAAAGCCTTGAACAAAGCCGTTAAGGAACTTAATGAGCTGCACGAAGAGTGGCGCAACACTGGGCCAGTACCAAAGGAGGAACAAGAAAAAATCTGGGCCGAATTCAAAGCCCTAAGCGATCAGATCTACACCCGCCGCCGCGAGTATGTAGACAAAATCAAAGTTGAGCAAAACGAAAACCTTGGTCGTAAGGAAATCCTGATCGAAAAGGCCCTTCTGATCTCCAACTTCAAAGCTGACAAGTTCGACGAGTGGAACAACATGAGCCAAGAGGTCATGAAGCTCGAAGAAGAGTGGAAGACCATCGGCAATGTCCCGATCGAAAAAGCCAATGACGTCAACAAACGTTTCTGGGGCTACATCAAGCAGTTCTTTAACGCCAAACATGGCTATTTCAAAGCCCTAGACAAAGAAAAGGCTCAAAACCTAGCTGCCAAAACAGCCCTTTGTGTCGAGGCAGAAGGCTTACAAGATAGCGAAGATTGGGAAGCAGCAGCCAATGCCCTCAAGCAACTCCAGACCCGCTGGAAAGAAATCGGCCCTGTGCCGACTAAAGTCCGTGACAGCATCTACGAGCGCTTCAAAGCAGCCGTGGACAAATTCTTTGAGCGCAAACGCCAGCTCAATGAGTCAACCGAAAAAGAGTACGAGGTCAACCTAGCCGCCAAACGCGAGCTCCTAGCCAAGCTTGAGGCATCTATTGCTGCCAAAACAGCAACAGAAGCCGAAATCCAAGCCGTTGTAGATCAGTTCACAGCCATTGGTTTCGTGCCACGTAAGGCGATGGATACGCTGTCAAAAGATGTGCAGCGTATTTCTGAGGCTTATCTTGAGGCCATTGAAGGCATCAACCCTACCGACCTCATCAAGCTAAAAGTTTCTGTCCATAGCCGCCTCACCAGCCGTGGTGGTGGCCGGTCTTATGATGGCGAGCGCAGTTTCGACCGTGGCGATCGTCAGGACAGAGGTGACCGCGGCGATCGTGGTGGCCGTCGTGATGGAGGTGACAGAGGTGGAGATCGTGGAGGCCGTGGAGATTACCGGGGTGGTGGAGACCGCCGTGGTGGCGATCGCCGTGGCGCAACTGCCGATGACGGTAGCCTTAGGGGCATGGAGCGGAATCTTAGGACCCGCATCCAGTCCATCGAGAACCAAATCCATAGCTACGAGAACAACCTCAGCTTCTTTGCTAATAGCCGTAATGCCGACTCCCTCCGCAAGGATGTTGAAGGCAAAGTCAAAGGCCTCACCAAGGAGCTTGATGATGTCCGGAGCCAGCTCAAGATCGTTCAACAAGGACTGGCTGACGAAGCCAAAGCAATTTCATAATCAGTCTTTTGAAGGTAACTAGGGCCATTTTGTTGAAAAATAATTTGGCCCTAAGCACCCAAAAAACTTGGTAGTACCACTAGTTTGACTACTTTTGCACTACCAAATGCTTCCTTAGTTCAGTTGGTAGAATAACTGACTTGTAATCAGTGGGTCGCCAGTTCGAGTCTGGCAGGGAGCTCATAAAGCCACCTCTTACGGGGTGGCTTTTTTGGTTTTATACAGGTCCAACGTTGAGGCCGATTGGAAGCAAGCATTGATCACTGCCTGCTGGTGGAATCCAGCATTTCATGCCTCAGCTACCCCACTCCAACTTAGTCTTAATCTGTGTTAGAAGACGGCATAATCTCAGACGGATCGTCAAAAATAATATCTGGAGTACTTGTGCAATTAGATAATTGGCGAGCAAAAAGTCTTGATATTGCCTACTAATCCACTGGACCAATATCTCCACATGAGGGCATTACAACCGATACGCTTACGCCTATCACTTCTGCTGATATGTTTGTTTGGCAGCTTGATTGGCAATGGGCAAGAAATCGCCGACGACATTAGCCAATCAATGCTGCTTGCCTCTGCTGCAGAACCCAAGCAAAGCATAACCAAGTCCGAAGATTTGCTCCTTGATGAGCCCGAGCGAAGCTATTGGTTCAGCAAATCCAAAAGCAAATGGCCAATTACGTTTGACGTGATGGCCTCGGTTGGTATGGGGACCTCTTCTGGCAGTTATGGCTTTAGTTTTTCGCCTAGCAATACGGCCAAGGGGAAAATCAATGTAACCTTTAGTACAACCTCCTACCGTTTCATGCTCGGCAACTTGTACGCATCTGTTAAAGGGGAGAAAAAAGCCGCATTTGGCTGGATGATCGAATATGAACAAAATCGCACTGCTGTAGGTGAAATCCAATCAACTTCCTACACCGAAGGGTCGTATGGGTTTGGTAGAACATTGGACCCATTTTATGATGGTAAAAATTTCTATAATGGCTCAGGCACCGACATTAAAGAAGTCTTGGACCATAGTACGTCCGTAGAAGGTTATACCGAGGCGGTTAACGTAAAATTTGGTGCAAGGATATTCACTGATCATGTCACCTTTTCGCCATACATGGGCATTGGTGCTGGCGGTGGGTCGCAGACATATACCCACTACTACACCTATCTCTACAATGATGGATCGCAAAGATCAGGTAGAGCCTCCATCTCCCGCTCGGGTGGGGCGCTAACTTTTCGTCTCGGGTGTGCAGTTAACATCTTTAGGTATTTCTATGTAGACCCATTTTTTAGCGGATTCGGGTTTCTTGGTACAGGCGATAGTGCATCTCAGGCAGGGCTAAATATCCACCTGGGTGTACGTGTACCATTGGCTGATTGGTAAGTCCAAAATAATCATCCAGCATAGGACAACCCTCAAGGCGGCAAGTCTTGTCTAGGAGATATACCCTTTTGCCCATGTGCACCGCTGCCCACACTTGTCTTGTTTTTGTGTTTGGCCTACTTAGCTTCCCGATGGCTTGGGCCCAATCCCCCATCACCATAGACACCACCCACTCAGACGCTTACTACCAATTCTTGCGAGCCAAGGCGGGGCAGCGCAGCAAACCCATCCAACAAATCAGCTTAGATGGTCGGGAGCCCGAAAAGCCAAAACACTTCAAGGTCCAGTACAGCAGAATAACCTTATCAGCAGGCCTAGGTGCGGGGACAAACACCGCCAGCGCCTCATTCGGACGCAGATATGGTAAAGCTATGTTTGCTGGTTATGCCAACACCCTAGTCCTAAAGCTGACCAATGGCACCCTTATGAGCCCACCACCAGACCCAACCAAAATCGCTTTCGGTTGGGCTACCGAATTAGAGGTCAATACCATCCTTGGCGGATCGTTCAAGATTTTGAACTACGAAGAAGTAGATGCACCTGGCTTCCGAACAACTACTTATCCCATTTTTGACGGCACTCGCTATATCACCAATTCCTACGGAGGTACCCGCGGAGTTCAGCCTCCCATCATCACCAAATCCGAACAAGAATCAGGTGGCTTTAACCTCTTGTTCAACGCCATGATCGGGATCCGGGTGCCCTTTGATAAACAGTTCCTGAGTCCTTACCTCGGTGGTGGCATTGGTCTTGGCCAGCAGCAATACATTTTGCGTTATGGGTATCAATACAAAGATGGCAGCAGAGAAGAAGGGGTTGCAAGCCTTGACGTCGGCGGCTTTTGCGCCATGGCAAAGGCAGGATTGGCGGCTGGCCTGTACAAAGGTTTGGTCATTGACGGTTGCTATTCACTGCTTGGTGGCGGCTTTTTCTACACCTCTTATGTGCAGCAAACCGTCAGCTTTAGCGTTGGTTACAGGTTTGACTAGGAAGAGGTTGGTTGCCTATCTACCAAGGTAGGTGTAATAGGCGAAATCAGAACCACACCCTTAACCATCTTAATATCAATTAATTAGGCACGTGCCAAACACCTGCCAAAGATTTGACATAGATTCTGAGACCAGATCAACATATATTGTGCTTAAATGTTCACCAACGCTAAAAAGGCAATGTCAACACATCGACTCAAAAACGCTTTAGGCACCTTGTTCGGGATCTTTATCCTAGGACTTGGCACCGCCCTTGCCCAAAACCAAACCACACAGGTAGTACTAGGCACTGGCAGCTCACCAGCTATCTTGTCGGATAGCTCAGGCAATATTTATTTTTCGTCTGGCCTGCGACTCTACCGCTACAACCAGACAACAGCTAAGCGCGACACACTCTACACCCACCTATCGGTCAACAATTATGCAATTGCTGGCCTAGCGATGGGATATGCAGATACAGTGATCTACTACGCCTGTAACGATACCATCTGCGCCTTCAACCTCCTGACCCGCAAAAAGCGTAATGTCTGGAAAGGTTTCCAATACCCTACCAACATCGCCTTCCGCCCTGCTGATGGTTTCATCTACGCTATGGAAGTAGGCCTTGATAATGGACGGGAGCCAACCTTAGGCAAAATCAACCCAGCCACAGGTGTGAGGACACTTGTCGCTGGTGATCCACGTGTCAATAGTGGTGGTGGTAATAACTACATCAATGATACTGCCTCAAAAGCGCGATTCAATTTCCCACGCCCTAACGGCAACTTCCGTAATCGTGGTGCCTTGGCCTTTGACAACACCGGTGACACACTTTACGTTGGCGACCCAGGTAACCGCACCATTCGCTGGGTCAATGTCAACAACCAAGTTGTTGGCACCTATGCTGGCCCAATGCCAGGTGTTGCCCTTAGCCCCAATTATCGTGATAGCATCCGCCATGAGGCCCGCTTCTTTGACATTATGGGCATTGCTGTTGACAAAAAAGGTTACCTCTATATTGCTGATGACGGCCCAAGCCAAAAATCCCCAACCTTTGGCAACCGCATTCGCAAAATCAAGCCGGGTAGTGGTGATGTCTACACCCTAGCTGGTAATGGCCAAGGCCTTGGCACAGGTACCAACAACAACCAAGACTATATTGCTGGTATCGGTACTGGTGCCCAAATTGGCGAGCCTACTGGTATCGGTTTCAACAAAGGAACAGATACACTATACGTAAGCCAAGGGCAGCGCCATATCAAACTCACCAAACGTATCCCAACACTTGCTGTCTCCCCCTTGACTGACCGATTGGTCGGTAGTGGCGATAACATCCTAGTCCGCACTGCAAGCGGCACCCTAACCTCTAGTCTTAGCCTACTTTCTAGCCCAGCAAACGTCACACTCTCTGGCGATACACTTAGGGTCCCTCCCAATGCTGGTACAGGTATTGTCGAGCTTGTAATCCAGACCCCTGGAGATGAAGATGGTTGGTATCCTGTGACTGATACTGTCACAATCAACATCAAATCTGCACAAGCCCTAACCCTCAAGAAAATCCGTGACTACCGTTTTGGTGAGGCCCCATTTGGCGTAGCTGACAGCACCAGCAACAACATCACAGGCCGTCCATCATACATCCGTGTAGTGTCAATGAGCCCTGCGAACACCGTTACTTTCGACACTACTACCCAGACCTTTACTATCAACTCTGCTGGTTCGGTCATTTACCGTGCCATCGCTCCTGGTGATGCCAACTTTAGTGGTGTTATCATCCAGGATACGTTCCAAGTGCTGAAAGCCAACCAACAAATCATCTGGACACCAATTGCTGATAAGACCTTTGGAGATACACCGTTTGTGCTAACTGGCACCGTCAATAGTCAGGTCACTAATTTGCCATCTGGCCAAACCTTAACATATACAGTCTCAGCACCTCCGACCGTTGCGACGTATGCTGCTGCCACCCAGACTATTACAATCGTCGGTGCTGGCACAGTAATCGTGCGGGTTAATGCTGCTGGCAATACCAACTACAACCCCGCTACCGTCCTGATCGATACCTTCTTGATCGCACGTCGTGGTCAGGTCTTATCTGTTGATAGCATACCTGATCTGTTTATTGGTTCTGGTTTCTATAACCTGACGGCTGCAACTGCTGCCCCAAGTAGTGGAGTAGCCCTTCAGTATAGCCTGACCACCGCCCCAACCAATGTGACCTATGTTGGTTCACCTGCGCGTATCAATGTACCTGCCTCTGCAGATACAGGTTGGGCTGTGTTGCGCGTAATCCAGCCAGGAAACAACAACCATCTTGCTGATACGGTCTATCGTCGGTTCAGAATCCTGCGCCTCGTCGGCTTGCAAAATAGCATCGCCTACCAAGCTCTCACCGTATGGCCAAACCCAGCCACCACGCAGGTGATTGTCCGGTTTGACAACCAAGTAGCCCAAGAGCTTAGCTTTAGGCTCATCAACAGTGCTGGCCAGTCAGTACTGATCAACCCAACCAAAGTAACTGATAACGAGTACCTTATCAACCTTGCTGATTTGCCAAAAGGCATCTATACCCTGATAGCCACTGGGCTAAATAGCCAGTACCGTGCACGCATTGCCAAACAATAAGGTCTAGCATTAGGCACTAGATCTATGGTCAAAAGCCACCTCAGCAATGGGGTGGCTTTTTTGCGTTCTACCAGTTCGTTTAGTGCAACTGTTTTCCCAATCCTACTGCCGTTCTAGTCCAACCAACTCCACACCATCGACAGGGGCGTTGGTTTTGCACCGACAATCATAAAACTATATCCTCCATCAATACTTGATGGGTATACCATTGATAAGCCACTTGATCATTGGCTCCAATCCCCGATTCCGAACACATTAACGGGTTACAGGCCAAGCTGATGTCTTAGATGCCCCATGAGCTAAGCCAATCTTAACAACTACGCTCACTCGGGTTCTATTAAGGTGCCTAGGGAATGACAAAAAAACAGTCCGCCCTACCACAATGGGCAAAGGCGGACTGAATTGGTATTGACAACTATACTAGACTAAGGTGGCTAGGACCTACTTTTTCTTCTTCTTAGCTTCCTCAGAAGACTTCATGGCCTCCTCGATGCGCTGGGCAAACTTGCTTTTGGGTTTGTTCGCATTTTTGGTTTTGTTCTCTTGCAATTTGCGATGAAGATCCTCCTCATTCACAAACTTCCTGATGATGATTTGCTGTGCCATACTCATCACGTTGCTACCGAGGTAGTAGAAGTTAAGTCCAGCAGGCAGGTCATTTAGTACAAACATCAGGAACACAGGCATGATGTAACCAATGTACTTCATCTGCGGATTGACGTTCGTGTTCTGGTTGTTAAAATAGGTAATTCCTAGTGTACTGAACATCAGCAACACGTTAAAGATCGACAAGTGGTGCCCCAAAAATGGTACAGCTGTCTGCCAATGGATATAATCATCAAAGGTGCTTAGGTCTTGCGCCCACCAAAGCGTTTGTTGACGCAGCTCGATGGCGTTCGGGAAGAAGTTGAACATCGCGAACAGAACCGGCATTTGCAGCAAAAGCGGGATACAACCACTTAGCGGATTGATGCCCACTTGCTGATAGAGTTTCATTTGCTCGGCTTGTTGGGCCTGCATATCATCCCCTACCCTAGCCTTAATTTCGTCCAGCTCAGGCTTCAGGACCTTCATCTTAGCCATGCTGATGTAGCTACGATAGCCTAATGGCAACAGCAGTAACCTCACCATCAGGACCAATACAATGATCACGATGCCATAGTTGCTCGTGATGTGCTCTAGCCAGTTGAACACGTTCACCGTCACAAAACGATTGACCAAATTGATGACCGGCCAACCAAGGTAAAGGTTTTTGTCAAAATCCTCAACAGAGTTGATCTGCTTAAGGTCGTGGTATTTGTTCGGCCCCAAATACCATTGCATCGCGATCCCGCCTGGGGTGCTTGCATCTTTGGCCGGGATCTCAGCAGCTACAGTTAGCCTCTTGATGCTGGCAGTATCTTCTGCATTAGTGTAGGACTTGGCAGACCACTTGCCCAACCCCTTAGGTGCTAGCAGGGCCGTGATGAAAAACTTCTGCTTGACCGAGATCCAGCTAGCTGCCGTACCAGCACGCTCCTCAGCGCCGAGGTTGGTTTCGCCAAGATTGTCATAGCCTTCGGTCGGTTCGTGCCAGTTTACTGTAGTCGTGATACGTTGCGCTTTGATGTCGCGCTCTAACGGAAGGGCCTCTTGTTTCCAGCTCAGTTGAAGATCTTTGGCAAGGCTAAGACCTTCTGTACGGACCGACCAGTCCAACAGATAGCCAGTTTTAGGAAGTTTGTATGTTTGGATCAGCGCTTTGCCGGCACCATTTGTCGTGCGGAACACAATCTGGTCTGAGGATGCCTGTGCGACATAGTAATACTGGCTAGCGAAAAGCTCCGTGCCACCATCATAAGCCGATAGGTTGGCAATACGAGTTCCCTTAGTAAAAAGGATCAGTGGTTTTTGATCCCAGGTGCGGTATTTCAGCAATTCTGCCTCGACCAACTGTGCCCCTTTACTGCTAAAAGTCAGCTTGACATCCTGATTGATCAAGGTATAGGTCTGCTCCTGCCCTATCGCTGCGGCTGCCCAGTCACCAAAAAGCTGTGTGGCCTTGGCAGAGTCAAGAGTGGCAATGGTGGCAGTCTTTGCGCTGGAGTCAGTGGTTGCAGGTTTGGCTGCGGTTGCAGTGATGCTGCTATCTTTCCCAGTTTTGGTTTCGATGGCAGCTTGGTCAGGAGAGCTGAAGAAGGCCATATAGCCTAACAACACAACCCCCATCAGGGTAAGCCCAATGGCTTGATTACGATCCATATTTATCTTATTACGGCCTGAAGCTTGTAACAGGCACGTCTCTATTGCTATCCTCAGGAGGTCGCCAGAGGCTCTGACCAGACCTATTCAAGTGGTGGAATTGCAAGCAATTGTTGGTTTTGCAGGCAATTTGGACGCAAGTTACCCACTAGCGGCTGCATAGCCAAAACCGATTGGTAGGCCATGTAATTGTGTCATCGCTTCGGCTACTAATGGGCAACCAGGCATGCCTATTTGGCTAATGCAAACTGATGCTTAAGCACGGCATCCACAAAGCTCTTGAACAGCGGATGCGGGTTCTCTACCGTTGACTTATACTCTGGATGGAACTGGGTACCTACAAACCAAGGATGGTTGGTGACCTCCATAATTTCAACCAGCTGAGTATCAGGATTGAGGCCTGCGGCTTTCATCCCTGCTTTTTCAAACTGTTTTAGGTACTTGCTGTTGAACTCATAACGGTGTCGATGGCGCTCGCGGATGACAGCCCTGTTGTAGGCCAAAGCCGCCTTTGTATTCGCCATGACCTCGCAGGCATAAGCCCCAAGACGCATGGTGCCGCCCATTTCTTTGACCTTTTTCTGGTTGTCCATCAGCCAAATGACAGGATGTGTCGTGCTTGGAGACATCTCGGTACTGGCAGCATCGGCCCAGTGAAGGACGTTACGTGCAAACTCAACAACTGCTAGTTGCATGCCAAGGCAAATACCAAAAAATGGCACCTTGTTGATACGCGCATAATTGACGGCCTTGATCTTGCCTTCGACACCACGTTCGCCAAAACCTGGCGCGACAAGGATTCCGTCAACACCTGATAAGATTTCGGCTACGTCGCCATCTTCTAGGTCTTCAGACCGGACCCAATTGATATTAACTTTGGTACTTAGGGCTGCACCGGCATGTATAAATGCTTCCGCAATCGACTTATAGGAATCTCTTAGATCGACATATTTGCCAACAAGTGCGACGGTAACTTCTTGTGTCGGGTTTTTATGCCGCTCCAAAAATGCCTTCCACTGACCTAGATCTGGGTTTTGACGTTGGGGCAGGTGTAATCTCTCAAGAATACGAAGGTCTAGCTGCTCAGCCTCCATCAATAGCGGGACATCATAAATGGTTTCTGCATCAATACTCTCGATAACGTGTTGCAGCCGCACGTTGCAGAACTGGGCAATCTTACGCCGGATGTCAGCTGGGAGCGGATGCTCGGTACGGCAGACCAAAACATCTGGCTGAACACCCGCTTCTAGCAACTTCTGGACACTATGCTGGGTTGGCTTGGTCTTGAGCTCGCCTGCGCTTTTGAGGTAGGGCACCAATGTCAGATGAATGACCGCTACGTCATTTTCGTCTTTTTCGAACTTGGCCTGACGCACAGCCTCAACAAATGGCAATGACTCAATGTCGCCTACGCAACCGCCAATTTCAGTAATTACGATGTCATGCTCACCCTCGCCAAGGAGATAGAAATTGCGTTTAATCTCGTCCGTAATGTGGGGGATTACCTGAACGGTTTTACCCAGAAACTCGCCTTTACGTTCACGGGTGATGACGTTATTATAAATCCTACCCGTTGTGATGTTGTTGGCCCGGCTCGTCGGCGTGTTTAGATAGCGTTCGTAATGACCAAGGTCGAGGTCCGTTTCTGCACCGTCATCCGTAACATAACATTCGCCATGCTCGTATGGGTTGAGGGTTCCAGGATCAATATTGAGGTAGGGGTCAAATTTCTGGATGGTTACCGAGTAACCACGTGCCTGAAGCAATTTGGCCAATGAGGCAGAAATAATGCCTTTCCCGAGGGACGAGGTGACGCCTCCCGTAACAAATATATACTTAGTGCTGGCCATAATGCCTTGTGCAGATGCTTAGTTACGGGATACAAAGGTAGTCCAATGGGCCGTACTGGCAAACTTAATCAGCGTCTTACCAGATAATGTACACCTAATTCTGCGATTACGAGGTCCCTACCTAACAACTAGGCTAGTGGTCTGGGTGCCTTGAGCGTTGGTCCTGATGACTTTGTAAAGACCACTTGGCCAACTACTTATGTCTAACTGCACCTCAGACTGATTTTGGCTCAATTGCACAATCATTTGGCCGGTAAAATTGATGACAAAAATTTGGCTCATAAGACCATCATCTGACAGCACACGGACGCTACTATGTGCAGGATTAGGCACCAAAGCCCAAGATTTCCCTGCAAAATGAGCAGGCTTGGCAGGGGTGCCGATGCCTGTGATGGCACCTGCTTGCCTGATTGCCTCCTCAATATCGAGCTTACCAGAGCCCCAATCAAAGGCTGGTGTGCTAAGCGGACCTGTGAAGTTATCCTTACGGGCTGTTAGTGCCAAAATCCGCATCACTTGCTCACTAGTGAGGGTTGGATAGGCTTGGAGGAGCAAAGCCACAGCGCCACCTACCATAGGTGTTGCCATACTTGTTCCCGAAATACCCCCATAAGGATAGCCTATGCTTTGGTAGGTCACCTGACGGACCAAAATCGCTGGGTCATCATTGGCAAAGGAACTAAGTGAGCTCAACACAATCCGACCAGGTGCCACCACAGTTGGCTTGACCCCAAACGCCGCCCGACCAAGCCCTGGCCCGCGGCTGCTAAATGCTCCTAGTTGCCCAACAATGGTATCCTCTGGCGGTGCTAGCTGGATGTTGCCTGCCAGATTGATAAACTTGTTTCTAGATACATAAGCGCCCACAGATGTTACATATTGGCAAGTCCCACCAGGGCTGCGGTAGTTATTCCGTCGCATACCATTCAAGAAACCCGGCACCCGATTCGCAAACCGACCAGGTCGATCCCAAAATTGAAAAAAGGGATTAAAGCCATATACCCTAACCCCAGGCTGAGACACGATCTCAACAGAGAGATAATGGTCTAGCGACCAAGGTTTAGTATGGAGTAAAAAGTGTTGCGCCTTATTGGTTGTATAGCTACTATCAATCTGGATACCAACAAAAAAACTATCGGTTCCATCCTTCCAGAAAGGCTCAAGGGTGTAGGGGCTATTGCGAGTTGTGTTATGCCAAGGATAACGCCGTTTGCAGAACCCTGTACTATCCCAAACGCTAACCCTGAACTGAATAGGCTGACCTTGAGGTGCCCAAAACTCGGTATGTGGCTCACCATTATAGAAATTACTCTTCCGATTAAAGCCCAAAAAAGTCCGTAAGGTATCAGCACCAAACTGGGCAGTATGCTCTACATAGCTGGTGAAGTCACCTTCGTTGCCCATGGCTGCCACCAAGATTGGGTTAGGTGTTAGCTGGGTAGCGAGGCTATCCATGGCCATGTCATACAGGTCAGAGCCATCCATAGGACCACCCCATCCACCAAAACTCATGCTCACGACACAACGTTTACCAAGGGCATTGGCCTGTGTATGACTATAAACGATGGCATCCAGAACATGGTCATTATAAAAATCAGTTGGCACAAGGATTAGGTCGGCATCTGGGGCGATTCCTTTGTAGAACCCCTGCGTTAAATACCCTCCACCAGCGGCAATGCCTGCTGTGTGTGCGCCATGGGTGAAGGCAGTAAACGTATCAGATTGGGCGATCTCTAGGTCCTGAAACGTTGTCCATTCGCTGCCATAGTCATAGCCAGTGGGTGGATTGCCTTGTTCGCGTAGTTGGTCCCAGACTTTATGGATTCGTGAACGCGTGCCGCCAGTATCCAAAAAGTTGGGGTGTAAATAGTCAAACCCCACATCAATGATCGAGACCATGACCCCAGTGCCGAGGTAGGGCGTATTGTTGATGATACCAGCCTGTACCCTATCCGCCCTTGTTTCGATCCTTTCTCGTTCCATGCAGGGCTCTAGTTTCTTGACTGCATCAGCACTTACGAGCAGTTGGTCTTTGGCTAGCTGGGTAAGTAACTGAATTGGCAAAGATGCATTGGCTATGCTGCCGATAGTGGTGCCATATTTTAGATCTTTGAGGTCAGGCATTTGGGTGCGGTGCCTACCACGTAAGATAATCGGCACCTGCCACTGCCCATTTTTTTTGGTTAGGCGATATGCAGAGATGACCTCCTGACTTGGCTGACCATCCTGCAATTGTTCAATGGTTTTACCTTCAAAATACCGAGCCAGCCATTGCAACCTACTGCCAAATTTGGGCATGATGGACTGAGTTTCCGTTGGTTGGGCCCAAACCAAAGTTGCGCTGGTGATCCAAAACAGTAAACACAGCAATCCTCTAATAGTCATGATTTTCGGGTTTGATCGACCGCTATAGCCTAGCTCCTAGCATTGATTTTCCAAAGGTGAGACCTTTCAACTAGGCCTATTTGCAAGATAGACCAAGTTAAGTCTAAATAGGTTGTTCGCCCTTCCGAATATACCCAAAAAAGGGTGCATCATCCGCAAAGATGATGCACCCACGAAGTATCTAGCACGTAAAATACAGGCTAGTGATCTTGAAGTAACAGATAAAACCGATCGTTATTAAGAACAATCAGGATCGTTAAACCTTGATCCAGGCACCGTTCTGTGCACTGCTTTCCACGACCGCATCGATGAATTTCATGCCCCTAACCCCATCATGGACCGATGGAAAGTTGGCGTGCTCATCACTTAGTTTGCCTGTGGCTAATTTGTGTCGTAGGGCTAGGGCAAAGTTGCGGTAGATGTTCGCAAAACCTTCAAGATAACCCTCTGGGTGGCCTGCTGGTGTGCGGGTATTAAATTGAGCGATCGGGGATAGATACCCCCCGCCGGTCCGGTAGATTTCAGTTGGCCGATCAAGGTGTTTGACTAGCAAGGTGTTCGGCTCCTGCTGGTGCCACTCTAGGCCTCCGGTCTCGCCCCAGATCCTGATCCGGAGGTTGTTTTCCTCACCTGCTGCTACTTGGCTGGCAAACAAAATCCCCTTGGCTCCACCCCTGAACCGTAGTAACACATTGCCATCATCGTCCAGCGGACGGCCTTCGACAAAGGTGCTGAGATCGGCACAAAGCGAGTCGATTTCTAGCCCAGTAATGTACTCCGCCAAGTTTTCGGCATGCGTGCCAATATCACCCATACAACAGCTTTTGCCCGCGCGAGCAGGATCAGTGCGCCAGTCTGCTTGTTTCTGACCAGTGCCTTCTAGCGGTGTTGCCAGCCATCCTTGCGGATACTCGACCACGACCTTGCGAACCTTGCCAATCGCACCTGTCTTGACCATCGTGCGGGCCTGCTTGACCATCGGATAGCCCGTGTAGTTATGCGTCAATGCAAAGACTGCCCCTTTGGCATCAACAATCTTGGCAAGCTCCTCAGCCTCAGCTAGGGTGAAAGCCACAGGTTTGTCACACACCACAGCAAATCCATGCTCTAGGGCCATTTTTGCTGGGCCGTAGTGCATATTATTGGGTGTCACGATGGCAAGGAAGTCCATCCGATCGCCCACCGGAAGTTTAGCTTCGGCCAATATCATCTCTTGATACGTGCCATAGCAGCGCTCAGGCTTTAGGTAGAGTGCCTCGCCACTTGCTTTTGATTTTTCGGGACTAGAGCTAAATGCTCCACAGACTAGGTCGATTTCACCGTCCATAAAGGCGGCGATGCGGTGGACCCCACCGATGAAGGCATCTTTGCCCCCACCGACCATTCCCATTCGGAGTTTGCGATGTAGTGTCATAAGCGTTTTTGTTTTGTCTAACGGAAGTTGTAGTCTGGGGCAACTGAACGAACGAATAGTCCATCCAAACTACCCTCGAAATGAGATGATTAAGTAACACTATACTTCTTACCCAGCCGGATACAGTTAGGCAAAAGGGCTACCACAATTAGGCCCATAATCCATTGCTGATAGATGGCACAGATGGCAGCATCGTACCACAATAGTCCAAGCACGCCAGCCCGCACCGCCCCCCTAATTGTCATTGGCTGGGGGTCTTGCCATGCTTTGACAGCCTTTGGCATCAACCAGACAATAAATCCAATAATAAAAGTAATGGCAATGTAGGGTTTATGTTGCTGAAGGGCAAGATCCGTCAAGGCAGCAATGACGCCAAGATAAAGCACAATAGCTGCCAGTTGGGGCCTTTTGCTTCCACCCTCAACCTCATACCGACTGCTAAGGGTGATGCCCGCGATGTAGGCCAAAGGCAGTACCCCTATCGGAATGGCATAGCTGAGATATTCGACAGAAATCGCCAGAGGCAACAAAAAGTTTAAGGATCGACAAAGGCCCATCGCCGCAGGGCCCAATATGGGATGGTTCTTCGCCCCACCATTGTACAGGTATGTAGCTGCGATGATCAACAAAGACCATAGGCCATACGAAAGGTCCATCAATAACCCAATCCCGACCGCCGTAGCTTGGAAGCCAACCGCAACATACTGCACCATCGACAATTGGAGCAAACCTTTTGGAATAGGTCTTTCAGGCCGCTGCCTACGATCCAGCTCTGCGTCAAAGACATCATTCATCATGATGCCACCAGCGTATAGCAAGGCATGCATCAATAACAAAAATGGTAGATGCGCCCAATTCAAAACCTCTGCTGGCATCAATGTCGAGAGCACAGCCCAGCCCGCACATCCATCTGCGACTGAGGTCAATACATTGGCCGGACGGACCGTCTGGAGCCATGCCGTGAGTTGCCCTGTTGTATTAATACCTTTTTGACGAGGCGAGTTATCAGTTGCAGACCGGCGGGGCAATGGTGGCATATCTTAGATCCAGAGGCTTCTGTAAAATTAGGCAGTGGCGGCAGCAGTGCCCAACCGGACTTGCTGCCTGTAGGCCATAAAGGTAGTATCTGTAGCGGTCTTGAAAAACTTGCTGAAATGAGCTGGATCCTCAAACCCCAGGGCAAAGGCTACTTCCTTGCTACTGCGGTCGGTAAAAAGAGCCTCTCTTTTGGCCGTCAGCACCAGCCGATCCATAATGACATCCTTAGCAGTGCGCCCGGTGTGGCTCTTGATCAACTCATTGAGGTACCCAGCTGAGACACTAAGCAACTCGGCATACTGTCCAACCTGATGCAACTTCTGGTGCTGCGCCTCAACGAGGGACATAAACTGCTGTACTGTCTGCTGTTGACGGCTACTTGGCCCCTCCGTTATCTGGTTTGACCCCGTTATTAGGGCCCCTGGTGCTTGTAGCTGTTGTTGTTTATGTCGGTAACAGGTGATGAGGACCATCCGTAGTAAGGAGGCGATCATCGCATTGGTCTCGATCCCTACAGTCAAAAACTCCTGTTGGATGGACCGCATGAGGCCTTCTAGCAAATCCACCTCCGGCGGCAAAACCTGGATGGGTGGCAATTGTTGGCAGGCATCGTATAGGCCCAACTGGACAAAGTGCTGCCAAGCCCAGCCTGCCTCCTCAATAAAATCCCTTGTAAACAAAAGTACCCAACCCTCTGGACGACCTCGACCTATTATCTGGTGCACCTGACCCGGGGCCAAAAAGTAGATTTGATTCGGTGCTAGGTCATAATGCACAAAGTCCACGATATGGACGCCTGCCCCACTTTTATGCCAAATCAGGGTATAAAAGTTGTGCCGATGCGGTGGTTCGATAGCACCTTGGTGGGCGTCATCAATATCAGCCATTTCCTTGATGGCAAAGCTAAGTGCATGATCCTCGTGCTGAAGTTTGACTAAGGGAATCTGGGCCAAGTGACTTAACATTCTCGATCTAACGGGTTTGGTTGGGAGGACTAGGAGCAAGTTGTCAAAAAAACAGGCACAAAACCAAAGCACCCCATCCTTTGAGATTGGCTTTGCCAAGCCATAAGCAGGTTCGTTATGGCCACACAGGTTAGTTAGACATCAGTGGCTGTTACGGACTTTGACCCAGTTTGGCCTACTTTTGTAGCTATGCGTCGTATTACTGCCTACCTGATCTTGTTTTGCTGCCTTTTGCTAGGCGCTGGTCTGCCATGCCATGCGCAGTACCTAAGACCTAAAAAGACTACAGCTGGGCCCATCAGCAGCACGGTCGAGACTGGCCTAGCCAAAATGCCTACCGAAAAAGAGCTCATCAAGATGATAATGAAGGTCCTGAAGGCAGACGAACATAAGGATTTCTTGAAACAGATCCAGGAAAACCAACCCTCAAGGCCCAAAGGTGTTGCATTTGAGCAGGCTTTTCGTTGGGATTTGGTCCGGACTCGTGGCTGGACCACCAAACTACCTTACATCAGGGCCTATTGTATGCTCGGCAACATTATGTCCGCGGTGGTGGCCATCCCGGTAAAGGTAGAGGCCAAAAAACTTGTCATCGATAACGAACGCCAAATGCACGGTTGTATACCGATCGACTGCCCAGTCTGTATCCTGCAGTTTAATACAGATAGTTTGTTGCTTGGCTGCTCGACTTATGGCGTGGACGAGGCCTACTATAAAGCTCACCCCACGGCCCAATGCCAACATTACCTACGTAAGCCATTTGGCGAGCGGATATCTAAGGAGCTAGACCCAGCCCTGATGGACCCCAAAAAATACAACCAGGCAGACAAATCGCACAACAAAACCAGGCCAAAAAAATCCCGCAAATAGCAGTTTGCACCCTCCTATAGCCTAATTTGTGATTGGCTAGGATCAGGAAGTACCTAGTCTAGGCATTGGCTTTGGCCAACTTACCTTTCTCTACCGACCGGCTCACGAAGATGCTCAGCTCGTACAAGAAGTAGATCGGAATAGCGACCAACAGCTGGCTGAACACGTCTGGGCTTGGGGTCAACACTGCCGACACGATTAAGATCACGATAATGGCGTGGCGGCGATAAGTCCGCATAAATTTAGGCGTCAGGATGCCAATTTTGCTTAGCACCAAGACAATCATCGGCAGCTGGAACGTCAGCCCACAGGCCATCACCATGATGACTAGGGTACTCATGTAGCTAGAGATGTCAAAGTTGTTCGTGACCGACTCATCGACCGTGTAGTTGGCCAAAAAGTTGATACTAAGTGGCGACAAGACGTAGTACCCGAACATGATGCCAGTGAAAAAAAGTAGACTCACCCAGGCAACAGCACCTTGGGTGGCACGGCGTTCCTGCGGATAAAGACCTGGCCTGATGAAACGCCAAATCTCCCAGAACACGTACGGAAAAGCCACAATCAGTCCTGCTACAAAAGACACCGTGAGGTGCGTCGTGAACTGGCCACCCATCGTTCGGCTTTGGAGGGTAAAATTTAGCCCCTTTATACACAAATCAGGCTCATTAAGCCGCTCAGCCAGCATACATAGCTGCCGATAGGTCCAGAAATCAGACCTTGATGGACCCAAAATCAGCTCATGAAACAAGAAATACTTGTTCACGAACGCGACTATCGTAAAAACCAAAATAGCTGCCACTCCCCTGATGATATGCCACCTCAAGGACTCCAGATGGTCCAGAAATGACATTTCGCTTGTGTCAAGCAGCGGTATTTTTCGATCAGTCATCACAGCGGTAAGGGGCAGCTCCTTAATACGAAGCCAACCACAAAGATAAAGAAGCTTAGCCGCTTTGCGTACGCTGTAGGGAGAACCTTAGCCCAAATTATTGACCATCAAACAATAACATTAGGGACTGATTAAAACCCAATGACTTTCGGTACTTTTGATCACCAAAAGAGCCACGACCAGCTTCAGCAGCGATGCTTACCCTGATCTAGAACCAACAACACCACACCACTCAATACAATAAACCTACACCGAAAGGCTTCTGGCTAAGGTTGCCTCCACCTTGTTCCTGCTCAATGGATCCAACTTTACGCTCTCATTCCATCTGGCAATCGTATTGGCGACAAATAGCTCTCTGCTTAATTTGTGTGCTGCCTTTGGTGGCATTTGCACAGTCTGCTCCTCCCTCAAACCTATCTGGGTCTGCCCTCAGGACATGGCTGAAGACTAACTGGTATGACGGTAGGCTCAACAGCCTTAGCTATGCCAACGCCCGGCGCAAGATGTATAACATCATTGACAACGAGAGCACTGGGCCAAATGCAAACAAAGTTATTTGTGTGTATTCTGGTTACGAAAAGGCCGTTACTTATGGCGGGACTAACTCAAACCCCACACCCATCAACTGCGAGCATACCGTACCGCAATCCTTCTTCAATTCGGATGCACCAATGGTGAGCGACATTCACCACTTGTTCCCCACCCTAGATGAGTGGAACACAACAAGGAGCAACTACAAGTTCAACGGCCTTGCCGTAGCCAGTGTAACCAAGTGGATGACCGGAAGCACCTCGACCACTACGGCCCCAGCCATTGGCGTGCGTGACAATTACAGCAAATATGGTGGTAGCCGTTTTGAGCCAAGGCGGGCACACAAGGGCAACCTAGCGCGGGCAATCATGTACTTCTACACTATGTATCCTACAGAGGCAGGCCCAATGTCTGATGTCATAAATGTGGATACCATGTATGCTTGGCATATTCAGGACCCCGTCGATGCCAATGAGCGCACCCGCAACAATAGGGTCGAGAGCCAACAAGGGAACCGAAACCCCTATATCGATTATCCAGAAATCTCTGCCCGTGCCTGGGGAATCAATATCTGTAGTGGTACTCCTTCGGCACAGGCTTCAGCAATTAGCAGCACCAACTTGTTGGCCAATAGCTTGACGCTGAGCTGGACAAACAACAGTGGCGACAAAGCACTGGTGATCGCAAGGTCTGGTTCTGCAGTTTCCACCTCCCCTTCGGGAGCCTACGGCACTGGTGTTAGCAATAACTTTAGCATGGCCACTGATATTGGCTCTGGCAACAAGGTGGTCTATAACGGCGTGTCCAACACAGTCAATATCACAGGCCTAACAGCCAACATAACCTATCATTTTGCAGTTTTTGCCTATTGTAGCAATGGCAATACCTACCGGACTCCTGGCCTGACTACCAGTGCCAGCACACCAACTTGCAGTGGAAATCCATCCGTTCAGGCCAGTAATCTAAGCTTCAACACCGTCGGCACTACCATCGCCAGCCTTACGTTTGACGCAGGCAATGGCAACGCCCGCATGGCTGTTTTGCGCGAAGGCGCCGCTGTCAACTGGACTCCGACACAAGGCACTACCTATACCGGGAATGCCAACTTTAGCTCGGCAACAGACCAAAGCAACGGCAACAAAGTAATCTATCTAGGCTCGGGCAATTCGGTGGATATCACGAACCTGACTGCAAACAAGACCTACTACGCCAAGGTCTATGAGCTATGCAACGCAGGTACACCAGCCTTTACCACAAGCTCTCCTCCCAGCACCAGCTTCCAAACAACTGTTGCCTGTGCAGGTGGCGGCTTTACACAGGCAAGTACCTTGCAGGCATCTGGCATGGCCGAAACAGGAGGTACCCTGCGTTTTGTGGCTGGCAACGGCACCAACAGACTTGTAGTTCTGCGTCAAGATGCTCCTACAAGCTGGACACCAACAGATGGTAGTACCTATACGGCAAACTCCAGCTTCAGCACCGCAACAGATCAAGCCAATGGCAACAAGGTCGTTTATGCTGGGCCTGGGACCCAAGTTGTGATTTCGGGTCTGCTACCAGCCTCCCGTTATTATGCTAGCGTCTTTGAGTGGTGCAGCGTTGACAATAAATACAACCTTACCTCTCCATCTAACACTAGTTTCCTGACCCTTGGTGGCAGCGACTTGGTTATTTCTGAATATGTTGAGGGCGGTAGTAGCAACCGTGCTCTTGAACTCTATAATCCGACTGGGGCTCAAGTTGACCTTAGTGAATATTCCATCAAGGTTTATCTGAACGGCAACGCTACAGCCAGCACAAGCACCTCCTTGGCTGGTATCTTAGATGATGGCAACACCTTTGTAATAAGCCACCCTAGTGCAAGTTTTGTAGCATCTGCCGACCTGACCAGCGCCAATATGGCCTTTAATGGTGACGATGCTGTGGCACTGTTCCATAACACCACCATGATCGACTTAATAGGCAAAATCGGTTGTGATCCTGGCACTGCCTGGACAGCTACAGGTGGCCTAACGACAGCTGCCAAAACACTAGTCCGCAAACCAGTCTATTGCACAGGCATCCGGACCAACCCAAGTGCCACTTGCGGCACATCAGCATTTTCGACCCTAAGCACCGAGTGGATTGCTTACAGCGCCGGCACCTACACAAACCTTGGCAGCCATACCAGCAATTGCGGTGGGGTGGATATCAGCTCCGTGACCCTATCCCCTGCCACCACGCCGATCTGTTTAGGTTCGTCAGGCTATGCCATTACAGTCAACTATGCCCTAACAGGTACTTTTAGTGCCAACAATCAATTCGTAGCCGAGTTATCTAGTGCGAGTGGCAGCTTCAGTAGCGGCAGTACCATAATCGGCACCACCGCTAGTGCAACAGCCACTAGCATTTCAGCCACAATTCCTGCCAACACTGTTGCTGGATCTAAGTATCGGATACGTGTCATCGCTACCGATCCTAGCACAACGGGCCCAAATAATGGCTCAGACCTCGTTATTACTACTGCTGCACCCAATGTAACAAGCCTTACCGCGGTCGCCAGTGGCCAAAACCTAAGGGTCACATGGGTAAACCCTACCAATTGTTTTGACGAGGTTATGGTAGTGGCTACAACTTCGAGCTCCGTAACGGCTACTCCGTCAGGTACTGGGGGTAGCTACACAGCCAATGCAGCCTATGGCTCTGGTTTCCTGATCGGGACCAACCAGTATGTAGTCTATAAAGGGACAGCGACCACCGTTACAGTTAGTGGCCTGACCGAAAACACTGCCTACCAGTTCAAGGTCTTTAGTCGCTTAGGCAACACCTGGAGCATTGGTGCCATTGTAAATACAACCTCCCCTGCTAGCATTTCTGGTAACTTGTTCCGTACCCGTGCTTCAACATCTGGCAACTGGAACAGCACCTCTCTCTGGATGATCAGCACCGATGGGGGCGGTAGTTTTGTAAACACGACATCCAACCCCAGCAGTGCCAGCAGCTCAGTATTAATTACATCTGGGTCCACGGTTACGATCTCCACCACCATCACGATCGATGAAGTATTAATCGCAAGTGGTGGCAAACTGGTTGGCAATGTGGCCTACACCATCAACAATGGACCTGGGGATGACCTGATCATCGAAGGCACCTATGTCCACAACAATGCCGGCACCTCAGGCCTTGGGGTCCCGACCGTCAGCTCAGGTGCCATGATTAGGGTGCGCGAAGGTGGGATCATTGAGGTTCCGGACGCAACAGGTGGCAAAGGAGATGCCTTTGCAAACAATGAGTCTGGAGGCAACCTTAATGGAAAAATCTTGTACGAACCTAACAGTATTTTCTACTGGAACATTAGCAGCGCCTTTAGCACTTCTGGTGTGGAGTACTTCCCAACAGGAATGGCACCCAATGGCAAACCGATCATGCGGATCAATGGTTCCTTCTCGGTGGGTGCTGCTTCTGCCACCAACTTTAATGCAGTGGTCGAAGTCATGAGTGGCAAAACGTTAACCCTAACTGGCACAGGCGACAAAAACTTTGCTTTCGGCCTTGCAGGAGCTGGAACTATCGCCAACAACGGTGGCCCTATCAAAATCACAGGGGCTGACTCTGAATTTAGTATCGCCTCAATTACATCTAGCAGCACTGGGACAATAGAGATTTCGTCAGGCGCACTCGCTACCTGCAATCGAAACGTAGCCTTCGGGACAGGTAGTCATATCCTGAATATCGTAGGCATCTTAGATGCCCAATCGTTTGCCATTTCTAGCACCAATCTCTCGCTCAACCTACAAGGCGGCACCATCCGCACATCCAATCCCTTGGGCCTTGATGGCGTGGCTGGGGCAACATTCCGTAACACAACTGGTACCTTAGCTTATTACGTAGCGGGCAACATAGGCACGGTCGACTTTGATGCACTCGGCAATCAGTCCATCCAGCTGACAAATGCTACAGCCATCAACCTACCGAATGTTCGCCTTTCAGGCTCAGGCAACAAGACGCTCAATTTTGCTAGCACTGCCAATATTTACGGCAACCTAACCTTGGCAGAAAATGCCATCCTAGCCTCCAATGCCAACCAATCCTTGAGCCTTCGTAGCAATGTCACCATACAGGATGCAGCAGAAATGGCATCAACCTGTTTTGACAGATTAAGCCTGACCTTGGTAGGCAATACCACCACCCAAAGCCTCATAAGTAATAACAATGCTATCCGATGCTATCTGTTAACAGCAAGCAAAACCACAGGTAACATCAGCCTAGGTGCTGGCACCACACCCCTTACCCTTGCCAATGGAATCAGTCTCAGCTTTAGCGGGGTGGGTGCTTTTGCAGACAATGGTAATAGCATCATGGTGCAGCAAGGCAACATTTCTCTCAGTGGTGTGGCAGCCAATTACAACCTAACAGGCAGTTTGCTACTAACCCAATCTGCTATCAGCCCTGGCAGTTATTCGCTATTTGGGTCGGCTAGCACTACAAGCCCTGCCGCAGCCCTTAACAACCTCATATTCACACCGGCACCCACTGGCAGCACGACCTTTAACCTCGGCCCTCTGGCTGGTGGAGGTGCAACAACGATCAAAGGCAATTTTGCAGTATCAAACGACGGACCATTGCAGCTCAATTTCAACGGCAACTACCTGACGCTCAAGGGCTATTGTGATTGGAAAAACGACCCTGCAAGGTTTATTTGGGGCACAGGCAGTACCATCAGGTTCGACCGCAGCCCGGCCATCACGCTTGCCAACTGGGTTCCGCATACCCTCAAACAAGGTACCACCGCTTACACCTTCAGGTCCGTTCTGATCGATGGTGCAAGCCCTGTTGGCTTTGATGCCGATTGGTCGGCCGAAGATCTGACCGTCTCTGGTACAGCAGCTCTTCAAGCTCAGGACAACAATATCACCATCAGCAATACCCTAAGTCTGGCCGGTACTGCCTCCTTGGTTCCTGAAACCAGCACCTTTACTTTTAACAAAGCAGGTGCCCAATCGATTGGGGCAACTGGTGGGATAAACTTTAATCATCTAGTATTAAGTGGTAGCGGTATCAAATCCATCAGTAGCAACCTAAATCTAATTGGTGACCTAACTATAGCTGGAAGTGCCGCCCTCGCCGGAGGAGACAAAACGATTACAATTGGTGGTAATGCCACTTTTTATGGGCAAGCTGCTTTTACTGCAAACACCAGTACCCTTGCCTTCAACGGTATCAATCAACAGACTCTGAATGCTACTGGCGGCCTTACGGTTTTTAACCTCTTGGTCAACAATAGCAGTAGCCGTAGCACTAATGATGACCTCCTGCTAGCCAATGACCTAACAGTCAGCAATGACCTTACCCTAAATCTTGGCAACTTGAGTACAGCCACAAACACCTTGAACCTCAGTGGCAACCTAGTTGGCGAGAGCAGTACCAAAAGGGTCTGGGGAAACCTAACTTCGGAACGGACTCTCGCTCTCAATACCAGCTCCTCATTTGGCAACCTTGGCCTTAATGTCACAAGTAGTGGCGCGGCTATGGGCATAACTCAAGTCGTTCGTCACCTAGGCGCTGGCGTGACGATAGGCGAGCAATCGAGCATTCTGCGCCAATACGAAATCCACCCAAGCACCAATACAGGGCTTGCTGCGACATTGACCATCAACTATTTTGAGGACGAACTCAATGGGCTGAACGAAAATAAACTCAAGCTTTTCCGCAAACCAACTAGCGGTAGCTATTTACAACAAACGGCCTCCAGCAACAATCCTAGTACCAATACCCTCTCAATGACCGGTATTGCAGCCTTTAGCGACTGGACCGCCACTGAGGAGCAAGTTGTCCTTCCAGTCGATCTGATTCGCCTATCGGCACAACCCCAAGGCAACCAACAACTTATTCGCTGGACAGTAGGCCCAGAGCTAAACCTCAGCCACTACACCGTCGAGCGCAGTCAAGATGGGAGAACCTTCGAATCCATCGATCAAGTCCCTGCCAATGGCAGCCAGACATACGAATACCTAGATGCTAAGCCAGCCAAGCAGTCAATCTACTACCGACTCCGGATGGTGGATAAGGACCAGAGCTATAAAACTAGTAGCCCAGTGCTGCTCAAAATAGCACCTGATCAGCCTCTGATTAGTATCTACCCAAATCCAGCTACAGATATCCTGACGATCTCGCTTGGTCTACAGGACCCACTCTTAGGTCATTCCTATTCGCTGGTAAATACCCTAGGTCAATTGTTTTGGCAGGGTGAGCTTAAGCAAGGTACCAACCAGCTCAATATCCAACATCTCCCACAAGGGCATTATACCCTTATCGGTAATGGTGGAGCATGGCCCGTAGTTAAGTAATGAGGCCTCTGCCCATCTGAACCAAGCAAAACTACCAGCTCGCTGTATCCACAAAAAGGCCCAACCATAGCTGATTGGGCCTTTTTGTATAAATTGGTCTGAACAAAAGTTATTAACCTACTTTTTCATCCATTGATTGATGTAGTTGCCAATCATGGTGATATCGTCTTTACTATCTGGGCCGAACCAGACATTGGACTGACCGGGGCCTGTCAATGTGAAGGTCCGCTGAGCTGGGCTTAACAATTTAGAGTGAGCTACTTCGGCAACTGCACGGTACTCAAACTCCTTGCCTTCTGGGTCGATGGCCTTTTGCATCATGCTATGCAATGTTGCCTTTGTGTACCAGCCAACGATGCAGTTTAGGCCTGTCGTTGGATGCGCAGCGAACATTACAACCGTGACCGGCGAAACCACTTTGCTGGTAGAAACCACACCCAAATTGCCCAAATTGATACTCTTAGACTTCTGGAGTGCAAACCATGGGAAGTACCGAGGGGTCGAGTCCTTGCGGGTCGTCATCGGAAGAAAACTAAAAACTTCGCGGTTCTTCTCATTTTCATCTCCGTTACTAACAACGCCTACCGGGATGTCATCGTCCTCGCCCTGGTAGTTTTTCATCCAAGCAACGCGTACAAAAATAAGTCTTTCCATAAAGGTGTTTTTTTACTCCAAAAAGTTAAAACTAGTTTCGTTTGGCGCCTTATCCAAAAAATCGGCTCAAATAGGCCAACAAACTAGATCTGGAGGGGGCTGGGTCTATACAAAAACTGGGCCATAACCATTTGTCTGGCAACCTGATAGGTGCAACTAAATCCGATTATTAAAATTATGCAGGTTGATAGGCCTAACTTATTACCATTTTTTTAAGCCAAGATTAGGATAGATAGAATTTTTACGTACCTTTGCAATCCCATATCGCGGGGTGGAGCAGTTGGTAGCTCGTTGGGCTCATAACCCAAAGGTCGCAGGTTCGAGTCCTGTCCCCGCCAC
>JAIXYP010000003.1 GCA_027490155.1 Cytophagaceae bacterium | reverse complement strand
TACCAAAACATTCACCTCATTTATGATGCCTACGGTGCCCCTGCTGACGAAGCCGCAACCTTGGCTGCCATCCAGCGGTCTCAGAACGAGCTTTGCGGTGTGAGCTATATGCTCAAAAAGGCCCTACCCGTCACTTGGGAGGTGCGCTATAACGCCGAGGTTATCTTTGACAATCAGCCCACAACTGTCGAGGCTGCAGTCCTAGCCTAGGCAACCATCCCAAAAAAGCCGACTAAATTCCATCTCCATCAGCCACATTTCTTTCAATCGATTACCCACCACCAACCAAACCCTTCAACCATCATGAGTTTCATCGGATCATTACTCGGCCTAGGTGCCAAAACAGATTTTCAGGAACTAGTCGCAAACGGTGCCCAGATCATCGACGTCCGTAGCCCGGGCGAGTACAAAGGTGGCCACATCAAAGGCAGCCTTAACATCCCAGTCGATCAGGTCCGCAACCGCCTAGGCGAAATAAAAAAGGATAAACCCGTCATCACCGTTTGTGCCAGTGGTATGCGGAGCGCCTCCGCCCAAAGCACCCTCAAAGCTGCTGGATATGATGCCTATAACGGCGGCGGCTGGCAGAGTCTGGAGCACAAGCTGAGCGTGTAGGCAAGCAAACCCAATAAGTAGCGAAAAAACAAAACCTCCTGTACTGAATGTATAGGAGGTTTTTGTTGTACCTATAGTTGTCACAACTACTATTGAACAGGGCAAAAAAAATCAGGCCTAAACCTGATCTTATTTAAACATGCTTTTGATGCTACCCCATGTGCGCTGCACGGCTGTTGGGTTGTTGGCGATGCTGGTGTAGTAAACCGCATTCGTTGCGCCACTTTTGGACGTCAGGCGGTAGCTGATGGTTGCTACCTGGCCAGACTTATAGAGCTTATCGTCAATAAAGGTATAGCTACCCGTTCCGTTAGAGGTCACGGAGTTCAACCGAGTGAAGTTGGTTTCGTCAGGGCGCTTGCGCGAGATCTCAAACTGGTCGATGTTGGTATCATCATCCACACGCCACTCTAGCTTAACATCAGTACCTTGGTAGGTCGCCGTGAAGTACTGGACAGTGCCAAAGGCATACGCCATCAAGACACTGCTAGTGAGGCAAACCGTAAGGACCAGTAAAAAGCGCTTTGTGAGGTTCATGGTACGTATTATGGTCAGCTTGCTAGTTGGTAGGCGACAAACACCTCCTCCACAGAGCTGATTTCATAGTCAAGACAGGTCTCCTTGGCAGATGGTTGCAAGCGCAAGCAAATAAATTGTAGCTCTTTACTTCTTCCCCACTGTCAATGGCCAACTTGCCTCCGACTAGGTTACAATAATGGCCAAAACTTACCTGATTTCCAAATGCCGCCACGCACTTTAACATCTCGACCATGGTCTTTTGCCGACCAAGGCCGAACCTCAGAGATCCAGAAAGGGGCTCATACCAGCCTCTATGACTTCCCAGCCCAAATATTGTAGATAAGCCATAGCCAAATCACCTGCCATGCCTGTGTTATGATTGTGTAAATTTGTGGTCTGTTAGATGGTCAGTCTTAAGTGCCTTAGGTTTCCTAAGTCTAAGCAGGTAGACCCTAATTGGCCTATCACATCGACATCTAGCCACTAACACCACCACTATGACTTTAGACACTGTAAATATGGACCCATCCACCGATACCAACGAGGCCCCCATCCAGAACAAAGTGGCGAATAGTGGTCTACTGAGTCTGGACCTCGAGTTGCTCCATCCTGCGGGCAAACGTGTAGCCTATGACCTAGGCCAGCACCTGTGGCAGGGCCTTGTCCTACGCGAGCAGCAACTAAGGGATGAGCTCAAGGCCACCGACTGGTCGGCCTATGCAGGCAAACATGTTGCCCTATTCTGCTCTACCGATGCCATTATCCCGACTTGGGCCTATATGTTGGTGGCTTTGCGGCTCCAGCCAGTGGCCGCCACCATCCTGATGGGCGACCTAGACCAACTTGAAAGCCATTTATACAATCGTGTACTTGACCAGCTGGACCTAACTCCCTACCATGGTGCTAAAGTGGTTGTTAAGGGATGCAGCGATATCCCAGTGCCCACCTCCGCCTATGTCAAGATTACGACGCTGCTGCTACCAGTAGTCCAGAGCCTAATGTTTGGCGAGCCTTGCAGCACCGTCCCACTCTGGAAAAAACCTAAGGTTGCCTGACCGAACCTGCCCCCCCCTTTTTGGCCATCATCCTTAACTAGGAAACATTACCGACACCCTAAGATTATCCGCAAATTAGTTTCTGACACCCATACCAAATGCCCAAACCAAATGCTGCCGCTACCTTCACCGACACTGAGCTAGATGTGATGGACGAGTTGTACTTCATCAAACCCTATAGCCAACTGGCACAGGAGGTCAGCCTAGGAGCAGAGGAGCTAAACCAAGCACTCTGGAGCCTGATCCAGAAAGGTTTTGTACGGACTGCGAGCCTGCAGGATGGCCAGCCGCACCAGCTCCCAACCAATGAGGCAGAACTCATGGCCTGCAACCTGCTCGCAACCAAGGAAGGCCTATTGGCTTTGCATTCGGCCTAAGAGCATAGCCAACAACTATCCGACAACAGCCCCAACGCTCCACACTCAGCAAATGTCCAGCACCCAACCACCTGCCTCTGCCCGCCGCATCACGCTCTGGACTGCTATTGCGATTGTTGTGGCCAATATGGTCGGCACAGGGGTGTTTACTAGCTTGGGTTTTCAGCTATTTGGCCTTACAGATTGGGTTACCATTGTGACACTTTGGCTAGTGGGTGGCCTGATCGCAATCTGTGGGGCGCTGACCTATGCCGAGCTCGCCACACATCTACCTGCCTCTGGTGGCGAATACCAATATCTGTCCCGTCTATGGCATCCTGGCCTAGGCTTTATCTCCGCTTGGGTGTCTGCTACAGTGGGCTTTAGCGCCCCTACAGCTTTGGCTGCCATTGCGATGGCCAAGTATTTGCAAATCCTAATTCCGGGACTCTCAGTCCAGCTTGTAGCTTCAGCAGTGGTTTTGGGGTTGACCATATTGCATAGCATATCGTTACAAGTCGGCAGCCGGTTCCAGATCTATTTTACCATTGGCAAAGTCCTGATGATGGTCCTGATCATCGGGTTGGCTATTGTGTTTGCACCTGGAGCCACCCCCACCTTAGGCCTGCATGAGGTCCTAGGCCAGATCGGCAGCAACAACTTTGCAACTAGCTTGGTCTATGTCTCCTATGCTTACAGTGGCTGGAACGCTGCTACCTACCTCGCTGGCGAAATCCAAAACCCACGGCGCAACATCCCGATTGCCTTGCTAGGAGGCACTGCCATCGTAATGGTGCTGTATGCTGCCATCAACTACAGCTTTATGGCTATGGCCCCGATTCAGGCCTTAGCGGGCAAACTAGAGGTTGGCACTGCTGCCATTACCCACCTATTTGGCCTGAACTTTGGCCTCTGGATGTCAGCCGTGATCGCTCTATTGCTCGTGAGCACCATCAGTGCCATGACTTTCGCAGGGCCTAGACTACTAGCTGCCCTAGGTCAGGATGTCAAAGGATTAGGCTGGCTTGCACGTCGCAATAGCCATGGCCTCCCTTGGGTTGCCAGCCTGATGCAACTTGGCATCGCACTTCTATTTATCTGGACTGGAACCTTTGACCAAGTGCTGGTGTTCTCTGGCGGACTTCTCTGCCTTTTCACGATGATCACCACCTTGTCGGTTTTCCGTCTCCGTTTTACGCTGAAGCGTGGTACCCTAGACGTACCTAAAGAGGTCCTTACGGGTCATCATTTCAAGACTTGGGCCTACCCTCTCCCACCGCTTATTTTTTTAGCCCTTAATGCCTATATGCTGGTCCACCTTGGGCTAGAGCGCCCCTTGGTTGTGATGGGCAGTATCGGACTAGTGGTGCTCGGGATGACCGTTTATGTGTTAACTGCTGGACGAAAGAAGATTACCATCTAAGGGCATTGTCTGATCATTGTGCATTTGATAAGCAATGGATCAATTAGTTTGAGAATATCCCTTCCCTACCCAACTGCTTTGTTCAATTGGTGTATTTGAATGAGGTATAAGAAACTTGTCATGTTAGCCTAACCCACCCAACAAGCTATAGCCATGCAATCAAAACGGGCTTTCGGACCTACCTTTGTGGCCTAACAGTGGTCAAAGGCACCACAAACATCCCCCTCAGTATTTTGAATCTTCTCTCGGCCGAAAACCTCAATAAGTCGTACAACGAACGTGTCCTGTTCAACCAACTGACCATTGGGCTTAACCAAGGCGACAAAGTGGCCCTCATCGGTAGCAACGGAGCAGGCAAAAGCACCCTGATGCGGATCTTGGCAGGTGGTGAACCTGCTGACAACGGTGTGGTCTCAATCCGGAAAGGTATCAAGGTTTGTTACCTCAGCCAAGCACCCACTTTTGGGGATGGGGTCACGGTTGGCCAAGCGATTTTTGATAATGCAGGCCCCGTGGCGCAAGCCGTTGTGGCCTACGAAAAAGCCCTCCTAGATGCCGAACGCACCGACCTAGATGCAGAGGTTACCTCCAATGCACTATCTGCCGCCCTCGAAAAACTAGACGAGCTCCAAGGTTGGGATTTCGAAACCCGTGCCCACGAAGTCCTTGGTCGGCTCCACATCCATGACCTTGACGCCCTTTGTGATGAGCTATCTGGTGGGCAGCGCAAACGTGTGGCCTTGGCCCAAATGGTCCTGTCCGAACCTGACCTGGTCTTGCTCGATGAGCCCACCAACCACCTTGACCTTCAGGCCATCGAGTGGTTAGAGAACTACCTTAGCACCGCGGCCACGACCATGCTATTGGTCACTCACGATCGCTATTTCCTAGATCGGGTTTGTAATACGGTCATGGAGCTCGAGAACCAGCAGCTCTACAGCTACAAAGGCAACTACGCCTACTTTCTGGAAAAAAAGGCTGAGCGTGAGCAAATCCTTGCATCAGAGGTAGCCAAGGCCAAAAACCTATATACCAAAGAGCTGGACTGGATACGACGCCAGCCGAAAGCACGTGGCACCAAAGCGCGATACCGTGTCGAGGCCTTTGAGGATGTCAAGTCCAAGGCCCATACCAACCTCAAAAAGGATAGCCTGATGCTGGACGTCAAGACCAGCCGCCAAGGCAACAAAATCCTCGAGATCGAAAAGGCAAGCATCGCTCTTGGTGGCAATGTCCTGCTTGATAAGTTTAGCTATGTGTTCAAGAAGGGGGACCGCATCGGTATCATCGGGCCAAATGGTGTGGGCAAATCCACTTTCCTGAACCTGATCACAGGCCGCCTCCAGCCCGACAGTGGCACCATGGACCCTGGTCAGACCACCAAAATGGGCTACTATCGCCAGGAGGATGACACCCTCAACCCCGAGAACAGGCTCATTGACGAAGTCCGACTAATAGCCGAATACATCAGCCTCAGCAATGGCGAGCAGATCACTATTAGCAAATTGCTAGAACGCTTTTTGTTCGCCCCCAAGACCCAATATAGCCTCATCGGCAAACTATCAGGTGGGGAACGTAGGCGAGTTCAGTTGCTCAAGATTCTGGCCGCAGCGCCTAATTTCTTGATCCTAGATGAGCCTACCAATGACCTTGATATTGATACCCTCAACGTCCTTGAGGATTTCCTAGAAGGATATGGAGGCACGCTTGTGGTTGTGAGCCATGACCGTTACTTTATGGATCGGCTGGTGGATCACTTGTTTGTTTTCGAGGGTAATGGCCATATCCGTGACTTTGGTGGCAACTATACCGACTATCGTACTTGGCTGTCAGACGGTGGCGCCGAGCAAGATGAAAAGTCAGATGCCAAGCCTGCCGCTAAAACGAATGCCAAGTCATCCGCTAAGGACAATATGGTTTCAGTCCCTCAGCAGCCAAAACCTACTGCCACAAACACCAGTACAGCCAAACGTAAGCTCAGTTACAAAGAGCAACAAGAGCTTCAGCAACTGGACGAGAAGATCCCAGCACTAGAGGCTGAGAAGGTGCGCATTACCAACCAAATGAATAGTGGCGACATGCCGCATAACGAACTTGCCGCTGCTGCCAAAACCCTCGAGCAAATCGCTGAGCAACTGGACGAGCTAGGCATGCGCTGGCTTGAGTTGAGTGAGTAGGCTGCCAACAACAGGACTTTTCTGTTAGTTTTGTGGTATCTGGGTTGGCATCATTGCCGCCCCATCAGATACTGCCCAGACCAGCTATGGAGCCCACCCCAAAACCGACGACCGAAATCAAACTATACGACACCCTGCAGCGTAGCAAGGTCGTATTCGAGCCCATCACCCCTGGTTTTGTTGGCTTATACGTCTGCGGCCCAACGGTCTATGGGGATGCACACTTAGGGCATGCACGGCCTTACGTTACGTTTGATGTCGTTGTGCGTTTTTTGCGCCACTTAGGCTACAGGGTCCGGTACGTTCGCAACATCACAGACGTTGGCCACCTATTAGGCGATGCCGACCATGGCGAAGACAAAATCGGCAACAAGGCCAAGCTAGAGCAGCTAGAGCCGATGGAGGTTGTCCAGCAATATTCCTTGAGTTTTCTGGACGATATGCGGGCCCTCAATATTCAGGACCCCAGCATTGAACCCCGTGCTAGTGGCCATATCCCAGAGCAGATCGAGCTCACCCAGCGCATACTGGAGGCTGGCTTTGCCTACGAGTCCGAAGGGTCGGTTTACTTTGACGTTGAGGCCTATCACAAACATCATCATTATGGCAAGCTATCAGGTCGGGTTATTGAGGACCTGCTGAGTGGCACCCGTGACAACCTAGATGGCCAGTCCGAAAAACGTGGTCCTCTAGACTTTGCCCTCTGGAAAAAGGCCTCACCCGAGCACCTTATGCGTTGGCGCAGCCCATGGGCCGATGGGTTCCCTGGTTGGCACATCGAGTGTAGTGCCATGAGCACCAAATACCTCGGCACCACTTTCGACATCCATGGTGGTGGCATGGACCTTATGTTTCCGCACCATGAGTGCGAAATAGCCCAAAGCCAAGCCGGCCTAGGCCATGATCCTGCCAAGTACTGGATGCACTGCAACATGATCACGATCAATGGGCAGAAGATGGGCAAGTCCCTCGGCAATTTCATCAACCTCAAAGAGCTATTTAGTGGTAGCAACCCTGTGCTAGAACAGGCATACAGCCCGATGACCGTCCGGTTCTTTATCCTCCAAAGCCAATACCGCTCCACGTTGGACTTTAGCAACCAAGGTCTGCAAGGTGCTGCCAAAGGTCTGATCAGGTTGCTCAATGGTTTGAGAGCTATCGAGGACATCAAACCAGCCACAGAGCTCGCTGCACCTAACGAGAAACTATCTCAGGAGCTTGCCAAACACATGGCTGATAACTATGCCGCCCTGTCTGATGACTTCAACACGGCAATGGTCGTTGCCAACTTGTTTGACATGCTCAAGAAGATCAACAGCTTTGCAACGCAGCCTGCAACTGTGGCCACCGTTGCACCAGAGCTACTAGGAGCTTTCTTGGCTAACTATCGACTCTTTATGGTTGACATCTTGGGTATATTACCAACACAACACCTACCTGGCGACCAGTTACTCCAGACCATTATTAAGCTATACATCAAGGCCAAAGAAGCCAAGGATTATGCACAAGTCGATCTGCTTCGTGCTGACCTAAAGGCGGCTGGCATTACAATCAAAGATACCAAAGCTGGTGTGAGCTGGGCATGGGCAGAGTAAAGCTTGCTACAAGTCTATAATGCTTATGCGCTCAACATTATCCAAGGCACCTAGCTTAATACCTAGGTGCCTTTTTGATTGTATCCTGAGCTGATCATACCTGATGGGGCCTTAGGCATAGTCCCGTCAGATGGTCAAGGTTATGCATCATGGCATAAAGGACTAGCAGAACCAAAAGTCCTATCTGAATCCCCCTTTTGGTCATGACCCTATTCGGGATAATTACCAAACCCGTTAGGACAGGAATCAATAGCAGATTCCAGGCTAATGATTCCTGGATATCGATCCGTAACACCTTGTTAGTGGTTCATTAGCGCGTACTAATCTATACATAATACACCGTTATGTTAATTTTTGCGTTGTTTTCTACACATTATAATGCATAACTTTGGGTTTAATCTCAAAAGTCCCGACCTTTGGACTAACCCTATTTAAAATTAGCCTAAGACTTGCTATCGTCGACCCTAAGTCATCAAGCTATCACCTTTATCCTCCGAGTATGGAAGCTCCCCATCCATCCGAATTGCTACAGAACTTAGCCTCCTTCCTTAAAGAAGAGCGACTTAGGTCCAATTTGTCGCAGGATCAAGTTGCCCATCTATCTGGCCTGAGCCGCAAAACGATAACCCAGCTGGAGAATGGCAAGGGCGGCAACCTCGAGTCCCTCATCAAGGTCTTGGATGCAATCAAGCGTCTTGACGTCTGGTCCGTCTTTGAGGTGAAGCCTATGATTAGCCCCCTGCAGCTAGCCAAACTAGCTCGGGCCAAACGTAAACGGGCTACTGGCACCCGCATTGTGAAGCCCAAACCGCTCCCAGCCAACCTGCCTAGACCTAAGTTTTGATAAGTACAATTATGGAAAACAATACTGCTATCGTTAAAGGTTGGGGCACAACCATCGGGGCTGTGACATGGCTGCCAGAGGAGGCTCATGCTGTCTTTGAGTTTGACCCACAATGGGTAAGGCTTGGCATTGAGCTGGCACCACTCCAGATGCCCTTAACTCAGGCCCATAAACCGTTTAGCTTTCCACTACATCGGCTCAAAAGTCCATTTAGCCTAGATGACAATCAAGGTTTTGCTGGATTGCCAGGGCTGCTTTCAGACTCCCTACCTGATCGGTTTGGGTTATTTATGATCGGACAAAATCATAAAATCAATCTCTTACTAAACCAGATCAAAAACCCAGTGGACCTACTCAGATACATTGGGAATACAGGAATGGGAGCCTTGACCTATCATAAACCAATGGATATTGGCTCATCCAAGCCTACGGATTTAGACCTTGCGGACCTACATCTTGAGATCAGAAACCTCCTAAGACAAAATGATCCAACGGCCAAAATAGGCATAACCTTGCTTGATAAAGTGACCACAATCTTGACCTCAGCAGGTGGTGCAAGAGCTAAGGCCTTGATCGCAGTCAATAATCAGACTAAAGAAGTGCGCCCACATGATGCCGTCCTAGAGGGAGGCTTTGAGCACTGGATCATCAAGTTTGATGGCATCACCGACCAACGTTTTGGCCAACCTCTCGGTGCTACTAGGCTCGAAATAGCGATCGCTGATATGGCGCACACAATCGGCATTGATGTGGCAGAATGCAAACTGATACAAACTGGTCCAACTGGCAGTCTTGCACACTTTATGACCAAACGTTTTGATCGGCATGGACACGATAGACGCCTACACTTCCAGAGTCTGAATGCGATGCGACACCTTTCCTTCGGAGATCAACCAACGTTTTGGCACTCTGGCGAAGAGCTACTAGATGTTGCACGTCGTCTCGGACTTGGTGCAGCAGCCAAACAACAACTGTTCCTGCGGCTAGCCTTCAATGTCGCCATCCAGAACCTAGATGACCACACCAAAAATGTAGGCTTCTTGCTTGACACCATAACGAACCCAGACCAACCAGTCTGGAAACTGGCTCCTGCTTTTGACCTTACATTTATCCCAATCAACCAACAGGTAATCGGTGGCGCAAGCCATGTTTTGAGCATCAATGGCAAACGAAGCGGCATCACAAAGTCAGACCTTGCAGCCCTAGCAGAAGAAGCTGATGTCAACAAGTGGGAGCCATTACTTAACAACATGCTTGAGGTCATCGCTGATGCCAAGGCTTTCTTGATAAAACGTCAAGTCCCGACGGGCCTAACCAACCAAGCCCTTGAGGCATGGGGCATTGTACGGCAGCGGTTGATATAAAGAATAGAGGCCTGCACCTCTAGTTCACTGACTCTATGGCCTACTGATTTCAAAGATTTAGTACCATCATTACGGTTCTATAACCACCCACCAAGGGGGGGTACAGTTAGTACCCCCCCTTGACCAAAAAAAGGGAGCCATCAGCTCCCTTTTTTGCGTCAAAATACAAACAGCACTAGTGATGAGAATTACTCTTTCACGAGTTTCGTAACGCCAAATCCTGGGGCCTGCACCAGATATACGCCATTTGGCAGGCGGCTGAGGTCTAGGCTAAGGTCTGTGCTATTGGCAGGCATGGTGGCCGTCATCAGGGTTTGACCAAGAGCATTGCTAATCAGGACCGCTGTCATTGCTGGCAGTCCGCTGACGGTAACCTGACCACTACTTGGGTTAGGATAGAGCTTCAATGAGCTTATCAAGCCTTGGCCAAGACCAGTGATGGTGCCTCTATGCCTTAGCTGAAGCCCCCTGTGGTAGGTGGTGTCGCTGAGGTCAAAAGTCATGCCCTCGCTGATCAAGATAGCGTTTGGCATAGATGGGTGCTCTAGATAAAGTTTACCCTGACCTAGGCTATTGATGCCAGTGAACTGAAGGTTTGGCAACCCTAAACCGGCTAGCTTGGCTAGGTCAATCGGGATGATTTGATCTGCAACTTCTGGGCGGGCATCGATGGCTAAAGCTTTGCCATCGGCGGCAACCAAGGCCAAAGACGGACCACCAGATAACATCTTGCTAGCATCTGAGGTGGCATCATAACCTGTAGTAGCATCAGCATTGAGACGAAGAGCAACTTCATCACGCTCGGCGGTACCAGACATGAGCTTGATCCGAACCAATGGGTCAGATGAAACACCACTGCGTAGGAACGTATTGGCTCCATCCCGTTTGATGGCTAGCTGACTAACCGTCATGGTTGGGGCTGCTTGATTAGCCACCACATAGAATGACTGACCTGAGGCAATTGCTGACCGACCACCGTTCACACCCACACCGTTGACATAAGAGGCGTAGACTGCACCAGTTGGCCTATTTGTCCAGGTATGGATTTCGTTCGATAGGCCAGTTTTGGTCCAAGCACCAGTTGTGGTGTTATCCCAGTCCAGTTCAGCTGCAAAGGGGTTGCCTACTAGGTTCCAACCATTTTGGAGTGGTGTCCAGGTGCAAGATCCCGAGCAGAAACTCAAGTTGCCGAACGTAAAGGTTCCCGTCCGTGGCGCACCTTGGAAAACCAATGGTGCCGCTAGGACAACAGGTTTCCGAACCCAAACACGCACACCGTCGCCTAATGACAAGTTGCTGCTGGCACTCATTGGTTTGATAAATCCGTTCGCATCAGGGCGGCCATTGATGCGTTGGTTGCTATAGAAATAGACCGACCCACCTAAGGCAGATGATTGATTAAAGGTGTTGGACGCGAAGGTGTTGCTCCGCTGAGCAAGTACGTTCACTGTTTGGTTCTGGACAGGGGCAGCCACAAAACACCATCCACCAGTTGGGTCTGACATTTTGGTTGCATCAATCCATCGCTCTACCTTGAAGTTATTGCCGTTAACAACCGCACCCACACCACTAGCAACTAGGTTAGCTGTTTTGGCCACGGTGGACTTGAGCGTAATCGCTAGGCTATTGGCATCTAGTTGATACTGGTCGATATCCAGCAAGTCAGTGATACTAAAAGCCATGTTAGCCAATGTGTTTTGCGCCAAACGCAGGCTGCTAAAGGTAACCGGGCTGCTGCCTTTGATGATGGCCACATTTCGGCTTCCACCACCTAGGACCATGCTACTAGTACTATTGAAAGTGCCATTGCAATCAAATATCTCACGCACTGTTAGCTGATTAACTGTCTGATCAGAAAGCACCCTGACATTGGCCCCAGACAACACTTTTAGCGATTTGACTACCTGCAAGCCATCGACTGTTACGTTGGCGCCTGTAGCAACCACAGCTGAGTCCGTCGCTGATGGCAATTGCCCACCAGACCAGTTGCTAGTACTCGTCCAGAGACCTGTGCCCGAGAATATGAATTGAGGTGTAGTGACAACTGTCACGACAACAGGGCTGCTAATAGTACTCGAACATGTTCCTGAGACAGCATACAATGTATAGCTTCCAGAGGTACTAACCGTGATCGTATTCGTTGTGGCACCAGTTGACCAGAGCGGTGTTCCTGCGCTTAAGTTTGCCTGTAGAGTTACTGAGCCTCCTTGTACAAATGATGTCGGGCCGCCAGCAGTGATACTTGGTGTAGTTGGTGGGATGTTCACCGTGACTACCGTCGCAGCCGAGGCAGCCGATGTACATCCATTACTAATGGTCTGAACAGTGTAGCTGCCTGACGCATTGACTGTGATTGATTGCGTCGTTTCGTTGGTTGACCAGAGGTAATTAGCCTGTTGTATTTTCCTGATCCGATTATTAGCAACGTCAGCTAGGTAGACGGCACCATTAGCATCAAGGGCAATACCCGCAGGAGCGTTCATCTTAGCCACATCGACACCACCGTCAGCATAACCAGAGCCTGAACCAGCCACAGTGGTCACCACGCCAGCTGGGGTCATCTTCCGTATTTTGTTATTCACTTGATCGACGACGTAGATATTGCCATCATTACCTACTGCAATACCATAAGGACCATTGAACTGTGCCGAAAGGCCAGCACCATCAACATCTCCTACGGTGCCACCGGCAACTGTCGTCACAACGGCACCCGCCAAGGTGATTTTCCTGATGCTATTATTACTCCGATCGGCAACATAAAGATTACCGTTTCCATCAAGAGCCACACAGGTTGGATTGTTAAATCTTGCACCGCCACCAGTTCCGTCTTCAGATCCTAATGTATTTCCTGCCAAAGTGGTTACCACCCCTCCAGAAATCTTCCGGATTTTATGATTAAACACATCGGCGACGTACACATCACCATTTGTATTGACCGCCACACCTGTTGGGTTACTAAACCGAGCAACAGAGCTAGATCCATCACCAAATCCTGGGCCAGCACCAGCGAAAGTACTGACAACCCCGGCTGGCGTAATCATCCGGATCCGGGCATTGCGCGAGTCCGCTACATAGAGATTGCCGTTGGCATCAATGGCGATACCTCTTGGCGTATCAAATTTTGCAGCTACCCCTGTACCATTGGCAAAACCTTGGGTTGAACCCGCAAAAGTACTGACCTCACCCGCTGGGGTGATCTTCCGAATTCTGTGGTTGGATCCGTCTACAACAAACGTGTTTCCGTTTGCATCGAGGACCAAAGCACTCGGTCCCCTAAATTGAGCCGCAGCCCCTGTGCCATCTGCATTTCCCTGACTTGAGCCAGCGAGTGTACTCATATTTAATTGAATAGGCGCCGTAAGTGTAACAGATCCGCTTCCGCAGAAGGTAGTTGGGCCACCTGCTGTCACCGTTGGTTGGCTTGGAGGGCTGCTGAGAGTTACAACAATTGGCGCAGAGGCAGCCGACGTACATCCATTACTAATTGTTTGGACTGCATAGCTACCACCTAGAGTTACATTGATTGACTGGCTAGTTGCGTTGGTTGACCATAGATAGCTAAATCCTGCTGGAGCAGACAATGTTACCGATCCACCTGTACAGAACGTAGCAGGTCCACCAGCTGTGATGCTAGGCGTTGTTGGTGGGCTGGTTATTGTCACAACTATCGCCGCGGAGGCTGCGGAAGTACAACCACTAGCGATTGTGCGTACGGTATAGCTACCGCCAGCGGCCACATTGATTGATTGTGTCGTGGCATTGTTAGACCAGATGTAGCTGAAACCAGCAGGAGCTGATAGGGTAACGGAGCCGCCCGAGCAGAAGGTAGTCGGGCCACCAGCAGTCACTGTTGGCGTGCTTGGTGGCGTATTGACAGTAACCACCATCGGTGCCGATACAGCCGAAGTACATCCGCCAACTATGGCTCGCACTGTATAACTGCCAGAGGTTGTTACATAGATAACATCAGTTGTCTCATTGGTAGACCAGATGTAGTCAATACCATTTGAGGCAGATAGAATGACCCCGCCGCCAGCACAGAAGGTTGTTAGACCCTGCTCGCTAATTATCGGCGTGGCAGGTGCAGCTTTTACATTCACAAAAATCACTTCTGACACTTGTGAGGTACATCCATTCAGGATAGTCCGGACGGAATAAAGTCCAGTGGTCGATACATCGATCGCTTGGCTAGTCTCGTTAGTTGACCATAGATAGGCAAAACCAGAAGGGGCAGATAATGTTACCGATCCACCAGTACAGAAAGTTGTTGGGCCACTAGCGGTCACAATTGGTTCAGTAGGCGGTGTACCCACCGATACCACAACAGGAGCAGAAAATGCAGACCTACAACCATTGTTAATAACCTGGACAGAATAGCTACCACCAGTCGTTACATCGATTGATTGTGTCGTGGCATTGTTTGACCATAGGTAGCTGAAGCCTGCAGGTGCCGATAGCGTAACAGATCCGCCGGTACAGAAGGATGTTGGTCCACTTGCAGTCACGGTTGGGTCAGCAGGCTGGAGGCCCACCGTTACTTCAATTGGCGCTGAGGCAGCAGAGGTACAAGTATTGCTGATCGTCTGGACCGTGTAGCTACCACTTCCAGATACAAAGATTGACTGGGTGGTCTGATTATTGGACCAGAGGTAGCTGAAACCAGCAGGAGCTGTTAGGGTAACAAAGTCACCCAAACACAAAGCAGTTGAGCCACTAGCCGTGATTGTTGGGGTGCTCGGCACAGTGCCCACTCCGACAATAAGAGGTACAGAGTTGGCACTTAAACAACCATCTTTAATCGTCCTTGCATAATAGGTACCAGGGGTCGTTACGTAAATAACACTACCATCATCACCATTGCTCCAGACAATATTACCTTCAGTACCTATTGCCACAAGCGTAACACCATTGCCAGAGCAGATCAAAGATGAGCCAAGTACAAAAGCATTTGGCGCCGATAATGGTGCCGTCAGCGTCACATCAACAGCAGCCGACACAGCCGAAGTACAACCATTAGCAATCGTACGGACGGTATAGCTACCGCCAGCAGTTACATTGATTGATTGGGTGGTCGCATTAGTTGACCATAAATAGGCAAAGCCAGCAGGGGCACTGAGTGTAACCGATCCACCAGTGCAGAAAGTCGTAGGGCCGCTAGCCACAATAGTAGGTGTGCTTGGCGGACTGCTGAGCGTCACCACAATAGGGTTTGAGGCAGCCGAGGTGCAACCATTTAGTATAATCCTGGCTGAATAGCTGCCCGGCGTGGTTACGTTAATAGATTCCGTAGTGGCGTTGTTAGACCAGAGGTAATCATAACCATACGGGGCATTAAGGGTTACTGATCCTCCGCTACACAAGGCCGTAGAGCCGAAGGTAAATATGGTTGTTGGTAATGGTGGGGTATTAACCGTCACATCAACAGCAGCCGAAACAGCCGAAGTACAACCACTAGCAATCGTGCGTACTGTATAACTACCAGCAGTAGTTATATTGATTGATTGTGTCGTCGCATTGTTTGACCAAAGATAACCGAAGCCAGCAGGTGCAGATAGGGTTACGGAGCCTCCGTTACAGAAAGTGGTAGGGCCACCAGCGGTGATATTTGGTGTGCTAACTGCATTCACCGTAACTACAACAGGAGTGGAGGTAGCAGACGTACAACCATTGCTAATTGTCTGGACGGTATAGCTACCACTTGTGGTGGCATTAAGGCTCGCCGTTGTAGCACCATTGCTCCAGACATATCCTGATGGGCTTGCAGGCATCGTGATCTTACGGATCCTGTTATTGTCAAAATCGGCAACATAAAGATTACCATCAGCGTCTAATGTAACACCGCTTGGACTAGAGAATTTAGCTTGACTGCCGACCCCATTAGCAGACCCTTGAGTAGAACCAGCCAACGTACTTACTAGCCCTGTTGGGCTTATTTTACGAATACGATTGTTTACTAGGTCTGCTACATAAACATTGCCAGCAGCATCCACTGCAACGCCATTAGGGAAGAGAAATTGCGCAGCTGATCCTTGACCATCAGCATACCCACCGGTAGATCCAGCTAATGTACTGACTAGGCCAGCAGGCGTGATTTTACGGATGCGATGATTGCTAACATCCCCTACATAAACATTACCGGCAGCATCAACTGTGACTGCCCTTGGGGTATTAAATTGTGCAGCAGTGCCCTGTCCATCAGCAAATCCGGCGGTAGAGCCAGCCAAAGTACTAACAAGTCCTCCAGGCGCGATTTTACGGATACGATGATTGTTTTGGTCTGCTACGTATATAATACCAGCAGCATCCAGAGCAATCCCAGATGGGAGGGAAAACGATGCCAGATCACCTTGACCATCCGCCGATCCGTCTGTAGAACTACCAGCTAAGGTGCTAACAAGTCCTTCGGGGCTGATTTTCCGAATACGCCGATTAGTCCTATCTGCAACATAGATATTGCCAGCGGCGTCAACCGCAACACCTGAGGGTCCACTAAATTGAGCAGCAGTTCCTTGGCCATCCGCAAATCCGGAACTAGTAGAGCCTGCAAAGGTGCTGACTAGACCTCCTGGTGTGATTTTGCGGATTTGATTATTTCGAGAGTCCGCTACATAGATGTTTCCGGCATTATCAATGGCTGTGGCGTTAGGCTGATAAAAACGTGCAGCAGTTCCTTGGCCGTCAGTCGAACCCTGAAAGGAGCCAGCAAAAGTACTCACAATGGCATCTTCTGGCGCAATGGATAGTGATACCGAGCCACCTGCACAGAAAGTCGTAGGACCTCCAGCAGTAACCGTTGGCGTGCTTGGCGGACTACTTAGCGTAACTACGATTGGATCTGATGCAGCCGAGGTACATCCATTGATGATAACCCTTACAGTATAGCTGCCCGCTGTTGTTACATTAATTGTTTCAGTAGTGGCGTTGTTAGACCAAAGGTAAAAATAACCATGTGGAGCATAGAGCGTTACTGATCCTCCGCTACACAAGGCCGTAGAGCCGAAGGTAAATATGGTTGTTGGTAATGGTGGGGTATTAACCGTCACATCAACAGCAGCCGAAACAGTCGAAGTACAACCACTAGCGATCGTCTGGACAGTATAACTACCAGCAGCAGTTACATTGATTGATTGTGTGGTCGCATTGTTAGACCATAGATAGGCAAAACCAGCAGGGGCAGATAGTGTTACCGATCCACCAGTACAGAAAGTGGTAGGGCCACCAGCAGTTATGCCTGGCGTACCTGGCAGGGTGTTAACCGTCACATCAACAGCAGCCGAAACAGCCGAAGTACATCCACTAGCGATCGTGCGAACGGTATAACTACCACCTGCAGTTACATTAATTGATTCAGTCGTTTCGTTGGTTGACCATAGGTAGCTGAAACCAGCAGGGGCATTCAGCGTTACTGAACCTCCTATGCAGAAAGTCGTAGGGCCACTAGCGGTGATGCTTGGTGTTGATGGTGAGGTGTTCACCGTGACTAATGTCGCCGCCGAAATGGAGGATGTACAACCATTAGCAATCGTACGGAGGGTATAGCTGCCAGCGGTTGTTACATTGATTGATTGGGTGGTCTCGTTGTTGGACCAGAGGTAGCTGAAACCAGCCGGGGCAGATAATGTAACTGATCCACCGGTACAGAAAGTTGTAGGGCCTCCTGCTGTTACTGTCGGCCTGCTTGGCAAACTATTGATGGTCACGACGATAGGGTCTGAGGTAGCCGAAGTACAACCACTCGCGATCGTACGTACTGTATAGCTACCACTTGCGGATATCGTGCGGCTAGCAGTAGTTGCTCCACTATTCCAAAGATATCCTGTGACGGCAACTGGTTGTGTGAGGATCCGGATTTGATGATTCCCACGATCTGCCACATAAATCCTCGCATCAGGACCGACGGCAAGGCTCAAAGGATTATTAAACAATGCGTTTGTCGCAAGGCCATCTGATGATCCTTGTGATGAACCGGCCAGTGTACTAACAACACCTGTTGAGGTGACTTTGCGGATGCGATGATTGTAAAAATCAGCTACATATATATTGCCGGCAGCATCTACTGAAAGGCCCGAAGGCGCATTAAAACGGGCGATAACCCCAGGGCCATCTACAAACCCTGAGGTTGATGAGCCTGCTAGGGTACTAACCAGACCAGTTGGGCTGATTTTGCGGATGCGATGATTGCCTTGGTCTCCTACATAGACATTGCCAGCAACATCCACTGCAATACCTGTAGGAAAATTAAAGCTGGCAGCAGTCCCTTGCCCGTCTGCAAATCCGATTGATGAACCAGCTAGGGTGCTGACCAAACCAGTTGGGTCAATTTTCCTAATGCGATGGTTTTCTGCAACATATACATTGCCAGCAGCATCCAGAGCTAAGCCTGTAGGAGTGCTAAATTTGGCAGCTACTCCTTGGCCATTTGTATTTCCTGATGATGAGCCAGCTAGCGTACTAACCAGACCTGTTGGGTCAATTTTGCGAATGCGATGATTGTTTTGGTCAACTACATAAACGTTCCCAGCTACATCTATTGCAACGTCTCGAGGTGAGTTAAATTGGGCCGCCACCCCTTGGCCATCAGCTGATCCCTGTGTTGAGCCAGCGAAGGTGCTGACTAGACCAGTTGGGTCGATTTTGCGGATGAGATGGTTTAAAGCATCTGCTACATAGACATTGCCAGCAGCATCCAGAGCAACGCCCCTTGGGGCATCAAACATGGCGTTTGTGCCTTGGCCATTTGCAAATCCTGCAGATGAGCCAGCCAAGGTGCTTACCATGGCATTTTGCGTAGCTACTGATAGTGTTACTGATCCGCCGGTACAGAAGTTGGTCGGGCCGCCAGCAATAATTGTAGGCGTACTTGGTGGGCTGCTTATTATAACAACCGTTACAGCAGAGGTAGCTGAAGTACAACCACTAGCAACCGTGCGGACACTATAGCCCCCCGCAGTGGTTACGTTGATTGACTGGGTGGTCTCGTTGTTGGACCAGAGGTAGCTGAAACCAGCCGGGGCACTTAGGGTAACTGATCCACCAGGACAGAACGTAGTCGGGCCACCTGCAGTGATGCTAGGCGTACTTGGGGGACTTGTAAGTGTCACTACGGTCGCAGCAGAGGCAGCAGAGGTACAACCACTAGCGATCGTGCGGACAGTATAACTGCCAGCAGCAGTCACATTGATTGATTGTGTGGTCGCATTGTTTGACCAGAGATAGCTGAAGCCGGCAGGGGCAGATAGCGTTACGGAGCCACCAGGGCAAAAAGTCGTTGGGCCTCCAGCTGTGATGCTTGGCATGCTAGGTGAATTCACGGTTACGACAACAGGGGCAGACGTACCAGATGTACAACCATTGCTTATCGTCCTGACCGTATAGCTGCCGCTTTCGGTTGCACTAAGGCTAGCCGTAGTCGCGCCATTGCTCCAGACATAGCCTGTGATGACGGATGGTTCAGTGATTACGCGAATTCTATTGTTACCTACATCTACAACAACTACCTTCCCAGATGCATCAACTGCAAGACCAGAAGGATTATAAAACAATGCGTCAGTACCTTGTCCATCAACATACCCTTCTGAAGAACCAGCTAGTGTGCTGACTTGACCAGTAGGGTCTATTTTGCGAATTCGTTGAATAAGTAGATCTGATATATAGACATTACCAGCGGCGTCAACCGCGATTCCGGTCGGATCATAAAACTTAGCGTTTGTCCCTTGGCGATCTTCATATCCTCGTGAAGAGCCAGCAAAGGTGCTGACTAGACCAGAAGGGTCTATTTTGCGGATTCGAAAGTTGTCGGCATCGGTAACATAAACATTGCCAGCGGCGTCCAGAGCGACATCTTGAGGATAACCAAATTGGGCACCTGCTCCTTGACCTTCTGCAAATCCTTGTGTTGAGCCAGCTAAGGTGCTAACCAGGCCTGTTGGGTCGATTTTCCGAATTCGATGATTGTATTGGTCTGCCACATAGACATTGCCTACAGCATCCACCGCAAGACCGTAAGGTGTACGAAACATTGCATTAGACCCTTGGCCATCAGCAAAGCCATATGTTGAGCCAGCTAGGGTACTAACCAACCCTGTTGGGTCGATTTTGCGGATACGATTATTCCCCCCATCAGTCACATAAACATTGCCGGCAGCATCTACTGCGATACCTGACGGCCCATTAAACATGGCGTTTGTCCCTTGGCCATCCGCATAACCCGCAGTAGAACCTGCGAATGTGCTAACTAATCCTGTTGGGTCGATTTTCCGGATCAGATGGTTACCCCGGTCTGTCAGATAGATATTGCCGCCAGCATCCATAGCGACATCTCTCGGGCGATTAAATTGAGCAGCGACCCCTTGGCCATTTGCAAATCCTTCCGTCGAACCGGCTAGAGTGCTGACCATAACAGTTGCTGGAACTAGAGATAGGTTGACAGATCCACCAGTGCAGAAAGTGGTAGGACCGCCAGCAGTAACCGTAGGCGTACTAGGCCCACCACTGATTGACACCACAATTGGTGCGGAAGCGACAGAGGTACATCCGTTGCTGATAACCTTGACCGAGTAACTACCAGCAGCAGTTATATTGATTGATTCAGTTGTTTCGTTAGTGGACCAGAGATATTCATATCCAGCAGAGGCAGATAACGTGACAGAGCCACCAGCGCAGAAGGTCGTCGAGCCACCGGCTGTGATTGTGGGTGTGCTAGGCCCTGCACTAATCGACACCACAATCGGTGTCGAAATAGCCGAGGTACAACCATTAGCGATCGTTTGAACAGTATAACTACCACCAGCAGTTACATTGATTGATTCAGTTGTTTCATTAGTGGACCAGAGATATTCGTATCCAGCTGGGGTAGATAGTGTAACTGATCCACCAGTACAGAAATTGGTAGGGCCGCCAGCTGTGATGCTTGGCGTGCTTGGCGGACTACTTAGCGTAACGACGATTGGATCTGAGGCAACCGAAGTACAACCACTTGCGATCGTCTGGACGGTGTAGCTGCCAGCAGATGTTACATTGATTGATTCGGTCGTTTCGTTGTTTGACCATAGATAACTGAAACCAGCAGGGGCAGATAGTGTTACAAATCCACCAGTACAGAAAGTGGTAGGGCCGCCAGCAGTAATGGTAGGCGTGCTAGGGGGGCTTGTAAGTGTCACTACGGTCGCTGCAGAGGCAGCAGAGGTACAACCATTAGCAATCGTACGAACTGTATAGCTGCCATTTGTGGTTGCCGTGATGCTGGCTGTTGTTGCACCATTACTCCAAAAATATCCTGTGATGACGGCTGGATTGGCGATGGTCCGGATGCGATGGTTATTCCAATCAGGCACGTAAACATTCCCTGCAGCATCAACCGCGACGCCAAAAGGAGTATTAAACTGAGCATTAGTGCTTGGTCCATCGGCATAGCCTTGTGTTGAACCAGCCAAGGTGCTGACCAAACCTGTTGGGTCGATTTTTCGTATACGATGGTTTCCAGCATCTGCGACATAAACATTCCCTGCAGCATCAACCGCGACGCCAGCAGGAAACCTAAACCTGGCAGCAACACCTTGCCCATCAACATAGTCTACGGTTGCACCAGCCAATGTGCTGACCAAACCTGATGGGTCGATTTTACGGATACGATGGTTTCCTTGATCAGCGACATAGATATTACCTGCAGCATCAACCGCGACGCCAGAAGGATTATTAAACCGGGCGTCAACCCCTTGCCCATCAGCATAGTCAACAATTGAACCAGCCAAGGTGCTGACCAAACCTGATGGGTCAATTTTACGGATGCGATGGTTATTCTGATCAGCTACATAGACATTCCCTTCAGCATCAACCGCGACGCTAGCAGGATAATTAAACATAGCAGCAGTGCCGTGGCCATCGGCATAGCCTTGGGTTGAGCCAGCCAAGGTGCTGACCAAACCTGATGGATCGATTTTACAGATGCGATGGTTTAACTGATCAGCTACATAAACATTACCTGAAGCATCAACAAAGACGCCAGTAGGAAAAGCAAACCGGGCAGAGGTGCCTTGGCCATCGGCATTGCCTGGGAATGATCCAGCTAGGGTGCTGACCAAACCTGATGGGTCGATTTTTCGGATGCGATGGTTTAGCTGATCCGCAACATAAACATTACCAGCAGCATCACGGGCGATGCCATATGGCCTACTAAACAGAGCATCAGTTCCTTGGCCATCTGCAAAGCCTAGGGTTGAGCCAGCCAAGGTGCTGACTGTTGCTGTAGCAGTAGAGGCAGGAGCTGTGAGCATAACTGACCCACCAGTACAGAAAGTGGTAGGGCCACCAGCTGTAATTGTAGGGGTGCTTGGTGGACTGCTTAGCGTCACTACGATTGGATCTGATGCAGCCGAGGTACAACCATTTGAGATTGTCCTGACGGAATAAGTACCAGCGGTCGAAACCGTAATGAATTCGGTAGTCTCGTTTGTTGACCAAATGTATTGCTGAAATGCAGGTGCCTGTAATGTCACAGATCCTCCTGTACACAGTGTGGTAGAACCAAGTGCCTGTAAACTCGCTTTAGGTGGTGTGGTATTTACTGTTACCTCCACAGGGGCTGAAACAGCCGAAGTACATCCACTAGCTATCGTCTGGACAGTGTAGCTACCACCTGCAGGTACATTAATTGATTCAGTCGTTTCGTTAGTTGACCATAAATATTCAAAGCCAGTTGGTGCTGTCAACGTGACCGAACCACCAGTGCAGAACGTAGTCGGACCACTAGGGGTGATGATTGGGGCGCTTGGTTGGGTGTTAAAGTTCACAACCGTCGCAGCTGATACCGCTGACGTACAACCATTAGCGATTGTGCGGACAGTATAACTACCAGCGCCAGTTACATTGATTGATTCGCTAGTTTCATTAGTTGACCAAAGGTAACTAAAACCTGTAGGGGCTGATAGCGTTACAAAGCCGCCTGGGCAGAAGGTTGTTGGGCCACCAGCCGTGATGGTTGGTGTGCTTGGTGGAGTATTAACAGTCACAACCGTCGCCGCTGAGATAGCAGAAGTACAACCACTAGCGATTGTGCGGACTGTATAGCTGCCCGAATTCGTTACGGTGATGGAGCGGGAGGTTGCATTGTTAGACCATCGATAGGAAAAACCCAAAGGGGCCGTTAAAAGAACCGAACCACCAGTACAGAAGGTTGTTGGGCCATTAGGTGTTATGGTTGGCATGCTTGGTGCCGCCAACACATTCACCACCACAGCCGCCGATACAGCTGAGGTGCAACCATTGTTGAAGTCAATGTATCGGAGTGTATAACTTCCTGAAGTCGTTACCTGAATGAATTGTGATGTGGCACCAGTTGACCATAACATCAAAGCAGTTGGGTCTGCAATACCTAGAGAAACGCTTCCACCAGCACAGAATGTGGTTGAACCAGTGACACGAATCGTTGGTCTTGCTGGAAGATTGTTTACAATAACCCCTATCGGAGCGGAAACAGCCGAAGTACAACCACTAGCAATCGTCTGGACAGTATAATTACCACCAGCAGTTACATTAATTGATTGTGTTGTCTCGTTAGTTGACCATAAGTATTCAAAACCTGCAGGGGCAGACAGCATTACAGATCCACCAACGCAGAAAGTTGTTGGGCCGCTAGCAGTAATTGTCGGTGCTGATGGAGATGATAGCGTCACCACTACGGGGGCGGAAGCAGCTGAGGTACATCCGCTTGCAATTGTCTGGACAGTATAGCTACCACCAGCAGTTACATTAATTGATTCAGTCGTTTCGTTGGTTGACCATAAATATTCAAAACCAGTTGGCGCTGTTAACATGACCGACCCACCTGAACAGAAAGTCGTTGGGCCGCTAGGTGTTATGGTTGGCGTGCTTGGACCATTAACCGTTACTACAATAGGTGCCGAGGCAGCCGAAGTACATCCAGCATCAATTGTCCGGACCGTGTAAGTGCCTGCTGTCGTTACATTGATAGATTCGGTTGTCTCGTTAGTGGACCAGATGTATTCATAAAACCAAGGTGCAGTCAGGGTTAAGGATTCACCATTACATAACGTTGTTGACCCGCTAAGAGTTATGGTTGGCGTTGGTGGTGGCGTAGTCAGTGTGACCACAATGGGGTCTGAGACTGCGGAGGTGCAACCATCACTTATGGTCTGGACCGAATAGCTGCCTGCGGCGATTGCTGATATACTTGCTGTTGTTTCGCCATTGCTCCAGAGATATCCCGTGATAGCAACTTGTGGTGTAATCGTACGAATGATTTGGTTACCCGCATCTGCTACATAAACCTTCCCTACGGCATCTACGGCAACATCCCAAGGAAATTGAAACATAGCATTTGCCGCCGTGCCATCTGCAAATCCTCCTAATGAACCAGCCAGGGTACTGACAAGCCCCGTTGGGTCGATTTTACGAATCAAATTATTTGCAGCGTCTGCTACATAGACATTACCAGCCCCATCGACGGTCACGCCCGTAGGGTGAGAAAATTGGGCCGCTGCCCCTTGTCCGTCTGTATAGCCAAATGTTGAGCCGGCTAGGGTGCTGACAAATCCTGTTGGGTCTATTTTACGAATGCGTGTATTGAGGTAGTCAGCCACATAAACATTGCCAGCAGCATCCACAGCCACGCCATAAGGACTATTAAACTTTGCAACTGAAGCTATGCCATCTGTATTTCCTGCTGTTGTACCAGCATAATTACTAACAAAGCCTGTTGGGGTGATTTTACGAATGCGATGATTGCCACGGTCTGAGACATAAACATTGCCAGCAGCATCGACAGCGACGCCCATCGGGAGATTAAATCGGGCAGAAGTCCCTTGACCATTTGATGAACCTGGCAATGAACCAGCCAAGGTACTTACCTGACCTGTTGGGTCGATTTTGCGGATACGGTAGTTGCCATAATCAGCCACATAGACATTGCCTGCAGCGTCAACGGCAACTCCCTTTGGCTGATTAAACTGAGCGTCGGACCCTTGGCCATCTGCATATCCCTGTGATGAGCCGGCTAGAGTGCTAACCAGCCCAGTTGGATCGATTTTGCGAATAAGATGATTGGCTTGATCAGCGACATAGACGTTGCCAGCAGCATCCACCGCAACGCCTTCTGGCGAATTGAACTGAGCTATGGGCCCTTGGCCATTTGCGAATCCTCCAAATCCGCCTGCGGCGCCAGCTAAAGTGCTGACTATAGGACCTTCTGGCACAGCAGACAGCGTGACAGAGCCACCAGGACAAAATGTCGTTGGGCTGCCAGCGGTGATTGTGGGCGTACCTGGTGTTGTGCAGTTAGGTAAAATTGCCTTATAATTCGCATGTGTCCTACCCATGACTGGACCCTTAAATCCAGCCAAAACAAGGCTGGCTGAAGGCTTGGTGAATTCCCTCCCAGACAAAGGTGTTTTGGGCATTGACGCTCCAACCGCAGCCGTACTTACATGGCCAAAGCAAATAAAACTAATCAGAAAGAGCCAAAGTGGAAGGCTAAGGCTTGAAAAGGCACGTTTCATTTTGTATTCAGGTTTATGTAGTTGGCCAACTTGCGGGCCTTTCGAGCACGTCATCAGACGAGCTTGACTAGGCAGTGGAGCTGGCTGCTGGGAATAAGAACTAAAGGATGCCTACCGGTCTTTGTAATAAAGACCGCGTGCATCCTTGTCGATTGGGTTTAAGGAATTAGCACTAGCAACAAACCTAGATCCCATACAGGTCCTATGACCCGAAATGTGCACGAACGACAGATCTATGTACACGAACGACAAAATCGGCCTTAAAAACCCCACTATCACTGGCAATTTTGTTCCAAACGGAGGTCAGAATGGTCTGCCCATAAACGACAAAAGGGAGCCATTGGCTCCCTCCTGTGCAATTATCGGATCGTCTCTTGAGTTACGGGTCAAGACACAATTTGTTGGGCTTTCAGTCAGTGCCCACTTTTCATAGGTTGGGTTTTAGGGTAATCGGCACTATTCTTTCACCAGTTTAGTAACACCAAAGCCAGTGGCCTGTACCATATAGACGCCATTGGCTAGGGTCGATAGGTCTAGATTGAGCTCAGTAGCGTTAGCAGGCATTGATACCGTCATGACCACTTGGCCAATGGCATTGCTGATCCGGAAGGTGGTCGCCTTCGTCACGGCATGAGCCAATTGCAAGGTCACAACAGAAGCAGCAGGGTTTGGCGATAGCATCACTTTGTTGCTGATCGTGCTGCTTAGGGTTGTAACACCTGCTGGGTTCAGCACCAGGCTAAAGCGACCGTTATTGGCACCCTGTGCAGCCGTGAAGCTGTAAGTTGCTGTTTCGGTTACCAATGTGCTAATACCAGTTTGGCTATCGAGCAAGTATAGCGACCATTGTGGATTGCTGAGACTTGCAAGACCCTCGAAGCTGATGGTATAGGTACCAACTTGTGGGGCAGTGAGCGCTATTGGATAGGTGGTGGTTGTGGTCGGCACCGCCTCGGCCATGATGGCCATTGGCGTCACACCGATCAAGAATGAGAGGTTAACGCCTGTTGCAGTAGCCATTTTGCGAGCCTCGAGGTTACGGTCAAAGCCTGTAGTGGCTTGTCCATCCCACCGGATAGCAATTTGGTCTTGCATGTCAGCATTGCTCGCACCAACGATGTTGAGTTTCAGGACATCCGCAACAACACCTTGGCGCTGGATGGCAGGGTTTACTGTCACATCAATCGCGCGTGGGTTGATGCTCAGGGTTGCAGTTGGCTCATCAGCCCAGACCATAAAGCCTTGGCCAGAAGCTAGGTAACGTGTACCACCATTGACACCTACGCCGCTGATATAAGAGGCCGTGTTGCTGAACCGATGGCGATAGACATAGGTCGCATCATAGATGTCAGACTTAGACCAGCCAGCTGCAGCATCCCAGTCGATCGTTGCGGCATAAGGGTTAGCAATTAGGTTCCAACCATTTTCGGTAGCAGTACCAGCAGCAGCACAGTTGCTGCCACCGCAGTAGAGCAGCGGGAAGGTATGGGTACCCAATTTCGGGGTTCCGGTTGATTTCCAGACACCAGCTGCAGCACCCGTGAAGAACTCCGTCGTGCGGAACCAGACACGGTGACCAACACCAACACCAGCTGTTTGTGTAGGACCAGTTGGTTTGCGGTATCCATTTGATCCTGCCAGTGTGAAAGCTGGGTCAAGCGTGTAGATCGAAGATCCTGTTGGGGAGTTTGGCGTTGTGTAGGTAGCCACAGCATAAGGATTGCTTTGGGCCCAAAGGCTTACGGCTTGACCTTGCGTTTGGGCACCAACCCAGATCCAGGCACCACCACCATTCGCTAGGCTTGGGGCCATATAACGCTCGACAGTGACGTTGGATGCATTGACCAGCGTGAAGCCAAGAGGTTGCATCATTTGGCCAGTGTTGGCAGCTGTTGACTTGAGCGTCAGGCGACGGTTATTGAGGTCAACACGGAAGCCTTGCGGATCAAACAGTTTGCGGACGTCTAGGTCAACATCAATCAAGGCGTCAGACAATACACGTAGGTGGTTCAGGCCAAAGGCGTTGCCTTTGATGATGGCCGGATTGATTGAGCCACCACCGATTGCGATGCCCTCGTTGCCAAGGTTCGTCGTTGTGATCGTACCCTGATTGTTAAGGATGTTACGGATCGTGAGGGCGCTGTTAAAGGACGCATTTGGCGCATTGTTAACCAAAGTACCACCAGCCTGAATCAGAAGTGACTTAACTTCAAAACCAGATACTGCTGTCGCAATGGCACCTGTTGCGATTGTAGCCGAGTCTGTAGACGTTGGCACAACACCGCTAGACCAACGTGCTATATCCGTCCACGGACCAACACCTGTGAAGATGAAGGAATTGAGTGGCGCGTTAACCGTCACTTCAGTGGCTGCGCTCGTTGTCGAGGTACAGCCATTAGCAATGGTTTTGACCGTATAGCTGCCAGCTGTCGAAACAACGATTGATTGGGTTGTCTCATTGGTAGACCAGATGTAGGCAAACCCAGCAGGGGCAGTCAACGTAACCGAGCCGCCAGTGTTAAACGTAGTTGGGCCACCAGC